>NZ_JACIDX010000055.1 GCF_014196525.1 Novosphingobium sediminicola | reverse complement strand
TGATCCGGCGCTCAAGCTTGAGGACCGCGCCGAATGGGATAAGTGGCAAGAGCTGCAAGGTCAGCTTTTCTTCCGCGAAGGCCTCGTTAACGACACGCCCGGTCGATGCATGCACCCGAGGATTGGCGACATTGCCGAGCCAACGGTCGAACTGCGCGTTCAGATCATCGAGATCACGAAAGACACCGCCGAGGAAGAAGTCTTCCCGAATGTAGCGGAACGGCCGCTCGACCTTCCCTTTGGTTTCCGGGCGATATGCGCGGCATGCCTTCGGCAGATAGCCGTAATGCTGCGCAAACTCGCCAAGCGTGCGGTTATAGACGACCCGGCCATCCTCATCTTCGCCAATGACGGCCGTCTTCATGCGGTCGTAGAGAATTTCACGAGGGACACCGCCGATCGCCTCAAACGCTGCCCGGTGGCAGGCGAGTACGGTCTGCATCGTCTGGCGCTGTGCAAAGCGGCCCCAAAGCAGTCGTGAAAACCCCAGGACCATGGAAAACAGCCAGACAATCTGTACATGATCCGGCGCGTTGGCAAAGCGTACCCGGAATTGGGCAAAGTCCACCTGAGCCTGTTGCCCCGGCGGTGTTTCAAATCGAACTGCGTAAGGCTTACCGCCGCCGGCCGGCCGCATCGTGCGCACTTCGTCGCGCACTGTACTGTAGCCACCCGTGTAGCCGCGCTCGCGGATCTCGCGGGTCAGACGCTGCGCGCTCAGCCCCGGGTAGGATGCCAATCGAACCCGCAGATAATCAATATGTGGATCGAGCAAACGCTCTCTGGGCTGCCGAGGTCCGTACTTTGGCATTTCCATGCCCCGTCGAATGTATTTGCGGACAGTTTTGCGGTCGACGCCAACCTGCCGGGCAATCGCAGCGATCTTTACGCCTTGGCGATGCAAATCCAGGATCATCATCAGATCTCCAAGCTTCTTCATCTCAGCACCGCCTCCCATAGGGAGAACTATGCCGGATATTTTGGCTTTGACCCTGTCCGGGGCTCGCCCCGGACAGGGTCAATCAGAAGAAGTGAGGAATTTTACTTTGCCTCTTCCGGGGCATTTTACTCCGCCATCAACA
>NZ_JACIDX010000054.1 GCF_014196525.1 Novosphingobium sediminicola | reverse complement strand
CAAGCCGATGACCAAACAGTCCGTCTCGGCGCGCAGTCACTGTGACATGCTGTATGAGCCCTTCAAACTCAGGGGTAACGCCCGATGTTCGGCTCCGCCAAAATGACGACCGCCCTGCTCGATCGCCTCACCCACCATTGCCACATCCTCGAGACGGGCAATGACAGCTTCCGCTTCAGGGCCAGTTCCGCTGCTCCCAAAGCCAGAAAGGGATAAATCCAACTCTTGACCGTGCCCGTCAGGGGCAGCACATAACCCACATCCACCCGGGTCAATTCTTAGTGATAATCCCGGGTCAATTCTCGGCGCTACTCAACAGGCGGCGGCATCGCGTGAATATCCGATATCATGCCGCCGCCAGCGTGATTTAAACCCCCGGTCTCAGCAGGCGCGGGCGCAGACCTCGCGGTGCAGATCGGGCACGCGGGGATCGTCATAAGCACTGCCCCCCGACATCTCGAGGGCGGCCTGCTCGGCGCTGTACCAGTTGGCGGCCTCCACATTATAGGTCTCACTGGCATAGCATTCATCGCCACTGAAAAAGGCGACCTCGACCTGAAACGTCTGCAAGGCAGGCATAATATTCTCGCGCATGGCTGATATCCTTCGCGGACAAGAGAAAGGCGGCGCCGGCGCTGAGCCGGAACCGCCTGAAGGGCTGGATGGGGAGAGAGCGGGCTATCCCGCGCCGATCAGAGCGCCTTTTCGAGGAGCTTGCGGGCCTTGCCCTCGAGTTCGAGGCGGGCTTCCTGATGCGGCTTGCTGCGTGCGTGAGCCGTGATGCCCTGCACGAAATCGTAGAGCGATTGCCGCGGATGGCCCTCCTCGACCAGCACGGTCTCGATGATCTTTGCGGTATCGGTTTTGGAGAAGCCGCGCTTCCTCAGGAAATCCTCGCGATCCTCGTCCTTGCGGGCAACGATGCGTTCGCGCGCCGCCTTGATGCCGGTGATAAAATGCGAGGGCGAGCTTTCGGCAAAATGCTCAAGCGCGGGGGCGGCCTGATGGGCGAAGCGCGCAGCGGCGAATTTCGAGTGGCGGATATTGACCTCGTCGAAATTTTCCACGCCCCACAGACAGCGATTGGCGCAGACCCCGCGCAGGTAGAAGGTGGCAATCCCCAGCGTTTTGGAACCCACTTCCGAGTTCCAGTCGGGTAGGGGCGAAGATACCTGTACGGATATCCTCTTCCCCTCCCACGAAACCGGACT
>NZ_JACIDX010000053.1 GCF_014196525.1 Novosphingobium sediminicola | reverse complement strand
CCTCTGTTATTCACCGGAGCGCACGAGAGGGTTGGCGGGAGTAGCGTAAGGCATTGTCCTGTTATAGGAAATTGGGTGCTTAGACCAAACCTATAACGGGGCAAAAAATGCCACAAGCCACACCCGCCGAGGGCGACGATAGCGCGCTGCTGATTTCGTTTCCAGCAGTCGTCCGCAAGAAAGTCACAGCGGCCTTCGACGGCGGTCGGATCACGTCGGATGGAGGTGTTCTGCTGCTGGGGCAGGCCGAGCGCGAGATGGGGCTCTGTGCGCGGCTCGCCGCCTGCATTGCCGATCCGCGCGATCAGTCTCGGGTGATCCACCAAGTCGATGACATCCTGCGGGCGCGGGTCTTGGCGATCTGCTGCGGCTATGAGGATGCCGACGACCTTGATGCTCTGCGCGATGATCCTGGCTTCCGTCTGGCACTGGGCAAGCTGCCGGGGTCGGGCGCGGGCCTTGCCAGCCAACCGACGATGAGCCGCTGGGAAAACGCGCCGTCAACGCGCGAGCTGGCGCGCATGATGCAGGTCATGATTGGCATCTACTGCGCCAGTTATCCATCCCCGCCCCAAGCGGTAACGCTGGACATCGATGACACCTGCGATGTCGTCCACGGCTATCAGCAGCTTTCCTTCTGGAACGGCCACCACGGGGAGCGCTGCTTCCTGCCGATCCATGTCTACGACACAGCAACAGGGCGCCCGGTCGCCATGTTGCTGCGCACCGGCAAGACGCCATCAGGCCAGGAAGCAGCAGGCCACATCCGGCGCCTGGTCCGGCACCTTCGTCGACACTGGAGCGAAACGCATATCACGATCCGCGGCGATGGACATTATGGCCGCCCCGAGGTCATGGCCTTCTGCGAAGCGCACGGCATCGACTATGTCCTGGGCCTTCCTACCAATGCCGCCCTGCGCGCCGATCCCACAATCGTGAAGGTTGCCGATGCCTGCGCGGTCAAACGGGCTGAGGAAGACCGGGTGGTCCTGCGCCACTATGCCGAAACGCGTTACGGTGCGAAAAGCTGGAAATGTCAGCGCCGCGTCGTGGCCAGGATCGAGGCCAGTACGCTGGGTATGGACATCCGCTACGTCGTCACCTCGCTGGCCGGAGGCTCGGCCGAGCACATATACGATACGCTCTACTGTGCTCGCGGCCAGGCCGAAAACCTCATCAAGATGCACAAGTCCCAGCTCGCCAGCGACCGCACCTCCTGCCGCTCAGCCAATGCCAACCAGATGCGACTGATCCTGCATACCGCCGCCTACTGGCTGATGTGGCGCCTCCGGCAAGCCATCCCGAAAACCA
>NZ_JACIDX010000052.1 GCF_014196525.1 Novosphingobium sediminicola | reverse complement strand
TAGCCTCGTCTGCGGTAGCGATGCAGGCGGGCGAGATGGCGGGAATCGCGGCGCGTGCGGCTGCGGCCCAGCCCGCTTGGGGCGCCATGGGGCCGAACGCGCGCCGCGCGGTGCTGCAAAAGGCGGCTGATGCGCTTGCCGCCAAGAAAGACGATTTCGTCGCCGCGATGATGGGCGAGATCGGCGCGACCGCCGGTTGGGCGATGTTCAACCTTGGCCTTGCCGTCAGCATGGTGCGCGAAGCCGCCAGCCTGACCACCCAGATTTCGGGCGAAGTGATCCCCTCGGACAAGCCTGGCTGCCTTGCGATGGCACTGCGCGAACCGGTGGGCGTGATCCTTGGCATCGCGCCGTGGAATGCGCCGATCATCCTTGGCGTGCGCGCGATTGCCACGCCGCTGGCCTGCGGCAATGCGGTGATTTTGAAGGCATCGGAGCAATGCCCGCGCACCCATGCGCTGATCATCGAGGCCTTTGCCGAGGCCGGTTTCCCCGAGGGCGTGGTCAATGTCGTGACCAATGCTCCGGCCGATGCCGCCGATGTCGTGGGCGCGCTGATCGATGCGCCGGAAGTCAAGCGCATCAATTTCACCGGCAGCACCGCCGTGGGCCGCATCATCGCCAAGCGCGCGGCCGAGCATATCAAGCCTTGCCTGCTCGAACTGGGCGGCAAGGCGCCTTTGGTGATCTGCGCCGACGCTGATCTGGACGAAGCGGTCAAGGCGGCTGCTTTCGGGGCCTATATGAACCAGGGCCAGATCTGCATGAGCACCGAGCGGATCATCGTGGTGGAGGCCGTGGCCGATGAATTCGCGGCCAAATTCGCCGCCAAGGTCAAGACCTTGACTGCGGGCGATCCGCGTCTGGGCAACACGCCGCTGGGCGGGGTGGTCGATGCCAAGACGGTGGCGCATTGCCTTTCGCTGGTCGACGATGCGGTTTCCAAGGGCGCGGTGCTGCTGACCGGCGGGGAAACCACGCTCAACGTGGTGATGCCCGCGCATCTGGTGGATAAGGTGACGCCGGACATGAAGCTGTTCCGCGATGAAAGCTTCGGGCCGGTGGTCGGCATCATCCGCGCGCGTGACGAGGCGCATGCCATCGAACTGGCCAACGATACCGAATATGGCCTGTCCGCCGCCGTCTTCACCAAGGACATCGCCAAGGGCCTGCGTCTTGCCAAGCAGATCAAGAGCGGCATCTGCCACGTCAACGGCCCGACCGTGCATGACGAAGCCCAGATGCCCTTCGGCGGCGTCGGCGCCTCGGGCTATGGCCGCTTCGGCGGGCGTCAGGGCATCGACAGCTTCACCGAAACACGCTGGATCACGGTCGAAACCCAAGACGGGCATTTCCCGATCTGATGC
>NZ_JACIDX010000051.1 GCF_014196525.1 Novosphingobium sediminicola | reverse complement strand
GCCGGTCGAGGGTGGCCACGCCGCCATCTATCAAACGCCGCGCTACAACCAAGTGCGGGGTATCATCGCATGGGCGGTGCGGCGCAAGAAGCTGGTGGCCGGGGCGACCTTCGGGGCGTTTCTGGTGGCGGGCGTGGGCATGGGGCCGGTGAAGAAGCAGTTCTTCCCCACCTCCGACCGTCCCGAATTGCTGGTCGAGGTGCAGATGCCCAAGGGCACCGCGATCGGCCAGACGAGCGAGGCCGCGCGGCAGGTGGAGACCTGGCTGCGCAAGCAACCGGAATCGCGTATCGTCACGACCTATGTTGGGCAGGGCGCGCCGCGCTTCTATGTCCCGCTCTCGCCCGAATTGCCCGATCCCTCTTTCGCCAAGATCATCGTGCGCACGGCCAAGGAAGCCGACCGCGACGCCCTGAAACTGCGCCTGCGGCAGGCGGCGGCCAATGGTCTGGCCCCGGCTGCGCGGGTGCGAGCGACGCAATTGGTGTTTGGTCCGCCATCGCCTTTCCCCGTCGCGTTCCGCGTCAACGGACCCGATCTGGCCACGGTGCGCAGCATTGCCGCGCAGGTGCAGGCGGTGATGCAGGCCGATCCGATGATGCGCACGGTCAATGCCGATTGGGGCGAACGCGTCCCCGCGCTGCATTTCGTGCTGGATCAGGATCGGTTGCAGGCGCTTGGCCTGACCTCGGGCGATGTGGCGAACCAGTTGCAATTCCTGCTGACCGGCGTGACGGTCAGCCAGGCGCGTGAGGATATCCGCACGGTTGATGTCGTGGCGCGTTCGGCGGGCGGCGAAAGGCTCGATCCGGCCCGCATTGGCGATTACACGCTGGTTGGCGCCCATGGCGAGCGCATCCCCGTCAGCCAGATCGGCAAGATCGAGGTGCGCATGGAGGACCCGATCCTGCAACGCCGCGACCGCGTGCCCACCATCACCGTGCGCGGCGACATTGCCGACGGGCTTCAGCCCCCCGATGTCTCCACCGCGATGCTGGCCAAGCTGCAGCCGATCATCAAGAGCCTGCCCGCCGGGTACCGCATCGACATGGCCGGTTCGATTGAGGAGGCGGCCAAGGCCAATGCCGCGCTGGCGCCGATCTTCCCAATCATGATCGTGTTGATGATGATCGTCATTATCCTTCAGGTGCGCAGCCTCTCGGCCATGTGGATCGTGCTGCTGACCGCGCCTTTGGGCGTGATCGGGGTGGTGCCCACCTTGCTCATCACCGGCACGCCTTTTGGCTTCAACGCGATCCTTGGCCTTATCGCTCTGGCGGGCATTTTGATGCGCAACACGCTGATCCTGATCGGCCAGATCCGCGACAATCAGAACGCGGGCATGAGCCCCTATGACTCGGTGGTCGAGGCGACCGTCCAGCGCTCGCGCCCGGTGATCCTGACCGCGCTGGCGGCGGTGCTGGCCTTTGTGCCGCTCATCAGTTCGGTGTTCTGGGGCTCGATGGCCATCACGCTGATCGGCGGCACGCTGGGCGGAACGGTGCTTACGCTGGTCTTCCTGCCCGCGCTCTATGCGCTCTGGTTCCGGATCATGCCCCCGGCTGCGGGCCATAGGGAGGA
>NZ_JACIDX010000050.1 GCF_014196525.1 Novosphingobium sediminicola | reverse complement strand
CCCATCGCCACCAGCGCGACGCCGACATTGGCCTCCGCCCCGCCGATGGTCAGATCAAGCGATTGCGCATCGGCAATCACTCGACCCGCAGGCGTGGCAAAGCGCAGCATCACCTCGCCAAAGCAAACGACAGGGCCGGTCACCGCGCCAGCCAACCGCCGTCCACGGCCAATACATGACCCTGCACATAATCTGCCGCGCCGCTGGCCAGAAACACCGCCGCGCCGCCCATATCGGCCGGGCTGCCCCAGCGGCCTTCGGGGATGCGCTCCATGATCTGGCGGTTGCGCGCCTCGTCCGATTGCAGCGCCGCCGTGTTGTTGGTGGAGATATAGCCCGGCGCGATGGCGTTGACATTGACGCCCTTGGCGGCCCATTCGCAGGCCAGCAATTTGGTCAGACCCGCCACGCCCGATTTGGACGCAGTGTAGGACGGCACGCGGATGCCGCCCTGAAACGACAGCATCGAGGCGATGTTGATGATCTTGCCGCGCTGGCCGGTTTGCGCATGATGCGCGATCATGTGGCGACCGGCAGCCTGCGACAAAAAGAACACCGATTTGAGGTTGGTGTCGACCACCGCGTCCCAGTCCTCCTCGGTGAAATCCACGCTGTCATTGCGGCGGATGATCCCGGCATTGTTGACCAGAATGTGCAATCCGCCCAGCTTTTCAATAGCCTGCGCCACGACATCGCCCACCGGAGCAATCGACGAAAGATCCGCGCCAATGATCTCGGCCCGGCGCCCCGCCTCGCGCACCAGCGCAGCGGTTTCCTCCGCAGGCGTACGGCCCACCAGCGCCACATCGGCCCCGGCCTGCGCCAAGGCCAGAGCAATTCCCTGACCGATGCCCGTATTGGCACCGGTCACCACGGCCACGCGGCCGGTCAGGTCAAAGCTCATCATGACCTCACTTGAGCTGGCAGATGTCGAGGACCTTCATGTCGGTATAGTCGAGGTTTTCCCCGCCCATCGCCCAGATGAAGGCATATTTCTTGGTGCCGGAACCCATGTGGACCGACCATGGCGGGCTGATCACGGCTTCTTCATTGCCGATTACGATGTGGCGCAGGTCTTCGGGCTGGCCCATGTAATGGAACACGCGGTCGCTCTCGGTGGGCATGTCGAAATAGAGATAGATCTCGCTGCGGCGGTCATGCAGATGCGGGGGCATGGTGTTCCATACGCTGCCTTCCTCCAGCACGGTCAGGCCGAGCAGAAGCTGCGCGCTCTCGCAGACGCCGGGGATGACCAGCTGATAGATCGTGCGCTGGTTCGAATTGGCCAGATCGCCGCGGGCCAGCGGGTTGGCCTGATCGAGCGTGATGTGCTTGATCGGGAACGTTTTATGCGCCGGGACCGAAGCGATGTAGAAACGCGCTCCTTCGCCTTCAAAGATCACCTCGCCCGTGCCCATGGGGACGTAGAGGCATTCCTTGTTGCCCATTTCATAGCGCGTGCCGTCAACCGTAATCGCGCCGGGGCCGCCAATGTTGACGATGCCCGCCTCGCGGCGCTCCAGAAACGGATGGCCCGCCGCAGAGGCCGGTTCGCTCTGTTCGGGCAGCTTGAGCGGGGTCTTACCCGGCACCGCGCCGCCGATCACAAACCGCTCATTATGCGAGTAGTTCAGGTTCACCTGACCCTCAACAAACATCCCCCCGACCAGATAGCGGTCGCGCAGTTCATCATTCGATACGCA
>NZ_JACIDX010000049.1 GCF_014196525.1 Novosphingobium sediminicola | reverse complement strand
GATAGCATCCTGTCCCATTGCCGCTTGTGCGAGCTCCCCCGCGCGTGGGTCATCGACGGGACCGTTGCTTCCGCGCAAGTGTTTGATCCATGCGGCGATGGCCGAGAGGATGGCGGGGCATTGCCGCCCCTGCGCCTGATTGGCGGCCAAGGTGGCGAGCCAGCGCTGGGGTATCTTTTGCGAGCCGTCCATCGCGATCTGGATCAGGCGGTGGTTCAGCGCGGGGTTGTCGAAGCGCTCGATCAACGCGGCGGCATAGGCGGCAAGGTCCATGCCCTCGGGGGCGGGAATGGTCGGGGCGGCTTCCTCGCGCATCAGGCGCAAGGCCATTTCGCGCAAGGTGGGGTCACCAACCGCTTGATGCACATAGGAATATCCAGCCGCCAGCCCGCAATAGGCCAGCGCCGAATGCGCACCGTTCAGCATCCGCAACTTCGCCGTTTCATAGGGCGCGACATCGGCAACGATCTGCGCGCCCACAGCGTCCCACGCCGGACGCGGGCCGGCAAAGGCGTCCTCGATCACCCATTGGCTGAAGGGCTCGGTCATCACCACGCCCTCGTCGCGCAGGCCCAGCAGCCCCTCGACCTCGGCGCGGTCGGCGTCCGTGGTGGCGGGTACGATGCGGTCAACCATGCTGCACGGAAAGGTGCAATGGGCCGCGACCCAATCCACCAGATCGGGATGATGCGCTGCCAGATATTCACCCATCAGGCGCTTGAGCTGATGCCCATTGTCCGCCAGATTATCGCAGGACAGCAACGTCAAGCCGCCGATCCCCGCCGCCTTGCGCTCGGCCAGCGCATCGGCAAGCAGCGGATAGAAACCACCCTCCGCTAGGGACAGGTCGAGGCCACCGTCCGCCTTGCGGCAATAGCCCTTCTCGGTCACGGTGAAAGTGACGATATGGGTGGCCCGATCGCTCAGCAAAGCCTTGATCTTCGATGGGTTTTCTGGCGCGACGAGCACCTCGGCCACGCTGCCGATCACGCGCAGTTTCGTGCCCTCACCCGATTTCTCGGCCAACGTATAGAGCCCGTCCTGCGGGTTCAATTGCTCGCCAACGGTGGGGCTGCGCAGCGAAATGCCCGCGATCAGCCAGTCACCATCCCCCCCAGTTTCAAGGGACCTCTCCATCGCGCGATCAGTGTACCACGCCTGATGCGCGCGGGTGAAGGCGCCGAGGCCGAAATGGACGATGCCGATGCTTTTGCCCGCCCGATCATAGGCGGGCAATATGGCAACTTGGGCGGCATTTTCGGGCAGGTTCTGTGCGGAAATCCGGCTCACAGCTTATAGGCCTTTTTCACCAGATTATAGGTCAGGTCCTGTGCCAATTCGGCGGCTTCCCAATCGGCCATCCGGTGTTCAACGACCATCTGCGCCAGGAATCCGCAGTCGATCCGCCGCGCCACATCGTGCCGGGCCGGGATCGAGAGGAAGGCCCGCGTGTCATCGTTGAAGCCGACGGTGTTGTAAAAACCAGCCGTTTCGGTGGTCGCGTGGCGGAAGCGACGCATGCCCTCGGGGCTGTCGTGGAACCACCATGCCGGGCCGAGCTTCAGGCAGGGATAATGCCCGGCCAGCGGCGCCAGTTCGCGGGCATAGGTCGATTCATCCAGCGTAAACAGGATAATGGACAGGCCCGCCTCATTGCCGAACACATCGAGCAAGGGCTTGAGCGCATTCACATAATCGGTGCGCATCGGAATATCGGCGCCCTTGTCGCGGCCAAATCCTGCGAACAGCGCGGCATTGTGATTGCGGAAAGAACCGGGATGGATCTGCATCACCAGCCCGTCCTCAAGGCTCATGCCCGCCATTTCCGTTAGCATTTGCGCACGGAAAAGTTCCGCATCGGCTGGTGTAAACGCGCCCTTGGCCACGCGGTCAAACAAAGCCTCGGCCTCGGCGGAGGACAGGTTGGCGGTCTGCGCGGTGGGGTGGCCGTGGTCGGTGCTGGTCGCGCCATGAGCGGCGAAGAAAGCGCGCCGCTGGCGATGGGCGGCCAGATAGCCCTGCCAGGTCAGGCAGTCTTCGCCAGTTATTGCGCTGAAACGCTTGAGATTATCGCGAAAGCCCTCAAACTCCGGATCAACCACCGGGTCGGGGCGATAGGCGGTCACCACCCTGCCCTGCCAGCCACCGGCGGCGTTTTCCGCCATAATCGCGGCATGATGCGCCAGATCATCGAGCGGGCTTTCGGTGGTCGCGATCACCTCGATATTATAGCGATCAAACAGCGCGCGCGGGCGGAAAGCATCGGTCGAAAGCTGCTCAGTGATCGTGTCGAAATAGAAATCCGCCGTCTCCGCGCTCAGCATTTCGCCCATGCCGAAGACCTCGGAAAACACCCAGTCCGACCACATGCGCGAGGGCGTGCCGCGATACAAATGCCAATTTTCCGCCAGAATCCGCCATGCCTTGCGCGGATCATACGTCGCCTTGGCCGGGCCGATCCCCAGATCCTCCAGCGCCACGCCCTGCGAATAGAGCATCCG
>NZ_JACIDX010000048.1 GCF_014196525.1 Novosphingobium sediminicola | reverse complement strand
GAGCTGAACGTTTCATGATACCTTCCTCCTTGATGGGCTGATGCGTGGTGTGGTGACCCGGAACTGTGCAATTTGGTCGTTGGTTAGGTCTATCTGCCAAGGTTGTCCCTTCGTTAGTTGCCGCCCTTGAAGTCGGCCTTTTTTGAGCCATTTGAATATTGTTTGAGGTGTGATGCCCAGCTCTGAGGCCGCTCCTTGGATCGAGTAGCTTCCATCGGGCCAGCGGCTCGGATTGTCGGTGGCGCCGTTGATCTTCACGGTTTTGATCTTCCACCTCTGCCGGAGCAAGTGGATGGTTTGATTAGTGAATGCTTCGCCACGGCAGTTGGCGAGACCTTCGGCATTCAGGGTTGTTGCGATCTGCGCATCCATCATGCCGGCAGAATTGAGTTCGCGGACGCGTTGCTCAATAAGCGGGATCTGGGCGGCTTCGGTGTACGACGCCGTTCGCCGCCTGATCCAACGCTCTGTCGTCGCGCCAGTTTGCCATATGACCCTGATCCAGACCATTCCCGTGACGCGGCGCTGGTCGAGTACGACCTGGTCCACCACGAGTCGCAGCATCGCCTTGCGATCAGCGTTTCCCAAATTTTCCCATAATCCGGGCAGGTCGATACCCATGTCAGTGATGCGAGAACGATCATCGTCGTCCAGCGTTTCAATCTGCCCGGCCTTCCAGCGGTCATGGTCTTGCTCGATCTTTTCGGCTTCGCGCAACTTGTCTTCCCACAGTGCCTCGAGCGAGCGTGCGACCAATCGGTTCTCCGGCTCGACGGCATCATATTGACGCCGGGCACGTTCTACCTCGTAGGCAGCACGCTCCCTCTTCAGAGCCCATTGCCGGTCAAGTGAGCGAACTTCGGCGTTGATCTCATCCAACGCGGCGAGCGTAAGCTCAAGCTGATCCGGGGCAAGGGCCGCCAGAAACAGGCGCTCGATCTCCGCCTCGACCGCCGGGGCGCGAACTTCCTGGCAATATTGCTTGGCACACAACGCAGTCTCGGAGCGGCAGCGGTAAACCGGATAATCTCCTCGGTCGCCCGAATAATTGAGCGCCATGCGTCTTCCACAAGTGCCGCAAACGGCGATCCCTTGAAGAAGCCCCCGACCACGGCGGGGTGCCCCGCGATGCCCTGCGCGAAAGTTCCCCACGTTATCCGCAAGACGATCGCTGATCTCCATGTGCTCCTCCCAGCTGATGTAGCCCGGGTGCGCATCTCTGATGCATACTTCCCATTCCTCGCGTGGAACTGCCCGGGTCGGATTACGGCTTTGTGGTCCTCTCCGCTCAGGTGCGGCACAACGACGTCCATAGACATAAGCGCCAGCGTATGCCGGGTTCTTGAGAATCGAACGGACTCGAGCGTCATTGGCGTCGCGCCAGAGCGTCTCATGAGGAGAAGGTCCCTGCAATGGTCGAACCGGAAGCGTGAGGTTGGATTGTCGCAGATAACGCACGACCGCCTTTGCGCTGCCAAAGACGGCAAACCTCTCGAACACAAGGTTAAGACGTGCCTGAACCTCGGCATCGGGATTGAGCATGATGCCGCCACCAGGCACTGCGGCGAGCCCCGCTGGCAGCGGCATGCGTAATTCGCCGCGCGCTGCCTTCTGCCGTTCGGCTTGATGTTGCCGCACCCGGATTTGATGGAGTTCGGCTTCGCTCATAATCCCTGACAGCCCCAGAAGCAGCCTGTCGTGGTATAGACCCGGATCGTAAAGCCTCTCGCTGTCTGCCAGCAAAACACCGAACATTGAACATAGATGGAGAAGCTGATGCCAATCGCTATTGTTACGTGCGAGCCTGGACGCATCAAAGCTTAGAACCAGGCCTGCGTGGCCCAAGCCGACCTCTGCGATCAGCCGCTGAAAGCCTGAACGCAAATGAGATGTGGCTCCCGACTTGCCCAAGTCTTCGTCGATAATCATGACGCGCTCGCGAGGCCAGCCCAGTGTAAGCGCTCGCTCGACCAGGCGATATTGCAGCATCGTGCTTTCTTGGTGATGAAGAAGTTGGCCAGGACTGGACTGGCGGATGTAGACATAGGCAAGCTTCGCGCGGTGACGGGTACCGACCTG
This sequence comes from Novosphingobium sediminicola, assembly GCF_014196525.1. Classification (GTDB taxonomy): domain Bacteria; phylum Pseudomonadota; class Alphaproteobacteria; order Sphingomonadales; family Sphingomonadaceae; genus Novosphingobium; species Novosphingobium sediminicola. The sequence continues at coordinate 477 of NZ_JACIDX010000048.1, read as the reverse complement.
TCCGTCAGCAGAAAGTTTCGTCAGCATCGGCGTTATCCTCGCCTCGAGCGCGCATTCTTGCGCGTAGGGCGGGCACGAGATGCATCGCGAGCTGCCGCCGGATTTGCTCCGGCAGCTTCGACCACAGCAACGGCGGGTTGGTCGGTGTTATGTGAACCGCAGCCCTCGCCATCCTTGCTCTCCTCTCGGGTGCGTTGCGACAACATGGTCATAAAGCATGCGACTCGCAGCAGCACCGTTGCTGAGACGATCAGGGCAGAATTTGAGTCGGGCAGAGGGCTTGCAAGGTCCGTCGATGCACGCTTGATGTTGCGGCGACTACCATTGGGCGCGCGAACCGTAACCCAGCTGGGGCCGCGATCTGATACCAGCTGAAGAACTTCAAGCCGATGACCAAACAGTCCGTCTCGGCGCGCAGTCACTGTGACATGCTGTATGAGCCCTTCAAACTCAGGGGTAACGCCCGATGTTCGGCTC
>NZ_JACIDX010000047.1 GCF_014196525.1 Novosphingobium sediminicola | reverse complement strand
GTTGCGGCGGTGATGAATTTTGCAGGAGACGGCACCGGTGATACGCGCTGGAAAGTCCCGGGGACCATTGACTGGTCCAACATGCGCTACAATCCCAATGTCGATATCACCAGGGAAACGACCACGCTCTATGCGTCCGATCGCGACGTGTTCCTGTTCCTGGTCGATGATCGCAACCCGATTGTCGCGGGCCATCTGCCCAATGGCGAGCCGGATATCTATTTCAGGGGATTTTATTGCGTGCGCCGTGAGCGCTGTTTTCATTGAGTACGGTCTCTGACCGTCGGTCGAACTGGAAATGACCGTGCCCACCCGACTTACCTCGACTGGTAACAGTTGCAACCGGGGAAACCCGGCGGGGGACAATAGCATGTCGGGAGTAAGGCCGTTCCCCATCCTGCCATTTGGGATGGGGCGTGGTCAGGGCAAGATGCGAAGGGTGAAAGCTGAATTGCCTGAACCTCAGACTTGGGACTTGAAGCCGGTGGCGCTACAACAATGGCTAAGGTGGCGTCGGACGACGGTGGCGGTGACAGCAGTACGCCGATCCACGATCCAGTCGCGTCCCCCACTCCCTGCTCGGGAGCAAAGGTCGAACGAGGCACCCTCCCGCATCGTATCTCATGATTACGGACATCACGGGATCGTCTCTGTGGGCTATTTCCATAGTCCCACGTGGCGACGGAGCCGTCATATTAGCCAAATGCCCGGGGTAATGCCCGGGACAGCCGCGACATTGCGGACGGTCATGGTTGAAACGAACCGGGAAACCGGAACGGGGATGCCCGCTGACCGGGTAAAGGACGGCGCTTCCGACAGGATGATCAAACCTTATGATGACATTGGAGGTACGCTGATGCGAACCGAAGTTGTGGAAAGGCGGTTATCCTCTCTTGCCGATCTGTCGCGGCAGGGGAAACGGATCAACGGTCTATTTCGTCTTCTAGGCTGCCCCAAAATCTGGGAAACGGCCTATGAGGCGATTGCTCCTAACAAGGGCAGTCTGACGCCCGGCATCGACCCCAGGAATACACTCGATGGCATCTCGCTGGCGAGGATCGAAGGGCTGATGGCGCGGGTTTTGGATGGGACTTACCGTTTCTCCCCGGTCCGGCGGGTCAATATCCCCAAACCCAACGGGAAGACACGCCCGTTGGGGCTTCCGACCGCCGACGACAAGCTCGTGCAGGCTGCGGTGAAGCTGGTTCTTGAACAAATCTATGAACCGGTTTTCTCCCAACGCTCGCATGGCTTTCGTCCGGAACACTCATGTCATACCGCTTTGGATCATATTCAGGGCACGTGGCATGGCGTGGTGTGGCTGGTGGAGGTCGATGTCGAGGGGTTCTTTGACAATATCGACCATGACATCCTCCTGAGGCTGCTGGAGAAGCGTATCGATGATGCGCGGTTCCTTAGGCTGATCAAGGGGATGCTCAAAGCTGGCTACATGGCCGATTGGCGCTGGTACGCAACGTTTAGCGGCACGCCACAGGGTGGGGTGATCTCACCTCTCCTTGCCAACATCTACCTCCACGAACTCGACGAGTTCATGGAAACCTGCCGGTTGCGGTTCGACCGTGGTCAGACGAGGAAGGTAAATCCGGATTATAGTCGGTTACAATTGCGGGCCAGTTATCTTCGACGGCACCGCATTCCGGCATTGCGCGCGCAAGGCAACGAACCTGAAGCGCAAAAGTGTCTGGAGAAGGTCGAGGAGCTACTAACCGCTGCGCGTTCGCTGCCGTCAAAGGATCTAACCGATCCCGGCTTCCGCCGACTGCGATATGTTCGATATGCCGATGATTTCCTTATCGGTCTGATCGGCACCAAGCAGGAGGCCCGAGACGTGATGGAAGAGGTGAAGGGCTATCTTGCCCAGCATCTCGGCCTGAAGACATCGGAGCAGAAGAGCGGTATTCGCAAAGCGGACGACGGGGCATCCTTCTTGGGATATACTGTGCGCACGCATACGTCCGGGCGAGTTCAACGCCAAACGTATATGTCGCGACCGGTCCTGAAACGGGATGCCGCACGGTCGATCCAGCTTCATGCACCACTCGCAAAGCTGGCGGCATTCGCTGAGCAACATCGGCTCGGCAATCTCCACGAGAACCGGGGCACGCACCGCCCTGAACTGGCCTACAGTTCAGATGCGGAAATCATCGTGCTATACAACTCGTGGATGCGTGGCTTGGCAGAATATTACAAGCTGGGCTCCTGCTGGAAAGATGAACTCTCGCGGGTTTATCATATCTGGTGGTTCAGTCTGGTGAAGACGCTGGCGTGCAAACACAAATGCAGCATCGTCCGCGTCTGTGAGAAACTGCTCTCTGTCGTCGATGGGGATCACGGTCTATGGTTTGAGGCGAACGAACGTCGCCGCTTCGTGCGGGTGTTCAAACTGAAGCACATCCGGACGGATCGTATCAATCGCGACAGTCGGGTCGATCAGGGGAGGGCGCGGCCTATCCATCTGACCCGGACCGACTGGCTGGATCGTCTTCGGGCGAGACATTGCGAGGCATGCGGCCCCACGGATGAGCCGTTGGAGGTTCACCATGCACGCAGGCTCAGCGACGTTGCCCATCTCTCGCTCATGGCGCGGATGCGTTCGGCACGGCACCGGAAACGGATCGTGCTCTGCCGCCCGTGTCACTACGCGCTGCATATGGGTACGCTTCAGGCTCGGCTGGACAACAAGAGGTCGGAAGTAGAAGCCGGATGATGTGAAAGCATCAAGTCCGGTTTCGTGGGAGGGGAAGAGGATATCCGTACAGGTATCTTCGCCCCTACCCGACTGGAACTCGGAAGTGGGTTCCAAAACGCTGGGGAT
>NZ_JACIDX010000046.1 GCF_014196525.1 Novosphingobium sediminicola | reverse complement strand
CCGATTGTGGCGGCCAGTTGCGCCGGGTGGGTGAAGACGTCAGCGAGATGCTCGACATGATCGTCGCCCAGCTCAAGGTGATCGAGATAGCACGGTGTTGAGTAGCGCCGAGAATTGACCCAGGATTATCACTAAGAATTGACCCGGGTGGGTTTGGGTTATCTGCTGCCCATGTCGGGCACGGTCAAGAGTTGGGTTTATCCCTTTCTGGCTTTGGGAGCCGCGGAACTTGCCCTGAAGCGGAAGCTGTCATTGCCGGTTTCGAGGATGTGGCAATGGTGAGTAAGTCGATCCAGCAGGGCCGTCGTCATTTTGGCATCGCCGAAGATACTGGCCCATTCGCTGAAGCTCAGGTTGGTGGTGATCACAACGCTGGTGCGCTCATACAGCTTGCTGAGCAGGTGGAACAGCAGGGCCCCGCCTGATGGGCTGAATGGCAGATACCCCAGTTCGTCCAGGATGATGAGGTCGAGCTTAAGCAGTCGCTCGGCCAGTTGCCCTGCCTTGTTGGCCGCCTTTTCCTGTTCCAGCGCATTGACCAGATCGACAGTGGCGAAGAAGCGCACTTTTCTGCGGTGATGCTCGACAGCCTGGACGCCAAGTGCGGTGGCAATGTGACTTTTGCCGGTACCGGGCCCGCCGATCAGCACCACATTGTCGGCACTATCCATGAAGTCCCCACGGTGGAGTTGGCGCACCAGGGCTTCGTTGATCTCGCTGGCGGCAAAGTCGAAGCCGGCCAGATCCTTGTATGCGGGGAACCGAGCGGCCTTGATCTGATAGGCGATGGAACGGACTTCGCGCTCGGCCATTTCTGCCTTGAGCAATTGGGACAGCATAGGGACGGCTGCCTCGAAGGCCGGTGCGCCTTGCTCGATCAGATCACCGACGGCCTGAGCCATGCCATACATCTTGAGGCCGCGCAGCATCACGACCACGGCGGCGCTGGCGGGGTCATGACGCATGACGCATCTCCCTCAGCGTGTCGTAGCGCCCCACATCGGCTTTGGGCTCTTTGCCAAGGCGCAGGGCCTGCGGCGCATCGATGGGAGGAGCCGGTGGCGCCTTGCCGTCGATCAGGCGATGCAGGACATTGAGAACATGGGTTTTGGTCGCAACCCCATCCTCAAGCGCCAGTTCGACAGCGCGCAGGACGGCCTGTTCGTCATGGTGCAAAACCAGGGAGAGGATCTCGACCATTTCTCTGTCACCGCCGGGCCGCTTGAGCAGCCCAGCCTGCAATTGCCGGAAGGCTTCGGGCATCTCCAGGAACGGCGCGCCATTGCGCAGGGCGCCGGGTTTACGCTGAACGACAGCCAGATGCGAGCAAACGCAGCCATGCCGGGGGCATGGCGAGGCGCGCAGCCCGCCAGTCATAAATCGTGCGTCCCGGTTTCTGGTGGGATCGGTCAATGATCCGCTCGTGTTCGCACAGGACCTGCCCTTCCGCGACGATGACAAGCCGCTCGGGGTACACGCGCAGACTGACCGGCCGGTTGGCGAAGGAGGCCCGCACGCTGTAGCGGTTGCGCTCGAAGGCAATGAGGCAAGTGGGCGACACGCGCTTGGTCTGCTCGACGAAGCCATCGAAGGGCCTCCCCATGGGCATCAGACTGGCCACCTCGTCGGTATGTACATCGGCGATGGTGCCGGGCAACGCGCCGTGCTGGATTTCTGTCCATTGCGCGACGCATTGCTCCTCGAGCCAGGCGTTGAGAGCGGCAAGATCCGGGAAGCTGGGCATAGGTTGCCACAGGCGGTGGCGCGCATCCTGAACGTTCTTCTCGACTTGCCCCTTCTCCCAGCCTGAAGCTGGATTGCAGAAGTCCGTCTCGAACAGATAATGGCTGGCCAGAGCTGCAAACCGCGCATTGACCTGCCGGGCCTTACCGCGGCCGATTTTGTCGACCGCCGTCTTCATGTTATCAAAAATCCCGCGTTGCGGCACGCCGCCTAGCACCCGGAAGGCCTGTGTCAGGGCGTCGAACAGCATCTCGTGTGTCTGAAGCAAATAGGCCCGCACGATGAACGCGCGACTATGCGACAACTTGGTATGGGCCACCTGCAGCTTGACCTGCTTGCCGCCCAGGACGGCATAATCCTCGCTCCAGTCGAACTGGAAGGCTTCGCCAGGTTGAAACACCAGCGGCACGAAGGTCCCGCGCCCGCTGGTCTGCTGCTCATACTGGCGATCCCGCTTCCAACCACGGGCAAAGGCCGCCACGCGAGTATACGAGCCATCATACCCGAGTGCGACGAGATCGGCATAAAGCTGCTTGGCAGTGCGCTTCTGTTTGCGCGACTTGCCTGCCTCAACCCTAAGCCAACCCGTCAGCTTCTCGGCAAATGGGTCCAATTTGCTCGGCCGGTCGGGAACCTTGAACACCGGTTCCACCGCGTCAGCTCGAAGATATTTCCGGATCGTGTTGCGAGATAAGCCGGTGCGCCGTTTTATCTCGCGAATGGGGATGCCTTGGCGAAAGTGCCAGCGGCGGATCACACTGAGTAGGTCCATGTCGATCACTCCGATGCCTCCCGACTGTCAGCCGGGGGCGAGGAAAGCATGGGTCAATTCTCAGTGATAATTTCTGCCTCTCCTGGGTCAATTCTCGGCGCTACTCAACACTCTGGCGCGAACAGCCCGGCGCAGCTTGGAATTGAGCGCTTCAATGGCATTCGTGGTGTAGATAATCCGCCGCACCTCGCCAGGAAATGCAAAGAATGGAATGACTTGCTCCCATGCGCGACGCCAACTCTGGCCAATGGCCGGGTATTTCTGCCCCCAGGGGCTGGCCTCGAAGGCGGTAATAGCCTCCTCGGCGACCTGGGCATCCACGGCCCGGTAAATCTCCTTGAGCGCCGTGGCGATGGATTTGCGGTCCTTGTAGGACACAAAATCCATGGAGTTCCTGAGCAAATGGACAATACATGTTTGAACTATGGTATCGGGAAATGCTGAGTTGATCGCTTCGGGGAAGCCTTTGAGCCCATCGACCACGGCCAGCAGGATGTCCTCGACACCGCGGTTCTTAACCTCTGTTATTCACCGGAGCGCACGAGAGGGTTGGCGGGAGTAGCGTAAGGCATTGTCCTGTTATAGGAAATTGGGTGCTTAGACCAAACCTATA
>NZ_JACIDX010000045.1 GCF_014196525.1 Novosphingobium sediminicola | reverse complement strand
AACCACCAAAACAGCCTCCACCGCATACGACGTACATAACGACGTCAATAACGACGTCGCTTAACATCGTCAGGCGGCCTCAATCGGGCCGTTACCCTTGGCCGCCAATCCGGGGCCTCATTCCAGTCGGGCTACGCCCTTCTTGCATGACGCTCCGGATTGGCATCTTGAGACTATAACCGGCAGACGATCCACTTATCCGTGGTTAATCGCTGTCCAGGCTAACCAGGCCACCTCTCTGCTCTGGATGTCATCCGCAACCTCGTCGACGGCAAATTCGTGATCGCCCGATTAGGCCGGCGCAAGCCGACCACGTCAGTAATTACGAACTTTCTGCACCAACCGGAGTTAAATCCGGCCGATGCAGCAAAAAATCTCTCGCCCCGGCCGGAGATATATACGTGGAGTTTAGCTAGAAAGAATTGTCCGATGGCACTCAGAACTTAGCGATACTCAGGAACAGAAGTTCATGACTAAATCCACTTTTTACGAAAAAACGGGCTTCGACATTGCTTAGATCGACAGGCGATGACCATTCAATAGAGACCCTATCCGCAACCGCATCTACCACTTTGGAAGCAACATGGGCATTTTCCAAGGAAGAAATTTCCAAGGTTACGACCTCATTTAGTGGTTCAGAGAAAACAAAATCGGCTCGATAAGTTCCCTTCCCCAGATTCACATATGGTCCATACAGAGCGCAGCAATTATCGTAATCAGCGACAATCGAATTCTTACCCTGCTCGACGAGGGCATTGCTGCGGAGTTGCCCTTCACTTAGACGGTAGAAATTAGAATAGCTAGATATTTTTGAACAACCAAAAAGGTGCTTTAGAATCTTATTTTTCCATGTTCCATTTGAAATATAAGATGGAAGTACCTTTTTGCAAAAAAAGTCACCATCCAAAATTTTTTCACTAAAAACTGCAGTTCCATCACAATTTTTATGTTCATAAAATTCAAGAGTATGGCTATTGGCTTTAATCCTTTCGGGGGCATCGGGAAAAATTTTCTTCGCCGACTCAGTCAATATTCTTTCTATAGAAGATCTGTCGAGCAATATTGCGTTACAATCTTCCTGCGTTATGCACCAGTGATCGAAAATCCTGTCATTAATTGCAGGATTGTATTTTTCAAAAAAAATCTTAGCTTCTTTCAGATTGCAAAGTACGAAATTGTCAAAAAGAATTTCCACAGATTCTTTAGAGAATCTAAAATCATTATGAAAATCGAGCGAAATTTCACTAAATTTTTTCTTAAATCTGTGAAACGCAATATGTTGTTCAACCGCAATTCTGGTATAAAATTTCTTTTCGAATTCGTTAGAATGGGGGGCATAATCGTTAAAGTGATAGTAAAGAAGATCGGAAAGGGTCATGAAAGGAACCTGCCAAATGGAGGTAACATCTTCACGCAAGCCGAAATGAAACCAATCGCTGTAATGAAATGGCATCCTTTCAGCGCCAAAAGGGTTGAGTGTAAAGAGCGGTGACATCAAGACACGCTGACGAAATTCGCGAAATCGTCCACGATCTTTGCCAGCTAAGGCGACATACTGGTCCAGAAAATTGCGATCATAGAAAATCATGTCATTTCGAATACGCAGGACATATTCTCCGGTTGCAACCTCCAGCGCCCTTTTCGATGTCGAAATTTGAAGATTTGCGTTGCAGATCCCGGAATCATTCTTGATAGGCGGCAAAGGTGTGGCGGCATCAGCAAATGATAAGGTGTCGCAAGCTTGTAGCAATACGGCAAAAGCATCTCTAACTAGACCATCTTTTGTGTCGATTTTATAACTATATTCTGAATTTGTACGAAAAATTTCCAAGAAATCGCTACTAGATATTGCGCATATTATTTGAGCATTTTCGAAGAGGTCGCGCCAATGCGTGCAATTGTTGGCAACCTGAACGATGTTTTTTTTGAACAAACCTCCTTGAACAATAATCGTCAAGGCTCCTGATTTGTTTACATGTTCTTGAAATAGGTCGCTATCGCCAGATAGAAACGGCAAAAAATCAGCCCTGCTGGCATTTTGTTGCTGCAGCTTCAGTTTGGCGCCGCGCACGTCCAAGTCAGGCGTGGGAATGCCAAGTGCGATTCTCTTTTCGACGCCGATGCCGTAACGAATCAATCCATCAAAACAATTTTTGTCATATTCATGGATAGGTTTATTGTAAAATCCCTTGCCGTGTAAGAGTTTCCACATATCATCATCAATAAAAACGAAATTATTGAATACGAACTTTTCAGATAGCTTTATCAATTCTTCACTATAATCACCTTTATGATTAAATTTTACGTATTGAAAATTATTTTTTACTACTGAGTAAAATAAATATTGCTCTGGACTATATTGCCACTTCACCTTCGGAGTTGTGTCGTAAAAGTCAACCTTATTTTTTTTGAAAAATTCAGAAAAATTAGGCTCTTTTACTAATTCAATATTAAAAAGAGAGAGGATATCTCTTGATTCTCCGAAAAATGCCCAATCAGAAATGTGAAATGGCTTCGGCATTCTTTTCTCTTTTTCTTCAAAAAGCAAAGAATATACGGGATAAGCCAAAATTTGCCGTGAAAAAATTCCATATTCGACGGGGGGAACAGATAATCTCTCCCAGTGACCGATAAAATCGGTGCTTTCAGGCATCAAATCTGAACGCAGTTTTAGAATATATGGGCGGGAAGCTGCACGAACACCGGCTTGACTTGATACAAGCATGCGATTGATATTATTTGTTTTCTTGCTTCCAATTTCAAACGGTATGCCGCCAGGATCCTTCGAAAGAACAAATTTGTCTGCCACAATTCCTGAAAGATCTGAATCTTCCCAAGTCGAAATAATTATTTCTGATTCCGGAAATATTTTTCTTATTTGTTGAGCATTTTCTGCGGTAGAAAAAATATTTTCTCCACGACTTGAGGAAACCGGCCCTTGTAATACGATTGATATATCACAAGATTGAATACCAGACTGAATTTTACTCATGACGTTCCTTGGTGTTTTATATTTGTACAATACAATTCAAAGCGTTCGATCACTCAGGCTGAAATTGCTTTTGCCAATCGCCATCATCGCACGGCATAATAGCTATGTTTGCGCTATCACGCTGTGCCTGCTTTTCCCTGTTATGACTACGTGATTGCCTCGATTTTCCGCAAGCCCCTTTTCGTGCAGCTGAATAGTGAGGCAAACATGTGGTTTGTGCGATCGCCAACGATAGTGGGAATTGGGGCTGACGTGCCCCCCTGATTTTCCTCCAAGCTTGATTAGAGTCCGGCCTGATGGAAGGACGGACGAATGAAGCGAGCAAGGTTCACAGAAGAGCAGATCATCGGT
>NZ_JACIDX010000044.1 GCF_014196525.1 Novosphingobium sediminicola | reverse complement strand
CGCGGATTGCTGGCCCACGCGCCCCACAGTTTCTCACGGAAATTGCAGTCGAAACTGACCGGGACGCCTGCTGCGCGGGCCGCCCTGATCCCGGCGCGGGCAAGGTCCACGCCGCCCGGCCCGAGCGCGGCGGTGATGCCGGAGATGTGGAACAGCGATGCGCCTTGCAGGGCGGCGGCGAAGTCGAACTCCTCCGCCCGCGCGGTGGCAAAGGCCGATCCGGCGCGGTCATAGGTGATCGCGCTGGGCCGCAGCGAACCGCCAACCTCAAGGAAATACAATCCCATACGGCCTTCACCACGCACGAAATGCTGCACATCGACGCCCGCTCCGGCCAGTGCCGCGCGGGCCTTGTCGCCCAAGGCATTGGCCGGAACCTTGGACACGAACCGCGCCCCATGCCCCATCGCCGTATCCATCCGGCGAGTCCCGCCTTGCTCCGCCGTTAGGTAAGCGCTCTCAAGGGCGCTCTCGAGAGCACTCTCAGGAGCGGTGGGATGCGGCAGATCACGGTAATGAACGGGCCTGAGCGGCGCCGACACTGGAATGATGAGGAGCGTTTGCGGATATTGGCGGAGGCGTTTGCCCCGGGTACCTGCGTGGCCGACGTTGCGCGTAAACATGACATTTCGACGGCGCGGATCTATACTTGGCGCCGCAAACTTCGGCAGCCGGTCGACTTCGCTCAGGCTGTGATCGTTCCCTCTGACAATCCTCCTCCATCCAAGTCCGGGGATCCGGCTGTTATCGTGGAATTACCCGGTACGGGGCGGGTCAGCATTTTTGCTGCCGCTTCCCCGGCTCTGGCGGCTGCCGTCCTGAAGGCGCTGCGGTGATCCCACCGGGCGCACGGGTGTGGATCGCCATGGGTCATACTGACATGCGCAAAGGCATGCAGGGTTTGGCCCTGCAGGTGCAGCAAGGGCTGGGTCGCAATCCCCATGGCGGTGATCTCTTTGTCTTTCGCGGCCGGGCCGGATCGCTGCTCAAGATCATCTGGCATGATGGCATCGGCATGTCGCTGTACGCCAAACGGCTGGAGAAAGGCCGCTTCATCTGGCCCTCTGCCAAGGAGGGAATGGTATCGCTGACCAGTGCGCAGTTGGCTTGCCTGCTGGAGGGCATCGACTGGCGGAACCCACAGCATTCCTGGCGGCCGGAGAGCGCCGGATAGGCGCTATTTCTTTGCCAAGGCGGCGCTTTCCCGCTTCACCTTGGCGGCTTTCTATGATTCCATCCGCTTCATGGATACCGCCGTTTCGCCCTTTCCGGACGATGTGGAAGCGCTCAAGGCGCTGCTGGCGGCCACCCTCCAGCGCGCCGATCAGGCCGAGGCACAACTGGCCAACGCTCAGGCTCAGGCCAGCGCCACCGAGGCTATGATCGCCCACCTCAAGCTCCAGATTGCCAAGCTGCGGCGCGAGCAATATGGTGCCAGTGCCGAGCGCAGCCGCCGCTTGCTCGACCAGATGGAATTACAACTCGAGGATCTCGAGGGCGATGCCAGCGAGGATGATCTGGCCGCCGAAGCAGCGGCGGCAAAGACCTCCAGCGTTCCAGCCTTTGAGCGCAAAAAGCCTTCCAGGAAGCCGTTCCCCGAGCATCTGCCGCGTGAGCGGGTTGTTATTCCGGCACCATGTTCCTGCCCAGCCTGTGGCGGGAACCGCCTGTCGAAGTTGGGTGAGGATGTGACCGAAACGCTGGAGGTAATCCCCCGGGCATGGAAGATCATCCAGACTGTGCGCGAGAAATTTTCCTGCCGGGATTGTGAAACCATCACACAGCCCCCGGTGCCGTTCCATGTCGTGCCACGTGGCTGGGCTGGGCCCGGCTTTCTGGCGATGCTGCTGTTCGAGAAATATGGCCAGCACCAGCCCCTCAACCGGCAGGCCGAACGCTTTGCCCGTGAAGGCGTACCGCTCGCCACTTCCACGCTGGCCGATCAGGTCGGTGCGGCAGCCTTTGCCTTGATGCCGCTCTATCGGCTGATCGAGGCCCATGTCCTGACTGCGCAGCGGCTCCATGGCGACGACACCACCGTGCCGGTCATAGCCAAGGGCAAGACCGATACGGCTCGCTTGTGGACCTATGTCCGCGATGACCGTCCCTTTGGCAGCGCCGATCCGCCCGCCGCCCTCTTCTATTACTCCCGTGACCGGCGCGGTGAGCATCCGCGCGCTCATCTGGCGTCATGGTCAGGTATCCTGCAGGCGGACGCCTATGGCGGCTATTCCGAGCTTTATGCCATCGGACGCGAACCCGGCCTGATCATGGAGGCAGGCTGCTTTGCCCATGCGCGGCGTAAGTTCTTCGAACTGGCTGATGTGGAAGCTGCAGCCCGCCGGCGCAGCCGTGGCGAGCGCGCCAGCCATATTTACCCCATCGCGCTTGAGGCCGTGCAGCGGATCGACGCGTTGTTCGACATCGAGCGAGCCATCAACGGCAAGGGGGCAAGCGAGCGGCTCGCGGTGCGACAGGATCTTAGCGCGCCGCTGGTGGTCGAACTGCATGCCTGGCTGACGGCCCAGTTGGCCAAGCTGTCGCGCAACCACGATCTGGCCAAGGCTATCAACTATATGCTGCGCCGCTGGGATGCCTTCACCCGCTTCCTCGACGACGGGCGAATTTGCCTCACTAATAACGCGGCGGAACGAGCGCTCCGTTGCGTGCCATTAGGCCGGAAGGCATGGCTGTTCTGCGGATCAGATCGCGGCGGGCAGCGGGCCGCCGTGTTCTATACGCTGATTCAATCTGCCCGGCTCAATGACATCGACCCACAGGCATGGCTGGCCGATGTGCTGAACCGGATCGCGGATTGTCCAGTCAGTTGCCTTGGTGACCTGCTGCCATGGAATTGGGGACTTTGTCAGGCTTAATAGCGCTTGTTGCTAAACTTCAGAAGCGGGTCAGGAAAAATGTATCATCGCTCTCGGTACTTATCCATTGTCTACGATCCAGCATCTGGGCAAAACATGGCGATGTGTAAATGCGTTGAACCCAATGGAGCATAAGGTGTTAGAGCGCGGAGGCGTGTTGTTTTTGCACGGTCATGGGCGCTATGGCGCCTCAATGGGAAGGCTAAAACGAGCCGCCAATCAGTCAGGCTACGCGACCCTCTCACCAAGCTACCCATATCGCCACTCATTGTCAGAAATTGTGGAATGGCTCTTGCCGCGCATAGCGGACTTCGAGGCCAGGCTTGATGGCCCGCTTCATATCGTCACGCATTCGTTGGGTGGACTTGTCGCGCGGGCCTATCTCGCTGAACATCGCCCAGAACGGCTCGGCCGGGTGGTTCAGCTGGCCCCGCCCAACGCGGGAAGTGAACTGGCAGACCTACTTTTTCGCATGGGTCTTGGCACCATGGCGCTCGGCCGCAGCGGTGCGCATCTTAGAACAAAGAGAAGTGCTGCTGACGAGACTATGCTGGGAACCATTCAATATCCCGTCGGGATTATTGCGGGAAACAGGTCGTTATTGCCCATGCCGCAACGGCTTCTGGCAGGCCCCCACGATGGCAAAGTCCGGGTGGCCGCGACACACGTCGATGGTGAGACCGAGCATATTACTCTGCCCGTGACTCACACCTTCATGGTCTATGATCGCCGCATAATTCGAGAAACCCTGGCTTTCCTGAAGCGCGGAGCCTTCGAGGGGTTGCCCATCGGTTAGTATCTGGAATGTCGCTCAATTGGCTTCTCCATCCTCAGACGGCCCAGACAAATGCTGGAGAGCTTATCTCTTGATTGCGGCATTTACCGGATGGCTACCCATCGCCACCAGCGCGACGCCGACATTGGCCTCCGCCCCGCCGATGGTCAGATCAAGCGATTGCGCATCGGCAATCACTCGACCCGCAGGCGT
>NZ_JACIDX010000043.1 GCF_014196525.1 Novosphingobium sediminicola | reverse complement strand
ACATTCGACAAGTCAACGCCCGAACCGTCCGCCTTCACACGAGGCTTCACGTTGTAATCAAGTACGCGCTTGATCGGTACCAAACACTTCATGGCAACATCACCCTTAGCTTCCAGCACCCGATTCCACAGGCGCTTGCATGGCCGTTGAACAAGGCCTATACCAAACATCTGTTACAGTCAAACGAGGAAGCGCATTTTGGCCCTGCCCACCCCCTCCTGCCATGCCATTATCAAGCAATCCGGCAAGGCCGCGTCGGAGCAAGAAGCGCGCTCATGACCAAGGCAAAAGCAGCGCCGCGCGCACGTCGCCAGCCCACCGAACAGGGCAGCAATCGCCGCGCGCAAATCCTTGAAATCGCCGCCCATCTTTTCGCCGCCAAGGGTTATGCCGGAACTTCGATGCGCGATATTGGCGAGGAAGCGGGTGTATTGGGCGGCTCGCTTTATCACCATGTCAAATCGAAGGATGCGCTCTTTGCCGAGCTGCATAACAACGCGCTTGATCAGGCCGGCACGCGAATCGAAGAGGCCGTTGCGACCCTCGACGATCCATGGGAAAAGCTCGAAACCGCCTGCATTACGATGCTGGAAATCCAGCTCGATCCGCAATCGCTGACCACGCCGCTGATGAATGATTTTCGTATGGCGCCCGAACCGCTTCGCCGCCTGCTGATCGAGCGGCGCGATGCTTTTGAGACGATCTTTGCGCGGATCATCGCCGAGCTTGACCTGCCGCCGCATATCGACCTGTCGATCTATCGCAACACGCTGCTGACCATGCTGAACCATACAACCGACTGGTATCGCCCCGGACGCCTGAGCCCTGCCGATATCGGGCGGCAGGTTGCAGCCATCATGCGCGGCGGCAAAGTCTGAAACACGGGGCCGAAGAAATATTCATCCGTGATGCGCGGGGGGACGCAGCACGTTTGTCAGGATGCTTTCAGAATATATTCCTGTCTCCAGATATCAACCTGTAGCCATATTGCTTTTCGCAGATGATTTTATAATCACGATTAAGATATTTTCGGATTTGGCATATGAGGACCTGAATGCGCTTGACGCTCATTTCATCGACGCCATTCCCAATCATGTTGTTTATTTCATGATAGGAAACATAGCGGCTCTTTTTTTCGTATCAGGCCAGATAAAATCTGCTTGTGCCTTCGCGGAAGCCGCGAAACATCCGCAATTTCGACAAGCTGATCATCCCGGCGCCGATCCCTGAAATGCTGCTCCATCGATTGAGCATAGCGGCGCCACATGGCCCGCGACCGCCAGACCGCTTCGGCCGGGGATGTTCGCTCGATATCGATGGCATCATCAAACCCCGCCGCCACAGCGCGCGCGCGTTTGGCCGGGGTGGCGTTGGTCAGAATACAGATCTTCAGTTTGTTTTTCAGAATCGGAGCAAAGGATTTTAACACCTTGACCATCCGACGAACATCATTTCCGCCAATGATAATAGCATCGTATTGCGAGGAAACCGTCGAAATGAAATTCGTCGAATTTTCGCTGTAAGAATGCTCTTCAAAGCAGTTGAATACCTGACTCAACCAGGACTTTCTTTCGTCGGAACCGGTGTCATTAAACGACAGATACCTGACCTTCAATTCATCCCGGAAAATTCTTTGATGATAATTGTCCGGTTCAGGATAAGAATCATCCCCTCGATTCACATCCAAACACACATCTCTCCTCATTAGTGCCGTCATGCCGTTTTGCCCCGGGGAATGGTTTTGCGCCCTGTATTTAAACTTAGTTATAAACCAGTACTTTTAGGGCTATGGCGCAGCAAAATGTTAACGGAAAACCGCCATGGTAAACTTAAAAATCTTTTAACAACAGCCAAATAAGTGATTTACTTTCGTTTTTGGAAATCGATTTTTCTTTGAGGAAAATTTCATCGAAGGCCCATTTTCGCAAACAGCGCCAATGCGGCGCCCCGCAAGGCGATAACCGGAAAACGAATCACTGCTCTAATCGCGCAAGTCAGTTTCGGCCCTTGGCAATCAAGCGCCTGCCCGGCCCCAACACGCATTGCGGAGAGCATCGAGGGCATGGCCAAAGCCCGAAAGCAGCGCGGCCAAAGCCCGCAATCGGCCCGGCCCATCAACGCCCTTCCTCGCGCTGCGGCGCTAACCACATGAGGTCGGACCAGCGCGCGTCGCCCTCGGGCAACCAATTGAGCAGCTCAATGATATCGTCGATTGTTGGGTTGCCTCGAAACGACTTAAATAGTCTTCGTGGAAACACCTCCGCGAAGGCGTGTGTGACAGAGGTATCGTCCCTTCCCAGCCTCTTGTGCAAGCCGTCAATTGAAAACGAAGGCACAAGAAGGGGCCCTGGCCAGTAACGCCAAACGCTCAGGCAATCCTGTTCACCTTGCGCCCGATGAACTCCCTTCGGCCGGGCCGCCCGATCACGACGGCAACTTCCTGATCAAGCGTAAGGCGAGCATCAGCCTCTTCCTGATCCGAATGGGCCCTCCGTTCGATCATCTCGCGGATATGGGCGTTGCCTTCTTGCTCTCCGCAACAGATCGCCCCAATGAAGTGCCTGCCCATTTTCGGCTGACATTTAAAATCAGGATGTTTGGCGTGGCTTGTCATCAGGGGGGCAATGCTCCGGCATTTCGGGCGGTTTCGCATTGCCGAAAGCGACCGGCATCGGAAACCAGCGATTCCTAAATCGGTCGCCGGGCAAAGCCGCATCCCAATGAAGTTGCCTCACCCAAGCAAGGACGTGGCGATCTCGTTCAGGCAGGCCAGACGATACCACGATGAAGGCATCCGATACGCTGCCATCATCGGCGATCTTGATGCAGGTCACAGCTGAGCTGTTTAGAAGGATCGGCTCAAGGGGTGGCAACTCCTGAGCAGCAGCACCCGTGGCTGTTGATAGTGCGCCAGCAAGGGCAGCAAGGCGCGTGATTGCCCATTTCTGCTTCATGTGGAGCCCCCCACTTGCTCACCTGACGCCGAACACCTTCAAGCCGCCAGCACCAGCCGCTCGACCTGTATCTCATCCTCATGGGCGCGGACTTGGGCAAGCTCATAGGCGGCCTGCATCCGCAACAGCGTGTCAGCCTTGACGCCAAAGCCCTTCTCGAAACGGATCGCCATGTCGGGCGACAGGTTGGCGTGGCCATTGAGCAGCGTGCTGAGCGCCTGGCGGGATACACCGAAATGCTGGGCCAGCGCCTTCACCGACAGGCCCGAGGGCTCGACGATCTCGGTCTTGAGCCAATCGCCGACATGCACGGCGAGCGAGGTATGCATCTTAAGCGCCATGATAGTCCTCCAGATCCAGATCGGTCAGGGCGCCTTCCGCGTTGATGCCGAAGGTCAGCCGCCAGTTGCGTGTCACGGTCATCGACCACGTGCCTGCCCGGTCGCCGGTCAGGGGATGCAGCCCATAGTTTGGGGGCACGCTCAGTTCTTCCAGCGACCCAGCCGCGACAATGAAGGCAAGCATCTTGCGCAGCCGGTTCACATCACCGATCAGCCCCTTGGCATTGCCGGTCTCGAAAAACCGGCGCAGCGCCTTGTGGGTGATGCTCTCGATCTCCATGTGTCACGTTATACATGACACCGACAGACTGTCAAGTCAGGCTTGACGCACCGCATGGGCCAAGACCGGCTGGGCGCCAGTGCGCAAAGGCGTCACGCCTGCGGAGGCGAAACCCGGCTTTGTCCAGCCCGGAACAGCCACGGCCAAATGCACTTGAGGGGACGAATGTGGGGACTACACTGCGCACAACTCTCCCATGGCGTTGAAACTAAACAACAATATGGGAAGCCGAGCCGTCTCCGCAAAGGGCCTCAAACGTGGCGGATTTGCTGGGTTTTGAGGCCAGCCGCTGAGGGAGTGGCCCCCAAGATGGCCCCCACCGCGCGCGGCTGGCGGGGGCCGGATGTCCACAGAGAAATTTTGCAATCTGCGTCGACGTTGGGCGCTGTGTGACAGCTTGCTGTGCTGCGGACTAGAAAACGCCGTTCCCCCGCAACTAGAGCGATTCCAGCCACTAGACCGCAGTGGAGGTAAATGTTAGGCCCCAATGCAACGGGGTCTTCCTTCGCATACGGGCTGTGCAACTGCGGCCTAAGAGCGAAAGTCTAGACACAACGCGGACGCTCGGATTACTGGGCGACTGGCGTGATTGGAAGGGAGACCCCGTGTCATCAATCAATCGTATTTTTGGCAAGCACTTCCCTCTCCCCATCCCTCCGGAACTTGTCGACGAGACCAGTCTGCTCACGTATCTTGGCCTCAGCCCCAAGGAACTCAAAAAGATCTGGTGGTATCGTGAGCGGATGTACGCGCGTTTTGACATCGCCAAGGGCGGGGGTAAAGCGCGTCAGATCACCGCCCCTGACAGGCGCCTGAAGATCCTTCAGAGCAAGCTCACGCCACTACTTAGGCCGTGAACTCATAAACGGCGGTGACTGATATCATCGAGTGGGGTCAGCATATGTCCACCCGACGTGGCAATCCTCCTCGATGAGCGCGACGAGGGTTCTGCCATCTTTCCCCTTAAAGCCGACTTTTGCGACGTAGCCTGTGCTATCTTGGGCAACATGGGCAACGTCATCAGCAAAGTTATCGCGCTCGGATTGCACCGACCGGCCCAGCATTCCTCGCTTCTGTTCGACCGCAAGCGCTACCGCGCGTGATTGCGACAAGCCCTTACACTCGGATGATGGGGCAATCGGTGAGCAAGCCGATGCGACCGCAGCACATGCTATAACTGTAAGGCTGCAGACGCGCTTCATGGTCCTACGATGCAGCATGCAATCGCTACACGCAATCGCCGCCGCCTTCGTTAAAAGCTTCCCATTGGCACTGGAATTTGATTCTGCATCGGCATGAGCCGTTATGACCTGACAGACTTCGAATGGCGCGTGATTGAGCCACTTCTGCCCAACAAATCCAGAGGCGTACCTCGCGTCGATGATCGCCGTGTGTTGAACGGCATCTTCTGGGTGCTGCGATCCGGTGCGCCGTGGCGTGACCTCCCTGAACGGTATGGCCCGCGAACCACCTGCTACAACCGCTTCGTGCGATGGCGGAAGGCGGGTGTCTGGGACCGGATGATGGGCGCCATCACCGCCGCTCAGGAAGGCTACATCCAGATGATCGTCAGCACTTCCGTTCGCGCTCACCAGCAGGCCGCGACGGCAAAAAGGGGGATCGAGATCATTGTCTCGGTCGTTCCCGAGGCGGGCTCACGACCAAAATCCATGCGGTCGTCGACGGGCAAGGACTCCCAATCCGGTTGAGCCTGACCGCCGGGCAAAGCCATGACGGGCAAGCGGCTGACGATCTGCTAGACCATGTTGGTGCCGGAACAATCGTGTTGGCAGACAAGGCTTATGATGCCGATCGTATCCGGGCATCACTCCGCGAGAGGGGCGCGTTCGCCAATATCCCGCCAAAGTCCAACCGTCGGTCGAAACCCTACTTCAGCACTTGGCTCTACCACGAGCGGAACCTGATTGAGGTGCTGCCGGTTTGATGGACACCGAGATAAGGTGTTTTCATCGAACGGAGAGCATCGATGCAACGAAGGAAGTTTAGCCGTGAGTTCAAG
>NZ_JACIDX010000042.1 GCF_014196525.1 Novosphingobium sediminicola | reverse complement strand
AAACTGGACGCCGAGCGGCAGGATACGGCGCTTTAATTCCGGTTGCGCCGCCATTCCTGACGTGCCCGGACGCTGATCAGGGCGTTGGAACCGGTCATACATTCACGTTGATCAATCGCAGCACGGCGTGAGGACAGGTATCCCCGAGAAGGATCTGGTGCGCATCTTCGAGGCTCTCTGCCGCGGCAGCCCCGCGCGCGAACACAGCAGAGAAAGTGCCGGCCTCACTTTGGCGCCACAACGACTGCAAACAGCCGATCAATATTCAGCTGAAGGTCCTGAACAGCCGGGTTTTCGGCATATTTAGGCAACCCCAGCGGCAGACTCATGCTCTCGTGCATAGCCGAGGTCTCCGCGTCATTCAGGAGGCCTCGCTTTCTCAAGATGTTGGCAAGGCTGACAATTCCGTTGATGGCGGAAACGTCCGAGGCCTCCAGTGCATCCATCAAGTCTTTTTCGGCAAGGTTCGGGTTCTCTGTCATTGCGAAGCACCTAGCAAATGGCTCGCAGCGAGCTTTTCGTGCTGGGCAAGCTCACGGTTGCGTGCGACTTCAAGGACCTGATTGGCCATGCTGCGCCATGCCTTCTCGGAGCGCAATGCCCGTGCCCGCACATTCTCCAGCACGCAGCAAGCCGCTTCTTGGGCGGCTTGTTCGGCCCGTTCGATGAGAAATTCGTACGAAAGCGCCATAAGCATTCACTCCTTGGTTGTGGTCAGGGGCATCGGACATGTCGGCAGCTCCCCAACGGGCTGCCGACATGTCTGTTGATCAGTTGGCGCTGCTGAGATTGATCGCCGATTCCTTGCCGTTGCGGCCGGTCTCGACGTCATAGGACACGCGCTGGTCCTTGCTCAGAGTTCCAAGGCCGGCAGCCTGCACGGCAGAAATATGGACAAAGCTGTCCTTGCTGCCGTCATCAGGCTGAATGAAGCCATAGCCCTTGTCTTCATTGAAAAATTTTACGGTTCCGATGGTCATGGTCGTTTCCTTTCAAGAAACATTGGTGGACGTCAGCGATTGCTGACGATGTCAGGCTTCAAGTCGTCCATTGAAAGGAAGTCGTCGTCTTGCAGGAATGGGAACACAGCCCCAGATCCGAAACCAATTCGTCGATACCTGTCGAAGTTCGACACAAGCAGGATAGGTGCGCCGGCATTCACTGGCGCGTTTGCATCAGGCGCTTGCCGGCGCCGAACAATGAGTAATGCTCCAGGCACAGGCGGCAGCAGCGCCGAGTTGGCGCTGGACAGCGCTTATCCGGCCTGCAATCGACAAGGCTTGAGCAAGATGTGCCCGGCGAACGTCATTACAGACCGAATGATCGGCCCGCATCAACGCTTGCTGATGAGCGGCATATTCTTTGTTGATATCCATAGGACATCTCCTGCTGGACGCGGCCCGGCCCAACGCAAGTCCGCGCCAGGCCTTTCCGCGAGGGTCTTCCTGATCAGTCGACCATCGCCGCAACGATGCGTCGCAGTTCGAGGGTCGAAAGCATGGCGGTGGAAGTCATGTTCCTGTCCATGGATTCGTCTGCCGCCGAGTTCTTGCGCGGCGAGTTTGTGTGGCGCTTGAAAGCGCCAGTATACATCAAAGTCATTTTATCCTTGCGGGCAGCGATGCGCTGCCGCCTCATGAAATCAGATTAGCGCCTGATCACACGCCTACGGACACCGCCTGGCCTCTGGCCGGGCGTCCGTTCGCGATAGATGATCCGACCTTTGGTCAGGTCGTAAGGCGTCATTTCCAAGTGTACGAGGTCGCCAACGACCGAGGCGGATCCGGTGACGGCGCATTTTACCTGCCGTGTAGGCGATAATCCGATACCCATTGTCGAGTGTCACGCCAAAGCGTCCATCGGGCAGGATCTCGTCGATCCTGCCTTCCACCGTCATGAGCTCTTCTTTCGCCAAACCAGTTCCTTGCGTACAAAAAAACGCCCGCTGACGGGCGTATCCCGGCGCGGAGCCATACAGCATGAAATGGAAAGGAGCCGCAAAGGCGGCAATCAAATTCCGTCGCAAACGACGTTAGGCAATTTCCTATTAGCGCATAGTTTGGAAATTACAAGCAGCTTTGAAAAGCGTGCGGGTAAGTATGAAGAGGGGCCGTTCCTAGCTGCGACGTGATAACGTAAATGCAGGACCGTCAGCGACCTTTGTTCGCCGACAGGAAACTTCAGGCCTGTCCGCCATTCACGTTAATGCGGGTCTTTTCGCAAAGAGGCTGCGATGTGACAACAACAAGCGCTGTTTAGGAGCATTAGAACAATCAATCAGGTCGCGGGTTTATACGTGCAGGCATAGCCAAGTTTTGAGCCAAATAAAATTTCCGCGACTGATTATGACTAAGTGGTAAAGATGCCAGCTTTGCAAAGCAATCAATTAAGCCCATTTAATGTACACTCTGCGCTATTTTTGTCATTCCCGACATCGAACCGCCGCACAGAATTTGGTTGATGGTATACTCGTGAGAGTAAGGCCTTCTTAGGATGCAGGAAACTTCTGAGAATTAACCGAGAATCAGGTTCGTTCGATCTCGTCCCCAGCACCATCGCCAAACCCCTCAAAAAAACACATTTTAGACTGCCCTAAGGCATCCCGAAATGGCAGTTAATGCCGCAAGACCAAAAGATAAGTCCTACAAATTGAGCGATGAGGTAGGGCTTTACCTGGTCCAACAGCTTGATGCAGGGTTACGCCTCATACGGACAGGGGTGCTCAATACTTTCCAACGATGGAGACGGCGATCGCCGATTGCATATCGACACGCTTCGCGCTCTGCTCACCCACGATCGGATAGGTGACATTGTGACCGGTAATCCGGTCCGCGATTTCCATCTGAGGATCGGAGCTCCAGCAGACCCCGCCGCGATTTTCCTTTATGATCACTTTGGCCTGCGGCCTTCCCATGATCGTGTCAATCGCAACCTGCTGAATATCGCGCGGTGGTTCATGAACAGCCGGTAAAGGCTGCGCCGATGATGGAGTCCGTAGCCGCAATGCGCCTGAGGCGTATAGAATCGCCCGCACCTGTGCTGGTGCCCACCATGGTCAGCAAGGCGCTGCCCAGTCCGAACAGGACAGGGATAAACAGGTAATCGAGCCTTGCGCCTATGCCGTAACCATCCATTGCCGCCTCGCCAAACCTGCCGACAAGACCGGTCACGATGATGACGGTAAGATTGATCTGCACCACCGCCAGCGAAGAGATCAGTCCGACGCCCAGAACGTCGCGAAACATCGGCCAGCGCAAAGGACGCGGGGCCAGCCGCAAACCGCCCCGCGCCTGACGCAAATAGCGGATCAAAACCAAATTGGCCGCAGCATGGTAAAGTGTGACGGCCAATCCGGCACCGGCGATGCCAAGCCCGACCACAGGCCCGATACCAAAGATCAGAAAAAGAGACAGAGGCACGAGCGTGATCACGCCAAACAGCGATACCAATGCCAGCACCTTGACATTACCCACCCCCGATGCCGCCCGCCGACATCATGGTAATCAGCATCCAGACCGGGAAGAACCGACACGCCAACCAGCGCATCAGTCCCCAGCCGGGACACATAATAGATCTCGGCCACGCCGACGAGGGTCTAGGCAACCAGTACCGCAATGGTGGGCAGCGCTAGGCGGAGGATGGTTGCCGGCACCGGTCCATTCAGTATGGCTTGCTCCACCGCCGATCTGCGCTCGTTCTTTGCGGGCAGATCATCTCTTGCTTATCGCGAGAAGCGGATGTGGCCATCAGGCAATCCTTTCTGCTTTCAACAGCCTGTTATGGCTTTAAGCCAAAGGTTGACCTGATGCCCTTGTCGACGGCCCCAGCCGGAGCAAAACGCCTCAGGAAAGCAAGAAGTCTGGCGCTGGAATTGGCCGGGTGCCGCATACGGTGGCCGCCCCTGATTGCCGAAATGATCTTGCCTGCTACGCGTGACGGGGCCTCTCCCGCCGCCACCTGCTTCTGCACGGCTGCCAATGTTTGCGAGAGCATATCGGCATAGGCAGGCAGACCCGCCTGCGTTTGCTGAGCGTTGGTATCCAGCCTGGTATTGGTGAAATTGGGCTGGACTAAAATAACGCGAACACCAAAACCGCGCACCTCGTGATCAAGCGACTCTGACAGACCCTCCAGCGCATGCTTGCTGCTGGCGTAAAGCCCCATGAAGGGCGCGGGAAGAAAGCCGAGCACCGAACTGATGTTGACGATCAGGCCTGATTTCTGCTGGCGCATGGCAGGCAGCACAGCCCGCATCACCCGCAAGGCGCCAAACAGATTGGTGTCGAACAAGGCCTGCGTTTCGGCATCGCTGCTCGCCTCAACCGGGCCGATCAGGGATACACCGGCGTTGTTGATGACAATGTCGATACGTCCCGCCTTTTCGAGCACGAAATCGACAGCACGGCGGACCTGCTCGTCTTTGCGGACATCCAGTTCGAGCAATTCAACCCCCGCGATCGGGGCAACCATGAATGGCGTGCGTGCACCGCCAAAGACGCGGTATCCGGCCTGGGCCAGCGCGGCGGCGGTCGCCTCTCCGATGCCTGAGGAAACACCGGTAATCAGCACAGTTTTTTGCATGGCTATTTCCTGTTTGAAGGCGGTTACACAGCATTGATATTGGTTTTGGTATGCATCGCGGTACGCTTGAGAATGCGTGGATCCGCAGCGGTCAGGCCTGCATCGCCCAGCCGGCGCTATCCATTGCAGCCTGACGCAAAGCTTCCGAACGCGTTGGGTGGGGATGGATCGTACGTGCGACATCTTCGGCGGTTGCACCGAAGGTCAGCGCGATCCGCGCCTCGGCGATCATCTCTCCGACCTGCGAGCCGATCATATGAACGCCAAGGATGCGATCACTGCCCGCGTCCACCAGCATTTTCACCAATCCATCGGTTTCGTGATTGAGGCGTGCGCGACCATTCGCCATGAACTGAAAGCGACCGACCCTGAACTCGATGCCCGCCTCGGTAAGTTCCTCCTCACTCGCGCCGACGGCTGCCATTTCCGGACGGGTGTAGACAACGATCGGAATGTCATCGTCATCGCGGGCAGAAATTCTGCCCGCGATGGTCTCGATGCATTTGATGGCCTCTTCCTCGGCCTTGTGTGCAAGCATGGGGCCGTGCGTAACGTCGCCGATCACCCAGACGCCTGGCACTGACGTGCGGTAATGTCCATCGTGGGGTATCGCGCCGCGCGCATCAAGCGTAATGCCGATCGCATCAAGGCCCAACCCGTCTGTGAAGGCTCGCCGCCCGACCGCGACCAGCACTTTATCGGCATGCAGTTTCTCCGCCTCTTTGCCGGCACCGGCATCGATCGTAACTATCGCTCCGTCCTCGGTCGCCTCGGCGGCGACCACGCGCACGCCAAGTCGGATGTTCATGCCCTGCTTGCGCAACGAACGTTCCAGAGTTTTGGCAGCTTCCCGGTCGGTTCCCGGCAGGATCGTATCGGCATATTCGAGCACTGTGACCTCGGAGCCGAGCCGCCGCCAGATCGAACCCATCTCGAGACCCACGACACCAGCACCGATGACGATCAACCGACTTGGCACCTGACTGAAGGAAAGCGCCTCGGTGGAAGTGACAATGTTTCGACGATCAATGCACACGCCGGGAAGCGTGGAGGGTCGTGATCCGGTGGCAATGACGATGTCGCGGCCTTCGATGGCGCTGATCTCGCCGGTCGGACCGGTAACCCTTACGCGGCCCTCACCCTGAAGATGGCCCCAGCCCCGGATCCACTCCACCTTGTTCTTACGGAACAGGAACTCGACACCCTTGACGAGTTTGGCCACCGCATCGCTCTTCTGCGCCATCATCTGCGCCAGATCGAGGCGCGGTTCCACGGCGATGCCGAGGTTCGCAAACTCGGTTCGCGCCATGTCATACATTTCGCTTGCGTGAAGCAG
Source organism: Novosphingobium sediminicola (assembly GCF_014196525.1). Lineage (GTDB taxonomy): Bacteria > Pseudomonadota > Alphaproteobacteria > Sphingomonadales > Sphingomonadaceae > Novosphingobium > Novosphingobium sediminicola. The sequence continues at coordinate 736 of NZ_JACIDX010000042.1, read as the reverse complement.
GGACTTGGCGGGCATGCATCCCACGTTGAGACAGGTCCCGCCAAGATGCCGCGCACCCTCGACGACAGCGACGGACAGCCCCAATTGACCGGCCCGGATTGCGGCATTGTAACCGCCTGGGCCCCCACCGATAATTATCACGTCGTACATGTCAGTCTTCCTGTGGATGGTTTGCCGGCTCGCTTCCGGGAGTTGCCTGTTGCGGAAATTGCGATGCCCATTGCTCTATCGACAACAGGATCGGGCGGACGCCTTCGCCGAGGGGGGTAAGAACGTAGACCAGCCGATCTGCAGGCGGCGGCAGGCTTGTCAGGCCAATGATTCCCGCCTCCTCAAGAGAGCGAAGTCGCCTGGTAAGTATATTGGCCGAGATCGCGGGCACGGCCGCCTTGATGCGGGAGAAGCGGGCAGGCCCTTTGGCAAGGACACGCAAAACCTGCATGCTCCACTTGGCCGCGAGAATGGCCTGCGCGGTGGCAAGAGCTTCATCCTTTGCCATGATCGGCCTCCAACCTTGCAACGCGCTCTTCCAGAAAGGCAATCCGGCGCTGTTGCTCGGTAACCGGATCGTAGTCCGCATAGTCCAGGGCTTTGAGAAAACCGGTCACCCCGCGCCAGACAGCGGCGAGCATCACGCTGCTTCCTCCCTATGGCCCGCAGCCGGGGGCATGATCCGGAACCAGAGCGCATAGAGCGCGGGCAGGAAGACCAGCGTAAGCACCGTTCCGCCCAGCGT
>NZ_JACIDX010000041.1 GCF_014196525.1 Novosphingobium sediminicola | reverse complement strand
TCAGTTCGCTGTTCTCTTCGGCGATCGTTTCGTTCGGGCCATGGCGGCCTGATGTTCAACCGCCGCCCCGTACACGGAATTCCTGACACTCCCCCGCCGCCCAGTGCCGGTAGGGTTTTCTGGATGGCGGCGACGTCATCACGGCTGTGTACGTCGATACGCACCCGCAGCTTGCCGTCGAAATCGAAATGGATCGCCGTCGCTTCCGGACAGGCTGCCTTAATCATACCCAGAAGCTTGCCCAGTTCGTCGCTCACGGCGCTGGCATTCTCCACTGGCGGGAAACGTTCGATCTTTCCTGCGGCTATCGCGCTCATCTCGCCCATCACTGCACCTCTAAGGCTGCGATCGTTGAATACGGTGCACATTACGCTGCTTGCCAAGTCATTTCCAGCGCCATTCCGTTCTATATTTACGACAAGATGATTCTGTTCCCATAATGTTACACCAGAGATCAACGCGACCCGCCTCGCAACGCTTCGAACCGCAAGGCAACAGCCTGCGAGTGCCGCTGCCGACTGGGGAAGCGGCCGTGGTTAATCTCTGAACAGATGGCCGCTTGCGACGAACGGGCACAGAGCCGGCAAAGGCAGCTTTGGCGGCGGCTGCTCACGCCCCCTCCAACCGCACCATCTGCTTGATCCCACCCGCATCCATCGTGGTGTCGATGCTCTCGATCAGCCACTTGGTCCCACTCACCGCCGCGCTCCACCCTTGGAGCGTGGCCTGCTGGTTCGGCCGCAACCGGCAGTCGGCCACCGCCAGATAATATTCAAACTTGCTCTTGGCCCGCTGGCGCTTGGCAAGGTTCGACTTGGCCGCGCGGGTGGCGCTGCTCTTGCTGGCATAGACATGCTTGAGCCGATAGGCATCGCCGCTGCCCTCGCTCACCGTTTTGCGCGCGCCGGTTGAGCCATCGTGATATTGCGCCTCAACGCCGGTCTGCGCGCTGCGTTCGGCGCGGATGTAGCGCCATGACCAACCATCCTGCCGTGTCAGGGTGATCGCCGGGATGGTCTGGCCGCCCGCCGTGGTGGCGCTGCCTTTGGGCAGGATCAGGATCTTGCGGTCCTTCCATGTCGCGGTGGCGTCGAAGCGTTTGCCCAGATCCTGCACCAGCGCCATGTCGGATTTGTTGTGCTGCTCCAGCGCCTCAATGGGCTGGCCCGCCAGATCGGGATGGACGCGGGCTGTGATGCCGTGGCGCGCGGCAATCTCGCCGATCAGTGCGCCCAGCGTGGTGTCATGCCAGACGCGATTGCGGCGCTTGGCATAGGTGCCGGCCAGATCCGCCGAGCGCGCGCGGATCACGATCTGGTCGGGCGGGCCGCTTTCCTCGACCTCATCGACGCGGAACCGGCCCTTGTCGATCAGTCCCACCGGATGGTCGTCGAACCGGCTCTCCCAGCCCAGCGAAAGCGAGAGGATCGCGCCAGCGCTGGGCACGGCCAGCTTGGGCGCCACCGCAGGGGGTGGTGGTGCCTTTATCAACTGTTGATAAGATGCTATATCGGCATCCAGACAGGAGTGTTTGAACCATGATCAGCGCGGATCTCGGACAGCAGTTGGAGCAATTTGTGGCAAGCCTGGTTGCGACGGGGCGCTACAATTCCAAAAGCGAAGTTCTGCGCGAAGGCGTGCGGCTGATCCACGAGAGGGAAACCCGTCTGGCGGCGCTCGATGCCTCGATTGCGCGCGGTCTGGCTGATGCCGACGCGGGGCGCACCACACCGGCGGAAGCGGCTTTTGATCGTCTTGAGGCCAAATATCGGGCGATGGGTGCGGCGGACGAATGATCGTCCATCTGACCGCCGAGGCGGAATTTGATCTTGAGACCATTGGCGATTTCATTGCCCACGACAATCCCACAAGGGCGTTGAGCTTTCTGCGCGAGCTGCGCGCGAAATGTCTGGGCCTGGCCGAGATGCCTGAGCGCTTTCCGGTGGTGCCACGCTATGAAACCACCGGGGTAAGGCGCCGGGTGCATGGGGATTATTTGATCTTCTATCGGGTTGAACCGGGGAGGGTGGTCATCCTTCATATCCTGCACGGCGCCCAGAATTACACCGGCATCCTGTTTTCGTCGTAACGATGTCAAGCTTCAGGAGGCTTTCCCGGTCATTGCGGGGCGGAGGTTTTCGGTATCCATCCGCGCAGGGCAGGCTCCAGAGGGCCGCCCAGCAGGCGCACCCGGCCTGCCATGGCTTTGACCACAATCTCGCGTGACAGGGCTTGTTCTCTGACCTTCGCGGCCGGGCCATAAAGCTCGGCTCCTTGAAGCCAGATCATGATTTGGCCCGCTGGCGGTGCGGTCATGATCTGTTTCGCAATTTCGGCGGCGAGAAGATCCACATTCCTCGTACATGAAATGCCCTTCAGACGCGCATCTTCTACACCAGAGAAGGAAGACGTCAGGCCGGGCTGATCCTTGATGCCAGCGAACAGCGCGATAGCCTCTTCTTTGCGGCCCAGACCATAGAGGGCGCAGCCCCTCATGGCGGAAAAATAGGCCATGGCGCCGGGCGCTTTTTCGTAGCTTGGGAAGAGGCCGGGAGACATTTGTTTGAAAGTGTCAATTGCCTCATCAAGGGCCACCAGGGCTTCATCATAGCGCCCCGATATCGCCAGCACTTCAACCAGCGATATCTTTTCATTGATCTGAAAAGGCGTTGGGCGTGTTTGCTCTTTGATTGAGTTTCGCAACGATTCGATCGCCTGATCCACGAATCCTTGGCCGACCAGCAGATCGGCGATACGCAGTTTCAAATCGCTGCGCATGAAATCGGCTGCGGAGCCACGCGGCAAGGCCGCCAGACGTTCTTTGGCGAAAGTTATGGCTTCGTCGAAGTGACCGGTATCCTTAAGTATCTTGATATATTGCAGAATTGCGCGGTTGTCGCCGCCGATACCTTGCTGCATCCAATTCAGAGCGGGCAAGGATTTGGCATTTCCTTCTGCGGCCTCTTTCGCCTGCTTCAGTGCCCGGTCACGCAAGATCTGCAGGTCATCGCCTGCCCATTTCAGCAGGGCGGGCCACGTAAAGGCCAGCCTTTCATCCGCCAGCACCGCCAGCGCGTCATCGGGCGTGGCAATCATGCGCAACCGCCGGGTCGTGCCGCCCAGTTCATGCGAAACCAGTTCGGCCCGGTCTTCGCGGACGATCAACTCCACCTTGCCCCAGCCGCCCGGCCAGGTCATTTCGACGGGCTCTGGGCCAGTTTTGGCCGTAGCAGGCAAGGGTAAGGCCAATGCCGCAACAACAAGCGGCAGAATAAGAAGGCCACCGATCTTTGTTTTAGTTTTCATCAGGAACAAGGCCTTCTGCTCATCTCTCTCGGATCAGCGTTAGAACAGATAGGCCAGATGACGCCAAGCGCTTTCGGCGGTGGACTATTCAATTTTGAAGCACGCCGTAGCCGCAATGCGGCAACTCTTTTCGTGAGATCAGGCGGCCAGTGTTCGTAGTCGGTCACCTGGGCGGTGCGGGCAAATTTGAAAGTCCACTTTCGCCCCAGTTGCGGACATTGGCGCGGGGATTCTAATGTGGCACGCTTCGCGGCGGTTTATGCCAGCAGGAGGATACCTTGCAGATCGCGGTAAGTGGGAAGTTCTCGATTGACCATTCCGATACAGCATCCGTTGCGGCGGCCAAAATTCGGACGCTTTTGCAAAGTACCGAAATCCAAAGTATCGACACTAATCTTGAATCTTTTGTTTTCTTCCCCGTCATAATCTCAGATTATTTCGGGGTCGAGAAGAAGTCATATCGATTTTACTCTAGAAAGGAAAATGCAGAGTTTGTGAGTGAGGAAATTAATGTCACGGATTGGGAAATGGCCGATGAAGATGGCCGACTTATTCTGATGGTTGACGCACTTGAAAAGGCCGTTCGAGGTACCCGATCCGGCAGGCTGCACGATGGCGCAAAGGAGGCAATCGTTGGGTATGTGCGCCGCGCTGTAGAGGCCAACGGCAGCTAGCCACCAAAAATGGACGCTGTTGACGAAAACGTTCAGCGCTGGTCGAAGCGCCATTTGCGGAATGTTTGCACACCAGCAAAGACTACAATCCCCGCCCCGAAAATCGACCAGACCAGCCCCGATCCATGGAAGACATCGACTTTTGTAGACATTTTCCAAATTAGTCCCACGCCCGCAAGAGCCGCAAGCCCCAGTTGGAGGTAGGAAATCTTAGAGAAGGCAATCGCTCGCGCTTCTTCCCTGGTCAATGCGAGGCCTTCCGGGAGGCGATGCTTCAATTCGCGTGACGGAGCGCCCCAAGCCCAGTGAAAGACCGCCTGAAAAGACAATATGATTGCCGCGAGACCGGCCCACATCGCAATTTGAAATGTAGGACTGTCGCTATCCGGAGTCAGCCAGACCAGAAGCACTATCAGGATGATCGTCGCTGGAACAAGAGACCATAGTCCATAACGGACGCGCTTGGTGAAGGTCCCGACAAACCTATCTCTTTCCAAACTGCTTACGCGGAATGGCGCCCCCTTCTGATTTTTCCGATAGATGAAGCCGTCCTTTTCATTTGAAAATTGATCAGCAAAGGCTTGCCTTAAACCATCCAAATGAGCGTTAATAGACATCGTAAGACTCTACAGACATATTGACCTCATGCAACTTCCGCTTCCCACCAAAAATTGACCGGCGGCCCGCGCCCAGTTGCGGCCATTGAGGGAACCCAGCTAACAGTACTTCCTTACAACTCGCTTGAAGGTGTCCAATGGAGTTTCCCGACGGTCTGCTCAACCTCTACCTCACTGATATTGGCGAACCATCCGAAAACCAGTTGCGGATCGTAGTGGCGGAAGGCCTGCTCGGCGAGCCGACTCAGATTGCCATAGACGGTATCGACTTAGGTGAAGGTCGGCCAATTCTTGTGACTGATGAGAGCCGGTCGTTCGAGCTACGCTGGGACAACTACGTGGCCTACGCAGTCAGAAACGAGAGCTTCTGGAAAGCCGAGGGTGACGAGTTACCCCGAGGAAAGATGCTTGAGCGGCGCTCCAACTCAGCATTCTTCCGGTATGTTTCCGCGACCACATTCGCCGACGATGAATATCCGGGAACGCTTGAGCATTGGTCGCTTACCACGCTCAATCACTGCGTTGATGTAGTGAGCGTGTGGAAAAGAGGAGGTCTCGTTTTCGGACAAGGGCATATACACAAAAGTCTACCCCATCGCCGATTATTCCTATGCGTGGAATTATTACGTCGAAAATCGTTTCAACGCCAATGGGGATGAACATAAGCAATTGCAGGTTGCCTATTGCAGTCCAATCTCGCCGAACCCCGCGCGTCCTAAGGGCACCGCCATCTGTACATCGGTCTGGAATGTCGATGGTTTGGTGCTTTCTCTCGGATTTGAAGAGCACGAACTTCCTGAACTTCGTTCCATGCGGGATAGAGCAGCTACTATGCTGCTGTCGTGGAAGGTCCGCTCCCCCTAACTTGTCTGCCGCCTCGAGCGGTTCGCAGCGACCCGAAAGTCGCCGGTTGTTCATGGCCTACGAATGTCCGCTTCCCACCATTTCTCACCCGAAACGGCTGTTCCAGACACGACGCCGTTGCTGAAATCGTTCGTTTATCCTAGCCTGCTGAATATCCGTTTGAGAATGGGTTGGGCGGCGTTGCCTCTTGTGATTCAAACTCAGGATGTGGAACCGGACTTCTGGAGGAGCGGAGTTTTACCAATGATCCGTTTTTCTATCGCGACTGGACTCGCCATCAGTGTATTGGCATTCGGTCAATCGAATGCCGCACCCCTTCCGCGCGAAAAATGTCCAAAGCAGGCCTCAGTCGATCGCAATGGCAGCGCGGTCAAAACAAGCAAAGATGCCCTTGCAATTGCGAAGATTTATGCCGCTTCGATCTACGGCATGGAAAAAGCAAATATATTTGAACCGAGACAAGCCAAGATGATTTCTCGGGATGTTTGGGAGATATATGGATTTACAGAGGGTGGGATTGGCCGAATGGTAATGCAAATAAATGCAAGAAATGGATGCCTTATTGTTTCAATTATTCAAGGTTGATCCTTGCGTTACCAAAATTATTGTCATTCCAGATCCGACAACAAACTGGTCATAACGGGAATAGCGGGAATCCACGCCTTTCCTGCTGTAGCGAACGTTGCGCGAGAGGGGCCATAGCCGCCCGTTGTTAATGAAAGCCGGAAGGGCAGCTTCCCACCCTAATGAGACGGGCGGTTCCCGCCCAGTAGCGGACCGTCTGCCTTCTCCTTTGAAGCCTATAGCCCGCCTCGAAAGCCGATGGTCACCATGCAAGCAAGCACTGTAGGGGGTGGGTTTCTACGACGGACAGTCTGTGAAGAGCGCTCCACTATTCAACGCATTGATAGTTTATTAAAAATGTCATAAAAATGACGCTGCATAGTGGCTATCGTTAGATGGTTGGTTTGGTCCACGATGATTTAGGCTGGGGGTCATATGTTTAAAGCCATCGTTTTTTACCTTACTTCCTCTCGAAGCCAACGCGATGCGGTGGCTCAGCAGGCCTTTGATGAGGCCGTGTATGTAAGTGAGAGGCATGGGGGGCGAGCCAGTCGCATACTGAAAACAAAGTCAAAACAAGCTTCATCTTTACAAAGAATTATGATGTATAGAAAGGCGGCCAAGATCGCCAGTGACCTGCCGCGGTCCTCCGCCCAGAGCGGTGATCAGACTGACGGTCACCCTTAAATCGCGTATTTCCTGATCCGTCGAACGGTATATGGCACCCAAAAGGGTGCGGCCGCGTAGAACGGTTTTCAGGAGGGAATATGCCGAAGATACTGACCTTCCGCGATCCAGCTGGAAAACAATACGAGATCGGTATCGAGCATAGCAGCGCTTTGGGCCATTGGTATCTGGCCATCGGATCGATAGCCGGTACGGTGAAGAGCACCGAAATACCTCCACCACGATATGCCACCGAACTGGGCGCCCTTTCGGCGGCACGTCGATATGCGGAGTTTCACGGTTGGTCTGAGGCCGATTACGAGCACTGAAGCCCGAACACGGTGGTGGATAAATCCCGAATTTTTTGGGTTTTCCTGAATATCGGGCGATCAGCAGGGGAGCATAACGTTTTGATGCCGTTCGCAAGCAGTGTTGGCACTGGTTCCGGCCATTCATCGACTAGGGTGGCAGGGCTTGTTGCGCTGGCGAATGGTGTCGGCGCTAAAGGAGACGTTCCGGTCACGACACCATTGCGGACGTTCCAATTGCGCCTTACGATTTCGCTATGAACTTCAATTGCATCAAGTTTGCTTTGTTCGCCGCTGCTGCACTTGGTCTATCCAGTCCTGGCGTCAGCCGTATGCGGCCTACGTTAGTCTCACCTCGTGACCTCGTTGGCACGTGGGCAGTGCTTCACGGTAACACAAAGTCTGAAGCTTGCTTATCTGATTTCATATCAGATTTTTTGCCGGATGGCAGGTACGGTGGAGACATGGAAGATGGCGTTTGGAGTTTGTCTGGCGATATTCTGACCGTAAAAATACTTCGTTCAAATTATGATACAGGCGGAGAGGGGCCGATGCGCCGTCTTCGTCGGCCGGACGTCCGAAAAATTCACGTCTCGAAAAGACGAAATGGTCAAATTAATTTCGATCAGGACATTGCTGTTAGAGGGAGTGTCAGGAATTCCGTGTACGGGGCGGCATAATGGGTAGAAAGATCCCCAATTATGGCACGACGCAAAGCCCCTTCGATCCCCGATGACCT
>NZ_JACIDX010000040.1 GCF_014196525.1 Novosphingobium sediminicola | reverse complement strand
CTGCTCATCTCTGCTCCTGTCTGGCGGCCACCATGGCCCCCTTCAGGCAGAAAATCCACTTAGACCGCTGTCCGAATTTGCCGAGCCATCTCTCTCATCCTCTTGTAAGTGGGAGCCGTCCACATATGGTTGCCGCCCGTGATGCAAGAAGTTTCTGATCCTAAGAGCGAGTGATCGAGTGCGGTCTTCTGTCAGGCCTTTTGTTTGTTGCGGCGTTTCAGAAGCCGCTGGCCGGTATGGTGATCTGCGGTTCGAGTCCAAATCTCGTTTTCGAGCTGGGATGCTCACGCCTCGTAACTGGTTTTCTCGAACCAGATCTGTTCGCTCATTTCGCCCATTCGGGTCGTCGCCTTCTCACACTCCCATCATCCGACGTTAGGTAAGCCCGTTGGTATGCTGATCATGCAACTGCTACCTGCGCCGGAATCCTGTAGTCATTTCCATTTTTTATCAACGCCCAAATCGTTCTGGCCATCTTGTTAGCGAGGGCAATTGCCACAAGCATTCTCGGCTTCCTAACAAGCATATCTGCGAGCCAGGAATTTTCTGGAATCGATTTACGACCCATCCAATTCAGACGGGACATCGCAACTATAATAAGCAATCTGCGAATATCTGCCTGACCTGCTTTCGAAATACGTCCAAGGCGCTCCTTGCCGCCTGAGGAGAATTGCCGCGGGACAAGACCGAGCCAGGCCGCGAAGTCCCGCCCGCATCGGAAGTTCTCCATTGATGGAGCGAAGGCCTCGACCGCCAAGGCTGTTAAAGGACGGACTCCCGGAATCGTCTGTAGCCGCCTGGCCGCATCAGTGTCAGCCGCTAACGCTTTGATCTTTTTGGTCCGTATATTGATACGTTCAGTTTTCTCGGCGATTTGTGCCAGCAGATCTCGGCATTCCTCCCGCACCAAAACGGGCAAATCGCTGTTAATCTCATCAAGAATGTCCGCAATACGAGAGAGCTGATTTATGCCTTGCGGGACAACATGGCCATATTCATACAGCGCCGCCCTTACAGCATTGACCAATTCTGTTCGCTGGTGAACGAGCCGTTCCCTTCCGCGAAACAAAATCGCGCTGCTTTGCTGTTCTTCTGACTTCAGGTCCACAAACCGCATCTCTGGTCTTTGAGCCGCAATAACGATGGCTTCAGCGTCAGCGGCATCATTTTTTTGGCGCTTCACGAACGGTTTAACGTAGTGAGGTGCGATCAGCTTGACCTCATGGCCAAGTCGGATCATTTCCCGAGCCCAGTAATGCGCACTCCCACATGCTTCCATCACTATCACCGCCGGCGGTTGCGCGGCCATAAATGCGGTGAAGGCTGAACGCGGCATCTTTTTTCGAAATTTGGGCTGGCCCGTCATTGACGCCGCGTGGAGCTGAAATACGAACTTTGCCAAGTCCACCCCGATCATTGTATCCTTTGACACGGTTGCCGTCCTTTCCGCTCAGTGGTCCTAATTCCACTATTCTGGCACATCTCGATGCCGTCTGGGGAGGGCGGCAACCACCCCATCTCGTTTGACTGCTCTTCTTCCACTCGCAAGGCCTCCATTTGCCCCGCGAAATCTACGCAGCCCCAATCCCGCGCAAGGCCGGGGTCCGTCGGCGCTTACGTTCAAAGCACGCGTCCTGCAAAACGGTGGGCGACTGAAAAGCCGACAATCGTCGCGCTGGCTCGGAAGCTCCTTGTGGCACTGTGGAAATACGTCAGCGCTGGCGTCGTGATCGAAGGGGAGATCGTAACACCAGTATAATCCTCCTCACCTTTAGCAAATCCGACAGGGCCTGCAGACCCTGCTGGATACCAGGTAGACGAACCGCGTAATTGCAGGGCATGTTCTATGCCGACCCGTGAGAATGGTTCCGTCTTCCTGGGTCCCCTCCGCAGCAAGCGGGATGTTGGTTCAGTCGCCACGTGCACTGACCGAATATAAGTTGGAGCGGGCGCGGACACCGCGCCTAATCATGAGCAGAACCCAGACCAGGCTATCCAGATAATCATACGGAGAACAGTTTATGCCGCATTGAACACCTTGACACGACCACCCCTCATAGAAGTAATTAGTCTAAGGCTGTTGCGGTCGGCTACTGGCGCATCTGCAAAGCGTGATGCACTTCGCAGGCCTCAGCCACCGTATCGAAAAACACGAGCGCTCCGCTGTAGAGGACTGCTCCGCGCGTGCAATATTGCTCCAGCATGTAGGGGTCATGCGAAGTCATGATGAGCGTGCCGTTGTCCCGGCGCTTCATCAACTCTTCCTCACTGCGGCGGCGGAAGCGAACATCGCCTGCTGCCGCAACTTCGTCCACCAGATAGCAGTCGAAATTAATGGCCAGGGAGACACCGAAGGCGAGCCGGGACACCATGCCTGAGGAATAGGTACTGACTGCCTGATTCATATAGACGCCCAGCTGCGCAAAATCGTTGACGTAATCGAGTACTGCCTGCTCGTCCTGCTGATAGATTCGAGCAATGAAGCGAGCATTGTCCGCGCCAGTCATACCGGGCTGAAAGGCGCTGGTAAAACCGATCGGCCAGGATGTGCGCATGGTGCGTTTGATACGTCCACCAGTGGGATGCTCTACCCCGGCAATCAGGCGTAACAGGGTGGACTTGCCGGCGCCATTGGCTCCACAGATCGCCAAGCTGTCGCCTGGTTCAATCCGGAAGGACAGATCGCTAAACACTCGGCGCTTCAGGCCGCGGGTGTGATATGTTTTGGATACACCGTGAAATTCGATCATATTTGTCACGCGCGGGTTGATGAGATTTTCCGCTATAAGGCTCGGATAAATCCGCTCAACAGATATTTACCAAGCGCTGCGGCATGGCTAAGGAGCCTGTCATGGTCTTTCGCCACTTTACACGGCCCGTCTCCGCCCCGCTGACCGTCAAGGAACCCGTGCGCGATGAGAACGGCGTGCTTTCCGTTCACCACATCGCGCGCGAGACGCGCGGTCCGACCGAAGCCGCCATACGCGCCATGGCCCAGAACGCTTATATGGGCCAAGGTCTGTCATTGTGCAGGGTACTTGGACGTTACAAGTTTTTTGTTGATACACATGATTTCGGGCTGGCGCCGCATCTCATGCTGGACGGTTTCTGGGAAATGTGGGTGACCGAAGCAATCGTCTCCATGGTGCGTCCAGGCATGGTCGTTGCAGATATCGGTGCCAATCTCGGTTATTTCTCGATGTTGATGGCTGATCTCGTCGGACCGCAGGGTAGAGTACATGCTTTCGAGCCCAATCCCCGTCTAAGGGATCTTTTAGGGCGCAATGTTTCGATAAATGGCTTTTGGCCAACAGTGGACCTGCATCCCACCGCTCTTGGCGACGAAGCGGAATGCGAAGTGGCTTTGGTTATTCCGGTGGGAGAGCCCAAGAACGCTTACACGCTGGCTGATGGCCAGATCGCACCGCCCGATGCTTTGCGTGGGGAAGAGGTGCGTGTCGCCTGCACAAGGCTGGATCACAGAGCAGAATGGCGCGAGATCGAATTTGCCAAAATCGATGTCGAGGGGGCTGAGGAGTTCGTCTGGGCAGGGATGCAGGGCCTGCTTAATGGCGGGCGGCTGAAAAGTGTCCTGCTTGAGTTCTGCCCGAAGCGATACAGCGATCCTGCAGGCTTTCTGACCAAGCTGTTGGCTCCAGGCTTCACTTTGGCACGGGTCGATCCTTGGGCGGGAATTCTGGATATGACCCAGGCAGAAGTTCTCGCCAGCAATCCGGAAGAGGATATCATGCTGATGTTACGGCGATAATGCGCGAAGTCGAAGCTTTCAGCTATTGGCCCGATCATGCTAGCGCTATTCAGGGTTTCGGCGGTCGCAGGCGCTCGCCTGATCCCCGCTATTGCTTTCACACCATGTACAACGATGTACGCCCTGGGCCGGCGCGCTATGTCCTGCAGCTTAATGGTGTCAAGGCCTCGCATGGCGAGCTTTCGTTGCGAGTCCATGCTTTCCGCCCTCCCGACGACGTGCAGATCAGTCTGGTTGCCGGCTCGCGATTGGCACTTGAAGGCCGCGAAGGGGACTTGAGCGTAGAGGTCCGCTTTGTCGCTCTACGCGGTGTGGTCTATGCCTTCTACGGCTATTTCTCTGAAGATACCGATATTGAGGCAGCCCATGTTCACGTGCAGTTACATGAATATGAGGGGGATGACTTAGACCACGTCATTGATCCGCCCCGTTCGGCATTGGCACATGATCCCCAGCGCGCCGACGCGCGGCCAGCCAATGCTCTGATCCATGCCGGTGGGGCCAGCATTCATGAGCCTGTTTCCCAGGATTGCACTTTGACTCAACTGGCAGCGCTCGGTTGGCGTGAAATGGTCGAGGAGCGTTCTCCTGCCGCTGTGATGAGATTCTGGCGCGAACAAGTCAGTCTGGCAGCATTACCAGCTTATGGCGTGAATCTGAGCGGCCTTGATGGAGTTTTGGCCGGACCTGTGAGCGCCGACATGAAAACGGAACTGGGCAAACAACCCTTCATCATCCGCCAGGTTGAAGACCCGGCAGACTTCGCCCGCGCTGTCTCGTTCGACGATTTCGTAGATTTTCTTCTTTGGCCAGAAGGACCGAAGACAAATGCGGATGTTCAGCAGCGGCAAGCATGGGTCGAAGGGGCATTGAACCGCCTCAAAATCGGTGGAGTTGCAATTATCGGCCTCTCTTATCGTTTTCACAATGCCTTGGTGAGCAGTTCGGCGGCAACCGATCATCGCGAATTATCGCGCAACGAAATCGGGCAATGGGCAATGCGCCTGATTGGAAAAGGCTTTTCCGTTGCCCCCTTGTATTTCGCAGCGGAGGATGATCTGGTTTGTGACGACGATGACTTTGCCAGCTTCGCTCTGATCGTACAAAGGCAATGATACTATGAGCAGGCCTATGCCACGATCCTGGCCGGAAATTCTGATTACCGGCCTTTCCACTCAGGCGGCTGTAATTCGGGCGCTGGCGCTGCGTGAACTTCAACAGCGATTCGGGCGTGACAACATTGGCTATCTATGGGTCATCGGAGAGCCGATGATGCTGGCAACGGTCATCACTTTGCTCCATTCTGTGGTAGCAGGACACAATGATGGCGGCATGAGTCCTTATACGTTCATGCTGACCGGCTACAGCATCTACATCATTTTCCGAAATACTTTCAATCGTGCAGAATCCGCACTGCATGCCTCCGAACCTCTATTGTATCATGGCATGATTAGTACTTTCGACATCATGCTCGCAAAATCGCTTGTGGAGACCATCGGTTGTATTTCCGCATTGGTTTTCCTACAAGGAGCGGGCATTATGCTTGGGCTTTCCGAACTCCCCGCCAGACCTATGTACTTGTTCGGAGCTATCATGTTGTTTGCCTGGTGGTCTTTTGCAATGACTCTTATCATTGCGGCCTATTCATATCGTAGCCCATTTCTGGGCCGAATGGTCCACCCGACGTCTTATTTCGCCTTGCCGCTCAGCGGTGCTTTCATGACAATGTCAGTGCTACCTGCCTGGACGCGGCCTTACATGACTTGGAATCCGATGATGAGCGTGTTCGAGATGGCGCGCTACGGCCAGTTTCAACAAGCAACGTCAGCCTATTTTTTTCCGTGGTATGTGGTCACCATGGCAACAATCTCAACTTATTGGGGATTGCTGGAAATTCGCCGCGTTCGGGCGCATATCCATGTCCCATAATGCCTAGCTTGTTTTTTCGCGTATTATTACCTCAAAATGAAAGACTGTTCGTGCACGGTATAATATTTCCCAATCCCAAAAACGGCAGCCGGCGCGATCCAAGGGGATACTGGGCGCAGTTGTGGGGCATCATGCAGGCTAATCGCATGTTTTTTGGGATAGTGGTCCTACCGACGCTGATTGTGGCGCTTTATTATGGGTTGGTTGCGTCCGATCAGTACGAAAGCAGCGCCGACTTTATTGTGCGCCGATCGGAAACCACTTCGGGCGGAGCGGATGTAGGCCAACTGCTAGGTTTTAATTTTGGTGCCAGTCAGACCAGTTCCGACGCCTATATGGTACAGGAATATCTTCTATCGCATGATGCTGTGGCCAGATTGCAGACCGAGGACAATTTGACTGCAGTGTTCAGGCGGGACGGAACCGACTGGATTAGCCGGTTGTGGTGGGCCCATCCAGCCCCGGAGCGGCTGCTAGAATATTATCGCAAGCAAGTGAATATTGAGCAGGATTCAACTACAGGAATTGTCCATCTCACAGTTCATACGTTTCGTCCGGACGATTCCTATCGTTTAGGTAGCCAACTGCTGAAGATGGGCGAAGAACAAATCAACGCAATAAATGATCGCACATACAAGGATAATGTTGCCAGTTCAGAGCGGGAATTAGCAACTGCCAGCAAGCAATTAGCCGATGTTCAAGCCCGGCTGACGAACTATCGTCGTGGGCAAAGCGATGTCGATCCGGAAACAACGGGTAGAACGCAGCTGTCGATGGTGACCACACTAACCGCCAGCTTGGTGCAGGCCCGTGCGCATCTGCAGGCGATGAGCGGCGCAATCAGCCATAGCAGTCCTCAGTATCAGGCAGTAGCCCGGCAGGTGGCAGCTCTTGAGGCGCAAGTTGCTGGACAAAATGCCAAAATTTCTGGCCCCGATCATTCCGTTGCTACCCGGTTAAGCGATTATGAAGAACTGGTAATTCAACGAGAACAGATCGCCAAGGTCTACGCCGCCACAGCGGTGAGGCTGGAGCAGGCTAAGGCGGAGGCAAAACGCAAGCAACTATATCTCATCCGGGTAGTCCAACCGAATATGCCGGTAAAGTCGCAATTTCCTAAAAGGATAGCCACAGTGTTTACTGTGTTTGCAGCTCTGTTTTTTGCTTACGCGATCGGCTGGTTGCTGTGGGCAGGTGTGAAAGAGCATAGCTTATAAGGTGACCTCTTTGAATTGCAGCCGGTTGATGGACACCAAAATAAGGTTTTTATCAACCAGAGAGCCTCGATGCTGCTGGCACTACTTTGGTAGAAATATGATTTGGATTGCGGAGAAAGAACATCCACAATGTGGGCATAGTATTGGTTGAGATCGATGTAGGCGATCAAGGATGGCTTGCCGTACTGCTGGCAGACTGGGTTGAGGGGGCGGTCCAGAGACTCTTTTTTTCCGCCCCGCTTGGGCGAGGCGGCGATGTTGCAGGAATGCGTAAGCTATCATCGTCATCAAGGCGTGTCGATGAAGACCAGTCCAGGATCGTCCCTCGAAGTGGTCCAGACCCAGCTCTTCTTTGAGTTGCTGGTGGGCCTGCTCACAGATCCACCGGGCCTTGATGGCCCCGGCGACCTCCTATCGCCGGGTAGGTTCGAGAGATAGTATTTGCGCTCCCCGTTCGAACGATGTCAACGGCACTGTAAATTTCCTCGGAAGAGGCAAAGTAAAATTCCTCACGTTGCGGTATAAGGTGTCAGTTGCTGGTCTGTGTTGTGCCTCCCTGCTTTGAGGGGCGCCCACGGCGCCGGGGTTCAAACGGCGCTGGTGTGCTGATCTGCGCATTTGACCTGATGTGTTCAGGCAGAAGGTCTGCGTGGCACCTGAGCCGATAACTCGAACCGTCGATCTGGATGACGATGGCATGATGCAGCAAGCGATCAAGCAAGGCCGTCGCAACGACGGGGCTACCGAAGATTTCTCCCCATTCAGCGAAGCCGCGGTTCGAGGTGAGGATCATTGCCCCCTTTTCGTAGCGCGCGTTGACGAGTTGGAAGAATAGATTGCCCCCTCCAGGGATGACCGGAAGATAGCCGATTTCATCGACGATCAGGAGGGAAGGCCTACAGTAAAAGCGGAGCCTTTCGCGCAAAGTTCCTTCCCGCTCGGCTTTGGCCAGTGCGCTGATCAGGTCGGCAAGGGTGATGAACGAAACGCTTTTGCCCGCCTTTACCGCCTCCAGGCCAAGTGCGCTGGCCAAGTGGCTTTTACCTGTACCGGGCGGCCCGAGCAGGTGGACGACTTCGCTGCGTGCGACAAAGTTCAATTCGGCAAGGGCCATGATGCGAGCCTTGTCGAGTGAGGGCTGGAAGGAGAAGTCGTATCCAGCCAGGGTTTTAACGGTGTTGACCCGGCCCATCCGCAGTGCGGTTCGAATGCGGCGTTCCTCCCGGAAGGTCAGTTCCTCAAGCAGAAGTTGCTCTACGGCCTCAAGGGCAGTGATTTCGCCCCGGTCCAGACGAGAGACGCATTCATCGACCACTTCAATGGCACGAGGCATCTTGAGGCCAACCATACTGCATTTGATGCGGTCGAGCAGCGACGCGGTGGGATCTGGCAGGAGCGAGTTCATGCGCTTGCTCCCGCTGTTGCCAACTGCTGCCCGATAGCAGCGTAGATCTCGAGGGAACGGCGTGCCACCTGCTGGCCAGTAAAGCCGTGCGGCAGCGGCAGATCCTCCTTTGGCCGAGATTGACGCCTGTGCTCATCGAGCAGCGAACGTTGTCGGCGTCCTTCCAGCAGTGGATGACGGGCGATCAAGCGATCATCTTCGAAGATTTGGATTTCGTCGGCCAGGTTATGGACCTCGACAACACGTCGCCGGGTTGCATCAGGGACGGAATAATAATTGCCGCCAACGCTGACCATGCCGTCGTGGCTGATCCGGCGCTCAAGCTTGAGGACCGCGCCGAATGGGATAAGTGGCAAGAGCTGCAAGGTCAGCTTTTCTTCCGCGAAGGCCTCGTTAACGACA
>NZ_JACIDX010000039.1 GCF_014196525.1 Novosphingobium sediminicola | reverse complement strand
ATGCCCTCAAGCACTCCCTCCACGGCGACTGGCTCCGCCTGTCCCGAGAGGAAGTGGACGGCTTTACAGGCAGTTCAGGCGATGTCCGGCGGTAATCCTACCCGTCGGGGTGTGATCGCGGGCGCGGCGGCCATGGTCGCCGTGCCTGCCTTCGCCAAACCCCGCGATGCGCAGGTCGCAGGCTATCAAGGGCTGCGCGCAGGCGCGGTGCAGGCATTCAAGGGCATCCGATACGCGCGTGCGGTCCGCTTCGCCCCGCCGCAGATTGAGCCTCTGACGGTCGAAAAGACCCCCGCCACAAATTTCGCACCCATTTGCCCCCAGCGTGGGATGAGTGATCAGCCGCAATCGGAAGATTGCCTGTTCCTCAACATCTGGACGCCGGAGGCCAACCCTAAAGCCGCCCGTGCCGTCATGGTCTATTTCCACGGCGGCGCATATACTACCGGCAGCGTCACCGATCCGCTGACCCATGGGCAGCATCTGGCCGAGCAGGGCGATGTGGTGGTGGTTACGGTCAACCATCGGCTCAATGCGCTGGGCTATTTGTGGCTGCAACCTTTGGGCGCGCAATTTGCCGACAGTGGCAATTTGGGGCAGTTAGACCTGATTTGCGCCTTGCAATGGATCAGACATAATATTCATCACTTTGGCGGCGATTCCTCGCGTGTTTTCACCTTTGGTCAATCGGGTGGCGGGGCCAAGATTGCCACGCTGATGGCGATGCCCGCCGCGCGGGGCCTGTTCCATTCGACCGCGACCATGAGCGGCCAGCAGGTGGTCGCCAGCGGTCCGGTCCATGCCTGGGAACGCACGCGGGCCTTTTTCGATAAGTTGAAAATCGCTCAGGGCGATGTCGAGGCTTTGCGCCATCTCCCCATCGAACGGTTTATTGAAGGTCTGGGGGCCGCTGATCCGATCATGGGGGGCTCGGCCTATTTCGGGCCGGTGCTGGATATGACCAATCTTCCACGCCATCCGTTCTGGCCCGATGCGGCGCCCCAATCGCTGAACATTCCGATGATCCTTGGCAATGTGATCGAGGAAACACGGGCCTTTCTCGATCCGCGCGGGGCCAAATTGCGAGGGTTGAGTTGGGATAATATCGCGAGCCGGATGGCGGCAGAGGTCAAGATCGATCTCGATCCAGCCTATGTGATTGCACAATATCGCAGCCATCATCCTGACTGGACACCTGAGCAGGTCTATTATGCGGCCACAACGGCGGGGCGCAGCTGGCCGGGGCAGGTGATCGAGGCCGATGCGCGGGCAGCCGCGGGCGCGGAGAAAACATGGGTCTATTGCCTGACCCGCCGCTCACCCGTCGATCCTCTGCGCGGCGCGGCGCATACGGATGATATTCCCTATGTTTTCGGCACGCTAGACGCGCTGGGCAGTTTCAGCGGCACGGACGCCGATGCGCGGGCCACGCGCGATGCGCTGCAAGGCGCTTTCGTGAAACTGGCGAAAACGGGTGAGGGAAGCTGGACGCCCTATCGCTTGCCGACCCGCGCGACGATGCTAATGAGCGAAAATCCGCACGTAGAAAATGATCCGCGTGAGTGGGAGCGGGCCATGTGGGCGACCGCTCCCTATGTGCAGCCCGGCAGTTAAGGTTTTGCCGGATAAGCAATAATCAGCGCCAGCGGCTCCTTGCCGGTCTGGCGGATGCCGACATTCGCGCCATCATAGAGATAGGCGGTCATGCCCGGTTTAAGCGCAGCCTTCTGGCCGTCGCTTTCCACCTCTCCATCGCCCGAGAGAACATAATACACCTCGTCATGGGCGATGATGTGGAGGCCGATGGCGGCCCCCACATCCAGCGTGCGCCGCCGGAATTCCATCCGGCGAGGCTGGGGCGCGGCATCGCTGATCCGCCACGCGGTGGACATGCCGATGGCGCCATGCGGCACGGCTTCGCGCCGCATCACGTCGCGCTCGTCGATGATGGCCATTGGTGGCGCAGCAGCCAAGAGCAGCGCCGCCAGCATCAGACGCCGCCCTGCCGCATCGCCTTGTCGCGATCGCTCAACTTTTCCTGCGCGCCAACCTTCTGCCCCGGATAGGCGCCGTTCTTGGGCGTCATCGTGGTCAGATCCCAGGCAGCCTCGACAAAAGGCGCGCGCTTTTCGGCAGCATGGGGATAGCCGCCGACCTGCTTTTCATCGTCGATAATGTCGCCGCGCCCTTCGGCCACGAAGAACAGCACGCGGATGTCCTGAGGATCGCGATCCCAAGGCCGCGCGCCCACGCTGCTCAAAACGCTGGTTTCGACATCGCCCGAGGGCAGGATCGTATAGCCATCAAGTTTGGCCAGAGGCTTGTCCGAGGTGATGAGCTTCGCCTTGGTCTCGCCATAGCGGCCAAACATCGGCAAGGGCAGGCCATGACGGTCTACCGCGCGATTGTCCTTGCCATAGAAAGCCAGATCGCCATCGCCGCCCAGCATCAAAAAGGGCAGGCCCGGATCGGTCTGATTGCCGCCGCGCATGACATTGCCGACCGCCGTGATCTCGCCGGTGACGTAATCATGGCCCGCCCATTCCAGCGCCATCAGGTTGTAATGCACCGCGCGGTGGCCGGGATTATAGATGATATTGTTGACCATCGCGACCTGCGCGCCGCCCTTTACCAGCGGGCTGCGCTCGACATTATGCGCCCAGACATTGCGGTAGAAGGTGATGTTGGTGGTGTTGTCGTGGATCAGCGAACCCTTGGAATGTTCGCCCTTGGAATGGCTGGCGAAGGCCAGACCTTCGGCGGCTAGGTTTTCGCGGTACACAACATCATGGCTGGTGCCTGCGCGCCAGTCCTGAACGGTCTTTCCGGTGAAACGCGGGCCGCTGGCCGACATGTTTTCGTCGATGGCCCAGAGGAAGGAGCAATGTTCGATCACTACATTATGCGCGGCCACGGTCGAAAAGGCGTCCGGTTCCCAGCCCGAGAAATGGGGCTTGTCCATCGCGCCGGTCATAATGCGCAGGTGGCTGATGATCACGTCATGGCCGTGCAGGTCGATGCCCGTGCGGATGAGGGTGACGGGCGAGGGGGCGGTTTGCCCGGCGATGGTCAGGAACGGTTCCTTGATGACCAGTTCGGTGCCGCCCATGTCGATCACACCGCCCACCTCGAACACGACGATGCGCGGGCCCTTGGCCTCGATGGCTTCCTTGAACGATCCCGGCCCGTCCTTGGCCAGAGTCGTCACCCGGATGATTCGGCCTCCGGCGCCGCCCTTGGTGGGATCGGCGGGGTGAGCAAAACTGGTCTGGGCGGGGGCATTGGGGGTTTCGGCCCAGACGGGCGCGGCCAGCGGCAAAAGCGCAGTTGCCAGCAGAAGGCGGGCGTGACGCAGACGGACATCTCGTAAACGGGGGGTGGGCAAAAATGTCACCGGGGCCTCTCCTGTGGGGCTTCATTGTTGGTGGTTCTTGACAGAGGCCGGGGCCTCATGCCAAGACTTATGACACCGGTTACCAAATCGGACAAGAGTTTCCCTTCGACGGAAAACAAAAACGTTGATCAGCAACATCTTGTGAGAATAAATTGGCCCCAATGGGCAGGGATCTGGATGCAAAAGGCGGTGGAAATGCGATTCGCGTTTCCCCCTTATGACACCGGTAGCAATCCCTTGGGGCATGGATTGAGGATTGGGGCGCTTCGTCGCCCTCAGGGAGTTTAAGGGGGAGTTATAATGCCTCATACCGTCACACGTTTTACCGCAATTCGTCTGGCTCTGGCCGCCAGCACCGCGCTGGCCGCGCCCGCCTATGCACAGACCGCGCCTTCCGCGCCCGGAGCCGATGCGCCCGCGCCCGAAGCCATTGTCGTCACCGGCTTCCGCCGCTCGCTGGAAGCCGCGCTTAATTTGAAAAAGAACTCGGTGGCAGCCGTTGACGCCATCGTGGCCGAAGACATCGCCAAGTTCCCCGATCAGAACCTTGCCGAATCGCTCCAGCGCATTCCCGGCATCTCGATCCAGCGCGACGGCGGCGAAGGCCGTGCGATCACCGTGCGTGGGCTTGGTGCGCAATTCACCCGCGTTCGCGTGAACGGCCTTGAAACCGTGGCGACCTCGTCGGACGGGGCCAGCGCCAACCGCGACCGTTCGTTCGATTTCAACGTTTTCGCCTCGGAACTCTTCACCAATCTTGTCGTTCACAAGACTGCCGAGCCCTCGCTGGACGAAGGTTCGCTGGGCGCGGTGGTGGATCTCAACACTGGCAACCCGCTGGGCGGCAAGGCCGGCCTGACGGCGGTGGCCAATGTTCAGGGCAGCTATAACGACCTGTCAAAGAACCTTGGGCCGCGTCTGGCGGGCCTGCTGAGCTGGCGCAATGACGAAGGCACGTTCGGCGCCAATGTCTCGGCCGCCTATTCCAAGACCAGCACGCTCGAACTGGGCAACAATTCGGTGCGCTGGGCTCAGGCCTATTTCAACTCGGTCAACGGCACGAACTGCCTCTATTCGGTCCCCGGGGCCACGGGCGGCGTGGCCACCAATTACAGCGGCAACTATCGCCCCAGCACCGCCTGCGATCAGGCCACCTTGTCCTTCCACCCGCGCATCCCGCGCTATGGCACGATCAGCCATGAACGCGAGCGTCTGGGCCTGACCGGCTCGATCCAGTTCAAGCCCAACGACCACACCAAGCTGTCGATTGACGCGCTCTTCTCGCGCTTCAAGGAAAACCGCGAGGAGAAGTGGCTCGAAGTGCTGGCCCGTTCGAACGAAAAGTCGATCGACGTGGTCAATCCCGTCTATGACGCGAACAACAACATGGTCGCGGCCACGTTCAACCACGCCTATGTCCGCACCGAACATTATCTGCGCCAGTCGAACACCACCTTCTATCAGGTCGGCGCGACGCTGGATCAGGACATCACCGACAAGCTGAAGGTGAAGATCCTGGGCGGCATTTCAAAGTCGGACGCGGATATTCCGGTGGAAACCACCATGTTGCTCGACAATCGCAACGCCAATGGTTTCTCCTATGATTACCGCAATATGGCCTCGCCCGTCATTTCCTATGGCGACAGCGTGACCGATCCGTCCAAGTTCCAATTGGCCGAAATCCGCGACCGCCCCTCCAATGTCACCAACCGTTTCAAGACGGTTCAGGGCAATGTGACCTGGGAAGTGGCCGATGGCTTCACGCTGAAGGGCGGTGCGGTGTGGCGCCGGTTCAACTTCGATTCGGTGGCCTATCTGCGCGACAGCGCGGTTTGCGGCGGCAGCGGGGCCGACCTTGTGCTGGGCACACTGACCTGTTCGTCCACCACCTATGGCTTCCCGGTGACCAGCGCGATGGTCGATACCGTCAATCTGGGCAATGCGGGCCAGCCTGCGGGTACGACCAACAGCTGGATCGTGGCCAATCTGGCCAACACCACCGCCTATACCAAGCTGTACAGCCGCACACCCACGCTTGACACCGGCAATGTCCGCTCGGTTCAGGAAACCACCTCGGGCGGCTATCTGGAGGCCGATTTCAAGGGCAATCTGCTGGGTCTGGAATTCGGCGGCAATCTGGGCACGCGCTATGCGCGCACCAGCCAGAAGTCGACCGGCATCCTTTCGGGCAACACCGTAACGGTGGGGCGCACCTATGACGACTGGCTGCCTTCGGCCAACCTTGCCTTCTATCCGCATCCCAAGGTCATCGTGCGTGCCGCCTATGCCAAGGTGCTGACGCGCCCGACGCTGGGCAATCTGACGCCGGGCGGCTCAATCGACGGGTTCAATTACAAGATCAGCTATGGCAACCCCCAGCTCGATCCCTATCGCGCGACCAATTACGATCTGGCGGTCGAATATTACTTCGCCCCCCAATCGGTGATCTCGCTGGCCCTGTTCCAGAAGGATATCGCCAGCTTCCCGATCTCGTCCAGCTATGCGGCCACCTTTGCCTCAACCGGCCTGCCGCAAAGCGCGTTGCCGACCAGCTCGCCTGCCTATATCAACTTTGACCCGAACCAGATCTATCAGATCACGGCCAATGTGAACGGCAGCGGCGCTCGTCTGCAGGGCATGGAGCTGGCATTGCAGATGCCCTTCAAGTTCCTGCCCGGCGCGCTGAAGAATATCGGCTTCCAGGGCAACGTGACGCTGATCAAGTCGAACGCCAATTACACGATTACCGGCCCGGCCACCAATCCCTGCACCCGCGCCACGGCGGCCTCGGCCTGTACGCTGGTGGGCGTGACCTCGGTTTATCCGGCAACGCTGCTGGGTGTGTCGAAAACAGCGTGGAACGCCACGCTGTACTATGACGATGGCAAGTTCAGCCTGCGCGGCATGCTCAGCTATCGCGGGCCGTTCAACGACAGCACCAGCGGCACCAGCAACGTGTTCGAGGGTTACGGCAGCTATACCAGCTTTGACGCAGCGGTGCGTTACAAGCTGACCCCCAGCATCGAAATCTCGCTGGACGGCAACAACCTGCTCGACACCTATCGCTATCGCTACACCGATGCGAGCGCGACGCGTAACTATGAAAACAACCACTTCGGCCGCACGATCCAGTTCGGCGCGCGCTGGAAATACTAAGACTTCTGCCCTCGTCGGGGCCGGATAAGGGATGTGTTCGATGATTATGGATCGCAGGACGCTTCTGGCATCCGGCCTGTTGGCGGGGGCAGCCTCATGGCGGGCGGAGGGAATGATGGCCTCTCCGCCCGCCACCCCATCGGATGACCTGCCCGATGCGCCGGAGGTGATTTCACTCTGGCCCGGCGGGATGGGGCCGGGGCGTTTGCACCCGATCACGCAGGAGATCGTCGAAAGGTCGAAAGATCCGGCCACGCCCGACCGCGCGATCCACGGCATTTCGCATCCGCGCATGGTGGTGTTTCGTCCGAAACAGCCCAATGGCGCGGCGGTGCTGATTACGCCGGGCGGCGGCTATGTCCGCGTGGTGATCGACCGCGAGGGCTATGAAATGGCCCGCTGGCTGGCGGCGCGCGGCTTTACCTGCTTCGTCCTGTTCTATCGCCTGCCGGGCGAGGGATGGGCGAGCGGCCCCGATACCGCCCTGATCGACGCTCAGCGCGCGATCCGCCTGATCCGCCACCGCGCAGGCCAACATGGCATTGATCCGGCCCGCGTGGCGGCCATGGGCTTTTCAGCCGGAGGGCATTTGTGCGCCGATTTGTCCTCGCGTTTTGATGCGGCGGTCTATGCGCCCATGGATGCAGCGGACGCGATGCCCACGCGGCCATTCTGTTCGGCCCCCATCTATCCGGTCATCTCCATGACGCCTCCTCTGGCCCATGCCGGATCGCGCCAGCAAATGCTGGGCGATCACCCCACGGCGGCGCAGGAGGTGGCCCATTCGCCCGACCGCAACATTCCGGCCAACCCGCCCCCCCATTTCCTGCTCCACGCCGAGGATGATCCCGCCGTGCCGGTGGGCAATACGCTGGCCCTGCGCGATGCGTTGAAGTCCAAGGGCGCGCGGGTGGAATGCCATCTCTTCGAACAGGGCGGCCATGGTTTTGGCCTGCGTAATGCCGCAGGCAAGCCGGTCGCGATCTGGCCCCAGCTTTGGCTGAATTGGGTGCAAACAACGGGATTGGTGAAACAGGCATGAGTTTTACAATCGACCGCCGCGCTGCGCTTTTGGCGGGCGGACTGACGACGCTGGCCGGGCTGTCGGCGCAGGTTAAGGCCGCCCCCGCGCCGGGCTTCGACAATCAGGCCGCGCCTGATCTTGGCAATGGCACTTTCCTGAACCCGATCCTGTCGGGCGACCGGGCCGATCCGGCGATCCTGCGCGATGGCGCGGATTATTACATGACCTTTTCCAGCTTCGACGCCTATCCGGGCCTGACGATCTGGCATTCGCGCGATCTGGTGAACTGGCAACCGCGCAAGCCCGCGCTGTTCCGCAATATCGGCGCGGTCTGGGCGGTCAGTCTGGTCAAGCATAAAGGCCGTTATTTCCTCTACATCCCGGTCAAGGCCGAACAGAATGACACATTCGTCATCTGGGCCGACCATATTGACGGGCCGTGGAGCGATCCGGTTCCGCTCGGCCTGCCCAAACATATCGACCCGTGTCATGCCGTGGGCGAGGATGGCTCGCGCTGGCTGTTCCTATCGGGCGGCGACCGGGTGCGCTTGTCCGAGGATGGCCTCTCGCTGGCCGGGACGCCCGAGCATGTCTATGACCCGTGGCGCTATCCCGACACCTGGGATGTTGAGGGTTTCAGCCCCGAAGGCCCCAAGATCCTGCGCCACGGCGATTATTTCCATATGCTGACGGCGGTGGGCGGCACGGCTGGCCCGCCCACCGGCCATATGGTGATCGCGGCGCGCTCACGCTCGATCCATGGCCCGTGGGAGCATCATCCGGGCAATCCTCTGGTGCGCACCGTGTCCGACAAGGAGGCGTGGTGGTGCCGGGGTCATGCCTCGCTGGTCGATGCGCCGGATGGGTCGTGGTGGGCGGTCTATCATGGCTATCGCGCGGATTTCTGGACGCTGGGGCGGCAATGCCTGCTCGATCCGGTGGTGTGGGGTAAGGACGGCTGGCCGCGCATGACCGGCGGCGATCTTTCGCGCCCCTTGCCCAAACCGCGCGGCGGGCAGGCGCTGCCCCATGGCATGGCGCTGTCGGATGATTTTTCCGCGCCGCTGGCTTTGGGCAGCAAATGGGCCTTTTTCCGCCCTGCGCGGGATGAAGCCTCACGGGTGCGGGTGGCCGATGGCGTGCTGCATCTGACCGCCAAGGGCAATGCGCCGGTCGATGGTTCGCCTTTGTTGCTGACGGCGGGGGAAACATCCTATCGCTTTGAATGCGATATCGAAATTGATCCCGGCGCCACGGCGGGTCTCGTGCTGTTCTATGACGACCGGCTCTATGCGGGCCTAGGCTTCGACAAGGACCGTTTCGTCACCCACCAATATGGCATGGAGCGCGGCCGCCCCGCTCACACCTATGGCCAAGCCTTGCGGATGCGCATCACCAACCGCCGCCACATCATCGCCATCCACACCAGCAGCGACGGCGGCCAGACTTGGCACCGCTTCGACCGCGGCATGGAGGTCTCGGGCTATCACCACAATGTGCGCGGCGGCTTTCTGGCGCTCAAACCCGGCCTCTATGCCGCTGGCAAGGGCGAGGCGCGCTTTCGCAATTTCCGTTTCACCGCATTAAAGGACTGATTTCCCTCTCATGCCCCGCCCCTTGGACCTACACCCCGACCGTTTGTTCCCTTCTGAACCCGGCGTCCGCGCCGTGGCGCGGGAATTGTATGCCACCGTGAAGGACGCGCCGATTGTGTCCCCGCACGGGCATACGGACCCGAGCTGGTTCGCGCGTAACGAGACGTTTGGTAATGCGACGGAGCTGTTGCTGCGCCCGGATCACTACCTGTTCCGGATGCTCTATTCGCAGGGCGTGGCGCTGGAGGATCTGGGGATCGGCCCGGCCAAGGCGACGTATGATCCGCGCAAGGCATGGCGGATTCTGGC
>NZ_JACIDX010000038.1 GCF_014196525.1 Novosphingobium sediminicola | reverse complement strand
CAAGCCGATGACCAAACAGTCCGTCTCGGCGCGCAGTCACTGTGACATGCTGTATGAGCCCTTCAAACTCAGGGGTAACGCCCGATGTTCGGCTCTCCCACCTATGCCGATGCCATCCTGGACCGCCTCGTTCACAACGCCCACAGGCTCGAATTGGCCGGAGAATCCATGCGCAAGACAAGCTCAAATACACTCGCTTGACCACCTCGATAACTGTAACGATAAAACACCACGATCTGGCTCATGCCCCGGGCGGGAATTGCTCGGAATGGTGGGCGGCTTCAGATCGGAATAGGTGGGCGGGATCGTCGGAATCCGCATCCACCGGTTCCAACGATTATAGACCGTCGTCGAAGGGCCGTACTCCGAAGGGCAATCCGCCCAGAAGCCACCGCACTGTAGCATGTGAATGGTACCCGAAATCACCCTGCAATCATCGGCACGCCGCGCACCGGACTGGTTTTTCGGCAAGTGCGGCTCAATCGCCATCCACGCTTCATCCGCACATCCAGCACAACGAACATGACATTCCCAACACCGCCTGCCTCAGCGGAGATACCCTGCATCAATGTGTGCGGTGATTTTCAAGAGGCTGATTTGGTCTAGCCCCTAAAGCTTCGCTACTTTCCAAAATCATCATTTGAATAGGTTGCTGCAAGCATTTTCACTCAATACGATCCAATCAAATTCGGGTAAGAAGTGCGGAATGGCATTGTGCGATGAGGAAATCGGCGAAATCATGTCGGGGTTCGCTTTTGCAGCGCTAGACCCTGGTCGATGGAAGCCTGCTATGCAGACGTTGAGCGACCGGCTCAGCGCCGTCGGGTGCGCGCTGGAACTGACCGATCTCAATACCGGTGCGACGTCGATGGAAATCTCTGTCGAACTCGATGCCGACCTGAAACGAGATTATGAAGAACGAATATTTCATATCAATCCGCGCGTCAAAACCGGCCTTGGTATGCGCCTCGGGCAAGTTGCGAGCGACGTTGAACTCACCATACCGGGCGATCCAAACAACTCCGAATTTCTGGATTGGCTACAAAAGACGCCCTATTATCATATTCTTGGCGGTAAAATTCTTGATCAGAATGGCCATGTTGGTTTCCTGACCGCAAATTACGCTAAAGCTGGCGGCCCGCCGCCTGAACAGCATCAAAAAGTGTTCGGCGTACTGACACCCCACCTGATCAATATTGTCGCCGCCGGTCGGGCCCTCTCGACAAACAAGCTTGGCAATGAATTGATTACGCTAGGAACCTTCGAAACCGAACGCCCGTTCGCCCTGCTGGATCGCCAAGGAAAGCTGATTGAATGTTCGATCGGATTTGCAGGTGCGATCAGGCGTACAGGACTGCTGACCCTGCGCCAGAACCAAGTGATTGCAGTCCAACCTCAGCATCGGAAATTGGTAGAAGCTTTTCTGGCCAGTGCCTTGGGGTCCAGGCGCTATCTCCAGCCTCCACTGCCGATACGGCTAACGGATCTCCAGTCGCCTCGGGGGTTGATACTGCGTGCCGTGCCGTTGATGCCCGGTGAAGATGTCTTTGGCATTTTCAAGCCGGCAGCCCTCCTCACGCTGATTGACCTCGATTTGCCGACGCGGGTACGCCGACAGGAATTGATCGCGCTGTTTGGCCTGACCGAAAGGGAAGCTGATGTTGCCGCACTTTTGAGTGAAGGAAACACCATCGTGCGGATCGTGCAAGCCCTGAGCATCAGCGAAAACACCGTCCGTCAACATCTTAAGAGCGTATTTGGGAAACTGGGCATCTCGCGTCAGTCCGAATTGGTGGCGGTGGTGTCGCGTCTTGGTTGACACAAGGCAAAGCACATTACTTTTCGGCGGCCGGTATCTCAATCGGCCATGCCTGGGAATTGCGATTACCGCTCTCATATCTCCTCTGAGTGGTATTTCCACGTGACGATAACTTTATCGACGATGCTTGCCCCTTCGATGCGCGCGCGCACATCAGCCTCTAGCTGAAGGGGCCCGCCGCCAGATCGCAAACGAAAACCCAAAGATGTTTGATGCTGGCATCAGACATCCTCCCGATATACACATGCACAAATCCAGACAGGAGAGACATCTGCGACCAAATGCAGTGAAACGTCGGCTGTGCGTATCGTCCGGGCTATCGGTTACGCCGTGATGCCCCCAATGGTCCATGAATCAACGCATAAGCGCCCCTTTTGCGGCCATGTATCCAGCTATCGCCGCCGCCGATACGGCGCGAACGGGCAACAGTTGCTGTGAGAAAACAGGCGATGGAATCCCATGTCCGTCCCGTACCCAATGACCAGATGGCCAAGCAGAAACAGAATCTATTCGAGATAAAACGAATTTCCCTGCGTTGCACAGATCTGTGGCACGGTTGTTCCCGCAGCCGGCAGACCAATCGGGATTGCATTGCTCAATCGGTTACGGGTAGGCGCAAGCCGATCACGCAAGACGCCGCGAATGCGTTCAATCCTTGCGCGATATCTCGCAATAATGGATTGCTGAGTAGGCATCCGTCCAATGGCGAATAGCATAGTCCTCGCCGCAGGCAGCCGCGATTTGAGCCATTTGTGCGGATGTTCGCAGGATCAAATGCCAATCCATCGCCGATTCCATGTAACCTGCGTCGACCACGTCCGCCGTAAAATTCGCAAACAGAAATACCCCACCGGGTTTCAGCTGGCGACAGACGACGCGCGTCAAACGCTTGGCCACGGCATCGGGCAAATAGTCGTAAAGGCCCGCCGCATAGATGAGATCAACAGGCGGTATCGCGACTTCACCCGTAAGCAGGTCCTTCACAGAATTATGCAGGATTTCGACCCCGACAGGATGGCACCGGGCGATCTCGGAGAGACTGTCGGGGTCCTGGTCCAAGGCTATCATTCGCCCAACCTTACCGTCCCGAAATGCGCGGCTGAGGCTGGCTTCGCGTAAATGCCCAGCAGCAATCGCAAAGATAGTCGGACCATCGACGCGACTGGCGATGGCGTCAATACGATTGGCGAGCACCTCGCGCCGATAACGAACCGCAGCGCATGATGGTGAACTGTGCACATAATCGTAGATCGCTTTGGCGCCTGCACGGTCGACGCTCAGCTCTCCCGGCCAGCCAAAATAGATCAGATCGATAAGTTCCGCATCACCTGCATAACCGCGCGGTTTTCCGGCGGCGCGACCGGTTATCGGGTCGGCGCGCAGAAAATGGCAGACATCATGATCAGCGAAATGGTCGCGAAAACGCTGCCAGCATTCCGGCCCCAGTCGCCGCACTTCCAAAAGTCTGCTGATCAGGAGCGCCATGTGCTGGCCGATGTCAACAGGATCATTCCGCAGCAAGATTGCGTGCAAGTCATCGAGCATCTGCAAGCGCCTCAGCCAATCACCATCTGAAATCTCATTATTCCTCTGATATTCATGGACTTTTACCGGCATACTTCACCATGTTCATGGATGTTATGGGAGGACTGTCCGCGAGCGCAGCGGCGGATCATCACGGAATTTTCTTAAGCCGGGATTGGGTACGACGATCCCGGCCTCACCAGTGCTGGATAGGCCAGCGCGGCAGCGCGTGTAATGATGCGCTGCGGCCGGACTTTTTTCACTTTGTTCCATGCATCAAGGCAGCCAGCGGTACGAGGGAATTGAGTCGTCCCATGACCGGCTTGGAGAAAGCACCAGTACACGAACGCCATGCACCAATAATAGCCCTGCGCATGACCTGCAGGCAGATGTAACCCAGCTGATTGCTGAT
This sequence comes from Novosphingobium sediminicola, assembly GCF_014196525.1. GTDB lineage: Bacteria > Pseudomonadota > Alphaproteobacteria > Sphingomonadales > Sphingomonadaceae > Novosphingobium > Novosphingobium sediminicola. The sequence continues at coordinate 8,020 of NZ_JACIDX010000038.1, read as the reverse complement.
ATTCATCGACCTCGGGTCCACGATTGGACGAAATGGGCTGCTCCATTACCCCGATTTGACTGATCGCGACAGCGAGTGCAGCCTCGCCATCGTTTGCCACGTCGATGTCGAGATCGTCCGAACCAAAGAGTGCCCCCACGTCAGCGAACCAACTTTTCCGTCTTCTTCCAATCGGTTGCCCATATTGTCAGTGTGCAAGGACTGATAGAGTTTGATCTGCGCCTTGAAAGCGGCATCGAACACGCCATCCGGGGAGGTCAGTGCCTGTCCCTTAGCGCGCAGGGCGTCAGCCAGTGCACGCACAATGACGGGATCAGTTTCATTTTGCTTGATGATACGACCAGGGTAGGAAATCATGCGATGAAACTCCTGTCGGTGATGTATACCAGCGAGCTTTCTAGGAGGGGGAGCTGTGGCTCAAGGCGAAGCCCGGCAGCCTTTCTGCTCGCCCGATCATCATTACTGCGCAATCTCGCGTGCCGCCGTCAGCGCTGCCACCACTCGGCGCGCGCCTTCGCGCGCCGCCTCTTCGCTGTGGCTGGCCATCATCTGGATGCGGAAACGTGACGCGCCGACCGGCACGACGGGGAACTCCGCTAGGTTGACTATAACCCCACGATCAAACGCCAGTTGGCTCCCTATGCGCCCGACCAGTTCCTGACCGACAAGCATGGGAATGATCGGCGTCGGGTTTCCAAAGCAGGCTTCGCCCTGCGAAGTGACCTCATCGCGAAAGGCTTTGATCGCCGTCATCAATTGTCCGCGAAGAATGTCGCCTTCATCGGACCGCACAATGCGAAGCGCCTGTCGCACAATCGCGGCCTGAATGGGCGAAAGCGCATTGGAAAATATCCATGGACCACCATAGATCTGGATAAAGCGACGGACGCTGGCGTCTTTGACGGCAACAAACCCGCCGTTGGAGGCAAAGGTCTTGGAGAACGACCCCATAACGATATCGACCTTGCCCAGCATGCTCTGCGCCGCGATCTGACTTAGCCCGCCGGGCCCCATCGACCCAAAATCATGTGCCACATCAACCATCAGTGTTGCGCCATATTCGTCGCAAAGCTCCTGCAGAGCACTGATATTTGGCGTGTCGGCATCCATCGAATAGACACCTTCAGTGATCACCAGTATGCCATTTTGCGTATCGCTGGCGCGGATTGTGCTCAGGGCTTCGCGGAAAGCCTCGGCATCGAGATGCCGCACTCGCGTGATGTTTTTGGTGGCGGCATTGGCGCCCTGCTGCAGGCAGGCATGCGCCAGTTCATCCATGACAATGTGATCGTAAGAGCGCACCAGCGCAACCACCGTGCCAAAGCCCGCTGCCCAACCGGTCGGGAACAGCAAAACATGGGCGGCCTGCAGTGCTTCGCCAAGTTCCCGCTCGAGACACAACGATTCGGCAGTGTTTCCCACCAAGGCGCCTGATCCGGCTGAATGCACTCCAAATTGCTCGATGGCATGCTTAGCTGCAGCATGGACTGAAGGATGCGACGAAAGGCCCAGATAATCCTGCGACGCCAGATTGATCCCCTCGCACAGTTCGCCCGTTTCCAGTCGTACCGAAGTGGTCTCACCCGGCGCACATTCCAAAGAGCGTACATAAGGCCAGAGATGATGCTGGCTGCGCGCCTTTGTCCACGCGAACAATTGCGATGTCCGTCCCAGCAGATCTGCACCGCGCGGCCTTGCAAAATGGGCTGCACTCTTACCAACCGCCAGCAGTGGAAGATCGGAGAAATCTGTCGATGGCGGCAAATCCAAGTCAAGCACACTGGTCCCCTATGCGATCCGGTGGTTGGAACTCAGAGACGTCTCTCTCGACCTGATGAGTTGAAGATTCGCCACATTCGCCCTCAAACGGAAATTACCGCTCTTGGCCTTGGTGCTGCTTCCCCCAGATGGGGGAGACGAAGGTAGAAAGTGCAGATTTGCCGGCATCGATGCTGCAAGGACCGCAATTGGGCGCACCTCTGCCTGATGGGCGCAGCCTAAGCCGATCTTCCAGAAGAAGCAGTTCACCCGAATCCGCCTATTAATAATTCGAATCTGGCTGCTATGCGGCCGGTACCAAGGCCGCTACCGGAAGAGAATCTGAATTTCGCTGGGAGGCATTCCCTCCCAAATACCGATCATGCCTCGCGCATGAGCCGATTGCTTGATGGGTATGCCGACACCAGCTTGCTTCAGATGATCGAAATTGAAGCGCATGGCACGGTAGCAGTAATCTCTGTGGTGTTCCCGCCTTCACAGGAAGGCGGCGGCGCTACCGCCTCAGTCTTGAGCGAGGATCGCCACCCAGCAGGGATGAAACCGCGACGCGGGTTCAGTTGGAGCGCAGCGGAGATAGAGCCGTGTCGCAAGGCCGCTCCCGGTTCCCTATTCAGCCATGACAGGAAAATCAGGGCTTTTGAGCGATCAAGGCCATGACGGTTTGCTTGCCATCCATCCACGCAGCGGCTGTGGGGCTTCTCCAAGCAATCATGTCATGGATGCGTTGATAGTCGTCGGCCAGATTTCGGGTAAAGACGGGCTCGTGGTGGGCGATCCGGTTGCGCAAGTGCCGAATGGCCTGGAGGTCAGCATAGGCTTGCGCCCGGCACACCGGAATTGACTGGGCGAGCGGTGCCCCGGGAAAGAACGTCCGGAAGTGGGCGTTCCACAGTCGGCTATCCTGACCGGCTATGAAGATGTTCTCCCAAAAGGCAAATTTGAGCTCCGCGATGATCTTGCCGGTTGGTGGCAGCCGGCGGGCGAAGAGTTGAAGATCATCGGCCGGATTGTAGCGAAATTTGCTCTTCGGGCGCGGCAAGCTGCGGATGAAACCGTTGTTCCACGACCAGTTTGCACCATGGACCGCTTCGATCGCCTCCGAAATCCCGTTGCGCACGGCCACTTCGCAAACCTGAAGCGGCACGATCAGGGCCGACGAGATGTCCAGATTCCACGCATAGAGTTCGAGCGCCAGTTCCCGGCTGTTGCCCATCGCCTGCAGGTAGGTGGCAAAACGCGGGGCAGGACGCCTGGCAGGTCGTGAAGCTCAGCGGGAGAGAAGGGCAACGTCGCTATCCTGTCTGCACACGGCCTTGACGAACCCGTCAACACCGCCATATAAGGGGTCATCGGCTTTGAGAACGCGGGCTAACGCCCCCCTCATTGTCTAAGGACATTGAAGGCCCGTCGAAAGGCGGGCCTTTTATTTTTCTGCGCAATCGTAGCAGATTTCCACCATCATGGACGAGCGCCAAAAGGCGCCGTGTAGCGGCGTCGCTAGAAAATTTCGTACACTATTCGACATCTTCGGCCCACTGAGCGCATTCCCAAAAAACCGTGGCGCTTGCATATCAATTTAGGACCTCAGGAACGTAACGGCCCCCGTGCATTATTCGGACACAGATTCACGGTAGCAAGGCTGCGAGCAAGCTTTGGCGTGCTTAACGTCCATCGGTTAGCGAATGTCGGCCATCCGGGCTGGCCAAAAAATTCCCGCCGTTCCGGAGCCGCCCAAAGGCGGACATAAAGCTACGAGTAAAATTCGCCTTCATCTCCTACCAAACGAGCATTCAGATTGCGGGCCAATTCGGTCGCCGCTTCCCGGAGACGCGACGTCTCTTCGCCGAAGTCTGACGATGCATCAAAGCTGATCAATCCGCGTCTGTTCCATCGAAAGACCGGCAACCATGCATCGTGCTCATCACTGTGGAACTCTGCGTTCCCATCATCACCTTTAATAACGATGCTTTCGCCAGTTGCAGAGTTTGTAGCTGCCTCATCGTGGCTTGCCAATCGAACCCAGTCCGTGATTCTTACAGCCTCTATCCACTCATGAATCTCAATAGGCTCCCGTTGGCCCGTCGCGTTATGTCTCTCGATGTGAGTCGAATATGCCAATGCCGCCTCCGCTTATGCGGTTGAGCGTAGTCGAAACGCAATCTGCGGGAAAATGGGGAATGTCCGCTTCCCACCATTTGTCGCCCAAACCAGCTGTTCCGGACCCGAGTGCTATTGCGGACCTTTACCATGCAGCGGTGTCTTTGGGTCTCGTCCGGTCAACATCGTAATGAGTATGCGCCCGATAGTGGAGAGATAAGGTCGACGGGGCTCAGTGGCGATCCGGCCAGCGATGGCGGCTCGAAAAGCTAATGGCTTGAATGAAAGATATATTTCACGCTCATCGTTCGAGACCTTCAAACCTCGCGACCAAGCGTTGGCATACCATACCCACTCTCCAGCTTGTTGCTCAAATGCTGTTCCCAACAGTGTGCGGCGTCTGTCCATCATATAGCATTGATAGTATAAGCAAGGTCCATTGTCCCTAACTTTACAGCCGCCTCTAACGGTTCGCAGTGATCCGAATGCCGTCAGTTGTTCATTCCCCCGGAATGGCAGTTAACCATCTGTGGACACCCCGTCAGTTGCAAGCGGTAATTGAGGGTAGTTGGCGTGTAGTCGGATGCTGCCATCTGTCCGGCCTCTGATGCAGCGATGGGGCTGCGGGCCTGTATGGGAGTTCGCGGACCGGAACCACATCACCATGGCGTGCTTGATGCACCGTGGTTAGCACTGGTTCTTCCGACCCCGTCTCGCCGACTGTTGCGCCATACTCTCCTTCGCCCGCCTACACCTGCGACGACCTCAGGTCCGCTCTGGCTTACGCCAGGGCCGCGACCGGAGCCTTGTAATCCTCTTGTTTCACCAGCAGCGCCCAGACGACGCGGGCCGTCTTGTTGGCGAGCGCCACCGTCACCAGCATGCGTGGCTTTCGAGCCAGCATCCGTTCGAGCCATGAGCCCTTGGGGGCGCCACGCTTGCTCGCCTGGAGCACGACTGAGCTGCTGCCGATGATCAGCAGGCGCCGCAGCGTGCGTTCGCCCATCTTCGACGTCGCGCCGAGCTTTTGCTTGCCGCCTGTCGATCTCTGAATCGGGGTAAGGCCAAGCCATGCCGCAAAGTCGCGCCCTTTGGCGAAGGTCTCGGCGGGCGGCGCCAGCGCCGCGATCGCGGTCGCCCCGATTGGGCCGATGCCGGGAATGGTCATCAGCCGGCGCGAGACCTCATCTTCCCGCGCCCGTCGCGCAATTTCCTTGTCGAGTTCCTTGATATGATCGTCGAGGTTGCCCAGCAGGTCGAGCATCACACGCAGCATCGTCCGCGCCGCCTCCGGCAACGTGCTCGCCATCTCTTTCTCTTCGAGGAGATCCGCGAGCATCGCGACATGGGAGGGGCCCTTGGGCGCAACCCATCCATATTCCGAAAGATGTCCCCGGATCGCGTTAATCAGTTGGGTGCGCTGCTTGACGAGCAGGTCGCGGGTACGGAATACGAGGCCTGCCGCCTGTTGTTGCTCGCCCTTCACCGCCACGAACCGCATGCTCGGCCGTTGCGCCGCTTCGCAAATCGCCTCGGCATCCACCGCATCGTTTTTATGCCGCTTCACGAAGGGTTTCACATAGGACGGCGGAATCAGCCGCACCTGGTGACCGAGTTGGATCAACTGGCGCGCCCAATGATGAGCACCGCCACACGCTTCGAGCGCGACCATACAATGCCGCTGCGCAGCGAAGAATTCCAGCAGCTTTCCGCGGCTGATCCGCTTGCTGAAAACAACGCGCCCGCGCTCATCGGCACCGTGGGCGTGGAACACATTCTTCGCGATATCCAGACCGATTGTGGTAACTTCCGACATGGACGCCTCCCTCAGTGGTGCTTCAACAACTCCACTATGGCACATCGATGCCGTCGGGGGGTGTCCACATGGGGTAATCGCGGGAAGCGAGTCGGCCCTGGTCAGCAAGACATAGAAGGGAGTGGCTGTTCCCCGATAAGATGGAAGTACGGGCTCACGACGCGATGCCGGGCCCAGCATCTGATGGAGAACAGCCATGGGAGAATATATCGGCCTCGACGTATCGATGAAAGACACCGCGATCTCGGTTCGGCGCGAGGGCAAGCGGGTCTGGCGAGGCAAGTGCGCGTCGGATCCGGAGGCCATTGCCCGGTTGGTCCGCAAGCACGCCTCAGAACCAGAGCGAGTCATCTTCGAGACCGGCCCGTTGTCGGTATGGTTCTATCACGCGCTTCAAGCCGAAGGACTGCCAGCGATCTGCATTGATGCGCGCCACGCCAAAGCGGCGTTGGACATGGCCACCAACAAGACCGACGCCAACGACGCGGACGGCTTGGCGCATCTGGCCGAGGTCGGCTTCTACCGTGAGGTTCGGGTCAAAGGCTTCGACAGCATGCTGACCCGCACGCTGGTGGCTGCGCGCACCAAGTTGGTCAGGATCAAGACTGAGATCTCCAACCAGATCCGCGGTCTGATGAAAACGTTCGGCCTCGTCATTCCCGCCGGGAAGGGCAGCACGTTCGAGACCAATGTGAGGGTAAGGCTCGGCGAGCATTCCGAACTGGCCGCCATCATCTTGCCGCTGCTCGAGGCTTGGCGCAGCGTGCGAATGCGCGCAGCCGAACTTACGCGACGCCTGATCGCCGATGCGCGTCAGAGCGAGGCATGCCAGCTGCTCATGACTATCCCAGGCGTCGGTGTCGTCACTGCGACCGCCTTCGCGACGGCTGTGGAAGATCCAGCCAACTTCCGAAGGTCGCGATCCGTAGGTGCCTGGCTCGGCCTGACCACGCGCCGCTACCAATCGGGTCAGGTGGACTACAACGGGCACATCTCCAGGCGCGGCGATCACCAGGTACGAAATCTTCTGTACGAAGCGGCCTGCGTCATCCTGACCCGCAGCTCTGCTGAGAGCACCTTACGAGATTGGGGCCTCAAGCTTCGCGAACGCGTCGGCTTCAAGCGCGCAGCCGTTGCGGTTGCGCGCAAGCTCTCGGTCGTGATGCATGCCATGCTCAAGTCAGGCGAGCTGTTCGACAAGACCGCCGGCGCACCAGTGTAGCGACTTCGCCGGCGTGCAGCCGGCGAGCGGATCCGTCCCTGCCGGGACGTGGGCTGAACCATTCCGCTTGATGGGATGCACCGGCATCTGCCGAGTGCGTCGTCCACATAGGAAGGTCCTGTCCGCCGAAGACCCACCGTGCGGCGGCCCTTGCCGACCGCGAAGACGACCCTGAACCCGGCATACGGTCAGCTCAAAATCTGCTTGCAATGGAGGCGGCGATTAGTTTCCGTCATGCGCAAGCCCGATCAGCGGTCCATAACCTGTCGGCTTTGATGAGCGCATTTGCCATCACGATGAGTTTTCGCATCAAGGTGACGAGGGCAACCTTCGCAGGTTTTCCGGCTGCGATGAGGCTTTTATATTTGGCTTTGAGATCTGGGTTGTAGCGGGCAGCAACAAGGGCTGGCATATAAAGGGCGCGTCTGACATTGGCCCTTCCCCCCTGGATGAAGCTGCGTCCTTTCCATTGGCCTGATTGACGTGCGACAGGAGCAAGGCCAGCAAGGGAGGCAGCTTGCTTGGGTTCGAGCGCTCCCAGCTCGGGCATAGTGGCAATCAGCTGATCGGCGGTACGTGCGCCCACGCCAGCAATGCTGGAGATAATTTGGTGACGGCGCGCCAACGCCGGGTCTGCGGCAACATTCGTCGCAATCTCCGCGTCGAGCTGCTCAATATGCCGGCCGATCTGGTCCAGGCGATGTTTATACTGCCGCTTGAGCAGCGGCACGGTGAGGTTCTTCGCTTGATTCTGAATGGCGATCTTATCGCGGACCAGGCTATCGCGTGCACTGATTAATTCGGCGAGCCTTGCTTGTTGAGGCGTGGTCGCCGGACGGATTGGAGGCTGGAGTGTCGTGGCTATGCGGGCCAGGATCGCTGCGTCGATCTTGTCCGTTTTTGCGAGAGTGCCGGCCGCTTGCGCAAACCGACGCGCGCGGGCGGGGTTGAGTTTGACGCACGGCAGATCCCTCAACGCCTGCTCGAGCTGTCGGTGGTATGCACCCGTAGCGGGAGTGTCAGGAATTCCGTGTACGGGGCGGCATAATGGGTAGAAAGATCCCCAATTATGGCACGACGCAAAGCCCCTTCGATCCCCGATGACC
>NZ_JACIDX010000037.1 GCF_014196525.1 Novosphingobium sediminicola | reverse complement strand
GGTCATCGGGGATCGAAGGGGCTTTGCGTCGTGCCATAATTGGGGATCTTTCTACCCATTATGCCGCCCCGTACACGGAATTCCTGACACTCCCCTGCCGGACCCTGCAGGTCGCCCCATCTGCCTATCATGAACGCGTGGCGCAGCGACGTAATCCGGCACGTCGTTCGGTACGCGCGCGCAAGGATGACGCGCTCAAGCCGGATATCCTGCGTATCTTTGCCGAGAACTTCAACGTCTACGGCGCGCGCAAGGTATGGCGGCAAATGCAGCGCGAAGGCTTCAAGGTTGCACGTTGCACGGTTGAGCGACTGATGGCCGATTTGGGCTTGCAGGGCGTCATCCGCGGCAAACCGGTCAAAACAACCATCAGCGACAAGGCTGCGCCGTGTCCGCTCGACCAGGTCAACCGACAGTTCCATGCATCCGCGCCTAACCGGCTGTGGGTATCTGATTTTACTTACGTTTCCACTTGGAACGGCTTTGTCTACGTGGCTTTCGTAGTCGATGTTTTTGCCCGCTATATCGTGGGCTGGCGGGTCAGCAGGACTGCCCACGCCAGCTTTGTTCTCGATGCCCTCGAACAGGCAATCCATGATCGGCGACCTGTTCATCGTGGGGGCCTCATCCATCATAGCGACCGTGGATCCCAATATCTTTCAATTAGATACACTGAGCGCTTGGCCGAAGCCGGGATCGAGCCATCCGTGGGAAGCGTAGGCGATTCCTACGATAATGCCTTGGCCGAGACGATCAACGGTCTCTATAAAGCTGAGGTGATCCACCGGTGTGGCCCGTGGAAATCCTTCGAAGCGGTGGAATTCGCCACACTGGAATGGGTTTTCTGGTTCAACAACAAGCGACTGCTTGGCCCGATCGGTAACATCCCCCCGGCAGAGGCCGAAGCCTGCTATTACTCCACGCTGGACGAGCAGCCCTTGGCTGCTTAATTTGATCAAATAGGTCTCCGGCAATCCCGGGGCGCATCAGTCCAGGTTTCGTCGATAAAAACAAGGCGTTCCGGATCGAGGTCTAACTGGCCGTCGAACCACGCCCTGCGCTGTTTCAGGACGTCCGGCCTGTCTTGCTCGATAGCGTGACCCGACTTTTTTGCGCGTGATCCCATGCCGGTCGAAGAACCGCCACAGCGTGCCGATGCCCACATGGATGTTCCGCCCGGCCAGGCCCGAGCGGATTTCGGCAAGGGTGATGTCGCCGTTCTCCTCCAGCATGGCCAGGATGAGGTTGGCGTGGGCATCCGTCTTGGATGAGCGCTGGTCGCCGCCGGGTTTACCGGCCACCGCGCGACCATGCGCGATGGCCATTTGCCGCCAGCGGATCGCCGTTGCCACGCCAACGCCAAAACGCATCGCTGCTGCCCGGCAACTCAGCCCGCCATCGATCGCTGACACCACACGATCACGCAAATCCTGAGATAATGCTCTGCCCATCCGTGCCGGCCTCCATATCCAGCACTCAGGCTGAGTCAGAAAACGCTGCCGCAGAAAACCCCGCTCGATTCAAGCGCTGTGGAAAACGCTCTAAACTGGGGGCTACCAATCGCTGGCGGGCTTCTGATCGCCGCACTGGTGGTATCGCACAGATAGGCTCTTGCCACTTGCGTGATGACCGCCGCAGAAAATAGAACGTTCGCAGTGGCGTCCTTTGGGCGGAAGCCGCCCGGCTCGAAATGGTGGGGAGCGGTCGTTCCGGGTCCATGAACAACCGACAGCTTTCCGGCATGTCGTCAACGGTCAGCTAAGGCAAAAAAGTTAGGGGGAGCGGACAATCCCTTTCACGACACATCTCTTCTTATCCATTTGAGTGGGAAGAGGTAGTCTCCCAACTCCTTGGCCACATCCTTCTTCCCGAGATGCGCCTTGAGGTCATTCTCCAAAATACGAAATGCAGGAGGTGCGTAAAGACCGCCCTTTTCATGTATGACATTCCAGTCAGGGACTTCATTTCGATTGAAGCCAAGCTCATTTCGCGCAGACATCAACCCTTCAAGAAGAGAGCGCATCGTAGGTGATCCGGCAATTTCAAGTTTTGGATCGTCTGAAAATTTTGCATGAAGAAGAATTGACATAAGATGCCACGATTCATCTTCACCTAAGGAAAAAACTATTTTAGAATTTCCCTGTGACGCTTCGATGTCCATGGCCAACCTATAGTAAAAACTTGCCTCATCATATCAGGCCAATTTATGTCCGCAATGGTGTCGTGTTCGGAACGGCGCCCTTCGTCGAAAAATGGGCGGGAACCACCCGTCTCGTTATGGTGGATTCCAGCCGTTCGGGTAGCTAATCGCATTTCGACAACGGAAGTGCGCCTTGACCATGAGGAACTTCGTGGATTCTCCATTTGGTCGCTAGCTTTTGTATTACCATGTCTGCGAATTTTTTAGCAGACACGGCGTCATCCCCACCAAAACCGATTGATATTTGCTGCGTAGGAAGACCCATGTTTCCTGCGCCAAAGCTGAAATCACCTCGATATCCACTGACATTAACGATCTGATCGTTTGTTGGCACGGATTTTTCATGAGAAGCAAGGTTTTGAAGTTCATCTTGTGTCTGGCCACTTCGATCGCCGAACTCCATTCGGTTTTCCTGCGCTATCTGGTTCATGAACATCTTAAATTCGGGAATTTCTTGCGCGTCTTTCAAACAGAATTGCACCTGCCTGAATGGAGCTTTTCCACTTGAACAAGCGGTCAAGCAAGTGGCTGCGCCGACCAAACCTATGAGGCGTTTCGTAAAAGCCATGCTCTTTCAATGCCCCCTCGTGTCCGCTTACCAAAGTACATCATCGGAACTTGAAGGTCCATAAATGGGCGCAACCGGACGATCACACTCCCCGCGCCGACCGGCAGAATTGTCCGCCTACGCCGACCTCTTCGTGCCTCTCGTTGACAGCCGCCAAGCGCGCCTCATAGTCGGCGGTCCTTTTAGGGTATACCCAAAGCGAACCGGCGGTGTTTCGGTCTCCTAAATGCAGCCTCGCAACGCAAAAAAGACCAACACTTAAAAGACCATGCAAAAAGGACCATGGAAAGTCATCTGTGGCAACCCGGCTATCGATCTCTGTGGGTTCACGATAAACTTCCTATCTGCTGGCCTGAACGAACGTATGGCCCGCCCCGTTTGAAAGCAAGACGACTCCATCAATTCTTGGCGTTGCTCAACAGGTGTGTTCTCCCACCGGCTCATCGTCGGCTGACTGGCAAGCCTCAGGCCCGATCCGGTCAGCTTGCCCCGTGCCAGACGGAAGCCCGGATCATTGCGCAGGGCATCGAGGTCATCGGCATCCCCGTAACCGCAGGCGATCGCGAGCACGTGGGCCCGCAGGATATCATCAAGGCGGTGGGTCACCCACACAGGATTACGCGGATCAGCCATACAGGCCGCGAGACGTCTGCAAATTCCCATCGCGCGTTCGGTCTGCCCCAGCAGAAGAGCTCAGCTATCCGAGTCGGTCGACCACCATCAAACGCGGCTGTGATTTTTGCGGTCGATCGCTGGAATCGAAAATCCCAACGCACTATCTCCGCTTTCGGCGGGAGTGGCGTAAGCGAATGCCTCGCTGCGAGATTGGTTTAGACACCCAATTCCCTACTGTAAAACAATCGCCTACGCCACTCCCGCCAGCACCTCAACACCCGCCGGGTGAATATGGCAGGTTAGCTAAGTGATTGCGGGATAGCAGGCCGTTGATGACAGGACGTTGGGCGCAGCAGGCAACAGGCCGATGACCGAATTGTAGGGCAGAGCGATCGAGATCCGGTTCATCCCTGAAACGCCGCCGCAGGTCTGGCCGGTAGCAACAGTGATCGTGGCATTGTCCAGCGATACGCCCCATGCCAAGCCGCGCGAACGCGCATAGTTCTGAATGGCGCTGGTGGAGCCGCAGGTGTCCTGTCCCAGCGTCATACATCGCACGGCATTGGTGTTCACTTCCTGCAACACCTGCCGCGTCCATTCCAGCCTTCCGCCCTCGATCAGCATAAAGATGAAGGCAAGCAACACCGGCGCCGTCAGGGCAAATTCGATGGCCGTGACGGCGCTGGTATCGGCCCTCCATCGATCGGCCATGGCATGTCCCCTCATTGCAGCCGCACCGTGACTGATCGCGCCAGAGTGCTGCCCGCCAGCCAGCGGTCAGGCACGATCATGGGTTGATAGGTGACCTGCGCCTGCACGGTCAGATAAAAGCCCGATGTGGCCCCGCTTGGGCAGGCCATCCCGCAGACGGCAGCAGGTGTATAGATCGGACTCAGCCCCGATACACAGGCGCATGGCCGGTTGGCCAGGCTGGCGGCGCAGGATTGCTGCTCACCGTTGCAGGTGATCTTTGTGCTGGGTGTGCCGTTGGGAACCCATGCGGTGGAGGCGACGTAGCCCGATAGCCGGGTGGTGTCGATCGTATCGGAATTGCGCATGTCATAGGCCAGTATCGCTGCCTGATCGACCGCCGCCCCCATCGAGCTTCCCGCCACCAGATAGGCCGCGAGATCGAGGCAGGGCAGCAGCAGAACGAAAACGAGGATCGACCAAAGGGCAAACTCGATTGTGGCCGTGCCCACAAGATGAGCGCGCAGATCACGCAAAAGGTGACGCAGGCGCAGTATAGGCATCATGAGGCGGCTCCTGACCATCATTTTATCAGTGTGACCGAACTGCTGGTTGAAGAGGCGTTGCTCAGGCTGCTGCACATCGTGGCCGCCGAAGGACCGCTGGACAATGTGACGGTTTTTGCCACGATCATGAAGCAACCGCCCGTGGCGCCTGCGCCGCCGCTCATCTGGAAATCGGAATTGGGCACATAGACCGCCCCGGAAAACACATCCTGCGTTCCCCCGCCAAGTATGGTGGCAGAGGTGGCTTTGGTGACGAAAAGCACATCGGGGATGCCCGAGGCCGAACCGCTGCTGGGCGCGCTCAGATTGACCGAGGTGCCGCCCGCGACATTGAGCGTTCCGGCCATGACGAAGCTGACGTTCGAGCCTGCCATGGTGCCGCCGGTGTTGTTGGTGAAGCCGCCGTTGATCGTGTAGAGACCGGTGCCGAATGTGGAACTGCCGTTGAGGCTGAGGTTGCCGTTGATCAGGTGGTTGGCGGTCTGGCCAAAGGTGATCGTGCTGCCGCCCGAGGTGATGATCGCGCCATTGGCGCTGAACGTGCCATTGCCGAAGGTCAGCACGCTGCCGCCGGACAGGACGATGGCATTGGGCGGGCTGGCGCTGTCACGGCCGATGGCGACATTGCCCGCCCCCACAGCCATCGTGCTCCCGCCGCCGCTGATGGCAATGGCGCCGTTCACATCAAGGTCACCTGCGCCCAGCGTGACCGATGAACCGCCGCCCACCGTAACCGCGCCAAGATAATGCCGTCCGGCGCCCAGCGTCAGCGAAGTGCCGCCCGATAGGCTGATCGGCGCATTGATGGTTACCGGCCCGTCTCCGATGATAAGCCTGCCGCCGCCGCCCACCGTCAGGCTGCCGCTGATCGTGACTGTTGAAGGCCCCTGAATATTGACGGTCAGGCTGCCGGTGTTGAGGTCGCGGAAATTGTAGGTGCCGGGCGGGAATGTCCATGTGCTGCCCGACAGGGTGCCGGTACGGCCTTGAAAGGTCATGACCGAGGGATACCATCCCGGCGCCATGTCCGCGCCGACAGGCACGGAGGGCGCAACGGGCGGAGTATAGGTGCCGATGAGCGCTTGCACGGTCGCGATGCTCGCATTGCCCGCCAGAGGATCGGCGGTATTATTGCTTTTGCGGGTCTGGCTGCCGGTGATGCTGCTGCCTGCGGCGACACTGAGTGAGGACCCGTATATTGTGGGATCGGCGCTGATCGAACTGCCTCCGTCAATACTGACCGAGCCGGATGACAATAGCGATTTGGCAGAAATCGTGGAGCCGCCGGTCACGCTGACCATGCTGTTCGAGGCAATTGCGCATTGCGGAGCGCTCAACCGTGTGCCGCCGGAAAGGGCAACGCCGCTGTCGCTGGATGAAAGGGCGATGATGCAGGCCGGTGTCGAAGAACTGGCCAGCGAGGCAACGGAGACGACCTTTACCGTATAGCTGGCCTGCGTGCGGAGCACCTGGCCAAAAAAGACCGGGACCGTTCGGGTGAGCACCACCTGAACGGCGTCGGAGACCGAAGCGCTGTAATTGGTCAAATGCGTGACGGTGACGTTGGAACTGGCCACACCGTTCATATTGACAACGTTGGTGGCCGTGGCTGTCAGGATGGTGTCGCTCTTGCTCGAAGCATAGGCATTGGCGGCGGCAAGGGCGGCAACATCGGCAATGCCCTGATAGGTGATCTTGGCCTGATAGCCTTGCCCCAATTCCATCGAAAGAGCCGCGATGCCGATGATGACCGGCAATGCGCTGACGCCCAGCACACTTACGCTGGCCCGCATATCATGCGCCAGATGATGGAGCAGGCGCGCGGTTCTACGTAATATCAAGGGGTATATACGAAACGATATTAACGTAATACGCCCTTCCGGGGCAGGGGAACCTTGCAAAAATTTCAGTTCAAAAAACTGAAAAACAAAAAGAATCGCTGCCCTTGCCATGATCCTTTTAGAACACGGAAAGTTTTAACGGAAATTTATAAATCTATTTCACTATCTGGTATATTTATATGGTTAACCTGTTCATATTTTGCGATTACAGGTTTCGATCTTTCTGTCTTTTTGAATGTGCGACGATATTGATTTGTCAACGCTGTGGGGCAGCCAGACCATTTGACGGCGTGGACAGACTTGAACCAATATCTGACGGTGGCGAGATGGACCATGTCGCCTGGCCCCAGCACCGCGTCCCGGCGGCATCGTCAACCTCGACAACCTGCGTGCGGCCTCATCCGCTCCAATCTGCTCCGTCACAATGACAGGCGGACGCTCATCGCGGCGTTGATGCCCTCGCCGATGTTGGTCTGGGTCCAGTATTTGGCGTTCAGCAGATTGTTGACATTGCCGGTAAACGTCACCTTGCGCCCGCCAATGAGCGTGTTGAACTGAAAGCCAAGGTTGGCGGTGGTATAGGCCGGAACATACAGAGTGTTGCTGTCGCTGGTCGGGGCCTTGCCGCTATGGCGGAGGTTGCCATGCAAGCTCAGCCCCGGAATGGCCGCGACATAATATTCGGCACTGCCGGTCAGTTGCCATTTCGCCGCACCGGCAGGAATATTCCCGCGCAGATCCTCGTTGCCAGCCGAAACATTCCTGATGCTCGGACCGAGATGGAGTACACCTGCCCCCAGTTTCAGCCTGTCGCTGAACCGATAGCTGCCAATCGCCTCGACACCTTTGTAAAGCGTCAGTCCATCCTGGGTCAGGTGGCGCGCGCCATTGATGAGGCGATCGATCGTGTTGGCGCGTTCGATGCGGAAACCGGCCAAAGTCAGGCTGAACTGCCTATGCTCATATTTGGCGCCGATCTCATACTGGCGGCTCAGCGTTGCTTTCAGCACCTCTCCGACATTGGCATATTCGCCGCCGACCCGGCTGCCCGGTTCCATCGCCTCGACATAGCTGCCATAGAGGGAGGCATAGGGGGCCGGCTTGTAGATCAGGGCCAAAGTGGGCGTGACCGCAGAGGTGCGATAGCCCGAATCCACCAATGGATTGCCGTCCAGATCGGCCAGCCTGTACCGGGTATGACGCGCGCCGACCATGGCCTGAACATGCTCGCCAAGGTGCAAAGTATCGCTGAGGAACAGCGCGCGCTGCTGTTCTTTGCTGGGCCAGCCACCGGTTCCGAAACGGATGGCGCGCGTCACTCGGAACGGCTGATCCTGATAGATATTGCCGTTGAAATCATTGCCCCAATAATAATCCCTGTCATTATAGCCAAAGGCGCTGTCTGTCTGCTGGAATGAGGCGCCCGTCACGATCTGATGCCGGATCGGGCCGGTCATGACATCGCCCTGTATCATTGCCTGACCGAAATGGTTCTGGTCCAGTTCGGCAAAATTGTAGGCATAGCCGTCATAATCCCCGGCCTGATTGCGCATATAGACGAACATCTTGTTCGAGCGATGATACTTGTTCGTATAGCCATAGGTCAGGCGAGCGGACCAGCCGCGGGCGAAGGTCCAGTCCAGCCCGGTGGCTGCAGCCAGCGTACGCGCCTTGTAATAGCTGTTCGCGACGTTGAGCTTTTCATAGTCATAGGTCGGACGGGGCAAGGAGTTGCCTACATAATTCGCCCAGTAGAACTGGAAAGGTTCATGCTGGAGATTGCTGTCCTCATAGGTCGCGGTGGCATACCATTTGAGGTCGGGGCTGATCGCATATTCAAGCGCCAATGACCCGACCAGCCGGTTGATCCCCGCCTGATTATAGGCATTGCCCTTTTCCCCGCCGATGTTGACACGATAGCCAAGCCTGCCGTCCTGGGAGAGCGGCCCGCCCGCATCGGCGCGGGCATAAAACACGCTACTGGTGCGATAACCGATTTCGGTGGTCAGCATTGCTTCGGCAGTGGGCCGCTTGGTGCGATAGCTGATCACGCCGCCCGGCGCGCCGAAACCATACATAAAGCCGGTCAGGCCCTTTAAGGCTGTGACGCTTTCGATCGGCTCCAACGGGAAATCACCACCCCAGTAAAGCAGCAAGGGCACATCATCGATATAATAGTTGCGTACGCCCAATCCTCGGATCTGGGTGCCCCACCAGTTGGTCGATCCTGAAGGTGCGGACGAAAAGACCGACGGATCATTGGCAAAGATTTGCCCGATGCTGTTCGCCTGACGCCGGGTGATGTCCTCTGCATCGATGACCGAGATCGAATAGGGCGTGTCGAACAGGGTTTTTGCGCCCAGTGCGCCGCTCTGGCTGATCTTGTTCTGGCCCTCGTCAGGCTTGAGGCCGGTCACGATGATGGTGGTATTCGCATCGTTCAGCGCCGCATTGTCCGTCGTATCAGCCTCGGCGGCGGAAACGGCCGGGCATGCCCCTACACCTGACAACATGGTGGCTGGCAAGAACGACAGGACCAATTTGTGCATCATGGAAGAACCCCCTTCATCATGACACGGCCCACTAGAATTTATGCTATTGAGAGTCAATTGCATAAATGGACAAGCCTTCAACCCGCATTCGACTGCAGTGCCTCTTCCTCTTTGACTTACCCCACCGTCACATAGTAACGATATATCATCTTATAAATCACGGAGGCGGTAGAAGAATATGTCAGTTTCTGTTGTCGAGGCTTCGCAGGCGCGCCTTCCTGTGCTGTCCGGCTTTCTGGGTGCGGGCAAGACGACGCTGCTCAACCAACATCCTGGTCAATCGCGAGGGGCGGTGATCGTCAATGATATGTCCGAGGTGAATATCGACGCCGATCTGATGCGAGGCAGCGAAGCGCAGTTGTCGCGCAGTCAGGAGGCCCTGGTCGAAATGACATTGGGTTCTGTTATTTCGATCGAAGGTTGAGATAGCCCGGCATTTGCCCGCACCCGCTAAGCGCATCGCAGGTACCTCAGGCTATCCATTAACGATTTATTACCCTGCGGGTAAGTAGGTACAGGCAGGAAAAATAGGGGTTTTGACGTGCCGACATCGCACCACCAAGAGTCCGGTCAGCCTTTGCAGCGCTCGCCCCGCCAGCGTCGCCTCATGCGCGCGCGCATGGTTTCTGCCGGAGGGACGGCGCGTGACATCACCATCCGTAATCTATCGTTGATGGGTTTGGGGGGCAACTTCAGCAGTATGCCCCCAGAGGTGGGAGAACAAGTAACCGTCTATTTCGCACGTGAGGTTACTGTGACTGGCGTTCTGCGTTGGGTCGAAGACAAGGCTTTCGGGATGCAGTTTGATTGCGAGATCGATACCCAGACCATTGATCAGTTGATTGCGTCTAAAAACGCTGATCTGTCGCCCGCCGTTGAAAATGGTGCTTGGGAAGTCAGCCGATTTTATCGCGCCTATGCGAATGACCTCCCCCAGCCCGACCCGAAACGCTTGCGATTGATCTGATTTTAGCAAGCTGCGAAAAACCCACCCGGCCTTTTCCGCAGCCTGTTAGGCAGTGAGCTTCCGGTGTTGCAAGTGTCAGCGTTCGATGTTGAGCGTGCTGTGCCGCTGAAATTGTCCATCAGTCTGCCCGGGAAAAGTCCGACATCTTGTCGCCTGTGGCCTTCAACATGAACATGGGCAGGACAGGGGCTTTGATAACAGGTAGCCTTGCAGATGGGGGCAGCCGCATTCGGCCAGCGTCCGCATCTGCAAGTCGGTTTCAACGCCCCCAGCCACGATGTTCATGTTCAGGTCACGCCCCAGACCCACAACGGCTTGCACGATGGCCTTAGCGGCGAGCGAACCGGCGATTTCATCGACAAAGGATTTGTCGATCTTGACCTTGTCAAAGGGCAGGTCTGAAAATAGCCCGGCGAGGAATAGCCGCCCCGAAATCATCCATCAGGATCTGGATGCCCATCGACCGGAGCTGGCGAAGCCGCAAAAATGTACTTTTGGCATCCCGAATGACCAGACCTTCCGTTACCTCCAGCTGCAGACGGCCGGCTGCAAGGCCGGTTTCGGCCAGAGCAGACCGCACGATATCAACCAGATTGCCCGGTGCGAACTGCATGGGTGACAGGTTGACCGCCACCCGCACGTCTGAACGCCATCCCGCCGTATCCTGGCAAGCCTGG
Organism: Novosphingobium sediminicola; assembly: GCF_014196525.1. GTDB lineage: Bacteria > Pseudomonadota > Alphaproteobacteria > Sphingomonadales > Sphingomonadaceae > Novosphingobium > Novosphingobium sediminicola. The sequence goes on along the minus strand of NZ_JACIDX010000037.1, from coordinate 2,222 downwards.
CGCAGCATGTGCTCGCCTATTGTCTGGATCAGGCCGCATTCCTCGGGCAGACTGATGAACAGGTCGGGGCGAATCGGCCCTTGCGAAGGTTGGTCCCAGCGTGCCAGCGCCTCCACACTGGTAATGCGTCCGGTGGCGATCTCGAAGACCGGCTGGTACATCAAGGTAATCTCGCTTGACTTGATCGCTCTCCGCAGATCGGCCTCCAGCTGCGACGCTCGCGGACAGCCGAATCCATGCTGGTATCGAAGACATAAAGGCTTCCCCTCTTCTCCTTGGCGCTGGTGACCTGGCACGATCAGGCGCGGGGGGCATGCATTGGGCTTTCCGGTGGTCGGGCCGGACGGCAGAGCCGGAAGCTGAAATCCAAGCCGGTGATCTTGCGAAGCGAGGACCGGATAAGGCAGCGCGACGGCGCCACGCAGGAGGCGGCTGAACTGTGTCAGACGTGGTGCATCACCCCTGCAGAACATGCCTTGAACGGGCGCCCTGCGCTCTAGGCGAGGGATCGCGGCTGTCAGGGGCGGAGAGCACGCGGCGGGTGGGCAGGTTGGGCTGTCGAAGGCGCCGAAACGTACTCGCCCCTACGCCTCGCATCGCGTTTTTCATCGAAAAATGTGCATCGCAGCGCGGCCCGGCGGGGCGAAATCCGGCGGAAACTTTACCTTTTTATGTGCATGGTTCCCATGCACTACCTTTGCGGATCTGTGCGCAGCCATCCTTGCGCGCGCACCTCGTCGGCCGAACCGTTGCGGTCCTTGCCCGCTTCTTTTGGGAAGCCCAGGAGCGGCTATGCCACTCCGTTCGACGGTGCCGTCTGCACTACCGTAGGGAGATAATCTGATCTGACAGCGGCTTTTGAGAAACGTCCAGGTCCAGACATGGCTGGATGACCTGGGAAGGGGCTGCAATCCTCTTGCGAGTAAAAAGCAGCCCCCGCGATGACACGATCTGCAATCGGTTGGCGAATGTCAGGAAGGGCTGCTTGAATGCGAGTGCTCGCCCCGATGCTCATGTGCCCATTCCCGCACCTGTTTGCCGTAATTGGGGTCGTCGCGATGCCATGAATTCGAAAATACAGGAGATTTGCTGTTTGACCCGGCATGTGAATTCAAATGAATCGGGGAGGGTCTCCCCTTTTCTGATTCCACCTTGGCATAGGCTGCATTATTTAGGCACAATACGCCCGCCATCGTGAGTACGATGCAGGCAGATTTTAAAAGGTTCACGACCATTCCCCTTAAATTTATGGAATAAAAGTAGAAATATAAAATTAAGGGGGGCTTTTTATGCATGGCAAAGATACTTGGTGTTTCATTTTTAACCATGGTGATGGGCTGTTGCGGTTGAAAGGGTGTCAGCCGCATCAGTCCGCCCTGCCGTGCCCGTCAGGCGGCTCAATTATCTCGGGGAATGCCATAAGACGGGGCGTGCAGGGGGGGCAGGGCTGCAATGCCTCTCCTCCCCGGCCAGCTCAGCCTGAAGACCTCCGGGTGCAGGCATCGCCCCGGCTTCATTGGCTTTCATCGAATGCGGCAGGCTCTACGAAAAGGCAGCCCACCAGCCAAGGTGTCTCTGTCCAGCGGTTGCCGGCGGCGGGGATCGCTTGAATGCAAACGATGGGGTTTGCGCGGGGAAGCAGCAGTCTTTGACGCGGCCGGCGAGACGATCCTCAGCATGCCCTGACTGACGGCGGTTAAGGCGCCGACCGGCCCAAGCATGCCCAATATACCCAATATACAAGCACGGCGCCTCACAAGCGCAGCTGACTGCCTTCCCCGGCAGATGGACGGTCAAAATAAAGGAGGAAAGGCAAGGGGGAATAGGGTGAGGCGAGGGGGATTGAGCCCCTACCTCGGTAATCCCAAGGAGACGGCAGATGACTTCTCTTGCCCCTGTGATCGAGACCACCCCTCAGGCTGTGCCCTGGCGCATCGACGTCAACCGCGGCCAGCGCATTGGCCGTGTATCCTCCGAATGGTTCTTGCGCCCTGACGATGAGAAATTCCTCTCGCTCACTGACCTCTATGCCAGAGTTTGCGCTCGAGCAGACAAAGCTTCCACCCGCATCGTGGAAAGCCGCAGCCTTCGCGTTGAGGCCCGCAGCGACAATGCCGAAAGGCTGACGCTCCTTGCCCCGGGCGATGATCACCCCATTGCTCCGACCAACTGGTCCTTCGGCCAGCTCTCCAGTCTGGTCGGGGCGCCGGCTTCCTATCTGC
>NZ_JACIDX010000036.1 GCF_014196525.1 Novosphingobium sediminicola | reverse complement strand
GGTCATCGGGGATCGAAGGGGCTTTGCGTCGTGCCATAATTGGGGATCTTTCTACCCATTATGCCGCCCCGTACACGGAATTCCTGACACTCCCGGGGTTGCTTTTCCTTCGCGGTGGGTCGCGCCTCGGAACCTTGCCACAATGTTCGCAGGCTCGCCATGAACGCATCGAGTGGCAAGGGGACCGAATGCCCCTCGGCGGGCGTCGCATCAGCCAGAATCACCAGCTTCTCCTGCGCCCCGCGGATGTCGCGCAACAGTTTCACCGGTTCGAGCTCGGCGAAGACACTGCGTAGCCTTTCACGGGTCTCTTTGCAGGTGCGAGGATCGTCCAGCAGGCGCTGATACGGAGGCGCAGGTGTATGGTATCGTTTATAAACGTTAGCACCATCCCGACGCTTCTCCGCCAGTTTGAAGGAAGGCTGGAAGAAATTTACGAACAGGCGCGCTGCCGCATACAACTCGGCCAACGCCCTGGCTGCCTCAAGACCTTCAAAACGCCGATAGCCCACCAGGCGGCGTACAACCGAGCCATTCTTCTGCTCAACGTGGGCCTGATCGTTCTTCCGGTACGGTCGGCAACGGGTGAACGCTATCCCAGCCTCCATGCAATAGTCCCGAACGGTCTCGTTGATAAACACGCTGTCATTGTCGGAATCAAATCCCAGCAAAGGAAAGGGCATCAACCCTCGCAGTTGAGTGAGTACAGCTACCAGCAGTGTCTGTTCGCGCACCAGCAACGCCCCGCCGCCGTCGCCGGCCCGGCGCCGCATCTCTCGCGCTACGCAGCGAACGGTCGATCGTCGCTGCGCTCATCTGCAGCAGCTTCTCCCGCACCGCCGGATCAAGTGAAAGGTGGCCATGGCCCTCCATTGCTTCAATGAGGATTGGGACCAGCGGCTTCAACCGCTTGCCGCAAAGCCGATCACTGGTCTCCTATAGCACAATCAGGGCGGTGCGAACCGCCTCGTCATAGATTTGCCGGCCAGGTCGCGCCTTCTCTCGTGCAGCAGCAGAAGAAGATCGAAGCAGCCGCATCGCATGGCGGCGATGATATCCCGTCACCGATACGAACTCGTCCAAAACCCGCCCCTTCTGCTCACGATCCGACGAACGATACCGCTCGCCGACTGCCGCTACCAGTTCTCGCCGTGTCGTCATGCTGACCTTCCTCATCATTCTCTCCCGGACCGCGTCGGGAGCACTTTAGATGAGGCAACGGCATCTCACAGGGGAGCAATTCTGGCGAGGCAATGCGCTTCTCATCCAGATCGCCGCGCAACATGGCGGTGTTTTACACCGCTGGAATGAGCGGCACATAGCTCTCTTTGCGCCTGTGCGATGGATGCACAAGACAGAAAGAGCAGAGACATCTGGTTGCAACAAGTCTTTGTCGACATGACTGCGCTGGTCATGAAGTCGCCCCCGGTGCCGGCCTTATCGATGGTCCGGTATACAAAGATCCATCGGCCTTTCACCTTGGAGCAAGGCTCGACCACATGCCACTTGTCCGAAATCGGTTGCTTGCTTCCGTTGAAATTGTCCAGCAATTTCAACGCATACCACATCACCCGACAAAAGATCCCGGAATGGCCACGCCGATCCCACGCTCGGCAATCAACGCCTACAGGTTCCCGAAGGCTCAGATCGTAACTTAGATGCCAAGGTAATTACAACAGCAGGATCAGCGATGCATCAGCCTGGCCGCCTTTGAAAATCCCAGTCCCTCAAAGCCTGATTCGGCGACTCGCTGCTGCCGCCACGCGCAAGTTTACGACGCGAGCCACTCTCGTCCGGCAAATCCGGTGCAGTTCACCTTCACGCGACGAAGCGGAATTTTATCCATCTAGGTAAATATCCCTTTGCATCATGAGATGGCTCTTTAAATATGCAGCTGCGCCAAAGGCGTAATTTTATGCAGGGGGCATATGTTCAAATCGATTGCTACGGCAGCATTGCTGCTTTCATCCAACACGGCTTTTGCTCAGGCCCAAGGCCTTCGCACCATTACACTTGCGCCGAATACTGAGGTAGTTGTCACGCCCAATGACACCTTGACAACCAAATCTTTGAAGGTTGGGGACAAATTCAAGATCGCGACAGTCTTCGATGTGATGCAGGACGGCTTCGTCGTGATCCCGCGGGGCACTCCTGGCGAAGCGACCGTGAGCTATCGCACAGGTAAGGGTGCATTTGGCAAATCAGCGAAGATGGAAATCACCTTTAACTGGCTCAAATTGGGCGACCGTCAAATCCCGCTGAACGGAACGTATCGCCAAGAAGGACAGGGCAATGCCGGTGCCGCTGTAGGGGTGGTCGTTGCTGCCGGCGTGTTCGGCGCCTTTGTGACCGGCCATTCAGCCACGATCACCAACGGACAGCAGTTACGGACGCACACGGTTGATTCAATTTCGTTTGGCGTCCCAGCCGGCGTCGCGCCTGTGCAAGCCGCAGTACTTGCGCCTTCAGCGCCGATTGCTGCGCCATTGGCCGCTACACCTGCGGCTGCGAATTGATGAAATGCTGGGGCGGAAAGCACTTTCTTACCGCCCCAATTTTCAAAGATGGTGATCTGATGCGCGATGATGACAAGGATGATCGCCGCTTGCGCATAGAGGCAGGCTTTATCCTGGCGCTGATGATACTCACGATAAGCATGCAGATCATTGAGGCGATAAAATGAGAATTTCTGGGCATGAGTGCCTGGCCATAAGGGGCTGGCTTGCGGCTCGGCGCTTTGACCTTAAACCATGCTGATGATCGCACCGGACCGCGGCAGAGTACAAAGCACGGACAATATCAGTGACATTGAAGAGGTTTATGCAAACCCTTTTACGGTCAGGTAAGGTCCCTACCTGGCGATGCGGTGACCATGGCCCGAACTGGCCGCCGCACCTTACTCCCCAGATCTTACCGCCCGTCGCCGCGATAAGCGCTAGGGCATCCGCGTTCATTTTGAGAGCTTTCGGGCATTCAATGTCCTACTGAAAAGCTGAACAATGCTGACTCGTCATCGCTCCCCCAGCCCGCGCCGGGAGTATTTTGAATGTAGCAACAGCATTTCGCGGGGAACACTTCTCCTCGTCACCGTCCATTCCCTTCGACTTGCTCAAAGCCAAAGGTATGCCTCAAAGATCAGGCTCGCCCCCCTAAAGGGCGAAAGCAAGGCTTGGAGGCGAGAGTATTTCGACAGCCAGCAAGAGGGCTCGTCACATGATCCTCCGCCGCAGGCGGACCGGTTGCCTCCTGCCTCATCCGCCGCCGAAAGCGCTTGGCGTCATCTGGCCTATCTGTTCTAACGCTGATCCGAGAGAGATGAGCAGAAGGCCTTGTTCCTGATGAAAACTAAAACAAAGATCGGTGGCCTTCTTATTCTGCCGCTTGTTGTTGCGGTCATGGTCTTACCCTTACCGGCTGCTGCCAAAACTGGCCCAGAGCCCGTCGAAATGACCTGGCCGGGCGGCTGGGGCAAGGTAGAGTTGATCGTCCGCGAAGACCGGGCCGAACTGGTTTCGCATGAACTGGGCGGCACGACCCGGCGGTTGCGCATGATTGCCACGCCCGATGACGCGCTGGCGGTGCTGGCGGATGAAAGGCTGGCCTTTACGTGGCCCGCCCTGCTGAAATGGGCAGGCGATGACCTGCAGATCCTACGCGACCGGGCACTGAAGCAGGCGAAAGAGGCCGCAGAAGGAAATGCCAAATCCTTGCCCGCTCTGAATCGGATGCAGCAAGGCATCGGCGGCGACAACCGCGCAATTCTGCAATATATCAAGATACTCAGGGATACCGGCCACTTCGACGAAGCCCTGGCTTTCGCCAAAGAGCGTCTGGCGGCCTTGCCACGTGGCACCGCAGCCGATTTCATGCGCAGCGATTTGAAAATACGTATCGCCGATCTGCTGGTCGGCCAAGGCTTCTTGGATCAGGCAATCGAATCGCTGCGAAACTCAATCAAGGAGCAAACCCGCCCGTCTCCTTTTCAGATCAATGAAAAGACAACACTGGCTGAAGTGCTGGCGATATCGGGGCGCTATGATGAAGCGCTGGTCGCCCTTGATGCGGCGATTGAGGCTTTCAAGCAATTGTCGCCAGGTCTTTTCCCGAGCTACGAAAAAACGCCTGGCTCCATGGCTTACTTTTCCGCCATGAGGGGCTGCGCCCTCTATGGTCTGGGTCGCAAAGACGAGGCTGTCGCGCTGTTCGCCCGCATCAAGGACCAACCTGGGCTGACATCTTCCTTTTCTGAATTCGAAGAGGCGCGCATTGTGGGTATTTCCTGCACGCGCGACCCTGATCTTCTGGCGGCGGAAGTTGCGCAAAGGATCATGACCGCACCGCCAGCGGGCCAAATCATGATCTGGCTTCAAGGAGCCGAGCTTTATGGCCCGGCCGCGAAGGTCAGAGAACAAGCCCTGTCACGCGAGATTGTGGTCAAAGCCATGGCAGGCCGGGTGCGCCTGCTGGGCGGCCCTCTGGAGCCTGCCCTGCGCGGATGGATACCGAAAACCTCCGCCCCGCAATGACCGGTAAAGCCTCCTGAAGCTTGACATCGTTACGACGAAAACAGGATGCCGGTGTAATTCTGGGCGCCGTGCAGGATATGAAGGATGACCACCCTCCCCGGTTCAACCCGATAGAAGATCAGATAATCCCCATGCACCCGGCGCCTTACCCCGGTGGTTTCATAGCGTGGCACCATCGGAAAGCGCTCAGGCATCTCGGCCAGGCCCAGACATTTCGCGCGCAGCTCGCGCAGAAAGCTCAACGCCCTTGCGGGATTGTCGTGGGCAATGAAATCGCCAATGGTCTCAAGATCAAATTCCGCCTCGGTGGTCAGATGGACGATCATTCGTCCGCCGCACCCATCGCCCGATATTTGGCCTCAAGACGATCAAAAGCCGCTTCCGCCGGTGTGGTGCGCCCCGCGTCGGCATCAGCCAGACCGCGCGCAATCGAGGCATCGAGCGCCGCCAGACGGGTTTCCCTCTCGTGGATCAGCCGCACGCCTTCGCGCAGAACTTCGCTTTTGGAATTGTAGCGCCCCGTCGCAACCAGGCTTGCCACAAATTGCTCCAACTGCTGTCCGAGATCCGCGCTGATCATGGTTCAAACACTCCTGTCTGGATGCCGATATAGCATCTTATCAACAGTTGATAAAGGCGCCGCCGCCTGCGGTGGCGCCCATCGCATCACCGGCTGATAATCACCTCGCGCTCCTGCACCACCTTGGCCTCACCGTTGCTTTATCGAGGTACTCTCCTCCACCGCGACAAACCCGCGACAAGAATAATCTCGCCGTGTGCGTCCACTAAGGACAATGATGTTGTCGCAGCAGAGGCCAGCAAGCTGCCGGGTTGCCCCGGCCGCCAACCTTTCCGACCTCTGCCGGAATAAACTCCCGTGTTCAAAGCCGTCCATCGGCCAAATTCGTCGCTAAGGGCCACTCACCACCTCACCGCGAAAAATGTTGCCGTTCCGGACCGGTTCTAAAGCTGCTGCTGCCTGCATGTCGTCCTTCCAAGCGCCGCATCGACGGCGCTTGGAAGGACGACATGCAGGCAGCAGCAGCAAAAGTCGAAGTCGGAGTGAGGCATCCATCTTTATCACGCCGCCCGACCGTTGCAGACTGCGGCGCAGCGACATGAATAGTGCGGCTGGCCACCTTCGCTAGCCAACGGGAGACTGTCAGAACCGTCCTGAACGATGACGCCCCCCCCCCTTACAAATTCGCTTGATTTGAGCGGAAAACAGCACCGGATGTGCCCCTCACACTTTTTGGAAATTTCTAAAATTTATTTATATATATTCCCAATTATTGACAGCGCTTGCGCGGTACAGGGCATTCCAACTTGCAGGCAGCACGCCAGAGTTTTGGCGCTCATGACTTTCTATATTTCGACCCATTTCGTAGAAGTTGGGCCTGCTGATAACTGCAGATCATTTGGTGGTGATATGATGTGATGCGGTGGATACCCCCTTCAACCGGCATTGTATGATGCTGGCCGGCGCCATGGTGGCGCACGAAGGAGGAAACGATGGCAGACGCGTATATGCTGGCAATCGACCTCGCCAAGCGAAGCTTTCAGGTTTGCGCGACGGATCGCGCAGGGTCGTGTGTGGAGCAAGGCCGACCGCGTCGCACATTCCGGGCAGATTGCCTCGGCCATCGCCCGAATCCCAACAATAAAGGTCGATGGGCGATGATCGTCACAAAGTAAAGCGAGCGTTAGTGCCAGAGTAGCTGTATTTTCAAGTATGCGTTCCGGAGGAAGGATTCACCCCACCTTAAACTATTTCAAGTAGTTTCCGCCAATGGCAAATTTTTACGCCACGCTAGGGAAGGTATACCGCGCGGCGTTACGCGTCTCGCGAGCCGGCAGCACGTCTCATGCAGCGTTGCTGACAGTACTGATATGTCTTTCTGTCTTGACTTCCGTGCTCATTGTCAATTTCCTTGTCTGGAATGCAGACGATCATGCCGACCGGCTGTCGGCCGTCTCGATTTCAGGGGCAATCGATCGCGAACGTTCGCGTATCAGCAATGAAACGTACATCAATGCACATTGGGATGATGCCTTCGCTCATGCTTACGGCTCCTTGGACGATCCGTGGATCGTGTCGCAATGGGGAACGCCCATAGGCTTGAGTTATGTGATTGATGCACACGGACGAACGTTGTTCGCGCATCTTCCATCTGGACGGGAGCCCCCTCTTGCTGACTTGATCGGGCCCAGCACGCTGAAAACTTTGCTTGCCAGTGCCCCTGCAAACGAGACAGCGGTGAGACGGCGCGGCGACGCGATGGTGTTGATCGGAAAGGCAGGCACGACGCCGGCTTTGATAGCGTTTTCGCCGATCGTCCGGGAAAATGGCCCGGCAACACTCGACAAGTCCTCTTATCGCATTTTTGTCGATATACGCTTGCTCGATGACAAACTGCTCGAAGAGTGGGGGAAAGGCTTTGGTTTGCGGCATCTTCGCTGGTCCCGGAACGGCGCGACCGCCGAGGACGAAGCCTCAACCGGGGTACACGATTGGTCGGGTGCGCTGATCGGCACGATTGCCTGGAAACGCCTTGCTCCTGGCACTTTGGCAGTTCGCGAATTGCTGCCGGTAATCTGCTTGTGCATTGTATCGTTTCTGGCGGTCGCCGCCGTTATCGCGCGCCGTGTTCAAAGTCTTAGTCGAGAGCTGACGGTTCAGTCTCACAGTGCCATCGAAGCTGGTCGGCAGGAGCGGGAGGCACGCCTGCTTGCCGACAGCGACGAACTCACAGGGCTGTACAACCGGCGGCGTTTCTATGCCGATTTGGAGAGCGCGACCATCCCGGCCAACCTCAACGCCATGACCGTAGGATGGATTGATCTCGACCGCTTCAAGCCAATCAATGATACGTTTGGCCACCTGGTTGGAGACCGGGTGCTCGTGGAGGTCGCCCGTCTACTTCGCTACACGGCGGGGTCCATCGCCACGCTCTATCGCGTGGGAGGGGACGAGTTCGCGATGATCGTGTGGCTTGATGGAAAAGGTGCTCTGCAGCTTGCGGAAAAGATATGCACGGTTGTGGCTGCTCCGATGCGAATTTGCGACCGACAGGTGAGCTTGGGCGTATCAATCGGGCTTGGTGCATTTGTCGATCCCGAACTCACTCCGGTCGATCTTGCCAAGCGTGCGGACCACGCGCTCTACCATGCAAAGCGGGAGAAGTCCGGGCAAGCCGTTCTATTCAACCTGGAACTGGAACGTCAGCTACTGGACGATCACGCTATTGAGGGGGAACTGCACACGACTGAATTTGAAACCGAATTGTATTTTGACGTGCAGCCAATCGTTTCGGTGAAATCAGGCGCGGTGGTAGGCGGCGAACTCTTGGCCCGCTGGACGAGTAAGCGACTGGGGGTGGTCGAGCCCCAGCGCTTCGTCAAAATAGCGGAACGCAGCACCCTTATCCATGTGATCACGCGAAACGCCATGCGTCGCGCTCTGGAACTGCTGGAAGTTCTGCCGCCTGGCAAAACTCTCTCCGTCAACGTATCTGCCTGCGATCTGCATTCTGCTGATACGGTAGATGTGATTCTCGACATGGTCCGAAATTCAACGGCTGATCCGTGCCGCCTCTGTATCGAGGTGACCGAGACGGCGGTGATGCGAAACCTTGACGCTGCCATCGATGCACTCCGCCGATTTCGCGCGATTGGCATGCAGGTAGCGCTGGACGATTTTGGTACTGGCTACTCCAGCCTTAGCAATCTTCATCGCCTGCCGCTCGACAAGGTGAAGGTTGATCGCAGCTTCGCCCTGAATTTTGACAACAGTTACAGCGTGTCGATCATCGACGCAGTCGTCAACCTTTGCCATTCGCTAGGGCTGGTTTGTATTGTCGAGGGGGTTGAGACCGCTTCACAGGCTATCAAGTTGCAAAACATCGGCTGTGACCTGATGCAGGGCTATCTCTTCAGCTATCCGCTGAATTCAAAAGTGTTTGTCGCGTTTGCTTCGCGTTGGTTTGCACTGAGAGATGAGGACCGCCCGCGCATTGCCGGCTGATCCCATATTTCCGCAAATCCCTCCCGATTGCACTTTCGAATGCATCGTCGGAAGCGGCGAATGGCCGGATTTTGCCCATGCTGACGCTCATCAAGATGCACTGGAACGGCGTAACTTGGTAGCAACTGACGGAAGATCGTGGAACGAAGCCCTCCCCCCCTTGCTACCCCCCTTTCCAACGCCCAGTTCGGGTGGGGATCAACCGTTCACATCAGCAAAATCCAAGTGCTATCTGCCCTATCATCTCCTAACTTTTGGAAAGGTCGCTAATAACTTGAGCAAGGCACTTTGCCGATGGACACTGGTTTTATGGAATAGAGACTTGAGGTGGGTCTTTACTGTCTCGCGCCCAACCGCGCGCCCTGCGGCGATTTCTTCGACGGATTGTTCAAGCAGCAGTCCTTGCGCCAAGGAAGCTTCCATTGCAGTCAGGCCATAAGCAACGCGAATGGCATCAATGGTGCTCGCAGGGGCCGTCGCATCTGGATTATCTATCTTGAGGATCGCACCGGCATCACTGGAAAAGCCAGCTGGCAAAACAACGATGCGATAGGGGCGCAAACCTGATGGCCGATGGCAAAGCATAGAAGTTTGGGCCCCAACTCGTTTCTCTATAACACCAAGAACTGCGGTCTTGAGCAGCCTCTCCATGGCAGACGTTGCGATGATGCAGTGGCGATAGAGGCTCAAGCCATCGCGCTTTTCAAGCAGTGCTTGAGCGCTTGCCGACAGACTTTGTACCCGCAAGTTCCGATCTACCCGCAAAAGGGCCTGATCAGACTGGTCAGCCAAATCCTGCAACCGCGCGCTGCGATCGCGCTGGCGTTCAAGCATCCGCCGCAGCTGCACTACCCGCTCAAGGTGGCTATAGACGCCATTGAGCCACGCAGCTTCCACATCACCGAAAGCGGTGTCCCGCTCCGCCTTGTGTACCGCCACCATGAGCCCCGGCTTGCCGGGCTCAGGCATCACACCAAGGCACCGCCCCGTATCGTCGCCAAAGCTGCGGAAGCAATCGTTGCGCATTTCTGTCAGCGCAAACTCCTCTGGGGTCATGTAGGCGTCCAACGCCGCCGCTCGCCCAAAATGGCCCACATTGATGGCAAGTGCGGTCCAAGGGTCCCTTGCAGCAAAGTGCTCAGCATAAAATTGGATGAAATCTTGGTGCCAGTAGCACATTTGCATGGCAACAGCCGAGCCTGCCGCATTGAGCTCAACAAATATAGCGGATCGGGTTCCAACAGATTCGGCTATTCTGTCTGAAAGTTGCGCGAAGGCCACGTCATCCTCGATGCCAGCATAGATCCCGTCCAAATCAAACCGCATTTGAAGCCCTCGACCAATGCCGACGCGGCCCTTCACACCGCGCGAAGGTATGCCGCAGCTTAAAAATAGCGGAAAAAATTCCGTACGTATCCCCCCTTTGGGGGAAGTGCCGGGGCATGTGCGTGATTACGATTTCGATATCGCACACGCTAGTGCGGCTAATATTCTGCATTTAAAATAAGGAGGCTAACATGAAGAGAATGATAATGTCGCTGGTCGCTTTATTGTCAGTTTCAGCTTTTTCGTCAGAATGCCTCGCAGCTACGACCGTGCAACGGGCTTACGGCAAGGGCAACACACAAGACGAAGCTTGTAGGAATGCTACCAACAAGGCCATCGCGCTTGCCGGCGGCGGGATTGTCAATCAGAAGGACTGCTTCGACTATCAAAAAATAGATGGCTACACCTGGCAATGTCTGGCTGTAGTCAAAGTTACTCGCCAAGAATTCAACACGGGTGAAGAATGATATACCCGAAGAAATTTTAAAATATAATAATTCTCTCCTTGCATGATCTGCAAAAGCTCACGGATTTCACGGATAGTCCCAACCTTAGGGTTGAGACTCGTTCAGAGCCAGAAGGGCACGGCTGGGGCGAATCTTACGGCTGGGAGAAAGTCTCTGACGAGCTTGTCATAGCGGGTAGCGATGCGGCGGAAGCCCTTGAGGCGGCAGAACATGGCCTCGACACGCCAGCGATCTTTGTAACGGCTTTCGTCATATTGGAACGAACGTTTTCGGTTGCGCCGACCGGGGGGATCAACGGGATCGTGCCTTGCTCGAGCAAGACGGCTCTTATGCGGTTTGCGTCGTAGCCGAGGCCAGGGTCGGCGATCACCCGCTTCATGCGAACGGTCTCGCCGATCAGCAGGTCGCCCCCTTTCTCATCCGACGTATTGCCAGGCATCAGGACGAGGAGGAGTGGTCGCCCGAGAACATCGACAAGGGCGTGGATCTTCGTTGTCCTGCCGCCACGCGAGATGACAACGGCATTGGCCCGCGCCCCCCTTTTGCGCCACCGGCGCTGCGGTGGACATTAATCTAGCTGCTATCGATCTGGCCAGTTCCTGCGATCCAGCCTTCCTCCGTCAGCGCCGCCAAGATACGCGTCCAGATGCCCCGGCGGCTCCACCGTGCGGATTCCGACGATCCCGCCCACCCATTCCGAGGAATTCCCGCCCGGGATTCCGACCTGATCCCGCCCACCTATTCCGATTAATGTCCGCCCACCTTTTGGGGTGGCGAGCCTGATCGTTGAGACCATTCTTTTGGCTTTGGACAAGCTGGAGGGAATGGATGGCAACGAGGAGGGCGAAGATGCGCGCATTGCGCGAAGTGATGCGGATGTACCGGGACGGAGGGCTTGCGGTTCGCGAGGTTGCGCGGCTGACTGGTGTTGCCCGCTCGACGGCGCGGGACATGATCAGTCGGTTCGAGAAGAGCGGCCTTGCCTGGCCCATTCCGCCCGAGGTGGGCGACGAGGAACTCGAGCGCCGCCTTTATGGCACGGTTGGTGTGAAGCGCGGTCATCGTAAACTGCCCGAGCCTGACTGGCCGACAGTGGCGCGGGAGTTGAAGCGCAAACATGTGACGCTGCAGGTTCTGTGGGAAGAGTACATCGCCCAGTATCCTGATGGCTACCGGTACAGCCGGTACTGCGACCTGTTCAGGGGCTGGGAGGGACGGCTGCCGCTGGTGATGCGCCAGAAGCACGGCGGAGGGGAGAAGTTGTTCGTCGACTATGCCGGCGACACAGTGCCGGTGGTGGTGGACCGTAGAACGGGCGAAATCCGGCGAGCGCATTTATTCGTTGCTGTGATGGGCGGCTCAAGCCTGTCCTTCGCGCATGCGACCTGGACCGAGCAGATGGCCGACTGGATCGACAGCCATAATACCGCCTTCGCATTCTTCGGTGGGGCACCGCAGTTGTTAGTGCCCGATAATGCCAAGGTCGCGGTGATCAAAGCCTGCCACTTCGATCCCATGGTCAATCGCAGCTACACCGACATGGCGCGTCATTACGGCACGGCAGTGCTGCCGGCGCGGCCGAGGAAGCCTCGGGACAAAGCCAAAGTCGAGGCTTGCGTCAGGATCGTCGAGCGCTGGCTGCTGGGCAGATTGCGCAACAGGATCTTCTACAGTCTGGTCGAAATCAACGCCGCAATTGGCGAGTGCCTGGCCGACCTCAATGACAAGCGGGTGCTGCGTCAGTTCGGCAAAACTCGCCGTCAGATGTTCGAGGACATCGATGTCCCCAACCTGAAGCCGCTGCCACCTGAGCCATGGGTTCATGCTGAGTGGAAGCGCTGCCGGGTCGGGCTTGATTATCACATCGCTTGCCGGCAGCACCACTATTCGGTGCCCTTCCGCTATGCCCGACGCGAGGTGGAAGTTCGCATCACGGCGCGCACCGTGGAGATATTCCTCGGTTCCGAGCGCATCGCCGTCCACATGCGTGGGTCCGGCAATGGGCGGCACACGACGATCGCCGAGCACATGCCCGCCAGCCATCGGCGTTATGGCGACTGGACACCTGCCAAAATCCGTGAGGAAGCCGGCAGGATCGGGCCGATGATGTCGCTGCTGGTCGAGAAGATCATCGAGAACCGGCCACATCCTGAACAGGGCTATCGTTCGTGTCTGGGCATTATCGGGCTGGAAAAGCGCTTTGGCGCCGACCGGCTTGAGGCCGCTGCATTGCGCGCGCTCGAGGTTCAGGCCCGCAATTATCCTTCCATCAAATCGATCCTCGAGAAGGGGCTCGATCGTGTGCCCGTGCCGACATCCCCGGAGCACGAGCCCATCCTTCACACCAATATCCGGGGCTCGGGATATTACCACTGAAAGGAAGATACGTGCTGAAACACCCAACCTTGGATTTGCTGGGGCAACTTGGTCTCATCGGCATGGCAAAGGCCTTTGCCGATCTTGCCGCCAATGATGAAGCGGCCAGCCTTAATCACGCAGAATGGCTGGCGCTGCTGCTCGATCACGAGGCAACCTGGCGCAATGACCGGCGCTTGGCGCTGCGCCTTCGACAGGCCCGACTACGCCATCACGCCATGCCTGAAGACGTCAATTATCACCGTCAGCGCGGGCTTGATCGCCGGTTCTTCGAGATGTTGATCAAGGGCGACTGGATCTGCGCTCACGAGAATCTGGCCATCATCGGACCCGCCGGCATCGGGAAAAGTTGGTTGGCCTGCGCTCTTGGCCACAAGGCCTGTCGCGATAATCGTTCTGTTCTCTACACAAGGCTCCCGCGCTTGCTCAATGAATTAGCCCTTGCCAGGGGTGATGGCCGTCTCGCCGCCCGCATGAAGACCCTGGCCCGTGTCGATTTGCTCATCCTTGATGATTGGGGGCTTGAGCATCTTGATGCCAATGCCCGCCACCATCTGCTCGAAATTCTCGAAGATCGCTATGGGCTGCGCTCAACTCTGGTCACCAGCCAGGTCCCGATAGCCCGTTGGCACGAATTGATCGTCGAGCTGAACGTTTCATGATACCTTCCTCCTTGATGGGCTGATGCGTGGTGTGGTGACCCGGAACTGTGCAATTTGGTCGTTGGTTAGGTCTATCT
>NZ_JACIDX010000035.1 GCF_014196525.1 Novosphingobium sediminicola | reverse complement strand
TATAGGTTTGGTCTAAGCACCCAATTTCCTATAACAGGACAATGCCTTACGCTACTCCCGCCAACCCTCTCGTGCGCTCCGGTGAATAACAGAGGCTAGGAATGCTAATCAGTTTGGTCGAACCGGAATTCAGTTTCATCGACTCACATCTGGTGCAGGATGACACCAAGTTTGCTGGCGAGTGCCATCTTGGCGCCCTTCGCTCCGCGCCGCTTGGCAACATTTATTGCCCAGGTTTTTAAGGTCGACCCTTTCGCTACACGGGTCATCACAACATGTGCGGCTTCAAACAGGGCGACTCTCACCGCTGGGTCGCCCGCGCGGCCAACGCCCATGATGGTGCGCGATTGCCGGACTTGGTCAGCAAGGCCAACACACGGCGTTCCAAGATCCGCGCTCATGTCGAGCATGTTTTCGCGGGGCAAAATCACAGGATGGGCCTTGTCGTGCGCACCATTGGCATCGCCCGTGCCACCATCAAGATCGGCATTGCCAATCTGGTCTATAATTTCCAACGCCTCGCATGGCTCGAAGGGCGGACTGCGCCCGCATGAAAGGCAACGGCCTCAAAGCAGGGCGCCAAGCAAAGATCAGACAGCCAAGGGAAGCCGAAAATCGGGCATCAACGCCCCTGCGCAATCCTCAATGCCGCGAGCAGGCCAAATCTACCGGTTCTTCGAGGTGTCCCGGTAGGCCAATTCTCTCTTGTTTTGCGCTGCAGCATATGTAAGTAATAACGAGTATATTGTAAGGGAATTGCGGTGAACTTTCGCTTGTTTGATATTAGCGGACCTGTGGAGGTCGTGCCACGCAAACTGGGTGATGAGCGAGGGTATTTTACCGAATTGTTCCGCGAGGACCGGTTCGCAGAATATGCTGGGGGCTCAGATTTCGTTCAGGAAAATCAATCGCTCAGTTCGAAGGTTGGAACCATTCGAGGTCTGCATTTTCAGAGCGAACCGATGGCGCAAGGCAAGCTCGTGCGCTGTGTTGCTGGCGCCATTTTCGACGTCGCTGTCGATATCCGGCATGGATCGCCTACCTTTGGCAAGTGGATTGCAGTCGAACTGACACCTGACGCCTGCAATCAGCTTTGGGTGCCCCCAGGCTTTGCGCATGGGTTCTGTACGCTTAAGCCTGATACAGTCGTGTGCTACAAGGTTACTTCTTACTACAGCGCCGAATGTGACAAGGGGACGCGTTGGGATGACCCCGCGATTGGCATTGTATGGCCCGACGTGGCGGATGATTCGACGCTGTCCGGTAAGGACGCCATCCAGCCATTGTTGGCTGATTTGCCCGAATATTTCCGTATGGGAGCTGATCGATGAAAATTATCGTGACCGGGGGCGCGGGCTTCATCGGTTCTGCGTTGGTACGCCACCTGGTGGGTGAAGGGCATGTTGTCCAGAGTATCGACTTGCTGACCTATGCCGGTAACCTTGCCTCGGTGAAGCTGGTGGAGAATAAGTCCAACTACAGTTTTCTGCAGGCTGACATCCGCGATGCCGCTGCCATGAAGCAGGCTGTCTCGACTTTTCAGCCTGACCGGATCATGCACTTGGCTGCAGAAAGTCATGTCGATCGTTCAATTACCGGCGCTGCGGATTTCATTTCCACAAATGTCGTCGGCACTTTTACGCTTTTGGAAGCGGCGCGGGCCTATTGGAGCGGGCTCGACTCACACGGTAAGGATTCTTTTCGTTTCCTGCACGTGTCCACTGATGAAGTCTATGGCTCGCTGGGCGGCGAATTGGGCAGTGACGAGTTGTTTCGCGAGGATACGCCCTATGATCCCTCGAGCCCCTATTCGGCATCGAAGGCGGCTAGCGATCATCTCGCCAAGGCATGGCATCGTACCTACGGCATGCCGATCGTGGTGTCGAACTGCTCGAACAATTATGGGCCTTACCACTTCCCCGAGAAGTTGATTCCCCTCACCATTTTGAATGCGCTGGCGGGCCGTGAGTTGCCAGTCTACGGCAAGGGCGAGAATATACGCGACTGGCTATATGTTGAGGACCATGCCCGTGCGTTGGATCTGATTGCTGCAAAGGGGCGCCTGGGTGAGACCTACAATGTGGGGGGGCGCAACGAGCGCCGCAACATCGATGTTGTCCGGCGTATCTGCACCGTGCTTGATGAACTGGTTCCGGTCGAGCAGCCGCGTGAGGAGTTGATCCGCTTCGTTACTGATCGGCCCGGCCATGATGCGCGCTATGCCATCGACGCTACCAAGCTGGAGAATGAGCTTGGTTGGCGCGCGCTGGAAAACTTCGACACGGGAATCGAGAAGACCGTGAAATGGTATCTCGAGAATGACTGGTGGTGGCGTCCGCTGCAGGGAACCTATGACGGCGAGCGCCTAGGACTGGTCGCTGTGGGGGCTAAGTCATGAAGATATTGGTGACCGGCGGGCCGGGGCAGCTTGTGCTTTCCATGGCAGAGCGAGGCCGGGCTCTGGGCTATGAGGTGGTGGCTGTGGGGCCGCCCGTGCTTGATCTTGCCCAGCCTGATGACGATGCCATTTACGCCGCTTTGACGGTGGCCCAGCCAGATGCGATCGTCAATGCTGCGGCTCACACTGCCGTAGACAGAGCCGAGAGCGAGCCAGAACTGGCATTTGCCATTAATGGCGAAGGTGCGGGGGCCGTAGCGCGTGCTGCAAAGCGTCTGGGTGTGCCACTGGTCCATGTGTCGACCGACTATGTCTTTGCCGGAGACAAATGCGAGCCTTATGTGGAAAGTGATCCGACGGGGCCGACGGGCGTCTATGGCGCCTCGAAGCTAGTCGGAGAAGAGGCCGTGCTGGCAAGTGGTGCGGATGCGGCGGTCCTGCGTACGGCTTGGGTCTACAGCCCATTCGGCAACAATTTCGTGAAGACTATGCTTCGGTTGGCCTCGTCGCGTGATGAATTGTCAGTGGTTGCGGATCAGTATGGCTGCCCGACCAATGCGCTTGATCTGGCCGATGTTTGCATTGCGGTGGCGGCTAATCTGGTAGCTAGCGGTAATCCAGCAATGCGCGGTGTCTTCCACGCCACTGGTCAGGGTGAGGGTACTTGGGCTGATTTCGCCGAGGCGGTGTTTGCCGCTTCCGCAGCGGAAGGTGGGCCAAGCGTAAGCGTCAATCGTATCACAACCGCGCAATATCCAACGTCGGCAAAGCGCCCAGCCAATTCGCGCCTCAATGGCGATAAGTTGGCCACCGCTCATGGTGTGAGGTTGCCCGCATGGCAGACCAGCCTCGTTCCGGTTGTTGCTCGCCTTGTTAAAGAGATACAGGAGAATGTGGCATGAAGGGGATTATCCTCGCCGGCGGTAGCGGCACTCGACTGTATCCGATGACGCTTGCGGTGTCGAAGCAGTTGATGCCTGTCTACGACAAGCCTATGATATATTTTCCGCTTAGCACATTGATGCTAGCTGGCATTCGTGAAGTGCTGATCATCTCGACTCCGCGTGACACCCCTAGCTTTCAACAGTTGTTGGGCGATGGGTCGCAATGGGGTATGCAGATTGAATATGCCGTGCAGCCCAGTCCCGATGGTTTGGCGCAGGCTTATATCATCGGCGCGGACTTTGTGGGCAACAATCCTTCTGCTTTGATTCTTGGGGACAACATCTATCACGGCCATGGCCTGCCCGAATTGCTAGGCAGTGCATCTGGACGCGACACCGGCGCTTCGGTTTTCGCCTATCACGTCACAGACCCGGAGCGCTATGGCGTGGTCGAGTTCGACAAGGATATGTGTGCGCTGTCGATCGAGGAAAAGCCTGCTGCCCCAAAATCGAACTGGGCGGTGACTGGGCTGTACTTCTACGACGGCCAAGTAGTGGAGATTGCCGCCAATCTGCAGCCTTCGCCCCGTGGCGAGTTAGAGATCACTGATGTTAACCGCGCTTATTTGGAGCGCGGACAACTCTCCGTCGAGATCATGGGGCGGGGTTTTGCCTGGCTGGATACCGGCACGCCCGATAGCCTGTTGGAGGCGGCCGAATTCGTTCGAACTCTGGAGAAGCGTCAGGGCTTTAAAATCGCCTGCCCTGAAGAAATCGCCTGGCGTCAGGGCTTTATCGACGATGCCGGGTTGGAAAGCACCATCGCCACGCTTGGGAAGGGTGACTATCCCAAGTATCTGCGGACCCTTCTTGCCTCGAAATGATCCTGTGACAAACCATCCCGTGCATAATGTGTCTACTGGCCATGTCATCATCATGGGCATCCGGGGGCTTCCGGCGGCTCATGGTGGGTTTGAAACATTTGCCGAGCGTCTTGCTCTCTATCTGGTTGAACGAGGGTGGAAAGTGACCGTCTATTGCCAGGGGTCGGCTAGCGGTCGCCGCGAGGTCGATGTTTGGGAAGGAGTGGAGCGCATCCACATTCCTGTGAAGCGAGACGGATCGATCGGAACGATCGAGTTTGACATCAAGGCTACCATGGACGTCCTGTCGCTTCCGGGTACAATCCTGACTTTGGGTTATAACACGGGATTTCTGTGCAGCTTTTTGTCTTGGCGGAGGCGAAAGAACTTTATTAACATGGATGGCTTGGAATGGAAACGCGCCAAGTACAGCACTCCAGCCAAGATTTATCTTTGGGTCAACGAGAGACTTGCCGCATGGGCTGGCACTAAGCTTGTAGCCGACCACCCATCTATTGCTGAACATTTGGCCACCCGAGTTCCACACGACAGGATCGCGACGATTCCCTATGGGGCGCCCGGCATTGATCAGGCTGATATCACGCTCTTGGCTGATTATGGTGTGGAAGCGCATCGATATCTGACCGTGATCGCGCGTGCGGAGCCTGAAAACTCTATTCTGGAAATTGTTCAAGGCTTTTCCGCCAAGCCGCGGGGGATGAAGTTGCTGGTGCTGGGCAAATACACAAGAGATCATGACTATCACTGTCAAGTTATGGCCGCTGCTAGTGATGAGGTCTTGTTTCCCGGCCCAGTCTACGAAGCATCGCGTATTCAGGCTCTGCGTTTCTACAGTTTAGCCTATATCCACGGGCACCAAGTCGGCGGTACTAATCCATCTCTGGTGGAAGCTCTGGGCGCAGGCAATGCTGTCATTGCGCATGATAATAAGTTCAATCGCTGGGTTGCTGGCGGCGCAGGGCTATATTTTGTCGATGCGGCTGACGTGAGTAAGCAGATCGACGATCTTATAGCAGATCCCTCCTTGCAGAGGGAACTGTCATCGCAAGCTGTCAAGCGGTGGCTTGAGGCCTTCACTTGGCCCGACATCCTTGCTCAGTATGAAGAATTGATGGTATTAAAGTGTTAGGTTTCTTGGCTTGTAATATTTTCAAATCTTTGATGTATTGTCCAAAGATCTTCTAAATTCCATGATTTTTCGGGGTTTGGGCTATAATTGTGAATTGTGATCACGTTTTCTATGTGATGTTTGAATTTTAAATTCAATTATCCGTTGGGGTTTTGGGCGGTACGGCGGAAAATATTGTCGGATGCCTACATCAGGTGAAGCAAGGAACGTGAAACTGCTAAGCGGTTACAAGGTGTACGACGAGGTGCGTACCGCCCATCTGGAGCGAGCCGCGGACGGCCCTTCGGGAATCAGTCTGCTGTATCGCAAGGCCAGCTACGACTTCGACAAGGATGCAGCGCGCAAACTGGGGGTTCTCCAAGTATCACCGCTACGGGCCTTTTTTCGCATTGTCCGAGCTCGACCGGATTGTGTCGAGTTGAATGAGCCACTATTCCTTAGAGCCTTGCCCATGATGGCAGCCTGCGTGGCGGGCGCGGCGTTATCCGGACTGCTGCGTGGTAAGGGCACGCGCGTCGTGACCTATGCCATCGAAAACATAGATATGAACGCCAAGATCGCTAGTCACGGTGGGCGTTGGGGCGTGGGGCTTGCGCTTTTGCTACGGCAGGCTTTGTGGTTGCTGGCAGGGCGGTTTTCCCGAATTGCTTTCGGTTCCGAGGAAGCTCGGTCAGCTTACCATGCCTTTATGGGAGAGCTTCCCGCCAGTGTCACCAGTCGGGTGTTCGCCGCTGTTGAGCCGCCCTGCCCGATTTGTCGCTGCGTCAAGATGGCGGATTCCGTAATGTTCTTGGGCGCTTTCGATGATCGCAAGGGGATCCGGCACCTCATGGATGCGTGGCTGGCGGTCCTTGCGGTAGTGCCTTCCGCCCGGCTGGAGATCATCGGCAAGGGGGTTTTGGCAGGACAAGTGACGGAATGGGCCAGTCAGCGACCGGAGGTCTCTCTGAAGATCGATCCGCCCCGCGCTGACATTCATGATGCTCTTTCTGGAGCCAGGGTTCTAGTTCTTCCTTCCATTGGGTCCACACGGTGGCGTGAACAGATCGGTCTACCTATCGTTGAGGCGTTGTCGCATGGCTGCGTTGTCGTCACTTCACCAGATACGGGATTGAGTGCATGGCTCGGCCAGGCCGGGCATATAATCGTCGACCACCCAACGGATGCTGGCCTATTGGCCGAGGGGATCGTCAAGGCCCTCAATTCTGACCTAGGCAGTGCAGATGTTCTGGCTTTTTTGCCGGCACGTAGCGGTCGCCAACAAGCTGAGGAATGGTTGTGGCAGTCCTGATCGCGCGAGCGCGCGCCAACATTCTTCGGTTCGGCCCGACCAGCGCCTTGCTCCTGCTGTCGCAGGCGATTTCGGCCTTTAGCCTGTTCCTGCTCCCATTGCTGGGACTTCAGTTTTCTGACGTCTACAGTGTAGGCGTACAAACCGGGGTGGGACCATATAATGGCCTAGTGCTCGGTGTCGTCTATCTGATTGTTATCGGGCGCCCTTCGTTCGACTATTGGAAGACTGTCGATGCGAGTGTGATCGTGTTTGCGGGGGTATTGACCGCATATTCAGTGGTGTCGGCGCTGCATCGCGGCGGGCATCATCTTCTGGGCTCCTGGCTGACAGGGGCGATCATCGTGATCTTCGGAATCGGCGGGATCGCGTTGGGCTTGGCGAGCGTGCGCGGCGTGCGGCAGGCCTGTCTTGGCCGTCCTTGGTTGCTGGCCGGGATCACGATTGCGCCTAACGTAGGCATGGGACTGGCCACGGTCATGGCGCATTTCCTGATGCCAGGTCTGGCCATTTCACCTTTGTTACCGGCGATCACTTGGGCGGTGGTTGCCTGGCTAGTTGCTGTCGTTATGGCAGTCTGGCCGCTCCCCCAGCTTGACCGTAAGATGACGCGCGAAGCACCTGAGGCCGGGCGCAACAAGGTCCTCCACATTGTCGGCTTGATCGTAGGGCTGATCACCAGCACCGTACTGCCGATCGGTTTTGTAACCGCCGCAGGAGAACTGAACGCGGGCTCGGCTACCGTGCTGTTCTTGGCCAACCGGATCGGGGCGGCAGTAGTCGGTGTGCTTGTCAACGCCGTGCTGATGGTCAGCATCAATTGGGAAGACGCTAACCGAAAGAGGGTCAAGCATTCGGTCTTCTTCCCTGTGGCATCGATGATCCTCGTCGTGCTAGCGGTGGGGTTGCACCAACTGCAGGGGGCCGCCATCCTCGCCTATGGGGGAGTCGCGTTGGCCTGGCTCGGCCTGGCTTGTTCAACGCCGATCATCCTGCGCGAGGCCAATGTTCGCCGGATGGGGCTGGTGATTATGCTCAAGGGGGTGGCGGATCTGGCGATATCCAGTCTGGCGCTCGTCTATTTTCAGCATGCCCCCAGTTTCACCGGGTATTTCGGTGCACTGATGATTTCACAATGCGTGACGACGCTCGTATGCGGCGGGGCCTTGAAGCAGCGGAGGCTAGTGGTCATCTCCACCCTCAACCTACTTCTGGCGATCGCCCTGTTGGCAAAGGGGTGGTAGCATGACGGCCGATCCACTGGTCTATATCATTATCGTGAACTACGGTCGGGCTAGCGATACGATCGAATGCCTCGTCTCGCTGGGCGCCCTTACCGGGCCGGCGTTCAGGGTCGTTCTGGTCGATAATGGTTCGCCGAGCGATTCGGCGCGCGAGATCGCCGATTTCCTGGGCTGTGCCGCTGACCGGCGTTCAGGCTGGAAGCAGGTCTCGCATGGGTGCGGATATTCGCTGCGGTTCATTCCCTCCCCCGAAAATCTGGGCTTTGCAGGTGGTTGCAACATTGGCATGCGCGAGGCGTTAGCCGACCCGGCAGCTACCCATGTTTGGCTGCTCAACAATGACACGCTGGTCGAGCCGGACAGTCTTGCCGCTCTGTTGCGGCGGTGCCAGCCTGCAGTGCATCGCACTGAGGTGCCGGTCAGCATGTGCGGATCGACGCTGATCTATTACAAACCGAAGGACGTTCTGCAAGGATGCGGTGGCCGTTTTGACATTAGCCGGGGGCGGGGGCGCCCGATCGCGGCGTTAAATCCGCGCGAACACCTGCCGGAGCAGGCCGAGGTGGAGCGCGATATGGACTATGTCATAGGCGCGTCCATGCTCGTGAGCATCGATCTGATCCGCCAGGTCGGTCTGATGGATGAGCGTTATTTTCTTTACTTTGAGGAATTAGACTGGGCCTTGCGCGCTCGGGCGCAGGGGTTCCGTCTCGGTTGGGCACCCGATTCGTGGGTGGTGCATAAGGAAGGCGCAGCCATCGGTACATCGATGCGCGCGAGGCCGAGTGCGATGGCGACCTATTTCATGACGGCGGGGTATTTGCGACTGGTTTGGGCCCTGCGTCGGCGGACGCTGCCAGCGGCGCTGGCTATTTCAGCAATGAGGGCGGCCAACTTCATGTTGCAGCGCGACTTGGAACTGGCTGGCGCTGTGTTTCAAGCTATCACCGCTTTTGTACGCAGCCCAACCGCTTACGTTCCGGGTTCATTCAGGGGCGTGGGGACAGCCCACCAAGGCAAAATTTAGGGGGAAATATGGTCAAACATCTGGCGCTGATCGATCCGCTCAGTCGGCACGGCGGGATGCATTATTATGATCACGACCTGGCCAATGCATTGGTCGGGCTCGGCGTCCCGGTAGAGGTATGCTCGCCGCCTACTGGGCTCGAAGCGGGCGCACGCTACGGCGTGCATGTCTGTTTCGAAAACGTTTATGGCCCTGGCAATGGTCCTCAGTTGCGCCGTGCGGCGTATTTGCTGCGCGATACATTTCGTGCCTTGAGCAAGGCGCACAAGGCGGGTTGCGACACCGTTCTATTCCATATCTTCAAGTCCGACTTGTTTGAATATCTGATCGTACGTGGCGCGCATCGTCTGGGCATGAAATGCCATGCCATCGTGCATGATGTCGCCCGGCTGGATACCAAGACGCGCTTCGAGTTTCGCGAAGCGATTGTTGCTCGGGTCGATGGTCTGATCGTCCATAACGCCTTCTCGCGCGATGCACTGGCGGCGGCGGCGCCTATGGCGGCGGCCAAGACGGCAATCATGCGCCATGGCAACTATGTCGACCGCTTTACGGATCTGCCGAGCATGCCAGCCGCGCGTGGGGAACTAGGCTTGGCGGAAGATCAACTGGTTCTGCTGTTTTTTGGCAATCCTCGTCGCGATAAGGGACTGGACCTGTTGATCGAGGCCCTGGTTCCTTTGCGCGACGATCCTAATCTATGTCTACTGGTGGCAGGAAAGATAAAACCAGACGACGAGCGAGCGCTGCGTGCTAAGCTTGCTGACAAGGGGTTGTTGGGGCGTGTTCGGCTGGATATTGGCCACGTTCCGGATGACAAGGTTTCCATTTATTATCGCGCGGCCTCGATCGTGGTGCTGCCCTATTTGCGGATCTATGAAAGCGGCGTCGCGCTGATGGCGATGAGCTTTGCCCGCACCATCTTGGCGAGCGATCTTCCCGCTTTTCAGGACCTTGCTGTAGATGGGGCAAAAGTTCGCCTTTTCAAGGCCCATGACGCGACCAGCCTGACGCAGGCTCTGATCGATCTGCGGCAGGGGGATGTCGATTTGGAGTGGGAAGGGCAAGAAGCGCGTACTTTTGTGGAGGAAGAGCGCAGTTGGGCGAGGTCTGCGGCAGCGCTTGTTGACGCTATGCATTCCAATCGCTGAAAGATAACGATCCATTTGAGTTTTTGGCTTAGATGCTGAGTTGTTATAATAATTGTTTCTGATATGTACTTGCAGTTTGTCGAGTTTGGCTGGAATAGGTCGGCGTGATAAATATCTTGAATAAGGATCTGGTCTAATACACCTTAAGTACTGAAATGAATTTCTACCTTGGGGGAGGGGTGGGGTTGGCCATATTTGCAATGGTTATGGCTGATCTATGAATCCCTCAAGAGATCGTACAGATTGGTTCTGCAATTACAGATATACGGCCTAGGCGACGGTCTTGCAATGTTTCAGCATGCCGCGATTAATGGCTGGAAACCACACCAGCAGGTTTTCGCGCTCCCCTATTTTACTTCTGCTGTCGCTCGCGGTGAAAAGTTTGTGGTATCTACAGTCTGGACAGCATACCGGCCGCATTACTAACCAAATTTTTGGAGGTTTGATCGAAATGCCATCTCGCCGTCTGGAAGGTCTACAGGCACTACGCTTCATCGCAGCAGCGATGGTGGTCGTGACCCATGCGACACTCTATACGTCGGAGCGCTTCCGTCCCATGCCACTATGGCCCAATGGCACAAGGGGCGTCGATATATTTTTTGTTATAAGTGGCTTCGTAATAGTTTGGTCGTCACACAATCTGATTGACAAGCCATATGGCTGGGCCGCTTTCTTGGGCAAGCGCATCAACCGCATCGTGCCGCTGTACTGGTTTGCTACTAGCATCAAAGTGCTGATTATGCTGGCAACTGCGGGGTTGGCGCTGCATTCGGTGCTAGATACCTCGCTGGTCATCAATTCCTTGTTGTTCATCCCGACTCGCAAGTTGGATGGGCAGATCGAGCCGTTGCTTGGTGTGGGGTGGACTCTGAATTTCGAGATGATGTTCTACGCGGTTTTTGCAATTTCTCTGATCACAAAGCGCAGTTATGTTCAGGTTTGTGGCATGATATTGCTTCTTTTGTCATCGATTTCAGTACTGCGCGGTGAAAATTTTCCGGCTTGGCAGTTTTATTTCAACAACATTGTGGTAGAATTTCTTTTTGGTATGTTAATTGCAGTTTACTTCGAGAAAGAACGGAGCGTGTCGCGCCTGCTGGCGTGGAGTTCCTTTGCCTTAGGATTTATCTGGACACTGCTGTCCCGTAATCAATTGGGGCTACCACGATGGCTTGACTGCGGCGTACCGGCGGCGCTCATAGTGTTTGGCACTGTTGCGCTGGAGTCCGAAGCCCGGCGCTGGGTGGGGAAGCCATTGAGATTCCTAGGTGCGGCGTCCTATGCCATCTATCTATTTCACCCGATGTTTGCGCCGATCGGCGCGATCCTTGCCGCAAGGCTCCATGTTCAGAGCATAACGTTTTCTGTGACCCTTTGCTGGATCATCGGCGTTTCTGTCGGAAGCGCAGCCCACCTGATAGAGCCTTATATAAACGCTTGCTGGCAGGCAATGATCAAGTCACTACTTCGATATTGGCCCGACACTTTTCACAAGAGAGGAGTGTGATTGACGAAAGAGCGCGGCTAGGCATTTGCGTGCCAAGAGGGGCATGAAGAATGGCATGCTCGAGTAGCCAATCACTTGCAGAAATCGTGCCCTCTCGCTATCGTTCTAATTGCCGTCGATTAGTGGAATGGCATTGCGGAGGTCAATGATGACACGGAGCGATAGGCGGTATGAATTTCTCGATGGCATGCGAGGCCTTGCCGCGATTTCTGTCATGTTTATGCACTATTCTGAAAATTCATTCAGGCTTTTTCCCACGGCGACATGCGCCGTCGACTTTTTCTTTATCTTAAGTGGGTTCGTTCTTGCCCATTCCTATGGGGCGAGGTCGGATCTGACGGTCGGTTCTTTCATGCTCAAGCGAGTAATACGGCTTTATCCCTTGCTTTTTTTGGGAACATTGATCGGTTTGCCTTGGCTGTTCTGGATGGCCGCGCCTTATCCACAAGGCGTGATGAAAACCGCTATAGCTGGCCTGACCAATGCTGTTTATCTTCCTTATTTCGGATGGCGCCCACCAGAACTCGGTAATCTTGGATCGCCTGAAGCCTATCCGATCAACGGGCCAGAATGGTCGTTGTTTTTCGAACTTGCGGTTAACATCATTTTTCTTTATCTTGTACGCCTGTCGATGAAGGTTAATTTTTGGCTGGCCTTCGGCTCGCTAGTATTCATGCTGGTGTTGTCTTTGGTAATGGCGCGTGCCTTTGGCAAATCCGGCGTAGCCCTTCCCGGCGGCTGGGATCTGATGAGCTTCCCAGTTGGCTTTCCCCGGGTCATCTTCGGTTTCTCCCTCGGGATCGCAATTTATCGGATGCTCGATCTTGAAAGTTTCCGCAGAATAGAGCCTGTCTTTCTCCAGTCGGCGGCGGGGGCGCTAGTCGTTTCCGCAGTGTTTGTTACCATGTTCACCTTCGCCCCCGGCAAAGGGCATGCAGCTCTATTGTACCTAATTCAGATCGCCATCTTCTGCCCGCTGTTTGTTGTGATCGGTGCGAAAACAGCTCCTTGCAATGCAGGCCTGACACGTATTATCAGGCTTCTCGGATTTTTATCCTACCCTATTTATTGCATTCACATTCCGGTAAAAAATGAAACATCTCTGCTCTTCAACTACTTTGCGCTTCCCACAGAGGTGGAGCCTTTTGCTGCGACCTTTCTCACTTTTGTAATTGCAGCTTTGGCGGGGAAATATCTCGATATTCCCGTGCGGCGCTGGTTGACCGCCACCATCAGATGGCGCACTGTTGAGTTCCGCTAAGAGTCCGTTTGGGAGGGAGTGTCCTGAATTCCGTGTACGGGGCGGCATAATGGGTAGAAAGATCCCCAATTATGGCACGACGCAAAGCACCCTCGATCCCCGATGACCTGCTGGACCAGTTGCTGGGAGGTATGGACGCGGCCAGCGCGCTGAACTCACCCGACTGGATGAACGGGTTGAAGAAGGCGCTGGCCGAACGCGCCTTAAGTGCCGAGATGGATTACCATCTTGGCGGCGAGGCGGAAGCCGAGAACAGCCGCAATGGCTATGGCCGCAAGACGGTTTCAACGGGTACCGGCAAGATTGACATCGAGGTTCCGCGCGACCGGACAGGTAGTTTCGACCCGCGGCTGATCGCCAAATACCAGCGTCGTTTCCCCGGCTTCGATGACAAGATTATCTCGATGTATGCGCGAGGCATGAGCACAAGGGAAATCGCCGAACACCTGCGCGAGATCTATGGCATGGATGCATCTGCGGATTTGATCAGCACGATCACCGACGCGGTTCTCGATGAGGTCAACGCCTGGCAACAGCGTCCTCTGGATCCGGTCTATCCACTTGTTTTCTTTGATGCCATCAGGGTCAAGATCCGCGATGAGGGGCTGGTCCGCAACAAGGCAATTCACATTGCGCTGGGCGTCATGGCCAATGGCACCAAAGCCGTTCTTGGCATGTGGATCGAGCAAAACGAAGGCGCCAAATTCTGGCTTCGGGTGATGAACGAACTTAACCCCCCTTATTCACGGGGGTTCGGCATCTGGTCAATTTTGACGGCTTCGGGCCCTGGCAGCGTGAGCGGGTCGCGCGTCATCGCAGCGTCTGTTG
>NZ_JACIDX010000034.1 GCF_014196525.1 Novosphingobium sediminicola | reverse complement strand
ATGCTGCTGATAGGTGATTTCCGGCTTCAGGAACGGCGGATCGGTGATCACGTCATTGCACAAGGTGATCGACAGGTCGATGAAATGGCGGGTCATGCGGTTTTGCCTCCCAGAGTTTCTGCGAACCAGTCGGCGATATAATCGCGGCCATAGGCCATATTGTCCGCGCCGACATGTTCTACGCCGCCTTCACGCGCGGTAAAGATTTTCAGCTCACGCCGGGGGCTGTTGACCAATTGATCGTAGCAATCATGGGCATAGGAAACGCTGATCTGTCGATCATCGGAGCCATGCGTGACGAGGAAGGGCACGCGAACCCCGCCCATATGGCCGTTCAAATTCATCGCGTCGGACTTTTCGAGGAATTCCTCCATCGTTTCCGCGCCGAACGCCCACATCACATGCGCCCAGTAATGGGGCACCGGGTTTTCGCCCTCGCGCTTCATCCGCTTGTCCTGCACCTCGCGCCAGTTGTGGTTCGCGCCCCAGCAGGCGCCCGACGCAAAGCGCGGCTCATAGGCCACCGCGCGAGGCGCGAAATGGCCGCCCAGCGAGATGCCGGTCATGCCGATGCGCTTGGGATCAACATCGGGCTGGGTCTCCAGCCAGTCCACCGCCTTGCTCGCCCAATTCTCGCTATGCGGATCGACGGGCAGGTTCTGCAGGCGCAGCGCCTCGCCGCTGCCGGGCTGATCGACGCAGAGCGTGGAAATGCCCCGCTGCGCCAGCGCTTCGGGCAGGCGGCTCCAGTAGAGCAGCTCCTTGCAGCTATCGAGACCGTTGCAATAGACCACCACCGGGCGCGGGCCTTCGCCTTGGCCGCGGGTGTAGAGCGCAGGCATCGTGCCGGAGGCCAAAGGAATTTCGACCCGCTCGCGATTGATGCTGCCCAACGCGGTGGACTTTTCAAACGCATTCAGCGCCTTCGCATAAGTTTCCGCCCGGCCCGGCGCGCCATGGCCCTGCATCCGCTCGGCCACCATCAGGTAAAGCGAGGCGCGCTCCAGCTTGGCGCTGGCCGAAAAGCCGCGCCCGCGTGCCTCATCCTCGGCGGCCAGTTCCACCAGCTTGTCGCCCATCGCGGCCCATTGCTTCATGAAGGCCGGGGTTCCGGCATCGCCGCCGCCGGCCGCTGCATCAATGATGGGCTGGCACATATCGACGATCTCGCCGATCTGCCCGCCGCTTTCCAAGGCGATGGCGACCGACAGGTTCCAGATATAGTTGGGGAAGGGAGAATAAAGCGCCACGATGGGGGTTCCGTTCAGAAATAAGGATGCGGGTTGACTGTCTTGGTCTGGATCGGTTGCAAGACGTCCCAATGCTCGACGATCCGGCCATTCTTCAGCCGGTAGAAATCGGCCACCGTGCCGCCTTCACCTTCCGGCCCCGTGCGGCCATGCAGGTGGATCACCGCCTGATCCCCGTCGACCAGAATGCGCTTGATGACAAAGCGTGATCCGGGGCGGGTGAACATCGGTTCCAGAGCGGCGATGGCTGCGTCGCGGCCATCGGCGATGCCGGGGTTATGCTGGATGTAATCGGGGGCGACATGATCCATGAACGCCCCGCGTACATCGCGCAGATCGTAAAACTTATGCGCGAAATCGGCCATGATGGCGCGGTTGCGCGCGGTCGTGGTGTGAGGGCGCGCCTGCACGGCAACAGGCGCCAAAGCGAGGGCCAAGGCCAGCAAGGCGCGCCCGCGCATTATACGTCCACCGCCACGAACAGGCCTGCGTTTTCATGCGGATGCGGCATGGTCTGCGGCCCGCCGACGCCAATGCCCCACTGGTCCATGACCATCGGCGCGGGCGCGTAAACGGTGGCTTCGCGGGTCTCGAAGTCCACTTCTTCCAGCTCGGCGGTATATTCGGTGACGAAGCCGCCCGGCGTGACGAAATAGCTGAACGTGTTGTCGCCCGCCGTATGACGGCCCGGACCCCAGCGGATGTCAAAGCCCTTCTGCTTCAGGCGATGGCCGCCGCGCATCATGCCGTCGACGCCTTCCATGTCATAGGCGACATGGTTGAGGCAGGCCGGGCCGGGCAGGATAGCGAAACGGTGATGCGCATTGTTGCAGCGCAGGAAGCACATGAAATCGCCCAGCCAGTCCGAGACCTTGAAGCCCAGCACATCGCAGAACCACGCGACCAGCGCCTTGTGGTTGGGCGAATGCAGCACGATATGGCTGATCTTGACCGGGATGCCTTCCCAGCGTTCGATTTCGCGCTTGTCTCCGCGTGCGACTTCGGCGCTGATTTCCATCTGAAGCCCATCGGGGCTGAAGAAGCGGAAGCCATAGCCGCCGCCCGGCGTGGTCAGCGCGCGCGGGGCGTGGACGATCTGGCCGCCTGCGGCCTCGACCTTGGCGGCAAGGGCATCGACATCGGCGCGCGTGTCGGCCGACAGGGCGATGACGTCGACGCGGTTTTCCTCTGCGGCGCGCAGGCGGACCACGTGATGCTCGTCATGGCCCTGCGCCTTGAACCACGCCATGCCATCGTCGGACGCCACACGTTCCAGACCCCAGACATCGGTGTAATAGGCGGCCTCGGCGTCCAGATCGGTGACGCCATAGCCCACATAGCGGATTTCGGTAACTCGGCTCATTGGTTGTTCCTTAGATCAGATGGGCTGCGAGACGACGGCGAACATTTCCTGCGTCGCCTTGGCATTATCGACGGGCGGGCCTTTGCCGATCTGGCCGTGACAGATCTCAAGGCTCTTCTCGACGATGAAGCGGCAGCGTTCAAAACGGCGGTTACGGAAGGCGGCGAAGGCTTCTGCCGGACCGGCGGCCTTGGCGATTTCGTCGGCCAGCACGATGCTGTCCTCAATCGCCATGCCTGCGCCCTGGCCCAGATGCGGGGTGGTGGCATGGACGGCATCGCCGATCAGCACGACGCGACCCTTGTGCCAGTCGCCATAGAGCATCATGCCTTCGAGCGGGCGATAGACCACGCCTTCGTCATCGGTGATCTGCTCGGCCAAGGCCTGAATGGCGGGCGCGGTATTGGCCAACTTGCCGCGCATGACGGCGGCGATGCCTTCCTTGGGATACCACGGATTTTCCGGCTCGGGCGTGGTGGCGTACATATACATCAGCGTCTCGCTGATCGGCACAAGGCCAACGCCGGTCGGGCCGTTATAGACATGCAGCGCATCGAGATCGGCCGGGCGCGGGAAGTTATAGCGCCACACCGATTGGCCGGTGAACTGGGGCTTGGGCGCATCGGGCATGATGGTCGCGCGGGTCTGCGAATAGACGCCGTCGGCGCCGATCACGATGGCATAGGTGCCGGTACTGCCATCCGAAAAGGTGACGTTGACCGCATCGCCGGTGTCGTTGATCGTCTCGGCGGTGATGCCAAGGCGGATCTGCGCGCCCGCATCCTTGGCGGCATCGCCCAGCAGCTTGTGCAGCGCGGGGCGGCCGATGCCCATATTGGCGGGCAGGCCGGGGGCGACCGGATGGCCGGGAATGCGCGCGATCTTTTGGCCATGCGGCAGATAGATCTCCACCGCGTCAAAGCCCACGCCCGAGGCCAGATAGCCTTCGAGAATGCCCAGTTGCTGCGCGGCGGCCAGCACGTTCGATTGCTGGATGATGCCGACGCCGTAAACCGACCAGTTGGGGTCGCGTTCGATGACGGTGACGCTATGGCCCGCCTTGCACAGGGCAATCGCGCTGGTCAGGCCGCCGATGCCGCCGCCGATGACAAGAATGTCGAGATTGTTCATGGCCGCGCCTCATGCGCGGCGCCCGTGTTCTGGCGCATATGCTCTCCCCATGCGCCGCATGGGGCGCGTTGATGGGGATATTTACCCGTGTGCGGGCCAATCTGTAAAAGTCATTATCTGGATCAATTATCATAAAAAATATTCATGATGTGGACTGCGCCGCCAATCGCAATTGCTCACGCAGCCAGACCAGCCCCGCATCATCGCGCCGCGCCTCGTGAAACTGCGCCATTTCGCGCAGGCGAGGGAAGGGGAAGGGCATGGGCGCAAAGGCCAGATCGAATTGCGGCATCATCGCGCGCACAAGGCGCTTGTGCAAGACGGCCAGACGCATCGTGTTTTGCAGGAACCATGGCACCGAGGCAAAGGAGGCGACCTCGATATCGATCCGCCGCTGTCGCCCCATGCGGGCAAGCTGCGTATCGGCAAAGGTGGCCGCCCGCCGCGTGCCCAGCGCCACGCCGACATGGCCGGCGGCAAAGAATTCATCCGCGCTCAGCCCCGAGGCAAAGATCGGATTGCCGGCCCAGCCAACCACGACCTGCTCTTCTTCATAAAGAAATTCAGAGGGATGCCACGGCGCCAGCAATTGTTCGGGCGCGATCAGCAGGTCGATCTTGCCGCCTTCCAGATCGTCGGCATTGCGCTCGGTGGGCTGCATCACCTCCAACTGGATCTGCGGCGCTGCGGCCGTCACGCGCTGCGCCAGACCGACCAGCACCGCGACCATCACATAGTCCGAGGCGTTGATGCGGAAGCGGCGCGTTGAGGTGGCCGGATCGAAACCGGCGGGTGTGGCGATGGCCTGCTCGACGCTTTGCAGGCTGCGCTGGATCTGGGGGTACAGCGACTCGGCAAAGGGCGTGGGGTGCATCCTTTTGCCCACCTGCACCAGCAGCTCATCGCCGAAATAGGCGCGCAACCGGCGCAGCGAGGCGCTGGCGGCGGGCTGGGTCAGGCCGAGGCGTTCGGCGGTGCGGGTGACGCTGCGCGTTTCCATCAGGGCGGAGAAAACCACCAGCAGGTTCAGGTCGAGCTGTTTGAAGCGCATGGTATGCCGTTCCTCTGCTTATGGGAAAGGCGATAGATCAGAATCGATAATAATGAAAGCGGGGCGGACATACATGCCCGCCCCGCCATCGGAGAGATCAGAATTGCCGACCCATCAGAACTTCAGGCTGGCGCGCACGCCAAAGGTGCGCGGCGGCTGGAACTGATAGGTGTTCTTGCCTGCCACATAATTGCGCGCGCCATAGGCCAGCACCACCTTGTCGGTGAAGTTGCGGATGAAGGCGTCGATCTGCCAATTGCCCTTGGCGGGCTTGAAGTTGATCGAGGCATTGCCCGTCACATAGGAGCCCGAGCGGGTGTCGCTGTCATTGAACACATCGTAATAGAACGCGGCCGAATATTTGCCGTCGATGCGCGGGGTGAAGGTGCCGAAACTGGCCTCGATCGGGCGCTCTACGCCAAAGGTGGCGACGAAATCGGGCGCGTTGGGCAGGCGGTGGCCGCTGATGTCGCGGTTGTTGCCCGCGCCGTCCAGCACCGTGATGCCCTTGCCGAATTCGGTGTGCAGCAGCGCGATGTTGCTGTCGAGGCGGAAGCCATTGACCAGCGCGACGGTCTGCAGTTCGGCGCCCATGATCTTGGCCGAACCCACGTTGAAAATGCCCGAGCCGCCCGACAGCGCATCGGTGCTGCGCGAGGCCTGATAGCCGCGATAGTCGAAGTAGAAGGCCGCCGCGTTCACCTGCAGCTTGTTGCCGAAGAAGCGGTTCTTCGAGCCGATTTCCCACGCCGAGAGCTTTTCGGGCGCATAGGCCACCGAGGCCGCCGAGCCGTTCGAGTTGAACCCGCCCGCCTTATAGCCGGTGTCGAACTTGGCATAGAGCAGGCTGGTGGGCGTAACCTGATAGTCGACGCCGATGTGATAGGTGGGCTGGCTGGTGCTCATATTGCCGTTGCCCGGCGTGGTGAGAGTCAGGCCCGGCGCAAAGGGGCTGCCCAGCGCGGGCAGGAACAGCACGGCATTGCCGGTGCGGAATTTCGAATCCCACGTGTTGCGCGCGCCCAGCGTGATCTTGACCTGATCGTTCACACGATAGGCGACCTGACCAAACACGGCGTTCGATTTGGTGGCGATGTTGTAATCGAACTTGATGCCATAGACGCCCGGCTGACCCAGCGCCGAGAGCGGGCCGCCGGGGGCGAACAATCCGGTCATCTGCACATTGTACAGGCCCGAATTGATGAGATTGGTTTCCTTGAAGTTGAACCAGCCGAGCTGGAAGAACACGCGGCTGTTCGCATTGTTCGACAGGCGCACTTCATGGTTCCAGGTGGTGGGGTCTTCGCCCTGGATGAACTGGCGTACCGCCGGATAGATCGGGCCGGTGGCATCGGTGCGGCGGCGGAAGCTGCTCTTGTCATAGCCGCCCGAGTAGATCAGCGAGAGCCCGGCGGGCAGCGCGTCATAGACCGCTTCCCAACGCACGCGGTCGCCGGTCAGCTTGGTGGAGGAGGGGGCGGTGTTGGCAAAGCTCTTGGCATTGCCGAAATCGGGGCGCACGCCGATGGCCGAATCCATCGTCACATCGCCGACATTGTCGATCTCGTCATGCTGATACGAGGCCCACAGCTTCAGCCCGTCCACCGGCTTCCACGCGGCCTGAAAACGGCCCGAGCCCACCTTCTGATCGTCGCCGCGCAGCGCGGTGCCGTTATAGATCCCGGTCAGGTTGCGATAGCCGTCATGCGAATGATAGGTGCCCGAAGCGCGCACCTGAAACCGGTCGGAAACGGCAAGGTTCACGCCCGCATCGGCGTCGAACGCATTGTAATTGCCGGTGCCAAGGATGACATAGCCGCCGGTCTTGGCATTCGGACGGTTGGTGATGATCGAGACGAGGCCGCCGGTCGAGTTGCGCCCGTTGAGCGTGCCTTGCGGACCTTTGAGCACTTCGACGCGGGCCACGTCGTACATCGAGGATTGAATGTTGAACGAGCGGTTGGTGTAGAAACCATCGCGCGCAATCGGCACCGAGGGGTCGCCGGTTTCGGTCACGTCGGTGGACGCAATGCCGCGCACTGCGACATAGGCCGCGCCCGTGCTGGTGGTGATGTTCAGGCTGGCGTCGATGCTGGAGAGGGCCTGCATGTTCGACACGCCCTTGGCGGCCAGATCGGCGCCCGAATAGACGGTCAGCGCAATCGGCGTCTTTTGCGAGGTGGTTTCCACGCGGCTGGCGGTGACGACGATTTCGGAAAGGCCGCCGGTCTTGGGCGACTCGGGGGCCTGATCGGCGGCATAGGCGGGAACAGCGAAAAAGCTGACGGATGCGCAAAGCGCTGCGGCAAGACCGCGGTTCATGACAATTCTCCCAGATGGCCGAAAGGGCGTTCGGCATTTTTGCAAAATTAAAACTCTTGTTCTAGATAATGAGCGTTCCAATCCCCTGTCAATATGGTTCGCAGGGGGCACCGTTGCAGGTGGGCAACAGGTGGCGCGATCCGACCCTCTGAGCGCGGGGGTAGGGGGGGCGGGTCGAAGGCAGTTTTGCCCGGAAAACCAATAGAACGCGGTGATGCAACTCGGCGCAGAATGATTATTGCCGCATCTGCTCCGAAACCTCGCATTTGCGGCGATTTTGATGGCTTAGGTGCTTTTCTGCCACGAATCATTGATGGCGATATGGGCTGTTCCATAAATCATATTGATGCGCGCCGGGGTGGTTGCTGTCCCTGCCGGAGTCGCGTTGCTCTCCATCGGTTTTTTGCGCCCCGCGCCGTGTCGATGCGGCGGACGATCTTGACAAGAGGTTGCGCTCCGCTTTACCGTTCAGAACAAGAGTTCTAATTAAAGCCTGCGGCAGCCCCATGCCAAGCCGCAATCGGGAGAGAGTCTTGAGCGTCCAATCCATCGCCCCGCGAAAGGCGGGTGCTGCGCAGGGCATAACACTGGTCACGGTGGCCTTTTTGCCTATCGTGGCCATCGTTTCGATGTTTCCGGCTGTGCCCGCGATCATCGAACATTTCGCCGCGCGTGATCCTGCCGCCATCGCCAAGGTTCCCGCGATGGTCTCCGCGCCGGGGCTGACGATTGCTTTGCTGGCGCTGTTCGCGGGCCTGCTCGTGGACCGTTTCGGGCGGCGCAAGCTGCTGCTCGTGTCCACCGCGCTTTACGGCTTTGTGGGCGTGGCGCCGTTCTTCCTAGATTCGATTGACCAGATCTATGTCTCGCGCCTTGCCCTTGGCGTGGCCGAGGCGGCGATCCTGACCACGCTCAATACGCTGGTGGGCGATTATTGGGATGAAAAGGACCGCCGCTTCTGGCTGACCATTCAGGGGCTGGCCGGGCCGTTTCTGGGCAGCGCGGTGATCTTTCTGTCGGGCTATCTGACGGCGGTGCAATGGAACGGGATCTTCCTCGTCTATACGGTCGGCTTCCCTGCTTTTCTTGCCAGCGCCTTCTTTCTCTATGAACCGGCCAGCGACGAGACGGCGCGCAAGATGCTGGGCATGGACGAGGGCGGCGAGCCTTTCCCGTGGCGCAATGTGCTGACCTATGCGGGCGTGACCCTGCTGGGCAGCGGGCTTTATTATGTGTTCATCATCAATGGCGGCATCGTGTGGCAGGAAATCGGCGTCAAGGATTCCGCCGCCATCGGCCGCATGACCAGCATCCCCAGCCTGTTCGTGATGGTGGGCGCGGGCGTGTTCTGGTTCACCGGCAAGATCGGGCCGCGCTGGCAATTGTCCACCTTCTTTGCGCTGCTGGGCGCGGGGCTGGTGACGATGGGGCTGATCCATGATTGGCGCGGGATGGTTGTGGGCATGGCCATTCAGCAGACCGGCGCGGGCATGGCCGTGCCCTGCCTTGTGGCCTGGGCGCAAAGCCATCTGCCCTTTGCCCATCGCGGGCGCGGCATGGGCATCTGGACCGCGTGTTTCTTCTTCGGCCAATTTTCCTCGCCGCTGCTGGTCAGCCTGCTGCGCGAGCATTTCGGCCATATGCAGGGCGCCTTTGTGGCGGCGGGGGTGTTTGGCCTCGTCTGCGCCATTCTGGTGCTGATCGTTGTTTCGGGGCGCGAAAAAGCCCCCACCGGAGCGTAAAATCATGACATCGAAGATCAAGCGGGGCGTCAGCCTCTACAGCTTTCAGGAAGAGATGTTCCTCGGCAAAATGACCGTCGAGGATTGCGTGGCCTTTGGCGCCAGCATCGGCGCGCCGGGCATCGAAATCCTGCCCGAACAGAATATGCCGACCTTCCCCAACATCAGTGACCGCCAAGTGGGCGAATGGCAGGACATGTTGGCCCGCCACGGCGCGCATTTCACCTGCTATGACATGTTCCTTGACACCAAGCGCCGCAAGGATCGCCTGATGACGGACGAGGAGCAGGTCGAAAGCATCCACCGCGACCTGATCCTGTGCAACCGTCTTGGCATCAGGAACATGCGCATCCTGATCTTCGTGCGCCCCGACATTCTCGAAAAATGCGTGCCGATGGCGGAAAAGCTGGACGTGCATATGGGCGTTGAGGTCCATGCGCCGTGGCATCTCGAACATGCGTGGATCCTGCGCACCATCGAGGTGGCCGACCGTCTGGGGACGAAGCACCTCGGCATCCTGCCCGACATGGGCATTTTCATGAAGCACTATCCGCCCGCCTTCCGCGCCCGTTTTGAACGGCAGGGCGCCCGCCCCGAAGTCACGCAATTCATCGTCGATCAACACGAACAGAAGGTGATGTGCGAATACACGATCTTTGAGGTCGCGGTGAAGATGCAGGGCAACAAGGTCGAGGTGGCCATGGCCGAAACATTGCGCCACGCCCCCTATGCCAACCCCAAGCGTATCGGCGATTACGCTCCTTATTTCCGCCATATTCAGGCCAAGTTCTATGAAATGAACGAGGATTGCACGGACCCTGCCATCGCCTATGACGAGGTGATCCCGGCGCTGGTCAAGGCGGGCTGGGAAGGCACTCTGTCGTCGGAATATGAAGGCAACCGCTGGATTCAGGACGTGCATGAGGTGGACAGCCGCGAACAGGTCCGCCGCCAGCATGTGATGTTCGAACGCCTGATCGCGCAAGCTGAAGCCGCATGAGGCGCGCGCTCGCCCTTGTCCCGTTGACGTTGGTTCTGGCGCCTGTGGCTCATGCTCAGATGCCCGGACCCAGCCGCGAGACGATCCCCGCCCCCGCGCAGCCGGGCGCCATCGCGTTGATCCCCGATGCGCCCGACCGAGAGGTCTGGCACCGCGACAACGGCCTGATTGCAGTGCGCAATGTCACGCGCCCGACGATCACGCCTTTCCTGCCCAAGGGCAAGGGGACCGGGGCGGCGGTGATCGTCGCGCCGGGCGGCGGCTTCCTTGGCCTGGCCATCGAAAAGGAAGGCTGGCAGATCGCCCGCTATTTCGCCGATCACGGCATTGCCGCCTTCGTGCTGAAATATCGCGTGCTGCCAACCCCTGCCTCGCAGGCTGAATTTGCCGACCAGTTGACCCGCGCGATCCGCGGCGAAAAGGTCGCCATGGCCAGCCCACCCGAGGATACCCCGCCCGAGGCGCTGGCCGATGGGCTGGCGGCCTTGCGCTATGTGCGCGGCCATGCGGGGCAATGGGGCGTGGACCCGGCGCGGATCGGCTTCATGGGCTTTTCCGCCGGCGGTTTCCTGACCCGCAGCGTGGTGGAGAATGCAGGCGCCGATATGCCCGCCTTTGTCGGCCCCATCTATCCCAATATGGCGGCGATGAAAGTGCCTGACAATGCCCCGCCGATGTTCGTGGCGATTGCGGCCGATGACTTCCTGCTGGCGCGGGCTGGCGGGCCGAAACTGATCGATTCCTATCGCGCGGCGGGCAAATCCGTCGAGTTCCATCTGTTTTCCTCCGGCGACCACGGCTTTGGCCCCGGCGCGCCGGGCACGCCCACCGAAGGCTGGCTGGACGTGATGCGCCGCTGGCTGCGCACGCGCGGCATCATCAAGGAATAAAACCATGTTTGACAAATACACGATTGACCCTGCCACCGTCGCCAACACCGGCCCGGCCGATGCGCCCACCGGTTTTTCCTTCACCACCAAGCTGGGCTATTATCGCGGCCTTGGCCTCTCGATGATCGAGGATCTGAAAGTCTCGATCGACGGCGAGGCGCTTCCCCGCGAGGCGATCACGTTTGACGAAGGCGAAGGTCCGCTGACGCTGGACGAGATGGAGACGGCCTTTGACCGCCGCTGGCCCTTTGGCGCGCCTGCGACGATCACCGTGGCGCTGCCCGGCGGCTTCCCCGCTGGCGAGCATAAGCTCTCGCTGCAACAGCGCCTGCGCATTTCCTATATGCCTTTCCCGTCGTTCAACAATGACGAGAAGGTGATCAGCCTGTGATCGACCGCAGGGCCATGCTGGGCGCGACTGTCGCCCTTTCCGCTGCTCCCATGGCCCTGCACGCCGCAGGCAAGGGCAAGCCTTTCAACCCCGCTTTCCCCAAGGGTTTCCTGTGGGGCGCGGCCACCGCCGCGCATCAGGTCGAGGGCAATAATACCTCTTCGGACGTGTGGTTTCTCGAACATGGGAAACCCAGCGTCTATGCCGAACCCTCGGGCGACGCGGCCAACAGCTTCCTGCTGTGGGAACAGGATCTCGATCTGGTCAAAAGCCTTGGGTTAAACACCTATCGCTTCAGCCTGGAATGGGCGCGGATCGAGCCGGAGCAGGGCCTGTTCTCCATCGCCATGCTCGACCATTACTTGGGCGTTATCGACGGCTGCCATGCGCGCGGCATCACGCCGGTCGTCACCTTCAACCATTTCACCACGCCGCGCTGGTTCGCCGCGCTGGGGGGCTGGCATGGCGATGATGCGCCCGCGCTCTTCGCCCGCTATTGCGACCGTGCGGCGCGCCATCTGGCGGGCGGGATCGCCTATGCCACCACGCTCAACGAACCCAACCTTTCGGGCAAGCTGGGCGAATTGCTGCCCGGCGATCTGCTGGGCGCGGATAAGGCGATGGTCGAGGCTGCCGCCAAGGCTTTGGGCGTTGCGCTCTATCAACCGGGCAATCCGCTCTACACCCCCGATGGCGCCCGCACGCAAAGGCATCTGCTCGAAGGCCACCGCCAAGGGCGCGCCGCGATCAAGGCGGTGCGCGGTGATCTGCCCGTCGGCGTCAGTCTGGCCATGCTGGACGAACAGGTCGCCCCCGGCCTGCCCAAGGGCGCGGTCAGCCTGCGCGATGCCAAGCGCGAGCATTTCTATGGCGAATGGCTGCGTCTGGCCAAAACGGATTGCGATTTCCTCGGTATCCAGAATTATGAGCGCAGCGTTTGGACCGACAAGGGC
Source organism: Novosphingobium sediminicola (assembly GCF_014196525.1). Classification (GTDB taxonomy): domain Bacteria; phylum Pseudomonadota; class Alphaproteobacteria; order Sphingomonadales; family Sphingomonadaceae; genus Novosphingobium; species Novosphingobium sediminicola. The sequence continues at coordinate 1,983 of NZ_JACIDX010000034.1, read as the reverse complement.
AAGCTGCCCAATCCGCCCGGCGCCGTGACGAACACGATGGGGGCGGAGGTCTATCCGCCATCCTTGGCGGGCGTGGCGCGCTACGCCCATGCGCAGACCAATCTGCCGATCATGGTGACCGAACATGGCGTGGGCAGCGAGCATGACGAGATCCGCGCCAATCTGATCCCCGCCGCGCTGACCGAGCTGAAAAAGGCGATGGATGATGGCGTGCCGGTGATCGGCTATTGCCATTGGAGCCTGATTGACAATTACGAATGGGTGTTTGGCTATCGCATCCGCTTTGGCCTGTGCGAACTGGACCGCGCCACCTTCAAGCGCACGCCCAAGCCCAGCGCCGGGGTGCTGGGCCGGATCGCGCGCGCTAATTCGGTTTAAATTTCCAGCGCCACCTTGCCCGCGATTTCGCGCGCGGCAAGGCGGCGCAGGATGGCCGGCCCCTCGCTCAGCGCAAAGACCTGCAAGGGCGGGGGCGGCATCGCCCCGCTGGCCAGCATGGCCAATACGTCCGCCATATTCGCCCGGTGCATCTCGAGCGCGCGTTTGGTAAAGGCCCCCCAGAACACGCCCATAATCGCCGCCGATTTGAGCAAGGGCAGATTGAGCGGGATGGCCGGAATCGTCCCGCTGGCAAAGCCGATCACCAGATGGCGTCCCTCCGGCGCGATGGCGCGAAAGGCGATCTCGCTCAAATCCCCGCCGACGGGGTCAAAGATCACATCATAGGGACCGGCGCCCCTGATCGCGTCCGGCGTATTGTCGATCAAGGTCTGCGCGCCCTGCTGCCGCGCCAATTCGCGCTTTTCCGCGCTGGAGGCCGCAGCCACCACTTGCGCGCCCATCGCCGCGCCCAGGGCCACCGCCGCAAGGCTCACTCCGCCGCCCGCGCCCAGCACCAGCATCCGTTCTCCCGGCATCAGCCTCGCGCGCTGGTGCAGGGCATGGATCGCAGTGCCATAGGTCATCAGCAGCGCGCTGCCCGTGGCGAAATCGACGGTATCGGGCAGGGCGACCAGATTGGCCGCATCGACCACCACCTGCTCGGCAAAGGCGCCCTGAACGGTCATTGCGCAGACCCGGTCGCCCACCTGCCAGCCCTGCACATCGGGGCCGACGGCGTTGATTACCCCCGCCACCTCGCTGCCCGGAATGAAGGGCGGCTCGGCCTTCACATGATAGCGCCCCTCGACCATCAGCGTGTCGGGGAAATTGACCCCCGCGGCCTGGACGGCGATCCGCACCTGTCCCGCCCCCGGTTCCGGCATCGGCCAGTCGCGCAGGCGCAGGGCCTCGGTCATATCGTCCGTTTCGAATGTACCAATTTTCTCGCAGACCAGCGCGCGCATGGGCATCTCTCCGGCATTGGCCGCATGGGGCCTTTATGCGGATCAGTCTATTCAAATATGCACCCATATGCAAATTTATAATAGACAGTGCGCCGATCATCGCGCATAGAGCGGATAAGGCGAGCTGCCGTGAAGATGGTGTGGCGGCATCGCCAGTGCAAGAGAAGGATGCATCAATGAGCGCGATCTATATCGTCAGCGGCACGCGCACGGCGATTGGCGATTTTGGCGGCGGGCTGAAAAGCTTCATGCCCTCCGAGCTGGCGGGCCTTGTTGCCGCCGAAGCGGTGCGCCGCGCGGGCGTGGCGGCGGGCGATGTCGGCCATGTTGTCTTTGGCCAGGTCGTGCCCAGCAGTTCCAAGGACGCCTATGTCGCTCGCGTGGCGGCGCTCAATGCGGGCATTCCGGTGGAAACACCCGCGCTGACGGTCAACCGCCTGTGCGGCTCGGGGCTGCAGGCGATCATTTCGGCCGCCCAGATGATGAAGCTGGGCGAGGCCGAAGTGACGGTGGCGGGCGGGGTGGAGAGCATGTCCAACGCCCCCTATCACGACCATGGCCAGCGCTGGGGCCGCAAGATGGGGGATGCCACGCTGGTCGATGCGATGGTGCAGGCGCTGACCGATCCGGTGGGCGG
>NZ_JACIDX010000033.1 GCF_014196525.1 Novosphingobium sediminicola | reverse complement strand
TTCACATTCGACAAGTCAACGCCCGAACCGTCCGCCTTCACACGAGGCTTCACGTTGTAATCAAGTACGCGCTTGATCGGTACCAAACACTTCATAATCAAAACTCCAAATTCCTACCCATAGATGCCGCGCGAAATACCCATCAGTCTGGTCAAGCCGAACAGGATGTCGAGCGAGGGCGTCGCCACACCCACCATCGCGGCGATTTCCCTTGGAGCCGCCAGCAGCGCATCGAGTTCGATAGGCCTTGATGCGTCCACATCCTGCAGCATGGATGTTCGGAATGCGCCCAGCTTTCGTGTTACGGCATTGCGCTCCACCGTGGATTGCTCGATCGGGCAACCGATGCGTCGGCCGATTTCGCGCGCTTCCTCCATCACCGAAGCGATCAGGCCGAGGACCAACGGATCATCCAGAATGCGGTCTGCCGTCGCCAGCGTGAGCGCCGAGATCGGATTGATGGTCATATTGCCCCAAAGTTTGAACCAGATATCCGCGCGGACATCATGGCTCTGCTCCGCAGGCAGACCCGCCGCACGGAACTGATCCACCAGAGCGGCCACACGCGCGCTGGCGCCTCCGGCAGGCTCGCCCATAATCAGGCGGTCCCCCCGAAACAGAGTGATTTCGGCGGGCAATGTCCGCATGGCAGCGGCATGCACGACGCAGGCGACAATCTGCTCATAGGGCAAGGATTTCTGCAAAATCCCGTCGGGATCGACCGAGCGCAGCGAGACATCGCGCCCCATGAACCACCAGGGCACACCGTTCAGCATGGGCACAACAAGTGTTTCGGGCTTCATCATCGCCGCGATGGCGGGAGCCACCGATTCCAGAGCGAAGGATTTGACGCCCACGATGATCAGATCACACGGCCCCACTTCCTGCGCATCGGCGCAAATCCGGGGATGAACGACCATGCGCTCCCCATCCTGAACCAGCGTCAGCCCATGGGAGCGCAAGGCTTTGCCCGTCTCGGCGCGGGCCAAAATCCGCACATCATGCCCACCATGCGCCAGACGCGCGGCGATCCATCCGCCGATCGCCCCGGCGCCGATTATACCAACCTGCATGGATTGCCCTTTCCGCCTTTCCCATCATCGCGTGCCTTTCAAACTCGATAGATGAAATGGATTATAAACTCTACTATAAAGTTTTTGTTGATAATAACGCCCATTACCATTATCCCATGAATCCGAACCCGGCCGGAAGCGCCGGACCGCCATGCAAGGGTGAGAAGGATGCCCATTTCAACCGAACAAAGGCGCGATTATGCCGCCAGACTGGATAAGGCCGAACGCGAACGCACCCCGATCCGCCAGATCAGCCTGGCCCATCCCGACATGACGATGGAGGATGGCTATGCCATCCAGAGCGCGTGGATAGACATCAAGCTGGCGCAGGGCCGCAAGGTCATCGGCCGCAAGATCGGCCTGACCAGCCGGACCATGCAAAAGGCCGCCAATATCACCGAGCCCGATTACGGGGTCCTGCTGGACGATATGCTGTTTCACAGCGGCGAGGATATCCCGCTCGACCGCTTTGTCGAGCCGCGCATCGAGGTCGAACTGGCCTTTTTCCTTAAGCATGAATTGCGCGGGCCGGGCGTCACGCTGGAGGATGTGCTGGCCGCCACCGATCATGTGCGCCCGGCGCTGGAATTGATAGACATGCGGATCGACCGGGTGGATGCCGCCACCGGCAACACGCGCAAGGCGCTGGACACGATTGCCGACAATGCCGCCAATGCTGGCATCATTCTGGGCGAGGCACGTTTTGCCCCCGATGCCATCGACCTGCGCCGCGTGGCCGCATGGATCGAACGCAATGGCATCATCGAGGAATCGGGCGTGGCGGCCGCTGTGCTGGGCCATCCGGCCACGGGCATCGCATGGCTGGCCAACAAGCTGGCGCCGCATGATATCGCGCTCGAACCGGGACAGATCATCCTTTGCGGCTCCTTCACGGCCCCCATCGGCGGGGTGCGCGGCGATACATTCGCGGTCGATTACGGCCCGCTGGGCATCATCACCACCCGCTTTATCTGAGACACTCAAGACAAGGCTGCAACCTATGGCAGACACGATCCATATCGACGGGCATCCGATCTCGCCCGATCATTACATCAACGGGCGGCGGGTCACCTCCACCGAGACTTTCGAAACCTTCTGCCCGGTGGACCAGAAGGTGCTTGGCAAGATTTCGGCAGGGCTGGATGAACATGTCGATGCGGCAGTCGGCGCGGCACAGGCCGCCTTCCCCGGATGGGCGGCGCTGGGGGCGGCGGGGCGCCTGCCCTATCTCGAACGCTTTGCCGAGGAGATCGGCAAGCGCGAGGAAGCTCTTGCCCTTGCCGAAGCCAATGATGCGGGCGTGCTGCTCTCGCGGATGCGCCACGGGATCGTGCCGCGCGCGATGCTGAACATCACATGGTTTGCCAAGGAGGCGCTGACCCTTCAGGACCGCGTGATCGAAACCGCGCAGGCCATTCATCAGGTGCGCCATGATCCGGCAGGTATCTGCGCGATCATCACGCCATGGAATTCACCGCTGATGCTGGCCACGTGGAAGGCCGGTCCTGCGCTGGCATCGGGCAATACGGTGGTCATCAAGCCGCCCGAATGGGCGCCGCTGACCACCTCCCTGCTGGCCGATGCGGCCGATGCGGCGGGGCTGCCGCCGGGCGTGTTTAACGTCGTCCAGGGCATGGGCGCCACCACCGGCGCGAGACTGGTGTCCGACCCCCGCCTCGCGCGCATATCCTTTACCGGCTCGGTGCCCACGGCCAAGCTGGTGGCATCGGCGGCGGCGGCCAATCTGGTGCCGTGCAGTCTGGAACTGGGCGGAAAATCGCCCTTTATCGTGCTGGCCGACGCCGATCTTGATGCTGCGGCGGCCACCGGCGCGCTGATGTATCGCAATGCCGGACAGGTCTGTCTGGCGGGCACGCGTTTCCTCGTCCACGAATCTATCCGCGACGCCTTTGTCGAAAAGATGCGCGCAGTGGTGGCCAATCTGGTCGTGGGCGATCCGCGCGATCCGGCCACCGAGGTCGGCCCGATCATCCATCCGCGACAGGTCGAACGCGTGGCAGGCTTTGTCGAGCGCGCCAAGGCCGCCGGGGCCACCACCCTGTGGGGCGGCGAGCGGCATGATTTCGGCCCGCAATATTTCCAGCCGACCATGTTTTGCGATGTCAGCAATGATGCGGAAATCGTCCAGCAGGAGGTGTTCGGCCCTGTGCTGGTGATGCAGAGTTTTGCCAGCGACGAGGAAGCCATCGCTCTGGCCAACAGCACGGTCTATGGTCTTGGCGGCATCTGCTATGGCGAACAGGACCATGCGCAGGCCGTGGCCGATCAAGTCCGCACCGGCTTCATCTGGATCAACAGCTTCACCATCCGCGATCTGGCCGCACCATTTGGCGGGCGCGGACAATCGGGCGTGGGCCGCGAAGGCGGCGAATGGAGCTTCGACTTCTTCTGCGACGTCAAGGACGTCATCACGCCCAAACACCCCTTCAAGGCGAGCTTTGCACACCGATGAGCAACGAAGGAAAAATCGTCGGGAGCGCGATTGTCTCGCACCATCCCGGCCTCATGCAGACCGACGAGTTCCGGCTGGAGGATGGCGCGGGGCGCGATTCCGACCTGATCGAGGGTTTCAAGCGTCTGCGCGCGCGGATCGATGCGGTGTCGCCCGATGCGATTCTGATCTTTGACTCGCACTGGTTCACCACCGGCTTTCACCTTCTGGACGCCCGCGCCCATCACAAGGGCACCTATACCTCGGTGGAAATGCCGTGGTATCTCAACGGGCTGGAATTCGACTATCGCGGCTGTCCGGACCTGGCGAAAATGTGTCAGAGCGTGGCCGAGGAACGCGGCGTGCTGGCCATGGCGATTGATGATCCGCATCTGACGCATGAATATGCCACACTCAATCTGGTGACCAAGCTGGGCCTTGATGTGCCCTATCTGACGGCCAGCAATTGCCAGAATTGCCAGTCGCACCATTTCCTTGAAATGGGCGCGGTGGTGGGCGAGGCCATCCGCCGCAGCGGCAAGCGCGTGGTCCTGCTGGCCTCGGGCGCGCTCAGCCACAAGTTCAACGAGATTGACTGGGAACGCAAAAGCCCGCGCATTTTCGATGCGGCCAATGTTTCCAGCCCCGAAAACATCGCCAGCGATCACGAGGTCATCGAACTGTTCCGTCAGGGCCGCCATGACGTGATCGTCGAGCGCTTCCCCACCGTCTATCGCAAGATCCCGTGGGAAGGTCTGGGCGGCCATTATCTGCAGATGGTCGGGGCGATGGGCGGCGCGGACTGCCGCGCGCCGGGCATCGCTCTCAGCGAATATGAAAACGCCCGCGGCACGGGCAATATCCACATCTGGTTCGAGGTTTGAGACAATGAGCGTATTTGAAGGACCGCGGATCGAACGCCGCCGGGTGATGGTTGAAGGCACCGCCGTTTGGGGCACGATGCGCGATGATGCGATGCTGGCGCTCGACGATGGGCGCGTGGTCGATCCGGCGCGGATGATCCACTTGCCTCCTTGCGAACCGACCAAGATCATCGGCGCGCATATCACCTATGTCTCGCGCTCGATGGAAACGCGCAACAAGCCAAAGCCGACCGACAATCCTACCTATTTCACCAAGCCTCCAACCGCCACGAATGGTCACAACGGCAAGATCGTCAAATATGACGGCACCCGCTATCTCAATTACGAAGGCGAAGTGGCCGCGATCATCGGCAAGGTGACGCGCAATGTCACGCCCGAGGAGGCGTGGGACTGCATCGCCGGTTTCGCTCCGCTGCTCGACATGGGCGCACAGGATTTCCGCGATACCGACCAGGGCTCGATGCTGCGGGTCAAGGGCATGGACGGCTATTGCCCGATTGGTCCGGGCATCGTGCGCGGCGTCGATCCGCGCAAGGAGACCCTGCGCACCTACCGCAACGGCCTGCTGGTGCAGGAAGCGAAGATCGGCGAGGAACTGATCTGGGAGGCCGATTTCATCATCGCCGACATCGCCCGCTATATCACGCTGATGCCCGGCGACATCATCATGACCGGCACGCCCGCCCATTCGCGCTCGCTTGATCCGGGCGACAGGATCGAGGTGGAGATCACCAATCTTGGCCGCCTTGGCTGCGATGTGGTGTCCGCGCCCGAACCGCGTGCGGCGCATATCGGCCATCCCCCGCTTGATACGCCCGAGGTACGCCGCGTGGCGCTTGGCTTTGACGAGCGGGTCCGCCCCGATCTGCTGGCCAATTATCAAACCGCATCGCACGGGCAGTGATGGCCATGCTGGACAGTCTGCGCGCGGCCTATGACGGCAAATTGCTGGTCGATGCCGATGATGTGGCGCCCTACCTGACCGATTGGCGCAAGATTTGGACCGGGGCGGCCATCGCGGTCACCCTGCCCGAAACCGTCGATCAGGTCTGCACGCTGGTGCGCTGGTGCGGGCAAAATGGCGTTCGACTGGTGCCGCAGGGAGGCAATACCGGCATGTCGGGCGGGGCCACCCCGCCCGCCGAGGGGCTGAACCTTGTAGTCGCGCTGACGCGGCTCAACCGCATCCGCGCAATCGATCCCGTCAACAATACGATGACGGTCGATGCCGGGGTGATCCTTGCCAGCGTGCAGGAGGCCGCGCGCGATGCCGGGCGCTATTTCCCGCTCAGCCTTGCCGCCGAGGGTTCCTGCACGATAGGCGGCAATCTGGCCACCAACGCGGGCGGAACGGCGGTGCTGCGTTATGGCAATGCGCGCGAACTCTGTCTGGGGCTGGAGGTTGTCACGCCCACTGGCGAAGTGTGGAGCGGATTGAAGGGGCTGCGCAAGGACAATTCGGGCTATGACCTGCGCGATCTCTATATCGCGTCGGAGGGGACGCTGGGGATCATCACCGGCGCGGTGCTCAAACTCTATCCGCAACCGGCGGCACGGCTTGCCTCGCTGGTGGCCGTCGCGGATTGCGGGGCGGCGATGGGCCTGCTCGAAGTCCTGCGCGCGCGTTATGCGGATCGGCTGACGGCGTTTGAACTGCTCTCACGCGAATGCCTGGAACTGGTGCTGCGCCATGGTCATGACGCGCGCGATCCGTTTGGCGAGAGCTATCCGTGGTACATCCTCATCGAATTCACCGATTTCACCAGCGAGGAGGCTGCCCGCGCCGCCATCGAGGAAGCGCTGGGTCAGGCCTTTGAGGATGGAATTGTGCTGGACGCGGTGATCGCCGAAAGCCTTGCGCAGACACAGGTGCTCTGGGCCCTGCGCGAAGGCATTTCCGAGGCGCAAAGCGCGGAAGGGCCCACCATCAAGCATGACATCGCGCTGCCCATCTCGGCCATTGCCGCCTTCATGCCCGCAGCAGTCGAAGCGGTGCGCGTATCCCATCCCGACATTCGCCCGGTGCTCTTCGGCCACCTTGGCGACGGCAGCCTGCACTTCAACTATTCCCCCGGCCCCGGCGAGGACAAGGCAAGCTTCATGGCCCGTCAGGCCGAGGTCAACCGTATTGTCCACGATCTGGTGATGGCGGCGGGCGGCACGATTTCGGCCGAACACGGGCTGGGCGTGCTGCGGCGCGACGAAGCCGATGCCTATCGCCCCACCGCCGAGCGCCAGTTGATGCGCAGCATCAAACAGGCGCTCGATCCGCAAGGGATCATGAATCCTGGGAAGCTCCTAGCTCTTTGAAACGCCTGCGCAGCAAGGCGGAAAATTCGGCGATCCGTTCCGACTGGGGGCGGATCGCCGAACTGTAGAGCATGACATAGCGCGTGAATTCAGGATCAATCAGTCGCCGCATCTCCAACCGGAAAGCATTGGCCAGCGGCGCGACATAGGCCGGGCACAGCGCCACCCCCACCCCGGCGGCGGCAAGGCCCAGCGCCGTGGTGATATTGTCAAACACCTGCCCCGGCACCACCCGCTCGCTCTCGTCCAGACCCGACATGGCCTGTTCGATGATCCGTTCGTGGTCATGCCCACCGGTGTGGAATTTCACCCCCTTAAGATCGCGCCAGCGCAAATGCGATTGCGCGGCCAGCGGATGTTCGGGCGAGAGCCACACCACCCATTTGCTGGGCAACAGACTCTCGGACTGCACCGTTTCCTCAGTCACACGGTCGGGCCCCACGGCCAGATCCGCCTCGCCCGTAGCCACCCGTTCGGACAGCCATTCAACCCCGGTGTCGAGAATATGCACCTCGCAATCGGGATGCGCGGCCTCGAATTCGGCGATCAGCGGGGGCAGGATGGCAGCCGCCACCACCATCGGCGCGGCAATGCGAATCGTGTCGCCCGCCTGATCGCCCAGCGTTTCGGCCATGCGCTCGACCGCCTTGAGCGTGCGGATAAAGCTGAGCGCGGAGGGCATGAACTGGCGCCCATGCTCGTTGAGCACCACGCGCCTCGTGCTGCGCTCGAACAAGCGCAGGCCGATAGCGCTTTCCAATTCGGAAATCAGGCTGCTGATCGCCGAATTGGTGAGTTGCATGCGCTGGGCCGCGCCCGTGAAGCTGCTGCATTCGGCCACGCGAATGAAGGCTTCGACCTGTCGATTGCTGATGCGTTGTTTAGTCACACCATCCTTTTATAAAGAAAAAGTGGATAATCAAGCGAGACTTTCCGGTAATACCTTCCCCGGATTGAGCAGCCCCTGCGGGTCCAGCATCTGCTTGAGCCGCCACATCAGGGCGATTTCCGCCTCGCTGCGCGAATAATGCAGATATTGCCGCTTATCGAGGCCGATCCCGTGTTCGGCCGAAACTGACCCCGCCATCGCCCGCACGGTGGCATAGACGGTGCGGCAGATCGCCTCGCGCTGTTGCCCGCTGGGGTCCGGCACGGCCAGATGCATGTTGCTGTCGGCCAGATGGCCGAAAAACACCGCCTCCCCGCCCGGAATGTCACGCGCCAGCGCCTCTCGGCACAGGGTGACGAATTCCTCGGCGCGGGCCACCGGCACGCTGACATCGAAATTCACCACCGCCCCCTTACCCCAGAGATGCGAGAGTTCGCCGCTGGAATCGCGGATGCGCCAGAAACTTTCCGCATCGCTCAGCGACTGGGCCTGCACCGCATCCTGCAGGATTCCCTGTTCAAAGGCCTGCTCGGCAAAGCGGGCAAAGATCATCCCGTCGGCCTGCTCATCCGAACCAAGCGCTTCGAGCAGAATGAAATGCGTGCCCGCCTCGGGCGAAAGCGGCGAGCGGCCGGTCACATCATGGGTAATCGCGTAGAAATCCTGCCACATCACCTCGAAGGCGGAAAGCTGGGCCCCCAGCGCGCCGCGCGCCAGCGCCAGCAGGCGGTGGACCTGATCAATCCCATCGACCGCACACAGGAGCGTATTGGAACTGCGCGGCGCGGGAAACAGGCGCAGGACCGCGCGGGTGATGATCCCCAGTGTCCCCTCGCTGCCGATAAACAGGTTGCGCAGGTCATAGCCCGCGTTGTTCTTGATCATTTTGTTCATGTTGCTGATGATCGTGCCATCGGCCAGTACCACCTCCAGCCCCAGCACCTGATCGCGGGTCATGCCATAGCGCAGGACGCGGTTGCCCCCCGCATTGTTGGCCAGCATGCCGCCAATGGTGCATGAACCGCGCGAACCGAAATCCACCCCGAAGAAACGATCCGCACCCTGCGCGGCCTGCTGGACCGCCTGCAAAGGCGTGCCCGCCAGCACCGTCACCGTATTGGCGAAAGTGTCGACTTCCTCAATCCCCCGCATCTTTTCCAGCGAGAGCGCGATGCTGCCCGCGCTGGGCAGGGCACCGCCCGCCATGCCGGTCAGCCCGCCCTGCGGCACGACATGAATCCCGCATGCCGAGGCCGTCTTCATCACCGCCGCCACCTGATCGGCATCGCGCGGATAGGCGACCAGCAGCGGCAGATGCTCCACCGCGCGAGGCAAGGTGAAATCGCGCAAATGCCGCCTGCGGTCAAACTCATCGACCGAATGTGGGATATGGGGAGGCAGGTGTTCGAGAAATTGGACTAACGGGTTCACAGGCTTTCCCCAAAGGCTTGGGTGGGCCGCCCAAAGAGCGACCCACCGGCCAACATTACATCTTGAACCGGACACCGGCACGGAAATACCGGCCGATCAGGTCATAGGTGGCCGCCGCCGTGCCGATGGTGGTGTTGGTGGTACCCAAAATGCCCGGCGCGCGGGGCGGGGCGGCGTTGAACATATTGTCCACCGAGGCGAAGACTTCGAAGCTGACGCCGCCGCTGCGGACCTTGGCCGTGGCCGACATGTCGAAATAACTGATCGCGGAGACGGTGTTATTGTCAATGTCGGCGGAGGTGTAGGCAGCGTCGATCACCCCCTGCCCGATAAAGCGATGACGCAGCGAAAGCGCAAGGCTTTCCGAATCATAGCTGACCGAATTGAACCCGCGCAGCTTGACCGGGCCATTGCCCTGCCCCACTTCGCCGAGCAGGCTGTCGGTCAGGCCATTGTCAATCAGCTTGTGCTCACCGGTATAGGTCCAGAGGCTACGCAGCGAGACGGTGCCCTTGCCCAGACGGAAACGATAGCTGGCCTCGATATCGACGCCCGACATCAACTCGGTTTTATAGTTCAGCGGCTGCACCAGAACCGTGGTCAGCGTGCCGGTGCTGTTGCGCACCAGAAGGCTGCACATGGCCGGGATCGAACCATCGCGGCAACGGTCGACCACATATTGCGGCGCAGGCGTGGCGATGGCGCCGTCGATCTTGATGCGGAAATAATCGACCGCCAGACTGAAACCGCGCAGGAAGGTCGGCTGATAGACCGCGCCCAGCGTCGTGGTGGAGGCCACTTCAGGCAGCAGATTGGTGTTGCCCGACTGGATGCGCAGCACCGAAACATTGCCATTGGGACCGTCAATCACGGTCTGGCTGCTGGCCGATCCGCCCAGATAATAGTCGCCAAGGTTGGGCGCGCGGATATCGCGCGATTGCACCCCGCGCAACTTGAGACCGCCTGCGATGTCCCAAGTCAAACCCGCCTTCCATGTGGTCACGGTGCCGCTGGTGCTGTAATTGGTGACGCGCACCGCACCGTTAAAGTCCAGCTTGCGGCCAAGCGGAGAATCCTTGAGCAAGGGCACCAGCACTTCGGCAAAACCTTCCTTGACGGTGAACCCGCCCGAGGAAGGCTTGTAATTGCCCACCCACCAGTTGCCCGTGCCGGGGCCGGTGTCGGTGGTGTTGCGCTGCGATTGGGCGTCGGCGTCGGCTGAATGGCTCTCGCGGCGATATTCGGCGCCTGCGGCCAGCGTGACCGCGCCCGCAGGCAAGTTGAACAGATCGCCGCCCACCGAGGCCGAAGCGACATCCTCGGTCAGGCTGATACGCTGACGCGCAGTGCCGACCAGATAGGCGCGCTGGGCCGCCGTCACATTCTGCGGTCCGAACACGTTGAAGGGAACGCATCCGTTGGTCGGCGCGCTCAGGCTGGAGCGGCACACAGTGCTGCCCAGCGCAAGGCCCGATGAGCCGACATTGGCGGGCGTGACCTGCACCGCATCGACCGCCAGCGCAAAGGCCGAACGCAACTGGTCATTGCGCACCTCGTTCAGAACCCGGCTCAACTGATGCTCGTAATAGAGATGCGCGTTCCAGCTGCCGCCCAGCTTGATGTCCGCCCCGACCAGATAACGGTAAAGCTCACGCTCATTATGCGGCGCGGCCTCGCCAAGGTCCATATTGAGGCGGCCCAGCGTGATCGAACTGACGCCCGCGCTGTCCATCGCCGCCGCCGTTGCGGAGGGCAGATAGGCATTGCTGCGCGAAATGGTCAGCGGACTGCCGTTGGGCACCATGGTGAAATAGGGCACCGAGAGCGAATCCGCGATCGACTTGCCGTAAATGAACTCGCCGAACAGGTTGATAGTGTCGGTGACGTCAAACGATCCGCGCAGGAAGGTGCTGAACACCTTGGTCGAGGCCGAGATCTGGTTGGCTGCGCCCAGATCGTTGGGCGTGCCGTTGATGCTGTGCTGGGTGCCGGAATAGGCCGTGGTGGAAAGCCCCGGCGTCCCAAGGCCGCTTACTGGCACACCGACCGTGCCGAAATTAAAGGGCGCGGGCACACTGCCGGGCAGGAACTGGGTGCCGGCCAGCGGGCCGGTGGTGATCAGGCCGCCATAGGTGCCGGTGGGCGAATTGACATGATCGGCCACCAACAGCTTGGGCTGGCCATTGCCCGCCGCATAGGCCGGGTTGCTGATCAGCTTGGTGCCGACATACCAGGGGCGCGAATCCACGCGGTCGATGCTGTCCGAACTGCTGTAGGACACGCTGGCCAGAATATGGCCCCGCCCTTCGGCAAAGGCATGGCCACCGGCCAGTTCGGCGCGCAATTCGCCGCCATCGCCATAAGTCGATATGCCCTTTTGAATATTGCCTTTCAGCCCGGAAAAACGCTTGTCGAGAACAAGGTTGACCACGCCCGCGACAGCATCGGAACCCCATGCCGCCGAAGCGCCGCCCGTCACCACATCGACACGCTGAAGCAGCGTGGTGGGCAGGAGGTTGAGGTCGACCGCGCCGGTTGTCGCGCTGCCCACCACGCGGCGGTTGTCGAGCAGCACCAGCGTCCGGCTGAGCCCCAGCCCGCGCAGATTGAGCGAATTCGTGCCCTGCGTGCCGCCGCCCACGCCATTGCCCGCCGTGCGCGGCGAGGTCGAACCCGAAAGGGCGGGCAATTGGTTGAGATATTGCGCCACGGTCGGTTGGGGCGCGGCGTTCAGCGCCGTTGCGTCCACCACCGTGGTGGGCGTGGGCGCCTCGAAGCCAGCCTTGGCAATGCGTGAACCGGTGACGACGATGGCGGCCTCCACCGCCCCGTTTTCAGCAGGTCCCGCCGGTTCTGCGGCCAGCGCCGGGGCGCCCCCAACCATGGCGGCACCGGCCAGCAACAGAGATTTCCTCAAGAAAACGCGCATAGTCTCCCCTCCCTTGTTCTCGGGATATTTATTTGTTCGGTAATGATATTTTGAAACGGACGGATCAGTTCGCCGTCGGTCCACCCTCAGCCACCGCCTTGGCGCATTCGGTGATGATCCCGGCATATTTGGCATAGGCGCCTCGCCCGATCACAAAGGGATTGGCGCCGCGCGGATGGGTCCGCAGATCATCCATACGCGTCAGGCTGTCATCGACAAACGGATGATTGCTCAGTTCGACATCGGCGCCTGCCTTTTCCGAAATGGCCGCGAAACGTTCCGAGGAAGCGATATATTTCGCCCGCATATCTGCATCGCGCGGCACGCCCGTGCCGCCCCACATGGCCAGCAGATGCTGTTGCCCATGGACGGTGACCGGCACCAGCAGCGAAATCGTGCCTGGCGTATGGCCGGGGGTTTCAACGATGCGGATGTCCTGACCGCCCAGCGACAGGACCATGCCATCGCGCGCATCCAGATCGCGGGCGGGCGGCGGGCTGAAACGCGCGGGCGGCGCGCCTGCCGGTCGCATGGGCGGCTTGGCCACCAGATCCCAGTCCGCCGCGCTCATCATCACATGCGTGCCATATTTTAGGGCGAAATAGCCGGCAGCCCCGAAATGGTCACCATGGCCATGGGTGACGACGATATATTTCACATCGGCGGGGTTGAGCCCGAATTTCTTCAGGCCCGCCTCGATGACATTCACGCCATCCTCGCTGGTGTTGAGCGCGTCGATCAGGATGATGCCGTCGCGCGTCTTAATCGCATAGGCGCCGACGCTGCTGACCCCGACATAATAGAAATTGTCAAACAGTTCGGTCGGCTCCGGCACGGCGGCATTGGCAAAGCGTGACATCGCCGGGCCGGAAAGGCCGCACTGCAGGCCGGCCGTCGTGTGCATATAGGTTTTGCCCGCCAGCGTCATTGCGCGGTCGATATGGGCCTGCGCCTGTTTGGGCGTGGCGCGGGCCGCCCCGTTGCCCTGCGCGATTGCCGCACCACCCAGCGCGAGCAACGCCAGAGCCGAAACCTGCCAGGTCAGTTTGATTGTCATGCACCTCTCCATTGTGCTATTTTTTTTGCTATAAAGCATTATTGTGAAGTTTATATGGATTTTTAACTCTTTTGGCAATGGGCAAAAAATCTCAGATTTTTTCGAATTTATCTATTTAATATCAATATATTATCTCAATAAATTCGAAGCCTTGCCAGATTGCGGCGCCGCATCCATCCCTTTAACTTTGCAATTTTCATTGACGATTGACCTCCACCAAGCCATCCAGTTGCCGCAGACAAGGAGGCCCGGACGCGAAAGCAGAGCCACCGCCCCATGCCATGAAACATAACAAACAAGGGTAGAGCCGTGCCGGTCGAGCGTGAGACACAAGGAGCGATCCAGCCGGATCAGACATCTGACAATTGGAACAGCGTGCGAGTGCTGGGAGTCACCCTTTCAGCGCTGGCGATCATTTTTGATGGCTTTGACAATCAGGCACTTGGCCTTGCGGTGGCCGGCATAGCCCGCGAATGGAATATCGCCCCTTCTGCGCTGGCCCCGGCCTCCTTTATGAGTTTGGCAGGAATGACAGCAGGCACCGCGATTGCAGGGCTGCTAGGCGATCGCTTTGGGCGGCGCATGATGATGATTGCCAGCGTCGCCCTGTTCGGCCTCTTCACGCTGACAACAGCACTGGCCGCCAATATCGAATCCCTTACCCTGATCCGGTTTCTGACAGGCCTGGGTCTGGGCGGAGCTATGCCCAATGCAACAGCTCTGGCCGCCGAATTCAGTCCGACCCGGGCAAGACCATTTGCCGTTACCGCCACGATCGTATGTGTTCCACTGGGCGGAGTTCTGGGCGGCATGGTCGCTGCGGACATTTTGCCCACGCATGGCTGGCGCGCGATGTTCCTTGTCGCAGGCGCCATTCCCTGCGCCCTTGCCTTTGCGCTTTTTGTCTGGCTGCCGGAATCGCCCAGCTTCCTGAAAGCCGCCGCCGCAAGGCCCAAAGCCGGGTCAGAAAGCCTGCCCACCACCAGAGAGAAAGGCGCAAACATCGGCCAATTGTTCGCGCCCGAATTCCTGCGCGACACCATCGGACTGTGGGCGGCCTTCTTCCTTTGCCTGATTGCCGTCTACACAACATTCAGCTGGCTGCCCGCGACCCTTGCCAGCGCGGGTTTTGATCAGAAGACGGCCAGCCTTGGTCTGGCCAGCTTCAACTTTGGCGGGGTGGCGGGCGCCCTGCTCGCAGCCCTGTTCATCGGCCGCCTCGGCTCACGCGTTACCATGACCAGCCTTGCCGCAATTGGCGCCGCAATCGCCGCCATGACGCTGATCGCCGGAACGGAAAATCTGTCCAGAACCGGCCTGCTGACAATCCTTACCGCACTGGGCTTTACCGTTAATGGGGTTCAGACCACGATGTTCGCACTGGCATCACACGTTTACCCCTCCCGCATGCGCACAACCGGCGTCGGCGCGGCACTGGGCTTTGGACGGGTAGGCGCCATGGCCAGTTCGCTGGCGGGCGTTTACCTTTTATCGAGCGGCAACACAGTGGGCTTTTTCACCTTGCTCGCCTTGGCCATGGCCGGAAGCGGCGTAGCACTCATTACGATTGGCCACCACATTCCATCACACAGATCCGCACATCGGATGCAGCGTTAGATTGGCCATATAAACTGATTTATAGCAGATATTGGTTATATTTCCCATCCACCCCTCGTCTCCGCCCATCATTATATAGGCTGGGGTCATGAGAAATTCCGTTCCTGTAGCCAAGATCACGTCGTGAGCAAAAATAGCCGGATTATAAAGGGATCATCTAGGCACCACCCCCTCCTTAATAGTCTCCAGCCATGGCCAGATCGGGCAGAAGCCCCCATGAGGGGCCCGCCAGTGCTCATCTTTGGCGCACCAACGGATATTGACAAATATAAATCAATATAACATATTATAAAAATAATCATATCAATTGACCCTTCGGTCAACCAAGGCTCTGCGCGCTTTGCCGCAGGCACCGGAGATCGTGATGCCCCTTTCCATCCCGCATAACATTTTCAAGCAAAAGCTTTTGGGCCCAAAATGCCAGATTGGCCTATGGTCTGCGCTAGGCAGCAGTATCTCCACGGAATTATGCGCCGCGGGAGATTTCGACTGGCTGCTGATCGATGCCGAACATGGCGTCAATGACGTTCATTCCGTCCTGCCCCAGTTGCAGGCCATAGCTGCCTATAAAGCACAAGCCGTGGTTCGCCTGCCTGATGGCGATCCGGCCCTTATCAAGCGCTATCTCGATATTGGCGCCCAATCGCTGATGATCCCAATGGTGGAAAGCGCAGATCAGGCCAAAGCGCTGGCCGCCGCCGCGGCCTATCCGCCCGATGGCATACGCGGGATCGCCACGATGACGCGGGCGGCGCGATGGTCAAGGATGCCCGATTATATTGCACGGGCCCGCGACGAAATCTGCCTCATTGCGCAGATCGAATCTGCCACCGGGGTGGAAAACATCGACACCATTGCCGCAACGCCGGGCATCGATGCGCTGCTGATGGGACCGGCAGACCTTGCCGCCACGATGGGCATGCCGGGGCAAGCCAATCATCCCGCCATATGGGACCGAATCTGGCATTGCCTTGATAGGGCCAAGGCAGCAGGCAAACCCGCCGGAATTTTCGTGCTGGATGAAACACTGGCGCAAGAATGCATCCAGAGAGGCTTTGCCTTTGTCGCCGTGGGGGCCGACGCCATCCTGCTTTCGCGGGCGGTGGACGCATTGCGCCAGCGATTTTCCTGATTTCGGACAGCGAGAACGTCCCTTGAAACACAATCTGATCGGCGGCGAATGGCAGCCCGGCACCGCCCTGCCCAACATTAACCCGTCGGATACCACCGACATCATTGCCCACTATGCTCATGCTTCACCGGCCGATGTTGCGCAGGCGATCGCCGCAGCCCAGTCCGCCTTTCCGGCATGGTCAGCCCTCGACCCACAGTCGCGCTCCGAAATTCTGGACAGGATCGCCTCTGAAATCCTTGCTCGACGCGAGGAACTGGCCGAGCTTTTGTCGCGTGAGGAAGGCAAGATCTTGCGCGAGGCGCTTAACGAAGTGACCCGAGCAGGCAATATTTTTCGCTTCTTCGCCGGAGAGTGCCTCCGGCAAAGCGGCGAACTGCTCGCTTCGGTCCGGCCCGGCGTTCAGATCGAAATCACCCGCGAACCGCTTGGTGTTGTAGCTCTTATCACACCTTGGAATTTCCCGATGGCGATCCCGGCCTGGAAGATCGCGCCCGCACTGGCTTATGGCAATTGCGTGGTCTTCAAACCGGCCGAACTGGCGCCCGGCTGCGCATGGGAACTGGCCGATATCATCCGGCGTGCGGGCGTACCGGCGGGCGCCTTTAGTCTGGTGATCGGCAAAGGCGCCGAATTGGGCGATGCATTGCTGGGCCCAGGCATTCAGGCGGTCAGTTTTACCGGGTCTGTCGGGGTCGGCAATGCAATCCTGCGCCGGGCAAGCGAACGCGGCATCAAGGTTCAGCTCGAAATGGGCGGGAAAAACGGGCTGGTCGTGCTTGACGATGCCGATCTCGATCTGGCGGTCAAGGTTGCGCTCGACGGCTCCTTCTTTTCCACCGGCCAAAGATGCACCGCCTCTTCCCGCCTGATCGTGCAAGAGGGCATCCATGACCGCTTTGTTGCCCGGCTGAGCGAGGCCATGAAAGCTCTGGTCGTTGGCGATGCTCGTCACCCGGCGACAGGGATCGGCCCCGTGGCGGATCAAAGGCAACTCGATGTCGATCTGGGCTATATCGATATAGCCCTTAAGCAAGGGGGCCGACTGATGGCCGGAGGCGAGCGCGTCACGCGAGAGCAGAACGGGTTCTATCTCGCCCCGACGCTATTTATCGAAACCGTTTCCTCGATGCGGATCAATCAGGAAGAGGTCTTTGGTCCGGTGGCATCGGTCATCCGCGTCAGGGATTACGAAGAGGCGCTCAGCGTTTGTAACGATGTCGAAGTAGGGCTGTGCGCAGGGATTTGCACGCAATCGCTCAAACATGCCGCGCATTTCAAACGCCATGCCGATGTCGGTATGGTGATGGTCAATCTGCCGACTGCCGGGGTTGATTATCACGTACCCTTTGGCGGCCGTAAAAAATCAAGCTTCGGTCCGCGTGAACAGGGCCGCTACGCCGCCGAGTTTTTTACAACCGTCAAAACCTCTTACGTCCGGGCCGGTTGAGGCCGCTCCCAACAAATTGCTGTTCAAGGAAACCCTTATGAAAAAAGTGACGCTTGCTCTTGGGGCAATTGCATTGAGCATTGCCGTAACCGTTTCGGCCGCCAGCCCGCAACAGGTCATCGAAGCAAGGCAAAAAAACTTCAAAGCCATGGGTAAGGCCATGAAGGAGGCCGGAGACAGCATCAAGACCGGCACCCCCAACCCTGCCATTATCAAAGCCAGCGCGGCCCTTGTGGCAGGCAATGCGGGGCAGATCGAAAAGTGGTTTCCGGTCGGCACGGTAACGGGCGGCTCCATCAAGACGGCCGCCAAGGCGGACATCTGGTCAGACAAGGCCAGCTTTGCCAAGGCCGCCGGAAATTTCTCCAACGCGGCCAAAACTTTCAAGATCGCGGCCGATGACCAGGATACGACGGCCATGGCCAAAGCAATGGGCGCATTGGGCGGCACCTGCAAAGGCTGTCATGACACGTTCCGGCTCAAAGACTGAGATGGAGCAGCCGCCTCACCTCTATCAGGCGATGGCCAGGATCGGTCAGGTTCTTGGGCTGGATGTGCTCGAAACCTGCCGCGCCATGTTCAGTGCGGAACAGGAAGCCCTGTCCTCATCGGTTCCGGCCGCAGCCTGTGATCTGGCCTATGGTCCGCACGAACGTCACCGGCTTGACCTTTATGGAGAGGTCGGTGGCGCGCTCAAACCTGTACTCCTCTTCGTTCACGGCGGGGCGTTTGTGCTAGGCGACAAGGGCAACCCGTCCGATCCCAAGCTTTGGCACAATGGCAGCGTGGGCAGGATGGGCGCGGTGATGAACTATCGCCTTGCCCCCTATCACCAGTGGCCTGCGGGCGCTGAAGACGTTGGCATGGCAGTGGACTTTCTTCGCGCGCATGTCGCCAATTATGGTGGCGATCCGGATAAGATCCTGATCATAGGCACGTCGGCTGGCGCAGCGCATGTCGGCGGCTTTTTGCGTTTGCGGCCGGATCACACGAATCTGGTGCGCGCGACAGTTCTGTTGTCAGGGCTATATGGCATCACGCCGCTGGAACCCAAAGATGAGCAATATTACGGCGCCGCCAAAACCTATAGCGCCAAATCACCCCTTGAGGCGCTGGCATCCACCAACCTGCCCATGATGATTGCCTGTACGCAGCATGATCCTCCGCGTTTTCAGGCAGAATATTTGGGACTATTGCAGCAACGTCTTGCTCGTCACGGCACTCTTCCATGCAGCATGATGCTGTCTGGCCATAACCACTACACGATGGCCATGCATCTTGGCACTTCAGATCGACGGCTGGAGGACAATATCATGGGATTTGCTCGGAATTTGCAAATATCTCTACCTTAAGAATGACTTAGATCGATCAACGTCACGGAAACTTTCAAGCCGGGAAAGTTAAGGATGGCACATTGGTAACTTTAGGATAAGGGGCGTTCGCCGCGCGGCCGTGCGTGACCACTCACGGCTGACCAAAC
>NZ_JACIDX010000032.1 GCF_014196525.1 Novosphingobium sediminicola | reverse complement strand
GTATGCCAAGGCCGGGTTGCGTGCCGCTGCCCGGGCGTTGCGCCCCGGTGGGGTGCTGGCAATCTGGTCCGCCGCGCGCGACGAAGCCTTCACGCAACGCCTGAAAGCCGCCGGTTTCGCGGTGGACGAGGTTACGGTCTATGCGCGCTATGACAAGCAAGGCAACGGCAAAGGCGCCAAGCATGTGATCTGGTTCGCCAAACTGGACGCCGAGCGGCAGGATACGGCGCTTTAATTCCGGTTGCGCCGCCATTCCTGACGTGCCCGGACGCTGATCAGGGCGTTGGAACCGGTGGTTCGTAAATGCCCCATCGAAACCGGTCGCACATGCATAGGCGAATAGATCAATCGATGGGGCTGCATGGCATCATCGCAGGCAACCAGCGCAATACAACAGGCCTGCGCGCCGTCACATAGCCATAGTGGCAACCGGTCGCTTGGCTGGCTTGATCCGCGCAATAGCAAATACCGCAAACAGGCTCATCAACCCCGCACCGCTCAGCCAGAGACCAGGCGCGCCTTTATCTCCGGTCGCTTCGATCAGATAGGTTGAAAGCGCAGGCGTAAAACCACCGAATATGGCCGTCGCCAGACTGTAGGCCAGCGCAAAGCCGGTCGTGCGTACATTAGCAGGCATGATCTCGGTCAGATGCACCACCAGCGCGCCGTTATAACCGGCATAAATCGCGGCCAGCAGCAGATCGGCCACCACCAGTCGCTCGAAAGACGGCGCGGCCACCATCCATTGCAGGGCGGGATAGCCCACCAGCGCGGCCAGCAGCGAACAGGCGATCAATTGCGGTGTGCGCCCGATACGGTCCGACAGCGCCCCCATGACCGGCAGCAAGACGAAATTGGTCGTGCCGACAATCAGCGTGACCAGCATGGATTGAGCCGGGCTCAGGTTAAGCACGCTGGTGCCATACGTCGGCGTATAAGCCGTCAGCATATAGAAAAACACGGTGGTCATCACCGCCATGCCCATGCCCAGCAGGACGACACCGGAATTGGCAAGGATCGCATTAAGCGAGGCGCGCAGATCGGGCCGCGAGGTGCTGTGTTCAAATGCCTCGGTTTCCTTGAGCGCGCGCCGTACCAGCAACAAAAAGGGCAGCAGCAACGAGCCAACGACAAAGGGTATGCGCCACCCCCATGTTTCCATCGTCCCCGATGGCATCAGCAAATTCAGCAAAAGCCCGACCAGCGCGGCAAAAATGACCGCCACCTGCTGGCTGGCCGATTGCCACGCAACATAAAAGCCACGCCGCCCCTCGGTAGCCACTTCGGACAGATAGACCGAGGCGCCGCCCACCTCGACACCGGCCGACATGCCCTGAATCAGCCGCCCAAGCAGCACCAGCAAAGGCGCGACAAGCCCGATTTGGGCATAGGTCGGCATGCCCGCAATCGCCAGTGTTCCCACCCCCATCAGGGCCAGCGTCAGCAGCAACCCTTTGCGGCGGCCATGGCGGTCGATGTAGCTGCCCAGCACCACCGCGCCGACGGGCCGCATCAGAAATCCTGCGCCAAAGGTCATAAAGGCCAGCAGCAGCGAGGCAGCGGGATTGACGGCGGGAAAGAAAGCCTTGCCAATGGCCTTGGCATAATAGCCAAAGACCATGAAATCATACATTTCGAGGAAATTTCCGCTCGAAACAATGAACACCGCTTTGACTTTTGTCCAATTGGCATTCTTGTCACCTGACATGGTGCGCTCCGCATGAAGGGGGAAAAGGCGGGAGGAAGGCGCATGGCCTTCCTCCCCAAGGGTGGTCAGAATTTGCCGCGAATGCCGACGCGGAACATGCGGCCCACCTGATCGTAAAGATCGGGCTGGGTGGGCAGCGGGGTCGCGCCGGTGATGATCGGCGCAAAGGGCGGCTGATGGTCGAGGATGTTCTGAACATTCAGGAACAACGTCTGTTCGCCCCCAAACGTCCTGAACTTCGTCGAGATTTCGCCATCGAGATAGAATTGCGCGCCCACCGAGCCGAAATCGGTATCGACGCCCACAACCTTGGTCTTGTCCCAGATCATCCCGCCGATATAGCGCCCCTGAAGCATGACGCTGACATGGTCGCTGTCATAATTGGCGATCAGATTGCCGCGCCAATGCGGCTGGGCCACGCCGCTGGACTGGGTAATCATATTGCCCGCATCATCGACCGGATTGGTGATCAACGGGCTGAGCGTGCGGTTATGCGCGACATAGCTGGCGAGCAGGCGGAAACCCAATCGCGCCTCGTTGCGCAGTGTGGTGCGATATTGCGCCTCGATGTCCACGCCATTGGTCTGCTGCGAGGAGAAGTTGATCGGTGAGGTGCGCGTGGCGATGACCGCATTGGTGGCATCGCGCGTCACAAAGGAGCAAAGCGGCGAGGCCTGATTGGTCAGATTGCACTGATCCACCGCGGTCTGGCCGCCGATATTGGAAATCGAATCGCTGATCTTGATGTCATAATAATCGACCGCAATGTTGAAACCGTTCAGCCAGCTTGGCTGATAGATCAGGCCCAACACCTTGGTAATCGCCTTTTCCGGACGCAAGGCGGTGTTGCCATAGGTCTGGTTGGGCACCGCCGTATAGGTGCGGTTGGTCAACGTATCGGTGATGGTCAGATTGTTCTGACGGCCCGATGCATAGAGATCCTCAAGATTGGGCGCGCGAATATCGCGTGAGATCGTGCCGCGCAGTTTCAGATCATTGGAAATCTGCCAATTGAGCCCCGCTTTCCAGGTGTTGACCCCGCCGCTGGTGGAATATTCGGTGTGGCGTCCGGCCAGACTGGCCGAGAGGCGATGGAAGAAGGGCTTGTCGATCAGCAGCGGGATGTTGAGTTCGCCGTAAACTTCCTTGACGTTATACTGGCCAAAGAAATTCTGCTGGTTGACCAGACGATAGGCGCCCGCCTGCGACAGCGGATCGGCGGTCGTGGTGGCTTTCGCGCTGCGCCATTCCGCGCCCAACGCCATGCCCACAGGCCCGGCGGGCAGGTTGAACAGATCGCCCGAAATATTGGCGTCAGCCACCTGCATCTCGCTGCGTGTGTCGAACACCGATGTGCCCATCACATAGGACATCGCCGCCGCCGAGGGCGCACCCGCGCCAAAGGGATTGAGCGGCACGCATCCCGCCGCCGCCGCGCGCGTGGCGGCATTGGTGCTGAGCGTATCGGCGCAGACGATGGCTCCGCTGCTGTCGCGGGTGGTGTTGACCGCGCGGGCCATGTTGGCCGTGATCAGGTTGTTATAGGTCGGGCTGTGATTGTCGGTCCGGCCATATTGATAGGACACATCCCACTTGAACCCGCCCAGCTTGCCTTCAAGCCCGATAAGGCCGCGCAGCGCGGTATTTTCATTGCCGGTATAGGTTGGGCCGGCCTCCATGGTCAGCCGGTTCATGGTGAACCCCGTCACGCCCAGCGAGGTCATCTGCGTCACCAATGCGGGGGCAACCTGCGCCAAATAGGGGTTGCTGCGGGCAATCGAAAGCGTGGTGGTGGTGGGACTGCTCTGGAAATTCGAGATCGTCCAGCCATAGGTGCCCTCAACGAAGAGGTTGATCGAATTCGTCAGTTCAAAATCGGCATGGGCAAAGAGCGAGCGACGTTTGAGGGGACGCACGATTTCCTGACCCGTCGAAACGCGATAGCCATCGCCGCCATTCTGGGTGCCGCTGGTCACGCCCACATCGGTGGCCAGCGTGCCGTAATTATAGGCGCTGAGCGTGCCGTCCGGCGCGAATTTCATGCCCCGGATCAGGGCATTGTTGGCGCTTGTGCCGCCCGTGCCATTCACGATCAACCCGCCCAGCGTATAGGGCGTGCGAATGTCGGTGCCGGTCACCAGCGTGGGAGCGCCCGAAGGGTTGCGCAGCAGATTGGGCGCGGTGGTGCGAAAGTCGCGCGCATCGCCGTTGACGCCTGTGCCATCGTAATATTCGCCGCCCAGGATCAGATGGCCAATGCCGCCAAGCTTGGTGCCATAGGCCAGCGAGGCCTTGAATTCCTGATTGTCACCGCGCTGGGAAATGCCTTCGCTGACCGTGTAGCGCATACCCTCAAGCTTGCGGTTGAGGACGAAGTTGACCACCCCGCCCACAGCATCCGAACCATACGTGGCCGAGGCGCCGCCCGTGACGACATCCACCCGATCGACCAGCATCTGCGGGATCAGGTTGACGTCTGTGACCAGACGCGGATCGGCGGGCACGAAACGCCGCCCGTCGAGCAGCGTCAGGCTGCGCAAAATGCCAAGGCCGCGCAGGTTGAGGAAATTCTGTCCGCCCGCCCGCGTGCCGCCGCCTGCGGTCTGTCCGCCTGTCGGCACGACCGAGGGCAATTGCTTGAGCCCTTCGGCCAGATTGCCGGGCGAGGCTGATTCCAGCGCCGCACTGGTCAGGGCCGTCACCGGGGTTGGCGTTGAAAAGGTGGTGGTGCGCAGGCGCGAGCCCGTCACGACAATATCGGCCGCAGTCACCGCATTTGGCGCGGCCTGCTCCTGCGCCATGGCCTCCGTCGCGCCAAACCCGCAGCCCAACCCAAGGGCAAACAGCGACGCCCCCATGCTCATGGCCCTTTTGGATATCATGTTTTCCCACTCCCTGTTCTGGTTGTTTTGATGACGCCCGCCGCCCTGACGGAGGCGTCCCATTTCGCGAAAAAGCGCTCGCGATTGCTGTGGTCGAGGCCCGCCATCAGCGAAGGCCCGACATGGATGGCGCGCGCATTGCCCGCCCGGATCGGCATGTCGTCGCGCGCCACATCGCGGCGCAGCGGGATCATCCCGTGACGGCTGAAGGCGGCCTGTCCGGCGCGCGACAGCATGAAATCGAGAAAGGCGCAGGCCGCATTGCGATGGGGCGCGCCCCGCGCGATCAATGCCACGCGCGATCCGATCAGGACATAATCGCGCGGGATCAGCACGCCGAAATTGGGATCCCGGCTCGCCCGATCCAGCGCATAGGAGCCGATCAGATTATAGGCGAAGAGCATCTTGCCGCTGCTGACATCATCAATCATCCGCGCGGTGGAACTGTACAATTGCGGATTGCTCAGCCCGATCGCGGCCACCAGATCCCAGTTGTCGCGGTCAATGCGCAAATCCTCGGTGATATAGAGAAAACCGGTCGGGCTGGCCTTGGGATCATACATGGCCACCCGCCCGCGAAAGGCGTCCGCCCGCCGGTGCAGCAGGCTGGCCAGTTCGTCATGATCGCGCGGCAGATCGGCGGGCGCCACCAGACGTTTGTTATAGCCGATCACGATGGGTTCGGAGGTGACGGCATAGGCCTGATTTTTCCAGACCGCCCAACCGGGCAGCGCCGCTCCCTCGGGCGAGGCATAGGTCTGGGCATAGCCATCGTTGACCAGCTTGATCTGAAGATCCATCGCGGAATTGATGACCAGATCGACGGCGGGCCGACCGCTGTTGATCTCTGCGCGCGCCCGCTCATAAACATCGCTGGCCGAGAGCGATTCATAGCGGATGGCGATTTTGGGATAGATGCGGTTGAACGCGCTCGCCACCTCGTCAAACTGGGCGCGGTCGGTCGAACTGTAGATGACCAGCGCCTGTTCAACGCCCGAACGAACGCCATCCGCGCCTGAACACCCGGCAAGCATCAGCGGAGCTGCCAAGAAATATGAAAAGCCCCTCCTTTTGCCGGGGGCCGATTGTGGCCTGTCCATCCTCGCCTCTTTTGTATTTGTTGAAGCGGTACTAGGCTTGGAGGCTTTCACCGGCCTTTCATGGTTTGAGGAAATTGCAGTCATGGCGCGGGTTCTCCTTGTTGAAGATGATCGGACACTGGCTAGTGGTCTGATTACACTTATTAAAAATTCCGGCTTTGCCATTGATGCGGTGCGTTCGGGCGAGGAAGCCCTCGATGTGGCAGAGGCCGAACCCTATAATCTCATCATATGCGATGTCGGCCTTCCCGGCATGTCGGGCTTTGAAACGATCCGGCAATTGCGCGCACGCGGGGCCACGGTGCCGGTGCTGTTCCTGACCGCAAGGCATGAGCGCGAAGACCGCATTCAGGGGCTCGATCTTGGCGGCGACGATTATCTGGGCAAGCCTTTTGATGCCGATGAATTGCTGGCCCATATCAGGGCGCTGGTCCGCCGCTCGGCAGGCTCGGCCAGCCCTTTGCTGCGCGTGGGGCAATTGCTGTGCGATTTTTCCGCCACCAGCGCGACCGTTGCCGATCGCCCGCTGGTTCTGCCCCGGCGCGAATGGTCGGTGCTTTGGGCGCTGGCCTCGCGCGCGGGCAAGGTGGTGCCCAAGGAGAGGCTGCTCTCCGAAGTCTTCGACTATGACGATCCGGTCGGCTCGAACGCGGTCGAGGTGTATATCACCCGCCTGCGCAAGAAACTGGCGCCCGATGGGCCAAAGATCACCTCGCTGCGCGGGCTCGGCTATATGATGGATGCGTCCTGACATGGTGTTGGGGGCAGGATGGTCGCTGGCGCGGCGCCAGTTGGTGGTGCTGGTCTCATCGCTGACCGGGGTGGCCCTGCTGCTGGGCCTGAGCGGGTCCTGGTATATCCATAATTTTGCCGAGCGCACATCGGATCGCGTGCTGCGCGCATCGGCCAATGCCGTGTCGGAAACCGTGACGCTGGAGCGCGGCCGGGTCAGTCTCGAAGTGCCCCCCGGCGCCTTCGGCATGCTGGAGGACAGCGCCCGCGACAATGTCTATTACGTTGTGCGCAGCGGGCGCCAGATCATCACCGGATATGCCGATTTTCCCGCTGCAGCCACCATGCCCGCGCCCGATGAAACGCTTTATCGCTATGACCGCTATCTGGGCCAAAATGTGCGCGTGGCGACACAGGCCCGCTATCTGACCGACAATCACCTGCCCGTGGTGGTCGAGGTCGCCGAAACGCTGGATGAGCGCGGATTGCTGGAACGCCGGATGCTGACAGGTCTGGTGGCGCTGGAAATCGCGCTGGTGGCTTTTGCCGCCCTGCTGATCCGCCCGGCGGTCAATTGGGGTTTGCAGCCGCTGACCCGGCTGCGTCTGGCGATGGATGCCCGCAAGGCCAATGCCGATGTCTTTGTCCCGCTGGACGCCACGCAGGCGCCATGGGAATTGCGCGGGCTGATCGAGACCTTCAACAATCTGCTTCAGCGCCTGAACTACACCACCCGGCGCGTGCGCGAATTCACCGCCGATGCCTCGCACCAGATGCGAACGCCGCTGGCCGCGCTGCGGGCCCATCTGCATCTGGCGCGGCAGGCCGACATCGCCGAGGCGGAGCGCCAGACCGCGCTGGCCGAGGTGGACGCCTCGGCGGGTCGCCTGCAACGGTTGCTGAATCAATTGCTGGCGCTGGCGCGTTCGGAAAATGTCCTGAAACAGGCCGCGCGCCCGGTTGAACTCAACGCTTTGGTGGCCGAAACAGCAAGGGAACTGGCGCCCCGCGCGATCCGGCGCGGAATTGAAATCCATTTCGATGCCGACAAGCCCGTCATGGCCGCCATCGACCCGCTCATTCTGGCCGAAATGCTGGGCAATCTGATCGACAATGCGATCCATTACGGGCGGCAGGATGGCTGCATCATCCTGCGCGTGCTGCGCGATCAGGGCGAGGCGGTGATTGAGGTCGAGGATGACGGCCCCGGCATCCCGCCCGACCAGCGCAGCGCGGTTTTCCAGCGTTTTCACCGTCTGCCCCGCGATTATGACACCCATGGCAGCGGGCTGGGGCTGGCCATTGTCCGCTCGCTGGCCGACACGGCCGGGGTGCGGGTGGAGCTGGGCGATGGGGGCAATGGCGGCGATGCGGGGCCGGGCCTGCTGGTTCGCCTGACCATTCCGGACGGGGAAGCGCAACCATGAAAGGCTTGCGAAAGCCAGCGCGCATAAAAGCGGGGCCGAGAGGGGCGGCCGATCGCCCCCGCAGGAGAGTGTAATGTCCAAAAGATCTTCTGGCTGGCGCATGTGTGTCGCCTCGGCTCTGACCATCGGGGCGATGCTGGGCGCCTATGCCCATGCGCAGGTAGCCAGCAATGTCGGCTATGGCGCGCGCAAGTTCGACGGGTCGAGCGGAGTGCCGAAAAAGCCTGATCAGGCCAAGGAGCTGGCGCTTAAGATCGCCCAGCCTTTCAGCGTGGCGAGCGTTGGCGATCTGCTGCAATTCCAGCCATTTGCCACCTCCAATGACCCGGCCGTGCGGGCCGCTATCGAGCCCCTGCGCAAGGCCGATGTGACCACCGGCGATTTTGAAAACGAGATCATGGATTTCGACAATTTCGCCCATGCCGGGGGCAATCTGGCGACGAAGGAAGTGGCCGATGACTGGCGCCTGATGGGCATTGATCTGGTCAGCCGGGCCAATAACAAGGATCCGCGCGCGCCGGGCGTCTGGAACAACCTGAAAGAGGTGGAGCGCGTAGGCATCACCCATGCGGGCATCGCCCGCAGCCTGCCCGAAGCCCGCATGGCGCGCTATTTCGCCACGCCCAAGGGGCTGGTCGGTTTTGCGGGCATTTATGCGCTGGGCGGGCTGGACGCCTGCTGCGCGGGGGGCACACGGGTCCATGTCTCGCCCGCCCAGCTTGCCGGGGCGCGCGCAATGAAAGCGGCCATTCTGGCGCGCCGCGACGAGGTTGAAGTGCCGGTTCCCCTGCCCGCGCCCGATGCCGATGGCGAAACCAAGCTGTTTGGCCTGACCTTTACCACCGCCACGGTCCCCTCTGATGAGCCTATGGTCAAACCCGCGCTCTATCCGGGCGATGGCGCGGCGGGGCCCGATGATGGCATCCGCAATTCCTTGCGCCTGACGCTGTTTCACGGCGTGACGGCGGCGCAGATGGTGCTGCTGCGCGATATTGCCGGACAGCCGGGAACCGGCGACCTGAAAGCCTTTGGCACGCAGTTTCGCGTGATGGACCGCCCCGGCGAACATAGTTTCGACATGAACCCGCAGGACCTGCGCGAGATCCTCACGCAAATCCGCACCGCCAAACAGGCCTCCGACGTACTGGTGACCAACATCCACTGGCACCAGAACCGCTATGATTTCCAAGCCTATTCCTACGACCACTTCCCCGCCGATTTCGAAATCAAATTCGCCCATATGGCGGTGGATCAGGGGGTCGATGTCTTTGTTGGGCAAGGCGTTCATACGCTTAAAGGCATTGAAATCTACAAGGGTAAGCCGATATTTTACGGCACCTCCAATTTCATTTTCCAATCCGCCATCATGCCTTTGCCCAAGGGGCATTATCCGGGACAAAAGCCAGGCGAAGGCGCCTTCCACGGCCCGTTCAAGGAATTTGAGGAAGCCAATGCGGCGGCCAATGCGACAGGCGGCCCGATTGTGGGCGAACATGAGTTTCAGGGCTTCTGGCAGCTTAAGCCGACGCTGGAATCCTATGTCGCCTATACCAATTTCGATGGCGGTAAACTCAAGGAAGTGGTGATCTATCCGGTCGATCTGGGCCAGACGCCGCGCCCCGGTTCGCAGGTGGGCATACCGCGCAAACCCACGCCAGAGGTGGCCAAAAAGATTCTCGACGAAATCGTGGAATATTCCAAACCCTTTGGCACCAACATCACGATCGAGGATGGGGTGGGCTATATCCGGTTCCAATGAGCACAGGTCGATCGGTCGCATGAAGCGGGGTGTGGAGGATATCCTCCACACCCCGCTTCTCTTTACGCCGGTTGCCTGCGGGACTTGCCAAGCCAGAGCGTCATGCCGCAACCCGCCAACGTGAGCAGCGCCAAGGGCAGCAACGCGATGGCGAAAGAGCCGCTGCGCTCTTGCAACACGCCAAACAGCGTGTTCACCCCCGAGGTGCCCAGATGCGCGATAGCGTTGATCGCGGCCAGCCCCGCTGCGGCGTCGCGCGCGCCCAGCGTCTCGCTGGACAGCGCCCAGAACGGACCCTTAAGCGCATAGTTGGCCATCAGCACCACCACCAGCAAGGCCATCGTAGCAACCAGAGCATGCGTGACCAGCGTGAGAAACAGCGCGCCCGAGGTGACCAGCAGCGGCGCTGCCGTGGCGCCGATGCGGCTGCCCCTGATATCGGCACGATAGCCCCAAAAGACCATAAAGCCCGTGGCCGCCGCGAAAGGGAGCATGTTGAGAAGCGCTGTTTCCCAAAGTGTCAGCCCAAAAGATTTGATAATCTGGGGCTGCCACAAAGAGAGCACGTTGCTGGTGGCCGAACTGCCGCAATAGATCAACGCCAGTGCCCAAATGCGGCGGTCGGCGATCACTTTCCATGCCCGGCCATGCCCTCCTTGCGCCGTGCCGCGCTCGGCGGCCAGCGCTTTGGTCAACCACTCCCGTTCGGCCTCTGTAAGCCAGCGGACCTGATCGGGCCGGTCCGCCAGCACGAAGGGCACCAGCAAGCCCAGCACAATCGCGGGCAAGGATTCCAGAAGGAACAGCCATTGCCACCCCTTGAGCCCCCATACCCCGTCCAGCGCCAGCAGCATCGCCGAGAGGGCAGATCCCACAACATTCGACAGCGGGATCGAGATCATGAACAGCGCGACGATACGGCTGCGATGGGTGCTGGGAAACCATTGCGACAGGTAAAGGATGACGCCGGGGAAAAAGCCTGCCTCAGCCGCGCCCAGCAGAAACCGCGCGAGCGAAAAACTGATCGGCCCGCACACCGCCACCATCGCCAATCCCGCCAGCCCCCACGTGATCATGATCCTTGCGATCCACAGCCGCGCGCCAAAACGCTCCTGTGCCAGATTGCTGGGCACCTCGAACAGGACATAGGCGACAAAGAACAGCCCGCTGCCAAAGCCGAAAGCCGCCGGACCGATGCCAAGCTGGGGCCCCATCGTCAGCGTGGCAAAACCGATGTTAGACCGGTCGATAAAGGCGACGAGGTAACCGAGGATCAGGACCGGCAGCAGCCGGAGCGACAACTTGCGAATGACTATGTGTTCAATGTCTTCCATCATGCAGCTCCCGGAGCAACCACACAGAATGTGGATGTTCCTGTTCTCGTTATTGACAGGCAGGCTTTACGGACCGGCCCTTTCGCCAACCTTTCAAGCACATTGACCGGGGCTTTCATGGTTCATCGAATGTCAAATTCCTTTGGTTGCAACGTAGAAGAACCACATTTCAAAAAGGATCAGCTTCGATTTCGAAGAAAAACGCGGTGGCTGTGCCAAGTGTAAACACGGACCCCACGATATAGATAGATCATCCTTGGGTTTGTTATGGCACCGATGGCTTGGCTTTATCGCGGCCAAGTTTGAAAACTGCTTCCCCATACCGCTTGACGAAGCTCCACGATCGCCCGGCATATCTATAGATAATAATGATAGTTTGATAATATAATATTGATTATTCTTCTAAATCCGACACAGGTAAATGAAAGGCAGGTAAATTCAGACCACAAAAGGGAAGAGGTATGTATCCGTTTGACAAGGCACAGCCGTTTGCCGTGAACCGCTGGTATATCGCGGCTTTTTCAAACGAAATCACCCGATCCCCGCTTGCCCGAACGATTTTGGGCAAGCCATTGGCCCTTTATCGAACACAAGCAGGCAAAGCGGTGGCCATATATGGCCTATGCCCGCATCGTTATTTCCCACTGGCCCAGGGACGGATCGAGGGCGACACTTTGGTCTGCGGCTATCACGGCTTTGTTTTTGAAGCCGATGGCAAATGCAGTGGCATCCCTTCCCAAGGCACCGGCACAGGCTTTTGCCAGCCCACCTACCGGATCGAGGAGCGAGGTCCACTCTGCTGGATCTGGATGGGGGACAAGGATCGGTGTGATCCAGATCTGATCCCGCCCTATGAGGACTTCGGACTGGGCGTCGAGGGATGGCGCTATAGTTCGCCCAACCATTTCACGATCAAGGCCCGCGCCCAGTTGCTGATCGACAATCTGATGGACCTGACCCACCTGCCCTATCTGCACCACCATATCGCGGGCGGCGAGGCGATGAAGGCTATGCCCATGCGCGAGGAAGAGCGCGAGCGCAGCTATCGCCTGATCCGCAGCGGCAAGCTGCCATGGGGCGGATTTCACGATATGCTATGGGGGTCGGAGCATAGGTACGAAGGGCTGGCCGACTGGGAATCCATCACCGATTTCTATGGCCCGGAACTGATCCGCACCAATATGCCGCTGTTCGTCAAAGTGCCCGGGCATGAACAGGTGCCGCCCGCGCTGGGCCATTTGCATATCCTGCATGGCATCACCCCGGAAACCGCGACGAGTTCGCACTACTTTGGCTTTGCCAATCGCAATTTCCGCCTTGATGATGAAGCGCTTGATACGTTCCAACTGGAATCAGACAAGAAGATTCGTCAACAGGACATTGACGCGATCGAGGCCATCGAGCCCCATGTCGATGCCGCATCGCAGCTCCAACGCGAATTGCTGGTCAAATCCGACGGCCCCGCCGTCAAGGTCCGCCGCCGTATCGCCAGAATGCTGGAGGCCGAAGCATGAGCGGCGATCACCTCTGCGCCTGCGGCCCCGAACGCGCGCCGATTCCGGTTATGCAGCGTGGCAAGCATCTGGTGGTCGATCTGCATTGCCACATGAATATCGCCAGTGCCGAAGCGCTGGTGCGTGCCGAAATGGACAATCCACCCAACCCGCTGGCCTTTATGTCGCAGGCATCCATGGCCACCAATGCCAGGCTTTTCGCCTCCATCGGACGAAAGTTGAATGGTATCGACGAGAGGCTGGAGGACATGGACCGCCTGGGTGTCGATGTGCAGGCGATCAGCCCCTCACCGGGTCAATATTACTATTTCGCGCCCGATGAACTGGGCCGCGATGCTGCGCGGATGGTCAATGACGGCATCGCAGCGGCGGTGGCGCAGCACCCCGACCGGCTGGTGGGCATGGGAACGGTGCCCTTGCAGAATGTCGAAATGGCGGTGCAGGAAATGCGCCGCTGTGTGGGCAATCTGGGGCTGCGCGGGATTGAGATCGGCACAAATGTCGCGGGCCGCGAACTGGCCGATGAAGCGTTCCGCCCCTTCTTCGCGGCGGCCGAGGATCTGGGCTTACTGGTGTTCATGCATCCGTTGGGCTTTACCCATGGCGCGCGATTGGCCGAACATTATCTCGACAATATTATCGGCAATCCGCTCGAATCCTCCATCGCGCTCAGCCATCTGATTTTCGGCGGCGTGCTGGAACAGCATTCCGGGCTGAAATTATGCGTGGCTCATGGCGGCGGCTATTTGCCTGCCTATTGGGGGCGGATGGATCACGCCTTTCGCGCGCGGGAAGATTGCCGCCAATTTATCGCGCGCGAACCTTCCACCTATTTGCGTCAGGTCTGGCTCGACACGCTGGTGTTCGATCGGGATCAACTCGACAGTCTGATCCGCAATCATGGCGCGGACAGACTGTGTCTGGGCACGGATTACCCCTTCGATATGGGCGAGCCTGATCCGATCGGCTTTCACGACCATTTGCCCGATGGGGTCAAGGCCAGCCTGCTCGGCCTGAATGCAGCGGAGTTGCTGGGGCTGGTGCCGAAAGGCTGCTCCTGCGCTTCAGATTAAGCGCAACCCATTCCATCAGGAAAATTGATTTCTGACGGTTCAATTGTTGATTGGACCGATGGCCGGGACACGTGATTTTATCGCGCACCACAGCAAAAAATAAAAGGGAGAGAGACATGAGATCAGCCTATTTCCTTGCGTCCAGTATGCTGGCGCTGGCCATGCCCGACATTGCGCGGGCCGCCGAGTCCGCAGACGCGCCGGGCATTCAGGACATCGTCGTCACCGCACAGCGCCGCAGCGAGAGCCTGCAAAAGGCCGCCATCGCTGTGTCGGCCATCGGTGGCGACGAGTTAAGGACGGCAGGCATCACCCAGACCACTTCGCTTGGCAATATGGTGCCTTCGCTGCAAGTGGCGCCGGCCGCCGGGCCTTACAATCTGTTCTATCTGCGCGGAGTGGGCAATTTCAACGGCAATGCCTTTTCCGATTCAGCGATCGCGTTCAATTTCGCCGGGGTCTACATCGGTCGCCCCTCCGCGACCGCTGGCTTCTTCTATGACCTCGAACGCGTCGAAGTGGTCAAAGGTCCGCAGGGCACGCTTTATGGCCGCAATGCCACCGGCGGCGCGATCAATGTCTTGCCGAAGAAGCCGGAACTGGGTGTCTGGGGCGGGTTTGCCGGGGTTGATGTCGGCAATTATTCGGCGCTGCGGCTGGATGCCGCCGTCAACATCCCGATGGGCGACAAAGCCGCAACGCGGATCGCGGCGATGCACGTCAAACACAACGGATATATGAACGATGGCACCGACGATCAGGACGATATCGGCCTGCGCGGCTCCTTTCGTTTTGAACCGAGCCATGCGGTGCGCCTCAATCTGGTCGCCGATTATTTCGATCAGGGCGGGCGGGGCTCAGGAATGACACCACTGCTGGCCCCACAGGGCGTTGCAACGGCCACGACCTTCTCGCCCGATAACCGCATCGGGATTTTCTCTCCTCAGGGGCAAGCCTTTTATTCCAGCCAACAGGCCGGCACTCTGGGGCGGACGTTCCAGACTTTTCCGTCCGGTTTCCAGCCCTATTTGCGCAATCACTTTCTGGGAATTTCAGGGTCCGCGGAATGGACGAGCGATTTCGGCACGCTTACCATACTGCCGTCCTACCGCGAAGGGCATCTGAATTATAACAGTTTTTCACCCGGCTTTCAGGTCAATGCGGTCGAGCGCAATGCGCAAACCAGCGTTGAGGCACGCTTTGCCACGCCCGAGTCAAAGCCCTTGCGCGCTCTGCTCGGCGCCTTCTATTATCACGATCACACCTACGGTCCTTTTGGCGATTATGCGTCCAACTGGAACGCCCAATATGACAAGGACATGTTGCTCAACACGACCAGCAAGGCGCTGTTCGGACGGCTGACCTATGCCGTAACCCCCGACATTCGACTGACCATCGGCGGCAGGCAAACATGGGAAGACAAGGATTTCAACGGCAGCCGCGTCTCGTTGACGCGCATTTGCACAGCGGCGGCCTGTCCGACCGCGCCCTCGCTGCCCTTTGGCCCGACACCGGCCGCACTGGGCACATTCCCCTCGGTCCTTGTCCCCACGCTGGGGCCTGCGCCTTACGGTGGATTGCCCGACGTCGTGAATGCTCCCAATGTCATTCAGGCGGCGACCGTCTTTACCAATAACCAGGCCAAGAGTTTCAGCAAATTCACCTGGCGCGCAGGCGCGGACTGGGACATCACGCCCCGCAATCTGGTCTATGCCTCGTTCGAAACCGGATTCAAGGCGGGCGGCTTCTACTACAGTCCGAATGGCGCGGGAGGCACCTTCGATCCCGAAACACTTCAGGCCTTCACACTGGGCTCCAAGAACCGCTTCTGGGGCAATCGGGTCCAGTTGAACCTCGAACTTTATCGTTGGAAATATAACAATCAGCAGATCAGCCATTTGCTGACCGTGGCCAGCGTGCCGACTTTCGTGACCGAGAATGTGGGACGCGCGACCTTTCAAGGTTTTGAACTTGAGGCAAGATTTGCGGCGACCACGTTGACCACCCTGTCCGCTGACCTGCAATATCTCGACGCCAGCTATGACCAGTTCATCTTCCTAAGCCCCAATTCCAACGGCGGCACGTTTAACGGCACGTCCTGCCCCACCGCCAGTTTTACCGGTTCAGGGGCCTATATTGTGAATTGCAGCGGAAAGCGCCCCGTTAACGCCCCGGAATGGACACTCAATCTGGGGATTGAACAGCATGTACCGGTATCTTTTGGCGCATTCACGGTCAATGCCAAGGCGCATTACCAGACCACCACGCTGATCGGGATGGAATTCGCGCCGGTTGAAACGCAAAGCGGCTATTGGCTGGCCGATGCGCAGATCAACTTCAGTCCACGCTCCTCGGCCCTCTCGCTGGGGCTGTATATGAACAATATTTTCGACAAGACGCTTATATCTCAGGCTTTTCCGACGCCGGGAACCAGTTTCTATGCAACCACCCTTAGACCACCCCGCACCTTTGGGGCGCGTCTGTCCTATAAATTCTGAGGACCGGGATACGGGGAGAGGTCGGGCCTCTCCCCGTTATAGTTGGACGGGCCTTGATGTATCGCTGAGCAAGCGCAAGATCCAATGGATGCCGGGATCGTTGTCACGCACCTTATGCCATTGTGCGATCTGGACTATTTCCGGAAACGGCGTCCAGGTTTCGTGAATGGCGATCGGATAGACCTGCGCAAAATGTTCGGCATAGCGCCGATGCATGGTCGCCAGTCGGCGGGTGCCGACCACCCCGCGACACAGATCGCCAAAACTGGGCAGCAGAACTTCCACCCGGCGCTCACGGTCCATTTTCTCGATAAATTGGTCGGTTACCGATGGCCGACGGTCGGGGCCAAAGGTGGATACAGCATGGCCCACCTCAAAGAAGACCTCCTCGGATATGGTCGTATAGCCAGCCCCCTGCCAACTGATGATGACATCGCTATCCCGCCACAATTCAAGAACCGGATATTTGGCGTTCACATAGGGCTGGACCGAGATCACCACATCCACTTCGGCGCGTTCAAGCCTTTCAGTGGCTTGCACGCTGGGCGGGATCACTTCAAATGTGACTTTGGGCGCCAGCGCCGAGGCTCGCACGAACAATTCGGCCAGCCCGATCGTATAGGCGTAATCCGAAGCAACGATACGGAAATGGCGGTTGGACGTCGCCGGGACAAAATCGCCCGCGCGGGTGATCTCACCACGGATTTGCAGCAGGGCACGACGCACCGGGCCTGACAGATCCTCTGCCTTGGGCGTGGGCTGCATCTTGCGCCCGTGCAGCACCAGCAAATCGTCGCGGAAATAGTCCCTCAACCGGTTAAGCGCGCCCGTGACGGCCGGTTGCGTCAGGTTCAACCGCCGCGCCGCCGCCGAGACATTGCGCTCCTCGATCAGGGCCTCGAAAGCCACCAGCAGGTTCAGATCAAGGCCATCAAATCGCATCACCTTTATGTATCAGTATGGCTTATACCAAGCAACTGAAATATTCGATTGGACGTTAGATGCCCGCTGACCGATGAAGCTTCGGACACTTGGATGCGCGTGCTTTTTCATCGCGCCTTGAAACAGAGACGGGGAGAGACGCCATGATGCTGCGCAAGCTGCACCATGTTACATTTCATACACGCGATCTGGCGCAAACCGAACAATTCGCCCAGGATTTCGGCCTCATTACTATTGAGCGTTCAGCAACCCGACTGGTCATGGCAACACAGGGCAGCGATGCCTTCGCCTATGTTGCCCATCAAAGTGACGAACCCAAATTTATCGGCTTCGCCTTCGAAGTGGCCAGCCAGGCCGATCTGGAAGAAGCCATCTCGGCCCATGGCGCCCAAGGTATTGTTGAACTGGACCTGCCCGGCGGCGGGCGCTGCGCAACCCTGATCGATCCCAACGGTTTTCGCATGGATCTGATCCATGGCGCGGGCACAAAGCAAGCCCTGCCCCCCTATCCCGAATGGCAGATGAACTCACCGCTCGCCTATCCGCGCGAAGGCCGGTTTGAACCCAAGCGGCCGATGGCACCGGCCAAGCTGTTTCGGCTGGGCCATATCGGCCTGTTCGTCCCCAATTTTCTCGCCAGCCTGCCCTGGTACCGCGATGTGCTGGGCCTGATCCCCAGCGATATCTATCACGTTCCGGGCCTGCCCCATGTCCAGATCATCGGCTTCCTGCGCCTCGATCATGGCGAGGAACTGGTCGATCACCATTGCATCGCACTGATGCAAAGCATGGATGGGCGCAGCGATTGCCACCACATCAGCTTTGAAGCGCAGGATTTCGAGGCGCAATTCATGTCGCACCGCTATCTGGAATCGCGCGGCTATGATCTGGTGTGGGGCGTTGGGCGCCATCCCCATGGCAGCCATGTCTTTGACGTTTGGCGCGACCCTGACCGCAACCGCTTCGAAACCTTCACCGACACCGACCGCCTGAGGAAATCGGACGGCACCCGCGTCCACGATGTCCATGATGTCGAAATGGATGTGTGGAGTTCGGACCCGCCAGACCGCTATTTCTCCTGAACAGCCCCCCAAAAAAACAAGCGAGAGAACACATGACAGACCACAGCTTTCTCAAGCCCCTGCCCGCCGCACCCCAACCGGACGGCGTTGATGATGTGACGGGGCTGGTATCCGGCACTTTCGGGATTGGCACGTTCCGCGATGGTGATGGTTCGGCCTTTCCCGGCGTGGTGCTGCCCGGCGGCGGGGTTTACAGTCTGGCCGAGGAATACCGCGACACCCATGCGGTGTTTGAGGATTGGGCGCGCGCGTCCAATCTGGCCAATGATGTGGCCGCGCATCAGGATCGCCATGCCCATGACTATCGCGCGTTGACCATTCTGCCGGTGCTGGCCCATCCCAACATGCTGTGCGCCGGGTCCAATTACCGTCAGCATGTCGCCGAGATGATGACCTTCAACAAGTTCAATCAGGACAAACGCCTCGCCGACGAGAGCGACGAGCAGTTCTTTGCCCGCAACCTGCGCGAAATCGACCGCCGCGCGCGCGAAGGCATGCCCTATTTCTGGACCGGCCTGCATTCCTCACTCTGCGGTGCCAATGAGGATGTGCCGCTGCCGCTGGTGGGCGAACATCCCGACTGGGAGCTGGAATTCGGGGCCATCGTCGGCAAAACGGGCCGCTATGTCCGGCCGGACGAGGCGGGCGATCTGATCGCAGCCTATGTCATGGTCAATGATATCGGCACCGTCGATGAATTCCGCCGCGCCGATGTGCGCTTCATGTATGATTGGGTCAGCAAGCATCAGCCCAATTTCAAACCCTTCGGCCCCTTTGCCGTGCCCAAGGAATTTGTCGACCGCAACAAAGTCCAGATCCGCCTGAAAGTGAATGGCGAGATCCGCCAGGACTGGCCGATTTCCGACATGATCTTTCAGCCCGAACAGATCCTTTCCTATGCCTCGGAACGCATCCGGCTGGTTCCGGGCGATCTGCTGATCACCGGTTCGCCGCCGGGCAATGGCGCCATGTGGGGCAATGCATGGCTCAAACCCGGCGATGTGATGGAAAGCGAGATCACCTATCTGGGCCGCCAGACCAACCGGATCGTTGCCGAGGAAACCGGAGGCCGTACACCCACCTATGGCCCCTTTATCACGGAGTGGTGACATGAAGCTGCCTGTCGGCAACGCGGCAAACATAGGCCTGAGCATTCTTCGCTTTGTCTCAGGCCTGATCTTCATGCAGCATGGTATGCAAAAACTCTTCCTTTGGCCCCCCAGCCCACATCATCCGGGGCCATTGGCAGTTTTCAGCATCACAGGACTGGCAGGTTTTCTCGAATTCTTCGGCGGTCTGTCCATCGTCTTTGGCCTTGGCACACGGGCTGTTGCTTTCATTTTGAGCGGCGAGATGGCCTTCGCTTACTGGATGGTCCATTTTCCGGCCGGGCTGGGCATGAAAGACGGCTGGATGCCGGTCGTGAACCAGGGTGATCTGGCCATCCTGTTCTGTTTCGTTTTTCTCTATCTTGCGCTGGCTGGCGGCGGGCCGTGGAGCATCGACGCCCTTATGGCAGGCAGCCAGTCAGATAATGCAAATAATGGGTGAGGATCACATGACATTTCTGCGCAACGCCTGGTATCCGGCGGCATGGTCACATGACCTTGGCGAAACAGCTCTGGAACTCCAGATTCTGGATCAGATGATCGTGGTGTTTCGCGGCGAGGGCGGGCATCCCAAGGCGCTGTATGACGCCTGCCCGCATCGTTTTGCCCCCTTGAGTCGGGGCAAATTGCGCGATGGCAGGATCATCTGTGGCTATCATGGGCTGGAATTTGATGGCACCGGGCGCTGTGTTCGTAATCCCCATGGCAATGGCAAGACCGTTTCAGCGCTGCAAGTCCGTTCCTTCCCGGTTGCCGAGCGCTATGGCATGATATGGGTCTGGATGGGCCATGAAAGCCTTGACGGCAGCCATCCTCTGCCCGAACTGCCCCTGTTCGATGATCCCGAACTGACGTGGGTCTATGGGCAACTCAATGTGCGGGTTAATTACGAATTGGTCACTGACAACTTGCTCGACCTGACCCATGTCGAGTTTCTCCATCCCTTTCTTGCCTCACCGGGCAATTCGGCTCGCACGCATTATCACTGCGAACAAACCGGCGATGAAGTCCGCTCGGTCTATACAATCAAGGAGGAACCGGTCACCGGCCTGTTCCAACTGCTGTGGCCTGATGCTCCGGCGACGGCCAATATGGTGGCTGACATTGTCTGGCAGGCCCCAGCCCGCCTATCCTTGAAAACCAGCATGGGGCAAGGTGAAAGCCCGGCCGCACACGATCCGCAACTGGTGGTCATGCATCTGCTGGTCCCGCAGGGCGAAGAGGCGACACGCTATTTCTGGGCGGCCGGACGCAACAGCGCCAAGGACAGCGAGAATGTCTCCGCCATGTTGAAACAGGGAACACAAAACGCCTTTGAATTTGAAGACGAACCGATGATTGCGGCTGTGCGCAGCCGAATGCGCTCGAACGATCTGATAGCTCACAAGCCCGCCATTTTGCCCTTCGATGAAGGTGCAGTCCGAGCAAGGCGCATCGTCACGCGCATGCTTGACGAGGAACGCGCCAAGCATGCGGCCATTTAAGACGGGAGCGCAGGAATTGACCCGCCATTTCATCGACCTGTCGATCACCTTGTGCAATGACGTGATCACCGATCCGCCGTTCCTGAAGCCGGAAATCACCTATCAGCAGCAT
>NZ_JACIDX010000031.1 GCF_014196525.1 Novosphingobium sediminicola | reverse complement strand
CTGCCGCTCAGCCAATGCCAACCAGATGCGACTGATCCTGCATACCGCCGCCTACTGGCTGATGTGGCGCCTCCGGCAAGCCATCCCGAAAACCACCACGCTCGCCACCGCCGAGTTCGCGACCCTACGCCTGCGGCTTCTCAAGGT
The DNA here is from genome assembly GCF_014196525.1 of Novosphingobium sediminicola. GTDB lineage: Bacteria > Pseudomonadota > Alphaproteobacteria > Sphingomonadales > Sphingomonadaceae > Novosphingobium > Novosphingobium sediminicola. The sequence goes on along the minus strand of NZ_JACIDX010000031.1, from coordinate 28,413 downwards.
CGCGGCCCGCGTTATCGAAACAGCATCCCGGATCCGCGTGGCCTTCGCCTCGGCGTGTCCGGATGCCAACGCCTTCCGGGCCATCGCCGCGGCCTTCAAGCCTGCCCCGACATAGCCAGAGCGGCTGTGCCGCTGAACGTCCACCCCGTCGCACTCAACCTCGCAGACCATCAATCTCCTGCGGTGCAACAGACGCTGCGATGACGCGCGACCCGCTCACGCTGCCAGGGCCCGAAGCCGTCAAAATTGACCAGATGCCGAACCCCCGTGAATAAGGGGGGCTAGGAGAGCGACGACGCACACATACCGAACACTTGTAGAGCTCCATCTGCGGGATGACCGGCAAGGAGACGTCGGTCAGGGAAGTGCCGCTGGACGCCTTGGCGATAAACGCCGTTTTCGAGATCGGCACCCTGACCTTTCCGACCGCATCATGTGACGGCCAAGCGTCGACCACGGACAAAAGCATGATCCCCAAGCCGATCTATCTTGCACCAAAGCATCCAATGACAGAAGCCGTCCACCTTATCTCTGCCGCTGAACTGCCCCCCGAAAGAGTCTTGCTCCAAATCTGCGTCGCAAATGAACAGCGAAACTGACCGTATAGCGCTGTTGCCGCCGGGCGGTCGGACTGTGATAGGTTCCCACTGCTTTCCAATAATCACGGGTTTGACTGAGCGCCGAGAGAAAGATCCAGCGCGCCACTTCCGTGTTAAAGCAGGGATCGTAGATCAGCCAGCTACGAACCCGAGTTTCTGGACGCCTCATTATCCGGGCCAATCGCGGCACCCAGCTTGAATTGACCTGCATCACTCCCAGATCATGCGTTCCATTTGTGTTAGCAACCTCGGCGCCGCCGCCCCCTGCCTCCTGATCGCGCAATCCCCACAAGGTCTTTTCCAACCAGGCACTGCCCTGTGCCGCCTGCCTGATGCAGCGCGCAATTTCGGGTTCCTCACGGATTAATGGTGCAGCGGTTGCTTGCCCTGAAATAGACGCTGCACTCAAGCAGACAGCAATCCACGTCATCTGCCAATTTACTTTCATTGGGCAGTTCCTTCCAAATTGATCGAATACAACCCTTTCATCGTCCCCGCTCAGCCCCGAGCTCCGGCTCTGAGGGCCTGACTACGAGCTGAGTACGAACCTGCACTTCAAGCTCGGTCTCATGGCTTCTGGATGGTGCTCGCTCCAGAATGGCCCGAAGAACATCGTCCATCCGCACGGTCAGAGGCAGCAACCTCGCGACACACTCAGCCAAGAAAACAGATGGATGTGCACGATTAAGATGCCGCTCGATCTGCTGATCATGCAGTTCATGTCGCAATCGATCCTGCTGCTCGCGCGCGGCGCGTAGAGCATCGGGATAACGGGCCGCAACAGCCTTCGCGCCGTCCCTTTCAAGCCTGCCCAGACCTTCCAGCGCCGAAGTCTTCTCGCCCGAATTCCGCGTCAGCCTCTCGCTCAGCTGCCGGACATCCTCAGTCCAAAGCTTAGCCCCAAAGCGGGCACGGGTAATGGCCGTGTAATAGTTCTGTCCGTTGACCATCCCCGAACGGACCGGCGCCAGCACATAGACCCGATCATAGGTCTTCGACTGGGCCGAATAGACTGTTTCGGCATAACCGTGATCCCAGGTGCGGAAGCGCGAAAGATCGACCTGCTGAACCCTGCTCCCCCGATCCCACCGGATAGTCGCCACAGTACCATCAATTTTTTCGACTGTCCCGCGCTCGGCGTTTTTCAGATCGAGTTCTTTCGTCGCAAGGCGCCACTGGATCCGATCCCCCGCCGCCAATGATCTGTCCTCAGGCCTGGCGAACACATTGACCTGCCGCGCCGAACCCAGTCGCGGATCCCAGCGCAACAGGCGTCCATGCTCATCAACTAGCCGGACAATCTGGCGCCCGTTCCCATCCCGCCCGATGCCTACGACGCGATATTCCTGACCTTGGACAAGCTCCTGCCCGGGGTGGTCGCGGGCAAAACTCACCACCTGCCCGCCCGAATAAAAGCGGGCATTGTGCTTCTGCTCATCGCTCATCCCGGCAGGAGAAAGCACCTCAAGCCTGGTATCCTGCGCCGCGACACTACCCTCGCGCTTGAGCACCTCGCGGATCTGATGATTGACGGCAATGCGCGTGGCATTGTCGAGCACAAGGATATTGGTGCCACGCCGACTTTGAGGCCCGAGCCGCGTCCATTCCGAGACCAGCCCCTTCGCCAGAGCTTCGGTATCGGCGCCACTTACAATCTTGTCGAGCGCGGCAAGCGAAGCAGCATAGTCCGCCTTTCGCGCGGCCGCGACCGCCGTATGCATGGCCCTGGTCTCCTGCCGCACCGCCTCCATCAATTGGGCGGTGGGAAGGCCAAGGCGCTGGAGCAGCCAGAAGGCCTTGCCCTGTTCAATCGCCCCAGTCTGCCGATTGTCGCCCAGAAACAGCACACGCGCTCCGGTTTCGCGGCTGATTTCGAGGATGCGCTGCGCCTGACGATTGCCCAATTGCCCCGCCTCATCGATCACCAACACATGAGATTGGGTGATGCCGCTTCCGCCGCTTGCCATCATGCTCGCTACCGTGCGGGAGGGGATGCCTGCCTTTTCCCCGAGTTCGGCGGCCGCCGAAGATGTCGGTGCCAGTGCGACCACCCTTGTGCCGGGATCGGCCGCCTCGACCAGTACCCTGACCAGTGTCGATTTGCCCGAGCCGGCGACACCATGCAGCCCGGTAAGTCGATCGCGCGAGGTGGCGATTTCCACCAGCGCGCGCTCCTGCGCAGGATTGAGGCCCGCATGTTCGAGGCGCGCCAGCAGGCGATCCGCGGAAGCCATCGGCCGCGCATCATCGATCGCCAGTGCCAGATGGCGAGCGAAAGTCTGCTCCATACGCGCCGTCGCTTTTGTGGTGCGTCCGCGTATGTGCACCTGATCGCTGGTGGGCTGACGCGTGGCCAGTAACTTGCGCCGCTCTTCATGTTCATCGGCCAGCGGTCGGATATCGGCCAGGCGAACCTCCCCGACATGGCTGGCAAGTCCCAAACGCAGCATCTGCCCCAGATTGTTGACAGCCTCGCGGGTTTCGGCCTGACGGATACCGAACAGCATCGCTCTTGCTGCTGTGGCCTTGTCACCCGGCAGGGAGCGCTCCCCGACCTTGTCTGCATCGACCCTTATTTGTTCAATTTTGTCGGCATAGGGACGGCTTCGCGTGACCCAGCGATCATGCAACCCGCCAAGATCGATCTTCTCCTTCTTCGGTCGGGTTGCATAGAAAGACTGCCGCCGCGCCTCCTGCCCACGCAGCCCATGTTCGCCGGCATGGGCATTAATATCCTCAGCGCGCCGCGAGAAACTTGTTGCCAGCTCCCTGGGAAAACCGCGGATCTCGAACAGGCCGCTGCGGGGATCACTCTCGATCTGATATCCCAGTTCGCGCAGGCGATGCGCCAGATCGTTGCGATAGACCTGCCCCGCCGTCATCTGCTCGGCAAACATGGCCCTGCTTTCCAGGCTGGCCATCGGATCGCCGGGTGCCTGATTGGTCATATTGAGCACGACCACATGGGTGTGAAGATGAGGATCAAGCTCGCGGCTTGCATGCTCTGTAAAGCGGGCAAAGAGCAAACGGCCGGTGGTTATATGCCGGATCTCTCCATCGTCGCGGCGGCGCAGGCCGGCATGCTCTTCAAGATAGGCGATGGCGCTGCCGACCGCCTGTTCGTGCGCGGCAACAATACGCTCGTCGCCCACAACCAGCGCCATGACTGAAACGGATTTGGGAGCACTGACGGCGAAGTCCCAGCCGGGATGGTGCTGAACTTCGCCTTCTTTCTTATATCGTCCCAACTGCTGTCCAGCAACCTCTCCAGTCAGGAGGGCCTTAAATATTTCAGGATCGACTGTACCTTCAAGGCCGAGGTCTTTAGCGATCTCTCCTCCCCACAACGAATGCTCACCCCCATCCTTGGTATAATAGTCTCCCACAGTATAATAGCGGGCGATATTAGCCGGTTTTCCGGTGAGTCGGACAGGATGAATCATGCCGGCCTCGCCTTTTTGCGCGGCCCGCCAACTTCGCCATGCTGGACCAGATTCGATGCGATTGTGCCTTGCCGCGCCAACAGCAGATCGCAGGCATCCCGAGGCGGCAGCGGGAGATTTTCCGGAGGGCAGTCGATGATATCCTCAAATCCAATCGGCCGCACATCGGAACCCGCGAAAAAATCTTGTGTGCCTCGGGATTCACCAGTGGCACCTCCGGCCTTTCGCATTTTGGGATCAGCGGGCCTTCCCTTTACATCAGACGCCGTCGGCTCGCTTGGCTGGGTCGTTTGATGTTGTTCGATCCGCACATTATTGTGCTGCGGCATGCCCTTCCCCACCGCTTCGCGAAGACGCGCTTCGGCTCCTGCCAGCCTGATCAACTCCGCGGCCATAGGATGCGGAGCGGGCGCTTCCTTACGTTCGACAAAGCCGGATACGAGATCCGGCATCCGGTTGTAGCTATCGACAAACTGTACCACCGGCAGGCTGCGGCCGAAGCGCAGATAGCCCTTAAGGTTGGGCAATTGATGCATCTGGGTCGACATCACCAGCGGCCGGGTCACCTGCATGCGCGACAGATTGATCCCGTCACGCATATCATTGACCCCGTAGCTCATCCCCTCATTGGCCTCGATCTGCTCGACCTGCCCCAGATTCTCCGACACATGTTTGGCGGTGTCGGTATCGTTCGCCCGCAGAGCCACCCATGTCGAGCAATAGCCGGTGATGGCAGCAGCCTCCTGCCGCCCATAGGTGGCCTCGAGTTGGGGATAGGACTGGAATCCCAGGACACCGCAGCCGCCATATTTGCGCGCCCGGGCAAGGAAGTCGGAGAGCGAGGGGAGTTTCTGCAACGTCGGCAATTCATCAATGATGCAGTAGAGCCGCCGGTCACGATCGGGCTTCAGGCTCATGATAGCGCTGATCGCGATATCGAGCCAGACGGTGATCAGCGGGCGCAGCGAAGGAAGCTGATCGGCTTTCACCGTGATGAAGAGCCAGCTGCCCTCCCTGCCCTTTTCAACCCAGTCACGGATCGAGAATGCATCCTCGGTATCGTCGAGATAGGCAAAGCTGCGCATCACCGAAGCGAGTTCAGCCTGAATGCCTGCCGAGGTCCGCTCCCCCTCGGTGGAGATAAAGGCCGCAGCATCGGTATCGGCCACGAAGGCGGCCAGATCCTTCAGCTTCGAGCGGAGCAATCGGAACAGCAGCACCGAGATGAAGGTGTGCTTCTGCCGCGCCAGCTTGCGCAGCACCGCCACCAGCGTACCGCGCGATGCCTTCGCCCAGAAGGGATCGCCATGGGGTTCAGGGATCGTCGATTCCGCGATCTGGTCATACTGATATTCCTGCGGCACATCGACCCAGGGCGACCAGTGCGCACTGCGCGCGTCGAGCGGATTGAGCAGTGTGTCGATGCCTGGACGGTAGAACTTTTCGACGAAAGTGCCGGCCGTATCATAGACGATGGCACGCTTGCCCTCGGCCCGGATCCCGGCGAGCATCTTGACGATGATATTGGTCTTGCCCGTCCCCGGCGCGCCGCAGATCAGCAGGTGCTCGGTTTCAAAGTCGGAGGGCATGGGGACGCCGCCGATGCGCAGCGGTCCCTTCCGCTCGCCCCGCAGCGCGCGCCGGATCTGCCGGATGGTCCCGAAATGCGCGCCGCGCAGATATTCGTTGGAACCAAGCCCCTTGCCCGTCCGGGTAAAATAGAACCACGCATAGGCCAGCGCACAAAGCGTGAAGAGCCCGGCGATCAGGGCACCATGCAGCAGATAGATCTCGAAATTGTGGAGCGTGTTTTTGGCCAGCGGCGAGGCTATCAGCCAGTCGGCTGAGGTGCGATAGGTGGTGCCGTCGGGCGTGTGAAACAGCACCGGAGCATTGGTGCCGGCCGCCGCATCGACCTTGATCGCGGCCTCGGCCAGTTTGACCAACACATAGCGTTCATAGTCAGAGGATTTTTCGAGCGCATACCACACTGTGCCCATCGCCCAGAGTGCAAAGCCCGCCAGCAAAGTCTGATAAAAAACCTGCGTCGTCATCCGCAGATTATGGACGATAGCCTGCCCGCCCCTGGTCCATGAGCCGACCGTATCGTTGCGAAAGATGCTCATGACCCGCTCCTTTCCGGAAGCAAGCCCCGCTCGGCCAAAAGCTCCCTCGCCTCGGCCGTGCCGGCTTCCAGCGCTTTGGGTGATTGCTGGCCTACGAAGGTAGCAAGAATCGTCAGCGTCTGGATCGAGGCCGAGAGGATCTCGTCATTGGAAGAATAGATGTAGCGGTTCTGGGGATCCGCCGCCTGCGCCAGGATATTTCGGCAGAAGGTAGCCAGAGGCAAGCCGGCACCATGGGCGCGACGCCCAAGACGAGCGTAAAGGTCTTCGTCGAGACGAATAGTCAATTTTGTCATACAGAAACTCCGTTGAACAGAGCTTCTGCCTGAGGTCGTAAGCTTTGCGAATATAAGCGAATCCGGTACGGACTTCAATGCTGCAATGGGACAATTCAGTCCATTTTGCTCGATGCATCACGCCACGCCGCCTGCTGCATGATGGGAGTCATGACACCCAGAACAGGCCGGATATTTATCAATAATTTATCATGGATAAAGTTGGACTTGGGTGCCGTGACTCCCGGATTTTCGGAATTTTGGGAGTCACGGCAGTCAGGCATAAAAATATGATATGTATCGAAAAAAGCCTCGCAGCACCCGTGCGTACGGTGCATTACACTTACGCCCTCTTCGGGCGTGCGTCCGGCCCTTCGCATGAGCCAGCGAATGCGCCCGCAAAACCAGTTCTGGCGGTGGGCAAATCACGGGTTTTATGGAATGATTCACGGATGATGTGATCGATCACTTTGGGCGGCTGTGGCGGCAGCAAAGCCGGTAACAAAGCGTCGCGGGGAAAACCACCGTGTGCCCCCAAAGTTGAACGGGCTATGGCATCGGGCAGGCTCTTTCCCGTCATCGGCCAATTCAGTTGCGCAGGGCCCGCAAGATGTTGTTAGGATGAGGTGATGAAAACCGATCTCGATCATCTGCCGGCCCACAAGCAGCGCGAAATCGACCGCGTGGTGCAACTGCTGTTCGAGGAATTTGACGGCGCGCATGTGGAGGCGACCGGCAGGCGCAAAACGGGGAAGATCGTCAAGATTCTTCTATATGGCAGTCATGCGCGCGGCGGCTGGGTTGATGAGCCTCATACCGCCAAGGGCTATCGCTCCGACTTCGACCTGCTGATTATCGTCAGCCAGAAGGAACTGGCTGACCGGGCCGCCTACTGGACCCGCGCGGATGAACGCCTGATCGAGGAGATGATCGCGGGGCGGTTGCGAACCCCGGTCAATTTCATCGTGCATTCGCTTCAGCAGGTGAACGACGGTCTCGCCCATGGGCGGTTCTTCTTCATGGACATCGCCAACGAAGGCATCGCGATCTACGAGTCTGATGACCGTGAGTTGGCAAGGCCGATGCCAAGAACACCGCAGGCCAATCTCGATATGGCACGGGAGTATTTTGAGGAGTGGCATCCCAGCGCAATGCGGGCGTTCGTCAATTTTAGGGATGATCTGCACCGAGAGTGGTTCAAGGACGCGGCTTTCATGCTGCATCAAACGACTGAACGTCTTTACAACTGCGTCTTGCTGGTCAGCACCTTCTACAGCCCACACAACCACAACATCATCTTCCTGCGCACCCAAGCTGAGCGACTGGACCTTCGGCTGGTCGAAGCATGGCCTCGGGAATTGCGCAAGGACCGCGCCCTGTTCGAGAAGCTGAAGGACGCTTACGTCAAGGCGCGATTTTCAAAACATTACCGGATCACCGCCGAGGAACTGGCATGGCTGGGGGAACGGGTCGAGGAACTTGGGCGCATTGTCCATACCATCTGCACCGAACGGCTCGCCGCGCTGGAAGCGGCTGTGCAGGGGTAATAGCCCTTTGGCCGCCCCCCCTGCAACCGGACAAACTTCGCGCGCTGCGCCGCTCTACGGGGCGCCACACAGACCTCCATACCCCATGCCGCGTATGCCTTCCGCGCCGATGCCGACCTCTTTGCGGTCAGGGCTCGCCCAACCCCTCGGTGATCTTGCCCAGAGCCCCCGCCGGAGCGGTTTCCACCTCACGAATACTCCCCCCGTGCCTGAAGGCGATGGCTTCGAGGCTGAAGCCATCGGTGGCGTTGAGCAGATAGGCAATGCGCTGCACCATGGTCAGGCGATCCAGCGCGGCGATCAGATGCCTGTTGGCGGACCTGTTGTTCATGACCCTGTCTCCGGGATAGGAGGGCGGCCCGCCTTCCTTTAAACTGCGCGATTTCGAGGAAATCGCGGCGGGGCCGCCCGTTGAGGGTCAGAGGAACTCGATCTCGTCAGCAACGATCTCGGTATTGTAATAGGTGCGTCCGTCCTTCTCATTGCGGGAATACCGGATCTCGCCTGTGATGATGAGTTTGTCGCCCTTCTTCTTGTGGTTGGCGATCGATTTGCCGAGGCCGTTGAAAGCCTTGATGGTGTGGAACTGGTCGTAAGTCTCGGTGTAGCCATCTTCGCCTTTGACGACCTGGCCGTCCTTGATGACGGGCCTGCTGGTGACGAGGGTGAAACTGACGCCGCCCTTGCTGTCCGTGCCGAAGCGGCTGATCTCGGAAGTGATGCGGCCGGAAAGGAAAACCTTGTTCATATGCTGTCTCCAGATCTTCCCGGTGAGCCGTTCCCGCCGGGATGACCTGAAGCGCAGCCTGCGATTGAGGGGGCGACGCACCGGAGGCGCAGCCGCAGGGAAACCTCCATTTTTACGAGTGGTGCGGGCGCCGGCCGAAGGCCGGTAACACGGTCGGACAAATGGGGGTTGCGACGCTCCCGCGCGGGCGTAGTGGTCATTCCTCAACCGGCGGGATGGGTTACCGGGGAGGTCTGGAGACAGGTCAGCTCAAAGTTGGATGGCATCGCGCCGCATGTTCCCGATCGCGAAGGATAGACGGGCTAGTGGAAGGCTGTGCGGCAGTTCCCTCCCCCCTTGATCCGACAAGGCTGATGAGCCGCCTCACCAATGACTTCGCACAGGCGAATAACTGACCGCATCACCCGAGATATGTTGATGTGCAGTTGCAGCATAAAGCCATTGACTGTCCCGGCAGCAAGCGCGAATAGAGAGTGCATGTCATAGTTTTTCAGGCGACCGCCTGCCCTGTTTTAAGGGCATGGACCGTCAAACCCGCTTTGCCCTTTCTTGCAGAAGGGGCGACCATCGCGTGAGTATCCCCGAATGAAAATCGCTGTTTTTGGCCTTGGTTACGTCGGTCTCTCAAATGCCGTCCTGCTCGCGCAGCATAATGAAGTCGTCGCAGTCGATATCTCTGCCGATCGCGTTGCGATGCTCAATGCCCGTCATTCGCCGATTGCGGATACCGAACTTGAAGAATTCCTGGCCAATCGGCAGCTTAACCTGCGAGCGACCCTTGATCCTCGCGAAGCGCTTGCCGACGCGGATTTTGTCATTGTCGCCACGCCAACCAATTATGATGTCGATACCAATAAGTTCGACACCTCATCGGTTGAAGCGGTGATCAGCACGGCAATCGACAACAATGCCAAGGCAACGATCGTGGTCAAATCCACTGTTCCTGTCGGTTTTATCGGGAGCGTCCGTGAGCGTTTTGATACGCAGCAGGTTATCTTCAGCCCTGAATTTCTGCGCGAAGGCAGGGCCCTCTATGATAACCTGCATCCTTCCCGCATCATTGTTGGAGAGCGTTCCGAGCGGGCACAGATCTTTGCCGATCTGCTGCTGCAGGGTGCCGTGAAGAAAGACGTCGAGGTTCTTTTCACCGATGCCGATGAGGCAGAAGCGATCAAATTATTCGCCAACACTTACCTTGCCATGCGCGTCGCGTTTTTTAACGAGCTGGACAGCTATGCGATGGCCGGCGGGATGGACACCGGTCAGATTATTGCCGGCATATGCCTCGACCCTCGCATCGGGCACCATTACAACAACCCCAGCTTTGGTTATGGGGGCTATTGCCTGCCCAAGGATACCAGGCAACTGCTGGCCAATTACTCCCAGGTCCCGCAGAACCTCATTCGGGCCATTGTCGATGCCAATCATACCCGCAAAGACTTTCTGGCTGACCGGATCATTGCCGGAAAACCTCGAAAGGTTGGCGTTTTCCGGCTGGTCATGAAGGCCGGATCGGACAATTTCCGGCAATCTTCGATCCAGGGGATCATGAAGCGCATCAAGGCCAAAGGCATTCAGGTCGTGGTCTACGAACCGACCATAACCCAGGACGAGTTCTTTGGTTCCCCAATCGTGCGCGATCTCGAGGCCTTCAAACAGGATTGCGACGTCATTATTGCCAATCGCATGACGAGCGCGATCAGCGATGTGAAAGACAAGGTGTTCACGCGCGATCTGTTCGGTTCTGATTGAGGCGGGCTTCATGATTGCAGCCATCGCCTGCTGCCTCCGGTGAGGCCTTTGGAACGGTGTCGTCAGTGCAGAGCGCGCAGAGACACCACCTGTCGACTTCACGTTCGGCATGGGCCGCAGCGCTCGTAAACAGCATCCGGCAAAGCCTCCGGTCCTGCCCGAAATTGGCGGCGGAGCCTCGCCCGCGATGACTGCATCACTTGCTTGCGGACATCAGCAGTCAGAGAGGTTTGCGGCCCTCATCCCCTTGGCACACGGCAAACACTCAACCCGCTCACGGTGCCTTTCTGGCGACCACGGCCCCTGCGAAAGAGGATGCCTGCCCCGCAGCGGCATTGTTGAGATTAAGATTGAAAGCACCCCCGAATTCTGCGGCATTGGCGCCGTAGAACATGCCGGTCAGCGTGCCCGAAGTACCAGCGGTGGTCGGGTAGCCTGACAGGGTGTTCTGACTGCAGGACGGGCAGGAATTGCCGATGGAACCGGCATAGGTGATGGTGCCGATGGCCTGAATGGCCCCGGTGGTGCGATTGGTGGCCGTCAGCGCCATATTCATGGTCGCGGCGGAAGTGGTGAAATTCACGGCAAGCGTACTGGTTCCGGACAGATTGGACGCATTGGTCGCGCCCGGTCCATCGCCGCGTCCGACAACCACGCCTGCATAGCTGGCCGAACCCGAGCGCGGCATCTGGAAATCGGGTGTGGGAGCGCCAAACGGAACATACCATGTGGCCGGGTTCTGCATCGTGCCAGTGGCGGCAGTGATTTCGGCAAAGCTGGTGTAGGTCAATGCGATCAGAGGATTGCCGGCGCCGGGATTGAGCACACGCGCATCGCCCGAAGCATTGCGATAGACGGTGTAGGTTGCATCGCTTTGCGCTGCTACCTTGTCCGTATCAAGGAAGGTCTTGTCGAGGGCGTAGGTCCCCGAAGTGCCGGACTTGAAACGATAGGATCTGGCCGAAGTATCCCATATTGTGCCGACATTGAAATCGAGGTCAGTCCATGGCGCGGAAAGCGCCGGATTATCGTCGAGATAAGCGCTGCTGCCGGACAGTGTTGCCACACCGGTCAGGCTGGACAGTCCGTTAAGGGCAGCGCCGATGCTGCTGTCCTGTTTGCCGGTGAAGGCAGCGGCCAGACGCGATCCGTCGCCGGCGGTTCCGCTGATGCTGCCGGCCACTTCCTGCACAGCGGGACCAAAAAACCTGCCCGTCATACTGGCCGAAAAATCGGCGGTATTGTCGCTGTCAAAGGCCAGCGTGCCGGAAAAGGTATTGGCGGTGGAGGAGATTACGGCCGTGCCGCTCCAGTTGCCCCGGTCGATCGGATTGCGCATAATGCTGTAACTGTCCGCTCCGGGGGCAGCCAGAGAATAGCTGCCCTGCGTGGTCAGTGTATTGCCGGAAAAATTGACCTGCAAAGCTCCGTTTCCGAACAGGTCGCGCAGTGGCTGGCCGACCGGGGCCGCCGCACCGCGCAGCACAAGCCCATAGGTGGCCGAGCCGGTGCGCGGCACCGCGCCGGCCTGCGTGTCAAAGCCGTAGGCATAGGCATCAAAGAGCAGGTTGCCGGTCCGCATGTCATATTCCACACCGCCTCTTGTATAGAGCAGACCGGTGTTGAACTGCTGATAGGTGAGCGCACCGGACGACGACGGGGAGGTGATCCGGCCGTCTCTGGAATAGACAACATCCTGAGCGCCCGACTTGGCGCGATAGATGGCAGCAAGGCCCGCCCCGCCGGCAATGGATGACAGATTGCCGCCTGCGGCTGCAGAATTTGCCGAAAGCGAGGCCGACAGGGGAGCAAAGAAGACATCGCTCTGCGGTGAGGTCAGACTGCCGGCTCCATTGAGCGATGTGGTGCCCAGCGCCCCCCAGATCACGCCGCTGCCCGCATTTCCATTTCCTGTATCGGTTGACCAGCTGCCGCCGACCTCCTGCGCGGAAGGGCCGTAAAAGGCGCCGTGCCATTCGCCGTTACCCGCAGAATCCGTCTGGATCAGACCAAGAAAGCTGTTTTTTGACGATGAGATCAGCGCCTGAGACTGCCAGGCATGATTGTCGGACACGCCGCCCGTGGTCGAGTTCGTCTCGCTGTAAAGCCCGCTGCCGAACATGGCGCCCGTGCCGAAATCGACGTTGAGCCTGCCGTTGCCGCCCAGCGCATAGATTGCCGCACCGGAGCTGCGCACGCCCAGCAGGTTGACATCGAAGCTGGCCAAACCGCTGCGCGGAAGGGCGCCCGCGCCGGTCTGCACGCCGTAGGTGAAGCTGGTTACCCGCCCATCAATGGTGGTGGCAAGGTCGAGTTCACGCAACCAGACGCCAGCCCCCACATAACGGGTCAGTCCGGCGCTCGAGCCGCTGTTGGTCAGGATAATGCTGTCGCTGGTGGCACCGCCGGCGAGGGCATAGGTTGTGACAGCCGTATTGGATTTGGAGCGATCAATATTGGCGGCGCCGACGGAAACGCTGCGCGTTCCATCGTTGAGCGAATAGGTGCCGGTCGCGGCATTATAAATGATGCTCAATGAGGCAGAGCCTGCCCAGGTCGTCGCTGCAGCTCCGCTGCGGGGCACGCTGATTGCCGCAAAGGATGCCGAATTCAGAAAGGCTTCGCTGGCCAGGGTTCCTGTCAGGCTGGTGTTCGTACCCGAGCCGATCACCGGCGAGGAAGGGGTTGGTGTGGATCCGACACCGCCGCCGCCGTCACCCCCGCCGCATCCGGCAAGCATCAGCGAAGCCGCAGTGGACAGCACAGCTGTGCGAGTCTTGATGATAATCATGCCCCAAGCCCTTTGTTCAGAAAGCCGATGTGATGCCGATGTCGCCGGAAATGCGGCGGTAGTCATAGATCTCTACGGTCGAACGATTGCGCTCCCAGCGCAGCCGCGCGAGGGGAGAAAATCCTTTCCATTGCAGCCGCCGCCATGTCAGGCTGGCCGATGCCGTGAAGCGGTCGTCGCTGCGCCGTCGCGGGTAAAGCAGCAGCCTTGCGTCGGCCTCAAGACGGCTGTACCCGCCGCTGAGCACCAATGTGGCGGCGCCGATTTCGCGAAAGGCAAACAGCGATCCGCCTGCTGCGACATCGGAGTAGCCCGTATCGCGCGCCGCCGTGCGGCTGATACTTGCCTGAACGCCGCCGCCGAGCCGCGCGGAAAAAGCCCGATCATAACCGGAAGTCAGCGAGCTGGTCGTGCCGGTCTGGAAACTGTTGCGAAAATTGGTGGTGCGCGCGAGGCCGCCTTCCAGCCGCCACTGGGCCTGCGCGCCCAGCGGATGCAGGAAGGTGGCGCTGCCGCCCCACGACAGACTGTAGGGCTCCGCGCCAAACCAGCGCCATGTCGGGCCTCCCGCCAGAGAAAGGCGATCTTTGCCGAACAGCATTTCGGGACCGAGCTGCACCCCCGCCAGCACATCGTTGAAACCCGCATCGCGATAGAGGCTCGCCTGCCCGCTGGCTCTGGCAACCATGCCGATCCCCGATGAGAGCGGCATGCGCAAAAAACTCTGGCCGCGCAGCGCCAGCCCCAATCCCGATCGCTCTCTGGCATTCCGGTCGAGGGTGAAATTGCCAAGCACCGTACCGAGCGTGTCGGACCTTGTTGCCCGGTTGACGTTGGAGTCCGGTGCCAGGGTTGCCTCGAGACTGACACCCCATGGTTTGCCGGCGTGCAGCGCCGCCGAATAAAAGCGGACCATGCGCTCGATGTCAGCGAGCAGACCGCCCGCCTGCGCCGCCCGCAATTCCCGCTGAGCCGCGCCCAGATTGCCCAGCTCCGCCTGAATGCGCGCCAGTTCAAGCCTCACCCGCCCGGCCTGCGGTTTTTCGTCGAGAATGCGGCGCAATTCCACCGCAGCTTCTTTCAGCCGGTGCTCGCGATTGGCCAGCATCATCGCCAGACGAAAGCGCGCCTCATTGCGCAGATCCATGTCGGGATTGGTGGCCAGAGCCCTGTAGGCGATCCGGGCAGTCGCAAAATCGTCCCGATCGCGCGCGGCATCGGCAAAAGCAAAAAGCTGCGCCGCCGTAAGATCGGATGCGGAGGCGGGCGGAGCCGAAGGCGGATCATCTTGCTGCGCGAAGGCAGCAATCGCCAGACCGGCAATCACGACTGACACCATTGGATCAATTTGCCCCAAATACAGACTATTGCCTAGTCAATTTACTTCAGCATGTCCATATTGCATCATCATCTGCGGCAGACTTGAGGTGGTATTTCCATGCAGAGCTGAGTCTGCTCATGGTGCCCTGCGACACAATCCTGCCATGAGGCAGGCCTTACCCTTGGACAAATGCGGCAACATCACCGCGCCCGCGCAGACCCTGTCGGATTTTGGGGGATCGGATTGGGGGATAGGATCAGGGGCGCGGCACAATGCAGCCAATGGTGCGCCTTCATAAAGCCTATGCCCATGCACCATGCCCACGAGGCGCGAAAATCGCGAAAATATCGGGCGACGGCGATCGCCCGGACGGCCGCCTGCCCGTCCCCGGTTGCCTGTCCTCGGTTGCCTGCCCCCGATGACCGCTCCCCGGTTGCCTCTCCAACCCAGCATTCATTCGAAATCGCAGCCGTTTCGGCGTCACTTCGGAACCTGCCTCACGGTGGACTTCGTTTGAGCGGACCTGACCATTGCCGCGCCGGCAAGGCTGAGACATCGGCATATTCGCTCGTCTTACGTTGCCGCACCGAACCGGCCGGCATCGAACCTCGAAAGCGTGATGTGTGAGTATGTCGCCCGGGTTCGCGGGTATGGCCGGACCGCCAACGCGCCGCCGACCTGACGAAGCTGCTGCGCAGGCATTGCAAAACGGTACTGTCCTCTCCGCTTGCGACGGGATCGGACCATATAATACTGATGCAGCCATGGTCTTCACAGCAGACGCTTACCAGGGGCAGGCACGTAAGCCTGCACGTAAGGCCGGGTGCGCGATTGCGCGACGGCGATCTTTCGCCCCCTTGCCGGCAAATAGCCCCAGTTGCGACGATCATACCAAGCCTGTGGATATTACAGCGGCAGCAAGGCAGCTGTTCCGGCAAGGGCCATTGCCTTGTTCTGACGATCACCCCGCGGTTGCCCCGCCACGCCCCTGAGGTTTTTGCGCCGGGATATTGCGCACATGCGCGATGCACCCGATATAGGAAGAGTGGCGGGCAGACCATCTCTTAAAAAGGATGATGGACATGCCCAAATTGAGCGAAAGAGATCGCCTTGCCGAACTGGAAGAACGCCAGCGCAAGGCCGCCGAAGACGTCGAGAAGGCACGCCTCGCGCTGCGGGGTAAATATGCCAATCTGATCCGTGAGCTCCCGGTCGAACGGCTCACCGAACGTGACTTGCGCGAGATCGTGACCCGGGCGATCAGAACCGGCGGCGGCGCTGCGATCACGGCGCTCAAGGCCTCGCCTGAAGCCGGCACCGGAGCAACTCCCCAACCTCGCTCGCCCGCCAGGCCGACCCGGGATAAGTCGCAAAGAAGCAATGCCGGGGAAGAACCGCTGCCCGTCATCGGCACCGCGACGGACCCGGTGACGGGTCCCTGAGCGGGGCCGACATCGACATCGGAATAAAGAAGAAGGGCTGGCCCGGACAAACCGGACCAGCCCTTTGCGCTACCCTAACGAGACGCCGCCTCACGCTGATTGGCAAGCGTGATGAAATGCGCGGGGATACCCTTTGCCCTCACCCCGCGCGCCAGATGGGATTGCAGCCCTGAGCCCTGCGCCACCACCGCCTCTACCGGACACAGGGCCAGCAATTGCTCGTTGCGGCGAAACCCGGCCTGCGCCCCGAGTTTGCGGTTGAGGGTGAAGGCAACAAGGCGGACATTCCGGCTCGCCGCCCAGGCAGCCGCCATCGCATCGCAGCCTTTTTCCTGTGCCGTCGTTGCCAGCACCATCGCCGGTATCCGCGCACGGATTGCATCGAGTCTTTCCCAGATCAGCGCGTGGTCGTGCCAGCCTTCCGCCCCACCTGAAAAGATCACGATCGGGGCCTGCGGGTGGTGCTGATCAATCCGGCGCTGACGGCGCGCGGCGAGGAAATCCTGGGCGGCAATAACCGAGGCGGTGCGCTTGCCTGACACCAGCGATCCGCGCGGCGAGGACCACGGACGGCCTGTCTCGCTGTGGAAGGTGGCAGCGGCATGGTCGCGCATGCAGGCTACCGCCTCGCGGGCTTCATCGAGTGACTGGCAGAGTGTCTGGGCCTCTTCCAACTCCCCCATCATCACCTCGCTGCCGTCGGCATCGCGGATGAGATCCCGGACCTTGAGTGCCGCTTTGTCCGCCTCGCCGTCGAGTTGCCCGGCGACCCGGTGGAAGGCATGGACAATCCCCCATGCAAGGCGATCGGACAGCATTTCAAGCCTGGTGTCGCGCAGCACATCGAACATCGTGCGCACCAGCATTTCGGTGGCAAGCTGGACCTGCAATGCGTCGGGCAGATCGCTCGTCACCACCTCGTCGGCGATGCTGATACGAAAGCCATCGACGGTCTCAGTAAAGCTGTGCGCAAAGTCGTCAGTGGGGCCCGCGGTTTCCTGCGCAAGGAATTCGGCGATCTCGGTAAAGGAGCGGACAGAACGGATTGCCTTGGTCATTGTAACCTCCATCAAAAAAGAGGTCTCTTCATCGGCACGGGCTCCGAGCGGCGGGGTCAGGGATCGCGGAACGCGACCGCGCAGCGGCGGTGGGGGTCACGATTTTTTCGGGCGGAAAATATGCTCGCGATCCAGGCACCGCGCCCTACCCGCCCGTAAAAATGGTGGGGCCCCGCCGTCCTTGAGGCCGTCGCGATCCCGTGCCACACTTGGAAGACTTGAGAGAAGAGAGGAGGCTTGCGGAGCGGGGGTTCGACGCCCCCGCTTCGCAACGGGTGCCTCCAGACGCCACCTCGCCATGGGGCATCTCTTGTGATCAAACCGTGGGCTAGTCCCTCCCCTCAGGCATAAAAAAGGCCGACCGCGCATAAGCGCGGCCGGCCGGAGTTACGGTAATACGGAAAGAGCCATCAGACGCTATGGCGACGCCTTGTCACCGCCAACCGGGGCACGCCGGCGATGGGCGCCTGATCCCCTTTACGGAAGGCGTGGATCGGCACGCCCGCCTTACGCAGGGCCTGATAGAGATTGGCCTGAATGCCAGAACCCTCGCCCAGAATAGCCTCGACGGGCTTCAATTCCACCATCCGCCGATTGCGGGCAAAGGGAGCCCCGCGCCCCCCGCCCGTCAGCGTATAGGCCACCAGCGGAACTCCGCTATGCGCCGCCCAGGCCGCGACGATGGCATCAAAGCCTTTGCGCTGCGCGGTCGAGACCAGCATCATGTTGGGGATGCGCGCATGAACCGCATCGAGCCTTGCCCAGACGGCCTGCCAGTCATGCCATTCGGCATGGCCCGAGGCGATGACAATCGGCCCTCTGGGTACATGGCGCTCGCGCCTTTCGAGTTCACGCCCGCGCAGAAAGTCCTGAACGGCGATCTGCGTGGCGGTCGAGGCTTTCGATGCGCGCGAGCCCTTTGTCGGCGACCATGGCCAGCCTGACTGTGCGCGATACATCTCGGCGGCATAATCGCGCATGCATTCCATCGCCTCACGCTGCTCGGCGGTCGACTGGCAAAGGAGCTGTTTGTCCTCCAGCTCACGATTATAGACTTCCGATGTGTCAGGACTGCGGGCCAGATCGCGGATTTCATCGGCAAGGGCCTCCTCGCGGCGTTCCAGCTTGCCTGCGACGAAGTGGAAGGAATTGACAAAACCCCAGGCGATTTCCGCTGCAAGCGGTTCAAGCCTGGTCCCGGTGAGCAGATCGAAGATCGTGGCGATAACGGCACCGCATTCGGCCTGCGCCGCAAGCGGTTCGGGCATATCATGTTCGCCAGACTCCTCGCCCGGCTCAGTGATCGACAGCGGCATGGGATCGCCAAAGGCCCGCTGGAATTCCGGACTGGCGGTGATCGCCGCATAGAGGCCGGGCAGATCGGCAAACCTGCTGACGCTGCGTGGAAATGGATCGGTCATGGTGAGCACTCCCAAAGCACGGGGGAGATAAAAATCGGGCCGGGAACGCGTGAACGCCCCGGCCCGCTTGGGGTGGAATACAGAGAAGATCAGAACGCGATGTCGTCATCCTCGTCAGCGCCGGCGAGCGCCATCTGACGCATTACCGTGCCATCGGGCCCGGCGGTGCTGCCGCCAAACCCGCGCTCCGCGCCGCCTTCGTAGCGACCATCGGCATCCCCGCCCTGCATATCGAAATTGCTGGCGCCAAACCCAGGACCAACAGCTTCCGAACGCAGCGTATCGCGCCGCCATGCAATCGCGTAGCCGCCGCCTTCATTACGGAACAAAGCCACCGGCAGCGGCTCGGGCAGGCTGGGGTCGTCGATATTGCCGGCGAGGAACACTTCCCCGGTCTTTTTCGTTTCGGCTTCCCAGAGGGCCCCGATCTGGACCCAGCGGCGGGCGACATTGAGCGCGACGACCTCGTAGCGGGGCGCCCGCGGGTTCTGACTTTCAACGGGTCGCAGACCGATGCGGGGGAGATCGATCGTGCGCGTGGCAATACGCCCCATCAGACGACCGTTCTGAAGCGAGATTTCTCCGATATTCATTACCTTGACCTTTCGAATATCACTCGGAACCCTTTTCCGGCGACACTCATCAAGACCCTTCTCTCCTCTCCGGCCCGGCGGTGCCGCGCAGCGCAACCTATCCCTTCCTCCCCTGCCCTCACCGCCCGCGCGACCCTATTACCGGGACCTGTACTCCCGAAGCAGAGTTCCCCCCCCCCGGCCCGCCGCGTGTCCGATCCAGGTCAGGTGAAGGCGATGGTCCGTCGTGATCCTGTCCTCGAAGATGACGCTTCCCGCATCGAAGGACCGCAGATCCTCATTCGTCACAAGCCGGAGGATGCGGCTGTCCTCGAGTTCGATCATCGGGCTGTGACCAATTTGTGCAAAGCATGCCGGTCGGACGATCATGGACGCCGGGAATATGGGCCATCAAACTATTCTGCAAAATGAGAAGCATCGTCCGACAGATCTTTTCCAAAGCCGCCATGACGGGGAAAGGGGGGATACGGATACGCGGCGATTCCTGGCAGAGCGATGCCATCGTGATAAAGTTCCAGGCGCTGTTCAACACCTCTCATGCATGACCAATCTCCGGCCCGCCATCTCCGACATGCCTGTGTGGATGGCAGGACAGGGCCACGCGCAACCGGCTCTCGGTGCCGATCATCTCGCTGCGGCTTGGCACCACCTCGATCGTATAGACATCCCTTGCAAAAAGATCGGCTTCGGGCGGAGCCAGCGACGTGTAAGCCACCGGCCATTGGCAGAGCAGCACCCATGGCCAGTCCGGCAAGGGAGGCCGATAGCGGGCGATCACCACACATTCGCACATGCTGCCCGAGGGGCGCCGGTCGAACAGATCGGGGAACACCAGCTCATCGCGCGGCGCTTCGAGAAAGGTCTCCAGCTCGGCCAGTTCTTCCACGCTTTCGAGGATGATCGGGTAATAGCGGCCCAGAGGCAGGGACGCCCCGGCAAAGCCGGCCGGAACATCGATCAGCATAATATCGGGCATGCCGGCCAGAGGGCCAGGGTAGAGGCACCGACTGGCCGCAAGATGATCGGTGAGGCGCATAAAACAACTGTGCCTCAAGGATGGGCAGCGTCAAGCCATCAGGGCGACGAGGCAGAAAACGGCTTTCTCTGAATATCCTACCAGAGGCACCGGACCGCAAAGCCATCGAACAGGGCTTCACTGGAAACCGGCACCATGCCTTCGCTCCGAACCCGCGCGAACAGGAAGCGGTCAAAGAGGTCCTTGCTGGCAATGTTCATTGCCCCGGCGAGCCGGGCATGCCGAACGCTGACGGCCGGCTCACCGAAACCCTGCCCGGCAAATGATCGCCTCGAAATCATGCGCAAAGGAGCGCCGGATCGGGCAATTTGCCGATGCGGAACCTGGCGGCCACTTCCATGGTCGAAGCAGCGCTGATAAAAATGCCGTCGCCCTCATCGGCAATGGCATTGCGGGCATGAAGGCTCAGGCCTCATTCTCCGCCGGCCACCAGATCAGCGCATGTGCATCGAACAGCAGTCTCAAGCAGGATTCCACTCTTCGATCTTATCCTCCGGCAGGGAATCGTTGAAGCGCTCATCGACGGAGATCCTGCTATTGAGAACCCCGAATGCGCGGCGCCCCTGCGATTCGATCGGCACCAGCCGAACAAGCCGCACATTGCCGCGCGCGATCACGACCTCGCCCCCGCCGGCGCTTCAGGGATCAGGCTGGAAAGGTTGGTTTGGGCATCGTGGACCGGGGACTGACCATGAGCATCTCCTTAGCCAAAAAATTGCCAGATGTATTTCCCCTGACAAGACCGATTGCGATTGATCCGGCCGCGTCAGATATGCAGCCGCTCCGCCGACACTGTACAACCATCTTTTCGCGAGGTACCCAACCCTCAATCGGGGCCTCGCGGCGGCGGCCGGACCACGGCTCCATCTGGAAACCCTCTATGGAAAATTATTCCGGAATGGCAGCACCCGGATCCGCAATCCGGACAGTGCGAGAGGGATGCAGATCTTTTAAAGCCCAGACGTAAATCACGCGTTCAATCACGGAAACCCGCGCCACCAGAACGTAATCACGTGCCAATGCCCTCTGGACAAGTTTCTGTGTGACTGGATCGACACGCGGCACCAGTGGCCGGTCCGCCGTGATGATGGCGCCGGGGCGAGATGCAAGCAAACGCGCTTCCTCGGCCGCGGCATCAACGCCCAAAGCCGGAGTTTCCGTAGGATTGGTCAAATGATCCGGGTAAATATAGCGGCTCGAGGAGCAGGCACCGGTCAGCAGGTAAAGAATCGTGGGCCCGTCATAGACATAAAGGCAGCGATGCGTGACATAGGGTGTGATGGCCTGCGTAAGCTGCCGGGCTGCCTGCTCGTAAGCCGAAGTCTTGAAGTAATTCGAAGGGGTCAACAGGGCCGGCCATAAACACAGCATGCAGCTGATAAAAAAACCCATTCGCCCGCCGCGAACGAGCGGGGCGACCACTATGCACAGTGGCGGCAAAACAGTGATGAAATAGAAGTCATAAAAATCACCCAGCATGCTAAAGCCGGCAACCGCAGACAGTGTCCATCCGGCCAGCAGCCAAAAATCCTGCGGGTTGCCCACGGCACGCTGACGCCAACGCAAAATCAGCGCCATAGGCGCCGGTGCGATGACGCAAATCGCCTTTGCCAGGACAAATTTGATCTGCAATAGGCGCGTTTCAACGGGAAACGGCTTGCGGTGAAAAACCGAAATGAAATTGGCCTGGATAAAAGCGTCCAGATGTCCGATCCAGGCATAATAAGCAAAAGCCGCAATGGTAGGCAGCAACGCCACAGTGATCATGGCGAATGCCACGAGAATAAGTCTCCGGAGCGGCATGTCGGCACGCCGCAGGCGCCAAAGAAACCAGATCCCCAGAAAAATGCCTTCCACAACGGGCATATATTTAAACTGTATGGCAACCCCCATGAGTGCCATCGCCGTTAACGCAAGGCCGACGATCCGGGACCGCCTCTGCGTATCGTTTGAGCGGAAAGCGGCCCGGACGGCGCAGGCTGTCAAGGCATTGTAGATGACCGGCGTCTGACCGCCCATGCCGCTCAGCACATTGAGCAGAAGAACATAGGCCAGGGCTGCCACGAACCCCTGGAGCATGCCTGCGCTACGGCGTACAATGCTCCAGATGACCGATGAGGTGACGGCCACGCATAGAGCAGCCATCAGCTGATATTGGATGATACCGCCGCCGCCCAGCAGGCGCACACCGGCATAGAACAAAAAGAGCCCGATGGGTTTGCGGTCCCAAAGATCCACGTAGGGCAATTGCCCATGCAGAATACGATCGCCCACAACCAGATAGAGCTGCTCGTCATAGTCGAGCATCGGGTTGCCAAAGGTGGGAAGACGCAGCAAAATGCATAGCAATGTGATGAGGGCGAAAGGCCACCACCCCGGAAGCTTTGCCGCCACACCATCTAAAGTGCTTTTTCGCGTGTTTCCTGGCGAGATCGTGACCATTGTTGATGACAAAGCTCCAACCTCCGCTTGGAAAATCAGACTTTTCATCGCCGGAAATGGTGGATTGATGGTTAATATTGCTAAAATCGAACAACTATTTGAAGGTTCGCTTTCATAATGCGCTACCAAATTCACCGGTCCACAGGCGGACTGTGCTCGACGTTGATGACACATTTGCCGTAATGCACGGCGGTCAGCAGTTGCGTCTGCTTAATGCCCATCATGACGAATACGGCTCCCGGCCCATCGTGGAGCTCAAGGGCAAGGGCAGCTTCATCACCGCCGTACGGCCCTCGGCCTGAAGTCCCAGGAGCAAGGAAATCCCGCCAGTCCCGCGCGGCGGCGACCTCGACATTGCACCGCCATATCAATGATCCGGAGCTCGGCACCGGGACCCTCGCTACGAGCAGCCTCAAGCAGGCAATTTCAATCTCATCGATAAATGTGATTGCTCTTGTCGGATTATCTCTGGCTATGAAGCCGGCGATATCGACCGGACATCCTCGGCAGCTGGTGAAAATTCAAGCTGCATCAGTCCTCCAGGTGCTCTGCTGCAATATCGGTGATACGCTGACGGGCTTTGGTAAAGACGCGATCAGCCGGAATACCCGGCCCGCTTCGGACGCCAGACTCGACCTCAGAACGAAGCGCGTCAAGCCTAGCCTGACGCATGGCCTCCTGTTCCTCAAGCGGGCGAAGGCTGTGGCAAACAACCTCACTGGTCGAAGCGTAACGACCGCTGTTCACCTGCTGCTTGATCAAACCCTCAAAATGAGCACCAAGGGTGAAACCGGAAGGCATGAGCAAACTCCTGTGGACACGAGGAATGCCATTAGGCGGCGCAGGCAGAAAGCTAGACGATAATGGCGACAATACGCTCATTCCGGCCAGGCGCCCGTCCGGTGATCCGGTAGGGCTGCAGAGGGCTGCCGGTCAGCAGGATCAGCTGGATATATCCGCTTTGATGACGCCTCTGGACAGCCACCGCATAGCAGCGCTCGAACGAAGCCAGCATGTGCCGCCGCGGCGACAGGTAGTCGGAACAGGGCATCACCTTTCTCCAGGATTCGGAATTGGGCAACCGGCAGCCCCCCTTTGTCAAACAGGCCCCCCTTGTCAAAGCTCGCGTAAAGGCCGGTCAGCGCTCGTCAGGCAGCGTTTTCCTGTCGAAGGAGATCCAGACCGAGCCTGCCGCGCCGGCATAGGTCACGATGGCGCAAAGAGCGGATGAGAGACTCTCGAAGCGTTCAGTGCCCCTGCCGATCCTCATGCGGCGGGGCGGCCCTCGTCCTTTTTGTGAACAGCAGCCCAAGGCCCCGGCGCCATCAGGTCCGCCGGCGCAACCGGGATCCTGCCCGCCCGCCTGCTCCTGGGCGCCTTGCAGGGCCGCGCCGGATCGGTGAACCGATAGCCGATGCGGACGGCATGCTTGCTGATGACCGCCGCATCCCGCCCGAGAGCCTGGGCAAGGTCAGTGAGTGAGATGCCCTGCTCCCAGGCTGTCGCAATTGCCCGGTCTTCCTCCGGCGTGAACGACCGGATATAGCCATGCGAGAGCCCAAGCCGGTTGGCATGCATCAGCACCGCCCGCACGCCTCGCCCGAGCGAAGCCGCGATCTGGCGGGTCGGTCGTTTGCCATAGTCGCGCCTGAGAACGGCATTGTCGTCATCCGACCAGTCCGGCCCGGAGCGAAACCCGTTGGGCCGGTCATGGCTGCCCCGCAACCCCAGCTCGGCAACGCGCCAGCGGATCGAATGAGCTGATCGACCGAGCCTTTCGCGTAAGGAGGTAAGGCTTGCCCCGGTGGCATAGGCCATTGTGAGCAGATCATCCTCTTCAGCAATCCACGCCCTGCCCCAGCCCCGTCCATAACCGAACTTGCGGAGCTTCTGACCAAACCCGCGTGCGCTGCGCCGAGGGAACCCTTCGTCGGCGAGCCTGTCGACGATTACGACGTAGCGGTGGCCTTGCCCCGCCAGTTCGAAGGCGCGGGCCAATTCTTCGTCGGACCATCCCTCGGGCTGACAGTCATGGCGCAGGTTCAGCGCCGCAGCGCGTCCGATCACCCCGGCAAAGGGCCGTCCGATCAATTGCGCGATCTGTGCAACCGGAACGCCTTCCCGATAGCCCTCCTTGATCTGGACATCCTCCCAGCCGGTATAGGCAGGCGCGGCCGGTTCACTCAGGTCCAACAGTTTCGCTCGGGCATAGACAGCACTGACCGACCGGCCAAGCAGAGCGGCCAGATCGGACGCCGGTTCTTCGCCATATCGGCGGACAAGCTCGCCGTCCTCCCATTCCAGCCAATCGCGCCGGGAATGGCGGCGCAGTCCGAGATCGGCAATGCGGCTGGCGATCCCGGCCCTGCTGCGCCCAAGATCCCGGGCGATATCATCAAGCGAATGATCGGCTAAGAATGCCTCACGCAGCCGGTCTGTCTCGGCAGGGAGCCAGGCATTCGCCTGAAAGGCGATTTCGCGCAGGGGAGCCTGACAGATGGGCTGTTCGGTCGGAACGTAAGGGGCCAGTTCGACAATATCGCCCGGCAGGTCACAGAAGCGGTCGTAGGTCACAGTCGATCCTTTCAGGCAAGGCCGACAACCGGCGTGTCGATGACGCGCAGACGAAGCCGTGCAGACAGGCGGGCCATCCTTGTCGCATCGCGCGGCATCGTGTCTGCAGCTCCGATGGCCGAAAGCAGGTCCAGCCCGGCGTCCACGTCCTCGCCCGGCAAGCCCAGATGCCGCGCCAGTTCCTCCGCCGTGGTGGCATTGGGTGCGATGTTGCGCAGCGCCGCGCTAATCCGCGTGGCAGGCCCCGCCGCCGGATCGAGCAGAAAACTGTCGAGCATGCGCAGCACCTGCCGTGGCACCGGCAGCTTGCGTCCTGCGGAGGGTTCGCGCAGCGCATCAAGCTCGAGCAGCGAGCGGCTTTGCTGCGGATCGAGATCGGCAGCCGAAAGCAATGCCGGGCTATGGCCGATATGGCGGGTGATCGTCGGATCGATCCGGACAAGCTGCGGCAGCGGCGACAGCGCGGGGCCAAAGGCAAAGAATTCGCCCGGTGCAAGCTGGCGCAGAAGACCGGCCTGCTCGCTGCCGAAACCAAGCAGATCGGCGGCTCGGGCTACGTCGCGGTCAAAGACATTGAGGCCGATGAGGTGGTTGTGAAGCTCGGACACCACCGAACTGGCCAGTTTGGCAAGGCGCTGGGTGGCGATGATCGTGCCGATGCCGCGTTTGCGCCCCCTGGCACACATATCGGTGAGCGTTGCCACGCCAAGACGGCGGGTTTCAGCATCGCGCGCGGAGGCTGCCATATGCGGCGCCAGCAGATGGGCTTCGTCGATACAGACCAGCACCGTATTGCCCCAATGCTCGCGCGGTGCGGATAAGAGCCCTGCAAAGAAGGCCGCCGCCTTTTCGATGCGGATATCGGGTTCAAGATCGGTGAGATCGAGATGGAGCGCGATCCGATGCTGACGCGCGCGCAGCGCAAGAGCGGTCAGCCCGTCATTGGCATAGTCGCGGGCAAGGATGGTGGTGGCGCCGATATGATCGGCCAGATTGGCAAATTCGCCCTCCGGATCGACGATGATGGTTGTGAGATAATCGAAGGCCTCCTCGATGATCCGGCGCAGGGTCTGGCTCTTGCCCGCCCCGGAGGAACCCTGAATGAGGCAGCGCCCCGCCATCAGCTTGGCTAGATCCAGTTCAAGCGGAGCCGTCGAGGAGCGGCCGAGCGGCACTTTGGTATCGGCGGCGAATTCATGGGCAGCAAAGGTCATGAGATGCACTCCTCTTGGCCCCGACCATCGCGGATGGGGGCGGATGGAGGGCAGATGATGAAAATTGGGTCAGTCCTCGATCAGGTGGACCGAGGCCATGAAGCCGCCATTGTCGGGTTCGACCCGGATCATGGGCGGCAGGGCATCGAGATCGAACCGCGCGCAGCCGATCGCCGCCTTGCGAAGAACACCTGCGATGATCCTCGGCATCAGGTCGGAATTGGCCAGGCCGCCCCTGCGCGGATGGGCGCGCATGACCGGCAGATTGAGGTGGTGGCGTCTCACCTGTTTGAGAACGCGGACATAGCGAACCTTGGCATCGCGCCCGGCCACTTCCTCGATCCTGATTTGGGTGCGGTAGGTAGCAAGGATCTTCATGCCGGCGCCTTCCCGACAAAAGCAACTGTCACCAATTGCTCAAAGGTAGGTCATCGACCGTGTCGCCATCGCAATCGACAAGGACATAGGCAAAGCCCTTTTCGCGACCAAAGGTGATCAGTGCCGCGAGATCTTCGGGCAGAGGCGCTGCGCCGGACTCGTCTCGCAGTCTGGTCGGCACGAACCAGCCGTGGACGGCGGCCGCAATATCGAGCGGGCGATCACCGGGCGGCCAGGAAGACCAGAGGTCGAGCAGCTCGGCCGTCGCAGCGGAAAGATGCGCGGTGGAAAGGACGCAGTAGCGGCCATTTTCCAAGGCAGGTTGAGTTGCACAGACAGCAGTAGCCGATGGCGGATCGATCCGAATTTGCTCGATTATCAGGCATTCGCTGTCATGTCGGTCGAAATAGATCTCGATCACATCCGCGTCGCTCAGATCTTCGGCTTTTCGGGGATCGCGGATGTCCGGCCACCATTCGCGGCAGAATTCGGCGATCTGTTCCTCCAGCGCCGGGCGGTCGAGGGACACATGGATGTTGAGTCCCTCCTTATGTTCGATGACCCCGACATGGATATCGAGCGGCCAGAGCATTGGAGAATGCGCCAGGCCCTGTTCGGCAAGCGCGATATCCTCGGCAAGGAAAGCCATCGCGTGACTGTCGAGATCGGCAGGTGTTTCGAGCGCCGCGCGGGCGCGGGCCAGAAGCGCCCTGAAATCGTGCAGGGAGTTATCCGTCATGGGGATGCTTTCGAAAATACGAGCCGCGGCATCGCGTGAATATCCGGCCTCATGCCGCCGCCTGCGTGATTTAAACGCCCGGTCTCAGCAGGCGCGGGCGCAGGCCTCGCGGCGCAGATCGGGCACGCGGGGGTCGTCATAAGCACTGGCCCCCGACATCTCGAGGGCGGCCTGTTCGGCGCTGTACCAGTTGGCCGCCTCGACCTTGTAGGTTTCGCTGGCGTAGCGTTCATCGCCGCTGAAAAAGGCGACCTCGACCTGAAACGCCTGCAGGGCAGGCACAATATTCTCGCGCATGGCTGATATCCTTCGCGGGCAAGAGAAAGGCGGCAGCGGCACTGAGCCGGAGCCGCCTAAAGAGCTGGATGAGGAGAGAGCGGGCTAGCCCGCGCCGCTCAGAGCGCCTTTTCGAGGAGCTTTCGGGCCTTGCCTTCGAGTTCGAGGCGGGCTTCCTGATGCGGCTTGCTGCGTGCGTGGGCCGTGATGCCCTGCACGAAATCATAGAGCGATGCGGGCGGATGACCTTCCTCGACCAGCACGGTCTCGATGATCTTCGCGGTATCGGTTTTGGAGAAGCCGCGCTTCCTCAGGAAATCCTCGCGATCCTCATCCTTGCGCGCAACGATCGTCTCGCGCGCCGCCTTGATGCCGGTAATGAAATGCGAGGGCGAGCTGTCGGCAAAATGCTCAAGCGCGGGTGCGGCCTGATGGGCAAAACGGGCGGCGGCGAATTTCGAGTGGCGGATATTGACCTCCTCGAAATTTTCAACGCCCCACAGGCATCTGTTGGCGCAAACCCCGCGCAGGTAGAAGGTGGCGATCCCCAGCGTTTTGGAACCCACTTCCGAGTTCCAGTCGGGTAGGGGCGAAGATACCTGTACGGATATCCTCTTCCCCTCCCACGAAACCGGACT
>NZ_JACIDX010000030.1 GCF_014196525.1 Novosphingobium sediminicola | reverse complement strand
ACATCGACGAAACGCTGGCCGCCAAGTATCCTTACAAGCCGGCTTACCTCCCCGTCGCAAGGCTCGAAGATGGTACCATGTGGAATTGGTAAGGCATAAGATTCGACGGAGAGGATAAAAACATGACATGGCGCTCAGCAAGGTTGCGCATTCTGTTGCTGGTGATGGTAGGAACCATCATCAACTATATCGCGCGCAATTCGCTGGGCGTTCTGGCGCCTCAGCTCAAGGCCGATCTGGCCATCACGACCGAGCAATATTCCTATATCGTCGGCGCGTTTCAGCTTGCCTATACGCTGATGCAGCCGATTGGCGGGATGCTGATCGACAAGATTGGTCTGACCGCAGGATTCGCCCTGTTCGCGCTGGCGTGGAGCCTGGCCAATATGGCCCATGGCGCGGCGCGGGGCTGGCTCTCGCTGGCGGCGTTTCGCGGCCTATTGGGCATGGCCGAGGCCGCCGCGATCCCGGCGGGCATGAAGACCATCGGTGAATGGTTCCCTGATCGCGAACGTTCGGTGGCGGTGGGCTGGTTCAACGCGGGCACTTCGCTGGGCGCGGTGATCGCGCCGGTGCTGGCCGCCGTGGTTGCCAAGGTATATGGCTGGCAGGCGGCCTTTGTCGTCACCGGGGCGCTGGGCGTATTATTCGCAGCCGCATGGTACAAATTCTATCGCTCGCCCGGCGATGCCTCCTATGTCACACCCCAAGAACTGGCCGAAATCCGCGAGGGTCAGCGCCCGGTCGAGGCTAGCGCAACGACCTTGCGCGCCATCGCCAAAACCAAGCGCTTCTGGGCCATCGCCGTCCCGCGCTTTCTGGCCGAACCGGCGTGGCAGACCTTCTCCTTCTGGATCCCGCTCTATCTGGCCAAAGAGCGCGGCATGGACATCACGCAGATCGCGCTTTTCGCATGGGTGCCGTTTTTGGCCGCCGATGCGGGGGGGATTCTGGGCGGCTATCTCGCGCCCTTCCTGCAGCGCACGCGGGGCCTCAGCCTTGAAGGGTCGCGTATCGCCGGGATCTCGCTGGCCGCCATTCTGATGATCGCGCCGGGCTGCGTGGGCCTCGTGCTCAGCCCCTATGCGGCCATCGCGCTGCTTTCGCTGGGCGGCTTTGCGCATCAGATCATCTCGGTGCTCATCAACACGCTCTCCGCCGATGTCTTTCCCAAGGGCGATATTGCCAAGGCCAACGGGCTGGTCGGCATGGCCGGATGGACAGGCGGGCTGCTCTTCTCGCTCGCCATCGGGCAATTGGCCGACAAGATCGGCTATGCCCCGCTGTTCGCCTGCCTTGGCGCTTTCGATCTGATCGGCGCGGTGTGGCTCTTTGCCATGCGCCGCCACCTCATTCTGCAAAAGGCCTGACCCCCATGCGTAAATCCAGCCTTGCCCATCCGCCCCGCTTTTCGCTGGCCGAGCGGGAGGGGCCGCGCGTCACCCTGCATGCCGATACCGGGGCGATTGCGCATATTTTCGTGGCCGAAGAGGATATTATCCGCGTCCTGCTGCTGACGCAGGGAACGCTCACCTCGCCGCCGAGCTGGGCCATTGCGCCGGGCCAGAGCGATATTGCCGAACCGGGCCGCGACCGGATGAGCGTCGAAGGCTTTGCCGCCCCCGATTTCGGCATCGAAGAAACCGAGTCCCACATCACCATCGCCACCACCCGCCTGCGCGTCTCCATCGCGCGCGAAGGGTTCTTCTGCACTTGGCATCAATCTGGCCCGCAAGGCTGGGAATTGATCGCGCAGGACCGCCCGACGCAGGCCTATAATTTCGGCTGGTGGGACGACGCCACCTATCACTACATCACCCGCCAGACCGGCGAACGCTATTACGCGCTTGGCGAGCGCGCAGGCGCGATGGACCGCGCAGGCCGCCGCTTCCGCCTGACCAATCTGGACCCGATGGGCTATGACGCCAGCGCGAATGATCCGCTGTATAAGTCGATCCCCTATGTCCTCGTGGTCAACGCAGAGGGCGCCGCCCACGGCATTTTCTACGACACCACCGCCGATCCCAGTTTCGATTTCGGCCATGAGCATGACAATTATCACCCGCATTACCGATACATGCGGGCCGACAGCGGCGATCTCGATTATTACATGATCGCCGGACCCGACGCGCGCGAAGTCACCCGCCGCTACACCTGGCTGACCGGACGCCCCGCGTTTCAACCCCGCTGGGCGGTGGGCTATTCCGGCTCGACCATGACCTATACTGACGCTCCCAATGCGCAGGAACGGATGGGCGAATTCATCGAGGGCATCAAGCGCCACGACATCCCCTGCGAGAGCTTCCACCTCTCCTCGGGCTACACCTCGATTGGCGACAAGCGTTACGTCTTTCACTGGAACCGCGAGAAATTCCCCGATGTGGGCGGTTTCGTGCAGTCCTATGCCGATGCTGGCGTGGAATTGGTCCCCAATATCAAGCCCGCCCTGCTGGTCACGCATCCGCGCTATGATGAACTGGCGGCCAAGGGCTGGTTCGTGTCGGACGCGGATGGCGATCCCATCACCTGCCAGTTCTGGGACGAGGTGGGCGCCTATATCGACTTCACCAACCCGGAGGCGGCGGCATGGTGGCGCGAGCAGGTGACGCAACAATTGCTGGAATATGGCATCCATTCGACGTGGAATGACAACAATGAATATGAGATCTGGGACAAGCGCGCGCTGATTTCCGGCTTTGGCGCGCCCCGCCCGGCCGCCGCCGAACGCCCGGTGCAGACCCTGTTGATGATGCGCGCAAGCCGCGCCGCGCAAATCGCCTATCGCCCCGACGAGCGCCCCTATGTGGTGACGCGCAGCGGCATGGCGGGCATGCAGCGCTATGCGCAAAGCTGGTCGGGCGACAATTACACCGCCTGGCACACGATCCGCTATAATCAGAAGATGGCGCTGGGCATCGCGCTGTCGGGCGTGTCGAATTTCGGTCATGACATCGGCGGTTTCGCCGGCCCCGCGCCCGAACCGGAATTGCTGCTGCGCTGGGTTCAGGCGGGGATCGTCATGCCGCGCTTCTCGATCCACAGCTGGAATTCGGATCGCACGGTCAACGAACCATGGATGTATCCAGAGGCCACCCCGGCCATCGTCGGCATGATGCAATTGCGCCGCGCGTTGCAGCCGATGCTGCATGATCTGCTCTGGCGCCACCATGCGCATTATGAGCCGGTCAGCCGCCCGGTCTGGCTGGATTTCCCGCATGACCGCCGCGCTTGGGAGGATGGCGACACCCATCTGCTCGGCCCCGATCTGCTTGTGGCCCCGGCGATGGACAAGGGGGTGGAGAGCGTTACCGCCTATCTGCCTTTGGGCGCGAATTGGTATGATATCCGCGATGATCGCGCCTATGCGGGCGGGCAGGATGCGGTGCTGGACGCGCCACTTTCCGGCCTGCCGCCAATGCTGGCGCGTGAGGGATCGGGCCTGTTCCTCGATCTGGCCCCGGCCGGTTTCGTACAGGCTGCGCCCCAGCCCGCCGTCCTGCTCTATCCCGCGCCGGGCCTCGGACAGTTCACCTGGAGCGGCTTTGACGAGAGCGGCAATGCATGGCCCGATGCCGATCATCCGC
Organism: Novosphingobium sediminicola; assembly: GCF_014196525.1. Classification (GTDB taxonomy): domain Bacteria; phylum Pseudomonadota; class Alphaproteobacteria; order Sphingomonadales; family Sphingomonadaceae; genus Novosphingobium; species Novosphingobium sediminicola. Next base: position 27,034 of record NZ_JACIDX010000030.1, on the reverse strand, counting down.
CTTTGTGGAATGTCTGGGTGAAAAGCGCGTCGGATGCGATCAGCATCGTGGCGGCATGGACCGGCCATGGCCCCGCCCCGGCCTCGGCGCTCCGCATCGTTCTGCCTGCCGCAGAGACACGCGCGATCACGCTTAATGGAGCGGTGTTGGCCGCGCGCATCGAAAATGTGCTGGGCGTTGCGCGCAAGGTTCTGGACGCGGTGATCTAAAGAAAAGGCCGGGCCGCGCTGAGGGAAGCGCAGCCCGGCCCATAGACCGCAACGCTGGTGAGAGGTTCAGCGTGCGGTGGCGCGACGGATGGCGGCTTGCCACCCGGCCTGCAATTTCTGGCGCGCGGGCGCCTCCATCTGCGAATGGAAACGCACCACTTCGCCCCGGCTTTCGCCCGACAAAGCATCGGGCCAGGCACCGCTGGCATGGCCCGCCAGCATGGCCGCGCCCAGCGCCGTGGTTTCCAGATTGGCGGGGCGTTCGACCACAATGTCGAGAATGTCGGCAAGGAACTGGCAAAACCAGTCATTGGCCGCCATGCCGCCATCGACGCGCAAAGCCGCCAGCTCGCCTGCGCCATCGGCCTGCATCGCGGCGACCAGATCGGCGGTCTGAAACGCCACCGATTCCAGCGCCGCGCGGGCAATATGCGCCGCCCCGCTGTCAAAGGTCAGCCCCGTCAGCATCCCGCGCGCCTCGGTGCACCAATGCGGCGCGCCAAGGCCGACAAAGGCGGGCACCATATAGACCCCGCCATTATCGGGCAGGCGGGCGGCCATTTCCTGCGTCTGGCGCGCCTCGACAATGATGCCCAGCCCATCGCGCAGCCATTTGATCGCCGCGCCCGCCACGAACAGCGAGCCTTCCATCGCGTAATGCGTCACGCCGTCGATGCGATAGGCAATCGTGGTCAGCAAACGGCTGCGCGAGCGAGTCAGTGTCTCGCCGGTGTTCATCAGCATGAAGCCGCCGGTGCCATAGGTGATCTTGGCCTGACCCGTCGCAAGACAGGACTGGCCCACCAGCGCGGCCTGTTGATCGCCCGCAATGCCGCGAATGGGAATGGCCCCGCCCAGCAGATGGGTGACGCCGAAATCATCCGCGCTCTGGCAAACCTGCGGCAGAACGGCGGCGGGAATACGGAACAGCGCCAGCAAGTCAGGGCACCAGCGCTGCTTGCTGATATCAAACAGCAGCGTGCGCGAGGCATTGGTCACGTCGGTCTTATGCTCGCGCCCCTCGGTCAGGCGCCAGAGCAGAAACGTATCGATCGTGCCAAAGGCCAGTTCGCCCTTTTCCGCCCGTTCTCGCGCACCCGGAATCGTATCGAGCAGCCATGCCAGCTTGGTCGCGGAAAAATAGGGGTCGAGCAGCAGGCCGGTGCGCTCCTGCACCAGCGCTTCATGGCCCGCCTCATGCAATTGCGCACAGATCGCCGCCGTGCGCCGGTCCTGCCAGACAATCGCGCGGTGAAGCGGCGCGCCGGTTGCGCGGTCCCACAGGACCACCGTTTCGCGCTGGTTGGTGATGCCGATGGCGGCGATGTCATCGGCCCCCATCCCCGCCTTGGCCATAGAGCCCCGCGCGGTGACCAGCGTATCGCGCCAGATATCCTCGGCATCATGTTCGACCCAGCCATCGTCCGGATAATGCTGGGCAAATTCCTGCTGCGCGCTGGCGATCACCTGATGCGAAGGGGAAAAAATCAGGCTGCGGGTCGAGGTCGTGCCCTGGTCAATGCTGAGAATATGGCCGCTCATTGTCATCCTCGCCTAGCTGTTCTTTTTAAGCCACTGGTCGATGCGCTGCGCCATTTCGGGGGGGGCGGTCAAGCCCAGCTTGCTGCGCCTCCACAAAACATCCACGCTCCGGCGCGCCCATTCGTGCCGCGCCAGATAGCGCAATTCGGCCTCGTAAAGCCCATTGCCGAAATCCTCACCCAGATCATCGAGCAATTGCGCATCGCCCAAGATCCGATCAATCCGAGAGCCATAGGCATGGGCCAAACGCGCCGACAATTCGGCCGACAGGAAAGGCCAGCGGCGACGCACATCGGCAAGGAAAGCAGCAAATCCGCCCGCAAAATCCCCACCCGGCAAAGGCGCCGTGCCGGTCCACCCGCCGCGCATCGGCGGCAGAAAGGGTTCGAGCATTTCCAGCGCATGTTCGGCCAGACGGCGATAGGTGGTCAGCTTGCCGCCAAAGATCGACAGCACCTGCGGCCCGCTCTCACGCCCCAATTTCAGCACATAATCGCGGGTGATCGCCTTGGCATCCGCCCCGCCATCGTCATAGAGCGGGCGCACGCCCGAATAGGTCGAGACGACATCATCGGGGCCAATCTGGCCCTCGAAATAATCATTCACCGTGACGCAGAGGTAATCGACCTCCTCCGCCGTGATCTTGGGCGCATCGCGCTCGGCCTCGCCCACCAGCAGGTCGGTCGTGCCCACCAGCGTGAAACCGTTCTGATAGGGGATGGTGAAAACGATCCGCCCATCCTGTTTTTGCAGGATAAAGGCATGGTCGCCCGGATAGACCTGCGGCACGATGATATGGCTGCCCTTGACCAGACGGATGCCGCCATGGGCCTGCGCCTCGGGAATAGCACCCAGCATTGCGCCCACCCACGGGCCTGCCGCGTTCACCACGGCGCGCGCGCGCACCTGCTGCGCTCCGGCATCGCTGCTCAGATCGACCAGCCAGTGATCGCCCTCCACCTTCGCGCCGGTGGCGGTCACGCCGATACGGATTTCGGCCCCGCGCTCGGCCGCGTCGATGGCGTTGAGCACCACCAGCCGCGCATCATCCACCCACGCATCGGAATAGACGAAACCCTTGGCCAGCCCCGGCTTCAGCCCCGCCCCCCAGCGCGGATCACGCAGATCGACGCCATGCGAAGAGGGCAGCGTCTGCTTGCCGCCAATATGGTCATAGAGCCACAGGCCGATGCGGATCATCCATCCGGGCCGCCCGCCCTTGGGCTGGGGCAGGACAAAGCGCAGCGGCCAACTGATATGCGGGGCGATATGAATCAGCCGCTCGCGCTCCTGCAAAGCCTCGCGCACCAGCCGGAACTCGTAATATTCCAGATAGCGCAAGCCCCCGTGGATCAGCTTGGTGCTGGCCGAGGACGTGTGCGCCGCCAGATCGTCGCGTTCGACCAGCAGGACTTTCAGCCCCCGCCCCGCCGCATCGCGCGCAATCCCCGTGCCATTGATGCCTCCGCCAATCACCAGCAGGTCATAATCGGCAACCGGGGGGAGAGCTTGAGCCATCGACTTTTCCTGATCGTGTGCAACCGGCAGGCGCCCCCAATTGGGGTACGTCCCTGAGGATTCCTGCCTATGCCATCATTCCAATCCTGTCAATTGGTCATTCCAATTGACAGGGATCTGCCGTCCATCATTCCTTGATCTTGCGAACCAGCATCCACAAAATCGCACAGCCCACCAGATCCAGCCCGCACAGGCTGACAAACAGTGGGTTATAGCCAAAGGAATCAGCGCTTTGCCCGATCAGGAAGGTGAACAGGATACCCCCGATCCACGCCGCCGATCCGGTCAGACCACTGACCGTACCCACCCGGTTGCTGGGGAACATGTCCGAACACAGCGTAATCAGCGCGCCATTGAGCATCTGATGCGCAAAGCCGCCGATGCAGAAAAAGCCGATCGCCATCATCGGGCTGGAGGCAAGGCCGATACAGGCCGGGCCAGCCATCAACAGCGCCCCGCAGGTCATGGTGATCTTGCGCGAGGCAATCACCCCCGCCCCGCGCCGGATCAGCCAGCCCGGCAAAACCCCCGCCGCCAGCGACCCGAAATCCGCCGCCAGAAACGGCAGCCATGCCCAAAGAGCCACGGCCTTCAGATCCAGATGCCACGCGCTGACCAGATAGAGCGGGATGAAAAAGTTGAAGGTCTGCCACGCCGGTTCGGCAAAGAAGCGCGGCAGAGCAATCGCCCAGAACGAGCGCTCCTTCAGCAGCGACCAGCGGCTTGGCACCGGGCCGTCAGGCGCGGCGGCGCCTTGTCCCTCACGGATCATCGTCAGTTCTTCGTTTGAAAGCCGCGCGTGCTCCTCGGGCCGCCGATAGCAGACCCACCACATCACCGCCCACACCATGCTGAGCGCGCCCGACACCACAAAGGCCGAGCGCCACCCCCACCACAGGATGCAAAAGGCCACCAAGGGAGGGGCGATCATATTGCCGACGCTGGTGCCCATCTGAAACGCGCTGGTGGCCAGCGAGCGTTCACGCGCGGGGAACCATTCGGACACGACCTTGGCCCCGGCGGGAATGGCGGCAGCCTCATTCGCGCCCAGCAGGCTGCGGAAAAAGGCAAGGCCAACCCAGCCGCCCGCCAGCGCGTGCAGAGCATTCGCCACCGCCCAGCCCACCGCAAAGATCATGAAACCCAGCCGCGTGCCCAGCGCATCAAGCACCGCGCCCGCCACCGTCTGCATCACCGTATAGCTGGCCTGAAAGGCGATCACGATCCAGCTATATTGCTGGGTCGTGATGCTAAGCTCCGCCTTCAGCGTGGGCGCGGCGACCGAGAGCGTCGAGCGCGCCAGATAATTGAGCACAGTCCCAAGCGTCACCAGACCGATGATCCACCAACGCAGGGATTTGATTTTACCAGCCATTTAGGAAGAGTACCTTTACTGCGCGTCAAGTTCGATCAGCGAAATCCGCGCCGGGGCGGCGCCCGCTTTGAACTCCAGATCGATCTGGCCCTTGGAGGTGACATCGAAACTGCGCGCCACCGCCGCAGCATCTGCCGCCGGAGCGGCCGGTTCGAAAGCGCGCAGGATGGATTTGCCATTGGCGCGGACATCGAAGCCGCCCTTGGCCTGCCCCGCCACGGCCGGGAACCAAAGGGTCAGCTTGTAACGCCCGGCGGGCGCGGGAATGTGATAGGCAAAATCGCCCTTGCGATAGGTGGCGATGGCATCGCGTTCCTGGGTGCCCTCAATGCGGGCGAGCTCGGCCTTGCGACCATAATCGGCGGGCTTGTCCAGACTGGCCACCTCGCCGCCCTCAAACCAATTGTCCGAACCAAGCAGGCGCGTCTTGCTTTTCGCCGCAACCAACGCGCCAGTGTCGATGGCAATATGCCCGCGCTTTTCCGGCGAGAGCGTCCATGTGATCTGATCCTCAACTGCCGCGCCATGACGGATGCCGCGCGCCACCAGCCGGTTCTCGCCCGCATCCAACGTCACGGCAGGCCATACGCAGACCATCTGCGCGCAACCCTCGCGCTTGCCAAGCGAACGGCCGTTGAGCAGCAGTTCAGTGCTCTGCGCATTGCTGTAAACCTTGACGTCGGTGATGCCATAGGCCCGGGTTGCATAGCGCCGCCCGGTGATGCGGATCGTGGGCGCGTCGCTCCAGTTCGCCTTGTAGAAATACCAGGCGTCCTTGCGGGTCTTGTGGTCATAGGCGACCAGACCCTTGGTGTTGATGTCCTGCGCATCGCCCTCGGTGCGCACGGTGGTGGCAAAATCGAAGGAATTCCACAGCCACGAGGCATAGAGATAGGGCCGCGCGGCAATCTGGGCCAACGCGGTTTCGTGGATATAGGATTCATATTCTTCCGGCTGGGCCGCGCCGCGCGAATCCGGCGCCCCGCCCAGCACATTGTCGGTATGGATCGTCAGCGCGCCGCCCGCGCCATATTCCGTTACGGACAGCGGCTGTGCCGGGCGCTTGGCATGCAATTGGTCAAGCGCCGGGCCAAGATCCTGCTCCTTGCCGAAATACCAGCCGAAATAGCGGTTCGCCCCGCCCAGATCGGCGGCCACCGCCGTTTCGGGAATGGCCACATCCGCGCCGAACAGCCGGCCTTCGCAGCAAGTGGCCAGAGCGGTCGGGCGCGAGGGGTCCTGCGCCTTGGCCAGCGCCTGCAGCTCATGCAGCAGCGGCATGGGATCGGGCGTCTTGCCATCGGTGCCGCCCCGGACAAAAGCGGGCAGCGAGTTGCCGAAATCGACCTCGTTGGCGATGCTCCAGATGGCAGTCGCGGCGTGGTTGTAATTCTGGTGGATCAATTCGCTCAATTGCTGGCGCACATTAGCCACCAGCGCGGGGTCCGGCTCCATCTTGCCCATCATGGTCCAGGCCGAAACCAGCGGCACTTCGTCCCACAGCACGAAGCCATAGCGGTCGGCCAGATCGTGGATCACCTGCCCATGCTGATAATGGGTCAGGCGGATCGAATTGACGCCCATTTCGCGCATGGTGGCCACGTCTTCCTCGACATCGGCGGGGCTGATTGCCCAACCCTTGCCGTCGCGGTCCTGATGATAGCCCACGCCATGCAGGACATAGGGTTTGTCATTGAGGAAGAAGCCCTTGTCGGCATCGAAGCGCATGGTGCGGATGCCGAAATTCTGCTCGACCGTATCGCTGACCTTGCCATCGGCGCCCAGCACCTCGGCGCGCAGGCGATAGAGATAGGGATCGACCACGCCCTGCCACAGATGGGCGCCGGGAACGGTCAGATCGGCGGCCACTTCCTGCGTCGCCTTGACGCCAAGGGCCTGCTTGACCGTGGCCTGCGCCGCCACCTTGCCATCGCGGTCGATCAGGGCGATCCGCGCCGAGGCCGCAGCCGCCTTCGCTCCATCGTTGGTCAGACGCAGGCGGACATGAACCTGCGCATCGCCGCCCTGAACCGCCGCCGTGTTGGCATAGAGGCCCGGCCCGCCAAAATCCTGCATGTCCACATGCAAAGGCGCGGTAGAGATAAGCCGCACCGGGCGATAAAGCCCGCCATGGACGAAAAAGTCGCCAAACAGCGGCAGGACATCCGAAGTCGACGACCCGGCCGCAGGCTGTGAATTATCCACCCGCACGGCCAGAACATTGCTCTGCCCCGGCTTCAACGCCGCGCTGGCATCCAACCGGAACCGCCCGAACCCGCCGCGATGCTCGCCCAGCAGCACGCCGTTGAGCCAGACCTGCGCCACCCGGCTTGCCGCGTCAAATTCGATCCACGTCTTGCGCCCGGCAAGATTGGCGGGCGCATCAAAGCGGTGGCGATACCAGCCCACGCCCATTTTCTTGGCAACCGTGGCCGCCGTGTTCGTGCCGCCCAGATCGTGGTGGTAATAGCCCACCCGGTTCCACGTATGGGGCACGGAAACGGCCTGCCATGCGTCATCGGCAAAATCGGGTTTGGCGGCATCTGAGGGAGCGTCCTCGCCAGTAAAGCGCCAGTCGGAGGCGAGCGGGAGAACCGTGCGGGCCTCCTGCGCGGCGGCATGGGAAGCAAGCGCGGCGCCAAGGGCAAAGGCGGCGGTGCGGACGAGAAGGTGTGCGATCATCGGGGGGTACTTTCCGCTTATTTGCCGGTGATTTGCCCGGTTATGTGATTGTCTTTGAGCCACAGCGCATATTGGTCGAACCATGCATCGCTGGTCGTGCCATTGGGCTGCGAGGCGAAACCATGCCCGCCCGCGCTGTAGAGATGGAACTCCACCGATGCGCCGGACGTGCGCCATGCGTGAAGCATGCTCAGATCCTGCGCCTTGAAAAAGCGATCATCGGCCGCAATCACCGAGAAGAGCGGCGGGGCATGGACGGGCACCTCTGTCCCTTGCGTGGGGCCATAGACCATGCCGACGAAATCGGGCCGCGCATCCGCCGCATTGGCCTGCGTCGTGGCCAGAACCGTGACCGCGCCCGCCGAAAAGCCCAGAATGCCGACCCGCGCCGGATCGACATGCCAGGCCGAGGCATTGGCGCGCACCATGCGGATCGCCGCCTGGGTATCGGCCACGGCATAGGGGCGGTTGTCCTCCTTGGGCTTCTCACCCTTTTGGAACAGCCCGGCCAAGGCCTGTTTGAAGGCGGGGAAACCGTCGCCCACAGACCCATTACCTATTGGCAAAGTGCGATATTTCAGGATGAACACCCGCACGCCCTGCTTGTCGAGGCGCTTGGCGACATCAAAACCTTCATTGTCCATGGCGAGGAACTGATAGCCCCCGCCCGGCACCAGAATGACCGCCGGGGCGACCGCATTGGCGGCCAGCGTGCCGGGCCAGAGCAGGAGCTGCGGCTTGCTGACATTATAGACCAGCCGCTGATCGGGCGTCTGCTGCGCCCAGCCCTCACGCGCGGGGTTTTCGCGCGGGAGGGTGATGGGCAGATCCACCGCCTTGCTGACCGGGGGATTGGCGACGGGCAGAACGCCATCGACCCATGCCCCCGGCGCGGCGCTTGTCGAAGTGGCCCACAGGGCCGCGATCAGGGCAAGGCGCTTCACTTGGGCGTCTCCTTGGATTTCAGCGTGTAGTAATTGGCCAGCACGTCAAAGGCCAGCTTATGCTGCCCGGTCTCCGAAATCAGCCCCTTGCGGTTCCAGCCCATCTGGAAATCGGGATTCTGACGGCGGGGCGAGCGGAAATCCTTGAGGATCCAAGGCGACAATCCGCGCAGGGTCGGCACCCGCTCGGCCATTTCCAGCGTCTTGCGATAATATTCGGCTTGAAATTCCTCGGAGAATTTCTGCATCTTGTCCGGGCTGTGGAAACCCGATTTCGCGTCTGCGCCAAATTCCGAAAACACCAGCGGACGGTCGGCGGGCACATGCCACACGCTGCCCGGCAGGTCCGACAGGCGATCACCGGTGTACCAGCCATTATAGGTGTTGATCGAGACGATATCGAGATCATTGGCCAGCGGATCGGCCATGGTCATGGTCGGCGCGCCGGTCCCTTCCTCGCGCTTGACCAGCAGGGCGGCGCTGACCAGACGGCTGGGGTCGAGGCGGCGAACGTCACCGATCAGCGTGCGCAGGAAAGCGTTGCGATCATCATTGACCGGGGTTTCATTGGCCACGCTCCAGATCACCACCGAGGCCCGATTGGAGTCGCGCAGGATGTTTTCGGCCAGCATGTTGCGCGCGGCCGCCAGCGTGCCGGGGTTATTCCACGCCACCATCCAGTAAACCGGCACCTCGCTCCACACCAGCAGGCCAAGCTTGTCGGCGGCGCGGGTCATCACCTCGGAATGAGGGTAATGCGAGAGGCGGACGTAATTGCCGTGCAGCCCGTTCTTGATCTCGCCCAGCAGCGCGGTGGCGGCCTCGGGCGTGATGACGCGGCCCGGATTGGCGCTGATCTCTTCCTCATGCATCGAAATGCCGCGCAGGAAAATCGGCTTGCCGTTCAGCAGGATATCGGCGCCCTTGCGTTCAATGGTGCGGAAACCGATCTGGTCATGCCAGACGTCCTCGCCCGCGCTCAGCGTCACATCATAAAGCTTGGGATTTTCCGGCGACCAGCGCACCAGCGAGCGCGGCGCGGGAATCGAAGCCTTCCAATTGCCCTGCGCGTCGGTTTTGCCCGGCACGTCCAGCTTCAGTCCGGCGATCGTCAAATGCAGGCTCTGCCCCGCCGCCGATGCGCCATCCAGATGCGCCTGCGCCTCCAGCTTGCCATCCGTGGTCAGGCGGACGCTGGCATTATCGACATAGGTTGCGGGCGTATGCACCAGACGGATGCCCCGCGTGGCCCCGCCATAGTTTTCCCAATCGGTGACGGTGGGGGGAACGGTGGTGGCGGTGGCCTGTGAATCGACGGCGAAGGTGATCTGGTTGTCGCCATCGCGCAGCGTCTGCGTCACTTCAAAGGCGAAAGGCGTGAAGCCGCCCTCATGCCGACCAAGCGGCTTGCCGTTGAGATAGGCCGTGGTGGCATAATTGGCCGCGCCGAAACGCAGGAAATAGCGGCCCTTGCGGCCCGCGGGCGCGGCAAAATGGCGCTGATACCAGACAACACCCTGATAATGGCGCATTTCAGGCGATGCGGCCAGCCATGATCCGGGCAGCGAAGTGGTCTGGGCATGGGCCATGTCAAATTCGAACATGGTGCGATTGTCGCTTGCCATGGTCTTGCGCACGTCAATATCCAGCCAGCGCTGCTGGCCCCGGTCAGGCGTTTCGCCATGGAAACCGGCGATCCCCGCGCGATAGGGGTCGATCGAATAATTCCATGTGCCGGAAAGTTCGGTGCCTTCGCGCATGTCGGCCGAAACCAGCAGCGGCTCATTGGCAATTGTGGCCAGAGGCAGCGCGGTGGGCGCCTCTTCGGCCAGAAGCGGAAAACTGCCCGTGACAAGGGCCGCGGCGAAAAACCTGAGTGCGTGGGTCTTGCGCATACCGTCTCCAAGGATGGGATTTCGCCCGGCCCCATATGGCGGGCCAAAATTCTTCGCGCACAGGGCGCGCAAAAAAAGGCCGGGCGGTTTTGGCCGCCCGGCCCTTAGGTGGATCAGAAGTTCAGGCTGGCGCGCAGCCCGCCATAGCGGCGGAAGTCACGCGGCAGGACCGCCTGCGTGGTCATGGCGTTGCCCCAGCTGGCGTTCGAGTTGATCAGCGAGGGATAATACTGCTGGTCAAACAGGTTGTTGACGAAAGCGGCCACTTCCCAGCGGCGATTTTCATCGCGGATGCCAAGGCTCAGGTTCACGATCTCATAGCCCTTCTGGAAGGTCTGGGGATCGCGGGCGGCGTAATAGACGCTGCTCTGATGCTGGACATTGACCTGCGCCAGACCGCGCAAGCCATCGCGGATCTGGGGCGTATATTCCGCCGTTGCCGACATCTTGAACTGCGGCGCCTGAACCGCGCGGGTGCCGGTCAGGTTCTGGCTGGAGGGCGTGCCCGCAACGCAACCCTGAGCGGCGGTCTGGCCGGGGTAGCACTGGGCCACGGGATAGTCATTGTACTTGGCGTCCAGAATGGCCAGCGAGGTGTTGAAGTTAAAGTCGCTGCTGGGGCGATAGCCGGCGTCAATTTCAAAACCATGCGTGCCAAGCTTGCCCACATTGGTCAGGCGGAAATTCGTCGTGCCATCGGCCAGCGTTTCGATGCTCTGGGCCTGAAGGTTCTTATAGCTGGTGTCGAAATAGGTGACGTTCAGCGTGACCTTGCGGTCGAAAAGCTGCGAACGCACACCGAATTCAATATCGCGCGAGGTTTCCGGCTTGATCGGCCCGGCCGCCGCGCGGTTGGCGTTGAAACCGGTGGTCAGGTCATAGGTCTGGCCCTTGTAACCGGTCGAATAGGTCACGAAAGCATTGATGCGCGGCGTGAATTCATAGCGGGCGCTGATGCGATAGGTCGCGGCCGTATCTTCGGCGCTGCCATTGAAGCGAGCATTACCGTTCTGGATGTCGTTGAACGTGTAAGCGATCTTTTCATTCTGCACGCGCCCGCCGCCGGTCAGGGTCGCCTTGGGCATGAACTGCCAGTCGGCCTGAACAAAACCGGCGATCTGGCTGGACTTCGAGGTCGCATTCCAATTGGCCAGCGAGAAGGCCGGACCGCGATAGAAGGGGCGCTCAAAGTCGACATTGGCGTAATAGGCGCCCACGGTATAGTGGAAGGGCTTGCTGCCATCGGACAGCAGGCGAACTTCCTGCGTAAACAGCGTCGACTTGAACGTACCGACCTGAATATTGTTGAAGCCGACCGCCGCAGAGGAAGTTTCGTCGGAGTCGAAATAGTCGTCCAGACGGAACTTGTCATAGGAAGTAATCGTCACCAGCGAGTGATCGCCCAGCGCAAATTCGCCGCGGATATTGCCGCCGCCGCCCTGATACTTGGTGCGCGAAGTGTAGTTGAGGCTGGTGTTCTGATTGCGCGGCCCGACCACAACGCCCGGCAGCACCTGATCAATGGTCTGACCAGCGGTGCCGCGATACAGGGCTCCGGCGGCCTGCGCGATGATCGGACGGCCGATATTGGTGTTGCCGTTCATATAGTTGAGCGAAAGGGTCAGCTTGGCATCGCTGCTCGGCTCCCAGCGGAGCTTGGCGCGGAAATTGCCCGCTTCACGGCCGTTCAGCTTTTGGCCGTTGAACAGGTTGCGCACATTGCCTTCCCACTTGGAATAGGCCCCCGAAAACACATAGCCCACGGTCGGACTGATCGGGCCGGAAACGCTGGCATTGACCGCATATTCCTGATCGGTGGTCACCGTGGCATTGGCGCGGACCTTGAGCGTGTCGCTCGGGCCACGCGTGATGATATTGATCAGACCAGCCGAGGCCGCCTTGCCATACAGGGTCGACTGCGGGCCGCGCAGGACTTCGATGCGCTCCACATCGGGCAGGTCGGTGAAGGCGCGGGCCTGAAACGCCATCGGCACTTCGTCGACCAATACCGCCACGCTGGGCTCAACGCCAATGCCGAAGGCGAAAGTGCCAACGCCGCGCAGCGACACGTTGGCATTCACCGGATGCTCGGCCGGGCGGATGGTCAGCGAGGGCGAAACTGCACCAAGGTCCTGAAAATTGCGGACGCCTGCGGCCTGAAGCTGGCTTGCGCCCAGCACAGAAACGGCCAGCGGCACGTTCTGGACATTTTCAGCGCGCTTTTGCGCGGTCACGATGATTTCGCCCGTGTCGGGCTTGTCAGACGCCTTGGCCGTATTGCTCTGCGCATGGGCCGGGCCAGCCAACAGACCAATTGCAGCCGCGAGCGCGGCGACGCACACGGAGTTGTGGAAGCTCTTCATACCATCCCCTGATGATGCCGGACTGAATCGTCCTGTTTGTTTCAAGGGAGGTTCTACATAATGGCCTAACCAAATGCAAGACTGGTTTGGCACATTAGCGCAAGATGGTCCGGCGATTGGTCAAAGGCTGTGGTGATCAGATGTTTGGCCGAAATTGCCCCGCCGATTCCCTCACCGGCCGTGCAATCATCGCCGGAGCAGGACAGAGCTCTACAGCCCCTCGCCGCCAACCCAATGAGAATCAGTCAGAAAGCGCGCCAGATCCCACACCTGTCGACGGATGTCGGGCACGGCGACAACCTCCCATGCCTCGCCCTTTGTCATCGGACCGATGGCAAACAGGCCGGATTGGCTCTGCCCCAGGGTGTTGCGCAAATGACACTGGTGATCAACATCCAGCCCAAGGCGATGCGCATCGGGCCGGGCAAGACCGTTGGCCAGCAATTGGCCTAACAAGGGTTGCGGATCGCGGGTGATGTCGGCTTGCGGCCCGGTGCATAGGATGATGCGGTCGAAGCGGCGCGATTCCTGCACCTGCGTATGACGCCTGCGCCATGTGACAAGCGCAGCGTCCCCATCAGGATGGGCGGAAATCAGGGATCCGGCCAGACATTCAAGCCGCCCTTCGGCCTGCAATTGTGCAACCCTTTGCGCCACCTCGGGGGCCAGACGATGGCGATGGACGTCCCACCATGGCCGCAAATGCCGCAGAAAACGGGCCTGCGCCTCTGCATCATGGGCCCGCCACAGACGTTGGGTATGCGGCCGCAATTCGTCCACCGCATGGCGCCAACCCACCGCCTCAGAACGCCGCCGGACGTGTCGCAACAAGTGTGATCCGCGCGCTTCGGGCTGGGACACGGGCGCGGCGCTGGGGCCGACCAAAGCATGGGCGCGCGGCACCAACCCACGGCGCGAGATGGCCGTAATTCGCTCGGCACAACCTCCCCGGTCGAGACTCAAAATCCAGTCCACTGCGGTCAACCCCGTGCCGACCAACAGCACCTCGCGCGCATCACCCACATCTCCCACCCATGGATTGCGAAGCAAAACCTGCGAGGAAAGATCAGAAAACAAAAGTATATTCGCAGACGCCGCATTCCCCGTCGCCAACACCAGCGCGTCGCTTTCCACCACGCGACCATCGTCCAGCCGCAAGGACAGGCCGCCCCCGCGCCGCTCCATGGCGACGGCCTCGCCCTTAACAATGTGCAACTGGCCCGAAGCCTCACGCCCCGCCACCGCCAGCAGGTCGTGCAAATAGGCACCATAGGTCAGGCGAGGAACGAAGCGATTGGCCTGATCACCTGTGTCAGCGCCCGGTTCCAACCCCCGCCCCAACCCGAGCCAGCGCAGGAAATGCCCCGGATCATCGGGAAAGGCCCCCATATTAGAGGCCCGGACGTTGAGCAGATGGGCCGGATCGCGCGTGCCGTAAGCCATGCCGCGCGCCAAACGCTCGCCATCGCGCTCGATCAGCACAACTTTAGCGCCGTGGCGCAACAGGTTGATCGCCAGCAGCGTGCCCGAAAAACCGCCCCCCACAATCGCCACGCAAACCGGCATTGGTTACGCTGCCCTGCCGATGATCGAACGAATTGCTTCAACGGAAATGAATTGTGCCATTGCTTTTCTCACACCCGTACCAAACTCAACCGTTTCGATAGACACGAATGCCATACGTTGCGGCAAGGGCTGAATACGGCGGAAAGCGCATACTCTACCGCTGCAGTAGAAAATCTTGCTGGCGGGGCAGACCTTGGGTGACTATCCCCCGCGCATGACCGCCCGCCTTACCCCTTTTCGCCGCAACCTGCTTTTCGCTCTGGCGCTCAGCGCAGGCATCCTCAATCTGGTCGACCGCCAGATCATCGCGGTTTTGAAACCCACCATCGCCGCAGAATTGCATTGGAGCGACGATGATTATGGCACGCTGGCCGCATGGTTTCAGACCGGGGCGGCGTTTGGCTTTCTGGCGGCGGGCTGGATTGTCGATCGGTTGGGGGTGAAATGGGCCAACCCGTTGGGGGTGGCGGCGTGGTCTGTGGCGGCGATGGCCCATGGCTGGGTACGCTCGATGGTGGGATTTACCGCCGCGCGCATCGCCCTTGGCGCGACCGAGGCGATGGGGACGCCATCAGGCGTCAAAACCATCGCCACGATCTTTCCGACCCATCTGCGCAGCGCCGGTTTTGGTCTGTCCAATGCGATGAACAGCATGGGCGCGGTGCTGGCGCCTTTGGCGATCCCTTTCGTGGCGGCCGAATATGGCTGGCGCGCGGCTTTTGAACTGGCGGGGGCGGCGGGGTTGGTCTGGGCAGCGCTTTGGCTGGTGGCGACGCGGGGCGTGGATCTGCGGGGAGATGCGGCGCGGACCGTGGGCGGGCGGCTGTTTTTCTTCGAACGGCGGACATGGGTGATTGCCGTGGCCAAGGTGCTCTCGGATGCGACTTGGTGGCTGCTGCTGTTCTGGATGCCCGATTATTTCCATCGCCAATTCGGCCTTTCGGGCACTGGTCTGGCCGTGCCGCTGGCCTTTGCCTATGGCGGAGCGGCGGTGGGGTCGCTTTCGTCGGGCTTTGTCTCGGCGCGATTGCTGGGGCGCGGGGTGTCAGTCAATGCCTTGCGCAAGGGCGTGATGCTGGCCAGCGCGCTTTGCGTGGTGCCGGTGCCTCTGGCGCTGGGCAGCCATGCGGTGTGGCAGGCGGTGGCCATCATGGCGCTGGCACTGGCCGGGCATCAGGGTTTTTCGACCAGCCTATTTGGCCTGATCGCCGACATCGTGCCGCGTGAAAAGGTCGGGCGCGTCACCGGTTTTGGCTCGTTCTGCGGCAATCTGGGCGGCACGGCCATTTCCAAGATCAGCGGCCTCGTGCTGGCGGCCGGGCTGGGTTACGCGCCGCTGTTTGGCTTTGCGGCAGTGTCCTATCTGCTGGCGCTGGGCTGGATCCATCTGTTGCTGGGCCGGATCGAAGGGCTTGAAAATCATGGTAATGTAGCCCCAGCTATCGGCCACTAAAGATCAAGTTTCTTTCTCTACTCATTTGGTTGACTAATAGGTGCGGGCAAGGTTCATTACGGAGGACACCATGACCCGCCCCCACACGCGCAGCCTGCTGCTGGCCAGCGCGCTTTTCCTTCCCGCCGCTCCCGCGCTGGCGGACGAAGCCGCAACTGCACCGGCGGAAATCACCGTCACCGCGCGTTATCGCAACGAAACGCTGCAACAGGTGCCGATTGCCATCACCGCCGTTTCGGGCTCCTCGCTCAATGATCGCGCGCTGCACAATCTTCAGGATCTCTCGGCCACGGTTCCCTCGGTCGATTTCCGCAATGGTTCGTCGAACAAGGATCGCACGATCTTCATTCGCGGCGTGGGCACGATCTCGACCTCGCCGGGCGTTGAGCCTTCGGTTTCGACGGTGCTGGACGGCGTGGTGCTGACCCGCGCGGGCCAATCGACGCTGGACGTGGGCGAGGTGGAGCGCATCGAGGTTTTGCGCGGGCCGCAGGGCACGCTGTTTGGCAAGAACGCCAGCGCGGGCGTCATCAGCATCGTCACCAAAGGCCCCAGCGCGCGCACCGGCGGCTATGGCGAGGTCAGCGCCACCACCGACCAGGAATATCGCGCCAAGGCGGGCATCACCGGGGCGATTGCCGATGGCGTGAATGCGCGGATCGACGGGCTTTACACCAATTTTCGCGGCAATGTGGACAATCTGGGCACGGGCCACAAGGTCAATGGCTTTGAACGCTATGGCGCGCGGGCCAAGATCGAGGCCAATCCCACGCCTGATCTGAAGCTGCTGTTTCAGGCCGATTATCTGCAATCACGCGACACCGCCGTCAGCGTCTATACGTCCTCGACCCAGACCGCCTATCCAACCGGCACCGTGACGGACAATGCCACGCTTTCGGGCTTCCTTTCAGGCGCAGGCATCACCCCCAGCGCGACCAACCGCCGGGTCAGCACCAATTTCGACACCGATGTGCGCGACAAGAATGCAGGCGTTGGCCTGACCGCCGACTGGTCGCTGCCCAAGGGCTATAAGCTGACCTCGATCACCGCCTATCGCAATTGGAAAAACCATCAGCATCAGGACTTTGACGGCATTTCCGCAATCAGCGCCGCGATCCCCCAAGGCGAAGATTATGGCGATGTCTCCTCGCGCCAGTTCAGCCAGGAATTGCGCCTGACCAGCCCCAAGGGCAAATTCTTTGACTATGTCGTGGGCGCCTATTACCTCAACGCCAAGACCGACGAGCGCTATCAGCGCCAGATCACCCGCGTGGTGTCGGGCGCCAATGTGGCGACGACAGGCGTGGCCAATTACGGCGTGACCAACAACAATTACGCCCTGTTCGGCGAGGCGAATTTCAACTTTACCAAGAACTTCCGCGCTCTGGCCGGTTATCGCTCGGTGTGGGATGAATTGAGCTATTACCACAACCGCACCTCGACCAATGACCCTGCCAATGCGGGCACGGGCGCGGTTACGGGCATTCAGGGCTATCACAGCAGCACCGGGCGCACCTCGACGCGGGGCGATGCCTATCGCTTTGGCCTGCAACTCGACCTTGGCGCCCATGCCCAGACCTATGTGACCTATTCGCGCGGCTATAAAGGCCCGGCCTATAATGTGTTCTTCAACATGCTCGCCCGCGATGAAATCGCACTGGCGCCCGAAACGTCGAAGAGCTGGGAGGCCGGGATCAAGGGTTCGGCGCTGGACCGCAAGATCACTTACAGCCTTGCGGCCTATACCACCGACTTCAACAATTTTCAGGCCAATTTCAGCGATATCGCCGCAGGCGCCATCGTCACTCGCCTGATCAACGCCGGGACCGCGCGCAGCCGGGGCGTCGAAATCGACCTTGGGCTGCACCCGATCCCGGGCCTCAGCTTTGATACGGCGGTGGCCTATAATGACGCCAAGGTGCTGCATTTCAACTGTCCGGCGGGCGCGGCCAACAGTTGCAACATCGACGGCCAGACCCTGCCCTATGCGCCCAAGTGGAAGCTTTATGAAAATGTCGCCTATCGCTTTGGCGTGGCGCAGGGCTGGGATCTGGAGCTGCAAACGGATGTGACGCTCAAAAGCGCCACGCAATATCAGTTGACGCAAACCCCAAGCACGATCCAGCCCGCCTATGCCCTGCTCAACGCCAGCGTGGCGCTGCTGGGTCAGGACAATGGCTGGCAATTGCGCGCCTATGTCAAGAACATCGGCAATCAGCATTACTCGAATCTGCTGAGCAATGGCACAATTGCCGGGACCAGCCGCCTCGTGCCCCGCGACGATGTACGCTATGGCGGCATCCTGCTGCGCAAGACGTTCTAAGCATTTTCAAGATGACCGGAAACGGTCATCGGCTCAGAAAATGCGGCAATCAAGGACAAGATCGTTTTCGTTATAAGCGGAAACGATCTGACAGCGAGGGGGGCGGCGTTGAAAAGCGCCGCCCCTTTTTGCTTTAAACCTTCAAAGCGCCGTGGAACGCGATTTCACCCACCGTCAGACGCGGGCTGGGCTTTTCGCGCGCCTGAAGCGCCTCGGGCAGATCACCGGCATCACCGCGCCAGCCCACGGCCACGGCGACTTCGACCTTATAGCGCTCACCGGCGCCCGTCACATTCCCCGCCGCTTCGGGATCGAAACCGGCCATGGCATGGGTCGACAATCCACGCTTGGCCCCTTGCAGCGCCAGATAGGCCCATGCCGCGCCCGCATCGAACGAGTTCCACTTGGCGGGCGTCGCCTCGCTGGCCCCCGGCGCGGTGATCTGCTTGTCGGACAGAACGAAGATCAGCGCCCCGGCCTTCTGCGCCCAGCCTGCGTTGAAGGGCAGCAGCGCGCCGACAAACGCATCCCAGTTCGCATCGCCGCGCAGTGCATAGGCAAAGCGCCACGGCTGATAATTGAACGCCGAGGGCGCCCAGCGCGCCGCCTCGAACAAAGGCAACAGGTCGGCCTCGGTCAGCCCCTGCTCGCTATAGGCGCGCGGGCTCCAGCGGGCGAGGAAATCGGGATCGATCGGGTGATCGGCATTGCGGGTGGTCATACAAGCTCCTACCTCAAATGGAAATCAGACGCTGGGAAACAGAAATTTAGTGATTTATTTCAAAATACTATATTAAATATTCAAGGGTTTTCCAATATTTATCAAATAAGATCTCTCCGAAAGACACCGGGTGTCGATCCCAGAATTGCCGCCCCTTACCAAAGCGTTTCGGGCCGATCTCGCCAGCTTCCAAATTAACGAAACGCGGATTCTCATCGCGTTTGGCCTCAGGCGTAAACCGACATAGTTCTCGCTCTCGTCCCCCTATCAAACGCTCCGGTGTGCCGTCCATGTATCGGCCTGGGCTTCTTGGAAGAATAAACCGGTCTGGGCACAAGAGGGAAGTCCTCCAGGCTGTTTGACAGCCCAGAGATAAGCGTCGTCGAACCGCCCCAGCCGGGCGTGGGGGACGACAATAACGCTCAGGAATTATAGATCGCCTGCCGCGCTGCCGGGATCTGCGCCTTCAGATGGTCCATGAAGATACGCACCCGATAGGGCATATCCTGACCGCTGTGCAGCACCCAGATGCTGGATTTATCGCCCGATGGTTCGACGCATTGATAATCGGCCAGCAAACGGACAAGGCGCCCGCAGGCAAGGTTGCGCCGCACAGTGATCGTGGGCAGGCGGGCGATGCCTGCCCCTTCGACGGCGAACATTTCGATCGAAAAGGCATTGTCGGTGCGGATCCGCGCCAGAATGGGCTGGTGCAGCAATTGCCCCTCGCGCTCAAACGACCAGCGCGTTTCATCATGCCCCTGATGGACGATGCATTGATGCACCGCCAGATCCTCCAATCTGTTGGGCATCCCATATTCGGCAAGATATTCCGGTGAGGCGCAGACGATCCGGTCAAATTCGGTCAGGCGCACCGCCACATTGCGGCTGTCGGGCAAGGTGCCGTAGCGGATCACGATATCAAACCCGTCCGTGGCCGGATTGACCAGATCGTCGGTGGTGACGATTTCCAGATTGATGCGCGGATAGGCACGCGAAAAGCTGGAAAGCACCGGCGGCAAATAGGTGTTCATACCAAAGTGCGGCGCGGCAAGCCGTATCCGCCCCGAAGGCGCCCCGGTGATCGCGGCCAGATCGTCGGCGGTTTCCTCCAATGCAATCAGAGACGTCTGCGCCCAATCCAGCGCCAGCGCGCCCGCCTCGGTCAGGCTGAGGCTGCGCGTGGTGCGTTTGAACAGGCGCGCATTGAGCGCCTTTTCCAGCGTCAGCAATTTGCGCGTGGCGGTCGAGGCCGAGATGCCCAATCCGCGTGCCGCCGCCGCAATGCTGCCCGAACGGGCCACCCGTTCGAACAGTTCCAACGCGTCATATTGAATATCGGAAAGCTGGTTCGGGCGCATCGGGCCTCGCTCCTATTATTGCAGAACGTGCAATACAGCCAAGCGCCGCGCCCCGATAGTCGCAAAGTGATTCCGCCGCTAGGAACCGGATGAGCGCAAGGCATAAAATCAGGCCAGCGCATCGAAAACGCGCATCTTGGGAGAGACGCATGAGGCATTCCGGCGAAGCCAGCCTTTCCGTGCTGGCGATTACTCTTACACTTTCAGCACTAATGCCAACCGCCGCCCGGGCACAGGACAATGCCGCTGCCCCCGGCGAAATCATCGTAACCGCCCAAAAGCGTTCGGAAAGCGTGCAGCGCACCCCGGTGGCCATCGACGTGGTATCCACCGCCACCGTCCAGAACGCCAATATCACCACCATGACCGGCCTGTCGCGCATCGTGCCCGCCGTCCAGATCGTGCAGGCCGCAGGCGCCACGCCGCTCTATTTCATGCGCGGCGTCGGCTCGCTCAGCGGCACCTCGCTCAACGATCCGGCGGTGTCGCTGTCCTATGACGGCGTGCCGCTGTTCCGCCAGTATCAGGGCAACGGCCAGTTCTACGACCTGACCCGCGTCGAGGTGCTGCGCGGCCCGCAAGGCACGCTTTATGGCCGCAATGCCACCGGCGGCGTCATCAGCTTTGTCCCCACCGCGCCCAAGCTGGGCGATACATCGGGCAGCCTTGGCGTGACCGTGGGCAATTACAACGAGATCGACACACGCGGCACGCTCAATGTCGCGGTGGGCGACAAGGCAGCCCTGCGCGCCTCGTTCCAGACGGCCCAGCATGACGGCTATCTCAACGATGGCGAACAGGACGACAAGGCTCGCTCGGCCCGCCTGCAATTCTATGCCGAGCCTCATGCCGGGCTGCGCATCAAGGTGGCCGCCGATTACAGCTATCAGGGGCAATTGGGCGGCGGCTATGCGCTGGTCGATCAATCCTTCTTCAACGGCTATGCAGCGGGCACCCAGAAGATCACCGCCGAGGATCGTGTCGGCTATCTTTCCCCGCGCGGGCAACTCTATTTTGCCGCGCGCAATCGCGGACGGCCCTATCAGACGCCCAATCTGCATTTTAACAACAACTTTTACGGCCTGCACGCGGTGGTCGATGTGGACACGCCCATCGGCACGCTGACGGTGCAACCGGCATGGCGCCATGCCGATCTGGACTATTACGCGGTCAACGCCTTTGCCCTCAACATTGCCGAACATGACGATCAATATTCGCTCGAAACCCGCCTCACCTCAAAGGCAGGCGGGCGGCTGACCTGGATTCTTGGGGCCTTTGCGGCCAAGGACGATGTCGACGCGGGCTATATTTACGACAATTTCAACCAGACCGGCTCGATCGCCCATTACCGCCAGATTTCCAAAAGCCTGGCCGCCTTTGCCGATGCAACGCTGCGCCTGACCGACCGGCTGCGCCTGCTGGGCGGCATCCGATATACCCATGACACCAAAGAAGCCAATGGCGGCCAGACCGATCTGGTGGGCGGATCGCAAATCCCGCTGGCGGGCAAGCGTTCGTGGGATGCGACCAACTGGCGCGCGGGCTTTCAGTTCGATGTCGCGCCGCGCATCATGGTCTATGGCACCGCGGCCACGGGTTTCCACGCGGGCGGGTTTTATTTCAGCCATGTCGTGCTGCCCACCGACAGCAACACGGTTGAGCCGGAGCGCATCACCGCCTTTACCCTTGGCGCCAAGACCCGCCTGCTCGACAACAAGCTGACGTTCAATGTCGAGGCCTTCCACTGGGGCCTGACCGGCCAGCAGGTCAGCCTGTTCACGCTGGACAGTCAGGGCGCGACGATCTTTCCCACCTATAATGCGGGCAAATCCACCAGCAAAGGCGTTCAGGTCGATCTGCAATATCAACCGACCCGCCTGACCAGTCTGGGCGCGCAGGTGGAATATCTCGACGCGGTGTTCAACAGCCTGACCTATGTGCAATCGCTGCCGGTCCAACCCGGATTCCTATGCCAGACCAGCGGAGCCGCGCCCCAGTTGCGCGTGGATTGCAGCGGCCAGCGCCCGCCGCAGGCCCCGCAATGGTCGCTCAACCTGACCGCCGATCAGACGGTGGAATTGCCGTCGGGCGCGGCCATCACCTTTGGCTGGCGCGCCCATTTCCAAAGCTCCACCATCACCGGCTTCAACTATCTGCCCGACGACATCCAGAAGGCGGTCTGGCAGCACGATCTGACCGCCACCTACAAGCCCGCAGGCGGGGCGTGGGATCTGGGCGTCTATGTCAACAATCTGACCGATGCCGTCATCAAGAGCAACGCCACCCATGCCGCCAATGTGCAGGCCTATCAATTGCGCCCGCCCCGCACCTTTGGCGCGCGTTTCAACCTGCATTTCTAAGGACAAAGCCCCATGAACGACAAGACGGAACTCGACGCGCGGATTGATGCGCTGCTGGTGGGCGCGATTGACCTGCATTGCCACAGCGGCCCTTCGGTCATGCCGCGTGAGATCGACCATATCGAGGCATTGCGCGAAGCATCCCAGGCCCAATTGCGCGCGGTCCTGTTCAAGGATCACTATTATTCGGTCACCCCGGTCGTGCGGCTGCTGGAAAAGCATTATGGCGATCTTGGCATCACCATGCTGTCGGGCGTGCCGCTGAATAACACCACCGGCGGACTCAACCGTTATGCGGTCGAACACGGGCTGCAACTGGGAGCCAATATCGTGTGGATGCCGACCTTTTCGGCGGGCAATCACATCCGCCACGATCATCGCCACCGCTCTTTGCCCACCACGCAGGAAATGCTGCAGCCCCAGATGCTGACCGTGGTGGACGATATGGGGCGGATCAAGGATGAGGTGAAATTCATCCTCGACCAGATCGCCGGGGCCGATGCCGTGCTGTCGGCGGGCCACCTGCATATCAGCGAGATCTGGCCGCTGTTCGAGGAAGCCAAGGCGCGCGGGGTCAACCGGCGGCTGGTTCAGCATCCCACTTTCGTGATCGACGCCAATCTGCGCGACATCGGCGAACTGGTGGCCGACGGGGCCTTTATCGAACACAGCATCTGCATGTTCGTCGAGGATTCCCGCTTCCGCTTCTTCGATCCCGAAACGCTGGACGGGCTGATCAAGGCGGGCACGGTGGAACAGACCATCCTTGGTTCGGATCTGGGCCAGATCAACAATCCCTCGCCGGTCGAAGGCTTTCGCTCGGTCATCCGCGTCTGCATCGATCTGGGCTATGATGACAGCCAGATCCGCGCGATGATCAGCGGCAATGCGGCAAGATTGATGGGGCTGGACAAGGCGGCGTCCGCCTGATGCTGGTGGGAACTTTCATCAAGACGCCGGCGGTGCAGGTGGTCGAACTGCTGGGTCTGGCGGGGCTGGACTTTGGCGTGGTCGATGCCGAACATGGCCCGTTCGACCGGAGCGCCGCCGATCTGATGATGGTGGCCGGACGCGCGGCGGGGCTGGACCTGTTCGTGCGCACCGCCGACCGGTCGGCCACCAGTGTGCTGTGGGCGCTCGACATTGGCGCGGCCGGACTGGTGGTGCCCCATGTGGACAGCGCGCAACATGCCGTCGAACTGGTGCAGGCGGCCCGTTTTGCCGGAGGCACGCGCGGATTTTCCAATTCGCCGCGCTTTGGCCGCTATGGCGCCTCCACCATCGAGGAAGCCATGGCGCTGGGCGACCGCGCCCGCATCTATGCCCAGATCGAAAGCGCGCAGGCCGTGGCCGAGGCCGAAGCGATCATCGCCACGGCGGGGCTGGACGGGGTGGTGGTGGGCCGGGCCGATATGGCGCTGTCCATGGGCCTGACCCGGCCCGATGCGCCCGAGGTGATGGAGGCCACGCGTCATGTGCTGGCGCTGGCGCGCGCCCATGGCAAGGCGGCCATCGTGGTGGTGGGGCGCGCCGCAGAAGCCGGCACCTTCATCGACATGGGCGCCAGCCACATCATCGTGGGTTCCGACCAATCCTTCCTGCGCGCCTCGGCGCTGGCCGCCGCCTCGGACATCCGCGCCCTTTGCCCCCGCCATCAGGAGCAGCAAGCATGAGTTTCGCTCAGACACGCCCGGCAAGCCGGTTCGACCTGTCCCACACCGCCCTGTCCCGCTCTGCCACACAGGCGTCCGGCGAATGGATCATGCGCGGCGCCAATTTCGTGGTGGCCTATGCCAATCTGCCCGCCGGGGCCACGCTTGAACGCGACAATCCCGATGAAAGCATCGTCTATTTCCCCGATGGCATGGCGCGCATAGAGGCGGGCGGCAATGTGGTGGAATTTGGTGCAGCGGCCACTGTGGTTATCCTGCCCCCCGGCCCCAGCCTGATCGAGATGACCGGCGCAGGCCGGGTGCTGCGTCTCTTTTCCAGCGCGGCGCAGGATCTGGCCGCGATGGCCGCCAATGCCGACATCTATGCCGACGGCGCGCCCGAAGTCGCCCCCATGCGGCCATGGCCCGCGCCCCACGATGGGTTCAAATTGCGCCATTACCGCGTCGAGGATTACCGCGACCGCCCGATGCGCATGTTTCGCAGCGCCAATCTGATGATCAATATTTTCGATTTCGATGGCCCGCGCGACATCATGGCGCTCAGCCCGCATTCCCATGCTGATTTCGAACAGGGCTCCTTTGCGATGGGCGGGCAATGGGTCCATTCTTTGCGCTATCCATGGTCCAAGCAATTGCGCGACTGGCGCGAGGATGAACATCTCGCCATCGGCAGCCCCTCGCTGCTGGTGATCCCCGCCACGGTCATTCACACCAGCCGTTCGACCGCGCAGGGCGGCAATCAACTGGTCGATATTTTCTCGCCACCCCGGCGCGATTTCTGCGATCTGGGCTATGTCTGCAACGGGGCGGAATATCCCGTTGCCGATATGGAGGGGGACAAGGAATGAAGCATCGGCCCGAAGAGGCAGTCGATACATCGCGCGCCTATCGTCGTTCTGCGCTGCTACTGCTCACACTGGTCTATATTTTCAATTTCGTCGACCGGCAGGTTCTCAACATCCTGGCCGAAGCGATCAAGCATGATCTGGCGCTCAGCGATACACAGCTTGGTATTGTCACCGGCCTTGCCTTTGCGCTGTTCTACTCGCTGCTGGGGGTGCCTATCGCCCGCTTTGCCGAACGCGCCGACCGGCCGCGCCTGATCGCGGTGGCGCTTTCGGTGTGGAGCCTGTTCACGCTGCTGTGCGGGGCGGCGGGGTCCTTTGCGCAAATGCTGATATGCCGCCTTGGCGTAGGCATTGGCGAGGCAGGCGGGGTTCCCCCTTCGCATTCGCTGATTGCCGAATTTTCGCCCAAGGCGCGGCGGGCCGTAGCGCTGGCGATATTCTCGACCGGGCTGCCGCTGGGCTCGTTCATCGGGCTGGGCTTTGGCGGGATTCTGGGCGATGCGCTGGGCTGGCGCTGGACCTTTGTGGTGGCGGGGGCGCCGGGCCTGCTGATCGCGGTGGTGGTCATGCTGGTGCTCAAAGAGCCGCGCCGGACCTTTCCCCTGCTGACCAGCACCGCACCGGCGGAGCCGCTGCGCGCCTCGCTCGCCTCCTTCCTCTCCACATCCACCTATCGCTGGACCGTGGCGGGCGGCGCATTACAGGCTGTGGTGCTCTATGGCACGGGCGCCTTTCTCGCGCCCTTCTTCCTGCGCGCGCATGGTCCGGAACTGGCCGCTCTGGCCGCCGGGCTGGGTTTGAAGGCGAATGGTTTTCTGGGCCTTGCCTTTGGCGTCACGGTCGGGCTGGCAGGCGCGGTGGGCACATTTTTCGGCGGATGGCTGGGCGACCGTTTCCATGGGGCCTCGCTCAAAAGCTATGTCACGGTGCCCGCCTTGGCCGGATGGCTGTCGATCCCGGCCTTTCTGGTGGTGTTTTCCTCCCATGATCTTGCCACCGCCTTTCTGGCGCTGGGTTTCGCCAATGCGATGATCAACGCCTATTTCGGCCCGATGCATGCCACCTGTCAGGGCGTGGCGGGGGCCAGTCGGCGCGCGACCGTGTCCGCCGTGACGCTGGTGATTGTCAATCTGGTAGGTCTTGGGCTTGGCCCGCCGCTGGTGGGTATGATCAGCGACCATGCCCATGGCGCGATGGCGATGCAGAGCAAAGATGCGCTCCGGCTTGCGCTGATGGCGATCAGCGCGGTGTCGCTGCTGGCCGGTCTGGCCTTCTGGCGGGCGCGGGCCTCGATAGACGCCGACACAGTCAGTTAAGGAAAGTCATCATGAACATTCTGGCGGTCTATTGCCACCCCGAACCGCAATCTTTCACCCATGCCATGCTGGATGTGGCGCAAGAGGCGGCGGCGCGCGGCGGTCACAGGATGGATGTGATCGACCTCTATGCCCGCCCTCCGGCCCCGCCCGCAGGTCCCGGAGATTTTGCCGTCCTGTCCGATCCTGCGCATTTCCATTATCAGACCGAACAGCGCATCGCCTGCGAACAAAGCACCTTCAGTACCGACATCGCGCAGGATCAGGCGCTGGTGGCAGGGGCAGACATATTGCTTCTGCTGTTTCCCCTGTGGTGGGGCGGCCCGCCCGCCCTGCTCAAAAGCTGGTTTGAAAAGGTGATGGCCTATGGCTTTGCCTATGTTGACGGCGCGCGGTTTGAGACGGCACTGTTCGCGGGCAAACGCGCGCTCTGTGCGATCACCACCGGCGGGACAGCGGCGCGCTTTTCGCAGGATGGCACCTATGGTTCCATCGAAAAGGTGCTGTGGCCGCTGCACCATTGTCAGTTGCGCTATCTGGGCTATGCCGTCGAGGCCCCCTTTGTTGCCTATGCCGCGCCCCGCGTCTCGCCCGAGGAACGGGGCGCGATGTTGCGCGATCTGGAAAGCCGCCTGAGCGAGGTTTGCGCCGGAGGTGGCGGCAAGGGCTTGCAAGGCTGAACCGCTGGCTTGCGGGCGGTCTGCTCTTCCCCCGCCTGGGGCGGGGTTTTGAACAAAGCGTCCCACATGGGCGTTCCGGCGCGGTTGTCGGGCAAAAGGATCACGCCTCCTCCTCCCTATGGCCCGCAGCCGGGGGCATGATCCGGAACCAGAGCGCATAGAGCGCGGGCAGGAAGACCAGCGTAAGCACCGTTCCGCCCAGCGT
>NZ_JACIDX010000029.1 GCF_014196525.1 Novosphingobium sediminicola | reverse complement strand
CCGCATGGATCAAACACTTGCGCGGAAGCAACGGTCCCGTCGATGACCCACGCGCGGGGGAGCTCGCACAAGCGGCAATGGGACAGGATGCTATCAAGGCGATCTTTGGGGTTAACGGTCTGATGGTCAGCGACTGGCTCCCGACCGATCAGGATATCGCCGCGATCACTGCCGCGCTTTAACCACCCCGCCGTCCGATTGACGGCGGATCAGCGTGAAATCCAGCCATTCATGCGCCGGGGCCACCTTGCTGCGCACCATGCGCACCAACATGTCCACCGCCGATCGGGCCATATCGCTGATCGGTTGGTGGATGGTGGTCAATTCGGGCCAGATCGTCGTGGCCAGCGGCGTATCGTCAAAGCCGCAAATCGACAGATCGCCCGGCACATCCAGCCGCCGCGCATGGGCCATAGCGACCGTGGCGGCAGCCATATCGTCATTGCTGGCAAAGATCGCGCTGGGCGGCTGAGCTGCTGCAAGGATCGCCTCGGCGGCCTCCAGCCCTGAGCGATAGGTGAAATAGCCCTGCGCGACGATTGTGGGATCGGGGAGCAGCCCAGCCTCGGCCAGAGCTGCGAGATAGCCCTGATAGCGGCGCTCGCTCGCGCTTTGATCGGGGTTGCCTTTGATAAAGCCGATGCGGTGATGACCCTGCGCGATCAGATGGGCGGTCATCGCCCGCGCCGCCGCGAAATCGTCGATGCACACTGAGGCGATATCCTCACGCGGCACACCCGGCGCAACGGCCACCACGGGAATGCCCTCTGCGGCCAGAGCCGCCAGCATCGCCTCGGATTCGCATAGGGGCGGAGGCAGGATGATCCCGCTGATCCGTCCGCGCCGCAAATGGGCCACCATATCGGAGACGCTGGCCTGTTCGCCGAATTTTTCGACCATCAATTGCACATTCAGGCTGCTGGCGCGGTCGAGGCTGCCCATCAGAAATTCTGAGAGGTATGCCGAGGAAGGATTTGAATAGACGAGAGCAATCCGGGTATCCTCACCCCCTGCCAATTGCCGCGCCGCCGCCGATGGCGCGTAATTCAGCGCAGCAATCGAGGCCTCGACCTTTTCGCGCGTGGCCGGGCGCACCGCCGCCTCGCCATTGATTACGCGTGAGACCGTCATCGGCGAAACACCGGCATGGCAGGCGACATCGGCAATCGTGGGAGCATTACGCTGGCTGCGGGAACGGGTCATGATGCGCCTTGGTAGCGCATATCATTGTCCCGCCGCAACCTATCCTCCGCGCGCGGCCTTGCTCTTATCGCTCAAAGCCTGAACCTCGGCGGTCGTGACGATATTGTCATGGTTGGCATCGGCCAGATCGAAGCCGCGCGCCGGCCCATTGACGAATTCATCGCGGCTGATCCGGCCATCGTGGTTGGCGTCGAATTGCTGGCGCATTGCCTGCAATCGGGGCGCGAAATGGCCGGCCAGCAAGCGTGGCACGTCATCGGCCGAGACAAATCCATCGCCATTGCGATCAAACCGGGTGAATTGCCCGGCGCGATAGGCCTGAAATTCGGCCCGCGTCACCTGACCATTGCCATCGGCATCAGCCTGCGACAGGCGCTGGGCAAGATCGGCGCGATCAACCGCCATATTCTGCGCCACAGCGGGCGCCGCGATCAACAGGCCAAGACAAAGGCCGATGGTTTTCATGGCATCCCTCGCCATTAAGCGTTGCGTATCGGGAATCTCCCGACGCGCCACCATCGTCCCAAGCAGCTCAATTGGCAATCACCCGAAATTGCTCCAGCGTCGCCGGGGTGAAGTCTTTGGCCCGCACCGCCTCACCGATCAGCAGAAGGGTCGGGTCATCATCGCTGATCGTGGCGACGAGGAAGGCCAGCGCCGAGAGCTTGCCCCGGATCAGGCGTTCATCGGGGCGCGAGACATTGACCGCCACCATCACCGGAGTTTCCGGGGCGCGCCCCGCCGCGATCAGCCCCCGCGCGATCTCGCCCGCCGCCGCGCGGCCCATATAGACGCCCACGGTCTGGCTCTCGTTCGCCAGTGTCGCCCAATCCAGTTTCAACGGCTCGCCTGCGCGCAGATGGGCGGTGACATAGGTGATCCCCCGTGCCGATCCGCGCAGCGTCAGCGAAGCCCCTGCGCTGGCCGCCGCCGCGCTGGCGGTGGTGATGCCGGGGCAGACCTTGGCCACTACGCCGCCCTGCGCCAGATGCTCGATCTCCTCGGCGCTGCGGCCAAAGACCGAAGGGTCGCCGCCCTTCAGGCGCACCACGCGCTGGCCCGTCAGAGCGGCCTCGAGCAACAGGTCGTTGATCGAACCCTGCGCCTTGCTGTGGCGACCCGAACGCTTGCCCACGCTGACCATACGCGTGCCGGGACGGACCAGCGCCAGCACGCCTTCGCCCACCAGCGCGTCATAGAACACCACATCGGCGGCGCGGATCAGCCTTTCGGCCTTGCGCGTCAGCAATTCGGGATCGCCCGGGCCTGCGCCCACCAGCCAGACCATACCTGCGGGAAAATCATGGGTCATTCCGCCGCCTCCATCATCTTTGCCAGCATGCGCGCCAGAGCAGGGCGGCAAGAGCCGCAATTCGTGCCCGCACGCGTTTCTTCGCCAATAGCCGCCACGCTGCACGCGCCCGCGCAGATGGCTTCCTCAATATCCTTTTCGCCCACGCCGTGACAGACGCAAACAATCGCGCCGCGATCGGGGGCGGGCGTGCTGGGCCGCGCGGCCAGCCATTCGGTGGCCTCACCATCCGCGCCCAATTGCTCGGCAATCCATGCGCGGGCGGGCAGGGTGCCTTCGCGCGTTACGAACAAAGCCCCGGCAAGAGCGCCATCATCGCCGCGCACCGCGATGCGCCGCATGCCTCGCACATGGTCGGCCACTTCCAGCCGCTCTCCGGCGGGCAGCAGGCCGGCCACTTCGACCGCGCCCATCCCGGCCAGTTCATAAAGCCAGCCACCTTTAACCCGCGACCGGCTCCAGAACAAAAGCCCTTCAGGCGCCGCCGGTTCCTTGAGCAGAAGAAATCCGCGCCATTCGGGGGCCACCGGCTCCACTTTTGCGGGCGTGTTCTTGAAGGCGGGCTGGCCCGAAACCGGGTCCACGCGCTGGGCGGGCAAGAGATTGGCGCGCGCGCCGCCCGCCATCACATCGGTCCAGTGCATCGGCACAAAGATGTCGCCGCGCCGCTGGCCATCGCTGACCCCTACGCGAAACACCGAGGCGCCATTGGCCGTGGCCACGCGGGCCAGACCGCCATCGTCCAGACCATAGAGCATCGCATCATCGGGGTGGATTTCGAGCAGAGCCTCGCGCCGATGCTGGGCCAGCGTGGGGGCATAGCCGGTGCGGGTCATCGTGTGCCACTGGTCGCGATAGCGCCCGGTGTTGAGACGCAGCGGATAGGCCGGATCAATCGCCAAGGCCATCGGTGCACGCACCGCCACCAGCCGCGCGCGGCCATCGGGCGTGCTGTAGCCATCGGCCAGCGGATAATCGCCGCCCCATTGAAACGGCGCCATCGCATCATAATCGGCATCGGAAATTTCGGCATAGGGGGTCAGATCCAGCCGCCGCCCATAGCGCAGCGCCAGCGCCGTCATCGCCGCATATTCGCGCCAGATTGCCGCCGGGCGGTCATAGGCAAAGGCATCGCCCCAGCCCATGCGCGCGGCGACCTGGCCCATGATCCACCAATCGGCCTTGGCCGCGCCGGGGGCGGGGAACAGGGTGCGCTGGCGGCTGATGCGGCGTTCCGAATTGGTGACCGTGCCGTCTTTTTCGCCCCATGCGTGAGCGGGCAGGCGGATATGGGCAAAGCGGCCCGTGTCAGTGTCGGCAATCGCCTCGGACACCACCACCGTGGGGCAGCGGGCCAGAGCCTCGCGCACGAAACCGACGTCAGGCATGGATGCGGCCGGGTTGGTGGCCATCACCCAGAGGAACTTGATCGACCCGTCATGAATGGCGCGGAACATGTCCACTGCCTTCTTGCCTGGGCCGGAACAGATGTTGGCGGTGTTCCAGAAGCCCGCCACATCGCGCAATTCGCCATCCGAAAAACCCAGATGGCAGGCCAGCATATTGGCAAGCCCGCCCACCTCGCGGCCACCCATCGCATTGGGCTGGCCGGTCATGCTGAAAGGCGCGGCGCCGGGCTGGTTGATGCGGCCCATGGCAAGGTGCAGATTGGTGATCGCATTGCCCTTGTCGGTGCCGCTGGAGGATTGGTTTGCCCCCATCGAGAACAGCGTGACCATGCGCGGATGAGCCGCGACCAGATCCGCCAAAGCGGCGAATTGATCCGCCGGGACGCCGGGATCGCAGGGCAGGCCAGCCCAGAAACCATGCGGCACATTCAGCCCCGCATCATCGGTCAGCCCGCGCGCATGCATCTCGGCCAGCAGAGCGTTGAATAGAGCCACATCGCCGTCAGGGGCCAGCGCCACATGCAGATCGGCCTGTTCGGCGGTTTCGGTGCGGCGCGGGTCGATCACAACGATCTTGGTGCCGCGCGCGGCGCGGGCCGCTTCCATCCGCTGCCAGATCACCGGGTGGCACCATGCAGTGTTGCTGCCCACCAGCAGGATCAGATCGGCCTCTTCAAGGTCGCTGTAACTGCCGGGCACAATGTCTTCGCCAAAGGCGCGATTGTGGGCGGCAACGGCGCTGGCCATGCAGAGGCGCGAATTGGTGTCGATATTGGCGCTGCCGATGAAGCCCTTCATCAGCTTGTTCGCCACGTAATAGTCTTCGGTCAGCAATTGGCCGGAGACATAGAAGGCGACCGCATCGGGGCCATGGGTCTCGATTGTCTCGCGCATCCGGTCGGCCACTTCGTCCAGTGCGGCGTCCCAGCCGACCGTCTGATCGCCGATCATCGGAGAGAGCAGGCGCCCGTCCAGCGCCACCGTTTCAGCAAGATGCGTGCCCTTGGAGCAGAGGCGGCCATGGTTGGCGGGGTGCTGACCGTCGCCCTGAATGGTGACGGCGCGCTCCCCCGGCACTCCTGCCTGCAGGGGGGCGGCCGCCACCTGAGCGGCGATGCCACAGCCAACGCCGCAATAGGCGCAAGTGGTGCGGATCGCCGCCTTGTTCATACCGCGGCCTCCGGTGCCTTGGCCGAGACCAGCGCATCGCGCTTGAGATAAAGGCGTCCGGCATCCTCGCGGATGGGGATGGTGGGTACGCAGCCCTTGTCATCGCCCAGCGCTTCGCCGGTCTTCAGGCTGATGTTCCAGCTATGCAGCGGGCAGGTCACGACATTGCCATGCACGATGCCCTGCGAGAGGGGCCCGTGCTTGTGCGGGCACTTGTTGACCAGCGCATAGAACTGATTGTCCAGCGTGTGGAAGATGGCGATTTCCTCGCCCCCTTGCACCGGCAGGGTGCGGGCATTGCCGGGGCTGATCTGCGTGGTCGGCCCGATGTCGATCCAGTCACCAATCATTCTGCGGCCTCCTTCATCTGCATAGTGGGAAAGGGACGGAACTCGGCCAGATGCTGGTGGAGTTCGGCGTCCTCACCGGCGGCGCGGCGGGCCCATGGGTCGTCCTGCATGAACTGTTGCGAATAGTGGAAACGCTCGGCCAGCTTGGCGACGGCTTCGGGGTCGTCGAACAATTGCGCCTTGACGTAATCGAGGCCGACGCGTTCGATCCACGGCGCGGTGCGTTCCAGATACCATGCCTGTTCGCGGTAGAGCTGGATGAAGGCGGCGCAGACATCGAGCGCTTCCTGCTCGGTCGTGACCTTGGAAAGCAGATCGGTGGCGCGGACATGGATGCCGCCATTGCCGCCGACATGCAGTTCATAGCCACTGTCCACGCAGATCACGCCAAAGTCCTTGATCGTGGCTTCGGCGCAATTGCGCGGACAGCCCGATACGGCGATCTTGAACTTGTGGGGCATCCACGAACCCCAGGTCATCTGCTCAGCCTTGATGCCAAGGCCGGTCGAGTCCTGCGTGCCAAAGCGGCACCATTCCGAACCCACGCAGGTTTTGACCGTGCGCAACGACTTGCCATAGGCATGGCCCGAGACCATCCCGGCGGCGTTAAGGTCGCCCCAGATCGCGGGCAGGTCTTCCTTTTTGATGCCAAACAGGTCGATGCGCTGGCCGCCCGTCACCTTGACCAGACGGGCCTGATACTTGTCGGCGGCATCTGCAATGGCGCGCAATTCGTCGGGGGTCGTTACACCGCCCCACATGCGCGGGACCACCGAATAGGTGCCGTCCTTCTGGATATTGGCATGCATACGCTCGTTGACGAAGCGGCTCTGCTGATCGTCAACATACTCGCCCGGCCATGCGCAGAGCAGATAGTAGTTGAGGGCAGGGCGGCAGGAGGCGCAGCCATCGGGCGTCTTCCACGTGAGCTCCTGCATGACCTGCGGAATGGCCTTCAGCTCTTTTTCCACGAT
Source organism: Novosphingobium sediminicola (assembly GCF_014196525.1). Classification (GTDB taxonomy): domain Bacteria; phylum Pseudomonadota; class Alphaproteobacteria; order Sphingomonadales; family Sphingomonadaceae; genus Novosphingobium; species Novosphingobium sediminicola. The sequence goes on along the minus strand of NZ_JACIDX010000029.1, from coordinate 25,328 downwards.
CAGGCGGCGCACGTCATCGTGGCTGAAGGTGGTGCATTTGCAGACCGTCTTCGGACCCGACTTCACATCGTCGCCCAGCGTCAGTTTCAGCAGGCTTTCCACAAGGCCCGTGCAGGAGCCGCAGGAAGCCGAAGCCTTGCACTGGCTACGCACAGCGTCAAGGCTGCAGGCGCCGCCCTTGATGGTCGATACAACGGTTCCCTTGGTCACGCCGTTGCAGCCACACACTTCGGCATCATCCGAAAGGGCGGCAACGGCGGCATTAGGGTCCGCGAGGGCGCCTCCGCCTTGGGCAAAGGCCTGACCGAAGATCAGGGCTTCGCGGATGTCGGAAACGTCTTCCTCGCGCTTGAGCAGGTCGAAATACCAGCTGCCATCGGCGGTATCGCCATAGAGCACCGCGCCGACCAGCTTGTTTTCCTTGACGATCACGCGCTTGTACACACCGCGCGCGGCGTCGCGCATAACGATGTCTTCGCAGTCAGCCCCGCCGGAAAAATCACCGGCCGAGAACAGGTCGATCCCCGAAACCTTCAGCTTGGTCGAGGTGACCGAGCCGGTATAGCCCGTGGGCGCAGCCACCGCCGCATCGGCCAGCGAACGGCACATTTCCCATAAAGGGGCGACCAGACCATAGCAGATCCCGCGATGCTGAACGCATTCGCCCACCGCCATCACGGCCGGATCGCTGGTGACCATGTGATCGTCGACCATGATGCCGCGTTCGACATCAAGGCCCGCCTGACGCGCCAGCGCAGTCGAGGGGCGGATGCCCACGGCCATCACCACGATGCTGGCGGGGATCTCGCGGCCATCCTTCAGCTTGACGCCGACGACCTTGCCATCCTTGCCCAGAATTTCGGCGGTGTCGGCCCCGGTCAGGATCGTTTGGCCCCGGCGTTCCAGTTCGGATTTCAGCAACCAACCGGCGGCCTCGTCCAATTGGCGCTCCATCAGCGTGGGCATCAGGTGCAGCACGGTCACATCCATGCCGCGCAGCGACAGGCCATGGGCCGCCTCCAGCCCCAGCAGGCCCCCGCCGATCACCACCGCATGGCCGCCATTCGCTGCGGCAGCCAGCATCCGATCCACGTCATCCAGATCGCGGAAGGACACCACGCCCGCCAGATCCTTGCCCGGCACCGGGATGATGAAAGGTTCAGAGCCAGTGGCGATCAACAGGCGGTCATAAGCTTCGATGCGACCCGAAGCGCTCGTGACGGTCTGTGCGGCGCGATCAATCGCAACCACCGGATCGCCCGAAACCAGCGTGATGTCGTTTTCGACGTACCACTCGGCCGTGTTGATCACGATGTCGTCAAACTGTTTCTCACCGGCCAGAACCGGCGAGAGCATGATGCGGTTATAGTTCACCCGCGGTTCGGCGCCAAAGATCGTGATGGCAAAGCGGTCTGCATCGCGGGCGAGGATTTCCTCCACCGCGCGGCAACCGGCCATGCCGTTGCCGACCACAACAAGCCTTTCGCGCAAATCGCCTTCGGGGATTTTCACAAGGTTGGGGGCATTCACCTCGGGCACTCCTGGGTTTTGCGCGCCAAACAGAAAAAAGCCGCAACGAAGCCATCCGTTGGGACGGTTCGATGCGGCTTCGTTGCCACGCATATGTTGGATGGTATGCGATGGTTCCGGTCAATCCGCCCGACGCTGGGCGAGGAACCAATGCATGTATGGGCTCATCTTACCGCATCGCAGCCTATCTGCAAGAGATTTTGTGCGGTTGCGAAATATTGTGGTTAGTCATTTGATTTAAAATGCATATTCAGCCTGTAGCCAGAACTTTTTGGTATCCGCGCCAAAGCCCTTGGCCTGATAATCGGCATATTTGACCAGCCATGTGATCTTGCTGATTTTGAAGCCGATCTGGGCGTCCAGCTCGTTGCCATATTTCAGGCTGTTCACCGCGCTGCCGAACCAGTGATAGGTCACGCCATAGTTCAGGCCGGGCAGAGCCTTAACCTTGGGAAACTTGCCCGCAACGCCCACATAGGTGTCGGCAAGGCCATTGGCGGGCGTGGTCAGGAACAGGTCGGCGGTGCCGTTGAACTTGTGCAGCGTGGCCATCGGCGTCTGGAACGACCATGTGCCGCCCGTCGCGCCGCGATCCGCGCCCAGCTCTTCATAGCCGCCGGTGAAGGTGGTGTTCATGACATTGAGCGCGGCTTCGCCAAAGTAATAATCGGCATTATAGGACTTGGCGTTGCGGTCATAATTGCGCTGGTTGGCATAGCTGCCGGTCAGCACGAAATTGATGCTCTTGGCCAGCTTGATGGGCGCCGTATTGCCGCGAACGCCGTAGGTCTGCGAGCTGTCCAGCGTGCTGCGCGCCGCCGCGTTCGAGAAGGTCGTCTTGTCGTAATCAAGGATATAGGCAAAGCCCTTGATCGACCCCAGCGCGTTCTTCAGCCCGCCGTTGAGGAAGATGAAGTGGCCGTTATAGGCCGTGCGCGGGCCGCCATCATTGCCGAAAATCGTGCGCTGGCTGATGGCATAGGTGGCGTCCAGCGAGATCGGGCCGCCATTGACAGTGCCGCGCACCGCGTCAAACGTCTGCTCATTCTGGCGCCAGCCCACCGAGCCGACAAAGCGTTGATCGTCCAGATTGATCCGCTGGCGGCCTACAGTCAGGCCGATGCCCTGCTTCTGATAGGCGATCTGAAACCGGTTGAAGGCGGCGTTCTGCGGATCGGGGATGACGGCCTGAGCGCTGCGATACTGGCTGCTGGCGGTGTTGGCATAGGGGAAACCATTGTAACGGTCGTCCAGCGCCACCGTTCCCGTGCCCTCGACCAGCGCCGAGAGGCCCGAAGCCTTGTGCTTGATTTCCGCCCCGGCGCGAACGCGCAGCGTGATGGCGTCCGCACTCTTGGTCGTGGCATCAACATCTTCCCAGCGCAGGCGCGCATCGACAATCGGGTCAAACGTCATCGTGCCATCGGCAAAGGGCACCGGATCGCCAAATTTGGGCGCAGGCGCAGCAGCATAGGCAGTCGTGGCGATTAACGCGATCGGCGCGGCGGTCAGCAGATAACGGATCATGGCTCGTCCCCTCATGGAAAATCTGCCCGTTCAAAAGGCAAAGCTCTCCCGATCCCGCCCTGGCGGGTTAATGTTCTGATTGCTGTTTTATATCGGCCAGCGCGGGTCCGGTGGGGCAGGGCGTAAAACGCAAAAAGCCGCCTCGATCCGCTTCCCCTTGCTTGGGGAACAGACCGGGCGGCGCCATTGCCACGAAACTTTTGCTGGCGTTTCGGCTCCATCGGCAGGGCCCGTCTTTGGGCCCAACCTCTCGAAACGCACATTGGTTTTACGGCGAGGCTTGAAATTTCAGCAAGCGCTTATTCCGCCGGAAACCGCCGCCTACGCTATTTGGCGTAGGAATCTTGCGCCAGATAGCCCGCCAGATCATGCGGATCAAAGATGCGCCCATCAAAAAACGCATTCTTTTCCAGCGTGATAAGCCCTTGCTGCGTCCCCACGACCATCGGCTGATGCAGGCTGCCTTCCACCTTGGACGAGGCGCCCGGCAAAGGAGCATCCGTTCCGGTTAGCGCGCTGCGGTAAACATCGGGGCGGAAAACCCGCGCGACCTTGACTTCGTCCTGCGGGTCATAGGGCGTGCGATCCCAGCGCAGCATTTGGGAATAAAGCCATTGCGCTTGACTAACCCACGGAAAATTCGCCGCTTCCCGATATTGAAACATAAAATCGGGGAAATGGATCAGCTCGCCGCCTTTGTGCAGCAACAGCCGGTCGCCCAGCGCGCGCAGGATCAGATTGACATCGGCATTGAGATATTCAGGTCGCGCCAAAATCGCCGCATTGGTGAGCAGCGCCTCGGGATCGACGAATTGGCGCGCCGCGCGGTGCAGCGCGCGGATCAGCGCTTCCACTTCTTCACGGCGCGATTCCATCACCGATTCGCGCATGGCCAGCACCTTTTCCACCCCGCGCCGCCACACTTGCGCTGTTGCCAGAACGATCGTGCCCGCGCCCCGTTCAACCGCGACGCTGTTCCACGGTTCGCCCACGCAAATGCCATCGACATCGCCCGCCTCCAGCGCATCGGCGCAGAAAGGCGGCGGGACGGTGGTGATTTCAACATCCTCATCGGGCCGAATGCCGCAACCGGCCAGCCAGTAGCGCAGCATATAATTATGGCTGGAATAGCGATGCACCACACCAAAGCACAAAGGATGGCCTGCCGCCTTGCGCTCCATCGCAATTTCGCGCAGCGCCGCGCCCACCGCCACCGGATCGCCCAAGGCGCCTTCGGGTGCAACCTGCTGCGCCAGATCGGATTTCAGCGTGATCGCATTGCCGTTCAGCCCCAACACAAAGGGCGCCGACAGCGGCTGGGCAGGGCGCCCGCGCCCCAGCGTGGTGGCAATCGCCAGCGGCGCCACCATATGCGCCGCATCCGTGTGGCCATAAAGCAGCCGGTCGAGCACCGTAGCCCAACTGACATCCTTGACCAGTTCGAGGCGGAGCCCTTCGTCGGCGGCAAAGCCATGAACATGGGCCAGAATAGGCAAAGCCGCATCGACCAGAGGCAGGAAACCGATGGAGAATTTGGTCGTCATGCTGCCCCTCCGATCAATTTATGCGCGGTGACCACCGCATCGGCGATTTCGGCAATGCGCTTGCCCTGGTTCATCGCGGTCTTACGTAATTCGGCGTATGCCTCCGGTTCGCCCAATCCGCGCGTCTGCATCAAAATGCGTTTGGCCTTATCGACGGACTCGCGTTCGGCCAATTTGCTTTGCGCAACAGACAGTTCTGTTTGCAGGCGCGAAAAGGCATGGAAGCGCCGGATGGCCAGATCAAGGATCGAGCGGATGCGGTGCGGGGCAAAGCCATCGACCACATAGGCCGACACCCCGGCATCTATGCTGGCGCCGATGGATTCCTCGTCGGAGTCATCGACGAACATGGCGATGGGGCGGGCCAGAACGCGGCTGACGGCGAAATATTCCTCCAGCACGTCACGGCTGGGATTTCCTAAATCCATCAATACGATATCGGCGTCAATTTCCGAAATCCGGCGCACTAATCCACGCCTCTCGGTGATCACGAAAATCTCGCAATCGCCAAGCTGCGCCAACCCCTCCTGCATGACGCTGGCTCGTACCGCGCTCTCATCGATGATCGCTATTCGCATGGATTCTCGATGGCGGCGGATGGGCCGCAACGCAAGGGGCTTTGCGTGATTTCCAATTTGCTCTTGCATAAGCGAGACGAATCCGGCATTTTTATTTCGCAGCTGCCGCAAAGACGTGGTCGGCTATTGCAAAATCATTTTTCATCAATTCAGTCGGCAATGGCGCCGCTCCTTTTCAGCAAGGTGCCGCGCCATGTCGAATCGACTTTTACTTCCATACCAACACCGCAATCAGAGCCGCAAAGAGCAGCGCGGATACGCCTTTCCAGAAGGCGACCGGATGCCGCTCGATCAATGCGGGTTTGCGCAAGGGCGTGCGCTCGACCGCCGCGCCGCCTTCCAGCGCACGCAGCAATTCAACCACATCGCCAAACCGGTCCTGAGGCTGGATCGCCACCGCGCGCAACAGGACAGCGTCGAGCCATCCGGGCAATTCGGGCCGCGTGCGGCTGGGCGGAGCGGCCTCGCGGAAACGCGGGCGGCTGAAGGCCTCGGCCTCGCCATAGGGCCAGACGCGGGCGAACAGCCGCCACAGCGTCACGCCCAGCGCGAATTGATCGCTTTCCTCGCTGCCCGCCTCGCCGGAAAACATTTCGGGGGCCAGGTAGGACGGCGTGCCGGGGATCTCGTCGCCGGTGAAATCCTCGATGCGGGGCAGGCGCGCCACGCCAAGATCGACCAGCTTCAACCCACCCTCTCGCGGCAGGATGACGTTCTCCGGCTTGATGTCGCGGTGAATGATGCCCTGACGATGCAGCGCGGCCACCGCGCGGGTCAGGCCGACGGCAATGCCCAGCGCCTCGTCCAGCGCGATGGGGGCCTTCATCCGCTCTTCCAACGTTTGCCCGTCGTAAAAGGGCTGGACCCCGTAAAGGCGGGTCTGGCGTTCGAGCGAAACGGGAATGGCGCCGCCCACGAAGGGGCTGCTCACCCGGCTGCCGATCAACAATTCGCGGGTGAAAGCCGAGCGCGCGCCGCTTTCGGACAGCAGGGTCGGCTTGGGAAACTTAATAACCACTTCGGCACCATCGGCAGTATCGGTGGCGCGGAACAATCGCGTGTAGCGCCCGTCGGACAGGATGCTTTCCAGCCTGAACCCGTCAACGCTCTCGCCCGCTTCGGGCGGCGGCAGGATGGGCAGGCGGGCAAGATCGCCCGCAATTGCATCATGGCCCATGGCGGGCAGGCTGACCACATCGAGCACCAACGCGCTGGCATTATCCTGTCCGCCCGCATCCAGCGCAGCGGTGGCAAGAGCCTGTGCATCGGCTTCGGCCGACTGCCGCTGGCTCAGAATTTTCTCGATTTTTCGCGCCGACAGGACGCCATGCACCCCGTCACTGGTCAACAGCAAACGGTCATGCTCGGCCAGCGCGATCTCGTGATGGTCCAGCCGCAACTCCTCCTCCAGCCCCAGCGCGCGCAGCAGGATGTGGCGCCGGTCCGGGTGGGAATGGGTGTGGTCCTTGGTGATCTGGCTGAGATGCCCATCGCGCAGCAGCCATGCCCGGCTGTCGCCCACATGACAGACATGGGCGCGGCGGCCACGCAGAACCAATGTGGTAAAAGTGGTGGCGCAATGCGCCATAGCTTCGGACCTGCCCATGGCCGAAAGCCAACGGTTATACGGCGCCATCACACGGTTGACGGCGGCGGCCACGCCAATCGTGTCGCTCTGCGTGAAATATCCGTCGAGCAGGCTGGCCACCGCCAGTTCCGCCGCGATCCGGCCACCCTTGCCGCCCGACACCCCATCGGCCAGCGCGGCCACCATCCCGCGCCCCGCACGCTCGATTTCCGTGCCGAGGTAAACTCCGGCAAAGTCCTGATTTTCCGCGCGCGGCCCGCATTCGCTGGCCACACCCGCGCTTACCCACAACCTGCCTTCGTCGCGCATGTCCCGCCATCCCTCTCACGTACACACGCGATTGGCAGGCTGGCCAAGGCGCCCGTCAAGCCCTTAAATCCCATCACCGTGGAGACCCTTTGCGATGACTGACAAATCCTTCTGGCAATCCGGCCATCGGCCCACGCTGATAATGGCCTTCCTCTATTTCGACGTGGCCTTCATGGTCTGGAACCTGCTTGGCCCGCTGGCACCGATCTTTTCCAAGGCGCTGGCGCTGTCCCCTGCGCAAAAGGGCTTCATCGTGGCCGTGCCCACTCTGGCGGGCGCGGTGCTGCGGCTGGTCAACGGCTTTCTGGTCGACCGCATCGGTCAGAAGGTGACCGGCACGATCGGTCAGATCATCGTCATCCTGGGCCTGGTCGCGGCATGGCATTTCGGGGTCGCCTCGATGAACGGGCTGATCGCGGTGGGCATCATCCTTGGCTTTGCCGGGGCCAGCTTTGCCGTGGCGCTGCCGCTGGCCAGCCGCTGGTATCCGCCCCAGCATCAGGGCAAGGCGATGGGCATTGCAGGCATGGGCAATTCGGGCACGGTGCTGGCCGCGATCTTCGCGCCGCTGCTGGCCAAGGCCTTTGGCTGGGAAAATGTGCTGGGCATGGCCGCCATTCCCGTTGCCATCGTCTTCGTCGCCTATCTCGTCTTCGTTAAGGACAGCCCGCATCAGCCCCCCGCCAAATCGACCGGCGACTATGTGAAGGGCTATTTCAAGATGCTGGCCGATGGCGATGCATGGTGGTTCATCCTGTTCTATGGCGTGACCTTTGGCGGCTTTGTCGGCCTGTCCGGTTCGCTGCCCAGCTGGTACACGGGCGAACTGGGCTTTACCCCGGTTCAGGCGGGCTATGCCACGGCGGCCTGCGTGTTTGCCGGTTCGCTGGTGCGCCCGATGGGCGGCGCTTTGGCCGACCGCATCGGCGGCATCAAGACGCTCTCGGGCGTCTATGCTCTGGCCGCCGTGCTGCTGGTGGTGATTTCGCAGGCTCCGGCCAGCTTTGCCGTGATGTTCCCGCTGTTCTTCCTGACCATGGCGACGCTGGGCGTGGGCAATGGCGCGGTGTTTCAGCTGGTGCCGCAGCGTTTCCGTCATGAAATCGGGGTGATGACCGGCCTTGTCGGTTTTGGCGGCGGCGTGGGCGGTTTCTACCTTGCCTCTTCGCTCGGCCTTGCCAAGCAGTGGACCGGCAGCATGAGCAGCGGCTTCCTGATCTTCGCGGCTCTCTCGGTGCTGGCTCTGGCCGGTCTGACGGGTGTCAAGAAGCGCTGGCGCACGACCTGGGGGGCGGCGATCAGCGGGGTCCGGATCTAACCCGCGAATTTAACTTTTGGCCAGCCTTCGGGCCAGTTTGAAATCGGCATGGAGCCATGTCCCGAAATCCTGAGGCTTCAGGATCACCGGCATGGCCTCCACCGTCAGTATCGCAAAGCTGGGAATTTCGGAATCGCGCCAGATGCCGGCACCCGCCAGAACCGGCCTGGCGCGATCCTCCATCCAGCCGCCACGCGCATGAAAGGCCGTCATCGGCACGAGACAGCGGAACTGGGTATGGCGCAGAGTGCCGATCCAGAACGGGCTGTCCAGATTGCGAACATGGGTTACGATATGTTCGCCGCGCGGCGGGGGCAGCACGCCCCACAGGCGCGGGACCAGAATGCGCCCGCGCTCTTTATCTCGTATGGCCACGGGCGCATAACCGCCCGGCGCCACCGGCCCGCCCATCCAGACATCGCCCGCCGCATCCGCGCCCAGAGCCGCGGCAATTTGTGCGGCATCGGCATCAAGGTGATAGGCGGCGGGCATCAGCCCAGCTTGAGCCCCAGTTCGGCCAGCAATTGCGCCGCCTGAGCGCGCGAAATCGTCGCCCCGCGAAACAGCGCCGCATCGGTCAGCCGCAATCCGCCAAGATCGGCCCCGCGCAGATCGGCCTTGTCAAAACGCGCGCCGACGAGGTTGGCATCGCGCAGGCTGCAATCCTCGAAGCTCACATCGCGGAAATCGCATTTGCGCAGGTCGGCCTGCGAAAAGTCCACCCGCGCAAAACGCTGCTTGCGGAAATCCAGCCCGGCCAGTTTGGCCCCGGCGATCAGCGTTTCCTCGAAATGCGCATCAATAATCCGTGCATCGCCCAAATCCGCCCCGGTCAGTTTCCCGCCGATAAAGCGCAAGCTGGTCATGCGCGCATGGCGCAGATTGGCATTGTTCAGATCGCACGAGCGGAACACCGCATCGGTCAGATCGGCGTTGAAGAAACTGGCCATGGGCGCGCGGCAGGATTGCCATTGCGTGCGCTCCAGCCGGGTCTTGCCCAATTCGGCGCGGCGCAGCGTGCAGCGCTCGAACCGCCACCCGGCCAGATCGAGTTCCCCCAGTTCCGCCTCATCCAGATCGCATTCGACCAGATGCACGCCGCCCTTGTGCGCCTGCGCCAAAGCGGCGACCTCGTCGCGGCCCAGCGCGCGATTTTCGATAGTTTCCTGCATGATCCTCTTTACTGCGCCTGACACATGGTGGCGATCGCATCCATCATTTCGCGATAGGCGTCCACCGTGGGATCGACCAGCGACTGCAATTGCAGTCCGTCCGACAGGGCGATCAACTGGCGCGCTTTGCTGTCCGGGTCCATCGCGGCCGAAATGAGGCCTGCGGTCTGCTGGGCGCGGATATGACCCGCCAGCGAGGCCGAAACCGCGGCAAAGCGCTGTTGAAAGAAATGATGCGCGGGATGGGCCGGATCGACCGCTTCGGCGGCAAAGGTGAAATAGAGATGCAGGATGCCCGGCATGGCGATGTTGCGGCGCACCTGCTGGACGAAATTATCCAGCGGGTTGGCGGCGGCAGGCGCGGCGCGGCGTGCGCCTTCGTCCCATCGCATGATGACCTGTTGCAGCAATTCCTCGCGGCTGGAAAAGTAATAGAGGATATGGGCCGGTTCGATCCCCAGCGCCCGCCCGATCTCACGCAGCGAGGGGTTGCGCAATTCTTGGCCGCTCAACCGTTCCATCAGGCCGTTGAGGATTTCCTCACGCCGCGCTAGCCCCTTGGCCGATGCGCCCGCCGTTTTGGGCGCAGATTTGGGCGCCGATCCGTGTGCGCGCTTCTTCGCGCCGGTACGGGGCGGGGGGGAGGGATCGCTCATGCCATTCCCTTTTGCATACAATAGCGCGAGGCAACAGGGCTAAATGTCGAAAGGAATTAGTCCAGCAAGATCAAGGACCGAGCAGGTACGCCCCTCGCTGGTCAGCATGACAGAGCCCATGGTACCGCCTGTCTTTTTCACTGGTTTTGCCGTCAACCGCTCCACCGCGCAAAGGCCTTGCAGAGGAAAACCTGCCGTCCGCGCGCCATCGCTGACCAGCAGCAGGGGGCGGGCGCGGCGCAGAGCGCAAGTCGCAGATGAGCCGCCAGATCCAGTACAGCGCCATCCCGCGATGCGACAGGATCGCATGATAGGGGGCGAAACAGCGTTCAAGCCAGATGAGAGAGCATGCCTCATGGCTCATGATATCGGTAGTCTGGCGCAGTCGGCATCGGGCAAAAGGCGATCCTTTTGCCAAAGCCCTCCGTTCAGGCGCTTACCATCTTGCCACGCTGAAGTCGGGCCCAAGCGTTATTACCATCGGCAAAGATGGACTAAAATTCCAGATGCCCCAGGTCGAGCCCACCCAAAGCGGTTAACGCCTCATCATTCGCCGCATCCGCGTGTCTGCTTTGCGGATCAAAGACAAGAATAAAGGTCGCCTTGGCATGCAAAGCGGCAATCCGAATTTGTTGCTAAGATTGCCGAAGAGGGAAACTAATCACATCTGTTTCACAAATTCTTGCCACATGCAGTCTGAGGTAGAGAAAAATTCGGGTTGGTCAGAAACTTATCGTCAGTCAGCATATTTAAAAACGTGATGATCGCGCCTTCCCGGCCAGCGGGCAGGGGCAAGCCGTGGCGCATGATCGCATCATGGAGCGTAGGCGCCGAACCATCGTGCCAATACGGGCCGGTTACCGCCACATTGCGCAGGGAAGGGGTGCGAATGCGCCCCCTGTCGGCCTGTTTCCCGGTCACTTCATACAGGCCCTGATCGGGCGCGCTCGGGGTCGGCGGCCCCAGCCGGTGATAGGCCATATCGGTAAAATCAGCGCCTTTGTGGCATGAGGCGCAGGATTGGCGAAAGGCCGCCCATCCGGCGCGAGCCTCGGGCGAGAGAGTGTGACGGTCGAAGGGCGTATCGCGCGAAATCAGGCTGCGCTCGAAACTGGCCAGCGCGCGCGCAACCTTGGCGAAATTCACCGTCTGATCGCGCCCGGGAAAGGCGGCGGCAAACATCTGGCGATAGCAGGGATCAGCGCCCAGCCGCTTAGGGATTTCCGCCTGCATTCCGGCCATGCCCATTTCAACCGGATGCGTGCCGAAAACCGGAACGGCCGCTTGTTTTTCCAACGTGGTCTGGCGCGGATCGGCCCATGTCAGGGGCGAGAACCGGCCGACATTGGCAAGGCCGGGCACATTTCGTCGCCCCGGCTCGTCCGTCACGCCGGGGTGTGTGCGGTTACCATCGCCGAAACCGTGGCGCTGCTCATGGCATGTGGCGCAGGACATCGTGCCATCGCGCGAGAGGTCGGCGTCGTAAAACAACCGCCGCCCCAGCGCGATCCGTGCATCATGATCGCTTTGCGCCAGCACTTGCGACGCGGCGACCGAGATCATCATTGCCATAATCGCAAAGATTGACTTCATGGATTGGGCAGGGTCATCACCGTCACATCGCTGGCGCCATTGGCCGCGATCTGTATCGTATAGCGGCCCGGCTCCAGCGAGAACTCCACAACCTTGCGGATACCGGTGCAATCCGGCCCATGACCGTGCGCGGTTGAACGCAAGGGGCCATCCGTGCCGATGACATCAAGCCATGCCGCCGATCCCAGCGCGATGCGATAGGTTCCTGACTTGGTAATATTGAGAATAAGAATACCACCATAGCTCATAGAACCACCGGGTTTTTCTGGCCTTACCTCATATTTTACCTGAGGTGTCGAACTCAGCGCCACGCGTCCCGCCGTGCCGATAGGCAAAATAGGTGCCCCGGCTAGATCATTGCCCGCCTTCGTCGCAACCGGATTGGCCCATTGGGCATAGTCGCCGCTGGGCATGACCGGCGCGGCGCAAGCGGGCACGGCGGGCATTTGAGCCGAAGTCTGACCGCCCGAGACGGCAAGCACCAGCGCCCCAAACCCAGCCATGATTACGCCATTTTTCGGCATGATTGCGCCCCCAGCATTGAATCTATATCTTTATGGATATAGATAATGCCACGAATCACAAGCCATAATCGTGGCAGCCATGAGGGAATTTTCCATGCAACCGGCCCGTATCTTCCCGCTTCTGGCGGCCACCATGCTTGCCCAACCCGCCTTTGCCGAGGATCAAAGCACGAGCTTTGGGCTGGGCCAGATCGCGGTGACGGCCACGGCGCCCAAGGATCTGGAAATCACCAGTGAGCGTTTGAGCGCCAAGGCGATCGAGACATTCGGCCGCGTCACGCTGGATGATGCGGTGGCCATGGCTCCGGGCGTTTCGGCGGGCAACAGCGGGGGCACGCGCAATGAAAGGCTGATCTTCGTGCGCGGATTCAACCGCTTTCAGGTGCCGCTCAGCGTTGATGGCATAAGGGTCTATCTTCCCGCTGATAACCGTCTGGATTTCGGTCGTTTTCTGACCAATGACGTTGCCGAGGTGCAGATCGCCAAGGGCTATGTTTCGGTGCTCAACGGGCCGGACGGGATGGGCGGGGCGATCAACCTTGTCACCGCCAAGCCGACCAAGGAACTGGAAGCTAAAGTTGGGGCGAGCCTCAATCTGGGGCGGCAGGGCGAATATGCGGGCTATTCGGCCAATGCGCTGATCGGCACGCGGCATGATAAATGGTATGCGCAAGGAAGCTTTGGCCGCAATTACACTGATCACTGGGATCTGGCGGGCGGCTATGCCGGCACCACCAACCAACCGGCGGGCCGCCGCAACCTGTCGCAATCGGGCAATTGGCGGGTGAACGTGAAGGCCGGTTTCACCCCCAATGCGACCGATGAATATGTGATCGCCTATACAAGGCAGGAGGGGCAGAAACTGGCCCCGCTGCATATCACTGATCCGGTCTCTTCCCAGCGTTTCTGGACATGGCCCGCGTGGAACACCGAGAGCCTCTATTTCCTCTCGACCACCGCGCTGGGTGAGATCGGGGCGCTCAAGACCCGGCTTTATCGCAACAATTTCTATAACATGCTGCGCGCATGGGATAATGCGAATGAGAATACTCAAACGCTGGGCCGCGCCTTCGACAGCCCCTATTGGGATGAAGCGCTGGGCGGATCGGGCGAATTGACGCTGCGCCCCTCGGCCAAGGAGCGGATCAGCATCGCGTTTCAGATGCGTTCCGACCGCCACCGTGAGGCGCAGACCAGCTTTCCCAGCGGCGCGGTCGAACCGGTGCAGACCAGCCTTGAAAACACCTATAGTCTCGGGCTCGAACATGCCTATCAATTGACCCCGGCGCTGAGCCTGACGCTGGGCGGGGGCTATGACTGGCGCGATCTGAAGCGGGCCGAGGAGTATGGCGCGCCGCTCGGCACATCGGGTGCAAGCATCTTGTACAATTACCCGATGCGCAACACCAGCGCGTGGAGCGGGCAGGGACGTCTCGATTGGGCGGTGAATGCCGATACGCGCCTGCACGTCAGCCTGTCCTCACGTGCGCGCTTCCCCACGATCTTTGAAAGGTTTAGCCAGCGCTTCGGCACCTCGATCCCCAATCCCGGCCTGAAGCCCGAACGTGCGCGTCAGATCGAAATCGGCGGCTCGACGCGCCTTGGCGTGGTCAAGCTTGAGGCCGCCGCCTTCCACGCGCTGGTGTCCAACGCCATCGTTTCGGAAAGCGTGCTGGGCTATGCCTGCACCGCCAGCACCACGCCTGGCAATTGCGCGCAGACGGTGATGACCCAGTCGCTCAACGTTTCACGCGGGAAATATTACGGCGTCGAACTCTCGGCCAGCGCGCAAGTGCTGCCCGGCCTAGCTCTTGGCGGGAATTACACATGGGTGCATCGCGATTTGGTCGATCCGGGCAATGCCGCCTTCCGGCCCACCGATGTGCCCAGCCACAAGGGTTTCGTCTATGCCGACTGGACGCCCGTCTCGCGCTTCCACTTGATCCCCAGCGCCGACATCGCCTCAAGCCGCTGGACGGTGACCAGCGCGACGCCGATCCATTATTACCGCACCGGCGCCTATGTGAATGCCGCGATCAAGGCCGAAGTGGAATTGCGCAAGGGGATCAGCATTGCCGTTTCGGCGCGCAATCTGTTCGATGCCAATTATCAGCTCGTGGACGGCTTCCCCGAGGTCGGGCGCAGCTATCAGCTCTCGTTCCGCGCCAGTTACTGATCGCGGGCCTGTTTGATCCGGTGGAAGGCATCGCCCATCAGCGCGGTGACTTCTGCCTCGGTCGATACATGCTCTGGCGAATAGCGCAGCCCGACCCGGCGCGTCATCGACCAGTGATCAACGTAAAGCGCCTTGTTCGGGCCAAACACCAGATCGACGTGTTTGGCCAACAGCGCAGGGGCACCTGCAGAATAAGCGAGGCGGAACAGGGCGATATCCACCACATAAGGACCTACCATCAGCCAGCCATAGGCAGGCCCCAGAACCGGGCGACCCTCGATGGCCAGATGGCCGCGCATCACATGAACCGGCGCGGAAATCGCGCGCTCCAGACTGACCGCGAGTGCGGCGCTCATCATTGCGCCAAGGTCTGAAGGGGCGTCGGGGGCGGCAGGAAAGATCGCCAGCAGATCAACCGCCGCGCGAGAAATCACCGCGCGGTCGGCATCGCTCATCGCATAGGCTTTGAAGGCCTTGGCCACGCTCCAGCCGTGGCTGGCGGCCACGCGCTTGCCCAATTGCAGAATGTTCTGGCTTATCGTCATGGCTGCGCCTTAGAGTGCCTGACGCCGCGCGGCTAGGGGATTTCGGTGGCGGCAGGATTGCAAAAGAGATTGACCGCACAGAGGAATAATAGCGCGATTTTTGCGCTTACAGAATGTTCCGATAATGCCGATTATGTAAAGAATGTTCCGTGCGACTATGCGTCCACCTACAACCCGAACTGCGCCGCCAATAATGCAATCAGCCCGAAAGCCACCACCCACAGAAGCGCCATACCCAACTTTCGCCCCGCGCTCAGCCGATAACTGGAGAGATTGCGCCACACCAGCATCAGCATCAAAGCAACCGCAATCAGCGCGACAATCTGATCCATGCTGATCCCGGCCGAGCTCATGCCGTAATGACCATCCCGTCAAAACCTACATCGACATGAGCCGGAATTTCGCGACTCAGTGTCGCGTAATCCATGCTCTTGTCCAGATGGATCAGCGCGACCTTTTTCGCCTTGGTCAGATTGGCCAATTCAAGCGACATCGTCAGATTGGCATGGGTCGGATGCGCCTCGCGCCGCAGACAATCGGTGATCAGCACGTCCGAGCCGTAGAACAGCGACACCATCTCATCGGTAATCTCGCTGAAGTCTGTGGCGTAACTGATTGTCTTGCCATCACAATCAAAGCGAAACCCGGTGCTTTTGGCCGGTCCATGCGGCATCACGGTCCAGCCGATGCCGATGCCAGCGCACATCCGCAACTGATTCAGCGTTTCGAGCTGAACAATCGTGTGATAGCCAAATTGGCCGGCAAAAACATAACCAAAGCGTTGCCGCAGCCGCCGCACCGTTTCATCCACGCCATAGCCCGGTATCGGCCCGGTTCGGCCATAACGCAGCGGGCGCAGATCATCGATGCCATGGGCATGGTCGGCATGATCGTGGGTCCAGAAAACTGCGTCTATCTTATGGATATTGTTGGCGATAAATTGCTGACGCAGATCGGTGGACGTGTCCACCAGCAACCGCGTTCCAGAATCGCTCTCGATCAGAATCGAGGCGCGCGTGCGGCGGTTGCGCGGTTCTTCGGGATCGCAATCGCCCCAATCCAGCCCGAATTCGCCGCCGATGCGCGGCACGCCGGTCGAGGTGCCGCTGCCCAGAATGATCGCCTTCATGCCGCTTTTCCAAACAGCTTGCGGAAATTCGCCGTGGTCTGCGCGGCCAGTTCCTCAACCGCAACGCCCCGCAATCCCGCCACAAAACGCGCAGTGTCGGCGGTATAGGCCGGCTCGCAAGTCTTGCCCCGGTGCGGGACCGGCGCAAGGAACGGCGAATCCGTTTCGACCAACAGACGATCGGCCGGAACTTCGGCCGCAAAGGCCTGCAATTCCTTGGCATTCTTGAAGGTCACAATCCCCGACAGCGAGATCGTCAGCCCCAGTTCCACCATCCGCGCCCCAAACCCGGCCGAGGCGGTGAAGCAATGGATCAGCGCCGGAAAGGCCCCCTCTCCCATCTCCTCCTCGATGATGCGCGTGGTGTCCTCCTCGGCATCGCGGGTGTGGATGATCAGCGGCAGGCCGGTTTCGCGCGACACGCGAATATGGGTGCGGAACAAGGCCTGTTGCACCGCGCGGTCGGAATGGTCGTAATAATAATCGAGGCCGGTTTCTCCGATCCCGATCACCTTGGGATGGCGCGTGGCCTCCAACAAGGCCCCCTCGCCCAGATCGGCGTGCTCGTCCGCCTCATGCGGATGAATGCCCACCGTGGCCCAGACATCGGGGTTGCGGTCCGCCGTGGCGATCACCGCGTCCCATTCGCTTTGCCGGGTCGAGATGTTGAGGAAACCGCCGATCCCGGCCGCGCGGGCGCGGGCCAGAACCTCGTCCTGATCCTCGACCAACCCCTTGTAATTGAGGTGACAATGCGAATCGATCAGCATCAATCCTCCGCGGGTATTTCGAGACGTGGGAATACGCCGACCGGCTGCGACAAGGTGAATTGCCCCGCCAGCGCGGTCAACCAGTCGGTATCAAGCGCATCATAATCGCGCGCTTCAACGCCCATCTGGTCCAGCAGGCGATCAATCGCGCTCGGCACCACCGGCCGAACGGCAAGCGCCAGATCACGCACACAGCGCAGCAGGGTCATTAACACCGCCTCCATCCGCGCCGGATCGGTCTTGCGCAGGGTCCACGGCGCCTGTTCGTCGACATAGGCGTTGCAGGCGAAAACAGCGCGCATCCAGCCATCGAGGCCCGCGCTGAAATCATAATCGGCAAAGGCGGCGCGCATTTCGGCAATACCGGCGGCGACCGCATCACGCAGCGCGCTATCGGCCTCAGCCACCGCACAATTGGCCTTGAGAACACCACCCATATTCTTGAAAATCATGGACAAGGTGCGCTGCGCCAGATTGCCGAAGCTGTTGGCCAGTTCCGCATTGCACCGCGTGACAATCGCCTCAGCGCTATACGAACCGTCATTGCCAAAGCTGACCTCGCGCAGGAGGAAATAGCGTAGGGAATCCACCCCAAAACGTTCAGCCAGTTCGAGCGGATCGACCACATTGCCCAGCGACTTCGACATCTTCTCGCCACGATGCAGCAGGAAGCCATGGCCATAGACCTGACGCGGCAGCGCCAGATCCGCGCTCATCAGAAACGCGGGCCAATAGACGGTGTGGAAGCGGACAATATCCTTGCCGATCAGGTGGATATCGGCGGGCCACCACTTGTCCATCTCCGGCGTCTTTTCCGGATAGCCGAGCCCGGTCAGATAGTTGGTCAACGCATCGACCCACACATACATCACATGGCCCGGCGAACCGGGCACCGGCACGCCCCAATCAAACGAGGTCCGGCTGATCGAGAGATCGCGCAGACCGCCTTCGACAAAGCGGATCACTTCATTGCGGCGGCTCTCGGGCTGAATGAATTCGGGATGCTCGGCATAAAGCGCCAGCAAACGATCACCATAGGCCGAGAGGCGGAAGAACCAGCTTTCCTCCACCGTCCATTCGACCGGCGTGCCTTGGGGCGAGAGCTTCACCCCATCCTCGCCCGCGACCAACTCGCTTTCATCATAGAAAGCCTCGTCACGCACCGAATACCAGCCCTCATAGCGGTCGAGGTACAGGTCGCCCTTGGCCTCCATCGCCTGCCAGATCGCCTGACTGGCGCGGTAATGCGCCTCGTCGGTGGTGCGCTGAAACTTGTCATAGCTGATGTTCAGCGTGTCGCACATCGCCTGAAAATGGGCGGACATTTCATCGCACAGCGCGCGGGGTGTAATGCCCAACTCGCGCGCCTTTTGCGCCATTTTCAGCCCATGTTCGTCCGTGCCGGTCTGAAACCGCACATCGCGGCCCGATGCCCGCTGAAAACGGGCGATGACATCGGCGGCAATCGCTTCATAGGCATGGCCGATATGCGGCTTGCCATTGGGATAGGCGATGGCGGTGGTAATATAGAATGGTTCGGCCATGAGCCTGCGGCACCTGCAATAGAATGGGCAATAAAAGAGATTGCCGCCTCTCTAGGCAAGCATCCGCCCGCTGCAAACCGCTTTTTTGCCCCTATCCGATTATCGCCCGGATGCGGAGGCCAACAGCGCCCCCATTTCCATCGCCAGCATGGGCGGCTCATAGTTGAAGATCGGCGCCTCGGCCCCCAGTCGGACCAGCGCGGCATGGGCCTCGATCATCCGCGCCTGACGCTCAGGGCTTGCTGCGCGCAGGTTATCGGCCAGCACCGCGCGCGCCAATTCAAACGCCGCCTGAACCCGCGCCCGGCTGGGCCGCGTGCCCATCACCGTGGCCAGAGCGCCCCGCAGCGCCAGATCGGGATCGCCCTCGACCGCCAGTCTTTGCATCAGCGCGTGAACCGGGGCCAGATCCTCCTCGACAAATTCCAGCGCCACGCCGGGCGAACCCTGCGCCGCTGCAATCGCTGCCGCCCGCGTCGCCGCATTGGTATGGGGCGCGGCGCGGCTGAGCACCAGATCGACCTGTCCATCCTCCAGCGGCGCAAAGCGCAGAATGCGGCAACGCGACCGGATCGTGGGCAGCAAACGCCCGATACGATGCGCAACCAACAGGAAATAGGTCCCCGCCGGCGGTTCCTCCAAGGATTTCAACAGCGCATTGACCGCGTTCTTTTCCAGATCGTCCGCCGTATCCAGAATGACCACCCGCCGATTGCCCAGCGTGGGTCTTGTGTTCAACCGGTGCTGCATCCGGCGGATCTCGTCGATAGGGATCGAACGCTTGCGATTATAGTCCTCGCCCGCCTCGCGTTTCTTCTCGTCTTCCTTGGTGGCGGGCGGATATTCGGGGATCAAAATATCGGGATGCGCCTCGACCGGAGGCTGTGCCACGCCCGGCTCGGCCACCAGTTCAGCGGCGGCGATCCGGGCAAAGCTACCCTTGCCCACGCCCTGCGGCCCGGCCAGAATCCAGGCATGATGCATCCGCGCGCTGCCCAGCGCCGCGTGCCATTCGCGCCAGGGCGCATCATGGCCCAGCAGGCGCGTCACAACAGCGGGCCAAGCGCCGACATCACGGCATCATGCACGACATAGACATCCTCGGCGCCGTCGAGATGGACGAAGCGTTCCGGCTCGGCCTCGGCAAACCGTTCAAAGGCCGCGCTCACGCGGGCGTGATAGTCCGCCGCACGCCCGCCGATCCGGTCCGATCCATCGGCATCACGCGCCGTCAGCCTTGCCGAGGAGACCTCGACCGGCACCTCGAACAGCAAGGTCAGATCCGGCAACAGGCCCTCGCTGCCGATCCGATGGAGCGTAAGCACGTCCTCGTCAGACAATCCGCTGCCGCCGCCCTGATAGGCGCGGCTGGAATCGATGAAGCGATCACAGATCACCCATGCCCCGCGCGCCAGAGCCGGACGGATCAGCCGTTCGACATGATCGGCCCGCGCCGCCGCAAACAGCAGCGCTTCGGCGCGCGCGCCCCATCCCTCGCCTTCCGTGCCCAGCAACAGCGAGCGGATTGCCTCAGCCCCCGCCGTGCCGCCCGGTTCGCGCGTCAGCACGACCTCATAGCCGCCCGCGCGCAACGCTTCGGCCAGCAACTTGCTCTGGGTCGATTTGCCAACGCCCTCGCCCCCTTCGAGCGCAATGAAGCGCCCCGGTGCCCTGACCTGTTCCCCCATCAGGAAATCAACCTTGCAAAACCAAACTTTACCCGATCCATGACCCCGCCTTTTTCGACCTCCTGCGCCGCCGTCAATGGCAAACGCACAGGAGCGGCTCCCCCAAGCCGCACTTCCAATTCGGCCACCGGCGTGCCCTTGGCAATGGGCGCAACCAGCGGTCCGTTATAAATCACCCGCAAATTCGCAGGAGCAGACGCCCCCGCAGGCATCGTGGCAAACATATCGCGCGGCGCAATCAGATCGACCGAGCCGACCTTACCACCCTGGACCTGCGCGGATGCCAGCTTTGTCCCGGCGGCCACCAGCGGCTTATCCTCCCATGCGGAAAAGCCCCATTCCAGCAAAGCCTTGGCCGCCGCCGTCCGCTCGCGCGGGGTGGGAACACCGGCCAGCACCATCAACAGGCGCCGCCCGTTGCGCTGGGCCGAGCCGAGGAAATTGTAATGCGCCTCGCCGGTAAAGCCGGTCTTGATTCCGTCCGCGCCCGGCACCACGCCCAGCGTGGGGTCATGGTTGGGCTGGGTAATGCCGTTCCATGTCATGCCGGGCTGGCCCACGAAGCGGCGGTAATAATCGGGATAGCGCGTCAGCATCGCGCTGGCCAGTTTGACCAGATCATTGGCCGAAACATAGGTGTTGCCCTTGTCCATCCAGCCATTGGGCGTGCCGAAATGGCTGTGCGTCATGCCAAGGCGCCGCGCGGCATCGTTCATCTTTGCGACCCAGCCCGCCACGCTGCCCCCTGCCCCTTCGGCCAGAACCACCGCGCCGTCATTGGCCGAAACATTCATGATGCCCATCAACAGGTCATGCACCGTCGGCTTGCTGCCCTCGGACAGGAACATGCGGCTGCCCTTGGAATGCCATTCGCGCCATGCCTCGCGGCTGACGGTAAAGGTCTGATCCTCGCGCAATTCGCCCTTGGCCAGCATTTCAAAAGCGACAAAGGCGGTCATCGTCTTGGTGACCGAGGCAGGCAGGAAGGGCGTATCGGCATTATGCGCATAAAGCGTGCGCCCAGAGCCCAGATCATAGAGCAAAGCCACCGGAGCAGCGCTGATCTGGGGCGGGGGCAAAGGATCGTCGGCCCGCGCGGCCAAAGCCACATTGGCCGTATTCGACGTGGGCGCAGGCAAAGGCGGAGCCAGCGGCACAACCACCTGACCCGAATTCACCCCGCCATGCGCGGCCAGCGCCGCCAGCCCTGCGACAGAGACCGTAACGCCAGCAATCAGCAGCTTTTTCATTCGAGAAATTTTCAAACTCGTTCCCGCAATCTGTCCGGCCCCTTCCGTTTTGGAATGGGAACCGCCAGTCGCGGGGAACGACCTTTAATCCCCGCGCTGGATTCGCGCTTCGGTATAGCCAGCAGCCCTGGCTTTAGCCAGCGCGGCTTCGGCGGCCGGGCGCGAAGGATAAGCGGTTGAGCGTACACGCCATAGCGCGCCGCCGCCCACGATCTGCGCCCCTGCGGCATGGGCCAGCGACTGGGCGCGGGTCTTTTCCGAAAAGGCGCCATATTGCACCACGAAACCGCCCGAAACCGGTGCAGGCGCGGCGCTGACGCGGGCCTCCAGCGCGATGGGGGCCTTGGCGACAGGCTTGGCCACGGCAAGCGGTTTAGCCGGGGAAATCGGCTTGGCCATGGCAAGCGCCTTGGGCTCCGCTACCGGTTTGACCACAGGTTTGGCCGGGACAAAACTCTGCGCCGGTTGGCCCGGCGGGGCATAGGCCAGTTCGGCGGGCGTCTTGACCGGCGCAACGGATGTAAAGCGGGGCGTGGTATAGGACGCGCCTGTAACAGGCGGGGCAATAGGCTGGCGCGGTGTGGGGGCCACGGGCATGGGCGCGATGGCGGCCTTGACCGGCTTGGCCACCGGCGTCGCTGACGCCAGCTTGGGCGCGGGCTTGGCGGCGGGCGCATCATCGTCCTCGTCATGCGCCGCGCCCACCAGCACGCTGGTCGCCAGCGAAGCGCCCGCGTGATTGGCATTGGGATCGGTGGCCAGACGGCGTTGCAGCACCGCCAGCAACGGCTTAGGCGTGGCCATCCGTTCGGGCGCATTCATCCCGGCGCGCAACAGGGCGCGTTCATTTTCCAGCGGATTGACCCGGCGCACCCGCACCGGGGCCTGACCGTCGCTGCTCGCGCCCAGTTGCGCCAGCGCGGCGGGCGACAATTCGATCGTATGATTGCTGTCCATCGGTCCGCGCCGTTCAACCCGCACCAAAATCGTGCGGCCATTGGTCAGCGAAGTCACCTCGACATAGGAGGGCAGCGGCAGCGTGTGATGCGCGGCCGAAACGCCCGATACCGGTCCGCCCGCCGAGGCATAGCCCACCGCGTCATAATTCATCGCATTGGCGGGCGAAAACACGGTGTCACCCACCTTATACGGTTCGCCCAGCACCACCGGATAATCCGCCGCCGGACCCGATACCGCGCGCGGCGTATCGGGCGTGGCGGGCGCGGGGGGCAATTTGCCGCCGCCCGAAACGAAGGGGATCTTGAGCCCGGCATTTGCGGGCATTCCCGCCCCCAGCGCAGCCCCCGAAACGGCTACCGCCAGCATCAGGCGCGCTACTCGACGTTCAACGGGCAATCTCATTGGCCAGCAATCCCACACTCAAGGCGTAATAGTTCGAGCAGTTATAATCGAGGATAACCCGATAATTACCGGTTAA
Organism: Novosphingobium sediminicola; assembly: GCF_014196525.1. GTDB lineage: Bacteria > Pseudomonadota > Alphaproteobacteria > Sphingomonadales > Sphingomonadaceae > Novosphingobium > Novosphingobium sediminicola. Next base: position 2,449 of record NZ_JACIDX010000029.1, on the reverse strand, counting down.
GAGGAAAGCAGGTTTTCCGGCACCATCCGGCTCGATCAGGGTAGTTAGCTCAGAATCCCTGATATTTCCCTCCGCATTGACCCCTAATGCGCGCCATTCGGCCACGGTTTTCCATTGGCTCATGCGGGCATGGACGCGCGGACAAACTGGCGAATCGAGTCGCGAGGCGACACCGGCCCGGTTAAAACCATCCGGCACAGAGGCGGGCACCCCCCATGGCACCCCCGGTTTCCACCCGGCATCGCGGAAATAGGCGCCGATGGAGGAAAGCGTATCGACCCGGCTGGTCCAGATGTCGGCAAAGCCGTCGCCATCGCCATCCTGCGCGATCCGCAGATAGACTGAGGGCAGGAATTGCGGGTTGCCAAAGGCCCCTGCCCAACTGCCGCGCAGCCGGTCACGCGGGACGCCGCGATCCACCATTTTGAGCAGTGCGATAAATTCAGCCGCAAACAATTCACGCCGCCGCCCTTCATAGGCCAACGTGGCCAGCGAACCGGCCAGATCGAACCCGCCTTTGGCCGCGCCATAATCGGTTTCCGCGCCCCAGATCGCCAGCAGGATCGGCAAGGGCACGCCATAGCGCGCCTCGATCCGCCCGGCATCGCCCGCCACATTGCCGTAAACCGCCCGTCCGCGCGCAATGCGTGAGGCATCGACATGCTTGATGCGATAGGGCGCATAGGCGGGCGGTGTGGTGGTCGTGCTGGCGCCGGGCTGGCTGCGGTCGAGCTGGATCACGCGAGGGTTATAGGTCAGCCCGGTGGTCATCGCCTGAATGGTCGCCTCGCTGACCCCCTCGCCCCGCGCCCGCGCGGCCAGCAGTTGCAGATAGGCGTCAAATCCGGCCGGGCTGGCATCCTCCTGCGCCCATAGCCGCGAGGGCGGCATCATCGTGGCAGCCAGCCCCAAAGCCAGAGAAAACAAGGCGGTCATACAGCGGTGGCGCGTGGGGCGGATCGTCATGCGGTCGCTTATGGCACAGGCATCCGCGCAAAAAAACCCGCCGGCCCTTGCGCTTGGCCGGGAATCGGGGCTATGCGCCGCAACATAAGGACAGGTGGCCGAGTGGTTTAAGGCAGCGGTCTTGAAAACCGCCGTGGGTGGAAGCTCACCGTGGGTTCGAATCCCACCCTGTCCGCCAATTTTCCGTACCAATGCATTGAAACATAGAAATTTTTCCTCTTTTTCAAAGAGCGGATTCCTCTTTGGACCCCTCAATTAGATTGAAGCACTCTGAGCGCGTGCGGGCAGACCGGCAAGGAACGGTTTGCATGAATGAATTGGACGACAGGTTTCTTCGCATTGGCGAAGTGATCGTGAAGACGGGTTGTTCTCGAGCGACCATTTACCGCATGATTGCCGATGGAGGCTTTCCGCGTCAGATTACGATTGGAAAGCGATCTGTCGGCTGGCGCCTGTCGGCAGTTATGAAATGGATGGAAGCGCCGCCCAAATTCCATTCTGATTGATGCGTCTGCAGGCCTGTTGATAGCTTGCACATGCTATCACAGCACCAGTTCCACCTAGCTGTAGCTATGTCGGGGCGCTTGAGATAGTTTCATGGTATGGCCATCCCGGACACTTACCTTGCCCTTCTTGGCGTACTTGCCGAAGCTTTTGAACGCTATGAGGGAGCCACTGGGCATTGCCCAGTTCTGGTGGGCGGTGGCGCGGTGGCTGTTCAGACACAAGGCGCGTTTATGTCTGGCGACCTTGATTTGTACGCGCCAAGTGATGACGCTTTGGAAACTGCGCTGCTCCATTCCGGCTTTGTCAGAGAAGAGCGTCGTGGTCGGCTGGTAGGCGGTTTCTATCACCCTGACTTTCCCGAATATGGTGTTGAAGCAATTTCTGGTCAGTTATTCGACGGTCGTGCCGATAAAAACCGGCTGATCCGTGTGCTGTTCCACGAGGCGAAAGGCATCGTCATCCCCTCGTTCGAGGACATGATTGCCGACCGTCTTGGCCAATATGCGGCTTCCAGCCAGCGCGACCAAAGTCGGCTTGCTCAGGCGCGGCTGTTGTTCAAACTGGCGGAAGAGATCGATTTGAGTTATTTACGATCGCGCATCGCCGATGAGGGTGGAAATTTCGAACTGCTGGAAGAAAGGAGGGCCAGTGAACTATGAAGACGATCACGCTAAGCGCTCTTCGTGAGCAGGTTGAACGCAGGAAGGTAGCCATTGGCTGGATTGATGACGAATCCAGCACAAATGCACTTCGCAATTCGGGGATCGCACGAAGTCCTGCCAAAAGGCAGATGCTCAGCGAGATTGAAGTGCGTGCTAGGAATGCTGGGCGTAAACCTGTAGTTTCAAACTACTGAATTTTCCGCATGGAAATTTGCTGATTGAGGTGCTGCCGGTTTGATGGACACCGAGATAAGCTTCCTTAGGCTACCCCAGCCTGACGTTCGAAGTCGATAGGACTGACATAGCCCAACGTC
>NZ_JACIDX010000028.1 GCF_014196525.1 Novosphingobium sediminicola | reverse complement strand
GACGTTGGGCTATGTCAGTCCTATCGACTTCGAACGTCAGGCTGGGGTAGCCTAAGGAAGCTTATCTCGGTGTCCATCAAACCGGCAGCACCTCAGTCCGGTCACGCGGAACCTCAATGTCAATCTTGCCCGTCCCGGTTGCAACCGTCTTGCGCCCATAGCCATTGCGACTGTTCTCGGCTTCCGCATCTCCGCCAAGATGGTAATCCATCTCGGCACTTAAGGCGCGTTCGGCCAGTGCCTTCTTCAAGGTGTTCATCCAGTCGGGCGAGTTCAGCGCACTGGCGGCGTCCATCCCTCCCAGCAACTGGTCCAGAAGGTCATCGGGGATCGAAGGGGCTTTGCGTCGTGCCATAATTGGGGATCTTTCTACCCATTATGCCGCCCCGTACACGGAATTCCTGACACTCCCGTGACGAACTGCTCAACGAGACGCTGTTTCTCAACATGGATCATGCCCGCGTCCAGATTGCGGCCTGGGTAGAGGATTACAACCAGGAACGACCACACTCATCCCTTGGCTACGAAACTCCGGCGGCGTTTGCCGCCAAACTGCATAAGCAATGGCCTGCTGCGCTGCGCCCTACGGGCTCCGCTCCACAGGCCATTGCTTCAAACGCGCTCATGCGCAACAAAGCTGCTGGCCTCTAATCCCAACTGGCGGAAAGCTGGGGGGTACGTCAGCGCCATTTGATCTTGCGATTTGACGGATTTGAGGTCGATCGACCTTCCTCCAGCGAGCAAGGCAGCGCGAAGACGTTCCGTTCTGTTGTGCTTTACCGCGACAAGGACGCCAGATTGTGGAGTGTCAGCTTCATCAGCGATATGATGCTCTGCTTAAACAGGTCGGTCCCTGCAATGCTGTTCGATCTACAATTTACCTGAACCTCGCCTAACGCAAAATCAGCCTTAGGATCCGTGGTGACACGAAATTCGATATGATCTTCATCTTGGCGCAAAATAAATGGAAGATTGATCACTTCGATGGCCAGATCGTTGTGGCTTATGCGATGAAAGGCAATCTTTTTTTTGCCGCTCCGAGCCAGGATTTCGAGATGACTGTGGCCGGCATGGCGCCCCTCAGGAATCGCGATGTGTAATTCATAATTACCCCTCTTTAATGGAACATAGGGGCCGAACAGCAAGCGGCCACCAGCGGCCTGCGTGCGCAGAAGGCCATCCTGTCTTACACCGACATGGCTGCTGAATGGAGGCTGCGCCGCTTGGAAATGCAGGCTATATGGGCTGACCATGCCAGTTGCGCGATGATGAATGGCAATATCCTTCACCACGATAAGCGGCACGCCCGGTGCTTCAATTACGATTTCGAACAATTTGCCAACATCGTCTCTGATGTCGAAATCGATAGTAATCTTTTGGCAACTTGTGTCGCACAGTGCCACCCATCGGCGAGCAAGAATGATCTGCCCGCTGTCCAGCGTCGCGCGCAATTCCAGCAGCCCTTTGCCGTCGAATCGGTGTAGATTGATCACTGCAGTAAACTGTCCACGGGGCAAGGTGTCGTATGGGCCATGCACTAAGAGCCCTGCACGGCCCATTGCCATTAGGGCGCCATGCGCATGTTCGCCGATCTCGGTGCTTAGTGCGCTAGCGTTGTAGTGGCGCGGAAAAGGAGCGTCGGCAGGGTTGATGGCGATTCTGGCCCGTTCGCGCAGTACGGAATGGCGTTGTTCGGCAGCAAGGGGGGCTAGCGTCTTCCAGTCTTCTTCCGGGATACAGTGAATTTTCTTTATGGGGTTCTCGAAATCTTTGACATATTTATCAAAAATGCAGCTCGCCTTGACCAAATCACATATTACAAAATTGTCGAATAGTATATCTACAGAAAGGTCAACATCCCTGAGGTCATTGTGGAAATTTAAAATTAAATGAGGAAAAAAATTCAAAAGAGCGTGATATGAAATGTGCTGTTCTACTGCCAGCCGAGTAATCATTCGTCGTTCTTGATGATTCGAGTAATCTGCGCAATCATGCGTTTTGTAGTGTGTGGCATCCGCAAATGTGGCCAAGGGCACGTTCCAAAGAGCTCTTACATCTTCGATCAGGCCAAAATGGAACCAGTCACTATAATGAAATGGCATTCGTTCATAAGTGTAGGGGTTAAGCGTGTAGAGATAGGAGATCAAAACCCGTTGCTGCAATACGCGGGCTTCTCCGTTGGGCAAAAGGTTTCCTTCTGCCCACTGATCGATAAAGTTTTTGTTGGTAAAAATTAGATCACTTCGCGTTCGCAATACGTGCGTTCCGCTTGCGACGGCCAATCCTGCCTGAGCCGCAACGATCTGTAGGTTGACGTTGTTCAGTCCTGGAGAATCCGTCTTGATCGGCGGTAAAGGCAGGCCGCCATCTGCCTGTACAACCTTGTCGCATATGGTCTTGATTACGCCGAGGGCTGTTCTAGCTAAACCACTCTCCGTGGCGGGTGCATTCAGTACCAGCCCTGCAGGATTCCCGTCTGCGCGTGTACCATCGATGATGTCCAGCGAAGAGATGGACAAAATGATTTCAGCTTGCGGAAAAAGGTCCCGCCAGTGCCGGCAATAGTTTGCTGTCTGCACGATATTGGCGGCGCTGACCCCACCCTGCAGCACAATGCTTAATGCCCGACCGGTATCCGGGTCAAACAGATTGTAAGCAGAGGTGGACGCTTCGTTCGTCATCGGATCACCAATTTGCACTGAAAAGCACGAATATCAGGCCAGCAAGGCTTCATATTCGGCCGGTACGCCGCAAAATATTACTTCTGAAGGCTCAATCTCCTGATAATGAACGGCGCCTCCAGCGGCTATTATGTGATTATAGAGCGGCGCAACAAACAACTCCTTAGCCGAAGGAGCCGCCCGTTCTGTCGCTAATGCCGCACGAAAATCCCCCGCTCGCTCGAAATGATAAAGACCGGTGCAGCACAAATTGGAAATCGGCCGCTTTTCTGCTACTTCAATGACCAGATGATCGCCATCTGACGCTGGCCGGACGTAAGACCAATTGTCGCCGCTGCCGCGGAAAACTTCAAGGTAACCGGCTGATCCTTGCATCCACGCGGCTTCCGGGAATGCAAATCCCGGCCGGAACGTGTCAATGTTAAAGATCGTGAGCGCGGCGCTATCTTCGACATTCCCGCTGTCGAGACCGAGTTGGACGGTTTCGGCCTGCCCATCTGTTGGGCCGTCCAGAGCCACTATGGTGAAATCAACAATGCCCAGTGCCTTGCAGCGCTCCGTCACGAAAGCCAGAGTGCCCATGACATCGCGCACGACTAATAGAAAAGGGTGGGTTGCAAAGTAGGCGGAAAAGCTCTCGATCGCATGATCGAAGACGGGCTTGCCGTGCAGGGGCAGCATATATTTGGGTTGAGGGTAGCCGGCCTCAGTGAAGCGCCGCGACAGGCCAGCCATGGGAATGATAATCATGTCAGTTACGTTCCTTGAACAGGCGCAAAGCATTGGCAATGAAGGCTTGCTGGCGATCGGGCCGATCGGCGTGCAGGGGCAGCATTGAGAGGAAAAGGCCGGTCATGACGGCATGCACCTCATCGCTGCCCACGCGTTGCCCCTGAACGGTGATATCGCCAAAGGCCTCTTTGAGCCACAGGCGCGTGGGGGTATCTTCAAATTCAAGGTTGAAATCATTGGCAGAGCCGCGTTCGCAACGATAGCGGCCACCGATGATCAGGTCGTATTGGCCAATTGAGGAATGAGCCAGCTTTGCCATATCGTAGCGCGTGTCTCCATAATGGCTAAAAACATTCTCCTGAGCGAAGCCGCGCGGATCAATCACGCGAACCCGCCGGGCACGCGTATTGTAGAAAATGTTGCTGAAACAGAAATCCCCGTGCATCGCTCGCTGTGGGTGCGGTGTGTTAAGATCAATGCGTGCCTGAATCTGCTCTGCAATGTTCAACAGTGAGGGCAGAGGCGAACTATCCAGCATCGTCGGCGCGTTGATGTCAAAGCCTGTTTCGCGAGCAAATCTTTCAAGCCGATCATACATATTGTTGGTCAACAACCGCAATGTGGTGTTGTCCATCGCGCCGCTTTCCAGCGATGCACAGGTTTCCAGAAAATCGCCGCAGGCATTGACCACGCGCGTCCAGCCTGTCCGACCGATGCTGCCAAACAGATACAGCTCGGACAGGGTGAGCATATATTCATATTCTGTTTCGTAGAACGGTCCGTCCGGCCCTTCTCCGCTGTCGACCACGCGGCTGCAGTAAGGCAGCAGCGCTGGCGGCGCATCAGCGAGCCAGTGGGTTTCTGCGCGAATTTTCTGCGCATTAGACGCACTGGATTTGCGCACCACATGCTGGCCGATCTGCACATCGTTGAAGGCGCGCGCAGTGGATGCATAGCGCCGCGACTGGAAGAATGTCTGGATATGCCCAAAGTCCAACCAATGGTCGACTTTGCTGGCGCGCAGTGGGCGCTGGCGGGCGTATTCCTGAAGCCCTGCAATGAAATCACCGTGAGACATTACAATAGAGCGCAGCAGCAACGAACACGAAGAGCAGGCAAAATAGCCGCTGGCTACGAGCCTTTCTCCACTGTTTATATTGCCTTGCGCGGTACACAGTTTGGTAACGAAATCGCCTTCTACCACGACGTCCGCCCACTGATAATCGTCGGCACTATTGGCAACCGCAATGGCATCACTGGCTTTGGGTATATCGCGGATTAGCGTGTCGCCATGCAGAATGCGTACGGGTCGATCACTTACTCCGATGTAATTGAAAGCGTAAACAACGGCTTCGCCAAGGGTCAGGCCTTCGGGCATCTGTACAATCTGTACACCGCGATCTCGCAACCGCCGCAGGTCCTCTACGGGAGGTGTATACTGGGCGGGAAGAGCGAGAAAAACGCGCTGATCCAGGCCGATTGCGTCCAATTGCATCTCATAGAGGCGTGCATGACCGACAGGAATCATGGACGGCGGCAATTTGCCCAGTTCCATGGCAAGTTCTTGCTCGACATACGCGCCCGACATGATCAACCAGAGCGGCGCCTCGGAATGCTGGGGCGGCGTGGCAATCAATTCCTCAGGTTTCACTGGGGATCTCCTTCACCCAGCAGAACGGCGATTTGCTCACGGCTCATCGAGACGAATTCATCAGGGCGGATGGCTCGGTCATCGACATAGAAGCCCTCGGTTCCGCACCAAGGCTTGCCGACATGAAGTTCGTCATAGGGAATGTCATGAAATTTCAGCCAGTCGAGTATCACCGGCACCGTATGTGCGGTGATCTTGCCAACCGAATTGCTATGTGTACGCATGTTGCGGGCGGTCTGAATCACGATTTCGAAACCGGCTTCGCGATATTCCCTCAGCCGCATTACCACATCTGCATTTGGCGTTTTCTCATGGTAGCCCTTGCCTGGTTCATCGATGGTGATCGTTCCATCCAAATCGATCACTAGTCTTTTCATCACAAACTCCTGAACATCCAGATCAAGGTGGCAGCGCCTTGCTAGGCGCCTTGCCCAAAAAACATTACATTATTGGGGCTGGTTAGCCTCTTCGGTTGCCAGCCTCTTTAAATGTACGCGCATCTCCAATACCAGCAATACCAGCATGCCAAGGCAGGTCAGCGTCATCACTATATCGAGCCAGCTCGCGGCAAAAGGCAGACCTGCGACGGGGGCATAGCCGAACAGCAGGATGCCGATGTTCATCGCAAAGATCCCCAGCCGCATTTCCGTAGGTCCCAGTCCTCCAACCGCGACGTGGAATTCCCGATCAACGATGTTACGCACATATACTTGAATCGAAAGCATGAAGAACACAATCAAGACCAGTAGCGACAGATCCATACGCACCGCCGGACACAGGCCGATACCGAAAGAAATAATCAAACTTCCGATCGTATCGATCACCTGATCTAGATAAAAACCATAACGCGGCCGTTCGATTTTGCGGACACGGGCCACCGTACCATCCAGTGAATCTCCGAACCAATGCAGCACCAGTCCGAAATTCGAAAGCCATAGCCAATTCATGCCCCATCGGCTCAAAATATAGCCCGACATCACCACAAAGGCACCGAACACGCCAAAACCGGTCAGCCGGTCCGGTGTGACCCAAAGGGGGAGGCGCGGCGCAATGGCGAGCAGTGCCCGCCGCTCGTAGCCGGCAACAAGGCTTTCATTAAACCGCTTGTCCGAGAGTTTGGAAGCATTTGTTCCGTTCATCACAGAGCAGCCTCGTCGGTACGCGAATTGTCGATCATGTGGACCTTGTGCTTGCTCGCGGCAAATTTGTCGACGTACCTTGCAATATCCCTGCAATAAGCAGCCTCGCTCATGGCGGAGGGAATCGTAGGGGTGCTGCGCATTCCGCCGACTTTGAATGTTGTTATGGCGCGTTCCCACGCATCCGGATCATCTGGCGGCAAAAGGAGAGTTTCAGTATTGGCGATTTCGCGATGAGAGGCAATGTCGGAGGCGATGGTTGGAACGCCTAGCGCATTCCCTTCGAGCACAGACAGGCCAAACCCTTCGGCATGGCTCGGACACAGCATGGCTGCCGCGCCCAACGTCAGTCGGCCCAGCGCCGGACTGGAGAGGCCTGAAGCATGATGAACATGCCGCGCCAATTCTGCATCTTTCTCAATCTCGCCCAAAATCGCTTCGGCATTGCGGCCCCGAGACCCGACGATGACCAGATGTGGCGCTCGCTCGCCCATTCGTCCCACTAACCGTCGCCAAACCTCGATCAGTAAGCCGTGGTTCTTGCGCGGCTCAACGGTAGAACAGGTCAGAAAGTAATGTCGCTCCGCCAGTCTAGGATCGGATGAACGTTGTACCCCAAGAGCGGAGGGCAGCGGGAGCCCGCGCACATGGATTGGTACATTTGCGCGACCCATATGAGCCATCGAACTGGCGATGCTGTTGCGTGCATGTGCGGTGGTGGCGATAACCAGATCGGCGTGATTAACGGCGGTTCGCACCATCTGCTCATGATGCTTGGCCGCAGATGGGGATACGAAATGCGGGTATTCTAATGGGATCGTATCATGAAGCATGAAGGCGGCGGTAATGTCTGGGCGTCGCCGCAACCAACGATGGAATGCGGGCACGGCAAGGCCGATCTGTCCGATGTTCAGATAAACTGCGCCTCGAGGAAGTGCTAAAACGGTTCGTCCCGGCGAAATCCCGGTTTGCCGCAGATGCATCCACATTCGTTGCATTTTATCGACAGCGCGCAGTGGCTTGTGCGCGGCAGATCCAACGCTCACAGCCTTTCCGCATAACGCAGCCACCAGTCCGTGCCAGCGTGGATCGGTGGCTTCATCGATCCGCTCGGCCCAAATATCATGTAGATGGTCCAATCCGCGTCGCACCATCTGGGCTTTGAAACAGCGCAGGCCCCAGGGGGTCGGTAAGATGCCGACATTAGATGTTGTATCATTAGGGAAAAAATGATTGGCCAGCGCTACATCCACACGGTCGATACCCCGTGGCGACAAGCTGAGTGGTCCAAGAAACAAGCGTGTCAAATCATAAGCGACCACGCGGGACATGATAAAAAGGCGGCTCCTAGACGGGCATCGCGGGAGAAAACCCACTTGCTTCGGGGTGTTTAGCAACACAAACACATCCAACACAAGCGGCTCGTAAGAAATTGGCAGTAAGTCAGAATGGTTACATAAATGGCATCCTGGTGACAGCCTAGGCGCCTTGACGCAACGCCACATGCCGATATGCTTGTAAGCAAAGGTCGTCATAAAATTACAGTGCTTGCGTAGGGGGCCTGCGCAGTGGTTTTTGAGTTTACCATGAGAGAACGAACTGCGTGACTTTCCAGCGTGATACGGCCGCGAAAATGGCCATCGTAGGTGCCGCCTGCCGCTTGCCGGGGGCCAAGAATGAAGCAGCGTTCCGCGACGTTCTGAACAAAGGTCTGTTTACCGTCGGTCGTGTGCCAAAAGGGCGTTGGCACGAAGAACTGGCGTTCCATCCTGGTAAGAATGCGGCCGGTTCGGCCTATACTTTTGCGGGCGGCTTCCTGCCTGATCCTTATGATTTCGATATTGGCGTGTTCGGCATGTCCCCGCGTGAGGCGGTGCAGGTCGATCCTCAGCAGCGCCTGCTGGCCGAACTGGTGTGGGAAGCGCTGGAGAATGCGCGCATCGCGCCCGCCAGCATCGCGGGCAAGGAAGTAGGCGTCTATATCGGCGTTTCCGCGCTCGATCATGCGAACCTGTTTGGCGGCGATCCCGGTGCGATCGAGAGCCACTTCATGACCGGCAACACGCTGTCGATCGTGGCCAACCGCATCTCTTATCTCTTCGACCTCAAAGGCCCCAGCTTCATTGTCGATACGGCCTGCTCGTCCTCGCTGGTGGCGGTGGAACGGGCGCTGGCCGATCTGCGCAGCGGGCGGGTTGACACCGCTATCGTGGGCGGGGTCAACATGTTGCTCTCCCCCGCCTCTTTCGTAGGTTTCAGCCGGGCGCAGATGCTCTCGCCCACTGGGGCATGCCGGCCGTTTTCGGCGCGGGGCGATGGCTATGTCCGCTCCGAAGGCGGGGTGGTTTTCGTGCTGCAACGCAGCGATGTGGCCGATCCGGGCGCGATCCGCGCGATCATCAAGGGGGCCTCGATCAATTCGGACGGGCGCACCTCGGGCATCGCGCTGCCCGGCCTCTCGGGCCAGACCAGCCTGCTTGAACGCGCCTATGCCGAGGCGGGGGTTTCGCCCGAGGATCTGGCCTTTGTCGAGGCGCATGGTACCGGAACCGTGGTGGGCGATCCCATCGAGGCGACCGCGATCGGCACCGTGCTGGGCCGACCGCGCAGCAAGCCCCTGCCGATGGGTTCGGTCAAATCGAACATCGGCCATCTTGAACCGGCCTCGGGCGTGGCGGGCATGATGAAGGCGCTGATCGCGCTCGAACAGCACTCCTATCCCGCTACGCTGCATCTGGACGGGTTCAATCCCTATATCGATTTTGCCGCGCTCAATCTGCAACCGGCCGCGCAGGCTGTGGCGCTGGGCGAAGGCATTTTGCATTGCGGCGTGTCCTCCTTCGGCTTTGGCGGCACCAATGCGCATGTCATTCTGAGCAGCGCGCCCGAGGTCGCGGCTCCCGCATCCTCGTCGGCCCTCGATGCGCTGGTTCTTTCCAGCCATTGCAAGGAATCGCTGGCGGCGCTGGCCGGCGCCTATGCCGACCGCTTGGAACAGGGCGTCGATCCTGCCGCGCTGGCCGGGGCGGTGGCCGATGGCCGCGCGCTGATGCGTCAACGCGCGGTGCTGCCGCTGGGCGATGGGGCAGTGATGGCCGCGCAATTGCGCGCGCTGTCCACCGGGGGCAAGAGTGCCCGTCTGGCCACGGGCACGGCGCTGTCGGGCGCGGTCAAGGTGTGCTTTGCCTATAATGGCAATGGTTCGCAATTCGTCGGCATGGGGCGTGACGCTTATGGCGCCAATGCCGCGTTCCGCCGGGCTTTCGATGCGGCTGATGCGGCCTTTGTTGCGCTGGGCCATGATGGTCTGGCCGAGGCGATGCTGGGCGAGGATCTGGCCGACAAGCTGGAACTGGCCGAATGGGCGCAGCCGCTGATTTTCGCCATTCAGGTAGGCCTGACGGCCGCGCTGGCCGAGCGGGGCCTGACCCCGGCGATGGTGCTGGGCCACAGCGTGGGCGAAATCGCGGCGGCCTATGCTGCGGGCATCCTGACGCTGGATCAGGCCGCGCGTATCCTGATGGCCCGCGCGCATAGTCAGGAAACCGTGCATGGCGTCGGGACCATGGCGACGCTGGCCTCTGGGCGCGCGGCCATGGCCGAACTGATCGAACGCAGCGGCATCGCGGGCATCGACATCGCGGCCAGCAACGGCCCCAATTCGATCACCGTTTCGGGCAGCGACGAGGCGATCACCGCCTTCATGCGTTTCGCGCGCAAGAATCGCGTGGCCGGGCGCCAGCTCGACATTGCCTATCCTTATCACTCGGCCCTGCTGGACAGGATCGAGGATGCTTTTCTGGCAGAACTGGGCGAGATCAGCCCGACGGCGGGCGCGGTGCCGATGATCTCGACCGTCACGGGCGATCTGCTGGCCGGGGCCGGTTTCGACAGCGCCTATTGGTGGCAGAACATCCGCCACGAGGTGATGTTCTCGAACGCGGTGCGCAAGGCGGCCGAGCGCGGGGCCAATCTGTTCCTGGAAATCGGGCCGCGCATGATCCTATGCTCGGCCATGGCGGGCACGGTGGAGGCCGCCGGATTCACGGGCCGCGCGCTGCATAGCCTGAGCGATGCGGCGGGACAGGGCGATCCTATTGCCGAGATTCTGGCACGCGCCATCGCCAACGGGCTGGACCCGCAGCCGGTGGGCGGACAAGTGGATCGCAGCATCGACCTGCCGACCTATCCCTGGCAGCGTAAGACCTATGCCTATACGCCCACTTCATCGGCGCTCGATGTGCATGGCATTGCGCCGCGCCATCCGCTGATCGGCGCGCGTCTGGTGCAGGGCGCGCCCGAATGGCGCAATGTGCTTGATGCCCAACTGGTCCCCTATCTGGCCGATCACGTCGTGGGCGGCGAGGTGGTGGTGCCCGCCACGGCGCTGGCCGAAATGATGCTGGCCGTGGCACGTGATCTGTGGGGCGAAGGCGGGGTTTGCGTCGAGGATTTCGACATCCTGCAACCTCTGGTGCTGGGCGCAGAGGAACAGCGCGAGATTTCCACCCGCCTCATTTCCGATCCGGCCAGCGTCGAGATCTGGAGCCGCCCGCGCTTCTCGCCCGACGAATGGCATATGCACGCGCGCGGCCGCATCGCCCGCGCGCCCAAATTGCGCGGCGAGGCGCCCAAGATCAGCGATCTGACAGCCGCCCATGACGATGCCGACGAAATCTATCGCAAGGCGCGCCAGAGCGACATCGACTATGGCCCCAGCTTCAGCCTGCTGCGGACCCTGCGGCGTCAGGGCGAGGAAATCCTGGAAACCACGCAGGCCGTGCCAGCGGCAGGGACGGGCGCCTATGGCAAGCCGCAGGTGCTGCATCCCGCCAGCGTCGATGCCGCCTTCCATGGCCTGTTCGATTACGTCACCGAGGGCGACGAAAACACCAAGACCTGGCTGCCCATCCGCTTTGAACGATTGACGGTGTGGCGCGAGGGGGCCGATGTCACCGATGTGACCATCGTGGTGGACAAGAGCGGCGAGCAGCTCAAGACCGTGACGCTGTGGATGCGCGATGATGCCGGGCGGACGGTGGCGCGGCTGGACAAGGCCTTGCTGCGCGCAGTGGCGCGGGTGGAAAAGCCCGCGCTTCAGGGCGTGTTCCATCTCGCCACCCCGCCTGCGGGCCTCACCACGGTCAGCCGCCCGCTGGCGCAACTGGCGCAGGGGTGGTTCGAGACGACCCAGTTGCCGGTCGCTTCGGATGGTTGGCTCTTGCTCCATGCCCATATGCGGGCCAGTGCGATCGAGACCTTGCGCGATATGGCCGGGCCTGACGGGCTGATTGACCTGCTGATGCTGCTCGATCCTCCGGCTTTGGACAAGACCGGCGGGCGCCCTGCCGAGCAGCGGGCATGGATCAGTGAACTTCTGCTCGATCTGATCAATGCGGGCGTGGTTGAACAGGAGGGCGATCAGATCCGCCTGATTGACAGCGACCATCCCGAAGCTTCGGTCATTTTGGCCAGTTGCTCTGCCGAATTCCCCGAGGCCAGCGCCGACCTTGCGCTTTCGGCGCTGGCGGGGGCCAATCTGCCCGCGATCCTGCGTGGCGAGGATGTAGCTGCGCCGCGTGCGCGCCTGCTGGTCCGCTATGAAAATGCCTCCTTGCGCCTGCAACCGGCCGTAGAGGCGCTGGCAGGCTGTGTCTCGGTGATGGCGGCGCGGATCGGGGCGGATTATCCGCGCCATCTGCATGTGGTTGTGGCTGAAAAGGATGGCGAGGCGGTGATGGCCGCCTTGACCGATCCGGTGGCTTCTGGGTTGATGAACGGGGCGATGGCAGGCCGTTTGCGCCTGTCGATTGCCGCGGCGGACAATCTGGCCGCCGAAAGGCTGGCGCGCACCATGCCGGTGGCGGGCCAGTGGGAAATCATCGATCTTTCGCAGCCGCAATCGGCCAATGCCGACGTAGTGCTACTTTGCGCCCCGGCCGAAAGGCGGATGTCGCCGCAGGAAGCCTCGGCGCTGGTCGGACTGTTGCGGGCGGGGGGCGTCTTGCTGACGGCGCAGCCCGCGATGGACGCGCTGGTCGGGTTTCATCGCGGATCGGCCCCGGTCGAAGGCGGGCAAGAGGAAGGCGTCACGCTGGCTCCCATGCTGCGCGATCTGCCCGAACTGGGTGGGGTCACTACGATGGGCCAGCTTGATGAAGGGCTGGTGGTCCATATCAGCGAACGCAAGCGCGTGATTCCGGCCGCTGGGCGGCTTTCCTGCACGCCGGTGATGGCAGCGGGGCAGCACGGAGTGCATTCGGCGCAGGTGCAGCGCGCGCTGGCCGAGGCGGGCTGGTCGCTGGCGGCGCAGGATGCTGCCGCGCCCGACCGTCTGTTCGTGGTCGAAAAGAGCGTGATCGAGGATATGGCCGCCTCGGCTGATGCCTTGCGCAAGGCGTTGTTCGCAGCGCGCGGCTGCGATGTCCGTTCGCGCCTCTGGGTTGTCGCCATGGCGCAGGGTGAACTGGGGGCCGAACGCGTGGCCGCCTTGCGCGCCTTTGTCCGCGTGGCGATGAATGAGATGGTCGAGGCCGACATTCGCTTTGTCGAAATCGGCGCGGGCGTGGATGACAAGGCGCTGGGGCTGGGTCTGAGCGAGATCCTGATGCATCCGGGGCGCGAACGCGAATTCAGCGTGACGCCGCAGGGGGTGAATTCGGCTCGGATGCTCTCGGGCCTGCCGCTGTCGGGCGAACCGGCGATGGAGGCGATGCGGCTGCATTTCCCGCGTCCGGGCCAATTGGAGAATTTCCAGTGGATCGAGGTGCCGCGCCATACGCCGCCGCCCGGCCATATCGAGGTTGAACTGGTCGCCACCGGTCTCAATTTCCGCGACGTGATGCTGGCCATGGGCCTGCTCTTCGACGACGTGCTGGATGAAGGTCTGGCGGGCGCGGTCTATGGGCTGGAATGCGCCGGGCGCGTGGTGGCGCTGGGCGAGGGTGTGCATGGCTTTGCGCTGGGCGATCTGGTCATGGGCTTTGGCCAGAACAGCTTTGCCAGCCATGCCATCGGCCCGCAGGAGGCCTTTGTGCCGGTGCCGGAGGGCGTTTCGGCCGAAGCGGCGGCGGGCCTGCCGGTGGCGTTTTACACCGCGTGGTATGCGCTGGTCGAACTGGCGCGGCTGCGCGCTGGCGAAACGGTGCTGATCCATGGCGGTGCGGGGGGCGTGGGCCTTGCCGCGATCCAGATCGCGCGGGCCGTCGGGGCCAAGGTGATCGCCACCGTGTCCAGCCCGGACAAGGCGGCGCTGGCGCGACTGTATGGCGCGGATCACATTTGCGACAGCCGTAGCCTCGATTTCGTGGACGAGGTTCGCGATCTGCATGGCGGGGCCGATGTCGTGCTCAACAGCCTGTCGGGCGAGGCGATGCGCGGATCGATCAAGGTGCTGCGCGCGCGCGGGCGCTTTATCGAACTGGGCAAGCGCGATTATGTGGCCAACAGCCTGCTGGCGCTGCGCCCTTTCCGCCGCAATCTCAGCTATTTCGGGGTGGACGTCGATCAGATCCTCGCGCTCGACCCGGAACTCACGCTGGTCGGGCTCAAGGCCATCGAGCAGGGTTTTGCCGAGGGTGTCTATATGCCTCTGCCGGTTACGACCTATCGCGCCGGGCAGATTTCCGAAGCCTTCCGCCTGATGCAATCGGCGGGCCATGTCGGCAAGATCGTGGTCAGCGCGCCCCAGCGCGACGGCGTGCCTTCGTTGCAGGCGCCGCCGTTTGCGCCGGGCAAGGGAGTGCAGCTGATCGTGGGTGGCACGCGCGGCTTTGGTCTGGCAACGGCCCTGTGGCTGGCGGGCAAGGGCGCGGAAAAGATCGTCGTGGCGAGCCGCGCCGGGGCCATCGATCCGGAAGTTCTGCCTGTGGTCGAAAGGCTGCGCGCGCAGGGCATGGTGTTCGAGGTGGCCTCACTTGATGTCACCGATGCGGTGGCGGTTGAGGCGCTGGTCAAGCGCATCACCGCGCGCCACGGCCCGCTGGGCGGGGTGTGGCATACGGCTGTGACGCTTTCAGACGGTATGCTCGAAGGGCTTGATCAGGCGACGCTGGACAAGGTGCTGGCGCCCAAGGTGCTGGGGGCCGAAAACCTCCATCACGCCACGCTGGATCAGCCGTTGGCCCATTTCGTGATGTTCTCCTCGGCCTCGGCGCTGATCGGCAATCCGGGGCAGGGCGCTTATGCGGCGGCCAATGGCTGGCTGGAAGGTCTGGCGCGGCGGCGGATGGGCGCGGGGCGTCCGGCGCTGGCGGTGCAATGGGGGGCAATTGCCGACGTGGGCCTGCTGGCCGCGCGCGGCGATACGCTGGAAAGCCTGAGCCGCATTGCGGGTGTTACGGGGATGCAGTCGGCCGATGCGCTGGCGCGACTCGACAAGGTGTTGGCGCTGGCGGGGCGGTTGACCGATCCGGTGGTGACCATTTCCGACTTTGCCGAGGCGGGGGCGCTGTTCTCCCTGCCGGTGCCCGCCTCGCCTGCCTTTGCCGGACAGTTTACGGTGCGCGGGTCTTCGGTGGCGGCCACGGGGCAGAGCCTGAGCGAGATGATCGCGGGGCTGAGCGAGGCCGATGCGCTCAAGGTCGTGGCCACGATGCTGGCCGAGGAGGCCGCGGCGATCATGCGTCTGGCGGTGGCCGATGTCGATCTGGATGCCTCGATTGATTCGCTGGGCATGGATTCGCTGATGGCGCTGGAATTGCGGATCGGGATCGAGAGCCGGTACAAGATCGAATTGCCGATGATGGCCATCAGCGCGGTCGGCAATCTGCGCGAACTGGCCCAGCGCGTGCTGGTGATCGCGCGCGGATCGGAAGAAGCAGCGCCTGCGGCTGTGCTGAGCGATGCCGAAAGCGCCCTGTTGGCCATTCATACCGGCGATGCCGGTGTGGCCGAAACCGAAATCCTAGGAGCGCAGCGTCATGGTTGATGAAACGCCGCCACGCCGGTTAAGCCGGGATATGCGCTCGGCGCTGATTGCGGGGGTGAAAAAGGCGACCGCTTCGCCCTCGGGGCTGCTGGGCGGGATGCTGGCCGGGCGCGGGCGCAAGGCGCCCAGTTTCGAAGATCTGCCCGGTTTCGAGGCGATCCGTCTGCAACAGAGTCTAGCGGGCAAGATCGGCATTCCGGTGCCTTTCTATCGCATGCATGAGGCCCGCGCAGGGGTCGATACGGTGGTCGAAGGGCGTCCTTGCGTCAATTTCACCTCCTATGATTATCTGGGGTTGAACGCGCATCCACGCATCGTGGCCGCCGTGGCCGATGCCGCCGCGCAATGGGGCACCAGCGTTTCGGCAAGCCGCCTGACTTCGGGCGAGCGGGCGTGTCACCGCGCGTTGGAGGGCGAGATCGCCAGCCTCTATGGGGCCGAGGCTGCGCTGCTGTTTGTTTCGGGCCATGCCACCAATGTGACGACCATCGGCACGATGATGGGCGAGGGCGATCTGGTGATCCATGACGCGCTTTCGCACAACAGCATCGTGGTGGGCGCGCAATTGTCGGGGGCGCATCGCGTCAATTTCCCGCATAACGATATTGAGGCGCTTGACCGCCTGCTGACGCAATTGCGCGGGCAATTCCGCCATTGCCTGATCGTGACCGAGGGCCTGTTCTCGATGGATGGCGACGGGCCGGATCTGGCCCGGCTGGTCGAGGTCAAGAACCGCCATTCGGCATGGCTGATGGTGGATGAGGCCCATTCGCTGGGCGTGCTGGGCAAGACCGGGCGCGGGCTGTTCGAATATGCGGGCGTCTCGCCTTCCGAAGTCGATATCTGGATGGGCACGCTGTCCAAGACGCTGGTGTCCTGCGGGGGCTATATTGCCGCGCCGCGCGCGCTGATTGATTTCCTGAAATATCGCGCGCCGGGCATGGTCTATTCGGTGGGCATTCCGGCCACGGCCACGGTGGCGGCGCTGACCGCGCTGGACCTGATGTTGAGCGAGCCTGAGCGGGTGGCGGCGTTGCGAACTGCGGGCGGGCATTTCCTGAACAAGGCGCGCGGGGCGGGGCTCAATGTCGGCGACAGCTGGGGGCTGGCCGTCACGCCTATCGTGCTGGGCGACAGTTTGCAGACCGTGATGCTGTCGCAACGCCTGATGGAGCGGGGCTATGCCACGGTGCCGGTGCTGCCGCCGGGCGTGCCGGAAAAGGCGGCGCGCATCCGCTTCTTTATCTCGGCGGGCCATACCGCCGCGCAGATCGATGGCGTGATCGACACGTTGGTGGCCGAAAAAGCCTCGCTTTCGCATTCGGGCATCACGCTGGCCAGCATTGCCAAGAACACGATCCTTCAGCGTTTACAGGCGCTGGAAGAGGACGAATGAGCCGAGCAGCCATCGTTACCGGCGCTTCGAGCGGGATTGGCCGCGCGGTGGCGCTCGAACTGGCGCAGGCCGGATGGCGTCTGGGGCTGGTGGGGCGGGATGAGGGGCGTTTGGCGCAGGTCGCGCAGGAATGCGGCGGCGATGTGCAGATTGGCGCAATTGACATGCGAGATACGGCCAGTTTTGCCGCATTCGTGGCGCAATTCGGTGCGGTCGACCTCTTCATCTCAAACCATGGCATTCTGGACGGCCGCCGCGATGGTGAGGTCGTGGAAAGCGGCGTGGTGGCGCAGAATGTGGTGGCGATCAATCTGCAATCGGTGATTGGGGCGATCCATGCCGTGCTCCCCGGAATGCAGGCGCGGGGGAAGGGGCAGATCGCGCTGGTTTCCTCGCTGGCGGGCCTGTCGCCCTTGCCCGATGCGCCAGCTTATTCGGCCAGCAAGGCGGGGCTGGTGATGTATGGCCTGTCGCTGCGCGAGGCGTTGCGCGGATCGGGCGTGGGGGTTTCGGTCTGTTGTCCCGGCTATGTCGCCACGCCCATGGGCGGCGAGCATCTGGGCAACCGCCCCCATGAGATCAGCGCACAGGATGCCGCGCGGCGGATTATCAAGAACGCTCTGGCCAACAAACGACTGTTCGGCTTTCCGGCCCCGCTCTGGCCAATGGCGCTGTTCTCGCTGCTGATCCCGGAAGGGCTGCTGCGCCTGTTCAACGGCGGGCTGCGTTTTACGGTGAAGAAGCGTTAGCGCGCCTTTCCGTCATCGCATTCATCAAGTTGCAGACAGAAAATCAGGTCAGCGCAATCTCGGCTGTCGGCAATCTTATATCCGCACGGCAGCGCGCGCAGGTCGATATGTTTTCGTGTTGACCTTCTTCCAGCAAGCGGATCATTTTCTGCCGTCTGGGGTCGGCCAGAAGGTCGGCAAGGCTCTGGTCTCTCAGCTTGCCAACCGGCACTTCCCGTTCGAAATCGTTGCAGCAGGCAACCACTGCGCCGTCGCTGTCGATGATGAGATTGTTGAAAATACCTCCTTCACAGCGGATGATTTGCGGGTCGAACGAAAGTGAATCGAAGAGAGACTGATCGCGACTGCAGCGTGACGAGAGTGGATGGAAAGCCACATTTTCCGCCCCCATCGCCTTAAAGTGGCTGAACATCGCTTCCATTTCGTCATGGTTGGCCCGGCTTACAGGCACGGAGACCCGCACCATATTGGGGAAATCGCGCAAAAGACCAGGAAATTTCGCATGAACCCGCTCGGCCCGCAAAGGCGCCATCAAGTGGTCATAGACCTTTGGATCGATCGATTCGCAGTGAAGAGTAATCAACGATATATACTTCTTTAGCTTCGCATGACGCTTGGGATCATAGGCCGCCCCGTTCGTATTGACCGAAATAGCCACGTCAGGAAGCATCTGGTGGACATAGGCTGCCCTTTCCACGACGAAGGGATCAACCAGACCATCCCCGAAGAGACCAAAGGCGATCTGCCCTGTGATCGAGATCTGGCTTGCTGCCAGTTGATCGATCAGATGGCGAAACAGTTCCATATCCATCGGCTTGCGGGGCACATGAGCCGTTGCGGCCTTGCCGGTAGGGCAGTGAATGCAGGATGCGTTACAAGTTCCCGTGGTACCGATGATCACGAAATCCAGCTTTTGGACATTTGGATCGAGGCTGGATCGGGTGGCTTTTGCCAGACGCTCGATTTCAGGATTGTCCGGGGCAAGGGCCAGCGCCTGTTCAAACAGGCGATTGGCATCACTGATGCGATGGTTCGTCAGATAATTGGCGCCAGCTTCCTTCAGGATGCGAATATTATCAGGTTCGAGAGTGGCTGCTCGGTCAAAGGCCTTGGAAGCCAGCTCCTTTTCCAAATTGCGCTGCAATCCGTGCGCAGCGTGGAGCAGATCCTTGCCCTGCATCACCCGGCCATTGACGGACATGCGAAACCATTTCAACGCATGATTGCGTTGACCGATGGCTTCCAGAGATACGCCGATGTGTCCTTGAATACTGGCACTGTCAGGTGCGATCGCATTGGCTAGACGAAAGAATTGCAAGGCAACGTCATCACGTTTGTTCTGGCGGCAAGCATGGCCGATCCAGATTGATGGCAAGGCCAGCATGTCTCTCGCGGGCATTTATCTCATCCTAGTTAAGAAATGAACTATGCTTCAAAGATGAGTGGCGAGGATACTGTCAAAAATATTGTTGGTAAACAACTTACAGAAATAAATAATTACTAATTGTTCGACGGAAAGGGGGCTAAATCGCCAACCCCATCCGCGCATATAGGCCCTGCAACCGGGCGGCGAAGGCCTCATTGCTGAACATCGCGCTATGGGCCAGCCCTGCCCGGCTCAACCGTTCATATAGGTCATCGTCGGCATCCAGTGCGCGGATGGCATTGGCAATCTGTGTGGTTTCATAGGGATCGACCAGCAAGCCGCCATCGCCCACCACTTCGGGCAACGAGGCGGTGTTGGATGAAATTACCGGCGTGCCCAGTTGCAAAGCCTCCAGCGCGGGCAAGCCAAAGCCTTCATAAAGCGAGGGAAACAGCACCGCGCGGGCCGAACGGATCAGGCGAAACAGCATGTCGCGCGGCAGATATTGCAATTGCACGATGGGCCGATCGACCTTGCGACCATAGACCGTGCCGCCCGCGCCCAGGCCTCCGCTCGCCTCGCTCATCCCCCAGTCGCGTGAGGAAATTACCACCAGCGGTCGCTCGCTCTGCGAGGCCAGATAGGCATCGACCACGCGGCCGATGTTCTTCTTGGGGTCGGTGGCGCCAAAGAAGAGATAGAAACCCTTAGGCGGCAGACCGAACACGCTTTCGATCATCGCGCGGTCTTGCTCTGCGCTGCTCTGCGCCACGCTTTCGGGCAAGGGGCTGGATTGATAGGTGTTGGTCACTTTGTCCGGATCGGCGCCGAACATGGCCAGAATGTCGTTGCGGCTCGCCTCGGACACGGTGGCGATATGGTCGCCTTTGCTTAGGCAGGCCTCGATCAGACGATGGTAATAGCGCTTATTATCCAGCGTGGTATGCGGCAATTTCAGCGGCACCATATCATGGAGCGTATAGACATTGCGGCTGCCTGCCATGCGGATCGGCACCGGATAGGTCCAGTGCATGACCTCGGGCGGGTTGGGTATGGTGACGGTTGTGAACTGGCGCAGATAGGTGAAGCGCGCCCATGCCACCTCGAACAGCAAAGGTGATGTCCACAGGCGATCAAACGCGGGCCAGCGCGCGCCAAAGCCGCGCTTGTCCACATTGTCCGTCAGCGGAATTTCGGTCAGGCGGCGGGCCAGATGCCACCAGATGACCGAATTACGCACCTTCTTGCCGACATTGCCCTGATGACCATGGCCGAATTGTTCGAAGAACAGCGTCTCCTGCAAGGCCTGGTTGCGGCCCGGATCGATGCCGAACACGGCCTCGACCCCATGGCCCATATCGGCCGCCACCCGCGCCAGTGAAGCGCCATAGGTGGCCACGCCTGTGCCGTTGGGAATGGCCAGATTATAGCCGTCGATGCCGATCCGCATGGTCCGCGCCCTACTTGGTTGCGTAGACCAAAGCTGTGGCCGGGCTGAACAGATTGCCCAGCAAAGCGGCCATCTTTTGTGCCAGATTGGCCCGCGAATTGGCGAAGAGAATGACGTCCTTATCCTGCATTTCGAACATTTGGGCCAGGAAGTAGCTTTGCGGCTTCATCATATCGATGTGATAGACGGTGGGCTGCATCACCTTGCCAGCACTGTCGTGTTCGATCCGAAACAGATAGACGCCACGCGCATTGGCGCGAGCATCGGCCGGACCGGTGGCGCGGGCGATCGCTTCGGCCAAGGAAACTTTCTCCGCGCTGAAGGGGATCTGCGACACTCTCTCGGTGGCCCCAAAAGCAGTATAAGTGCGCGCGGCCCGACGCAATTCGATGCGATCACCGGGTAAAATAACCAAGTTGGCCAGATCCTCGGGTCGCAAATCGCCAAGGCGTACCGATACTGCCTTATCACCGCGCACCAGATGCACATCGAGGTCCAGTCCATCGGCGCCGGCGGTGGTGCTTTGCGCACCGCCGGCAATGGCGATCACGTCAAGCAGGTGTTCGCGCGCTGCGGTCAAAGGCACGCGGCCCGGTCGGCTGACCGCGCCCGATACATAGGCAACGTTTTGCACGCTCTGGGTGATCGCAACCTGCACTTGAGGGCTTTGCGAGAGCGGCTTCAAGCGTTGGCGGATACGTTCGGCCAGAACATCGGGATGGGTATCGTCAGCGCGCATAGTGCCGATATAGGGGAGCGTTATGCTGCCATCATCGCGCACCTGCACCATGATATTCTGGGTGCCGGCGGTGGGCGTGCGGATGTCGGCCGTAGCGCCCGCCAGTGTCGAAGCGCCGCCAAACAGGCTGACGCCAACCTCATAAACCGCGATGTTCAGAACATCACCCTTCCGAATCTGGTCTGTGCGTGCGGGCAGAGGGTTGGACGACATGGCGCCCAGTTGAATAAGACCGAGTTCGTTGCGAGCGGGCGGATTCGCCACAATTTGCGCATCGATATCAACAATTTTGAACCCGATAGTATTATCGGTTCCATGCGCGCTTTGGTTGATCGAATGCACTGTCGGCGCGTTTGTCGGCAAAGAAGCGCAGCCACCCAGAACACTGGTAGCAACGAGCAGCATGATCACCCGTGAAGGTAAAATGCCTTTTTGCATGCGAGGGGCAAAAGACATGACGGGCGCGCTCAGATCCTTGAAAAGCATGCCAGCGTGCATGCCAATCTCGCCAACATACCGCAAGTCATATCGACTCGTCTTTTCAGCGATGACCCAAAGCTGCGGCCAGTCGAAAGGCTGGTTAACAATTTTGCGGAGCACCTTTGTATGGAATCATGAATAGTGCTGTTATGAAACAGCCATTTTGGCCGATTTTCAAGCACCCCCAGACGCATCACCTTCCATGGAATGAGGATCTGATCGAGGTCTGCTGATTGCGAAACCTATCATACTGCCTGTTTGGCGTGTGCAATAGGGGTAAGGCAAACGGCCCGAAAGTAGGCCTTTATTCGAAGGTTAATGAATATATTTCAAGATTTTATGTGAGTTTCGTCTGTTTCATACGCCAAACAGAAAGGAAATTCCAAAGCGCTGCGGCCGCACGATAAGTCCAAAAGTTCCGCAGCAACCTACATTCGAACGATGGGCTTGTCCTCAGGCTGCCCTCCAAACTTACATCATACCTCTAACGGCGGCGACATGATTGAAGAGCCCAGCATTGCCGCCAATCCTATCTACAGTCGATGCAATTCCACTTGTTTAGGACAGGCTGGATTGAAGTAAAGCATGGTTGTTCGCCATCGCGGGACGATGCTGCGTCTGGCTTCATAGAACCCGAGTAAACCGACCATGGAATGCAAAACTTTCTCTATATCCGGCCCGGTTGAGATCATCCCACGCAAGCTGGGTGATGAGCGCGGCTATTTCTCAGAGCTGTTTCGCGAGGACAGGTTTGCTCCGCTCGCGGGTGATGTGACCTTTGTTCAGGAGAACCAGTCGCTCTCCGCACGGGCGGGGACCATTCGCGGCCTGCATTTCCAAACCCATCCTATGGGGCAGGGCAAGCTGTTGCGCTGTGCAGCAGGCGCCATTCTGGATGTGGCGGTCGATATTCGCCATGATTCTCCGAGTTTTGGTCAATGGATCGCGGTCGAACTGACGGCTGAAAAATGCAACCAGCTCTGGGTGCCGGTCGGCTTTGCCCATGGCTTCTGTACGCTGCGGCCTGACAGCGTCGTAACCTATAGGGTGACTAGCTATTACAGCCCTGAGCATGACAAAGGTCTGATGTGGAACGATCCGGCCATCGGGATCGTCTGGCCCGATCTGGCCGATCCCGACACGCTGTCGGGCAAGGACCGGGTGCAGCCGCTGCTGGCCGATCTGCCGCCTTATTTTAGCGTAAAGGATTGATCGCATGCGCGTTATCGTCACTGGGGGCGCCGGTTTCATCGGTTCGGCGCTGGTGCGCCATCTGGTGCTTGAACAGAGCTACGATGTGCTTACCATCGATGCGCTGACCTATGCGGGCAATCTGGCCTCGCTGCGCGCGGTCGAAGGCCGCGCGCATCACCGCTTCCTGCATGCCGACATCCGCGACGGCGCCGCGATGAAGGCCGCGATCCATGATTTCCGTCCTGATCGGATCATGCATCTGGCGGCCGAAAGCCATGTGGACCGCTCGATCACGGGCGCCGCCGATTTCATCATGACCAATGTGGTGGGCACCTTTACCTTGCTGGAGGCCGCGCGCGATTATTGGAACGGTCTGGCGGATGAGGCCAAGGCGGCGTTTCGCTTCCTGCATGTCTCCACCGACGAGGTCTATGGCAGTCTGGACGAGAACCCGGAGGCGCTGTTCCGCGAGGATACGCCCTATGACCCGTCCAGCCCTTATTCCGCGTCCAAGGCGGCCAGCGACCATCTGGCCAAGGCATGGCACCGCACCTATGGCATGCCGATTGTGGTGTCGAACTGCTCGAACAATTACGGGCCCTATCACTTTCCGGAAAAGCTGATCCCGCTCACCATCCTCAACGCGCTGGCGGGTCGGGAATTGCCGGTTTACGGGGCGGGTGAGAATATCCGCGACTGGCTCTATGTTGAGGATCACGCTCGCGCGCTGGATCTGATTGTCGAGCGCGGCGTGCCGGGGGAAACCTATAATGTCGGCGGGCGCAATGAACGCCGCAATATCGATGTCGTGCACCGCATCTGTCAGGTTCTCGACCGGCTGCTGCCCGCCGATCGCCCGCGTGAGGAGCTGATCCGGTTCGTCACCGACCGCCCCGGCCATGATGCGCGCTATGCCATCGACGCCACGCGGCTGGAAAATGAGCTGGGCTGGCGCGCGCGCGAGGATTTCGACAGCGGCATCGAAAAGACCGTCCAGTGGTATCTGGACAATGCGTGGTGGTGGCAACCTTTGCGCGACGGCTATGGCGGCGAAAGACTGGGCCTGCTGGAGAAAACCGCATGAGGATCGCGGTGACCGGCAAGGCCGGGCAGGTTGTGACCTCGATTATCGAACGCGCGGGCGCGGGGGTGGAGATCATCGCGCTGGGGCGGCCGGAACTGGATCTGGGCGATCTGGCCTCGATTGCCCCGGCATTGGCGGCGGCGCGGCCCGATGTGGTGGTGTCGGCTGCGGCCTATACCGCCGTGGACCGGGCCGAAGGCGAGGAGGAGGCAGCCTTTGCCGTCAATGCCGCCGGGCCGGGGGCCGTGGCGGCGGCGGCGAGGGCGCTGGGCGTGCCGGTGATCCATATTTCCACCGACTATGTGTTTGATGGCACCAAAACGGCGCCTTATGTGGAAAGCGATCCCGTGGCGCCGCTGGGCGTCTATGGTCGCTCGAAACTGGCCGGCGAGGAGGCGGTGATCGCCGCCGATCCCGATGCGGTGATCCTGCGCACAGCGTGGGTTTACAGCCCGTTCGGGGCCAATTTCGTCAAGACCATGCTGCGTTTGGCGCAAACGCGCGAGGAACTGGGCGTGGTGGCCGATCAGATCGGCAATCCGACCAGCGCGCTCGATATTGCCGATACGGTGCTGGCCGTGGCGCATCGCCTGCACAGCGCCCCCGATGAGGCCCCGCGCGGCATCTTTCACATGACTGGCAACGGCGAGGGAAGCTGGGCCGATCTGGCCGAGGCGGTGTTTGCCGCCAGCGCCGCGCAGGGCGGGCCATGGGCGCGCGTGCGCCGCATCGCCACCGCCGATTATCCCACCCCCGCCGCGCGGCCCGCCAATTCGCGGCTCTGCGGGGATCGTCTGGCCGAGGCCTATGGCCTGCGACTGCCCGCATGGCGCGATGCGGTCAAAGCCACGGTCGCACGGCTCGTTGCGCAAAAGGATCCTGTCGCATGAAGGGCATCATTCTGGCCGGGGGCAGCGGCACCCGGCTGTATCCTATGACGCTGGCGCTCTCGAAGCAGTTGATGCCGGTCTATGACAAGCCGATGATCTATTATCCGCTGACCACGCTGATGCTGGCGGGGATCCGCGAGATCTTGATCATCACCACGCCCCATGATGCGCCCGCTTTTCAGCACTTGCTGGGCGATGGCAGCCAGTGGGGCATCTCGCTGACCTATGCGGTGCAGCCCGAGCCCAAGGGGCTGGCGCAGGCCTTTACGATCGGGGCGGATTTTCTGGCGGGCGGGCCGTCCTGTCTGGTGCTGGGCGACAATATCTTTTTCGGCCACGGTCTGCCCGAGAAGATGGCGCAGGCGCGCAACACCCTCGATGGCGCGGCGGTCTTTGCCTATCACGTGGCCGACCCCGAGCGCTATGGCGTGGTGGAATTCGACGATCAGCGCCGGGCCGTTTCCATCGAGGAAAAGCCGCTGAAGCCCAAATCGAACTGGGCGGTGACGGGGCTGTATTTCTATGACGCCGAAGTGGTCGATATCGCCGCCAACCTCCAGCCATCGCCGCGCGGCGAACTGGAAATCACCGATGTAAACCGGATCTATCTGGAAAAGGGCCGGTTGAGCGTGATGGAAATGGGGCGCGGCTATGCCTGGCTGGACACCGGCACGCCGGACAGCCTTTTGGAGGCTGCCGAATTCGTCTCAACGCTGGAAAGGCGTCAGGGCATGAAAATCGCCTGCCCCGAGGAAATCGCCTGGCACATGGGCTTTATCGACGACAACGGGCTGGAACGCGCGACGCAAAGGTTGGGCAAGGGCAATTATGCGGGGTATTTGGGTGGATTGATAGGGCAGGGGGCTGTGAGCCGGTCGGGCCGTCAGAGGTTGAGCGCTTGAAGCAGGTTCTTCCGATCGCCTGACATAGACTGAAATGTCACAAGAGCGCCGAGGATCGAAAGATAGAGATTTTCTCAGTCTTGTCGATCCTCCCGGCCGCTGGCCGGGAGAGCAAATGGTGCCCAGGAGAGGAAATGTGAGGGCGGTCAAGCAACTGATTTCAGATGCAAATCACAAAAAGAAAATCATCTGAATTGTCTTTGCACCAACAGATCGTCTGGAAAAGTCTAGACGTCAACGGACGAAATATTTTCTGCTCTGCCTGACCCAGATTAGTGACAGCGTAGGGTGCGACGGGATGCGAGATAGAGGATATTCTGGAGGCCGCGCACATCGTTCCTCATGCCGTTATCGGTCAAAAAGGAAATGATGCTTCGAACGGCATCCTCCTGCGTGCCGACATCCATACGCTGTTCGATTTGAACCTCATCCGCATCACTCCAGATTATCTCATCGAAACAGACGCAAACATTCGTAAAGCACTCAATATCTCTGAGCGATTGTGCGAAATGCGATTCCCTCAAAATCCGGCGCAACACCCAAGTCCGGAAGCGTTGGCCTGGTGAAGAAGATATTATGCGAAAGCTAAATCTTGCTGCCCGCAAGCTGCTGATCTTCCCTGTCGTGCAATTGTCTGTTGCGCTAATCTAAGGTAAGCGCCGATGGAATGCGGCGTTGACGTGGCCTACTTGGCCTTTCGCGGGCGGGGCGCCCATTTCTTTGCCAGTGCGGCAAAGCTGGCGTGGATCATATCGATGTTGGGCTGGGCATGGGAATCATGGTCGTCGCCCAAGGCATCGAGAGCCTCTTCGTGATACTCGTGGGCCGGATCTGCGAGCGCTTCCAGCTTCTCGGCATAGCCCCAGGGACCACCTGAATCCTCTGGTGGCCGCATCCCGGCGGCGGCGAGGAGGCGTGGATAGCTGCCGTGGGGATCGATAGGGACGATGCCCTGGATCTTGATGCTGTGTTCCCACGCGTCGCCAAAGTCATAGAGGTAACGGAAGGTCTTGCCTCGCATCCCCTCCAAAGCCTGAGCCAAGGTTGTTTTGTGGGCATCAAGCGGGCCGTCAAAGCCGTAAGACGGATCGGGGATGCCAAAGCCCGTGTGGCCGAAGGTCAATTCCGACAAGTGGCTGTCCGTCCAGGCCAGCGCTGCCTGGAAGGTGCTGTGCAATCGGTCGAGGCTGATCCCCAGCGGCACTTCGATGACGCGGCTCACCACCGGCGTCACATCATCCAGCGTGATCGTCATGCGTACGACGAAGGCATTGCTCAAGCGGCCTGCTCCAGGTTCTGGATCTCTTTCGCCGCCTGCCAGTTCCAGGGGAGCAATTCATCGATCCGGTTGATGGGATGATTGCCGATACGCGCGATGACGTCGGTGAACCAGGCCTCGGGCTCCACACCGTTCAGGCGACAGGTCTCGACGAGCGAATAGAACAGCGCCGAGGCATCTCCGCCCTTGGTCGAGCCGACGAACATCCAGTTGCGGCGGCCAAGAGCAACACCGCGCAGGGCATTCTCGACAAGGTTGTTGCTGATTTCGAGCAGGCCATTATCACAATAGCGGGCCATCGCCGCCCAGCGATTGAGCGGATAAGGGGGCTGAATGTCGGCTCTGTCAGCGATTTCGAAGCAACCTCGAATGTCCGAAATTGCGGCGGCCAGCGACACCCTGGACGCAGAAGCGCAATGGTTGCGGATGATGGGGCACAAAACGCCTGCAGGGCGGGGATCGTGGTATCGTCTGCGTCAGCCCCTCCGAATGAAATCGACGAAAGCCCGCAAGGCCGCCGGCAGATGGCGGCGCCCGGAATAATAAAGCATCGGGCCTGAAAAACTCTCGTTCCAATCGTCCAGCAGACGCTCCAGGGCGCCGCTTTCCAGATGCGGTTGCAGCCAGTCCTCGAACAGGCGCACCACGCCAAGCCCGCAGATTGTCGCCTCGACCAGCAGGTCGCAGGCAAGGCCGGGCTCGACCAGCAAAGGCCCCGTGGGATCGAGGCGGATCACCTCCTCGCCGCGCTCAAACTCCCAGATGGCGGGCGTACCGCTGGAAAAGCGCAGGCGCATGCAGGCGTGATCGAGAAGGTCGCGCGGATGACCCGGACGCCCGTGTGCGGCAAGATACGCTGGCGCTGCGGCGGTGATCATGCGCTGGCGGCGCGGTCCGATCGGTACGGCGATCATGTCCTGTTCGAGCCGCTCCTCGTAACGGATGCCCGCGTCGGCGCCCGAGGCGAGGATATCGACGAAACCATCCTCCACCGTCACCTCGACGCGGATCTGCGGATGTGCCTCCAGGAACGGCGGCAAGATTTTGGGCAGGACGGTGCGCGCGACATTAGCCGGTACGTTGAGCCGCAGCGTGCCTGCGGGTTCATCGCTGGAGGCTTGCGCCGTGTCCAGCGCGGCCTCGATCTCGGCCATGGCCGGTGACAGGCGGGTGAACAGGCGCGTGCCCGCCTCGGTCAGCGCGATGCTGCGGGTCGTGCGATGCAGCAGGCGCAGGCCGAGCCGTGCTTCCAAACGCCGCAACGCATCGCTGAGCCCCGAGGGTGATCCGCCGGTGAGCCGCGCCGCCTCGCGAAAGCCGCCGGCGCGCACGATGGCCACGAACATGCTCAGATCATCAAGGGGCAGCGTCATTATACGATATTCCGTACAACCTGTTCAGAAGAGACCGGCTTATCGCGCAATCAATAAATGTCCATAGTCGCCTCAAGCAAGGAGAGAGCGTATGACGAACATTGCGAAGGCCGGACAGTTCAAGCTCGGCGATACCGCCGTCAACCGCATCGGCTATGGCGCGATGCAACTGGCGGGGCCGGGCGTCTTCGGACCGCCCAAGGACCGGGGCGAGGCAATCGCGGTGCTGAGGGCCGCAATGGCCTTTGGGGTCAACCATATCGACACCAGCGATTTCTATGGACCGCATGTGACCAACCAGATCATCCGCGAGGCGCTGCATCCTTACGGGGAGGATCTGGTGATCGTCACCAAGGTTGGTGCGCGGCGCGGCGCGGATGCCTCGTGGATCGCGGCGCAAAGCCCGGAAGAGCTGACGTCTGCCGTGCATGACAATTTGCGCAACCTTGGCCTGGAACGGCTCGATGTCGTAAACATGCGGATGATGGGTGATGTCCACGCCCCGTTGGAAGGATCGTTGGAGCCACAGTTCACCACGTTGGCCCGTTTACAGCAGCAAGGTCTGATCCGGCATCTTGGACTCAGCAACGTTACCGAGGCGCAGATTGTTGAAGCGCAGGCGATCGCGCCGGTGGTCTGCGTGCAAAATCTCTACAATCTGGTTCATCGCGACGATGATGCTTTGATCGACAGGCTGGCCGCCCAGGGCATTGCCTATGTGCCCTTTTTCCCGCTCGGCGGCTTTACACCGATCCAATCCTCCGCCCTGTCCGACATCGCGCAAGACATTGGAGCCACGCCGATGCAAGTGGCTCTGGCCTGGCTGTTGAACCGTTCTCCCAACCTGCTGCTCATCCCGGGCACGTCCAGCACCACGCATCTCGCGGAGAATTGCGCGGCGGCGGATTTGGATCTTTCGGCCGAGGTGATGGCAGCGCTGAATGCGCTTGTCGTCCAAACAGAGCTGCGGCCCTGACCCGCGCTACGTCCTGGTCAGCTTGAGTGAGGTAGGACAAAGATGAACGAAGACCCGGTTTTGCGGGCCGGGCAAGCACGTCAAACGACGACTATGAGGGCGAAGTGAGTGCACAAGGACTGATCCGCGCGGTGGAACCCATCTTGGCCAACGTTCCTCACTCGGAGCATAATGGCGTTTCTGCTTCAGCCTCGCGAAGCAGCCAGTGGCGGAAGGACCGCATGGCGTCGCTTTCCTTGCGGGAGAGGAGCCGCGTTAGCCAGTAGCGTCCGGCATCGACCGCAATGTCGAAGGGCTGGACCAGACGTTCGGCGATCAATTCGCGGGTGAACATGGCGGCGGGCGCCAGCGCCACACCCAAGCCATTGGCCGCCGCCGCGACCATCAAGGCGGAACTGTCGAACACCGGGCCGCGCAGCACGGGTTGCGGGCTGCCCGACGCCTCGAACCAGCGGCGCCATTCATCGGGTCGATACGAACGCAGCAGGGACTCCTGCGCGAGGTCGCGGGGGCTGCTCAGACGGGCGGCGATGGATGGCGCACACAGCGGGGTCAGGCTGGCCTCGAACAAGGGTTCGGCAAAGGTGCCATGCCAGGCGCCGTCTCCGAACCGGATCGCGAAATCGAGCGCTTCGGCCGCGATGTCGACGCGATTGTTGTTGGTTGAAACGCGAAGGTCGATGTGGGGGCAGGCGCGCGCGAACCCGTCCAGCCTGTGGAGCAACCAGCCGGTTGCGAAGGTGCCGACAACGCCGATGTTG
Organism: Novosphingobium sediminicola; assembly: GCF_014196525.1. GTDB lineage: Bacteria > Pseudomonadota > Alphaproteobacteria > Sphingomonadales > Sphingomonadaceae > Novosphingobium > Novosphingobium sediminicola. The sequence continues at coordinate 7,123 of NZ_JACIDX010000028.1, read as the reverse complement.
AGCACGGCGCGAAACCGGCCGTCCGCATATTGGTCGAGAACCGCGCCCACCCTGTCGAACATGTCGGCCAGCACCGGCACCAGCGCCTGTCCATCATCGGTCAGCGCCAAGCCACGCGGCAGGCGATGGAACAGACGCGTGCCGAGCCGCCGCTCCAGTTGCGCGACCTGATGGCTGACGGCCCCCTGGCTGACGCACAGTTCGATCGCGGCACGGGTGAAATTGAGATGGCGCGCCGCTGCCTCGAAAGCGCGCAGGGCGTTGAGGGGAAGCTGGGCGCGGTGCATTGCCAAGGTATGAAGCAAGCTCATGGCTCTGTCGAGAAATGATGCTTTGTTTCGGCGCCTCCCCTGCCGCAGCTTTTGCCGCGAAGGAGACGTGCGAATGTCGAGAACACCAAGGATAGCGGGCGCGTTGGCAGCTCTGTTGGCCCCGATCAGCGCATGGGCGCAAGCCGCACAGGACCCACTGACAAAGCCGATCATTGGCTCCCATACTGCCGAATGGCTGGCCCCGGCACCTCCGGAGAAGATCTTTGGCAATAATTATCTTGTTGGCTTCGGCGGCCTAAGCGTTGCCTTGATCGACACCGGTGCGGGTCTGATCCTGATTGACGGCGCCCTGCCGCAGGCCGCGCCTGCCATTCTCAACAATGTCAGGCGGCTTGGCTTTCGCCCGCGCGACATCAAGTATATTCTAAGCACGGAACCCCATTTCGACCATGCGGGCGGGATCGCCGCATTGGCGCGCGACACTGGCGCGACCGTCCTTGCCAGTCCGCGCGGCGCGCAAGGGCTGATGGCCGGTCGCATGGCGCCCGACGATCCGCAGCGGGGCTATAACTCCTCCTGGCCGGCGGTTGCAAAGGTGCAAACGATCCGTGGTGGCCAGACCTTGTGGTTGGGCAACACAACAATCACCGCACTGGCGACGCCGGGGCATACGATGGGCAGCATGAGCTGGCGCTGGCAATCGTGCGAAGGGCGGGCGTGCCGGATGATCGTTTTCGCCTCCAGTCTGAACCCGGTTTCGACCGATGATTATCGCTATACAGCGCCGGGTGCCCGCCCGATCCTCGCCGGTTTCCGCAGCAGCTATGCCACGATGAGCGCGACGCCCTGCGACATCCTGATTTCGGCCCACCCGGATAATGCGGGCAAAGGCCGATATAACAACCAACCCGGTGCCTGCCGCGCCTATGTCGAACGTTCGCGCAAGGCGCTGGAGCAGCGCATAAAGTCGGAGCGGGGCCAAGCGCCGCTATAGCCTGAAGCACTGATCGACAGTGGGTCGGGCGTGCTGCTTGGCCGATAGTAGTTGTCGAGCTTTGTCTTCGTGACCTGCCCGCGCCCAACACCCTTTCGCTTCGCTCAGCCCTTCAGCCATCACCTTTATGCCGATGCGATTGAAGGCGCCTGAATGTCGGTTCGCGCCGGATACGGTCATTCAGGGTTCGAGAGAGGTCTGCCAACTACCGCTCCCAAGTTGGCCATTCCGGAGCCGAATACCGTTCTTGAAATTGACCCGTCTGCTTTTTCATGCCGACCGAGGTGCCTTGTGATGAAAGCAGCAGCTTCATGCTCATCGGGTGTTCATTTGCTGTCTGAATACCCACGCAGTGCAAAGGTCAATGGTGGAGAAGTCGCGTGCCCGTTGTCAGCTATCGATCCTATGGCGATCGTTCCGATCCGCAGCAGATCCGCATCACCGTGCCCGGGTGGGCGGGCTCGTCCGAACAACGCGTCGACGGCAGTCACGAACAGCCTTGGCACTGTATCCCTTTTTCGGAGAGCGCGCGGTACGGTGTGGAACTGCTCTATCCCTTCGATCCGGAACTTCATGTGCGCTCGGTCGACGGCAAAGTCGTGCTGGAGGCGGATTGGGGGGCTCCGCCCGAGGAAGGGGCGATGTGGCCGCCGTTTCGCGCCTTTGGCGAGGACTATTATTCCTATCAGCTCTCGCTTGATCTGGCCGCGCCGCCGGGATGGGCGATCCGTTGTGAACCGCATCCCCGCTTCTTCACCGACGCGACCAACTCGACCCCACTTGCGGTTCCGGCGCTGATCCGGAGCGAGTGGTGGCCGATGATCAATTTCTGCATCTTCAAGGCCCCGCCGCCCGGAACCACGCATGTGTTTCGCAAGGGGGAGCCTTTCATCAGCTTCATCTGCATTCCCTCCGAACCGGAGCTTGAGCTGCTGGCGATGGGACGGGAAGACGCCGCGCAACGGGAAATGCGGTCGCGTCGGCTTTCGGCAAGCCGCGATGCTCTGGCCGAGGGGACACGCTGGCTTTCCTCGACAAACACCGTGTTCGACGGGACATATCGCAACATGGCGAGGGCGGCGCGCGCCCACGCCAGGCAGAAAAGCGGTGAGTAGCCGCCATGGCGCGGCAGGCAGCGCTTGCTGAACTTTGGATGTCAGGCGGGTTCAGCGATGGGTCAAGCCCGCCCCGTTATGTCTGCGTTTGTTGCCAGTGAAGCGGGAGCCCCTTGGCCTTTCGCGTCGTGACGCAAGGAGCAAGCGTATGACCGATAAGAAACATATTCTCTCAGGCGCAGCGGCATTGGCCATTGCCGCCTCAGCCTTCGCCGCCCCGCCCGCCCTCGCGGCTCCTGTGCCGGAGGCAACGTCCTATGCCGATCTGTTTGAGCCGGTGCCCGATGCCGCTGCCCGTCTGAACGCCGCAGACGCTGCTGCGGCGACCCAGCCGCACATGATCGAAGCCCAGTATTGGCGCGGCGACGGCCGCTACTACCACCACCATCACCATCACCATCACCATCACCACCATCACCACAGTGCGCGTTGGTTCTATGATAACGGCTATGTGTGGAACGGGTGGGGCTGGGTCCCGAGGCCGGTATACCATCATCACCACCATCACCATCACCATCATCACTATTATCGCTGGTGATTTCGAAGGGCCCTTCAGGACTTTCGCCACCTTAAGGCCAAGGAACCATGGCCAGTGTATGATGATACAATCATCGCAGCTGGGTGATATTACCGGGAAGCTGGTCGATAGGCTTGGCCTTCACAACGACGTCATAGCATTCCTGCGGTGCGGCTTCCTCTGCGGGTTCAGCAGCCGATGTTGCGGACAAAAACATCGGCTTGGGCGGCTGCCCGCCATTCGTCCGGGTCAACGCAGCAATGGCGGCAACCCCAAGAGGTATGCCGCCATTACGGCTCATTGCTATTGGACTTCGGTCACAAAAGCATTGCGATCACGCCGGACCTTCTTGAGATTGACGAGCCAGTCGCCCTCGGCCTGCCGATAGCCGAGCGGAAGCAGGATCACGCTGCGCAGATGACGTGCTTTAAGGCCCAGTATTTCGTCAACAGCCTCTGGATCGAAGCCTTCCATCGGCGTGGCATCGACTTCTTCGAAAGCGGCCGCCGCCAATGCCGATCCCAGACCGATATAGGCTTGGCGCGCCGCTGCCTGATAATTCGCCTCGGTGCCCCTTGCGCCAACGATGCCCAGCAACTGCTGACGGTAATTTTCCCAGCCTTCATTGACGAAGCCGCGCACTTCATTGGTGAGGTCGAACATCATGTTGACCCGCTCGGGCGTGATGTCGTCCCACGCGGCAAACACCAGCAGGTGCGAACAATCGGTGACCTGCGCCTGGTTCCACGATACGGCGCGGATCTTCTGGCGAACTTCCGGGTTCGTTACCAGCAGCAGTTCGAAGGGCTGGAGGCCGCTTGAGGTTGCGGTCAGGCGAACGGCCTCGATGATCCGCTCGATGCTTTCGTTCGGGACGGTTTTGGTGGGGTCGAATTTTTTGGTCGCATAGCGCCAGGACAGCTTTTCGATCAGGGGGTTCATATCAAAATCCTTGGGGACTGTGCGGATAGCGCAGCAAGAACGCGCAACCGCAGGCGGTAAAGTATTAACGCCGAGGTCCGCAAACAAGGTTTGAAGGAAAAGATTGTCGAGGCTTAATCCGGAATGGTTTTGCCGGAAGGCTCAACCCTTTCGTTTTGGATGAACGCAGGGCTGCTTGGTACTGTCCCGTTTGAGCCATTGGATAGCGGCTTTGGCGGAGGCATCTGCCTTCACCTTATCAGGCCCGACGCTCAATACGACGGGACGTCCTGTCAGCAGGGGCAATAATCCGCGACTATTGCCCCTGCCCGTCTTGGCTTATTTCGCCACGGCCGCGTCCAGTTCGGGGCCCCATGGGTCTTTTTGCGGTTCGGCTTTGCCGCTGGCGGCGAAATCCATGATCTGATCGCCCGCGCGGCTATATTGCGGCCATTGCGGCAAACCGCCGCCATTGGGCGTGCCGGTCTTGGCAAAATTCAGGACATAGCGGCTGATTGTTGCGCCCATGCCATTGTCGCGCGGGGTGGTGGCGCCTTCGTATTTCAACTTCTGCGTATTGAAAAAGAACGGAATATCTGTGGCATGGCCCGCGCCCGGCTTGCCAATGGAATCGGCCACATAGGAAAAGCGATATTCCCAAACCGGCACGCCCTGATCGGCCAGAGTGCCTGCGATCTGACGTGCGCCTGCGACCATATAGCCGGTCTTGCCGCCGATGTCGGCGCTGGTGGCGCCGATCAGGACGGGCACTTTCGCGAACTGACCGGCGGCGAAAGCCTTGGCCGGTTCGACCGCCACCTTGCCATCAGGGAACGGGCTGGAGAAGGTGCGCGGCCCCGGCGTGAACAGCTTCATCATGTTCAACCCGTCGGTCACGGTTTCGGCGGGCAAGGCGCGCAGCTTGGCCAGCGCCTGCGGATCGTCAGCCGCCACACCTTTCGATGCGGCGAAATCGGCGCCGGTCTTTTCCACCGTCTGCAACGTGGCGGGCAACAGGCTGGTGCCATTGCCGCCCGACATCACCACGGCGCGCTGAAACAGGCCCTGCGCCATGGGCGAGGTCAACATCGTATTGACCGACATACCGCCCGCGCTTTCGCCGATCAGCGTGACATTGGCCGGATCACCGCCGAATTGCGCGACATTGCGCTTGACCCAATTCAGCGCGGCGACCTGATCCATGAAACCGTAATTGCCCAGCAGGCCCTTGTCCTCATTCGCCGCGGTCAGCGCGGGATGGGCAAAGGTGCCAAAGCGGCCTACGCGATAGTTGAAGCTGACGAAAACCACGCCTTCACGCGCCAGATTGGCGCCCGAATAGGTGGGCGGCGAGGCCCCGCCATTCACAAAGCCGCCGCCATAGATCCACACAATCACCGGCAGCTTGGCCGCCGCGCCCGCCGGGCGCCAGACGTTGGCATAGAGGCAATCTTCCGCCGGCGGCGTGCCAAGCGGTGCGGCATCGCTGGGGAAAGGCAATTGCATGCAATCATGGCCATAGGCGGTGGCATCGCGCACCCCCGTCCATGCCGGGGCCGGTTGCGGCGCGCGCCAGCGCAGCGCGCCAACCGGCGCAGCGGCAAACGGGATACCTTTCCAACTCGCCACGCCATCGGCAATCGTGCCGCGCAAAGCGCCGGTGTCGATCGTCACCGTGGCCGTCGCATTGGCGGCAAGCGCAACATTGGACAGCCCCAGGCCGGGTAAAGCCGAAACGGTCAAAGCAAGGAACAGCGGCAGTTTCATAATGTCAGGCCCCTTCCATATTATTTCTTATTATCGGTATCTTGTCCCCATCAGGCGAGATGGAACGCTATCGATCATCGGTTATGACAGCGATGACATATACATGCTGGGGCATCCAGAACTTGTCAAAGAATTTGAAGATCCCGGCCGCCGCTACCTACGAGAGCGAGCAATGTGTTGCCTAGCCAGTGACGCCCCGACCCACCATATAGTTGACCACACGCGACGCGATGACCACCGATTAGGGGCAAGGAATTGTCTCTGGACGCGGTTCAGCACTTGCAACGCTGCGCAGACGGGGCATTCAATCGCGGACGTTCGCTATCCCCTGACATAGTCGACGATCTCAGGATTGAGCGAGTCCGTCGATTCCAGTCGTTCAACTGTCGGCAACGCAACCTGAACCTACACCTGCTTTGGACGGTCGGTCTGGGACTTCTGAATGTCCGGAATCACGGCGCGATTCATCTACACCTGCTTATCTCATCTCTCGGCAGAAGCCATGTGCCTCCAATCGGCGGCAAGCACCCAACCACCCTCAGGGGTAGCGATATACCAATCGTTCCATCCGTTTCTGCTCGTCGATGTGACAGCTCTGGAGGCAGACGAGAATGAAAAATGCTTTCCATCAACGTCTTCGATTACAAGCGCGCCGTCGACTACGCTACCTGCGTAATCCTTTCCCATATATGTGAAGCGGCAGTTCGTGCCGTCGGCGGGAAATGGTGTCGGCAGAACCGCCCAGGTGTTGCGCTCGTTTGCACCCAATCCCGGAATTTCGGCTCGCTTATGCCGAGAGCTAGCTTCTGGGGCGAAGTATCCCCACGAAGACCCTGTCTGATGCCTTGATGGAGGCACCTGTCAGCGGGAAGGACCACCTCGACAGCGAGAGAGGTTTGCCCGGCCCCCCCCGCGAAAGCGGCTTGGACAGGTTTCTCAATTCATGCGATCTTTCGAAGGCTCCTGCCTCAGTATTTCCAGATAATCGCTCCACCATTGATGCATGGCAACGTGCTCCTCCCAGTATTGCCCTCGGTTGTAAATTCCGCGAATTGAATCCTTGTCTGCATGGGCAAGCGAACGTTCAATCGCGTCCGGGCTCCATTTTTTGCTCTCATTGCCTGATTGATGGTATTCTCACTCAAAGGACGTCGCGAAGTGTGGTGTGCGGGAAACACATATCCTTCTGGACCAGTGAGGGGCAGCAATTCCTGCAGAAGCGCCAGCACCTGCCTCGACAATGGCACGGCATGTGGGCGCCGCATCTTCATGCGCTCGGCTGGAATCCGCCAAACCGCATTTTCCAGATCGAATTCCGACCAGACGGCTTTTCTCAACTCTCCGGGGCGAGCCATCACTTGCGGAGAAATTTGCAAGGCGATGCGAGTCACGCCATGCCTTGCATAAGCATCGATTGCCCGCAGCAGATCGCCCACGGCTTCCGGTGGGAGTGTCAGGAATTCCGTGTACGGGGCGGCATAATGGGTAGAAAGATCCCCAATTATGGCACGACGCAAAGCCCCTTCGATCCCCGATG
>NZ_JACIDX010000027.1 GCF_014196525.1 Novosphingobium sediminicola | reverse complement strand
GACGGTCGGCGGGCGCTGGTGACGGGGGCGGGGCGGGGCATTGGCCTTGCCGCCGCCGCCGCGCTGGCGCAGGCGGGCGCGCATGTGACGCTGGCTGCGCGTACGCACGATGAGATCGAGGCGGGCGCCGCCGCGATCCGTGAGGCTGGCGGTTTGGCCGAGGCGGCGGTGCTGGATGTGAGCGACATGCACGCGGTGGAGGCCTTCTTCGCCGCGCGCCCGGCGTTTCATGTGCTGGTCAACAATGCCGGGACCAACCGGCCCAAGCCCCTCTGGGAGGTGAGCGAGGACGATTATGACGCCGTGCTCGACCTCAATGTGAAGTCGGCTTTCTTTGTCGCGCAACATGCGGTCAAGGCGATGTTGCGCGATGAGGTGGCCGGATCTCTGATCCATATGGGTTCGCAGATGGGTCATGTCGGCGGGCCGCGCCGCTCGCTCTATTGCGCGTCGAAATGGGCGATCGAGGGCATGAACAAAGTCTTCGCCCTCGACCTTGCGCCCCACGGCATCCGCAGCAACACCATCGCGCCCACCTTCATCGAAACCCCGATGACCAAGCCCTTCTTCGAGGACAAGGCCTTCCTCGACAGCGTGTTGGCCAAGATCAAACTGGGCCGCTTGGGGCAGGTCGAGGACCTCATGGGGCCGGTCCTCTTCCTCGCCAGCGATGCCTCCGCCCTCATCACAGGCACAAGCATCATCGTCGATGGCGGGTGGACTGCGGATTAAAGGATAAGCAAATGTTTGAACCCTTTCCCGGAAATTATGTGTGGAATCTGGCCACCAATCTGGCGCTCGTCTGCGGCGGCAATCATGGCGAGATTGACGAGGCCTGCCGCCCGGTGCGCGAGGCGTCAAAGGCCGGGGCCGATGCAGGGTCCGCGCTGCTGTTTGACAGCTGGATCGCGGTGGCCGACCAGGTGGCGAAGAATGCCGACGATGATCTGGCCAATGGCTATGCGCTCTCGGCAGGCACCAAATATCTGCGCGCCTCGGGCTATTATCTGGCGGCCGAGCGTATGCAGGCGCGCGATTACGCCCCGCGCTGGGCGGCCTATGATCGCGGGCTGGAGCTGTACCACAAGGGTTCGAAGCTGCGCGGGCTGCATGTGGACAAGGTCGAGATCCCCTATGAGGGTTCGTCCTATACCGCGATCTTTGTCCATGACGGATCGGGCACACCGCGCCCCACGCTGGTTTCGGTCAATGGCCTCGATTCCATGAAGGAACAGGTCAATATGGCTGGGCACGGCCTGTCCAACCTCGAACGCGGCATGAACACGCTGTTCCTCGACCAGCCCGGCACCGGCGAGGCGATCCGCAAGCGCAATCTGCCCGCCGTTTATGATGCCGAGCGCTGGGGTTCGCCCGCGTTTGACTATCTGCTGACGCGCAGCGATGTGATCCACGACAAGATCGGCATCTTCGGCCTGTCCTTCGGCGGCTATCACGCGCCGCGCATCGCCGCCAATGATCCGCGCTATGCCCTGTGCGCCGTGATGGGCGCCAACCACGTCTGGGGCGAGCGTCAGCGCCAGCGTGTGGCCAATGAGGGCGAAAACCCCGTGCCGCATTACTGGGACCATGTGCTGTGGGTCTTTGGCATGAATGAGCGCGACGCGTTCCTCGATTATGCCGACCAGATCACGCTCAATGGTCAGGTGGAAAAGATCAAGGTGCCTTTCCTGATCACCCATGGCGAGAATGATCGCCAGATTCCGGCCTTCAACGCCCATCTGTCCTACGATCAGGCGGTGAACAGCCCCAAGCGGACCTTGCGCATGTTCACCAAGGCGGATTTCGAGGTCGAGCATTGCGGAGCCGACAATGGCACCGGGATGCGCGATTACATTGCGGATTGGTGCGCGGCGACCTTTGCGGAGATGGCGTAATGGCGGAATTCACCTTCCACCACGGGGGCGTTTCGGTGCCCTCGCTGGCCGAGGCGATTGATTGGTATGGCCGCGTGCTGGGCTTTGAGTTGGAGAAGCGGTTTTATATTGAGGCGGCGAAAAGCCACACTGCGATGGTTCGCAAAGGCCCGCTGCGTTTCGAGATCTTCGAGGTGGAGGGCGCCGCCGCTCTGCCCGAAGATCGCCGCCATCCGCCCGCCGACCTGCGCACCCATGGCAACAAGCATGTCGCTTTCCGCGTCGAGGATCTGGAAGAGTTCCTGAAGGAAATGGAGCAAAAACAGGTCGATATCGCCTTTGTCGTGCGCGAAGCCTTTGGCAAGGGTTGCTTTATCCGCGATTGTGCGGGCAATCTGATCGAATTTGTCGAGGAGCCGAATTGATGACCTTCGAAATCGCCCGCATCACCATCGACCCGGCCCGCGCCGCCGACTTTGAAGCCGCCGTCGCGCAGGCCGAGCCGCATTTCCGCGCCGATCCGGGCTGCACCGGCTTTGCCCTGCAGCGCGTGGTCGAGGAGCCGGGGGTCTATCACCTGCTCGTGGGCTGGGTATCGGTTGAGGCACATACTGTTGATTTCCGCGCGACCGAGAATTTTGCCAAGTGGCGCGCGCTGGCCGGGCCGTTTTTCGTTGAGCCGCCTAAGGTGGTGCATGTGGAGACGGTGATTGGGGAGGCGGGGGTTAAATAAGGTTTGCCTCCGGCGGGCAAAGGGCGGGGGCCCTTTGCAATCCCGTTAATTAAGAGCGCCTCGTTTGCAAGCGGGGCGCTTTTTGTATGGGAAAGCCTGCGGCGCGGTGAGGCCATTCCCGTCCGCGCCGCAGGCTTTAAAATTCTACCGCCGCGTCCGACACAAAACGCCGAACCCATAGCGCAAACGCAGACAGTAAAGGGAGCGCGAGGGTCTAGACCCTCGCATTTAAAACCCCTTACTTCTTAAATTGCATGCTCATCATCCTCGGTAATCTCGGCAAGAGCGCCCTCGACCGCCTGCTTGCCCGGAACCGCCTTGCGATAGGGGGCGAAACTGCGCCGATCGGCATCGAATTGCATATCCCAAGGAATATCCGGCCCGCGAAAGATCGGCGGCGCATTGTTGGCCCAGAGCAGCGAGCCAAAGCGGAAGTCCCAAGCGCGCGGCACCCAATTGTCGTCGAGGTAGTCGGTGTCGGCGTGATATTCGGCCTCGCCGCCCTTGCCGGGGATGTCGCAGTAATAATAGATCGCCGATGAAATCCGGTGGCGCGAGATGCCGCCCGACGAGTTCATGCTCTCGTTCTTCCAGCCCTTTTCGGCCATCAGGTTGGCGCCCAGCATAACTTCGTCAATATCGTCCATACCAAAGGCGATATGCATGAATTTGAAATTGTCGGGGGCAAAGGGCAGGTCGCAATTGACCCAGAAGATCGAGTGATGCTCGAACGTGCCGCCCGCGCGCGAGAAAATGCCGACGCCGCGGGAATGGTCGATATAGCGAAAGCCCAGATGGCGTTCGTAAAATTCAAACGACCCCACATAATCGGGCGAGAAGAACACCACATGGTTGATCGTCTTGGGGATCGCCTTGTGGCGCCAGATCCGGTGCTGGTTGAAACGCGGATGGGAGGTGGGCGTGTTGACCGGGCTGGCTTCGGATTTGAACGTCCGCTTGGCCCAGACGCGGATGGCGATGGGCTGGCCATCGGGGCATACGCAATGCACGGTGCCGTCATCGTCGCGCGTGATCGCCACTTCGCTGGCCAGACTGGCCGCGATCTTTTCAAGGTTTTCGGCCGTATCCACGCCCCAGACCGTTTCCTTGACCCCATTGCCGGGATAGGGATCGGGGCTGGGCAGGCGCGCATCGCCATGGGGCAACAGGATCACCCGGCTGCCCGAGGCGAGGCGGAACACGGCCTCGTTTTCGGTGATGCTTTCCACCGGCAGACCGAAATCGGTCCAGAACTTCGCGTTCTGCGCCAGATCATCGACGCCGAACAGGACGGATTCTACGCCCAAAATGCTCATACAAATCTCCCCAAAGTTTGCGCCCTTATGATGGGGCGCAACCTTGGGGAGAAACGCATTGCATCGGATCGGTGCTATCGGTTTCGTTAAACCGGGTTTCGATCAGACAGGCTCTGCCAGCTTCTTGCGGATGCGGTCGGTGACTTCGACCGGATCGCCTGCGCTTTCGGGGTGCATTTCCCATTCGCCCAACTGGATCGAGGATGTGCCGACCAGCTTAGCCCGTTCAAACCGCCGCTCCATAAAGGCGCGCAGGGCGGCTGGAATATCACCCTGACCCAGTTCCTCGGCCAGAACCACCGCATCCTCGACCGCCATAGCCGCGCCCTGGCCCAGATGGGGCGTGGCCGAATGGGCGGCATCGCCGATCAGCACCACGCGGCCCTTGTGCCACGGATCGGGCATGATGCAGGCCTCCAGCGGGCGATAGACGACCAGCGCAGGATCGGTGACCGCCTTGGCCGCTTCGCCCAGAATGCCGCCATAACCGGCAAGGCGGGCGCGCATTTCGTCCGCCAGCGTTTCGGGGGCAAAGCGCGGGTTGCCCTTTTCCTCGACCACGGCGAAAATATACATCTCTTCCGGCGTCAGCGGGCAATAGCCGGCCTTGCCGTTAAAGCCGTTGTGGCCGTTCCCAATGTAGATATCGCTCCATTCCAGCCCCTCGGGGCGCGGCACATTATAGCGCCACACGCCTTGCCCGGTGAATTTCGGGGTGGCTTCGGGGAAGATCGCCTTGCGCACCGCCGAATAATTACCATCCGCGCCCACCACCAGATCATACGAACCGGAGGTACCATCGGAAAAGCCCAGTTCCACATGGTCGCCATAATCCTCCATCGTGGTGAAGGTGACGCCCAGACGCACCGGAATGCCCAGTTCCTTCACCTTGTCGGTCAGCACCTTGTGCAGCGCGGGGCGCGTCAGGCCCAGATCGGAGGGCAGGCCGTCAACCGCCGTATCGCCCGGCAATTCGGCAATCGTGTTGCCGTTAACGTCCACGAAGCGCGCCCCGCGATAGGCATAGCCCGCCTTCACCGCCGCATCGCCCACGCCCAGAGCGTTCAGGGCGCGCACGAAATTGGCCTGCACGATGATGCCCACGTGATAGACCTTCCAGTCCTTGTCCCGCTCGACCACTTCGCAGGCCACGCCGCGCTGATGCAGGCCGATGGCCAGAGCAAGGCCCGCCACCCCGCCGCCGATGATGCAAATTGTCATAATCGTCTCTCCCTTATTCAGCAGCTTGAGCCAGCGCAGGCTTTGGGTCGGCGGGCAGGTAACGAAGCTGGTCCTCACGCGCATAGGCCACGTCCCAGACCGGCTCCTGCTGCAGCCAATGCGGCAGATCGTGCATATAGATCAGCGTGCCGAACGCCCCGTCCCACACGCGCACCTTCCAACTGTCATCCACACAGTCGCAATCGGCGCCATATTCCATGTCGCCGCCCAGCTCCGGCACGGCGAGGTAGAGGAAGGCCGCGCTGGTCAACCGGTGGCGGCCAAGGCCCCAGCCACCTTCAAAGCTGTAGCCCAGACGGTCGAGGTGATTCTTGCCCACCATGATCTCGTCAATGTCCTCGCATTCGAAATTGGCGTGGTGGAATTTCAGCGTGCCGTCGAAACCGGGCATCGGCGCATGGGCATTGGCGAGGAAAATGTTGTGATGCTCATAGGCCCCATCGGCGCGCATATAGACGCCAAAGCCTTTTTGCACATCGGTCAGGCGGAAGCCGAGGCGGTCGCGATAATATTCCATCGCCACCTGCACATCGGGGAAGGTCCAGACCGTGTGGTGAATGCGCTTGGGCACCGCGCGGGCCAGCCATTTGCGCGGCTGGTTGAGGCGGCCCACAGTGCCGGGCGTGTTGCTGGGGCTAGGCGCGCCATGGACGGCGCGGGGTTGCCAGACCTGCAATCCGATGGCCTGGCCAAAGGGCGTGATGAAATGGGTGATGCCCTCGGCATCGACGCGCAATTCGTGATCACGCGACAGGTCGGCGGAGAGGCGCGCCATGGCCTCGGCGCTGTCCACGCTCCACACGCATTCGTGAACGCCGATGCCGGTCTGTACGCCGCCCTTGGGCAGATCACCATGCCCGCGCAGCAGCAGGCGGACCTGCGCGCCGTTCATGGTTTCGAACCTTGCGCTGGTGGCGTCCTGTTCGAGGGGCCGCAGCCCGTAATCGGTGAAAAACCGGCTGGTGGTGGCAAGATCCTCCACCAGAAACACCAGCCGCCTTATGCCTGTGATCGCCATCTCGCGCATCTCCCTTTGCTCTGTTGGGCCAAGGATGATGCGCGAGAGGCTTTGGTTTCTTGATCTGGCTCAATCCGATTTCATGGATTGAATTGGATTTACCTATTGATGAAATCGAATTGAGGCAGGTTTTACTTGCGGAACAGCAGGGTAATCAAAAACCAGATGGTTTTCGCATCCAGCAGCTTCAACCCCGCCCGCGCCTGTTCCGGCGTCAGCTTCGCTACCATCGGCATCGCGCCAAAGATCTTGCCACGAATAACCAGATCATTGCCGTCGCGTTCGATCCGCCGCACGGCCATCAGTTCCTTGTTATTGGCGTCCAGCACCTTCATCGGCGCAATCTTCTTCTCCGCCATTACACAGCCCCCCCGCAGACCTTGTCATAGTCAATGTCCATATCATCCATCATCTGGATCGCGGTGGCGCGCCCGGCGCCGAATACGCCGCCGCCCGGATGCATGAAGGGGCCGACCAGATAGAGGCTCTCGATGCCCGGCACGCGGAACGATCCCAGATCGGGCGTGGGGCGATGGGCCACCGATTGATACATGAAGGGCGCGCAACCATGGATGTCGCCCTTGATGAAGCTGGCCGGGCTGTCGCGTTCATGGTCGATGGGCGAGCGGATCAGGCGGCCGGTGATGTTGTCATCGGTGAGGTTCGAATAGAACTTGCGATATTGTTCGAGCGCCCGGTCGGCGAATTCTTCCTTGCGCGCGTCCCATGATCCCGGACCATCGGGGTAGAGGTTGTAGGGCGCGAAATTGACGCCATAGAACACGCCCGCCCCTTCCGGCGCGCGGCTGGGGTCAAAGATCGTGTTGTCGCCGCCAGCGATCAGGCGGTGCGAAACCTCGCCCCGGCGCAGCTTGTCATATTCGAGCAGCATGTCGCGGATGGAATAGAAATCCATCAGCTCGGTCATCATCGCGTTGGTTTCATTGCCCACCTTCAGCTTCAAACGCTCTTTCAGCGTCAGATGCATCAGGTTGATCGAGAAGGTCGATTGCGTGACGCGCTCGGCGCGCTGCAACACCGGCTCCGGCGTTTCGCCCACGAATTTGCGCAGCACATGGGGATGGATCGCGCCGATCACGCCATCCTTGGCCATGAACGTCTCGCCCGTGGTCAGCTCAAGGCCCGCCGCCTTGCCGCCCGACACGATCACGCGCGAAACCTCGGCCCCGCAGCGCACTTCGCCGCCGAAATGCTCGATGGCGCGGACCAGCGCCTTGGACAATTGCCCCGACCCGCCCTTGGGCATCGAGCAGCCATAGGTATGGATGATCCCCGGCATCAGGAACGCGCCCATGCCGGTGCCCAATTCATCAGGCATCTGCAGGTTTTCGGTCACCATCCGCACGATGTGCAATTTCAGCAGATCGCTCTCGAAATATTGCTCCACCACGTCCAGCGCGCTGCGGCTCATCACATCGAGCAGGAAGCGGCCCTCGTCCGACTGGTCCATCATCGCCACAAAGGCGCCCATGGGGAAGGGCGGCGAATAGAGGCCGCTCATGAACATCGGGATCGCGTCCATGCTGGCGCGGGCGAATTTGCGATAGGCTTCGGCATCGCGCGGGCTGAAGGTGGCGATTTCCTCGCAGGTGCGGTCCAGATCCTTCCACGAACGGACGATCGTGCCGTCCTCCCAGATCGAGGCATGGGGCAGGTCGGGATAGATATATTCGAGGCCAAACTTGGACAGCAGCCCCAGTTCATCCTCGCGCAGCATCGGGTTGCCCTGGATCATGATATGCACATTGGAATGCTCATCATGCCAGTAGCCGGGCTGGATCAATTCGCGGGTGGAAACGCCGCCGCCGAAATGCGGTTTGCGCTCCAGCACCAGCACCTTCTTGCCTGCCTTGGCCATATAGGCTGCCGCGGTCAGGCCATTATGGCCGCCGCCCATCACGACGATGTCAAACTGGCTCATGATGTATGTCCTTCAAAAAATGCGCGAAATCCGCCGAGGCCGGGGACGTGGCTGGTGCCGCCGCCATCGCATTCGACCGTGTGACCGGTGATGTTGCGCGCCCCATCGCTGGCCAGAAAGGCCACCGCCTCGGCAATGTCCTGCGGATCGCCCAACTGGTCGCGCAGGGTTTCATCCTCGACCACCTGACGCAGCGCGGGGGGGAAGGCTTCCTTGAGCGCGGGGGTCATGGTCATGCCCGGCGCTACAGCGTTGCATCGCACGCCCATGCGGCCATGCGATGCGGCAATCGCGCGGGTCATCTGGATGATCGCGGCCTTCGACGAGCTGTAGGCGGCCTGAATCATATGGCCCTGCAAGGCCAGAGAGCTGACCGTGTTGACGATATTGCCTTTCGTCTCGCGCAGATGCGGCAGCGCGGCGCGGCAGGCGATCATCGTGCCGCGCACATTGACGCGATAGGTCCGGTCCCAAAGGGCCGTCGCCATATGTTCGATATTGCCATCCTGCTGCGCAATATCGGGGCCGAGCAGGGCCGCATTGTTGTGCAGAATATCCAGCCGCCCGAAATGGGCCACGGTCTGGGCCACCATCGCCTCGATGCTGGCCTCGTCCTCAAGGTCGAGATGCAGCGCAAGGGCATCGGGAATGCCCGTCGCCACGGCCTGCGCGCGGGGCATGTCGATGTCGGCAATGGCGACCTTGGCGCCGCGCAGGGTCATCAATTGCGCCGTTGCCGCGCCGATCCCGCCCGCGCCGCCGGTGATGATGGCGATCTTGCCGTCCAGCCTGATGGCATCATGGGCCATGGGCTTCTTCTCCCTCTTGTTTATCCTGTCTGATGCTGGTGTTACTGAGCATCGTACAAAGCGGAAGAAGGCACTTTTTTGTGCCCAGCATAGGGTGGGGATTTTGGCATTACCCGATGATCTGGAAAGCGGGATGGCGGCGCTTTCGGCGGAAATGGCGCGCTATGGCCATGACCGCGAGGCCCCCGTGCGCGAGGTCATGGCGCGGCTGGGGGATCGCTGGTCAACGCTGGTGCTGATCGTGCTGGCGATGGGGGAATGGCGCCATGCGGACCTGAAACGCGCGCTGGTGCGGCTTTCCTCCGAACAGGCGATTTCGCAGCGGGTACTGACGCTCAAACTGCGCAGTCTGGAACGGGACGGCTTTGTGCTGCGCACCGCGACCGATCATGTGCCGCCGCGCGTGTCCTATACGCTGACCCCGCTGGGGCGCGAATTGTCGGTTCAGGCGCGGCATTTGATCGACTGGGTCAATGCCCAGTCCGAGGCGATCCGTATCGCGCGCGCCAGTTTTGACGCGCGCGAAGAGGATTAGGCGCCGGATTAGCCCTTTTCGCCCCGCATATTGGGGTGGTTATGCTGAAACTGTACGGCGATCTCGTCGCGCTTGGCCTCGGCAATCGGCACGACATTGGTGATGTCGCCCTTGTCCTCCTGCGCCATGGCCGCCAAACGCTCGACCACCCAGCGCAGCGCGCGGTCATTGTTGTTGGTGATATGCCACTGGATCGCCTCGCGGATCGGGGGAATATCAAACGGCACCTCGCGCAGGGTCAGCGGCAGGACCTTGACCATTTGCGAGGCAAGGCGGCGGTGCATCGTGGCGATCCGCTTTGTCCCCACCACCAGCGAGGTTTGCGACAGGAAGGTGGGGGCGACCACCTCGATCCGGCGCTGAGTCTTTTGGCGACGCACGAACCAGTCGTCGAAGGCGGGCGTCCGGCTTTTGCCGAAACGCGCCGTTACATGGCCCAGCGCGAAATATTTCTCGCGCGTCATGTCGCCCTCCATCGCCGGATTGTTCGCATCGCCCACCACGACATAATCGTCCTCGAACAGCACCTGGCTGGGGTGGTCCGAGCTGATCGCATAGTCGATGGTCAGGAGCAGGTCGATCTGGCCGCGTTCCAGCGTGTCGATCGGGCTGTCGCCCATCGGCTGGATTTCAAAGCGCATATTGGGCGCCTCGGCCTCGATCATCGCCAGCGCGCCCGCCAGCAGCACCTGCGTTGAATAATCCGAGGCCATGAAGCGGATCTGGCGATCACAGGTGGCCGGGTCGAATTCGGGGGCGATGGCGATGGTGGAGCGGATCTGGTCCAGCACCGCGCGCACCGGTTCGATCAATTCCTCGGCCCGCGCGGTCAGCACCATCGAGCGGCCTTTGACCACCAGCAGTTCATCGCCGAAATAATCGCGCAGGCGGCCCAGCGCCGAAGACGTGGCCGATTGCGACAGGCACAGCCGGTCGGCGGCAAGGCTCACGCTCTTTTCCGCCAGCAGCACGTCCAAGGCCACCAGTAGGTTGAGGTCCAGTCGCTGGAACCGCATCGTCCCTCTCCTTAATCCAGCGTCTTGAGCGCGCTGGAAACCAGAGTAGCAAGATCGCCGTCATGCGCAAAGCCTGCGCGTTCGGCAGCCAGCGTAGACAGTGGCGGTTGTGCCGCAAATGCCACTTCGAGCGCGGCATCGGGTTCATAGCGCACCAGATCGGCCGAGACGCCGCATTGCGCCGCAATTTCCCCGGCCAGACCGCCCATCGTGATCCGCTGAGCGGGCAGGGTGACGGCATAGGTCGGGGGCAAAAGCGCGGTGTCGAGCGAGAGCGCATGGATGAAATTATCCGCACAGCGCGCCACCGATTGCGCCCAGATCGTGCCGCCCGCCGAGACGGGGCAGATAAACTCCTCGCCTGCCTTCAAGGCATGGAACAGGTTCGACATAAAGGCGCTTTTCATGCCGCTGGGCCCCTTGGGGCGAGCCAGAATACCGGGCAGACGCACGGTCACGCCCTCGATCATGCCGCGATTGGCGAACATCGCCACGGCATGTTCCATCATCGCCTTATGCGCGCCATAGATCATTTTGGGGCTAAGCGGCGTTGCATCATCGACAAAGCCGGGCAGCGGATCGCCATAGACCGCAATCGAGCTGGCATAGACAAAGCGGGGCTTGCTGCCCTTGGCGCTGGCCTCCAGCAACAGGTCATACATGGCGTCAATGTTGATCCGGCGCGAGGCGACAGGATCAGCCTCAGCCGCGCCGCCCGGCACCGTGGCCAGATGGATCACCGCCGATACCCCGCCCGAGAGCGCATCGGCGCGGACATCGGCATCGCCCAGATCGCCCGCAACAACACGCGCGCCGGCGGGAATCCCCCCCGCCGCCGTATCCATGGCCACCACCTCGCGGCCCTGCGCCAACAGGCGCGACACGATCTGGCGGCCGACAAAACCCCCGGCTCCGGTGACGATAACTGGCATCAGACTGGCTCCACGATATGTTGATAGCGTGCATCGAGGCCGCGCCCCGTCACGCCAAGGCTGGTAAAGGGATTGCGGCGTGTATCGGTGACCACCTGATACAGCCGGTAAAGATCGGGCAGGAACACCGCCCAATTGCCGATTTCGGTGGCGGCATGGGCGGCCCAGATGCGCCCGTCGGCATGGGTTTCGGGCTTGCGCAGGCCGATGGCGGTGGACGATCCGATCACGCCGCCCGCGCCGTCATCCTGCCATTGGTGCAGGCGATAGCCCAGCACTTGCCCCGTATGAATATCGGCCTCGTCAAAGCCCAGCCCGGCCACGATGATGGCATGATCAAGGCGGATGCGTTCGCGCAGGGCTTCGGGCACATCCTCGATGCGCTCAAACCGGATGAACAGATTTTGCCGCCGCCCGTCATCCCATGTCTGGGGCGCATTATGCACCGCGCCCAAAGGGTTGCCATGGCGCGGGGGAATGGGCCAGCTCAGCGGCTCATGCTGTTCCGGGTGCCACAGGATGAAGCCTTTTTCCATGTTCGACCAGAACCAGTCGATCTGCTGCGCGCCAACACCGGGCAAGGCCCAGTCGATATGCGTGCCCAGATCATCCTGATGCAATGTGTAATCCATCGCCCATTCTCCCAAACGACCGAAACCGCAGCGACGCCGATCTGCGCCGCTGCGGCCCGTTCATGCCATCATGCGATCCGGGGGATCAGAAATTGATCCCCACGCGCGCGCCAAAGTAGCGGCTGGAATCACGGGCGGGCTGGCCGATCACCAGATTGCCCGTGGTGGCCCCGGCAAAGAAGTCCTCCGCATTGGTCAGATAGAACTTGTCCGTCACATTGTTGACGAAGAAGGTCAGCGTGGCCTTCTCGTCCTTGGTCTGGAAACCAAGGCTCAAGTCCATCAGGCCGAACGCGCTCTGGAAGGTCTGCGGGTTCTGGTTGGCCTGAAGATAGGTGCCGGAACGATAGGACAGATTGGTGCCGGCGATCACGTTGAACTTTTCAAACGGGATCGTCTGAGCAATCTGGGCGTTGATCTTCAGCTTGGGGCTGGCAGGCATCGGCTTGCCCGACAGATCCTGCGCGCCGCTGGCATCGCACCCTTGCGCGGTGGTTTGGGTGGGCCAGCAGACCGCGCCCTTGAAATTGGTGAACTTGGCATCGATCAGCGCCGCCGACAGGCTGGCCCGCGTGTTGCCCTTCACGTAATTCAGGTCGGCCTCGATGCCCTGCGTGCGTGCTCCGGCATTGGCCAGGATCAGCACGCCCACCAGTTTCGAGGTGTCAAAGATCTGCGCCTGATAACCGCTGTAATTGGTGTAGAAAGCGGCGAGGTTGAAGGTCAGGTGACGGTCGAGCAGCGTCGATTTCAGGCCCACTTCAAAGCTGTCGATATGCTCCTGCGCCACCGCCTTGGCAAAGGTGGCGATTTCGGCCAGCCCGGCCGCCGTGGTGTTGCCCGGCGCGATCGACCAGTCATGGACGGTGTTGAACGCCTTGGGCTTATAGCCGCGCGTATAGGAGGCATAGGTCATGATGTCGCGGGTCGGCTTGAACTGGATCGCCGCATCGCCCACCAGCGCGCCCGAGCTGTCCGACAGGTTCCACGTATAGCCGCCCTGACCAAAGCCGCCGCTGCCATACTGGCCCGCCGCCGGGTTGAAATATTGCGTGACGTTCCAGCCGATCTTGTCCCAGTTGTAACGCAGACCGCCGACAAGGGTCAGCCTGTCGTTCACATGCGCGGTGGCGCGGCCATAGATCGAGTAATTCTTGGTGGTTGAAATATTGGTCTTGGCCAGAGGGTTCAACGTCCATGCGCGCAACACATACTGGTTGACGGTCATGTCCGAATAAAACAGGCCGACCAGCGCCGAGACAGGCTTTTTCGCATCCGTGGCCAGCTTGAATTCCTGGCTGGTCTGGCTGACATAGCCCTGCGCCGATTGGAGATTGCTGTAGGGCAGCACCATCGAAGAGGGGAGCGCGCCGATCGCATTGAGGAAAGTCTCGAATTTCAGCGCCCAGTTCGGATCATTGCCAAGGAACGTGTCCTGCGTCTGATACTGGCCCTCATGGCTGTAGGCCGTCGTCGAGGTCAGCGTCAGATCGCCCAGCCGCCAGTTGATGACCGCCGAGGTATCCTTGTCTTCATAGCGCGAGACCATCGTGGTGTGCGTGGCCAGCTTGGTGTTGCCATAGGTCAGGCTGTAGCCCGGAAACATGGTGGCCGCGTCCAGACCCACCGGAGGGGCAAAAAAGACGGAGCCGGGCGTCCAGTATTGCACGGTGAAATTCGCGCCCTTCGACTTCGACATCGCATAGTGGCCCATCACCTGCAGGTCGAGATTGTCGCTCAGCTCAAATTTCAGCTTGGCGCGCGTGCCATAGCTTTCCGCGCGGCTCTTGACGCCCGTGGTCAGGTTGGTGATCGGATAGGGCGTGCGCTGGTAATAGCCGGTCAGGCTGTAGCTGACCTTGTCGGTGATCGGGCCGGAGGCGCGGCCGTCAATATGCCATTCGCCGTCATTGGTGGTCAGCGCGTTGACCGCATATTGCGGCGTGGTGGACGGCGCCACGGTCACAAAGTTGATGACGCCCGCCGAGGCCGTGCGCCCGCCCAGCGTGGCCTGCGGACCTTTCAGCACTTCCAATTGGGCCACGTCGGTGATCGTGTTGACGGCAAAGCTGTCGGCGGGCACCGGCACGCCATCGACCTGGATCGACACGCCCGAGGTCAGGCCGATCGCGCCTTCGTTGGCATTGGTCGAAATGCCGCGGATACCATAGGGAACGCGGCCGTTGAACGTGCCCTTCAATTCCACCGAGGGCACCACGCGGTTGATGTCGGACAGGTCGACCACATGGGCCTGCGCCACGGCGGCCTGCGACAGCACGGCGGCGGCGACAGGAATTTCCTGAAGCTTTTCCGGGCGCTTCTGCGCGGTCACGATGATTTCCGCCGTATCCTTGGCAGGCGCCTGCTGCGCCATGGCCGGCATTGCGGTCGCCATGGCCAGCACCGAAGCTGAAACCGTGGCCGACAGGCACGCGGCATGGTTGACAAAAGTCCTCATAATCCTCCCCTTTATTCTCATCCCTGACGCGCTGCACACGTCTTGCATTCTTGACTAGCGCGTGGGGGCTCCAAGCTCACACCGATTGTATCAATAGGCATCCATCCATGGTTCGAATTTGCCTGTTGGCGCGCGCGCTCTAATTTCAGCACCATGGAACGGGAGAACATCAGGAGCGTCCAAGAGGCGCTGATCGTGGGCGGCGGGATCGGCGGCATGGCTGCCGCTATTGCGCTGTCGGAGCGGGGCGTTAAGGTCGATCTGATCGATCTGGACCCCCAATGGCGCGTCTATGGGGCGGGGATCACGATCACCGGGCCAACGTTGCGCGCCTATCGTCGGCTTGGCCTGCTGGAGCAGATCAAGGCGCAGGGGGCCATCACCACAAAAACGCGCCTTTTCAAATATGACGGCACGCATCTGCACGATCTGGAAGAGCCGGTCATCGAGGAAGGCCTGCCCGCCACCGGGGGCATCATGCGCCCGGTGCTGCACCGGATCATGCAGGGCCGGGTAAAGGAGCTGGGAATCCCGGTGCGGCTGGGGCTGACGGTGTCCTCGCTGGTCAATGTCGATAGCGGCGTGGATGTGACTTTTTCGGATGGTTCAACCGGCCATTACGATCTGGTCGTGGGCTCCGACAGCGTGTTTTCGGGCGTGCGCGAGCTGTCCTTTCCGCATATGGGCCCGGCCCAGCCGACCGGGCAGGGCTGCTGGCGTATCTCGATCCGCAAGCCGCCCGGCCTTGAATATGGCGAATTCTACCTTGGCCATGCCAACCCCTGCGGGATTACGGCCTGCGCGCCGGATCAGGTCTATATGTGGATGCTGACCCCTCATGTGGAGCGTGAGAGCTTCATGGATGAGGAGGAATTGTTCAACGAATTGAAGCGTCTGCTGGCCGACTTCGGCGGCAATGCCGGATGGATCCGCGACAATATGACGCGCGATGACTGGATCAACTATCGCCCGCTGGCCGCCGTGCTTCAGCCCAAGCCTTGGTATGACGGGCGCATCGTGTTGCTGGGCGATGCGGTGCATGCCACCACGCCCCATCTGGCCTCGGGCGCGGGGATGGCGGTGGAAAGCGGCATCGTGCTGGCCGAGGAACTGGCCCGCGCAGACAGCGTCGAGGCGGGGCTGCTGGCCTATCAGGAACGCCGCTATCCGCGTTGTCAGGATGTGATCGACAGCTCGGTTTCGGTGGGCCGCCTGCAATTGGCGCATGGCGACCCGCGCGAACATGCCAAGATCCTCGAAGGCGCGCTTTCGCGGCTCAACGAAGACTTCTGATCTATGGGGGCGGGCGCGTTAGATCGCGCCCGCCTTTATCAACCCCACCGCATGATCGACCGCCCGCGCCGTCAGCGCCATATAGGTCAGCGAGGGGTTCTGACAGGCGCTCGACGCCATTTGCGCGCCATCGGTGACGAACAGATTGGCCACATCATGGGCCTGGCTCCATTTGTTCAGCACGCTGGTCTTGGGATCATGGCCCATGCGCGCGCCGCCCATTTCGTGGATCGCCGTGCCGCCCGGACCGGGCCGGTCCATGCCAAACAACACTTGGCCTCCCGAGGCCGCCAGCATCGCACCGGCCTCACGCTTTGCATCGGCCAGAGCGGCCATTTCCCCTGCGCCATGGGCAAAGTGGATCTCAAGCTGGGGCACGCCCATCGGGTCGACCTGCTTTGACAGCGTCAGCCGGTTGGACGCGCGCGGCAGGCTCTCGGCAAAGGCAACCAGCACCATCCGCCATGCGCCGGGGCTGCGCAACTCGCGCTTGAAATCCGCGCCGATCCCCGCCTGCCGCTTGCCGCGCCCCCAGCCCGATTGCAGCGCGCCGCCCTGAAACGAATAGCCGCGGGTGAAGCCATCGCCATCGGCCTTGTCCAGATTGCGGAAACGCGGGATGACCACGCCCGTGGGTCGGTTGCCGAAAGAGGTGCGCCCCTCAAACCCCGGCATGATCGCCACTGCCGAGAGCGTATTGGCATGATCCATGATATGCGTGCCCAAGACGCCGCTGCTGTTGGCCAGCCCGCCCGGCATCGCCTCATTGGCCGAATTCATCATCAGATGGACCGAGTTGAACGCGCCAGCATTCAGGAACACGATCCGCGCGGTGGCGCTCTTGCGCTCACGCGTCTTGGTGTTGACCCAGCGCACACCGGTCACGCGCTTGGTTGCCGGATCATAATCCACCTTCTCCACCTGCGCATTGGTGATGACGGTCAGCCGCCCGGTCTTGGTCGCGGCGGGCAGGGTGGAGGATTGGGTCGAGAAATAGGCCCCGAACGAGCAGCCCCGGTTGCAGATGTCGCGCGACTGGCAAGGGTTGCGGCCTTCCTCTTCCTTGCCCACGGTCAGATTCGCCGTGCGCCCGATGGTCAGGCGGCGGTCGGGCCATTGCGCCGAGACCTTGTCCCGCACCGATTTTTCAACGGCATTGAGCGCAAAAGGCGGCTGAAACTGGCCATCGGGCAGCGAAGGCAGACCCTCCGAGGCCCCGGAAACGCCGATGAAGCGCTCCACCTTGTCATACCACGGCGCAATATCGGCATAGCGGATCGGCCAGTCCGTCCCCATGCCGTCGCGCGCATTGGCCCCGAAATCATAATCCGACCAGCGATAGCACTGCCGCCCCCAGGTCAGCGATTTGCCGCCAAGCTGATACGAGCGGAACCATGTGAAGGCGCTGTCCGGCCCCAGTTCATAGGGGTTTTCGCGATCATTGACGAAATGGTCCTCGGTCCATTCGGTGAAATGGCGGTTGAGCATCTGGACCGCATGGTCGCGCTTGTAGCGCTGCGTATCGCCCCGCCCGCGAAAGGGCAGTTCCCAGGGGGCCTTCATTTCGCGGGGGTAATCGCCATGGACGATCTCGCGCCCGCGCTCGATCATCAGCACTTTCAGCCCCGCCTCGGTCAATTCCTTGGCCGCCCAGCCGCCGGTGATGCCCGAGCCCACCACGATCGCATCAAATTCATATTCCATCATCCGAACTCCACTGCCGTCCAGTCGCTGGAATAGGCGCGCGCGCCGGGTTTGAGGGGGATGTCGGCATCCCATCGGCCCGGAATAAGGTTATATTGCAATTCCTTCGATGCCCCGGCCTCGCTGGTGTAATAGCCGGTGAGGATCAGCGCCTTGATCGCCATCCATGGGCTGGGCGTGGCGGGCGGTGGCCCTGCGGGGAAGGCATCGGCGTCCAATTGCGTTACAATCTTCACCCGCTGCGCCGGGG
Source organism: Novosphingobium sediminicola (assembly GCF_014196525.1). Taxonomy (GTDB): domain Bacteria; phylum Pseudomonadota; class Alphaproteobacteria; order Sphingomonadales; family Sphingomonadaceae; genus Novosphingobium; species Novosphingobium sediminicola. The sequence continues at coordinate 25,005 of NZ_JACIDX010000027.1, read as the reverse complement.
GCAGGGCGAGGAAGTCGCGGCCCGCGCGGCGGTTCAGCTCTTTATCCAGCCACATGTCATAGCCCTGCGCGCCCTCCATCCCATGGGCAAAGGCCAGCGAGAGGAAGGCCCCGACGCCGACATCGCCCGCGCCGGGCGTGTCGCTGCGCGGGATCACGATCTGCGCCACGGTCTTGAGCAAAAGCGCGATCCGGGGCGAGGGGGCTGTGGCCATGGCCGGAACCGGCAGACCGGTGGCCAGCGCAAAGATCGCCGCTCCGGCCAGAAATTCGCGCCGATTCGCCGTCGGCTGCTTGTGCCGCAATTGTTGCAAGATGCCTCTCCCAGCGGGTCGGGAGGGCGTAAGGGGCCGTCTCCCGATCTAAATCAGAATAATGGTTCTGAAATATCGCCGGATAGGGATGCCTGTCAAGCGGCCTGACATGGACCGGCTGCAAACCGGCCCGTCCAAAAGCTGCCCGTCAAAAACTGGGAGGCGTGACCAGAAAGGCCGCAATCATGCGCGACAGGTCCTGCATCAACACATCCCAATCACCTTCCCACGCCGCCGTGGTGGCCGAGCCAAAGCCGAGATAGCGGGCAATTGTGGCGTAAAGGATGCGAAAGGCCGAATCGACCGCGCGCAGCGGATCGGGCTGCTTCATCTCCGCCGAATGCAGCAGCAGCGCCCCCTTGACCGCATTGGCCGAGGAGACATAAGACGCCTTGCCCGTGGCCGACACCAGCGGATCATTGGTCGCGCGCAGCATCAGCGGGCGCATGATATCGGCATTTTCCTTGAGCGTTTCGCCCACCGCGCGGGTCAGCGCCACCACCAGTTGGTCTAGCGTATTGGCCCCGTTGCGCGCCTCGTCCAGCATCGCGCCCATCTGTTTGTCGACCCGTTCCAGCACGCGCAATTGCACGGCGTGGAGCAGGGCGTCCTTGCTTTCAAATCGATTGTAAATCGAGCCAATCGAAACTTTGCCCTTCTTGCTCACCTCCTGCAGGGTAAACTCATCCGAGCCCGCCGCCGCCATCAGCGCCTCGGCTGCGGCCAACATGCGTTCATACGAGGCCTTGGATCGGCCCTGAACGGGCGCGCGCAGGGCGGTGGAGAGGGCAACATCCTTGGTCATGACACGGTTCTTTTCCGGTTTGTGTCACCTTCGTCAACAAAGATCGTTTTAATAGAATTCTAATTCCAAATAAACCCGTGGGCAATTCTTGCGAAAAGGCGCGTCCATGCAAAAGGCGCGAGGGCCCCCCGACCCCCGCGCCTCCCGTCTGCAACCATCCCCCGATAGGTTACAGCGAGTTGGCCTTGGCAATCGCGCCCAGCACACCCGCGCTCGGCTTGGCCTTGCGCGCAAAAGTGACGGGATCGACCGAGGCGAGGCCAAAGGCGCCATGGCCAATCCCTGCGCCCCATTCGTAATTGTCCATCAGCGACCAGTGGATATAGCCCAGCACCGGCACGCCATCGGCCATCGCCTGACGCAGCGGCGGCAGGGATTCCCGGATCAGGCGGACGCGCAGCGTATCATCATCCGTACCCACGCCATGCTCGGTGATGATCACCGGCTTGCCGGTCGCCTCATGGGCATAACGCACCGCGCCTGCCAGCGAGGGAGGATAGACCTCTGCGCCCCGGAAATTGCGCATGCCGCCTTCGGGCGCGGGCAGGCGGCCCTTGGGGCCCCACAGGATGCGCTCGTAATTCTGGATCGCCACGAAATCATCCTCGCGCGCCACGTCCAGCCAGTCGCCATAGAGCTTCTGGCGCATGGCGTCGCGCATCGAATCCTTGGTCGCGGCCTGATCGTCGGCCATGGCAAAGCTGAAGCCGACCGGCAGATCGGGGCGGATCGCCTTGATCGCGGCGCGGGCCAGGCGGTGGCCCCGGATCATCCCGGTGGTGACGGCCGGCACATCCTCGGGCGGGACGGTGTTGGCCACCATGAAGCGCTGCACATTGGCCGCGCGCGCGGCAGCGGCCAGATTGGCCCGCAGCCCGTCAAGGAATTGCGGCGGCATTACCAAAGGCAGCAGGCGGGCCAGATTGGGCTCATTCAGCGTCATGGCCACCGCGATCCCGGCGCCCATATGGCGCATCGCCCGGTCGCAGAATTTTGCAAAGAGTTCGGGCGCCTGCGCATGGGTCCACCCGCCCATCGCGGCGAACCAGCGCGGGGTGGTGTAATGGTTGAATGTCACCACCGGGGCCAACCCACGCACGCGGCAACCGTCAATGATCGCCTTGTAATGGTTGAGCATGGCCTGCGAGAACATGCCCGGCTCCGGCTCGATCCGCGCCCATTCCAGGCTGAAGCGATAGGCGTTCAGGCCAATGGATTGCGCCAGATCGAGATCCTCGCGCCACATTTCGAAACTGTTGACCGCATCGCCTGAAGGCGCGCCGGTGATCGTGGGCGTAACATTTTCCAGCAGCCACTGGTCCGAATTGGTGTTGTTGCCCTCGACCTGATGGCCTGCGGTGGCCGCGCCCCACAGGAAGCCTTTGGGAAAAGTCGGATCAAGCGGCTTGGGTTTGGCCGCAAAGGCAGGCGTTGCGGCCAGAGCGGCAGCGCCCGCGAGCATGGAACGGCGATCAATCACAGAATATCCTCCAGAAATGCGGCGATTTCTTCCTCAAGGCGCCGGTCAGAGGTGCCAAGGTGCATCGCCATCGTGTAATGATTGTGGCCCGGCATCAGAACGCTGCGCGGCATCGTGCCATGGCGAGCCAGACGGGCCTGCACCAGGCCAAGGAATTCGGCCTGAAACCGCGCCGGATCATGCTGGGCGCAGGCGACCAGCAGCGGCAATGCGGTTTCCACCACCGCATCCCACGGCGACATGGGCGCATAATCGCCGGTGCCGTAATAGCGCGTGTCCTTGGGATCGAGCGAGGTGCAGCCATAGAGGCCCGAAAGCAGCACCGCCCCGCGCACCAGCGAGGCATGGTCAGGGCGAAGTTTCAGAAAACCGCTGACATGCACGGCCCCGGCCGAGGTGCCCATGACCACGATCCGTTCGGGATCGCCGCCATGTTCGGCCACGGCCCCGCGCAGATAATCAACGGCGGCGGCCACATCCTCGCTGCCCGCAGGCCAGAGATGGTCGGGGGCGAGGCGATAGTTCATCACCGCGCCGATCCAGCCGCGCTGCGCCGCCATCCGGCCAACGGCGGCATTGGGCCAACCGGAATCGCCCTTGTCGCCCAGCACGAAACCGCCGCCATGGACGAAGAGCAGAACCGGCTTCAAACCGCCTTCCGCCGCGCCGTAGAGATCCAGCCGGTGCCTTTCATGCGGCCCATAGGCCAGATCGCGCGCGGCCACCGGCACAGTCTGCGCCAGCGCTTCCTGCTCGGCCCCGAACAATTGGCGGCAGGCCTCCAGCACATCAGGGCCAAGATCCTGACCCATGGCGGCAATGGAATGGCGGGTGGTGTTCATGGCAATACCTCATGCAAAATGGGCGGCAAGGCGTGATGCCTTGCCGCCCATGTGCGTTCTATCAGAACTTGGCCGTTGCGCTGACGCCGATGGTGCGGCGCCCTTCGCGGGTCAGCCAGTTCACCTCGCCGCCGGCATCGGCAAAGGGCAGGCCGATGACCGAAGCGTGGAAGCGCTGATCCAGCAGGTTGCGCACGAACAGGCCCACGCGCCATCCGCCGTCGGGCGCGCCGATGCCGGTGTTCAGACCGATCGTGTAATAGCCCGGCTGATAGGACAGGGCATTGCCCACGTCATACTGCACCTTGCTGCGGTAATAGACATTGCCCGACCAGTCGAAGGCCAGACGATCATTGATCGGCAGCTTGATGTCCGCGCCAAAGGTGAAGGACACCTTGGGCGCGCCCGACAGGGGTTCACCGGCGGCCTGCAACAGGCTGGTGCCATTGCTGGTATAGCAGGACAGGCCCGCCTTAAGCACAGCGGGGCAGGCGGTGACATAATCGGTGAACTTCGTGTCCGAATAAGTCATCCCGCCATTCAGGCTGAATTCGGGGCTGACGCGCCAGCGGGCGTCAAACTCGAAACCCTTGGCCTCAAAGCCACCGGCGTTTTCGGTCAGGAATTCGGTCCCGTTGAACACGCTGGTTTGCAGGTTGGTGTATTTGTCGAAGAAGGCGCTGGCGTTGAAGGTCACGGCCCGGTTGAAAAGCTGCGACTTCATGCCGACGGTGATGTCGCGCACGGTCTGGGGGTTCACATTGGTGCGCGTACCGGTCAGGCCCGAGAAGGCCACCGTCGCGCCCAGATAGCCGCGCGAGATCGTGCCAAAGAACATCAGATCGCGGTCAACCTTATATTCCGCGCCCGCCTTGCCGGCCCAACCAGCTTTCGCCACCGATCCGGTCTTCAGGGGGCTGGGCGTATAGGGCACCACGAAAATGCCATCGACCATCGAGCCGGGCGCGTAGGTGGGATCAATGATCGACTGATAAGAGGCGTTCACCCAGTCATACTGATAGCGGAAGCCGCCCAGCACGGCGAATTTCTCGGTGGCGTGATATTTGCCATCGATAAAGGCCGCGACCGAATCCGAACGGGTCTGCGTATTCGACTGGCCGCCCGAAATGCTGACATAGAACGGGCTGAACGGGTTGGCGGGCATCAATTGCGCGCTGCTGTAATCGCCCGGATTGCCGGTCTTGCGCCGTGAGGCATAGATGCCGGTGGTGAATTCCGCCTTGCTGCCCGATGCATTGGTCAGGCGCAGTTCCTGGCTCAGGAAGGACTGATGCTTATTGGTTTCGCGCGCCTGAAACACGGTGGTGCTCGACCCGTCGATGCCATACTGGCTGGCGCCCTGCATGAACCCGCGATAGGCGGTGATCGAGGTCAGGTTCAGGCTGCCCAACTTCTTGTTGATTTCGATGCTGGCGCCGTAGTTGCGCTCGCTGGTATAGCCGTCGGTGTTTTCCGCGCTCTGCGTGTTGTTAAAGCCCGGCGTGATGCCAAGCGAGGTCAGATTGCCAAAGCGCGCCGCCATCAGCGGGTTGGCAAAGCTGGGCAGGGCGTTGATCGTCCAGAGCTGGCCGGGGCTTTTGGTGCTGGTGCGGCTGTAATCGCCGATAATATAGACGCTGAAATCGTCCGAGGGCTGATAGAAGAACTTGGCCCGGCCGCCATAGCTGGCCTCGTCGCCCCAATACTTCTTGAGCGTGGCATTGTAGAGGAAGCCGTCATTCTGGCGATAGAAGCCGAACAGGCCGATGGCCGAGTTTTCGCTGGTGGGCAGGTTCAACTGGGCGTTGGTGTTGATTTCGTTGAGCGAGCCGTAGGAAGCGAAAACCTTGCCTGAAACGCGGTCGAACTTGGGCTTGGCGGTGGTGATGTTGACCACGCCCGACGAGGCGTTCTTGCCGAACTGGGTGCCCTGCGGACCTTTCAGCACTTCGACGCGCTCCAGATCGCCAAGGCTGTTGACCGGGTTGCCGAAGGGGATGATCACATTGTCGACCACGGTGCCGACATTCTGTTCCGATGCCGAGGCAAAGCCGCCCGCCGTGCCCACGCCGCGCAGGCGATAGCCCGCGTCATTGGGCGAGGAGCCGAATTGCAGGCCAGACACCTGATACTGAAGGTCCGACAGCTTCTGGAAGCCGCCTGCGGTCATCTGCTGTGCGCTGATGGCCGAAACGGCCAGCGGCACGTCCTGAAGGCGTTCGGCGCGGCGCTGGGCGGTGACGACGATTTCGCCGGGGGCGGTGGCCTGCTGGGCGGGGGCGGCATCTTCGGCCATGGCAGGGCTGGCGGCGACCATGCCCAGAAGGGCAGCGCTGGCCAGCAGGTGATGGATCTTGCTCATCATAGTCTCCCTAATGTGGCCCGGCGGGATTCTTGTCCCGCCGGTGCCGGAATGCGTTGGTTTCAGATTTCGTCGATGACAGGGTTGGTGAGCGTGCCGATGACGCCGACCGAGATTTCGACCACGTCGCCCGCCTTCATATAGAGCGCGGGCTTGCGCTTATCGCCCACCCCGCCCGGCGTGCCGGTGGCGATGACATCGCCGGGGTTGAGGTCGGTGAAGGTCGAGCAATAGGCGATGATCGTGGGGATATCCCAGATCATGTCGCTGATCGGCTGATCCTGCACCAACTCGCCATTCAGGCGGGTCTGCACGCGCTGCACGCCCAGATCCTCGATCTCGTCGGGGGTGACGAGAGCAGGGCCAAAGCCGCCGGTGCCGGGCCATGTCTTGCCGGGGGTGAACTGGATATTGTGGCGCTGCCAATCGCGGATCGAGCCATCGTTGAAGGGCGCATAGCCCGCGATGTGATCCCAGGCGTTTTCGGGGGCGATGCGGCGGCCCTTCTTGCCGATGACGATGGCCACTTCGCCTTCATAGTCGAAGCGAACGCTCTCGGGCGGGCGCACCATGGCCTCGCCTTCAGCGATCAGGCTGTCGGCATAGCGGGTGAAGATCGCCGGATGCTCTTTCTGCTCGCGGCCCGTTTCGGCCACGTGGCTGGCATAGTTGAGGCCAACGCAGAGGATCTTTTCCGGATCGGGAATGACGGGCAGCAGCTTGATGGCATCAAGCGCGAAAGCCTCGCCATCGGCAAGCGAGGCGAGGGCGTCGGCGGCAATGGCGGCCTTCAGGCTGGCATAGGCGCCGCCCAAATCGAACACGGTTTGCCCATCAAGGCGGCCAAAGCTGGCCTTGCCGTTGGGGCGGGTGAATGACACATAACGCATGGGGGATTACGCTCCAATAACTTCATTGATGGGTGCCGGCTGCCATTCGCGGCGGAAACGGAAGGCTTCCTCGGCCACGCGCAGACCGGCAAAATCCTTGTCCGACACGCCCCACTGATCGATCCGCTTTTCGGGCCATGTCCAGTCGTCGGGCTCGCCGGTGCGGTAATCGGGGGCGACCTTTTCCACCGGGGTGGAATATTCGATCACCGGGCCAAAGGGCGCGATGTAATAGGCATAGACATTGTCGCCCGGCCCATGACGGCCCGGACCCCACGCCGGGGCAAAGCCATGATCGCGCATATTGCCGATGCCGCGCATGACCGCGTCGAGGTCTTCCATCTCAAAGGCGACATGGTTGAGCGACGAGAAACCGGCGCGGGCAAAGGCGGTCGAGTGATGCGCCTCGTTGCAGCGGACAAAGACCATGCCCTTGGTGCGGTCGGAAACGCGGAAGCCGAGGACTTCCTCAACGATGTCGCCGCTGGCTTCGGCATCGGCGGAATTGAACACGACATGGGTGAGCTTGACCGGCATCACGCGGCGGCTTGCCTTGGAGTGGCCCTCGATGGGCGCCACTTCGGTTGCGTCCACCAGAAAGCGCAGCAATTCACCCTCGGCCAGTTCGACCACGATGCCATGCCCGCCGCCCGGATCGCTGCTGACGCAAGGCGCGGCGTTGAGGCCGCGCGCGGTGGCGGCCTGCGCAACTTGCGCCAGACGTTCGGGCGAGCAGACGAAAGTGGTCGAGCGCACGAAATTATCGGCGCTCTCCGAAATGGCCATCAGATAGGGGAAGGTGCCCGACCCGCGCAGATAGAACGTATCGCCCATCCGCCCGCCGTCGGCGCAACCCCAGATGTCGATCATCCAACGATGGGCCTCGGCCGCCTTGGGCAGGGCCAGTTCGATGCTGCGAAGTTTCATCATCGCGTGAGTTCCTTTCAAAAACCGGCCGCGGCAATGCCCGCGCTGGCGCATTCGGCGTCCATCTCGCCCGTGTCGCCCGACACGCCCACCGCGCCCACGACCACGCCATTGGCGCGCACCAGCACGCCGCCCGGCGAAAACACCAGATCGCCATTCACCGTGGTGACGACCCCGCCAAAGAAGGTCGGATTGCCCTTGGCCCGTTCGGCCAGAACGGCGGTGTCTGCGCCCATGCCCAGCGCGCCATAGGCCTTGGCGCGGGCAATATCGGCGCGGAAGAAGGTGGCCCCATCCTCGCGCCCCATGGCAACCGGGTGGCCGCCCGCGTCCAGCACGACCATCGCCAGAGGCTTGGCCGATTGGGCGCGCGCGTGGGCAAACCCGGCAGAAAGGATGGTTTGGGCCTGAGCCAGCGTAATCATGCAGCAGTCTCCAGCGAGAGGCCCATTTGCGCCGCATAGGCTTTGCGCAATTCTTCGGCGGTGCCCGTGCCAAATACGTAGTGGTCGGGGCGGATCATTACCGCCTCTGCGCTCCGCGCCGCCAGCCATGCCGACACCGCGCCGCCATCGGGCAAAGCTGTCGCATCGGCCAGAGTGAACAGGCGCCAGCCACCGCCGGTCAGATCATCGAGCTTGCGTCCATCGGTCAGCACCGGCTGGATAAAGCGTTCGCCCGCCCCTGCGCTGCCACGATGGATGATGCCGGTCGAAATTGCCGGGATCAGGTCATGGGCGGTTTCCTGCTTGCCCTTTTGCGCCTCGGCTCGCGCAATCATCTCGGCATCGCGCGTGGCGGCCTTGGCGGGGTCGAGTTCGCAGATATAGCGGCCCACATTCACCGCCGCGCCGATCACGCCGCGCACATGCGGGTCGCGCTCGGGCTGATAGGTGCACAGGATCTCGGGCGAGGCGTGATCCTTGATGATCGCCGCCATTTTCCACGCCAGATTGGCCACATCGCGGCAGCCATGGCACATGCCCTGACCAAAGAAGGGCGGGGTCTGGTGCGCGGCATCGCCCGCCAGAAACACATTCCCCTCCTGCCAGCTTTCCGCGACAAGGCCGTGAAAGCGATAGGTGGCCGAGCGCACGATCTTGTGCGGCACATCGCCAATATAGGGGGCCAGCAATTCGGCCACCTTGTCCGGCGCCATCATCGCTGCATCGTCCTCATCGGGCAACAGCATCAGTTCCCAGCGGCGATGGTTGCCGCGCCCCGGCACGATGGTGGCGGGCCGCTTGGGATCGCACATCATCACCGAGAGGCGTTGCAGATCGCCCTGTTCCGGCACGCCCGCAATATCGGGGAAACGCACCGGCCCATCGACCTCGGCATCGACCACCAGCCAGGGTTCCTCGAAGTCCAGATCGTCGAGCTTGATCCCCAGCGCCTTGCGCACCGGGCTGCGCGAACCGTCGCAGGCAATCGCCCAGCGGGCCGCGACCTGATGCTGCGCGCCATCCTGCGTATAGGTGATGCGCACCGGGCCGTCGGATTGATCGAGCGCGGTGAATTCCGCGCCAATGCGGAAATCCACATTGGCCATGTCGGCAAAACCGGCGCGCAGATGCTCTTCCAGTTCGGGCTGATAGAAGAACCAGTCATTCGACCAGCCGAAGGGGCGCGGCATCCCCACCGTGCCCATATAACGGATCGCCTGCGCCGATGCGCCGACATGGAGATGCCCGTCGGTATCCACCATATCGGGCAGCACGCGTTCAAGCACGCCCGCCGATTGGAAAAGGCGCATCATCTCGTGGTCGAGATGCACCGCGCGCGGCAGGGGATAATGGGTGAGTTCCTTTTCCAGAACCACCACATTGAGCCCCTCGCGGCCGAGCAGGTTCGCAGCCAGCGCGCCGACAGGCCCGCAGCCAATAATCGCAACATCGAACATGGTTTTTACGCCGTTACTGTTTCCAGAGGGGCCTTGTGAAAGGCGCCGCCCTTCATGATTGCTTTGAGATTGTCCTTGCCCTGAAGGATCGCCACGTCCTGCGTGGGGTCGCCATCAACCAGCAGCAGGTCGGCCAGATAGCCTTCCTGAACCCGGCCCACGTCGATCCCCATCAGTTCCCCGCCCAGCGAGGTGGCGGCAGCCAGCGCCTCGACCGGCGAATAGCCGAAATAGTCGACGAAATGCTGGAGGTCGCGCGCGTTGCGGCCATTGGGGTTGAAGGGGAAACCATAGTCCCCGCCGATCAGCGTGCGCACGCCCATCGCCTTCAACGCAGGCACCAGCTTGCCTTCCAGCGCCATCCGCTCGGCAGCGCTGCTCTTCATGTTGCTCATGTCGATATGGGGCGGGGGGCTGGCTTCGAGGGCTGCCACCGAAACGCCGCAGCCGGGGCCGTAGAACACCTCGTCCTTATGCGCGGCCAGCTTTTCAGCAGTGCGTTCGCCGATGTAGCTGGCGTGATAGATGATGCGGGCGCCCGCGCGCAGAGCCAGATCCACCGCCTCGTCCGTATAGGCATGGGTGGCGATCCAGAGGCCATATTCCTTGGCTGCCTCGCGCGCGGCGTCCATTTCGTCGGTCGTATAGAGCAGGTCGGAATGGCTGCCGGGCTTCAGAGCGTCCTCGCCCGAAATCACCAGCTTGACCGAGCCGATGCCCTGATCCGCGCAATATTTCATGAAGGCGCGCATGGCTTCGGGCCCGCGGCCGTTGAACACGTCGCCCGTGTCCACGCCTTCGGCGCCCTCGGGGCTGCGTTCCAGCGTGGAGGGGATGAGGCGCGGCCCCGGCGTTTCACCGGCGTTGATTTTCGCTGCAAGGCGCACCTCGATGCCATCGCCCAGCGCGCCTGCGGAATAAGCGCTGGTAAAGCCATGGTCGAGCAGTACGCGCGCATTGCGGGTGGCGGCCACTTCGAGTTCTTCGGGCGGCAGGATGAAGGCGTGATAGATCTTTTCGACGCTGGAAGCCCAGGTCAGATGCGCGTGGGCCTCGACCATGCCGGGCATCAGCGTGCCGCCGTGGCCGTCGATGATCGTGGCTTCGGGGGCGTCAATGGTTTCAGGCGCATAGGCGACCTTGGCGATCCGCTCGCCATCGACCAGAACCTGTCCTTCGCGCGATGCGTTGGGGCTGCCGTCGAAAATGCGGATGTTGGTAAAGAGCGTGGTCACGCCCGACTCTCCCTATCACGATTGTGTGCTTGGAGCCTCTTTTGCCAAAGCTGTTGCATCAGGTAAAATATGCAATTTTGGCATTGCCATAGTTTCAGACTATGGTTTCGCCCTCAAGCTGCCGGATCAAAGCGCCCGCCAAAGGCGACATGCCGCGCTGCTTCAGCCATCGCACGCCCACGCTGCGTTCAAACGCCGCCTCGGCAATCGGCAGCGCGCGCAGCACGCCCATCGACAGCTCGCTGGCCGCAACCCGCATGGGCAGGATCGTTACGCGGCGGCAATCGCGCACCAGCGCCTTGGTGGTCAGCAGGGAATCGCAGCGGATCGCATCGCGCGGCACCGGCACCCCGGCGGCGGCAAACAGCGCATCGACCTGACGCCGAAACGCCCCCTGCGCCTCAGGCAAAACCCAGCGCAGCCGGTCGGCCTGTTTCAGGGAAAAGGGGCTGGGCCAATCGCCGCCATCCGGCCCGACGATCAGCGCAAAGGGATCGCGCGCCAGCGTGCGTTCGGCAATATCCTCGTCCGGCTCCTCCATCGCGGTGGTGACAAAGGCCAGTTCGATATCGCCCTCGCGCAGCATCGCGGTCAATTCGCGGTCGGCGCGCTCCAGCACGCTCAGCGTGATTTGCGAAAGACTGTCCTCGAAACGCGCCATGGCCAGAGGCAGCAGGCTGACCAAGGCGCCCGGCGTGCCGCCGATGCGCAGGGGGCCGGACAGGCCCTCGGCGGCGGCGGTCACCTCCGCCTGGGCATCGCGCAGCAGGTGTTCGAGCATTTGCGCGCGCGCCTGCAACGCATGGCCCGCAGGCGTCAGCACGATCCCCGCGCGGGTGCGTTCAAACAGCACGGCGCCCAGCCGCGCCTCCAGCAAGGCAATCGCGCTGGACACCGAGGGTTGGGAAATGTTGAGCGCGCGCGCCGCGCCCGTGATCGAGCCCGCGCGGCATACTTCGTGAAAGGTGCGAAGGGCGCGCGGGTCAATCATGGCGGCAATCCTAGCGCAGGATCAGCCCCGCGCCAATGCCGCGCGCAGGCCCGCAGGCGTGACCAGAGCGGCCAGAACCACCGCCCAGACCAGCTTGGCCGCCAGCGCGCCGCCCCAAGGCAATTGCCCCAGACCCAGCGCGAAGAGCAAGCCGCCCGAAATCGCCACCCCGGCCGCCGCGCCGCACACCGCCATCAGCAGCGAGCGGACCAGCAGCGCCGAAGGCAAAGGCGAGCGTGCATTGACCGCCGCCACCCGCCCGCTGCGCAGCGCCTTGCCCGCCAAGGCCCCCGGCACCAGCGAGGCCATCAGCCCGATCATGAAGCCTTGCGGCACAAAATCGAACACATAGGCGCCAAGGCCCCAGACCGGCACCGGCGCCCCGCTGCGCCCAAAGGCCACGAGGAAGAAGCCCAGCGTGAGCATGGTGTTGATCACCACGCTCACCCCGGTTTCGCGGCGGATATAGGCCGCCGGGTTCACTTCGCTTGGCCTTCTACCACCACAGGCCCGATCAGGCCCGAAGCACGCAGCGGCGCATCGGCGCGATAGGTCGGCATGGTGGTAAAGGTCACAGGCTTTGCTCCCGGCTGCTTGTCGCCGATCAGGCGGTTGATCCACAGGTTCGCCACGCGGACCTCGATGTGGTTCTTGCCAGCCTTCACCGCGCCCGACAAGTCCACCCGATAGGGCGCATGCCAGACCATGCCGACATCCTTGCCATTGACGCTGACCTGCGCCACCTCGCGCAGATCGCCCAGGTTGAGCCAGAGCGGCTGCCCCGCCTTCCACCCCTTGGGCGCGGCAAAATCTTTGGCATAGGTGGCCACGCCCGAGAAATGGGCGATCCCGGCATCGGCGTTTTCATTCAGAGGCTTGAGCGTGGGCAGCACCGCATTGGCAGGCGCCCCGCGACCCGTTTGGAACGCGACATTCCACGCGCCTTCCAGCGTGAGCAGCGGCGCAGGCACCAGCTTCTTGATCATCATGCCATCGGCAGGCGCGGGCTTGCGGAACACGACATGCACCGATTCCTCGCCCGCCAACGACATGGCGATCACCGTCTCGCCATTGACGATGCGATAGCTGACCGGCTCGAACGTGCCGGTTTCGGCGTGCCACAATTCGGGCGCCTTGCCGGTGACGCGGAAATGGGCCTCGAAACTTTCGCCGCGTTCCTTGCGGTTTACGAGGAAGTAGCTGTCGCCGGCATCCCAGCGCCGGTGGAGGAAGGGCACCTCGGCATCCGCCGCCCCGCCGACCATGCGGAAATCGGAACCCACACCCGCCTTGGCCAGCGCGGCCTCGACATCGCCGCTGGCGATCACGCGGCCCTTGCCCACCGTTGCCTCGCCCGATCCGGGCCAGAGCTTGGCCACCAGCGCCTTGTAATCGGCGGTGTCCTTGTCCGAAAGGCTGGGCGTGCCCTCGGGCGCCAGACCGATGATGGTCGCGCCCCCTTCGGCCAGAGCGGCGATCCGGTGCAGCGCGGCCAGCGTCATCCGGCGCGACGATCCGCCAAGATACAGTGCCCGGTAACGCGCCCCGCCCTTGGAGACGATCTCAGCCCCATCATTGCGCAGCGCGCCCACCAGAGCGTCGAAATTGACGAAGTCATAGGCATGGGTGCTGGGCGCATCACCCACGCGCTTGTCGCCATACAGGCCCGTCAGCGGCGCTTCCTCGCCATAGAAATAGCCGACATCGGCCACATCGCGCCCGTTTTGCAGCATCAGCGAGTTGCGCGACAGGTAATCGACCCAAGTCTTGGCCAGCGGCGCCCATGCCTCGTGCCGGTTGAAGAACTGGCCAAAGATCATCAGCGAGAGGCCGGGCACCTTGTCATCGACCGGCTGGTGGACGCTGGTGTGGACCACCGGGCGGTTGACGCCGGAGACAAATTCGGTGTCGATTACGTGCTTCAACGTGCGCGGCGAATCCGCCCAGTAGTTGAGCGCCGAGGTCATGCTCTCGGCCGCCACCAGATTTTGCCCATAGATATGCGCGACGCTCGCCGCGCCCTTCATATCGGCCAGATAGGAGGGGTTGGGCCCGTCCTTTTGCGTAAAGGTCCAGAGCGCGGCCATCGGAATATCGGCATGGGTGCGCATCGACATATCGTCGCCAAGGCTGGGACGGTGATCTTCGAGCGCTTCGCCGTAAACCTTCAGGCCCGCGCCATGCGCCTTGGCGGCCACCGTGCCATAATGCTCGGAGGCCATCAGATCGCCCAGCGTGCGGCGCCAGTCATAGAGGAACTTGTCGCTGTCCTCGCGGCTGCCCACCAGAGCGCCGGTCAGCGCAGGCAGCCAGGGCGTGGCGTCATAACCGCGCAGGGCCTTGAACTGGGCCAGCATCTTGGGCGTCCAGTTGGCCGCGCCCACCTCGATGGAATCGGTCAGGATCGCGCGCACGCCATGCGCGCCCATCATGTCGGCGCCCGCCGCATCGCGGTACATGCCAAGGTAGTGGTCCATATAGCGGCCCACGGCATCGCCATCGAACTTGTCCACTTCAAGGCCCGTGGCCTCGGGCGGGGCGGGATGGTTGGTGGTGCCAAGCAAGGAGGAGCCCAGACGGATGATCCGCCATTGCTGACCCTTGGGCAGGGCGGGGGCCTTCCATTCCAGCGAACCGTCGGCCTGCATCAGGCTGGTCAGATTGACCACCTGCGCCGCCGGAGCGCCCGATGCGCCATCGGCCGGATTGGTCAGCGCATAATAATCATGCGCCAGCGCAAAGCCCGACTTGGTTTCCGACAGATTGACCTTGGCCTCGCCCGACAGGCTGAACTGGCCCAGCGCCCACGGCTTGTCCTCGCCGCCCAGCGTGGCGAACAGACCGGGGATTTCCACGCCCTCGGCAGGCGCGCCCATGTTGGAGGACGAAGACGTCAGCGGGTTGAGCACGAGGCGGAAGAACTTGGCCGTGACAGGGGTAAAGCTGATCGTGGTGGGCACATCGGCCACGGTAAAGCGGGTGACTTCGCGCCAGCTCCGGCCATCGTCGCTTGCCTCCAGCACGGGATCGACCGTGGGGCCGCGGAACATGATCTTGGCGCCGGGCACAAAGACCGTGGCGCTGCGCATCGTCTGGGGGGCGTCATAGGCATAGACGACCGAGCCGGGCGCGTCAGCCTTGCCGCGCGGCACGGCGACCCCGACATTGGGGTTGCTGTCGTAGAGGGCGGCGGCATCGACCGGCTTGCCGTCGACGCTGGCCTTGGGCGCGGGGGCGGCGGCGATGGCCACCGGCATGGCCACCACGGCCACATCGCCATAATAGGCGGGCGCGGCTTCGGGCTTGTGACCGCTGGCGATATCGTCAAAGCCCAGACCCTTGGCCATGCCCTGATAGGGGCCGGTGACCGAAGGCGGGGCGGCGATCTTGCCCTTGAACAGCTTGCCCGGCGCGACGGTTGTTTCGCTCCACACCAGTTTCTTCAGCCCATCCTCAGGCTTGACCCAGGGGCCGCCCGTCTCGCTCCACCCCGGCGAGGCGGCGATGGCCAGTTCCAGCCCGTTGCGCTCGGCCTCTTGCGCGGCAAAGCGGAAGGCATCCTTCCACTCGGGCGTCATATAGACGAGGCGCTTGTCCACCACCTGCGGCGTGTTGAGATTGACGTCGAAATTCTGGAGGCCGCCGATGCCGACCGCCTTCATCCAAGCGATGTCCTTGGCGATGCCGTCCTTGGTGATGTTGCCGTTCATCCAATGCCACCACACGCGGGGGCGCGCTTCCGAGGGCGGATCGCGGAACTGGGTTTCAAGATCAGGCGCGGTTTGCGCGTAAACAGGCAGCGCCATCGGCGCGCAGGCAGCAATCAGCGCAAGGCGCAGCGCGCGGACAGAAGGCTTGGTGGCCATGATTTTACATCTCCCCCGAGGAGTGGTGTGATAATGAGGCAAGGTTTTGTAGTTCAAGGCAAAACGCCCGCAGCCATCTCTCTATAGGAGACAGTCCGCGGGCGTTGCCATCAGATTATGATCGCAAGGATCGCATCATACGATGCCGGCGCCAAGGCCGACCGCTTTGCGTTCCTGCGCCTTGCGCGCGCGATAGCCGCTGGCGCGATAGGCGGCCAGAACGTCAATCGCGCCGCCCGCTTCCACGCGGGCCATGGCCAGGATCGGGGCCACATCGACATTATAGGCGCGGCGCAGGGCCTGGAACGCCATCATCGTGTCATTGGCCTCCTGCGCGCCATGCAGCGCGGCGCGGTCCACCAGCGACGCCTTGGCAAAGCAGGCGGCGATGGCTTCGGCCGACGAGAGCATGGATTCAATCGGATCGGTCACATTGTGCGACTGGTCGATCATATAGGACGGGTTGAAACCATCGCGCGGATTGGCTTCGGCCTCGGCCAGTTCGTTGAACACGAGGAAGAGCTGGTGCGGGTTGATCGAGCCGCTGTCCAGATCGTCGTCGCCATACTTGCTGTCGTTGAAGTGGAAACCGCCCAGCTTGCCGAAGCGGTGGAGGCGGGCCACGATCTGTTCGATGTTGACGTTGGGCGCATGGTGGCCAAGGTCGACAAGGCACTTGCAGCGCTCGCCAATCGTTTGGGCGGCAAGGATCGAGCTGCCCCAGTCGGAAATGACGGTCGAGTAGAAGGCCGGTTCAAACATCTTGTGTTCGAGCAGCATCCGCCAGTCACCGGGCAGCGCGGCATAGATCTGCGATGCGGCGTCGAGATAACGGTCGAGGCTGCGAGCGAAATCCTGCTGGCCCGGAAAATTGGTGCCGTCGCCAACCCAGACTGTCAGGTCGGTGCTGCCCAGTTGCTGGCCGATTTCGATGCATTCGATGTTGTGGTCCACGGCCTGCTGGCGCGCGCCTGCGTCCTGCGACGAGAGCGAACCATTGGCATAGGTGTGGGCCTGACCCAC
This sequence comes from Novosphingobium sediminicola, assembly GCF_014196525.1. Lineage (GTDB taxonomy): Bacteria > Pseudomonadota > Alphaproteobacteria > Sphingomonadales > Sphingomonadaceae > Novosphingobium > Novosphingobium sediminicola. The sequence continues at coordinate 8,368 of NZ_JACIDX010000027.1, read as the reverse complement.
CTGATCCTGAAACGTGTTCGAATTGACCGCGTCCCAGCCCAGACCCAGCTCCGAGGCTTCCTCGCGCAGGGCCTTGAAATCGGAAACCTTGTCCCACGGGAAATGCGGCGAGACGCGCGGCGTCACGGTGGAAAGCTGGTTGATGACCGAGCAGTCTTCCAGCTTTTCATGGATGTTGGTGGGTTCGCCCGCAATCGGGAACTTGGCGAAACGCGTGCCGCCGCGCCCCGCGCCCCACGAAGGAACGGCCACCGAGAAACCGGCGACGCGCTTCTTGATCGCGTCAATGTCAATGCCGGTGCGGGCCAGCTTGCGGCCCAGCGCTTCGTAATCCTCATGCAGGGCCTCAAGCCCCTTGGCATTGTGCTCCGCGATCAGATCGGCGGAAATGGGAAGAGTCATTGGCTGTCCTTTCGCGCAGAGTGGCTCGGCTTCAAAAAGCCGTTCATATCGAGCCATGCGGTAAATTGATCGAGAACCAGAGTGGTCGTGGTGCCGGGCATGCCAAGGCCAAAGCCATGATTGCCCTTTTGATAGGCGTGGATTTCAACGGGGCGCTTGGCCTCCATCCATGCCGAGGCGATGGGGAAACCCTTCGACGGAAACAATCCATCGTCGAGTGCAATGGCATTGAACATGGGCGGCGCATCGGCGGGCACGGTTTCGGCGTCCTGCGGGCCATAGATATAGCCCAGGAAATCGGGCCGGGCGGCGGCGGGCGCATCAATCGCCACGCGCCGCGCGGTCATTGCGCCTGCGGAAAAGCCGATCATGCCGATGCGCCTGGGGTCGATGCCATATTGCGCGGCATGTTGGCGCACATAGGCAATCGCAGCCGCGCCATCCTTGGGCGCGTCGCTCTTGCCCAGCAGTTCGCCATTCATCGGATGCGCCAGTTCGCGGCCCAGCATCGCGCCCATGAAGGGGGCGGCTTCCTTCTCATCCTTGGGCGTGGGTGTCAGACGGTATTTCAGCATAAAGGCGGTGATGCCCTTAGCCGCCAGAGCGCGGGCGACCTTCCAGCCTTCATGATCCATCGCCAGCAGCATGAAGGCTCCGCCCGGCGCCACCACCACGGCCGCGCCATTACCCTTGCCCTTGGCGGGCAGAACCGGGGTCAGCGTGGGGAAGGTGACATTGCGGACGGTGTAATCCACGCCGCCCGCCTTGCTCCACACTTCGGAGGAAAGCGCGCCGGGATTGTCGCGCCCGTAAAGCGGAATGGCATGGGCGTCCGCGGGCGCTGCGGCAGGCACCATCGCGGGCATTTGCGCCATGGCCGCAGGGGCGCAAAGGGCAAGGCCCAGAAACGTCAAAGCAGATGCGCACTTTTGTGTCTTTTGCATCTTTCTCTCCCCGGAAACGGGAGCCGGTCGGCCCGGCCCCCGCATTATCCGCATCAGCGCGTGAAGGCCTGCACGTTGCCTGCGTCCACGTTGATCATGTTGCCGGTCGACTTTGCCGAGGCTTCCGAGCCAAGGAAATAGGCCGCTTCGGCGATGTCATCGGGCAGCACGTCGCGCTTGAGCATCGAGCGGTTGCGGTAATGCGCTTCCAGCTCTTCGCCAGCATCAATCTTGTTCGAGGCGGCGCGCTCCTTGCGCCAGTCGCCGTCCCAGATCTTGCTGCCCTTGATGACGGCGTCGGGGTTGACGATGTTGACGCGGATGCCTTCGGGCGCGCCTTCCAGCGCGAGGCAGCGGCCCAGATGGTTCGCGGCGGCCTTGGCGCTGGCATAGGCGCTGGCGCCAGCAGCGGCGGCCACGGCATTCTTCGAACCGATGAACACGAGGCTGGTGCCGCCCAGATCCTTCATGCGCTTGAGCAGGCCCCAGGCATGCTTGGCGGTGAGGAAATAACCCTGCGCCAGCACGTCGAAGTTGCGATCCCACAGTTCCACCGTGGTCTGCTCGATGGGCGCCGAGGAAGCGATGCCCGCATTGGCGACCACCACGTCCAGACCGCCAAATTCGCGCGCGGCGGTGTCGAAACCGGCCTTCACCTGTGCTTCGTCGGTCACGTCGCAGGTGACGGCGCGGACAACGTCCTTGCCGAACTGCTTGGCGAAACCGGCGCGGACTTCCTCAACCGCATTGGCGTCACGGTCGGCCAGCACCACGCAGGCGCCTTCCTTGAGGAAGCGCGCAGCGGTCGCCGCACCGATGCCGCCGGCGCCGCCGGTGACGAAGGCCACGCGGCCGACCTGCGGCTTGGGGGCGGGCATGCGCTGCAGCTTGGCTTCTTCGAGCAGCCAGTATTCGATGTCGAAGGCTTCCTGCTCGTCAAGAGCAATGTAGTCGCCAATCGCCTCGGCGCCGCGCATCACGTTGATGGCATTGCCGTAGAATTCACCGGCCAGACGCGCGGTGGTCTTGTCGGTGGCGAAGGTGATGCGGCCAACGCCGGGCACCAGCACGACGACCGGGTTGGGGTCGCGCATGGCGGGGCTGTTGGAGCGCTTGCAGCGCTCGTAATAGGCGGCGTAAAAATCGCGGTAGGCGCTGATCTTTTCGGCCAGATAGGCGTCGTCCTGCAGACGGGCGGGATCGAGCGTCAGCGGCGCGATCTTGGTGCGCAGAAAGTGGTCGGGGCAGGAAGTACCCAGCGCGGCCAGCTCTTCAAACTTGGCCGAACCCACGAATTCCAGCGCTTCGGCATCGTCCGAATAATGGCCCAGCTTGCGGCGGCTGCCCGTCATGAAACCACGCAGACGCGGCATCAGATCGGCGGCGATCGCGGCGCGATCAGGGTTGGGGGCGACGACCTGACCACCGAAAGCGGCCTTGCCTTCCATCTTGGCGTTCAAATACTTGGCCGCATCCGCAATCAGGCTGACGGTGTGCTCATAGCATTCCTTGGCGCTGTCGGCCCAGCAGATGATGCCGTGGCTGGCCATCATCACGCCCTGCACGCCGGGGTTGGCGCGCTGGAAATCGCGCAGCATCGTGCCCAGCGTATAGCCGGGACGCTTCCAGGGCAGCCAACCGATCTTGCCGCCCCAGATTTCCTTGGTCGCTGCTTCGCCGCCCGAGGAGGCTGCCAGCGCGATGATCGCATCGGGGTGAACGTGATCGACATGGGCAAAAGGCAGCAGCGAGTGCAGCGGCGTGTCGATCGAGGCGGCGCGACCGTTCAGGTTGAACGTGCAATGGGGCAGATAGCCGACCATCTTGTCGTCATCTTCCGGGCCATTGTAATGCGCTTCCAGGCCCAGCAGCTTTTCCTGATAGAGCGTGGAAAAGCCATCGAGCTTCATCGAGCCGATGTCGCCGCCCGAACCCTTGACCCACAGCACGTCGACAGTTTCACCGGTGAGAGGATCGGTGCCCGTCAGCTTGGCCGAAGTGTTGCCGCCGCCGAAATTGGTGACGGTCAGATCGCTGCCCAGCAGGTTGGAACGATAGAGCAGCAGTTCTTCGGGGCTGAGGGTTGCAGCGTGGGCGTCGTCCCAGCGGCTGGTGGGGACGGCGAAAGGAATGGCAGGGGCGGGAATCGCTGAGTTTGTCACGGAAATTTGCTCCCATGGGGTCTGTTTGATCGGCCTCCTAACGAATCTGCTTCCCTTTGGCAATCAGATTCGATATTCAACAATCATAAACGATCAATCAAACGATCAATTTCGCACATGCAGCATGATTTCGCGCTTGCGGCGCGAACCGGAATAAGGCGCTATCGGGCGCGACAGGGAGAGCGTTCTGACACAGGTTTCTGAGCAACAGGGTTGGGCACCTAAAGGTTGGGCTGTCGTGATCGACATCGGCAAGACGATGTCGAAGATCACCCTGTGGTCGCGCGAGGGGCAATTGCTGGACCGGCAGGTGCGCCCCAATGCCAAATGCGAGGAAGGCGGCATTGCGCGCCTTGATGCGGCGGGCATTGCCGATTGGGCCACCGGTGTCCTGCGCGGCCATGCAGACAGCGGCGTGGAATATATCGTGCCGGTCGGGCATGGTGCGGGCTTTGCGGCGATCCTCGATGGCGCGCTCGCCTTTGCCCCCATTGATTACGAGGCCGCCCCGCCGCAGTCCACGATGGAGGCCTATCGCGCGGCCCGCTCGCCTTTCGCGCAAACCGGATCGCCCGCCCTGCCGCAGGGGCTGAATTTCGGCGCCCATGTCTGGTGGGCTGGCGAGTTGTATCCCGATGCGATGGCGCGCGCCACGCTGGTGCCTTGGGCACAATATTGGGCATGGTGGCTTTCGGGCGTTGCCGCCAGTGAGGTCACTTCGCTGGGTTGTCATTCCGACCTGTGGAATCCGGATGCGGGCGACTGGTCCGATCTGGCCAAGGGGCAGGGCTGGGATCAGCGTTTTGCGCCCGTTGTGAAGGCCGGCGATGTGCTGGGCACGATCAGCCCGGCGCTGGCCGCGGCCACGGGATTGCCTGAGACGGTGCGCGTCTTGGCGGGTCTGCATGATTCCAATGCAGCGCTGATGGCGGCGCGTGGTTTCACGGAAATCGCCCGCAACGAGGCGACCGTCCTGTCCACCGGCACATGGTTCATCGCCATGCGTCTGCCCGCCACGCCCATCGCCACGGCCGATCTGCCCGAGGCGCGTGATTGCCTCGTCAATGTCGATGCCTATGGGCGCCCGGTTCCCTCGGCGCGCTTCATGGGCGGGCGCGAGATCGAGGCGCTGATCGAGATCGACACCCGTCGGGTGGACATCAAGCCCGATCAGCCTTTGCTGCTGGCCGCTGTGCCCGCTGTGCTGGCATCGGGCGCGATGCATATGCCGACGCTGGCGCCGGGATGCGGGCCTTATCCCGATGGGCAAGGCGGCTGGGTCAACCAGCCCGAGGATTGGTACGAGCGCCGCGCCGGTGCCTGCCTCTATGCCGCGCTGGTGGCGGATCAGGCGCTCGATCTGATCGGATCGGACGAGCGCCTGCTGGTCGAGGGCCGCTTTGCCGAGGCAGAGGTCTTTGTCCGCGCGCTGGCCGCGCTGCGCCCCAAGACGCAGGTTTTTGTTGGCAGCGCGCATAATGATGTCAGTTTCGGCGCGATCCGCCTGATCGATCCCGCGCTGATGCCCGAAGGGGAGTTGCGCAGGATCGAGCCGCTGGACGCCGATCTCGACACCTATCGCAACCGCTGGCTGGCCCGGCTGGAGATGCCCAAGGAAAGCAACGCATGATTATCGCTTCTGTCGCTGATTTCCGCGAGGCCGCCCGCCGCCGCCTGCCGCGCTTCCTGTTCGAATATATGGACGGGGGAAGCTATGGCGAAGTGACCTTGCGCAAGAATGCCGAGGATCTGGCCCATCTGGCGCTGCGTCAGCGGGTTTTGCGCGATGTGTCGAAGATCGACATGTCGACCACGCTGTTCGGGGTGAAGCAGGCTTTGCCGGTGGCGCTGGCCCCGGTGGGCCTTGCGGGCCTCAATGCACGGCGGGGCGAGGCCCAAGCAGTGCGCGCGGCGAATAAGGCGGACATTCCCTTCACGCTTTCCACCGTCTCGGCCTGCGCGCTGCCCGAAGTGTCGGCGGCGGCGACCAAGCCGTTCTGGTTCCAGCTCTACATGATCCGCGACCGCGCGTTCATGAAGGACCTGCTGGCCCAGGCCGTCGAGGCGCAATGCAGCGCGCTGGTCTTCACCGTGGACATGCCCGTGCCCGGCAGCCGCTACCGCGATTACCACACCGGTTTGGCGGGCAGCGGCGGCATGAAGGGCGCGGCATGGCGCGTGGGTCAGGCCATGGTGCGGCCCGAATGGGCATGGGACGTGGGCGTCATGGGCCGCCCGCATCATCTGGGCAATGTCGCCCCGGTGCTGAAAGGCAATACCGGCATCGAGGATTTCTTCGCCTGGATGCGCAACAATTTCGACCCCAGCATCAACTGGCGCGACCTCGATTTCATCCGCAGCGAATGGAAGGGGCCTTTGATCATCAAGGGCATCCTTGACCCCGAAGACGCCAGGGAAGCGTCCAAGCTGGGCGCCGACGGCATCGTCGTGTCCAACCATGGCGGGCGGCAATTGGATGGCGTGCTGTCCAGCGCGCGCGCGCTGCCGCCGATTGCCGATGCGGTGGGCGATGATCTGACCGTGCTGGCCGATGGCGGGGTGCGTTCGGGGCTGGACGTGGTGCGGATGCTGGCGCTGGGCGCGCGGGGAGTGCTGCTGGGCCGGGCGTGGTCCTATGCCTTGGCGGCAAAGGGTGAGGCGGGCGTGTCGAAAATGCTCGACATCATCACCGCCGAAATGCGCGTCGCCATGGCGCTGACGGGCTGCACCAGCATTGACCAGATCACGCGAGAAATCCTCGCATAACGATATAAGAGGGAGAGTTTCATGGTGCCTAATCCGGCGCTGGGCGTGGTGTTTCACTGGATCGGGGGTTTTTCCTCGGCCAGTTTCTATGTGCCCTATCGGCGCATCCGTTCGTGGAACTGGGAAGTGTTCTGGCTGGCGGGCGGGCTGTTCAGTTGGCTGATCGCGCCATGGCTGTTCGCCTCGCTGCGCACCAATGACCTGCTGGGCGTGCTGGCCGCTGCCCCGCGTGAGACGCTGGCGTGGTGCTGGTTCTGGGGCGTGATGTGGGGCTTTGGCGGGCTGACCTTTGGCCTGACCATGCGCTATCTGGGCCTGTCGCTGGGCATGGCGGTGGCGCTGGGCCTGACCACGGTGATCGGCACTTTGGGGCCGCCGATCTTTCACGGCACGATGGGCGAAATCGCAGCCAAGACCAGCGGGCAATTGACGCTCTTGGGCATTGTCATCACGCTGGTGGGCATTGTCATAGTGGCGCGCGGCGGCGCGGCCAAATCGCGCGAAGTGGCCAGCGGCGAGGCGGTGGCCGAATTCGACCTGAAAAAGGGTCTGGCGATCGCGACCTTCTCGGGCGTGATGTCGGGCTGTTTCGCATGGGGGCTGGACGCCGGGCAGCCAATCCGCGACCTGACGCTGGCGGCCGGCACCGATCCGCTCTCGCAAGGCTTGCCGGTGCTGTGCGTCGTGCTGCTGGGCGGGCTGACCACCAATGCTTTGTGGTGCGCCTGGCTGATCGTGAAGAACCGCAGCCTTGGGCAATTCTTCGGCGCGTCCAATGATGTGGCCCAGCCGCGCGCGCCTTTGCTGCGCAACTGGCTGCTGGCGGCGCTGGGCGGCACGCTGTGGTATGGCCAGTTCTTCTTCTACACCATGGGCGAGAGCCAGATGGGTAAGTATGGCTTTTCCAGTTGGACGCTGCATATGGCCAGCATCATCCTGTTTTCCACGCTCTGGGGCTTTGCGCTCAAGGAATGGCTGGGCACATCGCGTCGCACGCGCTCGCTGGTGTGGGGCGGGATCGGCCTGTTGATCGGGGCGACCGTGGTGATCGGCGGCGGCAATATGTTGGCCGCCGGTTGATAGTATGATGGCTTTTGCGCGAATTTGACGGCATAGACTGTCGGTTCGGGCGAGAGTCTATGGGGATGGGGCGACACAATTCATGCATGCAACCGAACGCGAAAGGCTGATTCTCGAAGCGCTGGCCCCATCCGGCTTCGTGTCTTATCGCGATCTGGAAAGCCGCCTCGACGCCTCGCCCGCCACGATCCGCCGCGATCTGACGCGGATGGAGGCCGAGGGCCTGTTGCAGCGCGTCCATGGCGGGGCCAAGCTGAGTGAGGCTGACGAGGCCGAGCCTTCGGGCGCGGCCTTGCTGGGCACGCCGTTTGATCAGTCGATCACGATCAACCTTGCCGCCAAGCAGGCGATTGGCCGGGCCGCCGCCGCCCTGTGCGAACCGGGCGAGGGCATCATGATCGACGGGGGCAGCACCACGGTCCAGATGTGTCCGCATCTCGACGGGCTCGACCTTCAGGTGCTGACCAATTCGCTCCATATCGTCAACGGCCTGCTGCCGCAGAAAGGCACGCGTATTCTCGTCCCCTCGGGCAGCGTGTTTCGCGAACAGAACATCATCCTTGCGCCTGCGGGCGAGGATTCAATGCCGCGCTTCCATGCGCCCAAATTGTTCATGGGGGCCGCCGCCGTGGGCCAACAAGGCGTGATGCAGCATGACATCATCCTTGTCGCCGCCGAGCGCAGGTTGGTGGACCGGGCTGAACAGGTGATCCTGCTGGTCGATTCCAGCAAATTCGCCTCATCCTCGGGCGTGATCGTCTGCGGGCTGGATGAGGTGGATGTGCTGATTACCGATGCCGGCATCACCCCCGCGCAGGCCGATATGGTGCGCGGCGCGGGGGTGCGGCTGATTATCGCTTAGGCCTGCACAACCCCCTGATCGATGGCGCCGAAGGGTTTTGCGCCTGTGGAGGTGATGGCCTCCATGCGGATGGTGTCGCCAAAATGCATGAAGGGCGTGGTGGGTTTGCCGTCGGCGATGATCTCGATGGCGCGGCGTTCGGAAATGCAGGC
>NZ_JACIDX010000026.1 GCF_014196525.1 Novosphingobium sediminicola | reverse complement strand
TGACCCTGTCCGGGGCTCGCCCCGGACAGGGTCAATCAGAAGAAGTGAGGAATTTTACTTTGCCTCTTCCGGGGCATTTTACTCCGCCATCAACACTCGAACTTCAGCTACAAGATCGGTCTTGACTGGCAGGCCACCCCGACCACGCTGGTCTATGGTTTTTATGGTCGCGGCTACAAGGGCCCCGGTTTCTCGAACAGCTCGCCGGGTGTCGGCGCTGATGTGCGCGTTGCGCCGGAAATCTCGAACGGTGGTGAAATCGGCCTGAAGGGTTCGCTCCTGGGCCGCTCGGTCACCTACAGCGTTTCGGCCTTCTATACGAAGTTCCAGAACCTGCAGGTGCAATCCTGGAACAACACCTTGCAGACCTTCTCGCTGCAGAACGCCGCCACGGCAACGACCAAGGGTGTGGACCTGAGCCTGACCTACCGGCCGACCCGCGATCTGTCCTTCTCGGGCAATGCCAGCATTCTGGATGCCAAGTATGGCTCCTATGCCGGTGTACAGTGCTATGTTGGTCAGGTCAGCCCCACCTGCACCAATGGCTACTTCAACGCGGCGGGACAGCCCATCCTGATGTCGGCGAAGTTCAGCTCTTCGCTGTCGATGGAATACACCCCCACTCTGAAGAACGATCTGAAGGGCATTCTTGGTCTGGGCCTCTATCATCGCTCGTCCTACCTGTCGGGCTTCTCGCCGAGCGAGCGCCTTCCGGAAGTGACCCGCGTTGACGCGCGCATCGGCCTGCAAAGCGATAACTGGACCGCAGCGCTGTTCTGCAAGAACTGCTTCAACGTCATCCAGCCCTACTCGATCGGCCAGTATCCGGGCGACACAACCAATGGTGTGATGTCGACCGTGCAGCGCTTCAACAATGACTCGGTACGCACGATAGGCCTGCGCTTCACCTACAGGCACTGATGGCTGGGCGGGTGAGCGGGCTGCGGCCGTTCACCCGCTTTTTCTCAACAAACAGATCATGGGAATTTACAGACGTGACCGTAACCCTCTCCCATGAATGGGACGCCAGCTCCGGCCCAAGGCATCCCATGGCCAAGGGCATCACGCTGGTTTACGCGCAGATTTTGCCCGTCATGGCGATTGTCTCGCTTTTCCCGGCCATTCCCAAGCTGTTTCAGCAATTCGGGAATATCCCGATGGCATCGCTGCTGGTGCCGATGATCGTCACGGTGCCATCGCTGTTTGTAGCTCTGACGGCTCCCTTCGCGGGCGTTCTGGCGGACCGCTTCGGCCGCCGCCGCATATTTGTGTGGGGCATTACGGCCTATCTCATCATGGGGCTGGTCCCGATTTTGACCGAAAAGCTGGGGCTGATCGTCGCTAGTCGTGCGGTGTTGGGGATTGCCGAAGCCTGCGTTGTCACCGTGTCGAGCGCGCTGATCGGCGACTATTTTGGCGAGCAGCGGCACAAGTGGGTTTCCATGGTGGGCATCGCCATCACCATTGCCGGCATGGTCTTGTTGGCAGCGGGCGGAGCGCTTGCCGATATCAGCTGGCGCGGGCCTTTTGCGATTTACCTCTTTGTGGTGCCCGCTGTCATCATGGCCTGGCTCTATATCGACGAGCCGCCGGTTTATGAAAAGCAGCAGGCAGGCGATGGAGAGGTGGCCGTGCCCCCCTATCCTTGGCGCATCGCCAGCGTGATCGGTGCGGTCACACTGCTCTGTTCGCTGATTTATTACGTCATGCCGCTGAATTTCGCCGCCGCGCTGGGCATGGTTGGCATCACCTCATCCACCACGGTAGGTCTGATGCAGGCGGCCTCCAATATCGGCTATTTGATCGGCGCGCTAACCTATCGCCGCATCCATGACTGGCACGTCACGCGGCTTTTGGCGCTCTCCAGCGCGGCGATGGGTGCGGGCATGCTGGTGCTCAGCTTTTCCACCACGCTCAACGGGGTGATAGTGAGTTCGCTGATCCAGCAATTTGGCGCCGGTTTCGTGATTCCTGTCCTGATGGCATGGGGGCAGGCGCTGTTGCCGGTGACCCAGCGCGGGCGCGTCATGGGCATTTGGGTCACCTCTTTCTTTACCGGCACATTCCTGTGCCCGCCGATGATCACCGGCCTGTCTGCGCTACTGGGCGGGCTTTATCCAGCGGTGGGCGCAGTGGGCGTGGCAGGGCTGATCACCGCGCTGGGCGCATTCGCGCTGCGCGAACGCCAGAACAACACACATTAATCAAAGCATGGATTTGGGCATCGTAATGGCAGAATATGACTATATCATCGTTGGCGCCGGTTCTTCAGGCGCGGTTCTGGCCGAAAGATTGAGCGCAGATGGGCGACAGTCGGTGCTCTTGCTGGAGGCTGGCGGCGACAATGAGGCCGAGATTGTTCGGATGCCGCGCGCTTTCCTCAAAATGTGGGGTAATCCGAAATATTTCTGGCACTTCCCTGTCAAGGAGCAGCAAGGCCGCCCAGCGGGTGAGACATGGTTCTATGGGCGCGGGCTTGGCGGATCAAGCTCGACCAACGGCACCTGGTATCTGCGCGGGCTTGCCGCCGACTATGACAGCTGGGCACAGCAGGGGCTGAACGAATGGTCATGGCAGGACATGGCGCGCTGCTTTGGCGAAATGGAGAGCTATCGCTATCCCCACGCCCATCCTTCGCGCGGACGCAGCGGGCCGCTGCAGATCACCGAACTGCCCTATCGCTCGAAATTCCTCGACGCGGTGAAGAGGGCAGGTGAGCAGTTTGGCCTGCCTGTGCTGGCCGACATCAACACGCCCGACACGCAGGGCATAGGATATACGCAGGCGACGGTGGATCGGCGCGGGCGCCGCGCCTCGTCCTATCGCGCATTCCTGAAGCCTGCGATGAACCGCCCCAATCTGACGGTCAAGACCGAGGCTTTGGTCGAGAAGGTGATAATCAAGGGCGATAAAGCCACCGGCTTGCGTTATCGCCATCATGGGCAGACCATTGAAGTCATCGCCCGCCGCGAAGTGATCCTGAGCGCCGGAACGCTGCAAAGCCCTAAGTTGCTCCAGATCTCGGGCGTCGGCCCGCGCGATGTGCTGGAGGCTGCCGGTGTGCCGGTGGTCAAGGAACTGCCCGCTGTAGGCCGCAATCTGGCTGACCATATCATGCTGTCACTGTCCTTCCGCATGAAGAACTATCGCGGCTTCAACACCGAGTTCTCGGGCTGGCGGGCTGTAAAGCATGTTTTGCAATATTACCTCACCCGCACCGGCATGATGGCCTACACGTCGCCTGAATTGACCGCGCTGATCGCGATGAAGGCGCCCAAGCACTGGCCCGAAGTGCAGATCGGCTTTGGCCCCTTCTCGATGCGCTCCAGCGAGGAAATCAAGGCAGACCCAGGCCGCGGTGCGCTGGAGCAGGAGCCGGGGTATACGCTCAACGGCTATTACCTTCGGCCTAAGTCGCGCGGCAGTGTCGCCATCCAGTCGAATGACATTGCGGTCCCGGTGATGGTGGACGCCAATTGGTGGGGCCACCCCGATGACAAGCGGGACCTGATCGAGATGGTGCGTCTGTGCCGTCGCTTTGCCGCCCAACCCGCACTGGCCGACTATACTGTTCGCGAAGTCTCGCCGGGCGAGCAGTACCAGACCGACGATGAGATCGCGCAGGCGCTGGAATGGCTGGTCAGCCCCGGCGTTCATGCGACAGGCACATGCCGCATGGGCCACAGCGCTGAGGATTCGGTGGTGGACTCGCGGTTGTGTGTCCACGGCATCAATGGGCTGCGCATAGTCGATTGCTCAGTCATGCCTTCGCCGCCCTCAGGCAACACCAATGGCCCGGCTATGGGGGTGGCATGGCGTGCCGCAGAACTCATCCAGCAGGATTGGGCGGGAGTTCGAGCCGACTTATCATAGTCGGCAGGTTCAAATACGGCGTTTCCACCTGCCGTTTACGGATCGATCATCACACGGGCATCTTCCAGAACCTTCCGCTGGCTCATTGGGGCGCGTATCAGGTGACCGAAGAGATGCCCAAGCCTCCGCGCAGGCCAAAGATGCGCGGAGGCTGAAATTCATAGACATTGGCCACCACCAGCTTGTCGGTGACAGTGCGGACATAGGCCTGCAATTCCCAGCCGCCGTGATCGGGCCGCGCTCCGCTCTTTCCGCCTCATTCTTCGGCGGGCATGGCGCTCATATCCATCCAGAAGGCCTCCCAGACATGCCCGTCGGGATCGGCAAGATTGCGGTTATACATGAAGCCGAGATCCTGCACGGGATTGACGTCCGCCTGACCGCCATGCGCATCGGCGGCCTCGTTCATCCGGTCCACCGCCTCGCGGCTTTCGCAGGAGATGGCCAGCATCACTTCGCTCGATGTTGCGGGCGGGATCGGGCGGCTGGTGAAAACGCGCCATTTGTCATGGGTAAGCAGCATCACGCTGATCGTCTCGCTCCACACCATGCAGGCGGAGTTGTCGTCGCTGAACTGCGGGTTGTTGGTGAAACCCAGCGCATCGTAAAAACGCATGGCGCGGGGCAGGTCGGTCACCGGCAAATTCACGAAGATCATTTTTGTCATGCTGCTTCTCCCTGGGCGCGCAGATCCCTGCTGGGCAAACCCATGCCCTCCGGGTCGGTTCCGTGTCGACGGACGAATTGCTCTCCCCATGCGACGAGAATGGAGGCGCGACGAAAGGGACCGGCGCCGCCAAGGACCGATGGGCGGCCGGCCCCGCAAGTCGCCCCACAAACTACTTGCGATTTGTTGTTTAGCGTATTAGCTAAATAGCTATGAACGTTGTCTTCGACGCTCTCTCCCATCCGATTCGCCGCGAGGTGCTGGAACTGCTCAAGCGCGGAGGAATGACCGCGGGCGAACTGGCCGACCATTTCCCGGTCTCCAAACCGACCATGTCCGGCCATTTCGCCAAGCTGAAATCCGCAGGCCTGATTTTAGGCGAAAACCGTGGCGGGACCATCCTTTACACACTGAACCTTTCGGTGCTCGAAGAGGCGGTGATGGGGTTCATGAACCGGGTGCGCACCGGCCAAAGCACTTCGGCCCAAAGCGCTTCGGCCAAAACCTGTCCGCCAAAGGGAGAAACAGCATGAAAGTGAAAGGCCTTTTGATGGCGAGCCTGCTGCTTGCCGCGCTGATGGCTGCGATGGGGGCGCTGGCGCTGATGCGCCTGCCCGAAGGCGCGCGGCTGATCACGCATTGGGCGGCGGACGGCACGCCCAACGGCTCCATGCCTGCGGCGCGCGCGCTGTTCATCGCGCCGCTGATGGTTGCGCTGTTGGGCGCGTTGTTCGCCGTTCTGCCCAGCATCGAGCCCTTGCAGGAGCGGATGGCGCAATCGGCGCAAGTGCTGCGGGTCGGCTGGATTTCGCTGCTGATACTGATGACGCTGGTGTTCGCGCAGATTGCGGGTCCGGCTTTCGGCATCGTGCTCCCCGTCTCGTTGGTAAGTTTTGGCGCGGGCGCCATGCTGGTCGCGCTGGGCAATGTGCTGCCCAAGTCGCGGCCGGGCTTTTTCGTCGGCATCCGCACGCCATGGACGCTGACCGATACCGAAAACTGGATTGCCACGCACCGGCTTGCCGCGCGCCTTTTCATTCTTGCGGGCCTTGCTGTCATGCTGGCTTCGGTCTTGCCGGTGCCAATGGCTGTGCGCGGCGGATTGCTGGTGGGCGCGGCGCTCTTTGCCGCCTTGGTCCCGACGATCTATTCCTGGTGGTTCTGGCAGAGCCGCAAGGGTCGCTCATAAGCGAGGCAGCATTGCGCAAGAACGGTCGAGCGGGGCCCCTGCCTCCATGGCTAAGAGAAGGGGCCATCACCCAGGAAGTTCCCGATGACCGCTACCGACACGACCGAAGCCCGCTATCTGCTGCGTATGCAGCGGGTGGTCGATCATATCCACCGCCATCTCGACGGCGATCTTGGGCTTGATGTGCTGAGCGGGGTTGCGGCCTTTTCACCCTATCATTTCCACCGGCAGTTCAGCGCCATGTTTGGCATGTCGCTCCACCGCTATGTGCAGATGGCGCGGATGAAACGGGCTGCATCGCAATTGGCCTATCGCGCCGAGACCGTGACCCACATCGCGTTCGAGGCGGGCTATGAAGCGCCCGACAGTTTCGCCCGCGCCTTTCGTCAGCGCATCGGGCAGGCGCCGCTGGCCTTTCGGGAACAACCGGACTGGGCGGCATGGGAGGCGGCAATGGCGCCGCTTTCCAAGGCTAGGAGCCGTATCATGACCCAGCAATTTTCCAGCGACGATGTTTCCTTGCGCGAGGTGTCCGATATAACCATCGCGCTGATGAGCCATTGCGGCGATCCGCAGCGCCTTGGCGATACGATCCGGCGCTTTATCGCGTGGCGCAAGGGCAACGGCGTGCGCGCCGCCGATCATGCCACCTACACGATCTTTCACACCGACCCGGAGATCAGCGGCCCGGACGCCTATCGCCTTGACCTCGCCACTGAAATCCGCCGTCCGTTGACAGCGGCCGACGTTGGGGTTGAGGCAGGCGTCATTCCGGGCGGGCGTTGCGCGGTGCTGCGCGTGATGGGCAACAGCGATGATCTGCGCCCGGCGGCGGAATTTCTCTACGGCACATGGCTGCCCCTCAGCGGAGAGGAATTGCGGGACTTTCCGCTCTATGCCCAACGCGTCCGCTTCTTTCCGGACGTGCCCGAGCAGGAGGCGATAACCGATCTGTTCCTCCCGCTGCGGTAGGAAGGCGGACCGCGCGTGGAGCAGTCCTGATTGCTCCCGCGCTATTCCGCCACACGCACCCCTGCGAGGCCAAGCCATGACGCCATGCGTTCAAGTTCGCTCCGAAGCCGCTCCAAGGTCTCGGCCGGAGCATTGGGTTCAAGCGTTATGCGATGGGCGAGGAGGAGGCCCGCCGCGCGGTCAGCTTTCAGATCGACGCGCGCGACCAGAGCCTCGTCCATCAGGAAGGGCAGGACATAATAGCCATGCGCGCGCTTTTCCTGCGGCACATAGATCTCGATGCGGTAGCGGAACCCGAACAGCCTTTCGGTGCGGCCGCGCTCCCATATCAGCGGATCGAAAGGCGCAAGCAGCGCGGCGCCGGTGATCTTGCGAGGCGTGCGGGTGTCGCGGTGCATCCAGGCCTTTTGCGTCCAGTCCTCGACCCGCACCGGCACGAGAAGGCCGGCATCGACCTGCGCCGCGATGGCGTGATCGGCCTCGTCCGGTTTGAGGCGATAATAGTCGCGCAAATCGGCCAAGGTCGCCACGCCCAAAGCCATGGCGCTGCGGGCGATAAGCTCTTGCTGCGCGGTTGCGGCGTCCGGCGTGGGCAGGGCCAAAATCTTTTGCGGCAAAACACGTTCCGGCAGATCATAGACCCGCGCGAAACTTCCCCGCCGCGTGGAGGTGGTGATCTGCCCGGACCAGAACAGCCATTCGAGGGCGTGTTTGGTATGGCTCCATTCCCACCAGCCGCTCTTGCTTGCCCCGTTCTCGAAATCGGCGGCGGTCAGCGGGCCTTCCGCCGCGATCCTGTCGAGCACGCATTGCGCTTCCTGACGGCGCTCGGTCGCAAAGCGCCGCAAGGCGGGGTATCCGATCTCGCCGCGCTCCGCCCGCGCCATGCGCCAGCGCAGCAGAGGATGAAGATCGAGCGGCAGCAGCGAGGCCTCATGGGCCCAGTATTCGAACATGCGGCGGTGCCGTCGGGCGCCCCACGCCGCCTGCTCCAGATCGGCGCGATCATACGGGCCGAGGCGCGAAAAGGCCGGGAGGTAATGCGCCCGCGTCAACACGTTCACGCTGTCGATCTGAAACAAGCCGAGCCTGTCCAGCACGCGGCGCATTTGCCCCGCCGCCGGGCGCGCGGACTGTCGCCCCCCGAAACCTTGCGCCGATAGCGCAATGCGTCTGGCGTCACGAAGGGAAAGTTCAATGGTCATGGGCGCAAGTCTGGCGGCGCAAAGCCGCGCATGCAAGCCGTGCGATACGCCGGTCGGGAAGTCCGGTGTGGAGGCCAGCGCTTTACCGAAGATAGGCCCTGACGATCGCCACCAGTTCCTCGGCGGCCTGCACTTTGGGGTCGCTGACGGGCAGGTCCGGCTCGATCATATGTTCGCGGATGTGATCCTCGATCACCTCGGCGATGAAGCCTTCGAGCGCGCCGCGACAGGCGGTGGCCTGTTGCAGCACGCGGGCGCATTCGACATCGCCGCTGACGGCGCGTTCCAGCGCATCAACCTGTCCTTTCAACCGTTTCAGCCGATTGAGGAGCTTTTGCTTTTCTGCCGCAACATGGCTCATGACCTGACCTTTTCACCTTGATACTATACCCCCCTAGGGTATATGTCCGCCCAAGTCGAGTCGGCCTGCAACCAGCAGCCACGACCGACGTTCCGAGGGAATCAATCGATGCCGCGAAGTTGCAACCATTCCGCCGACGAGGGCGACAGTAGGCTCACCGCCTTGCTGACGCTTGCGTGGCGGTCGGCAGCTTTCCCATCCGGGTATCCATGCGCGTAATCTGATGCGCGATGGGTCCGGGCGGAAAGCGTGCCTTTCCGTTCAAGGACCCGATAATGACCATTCTGACTGCTATGCGCGCCCTGTGCGCTGCCCCCTTTGCGCTGGGTATGCTGGTCGCGCCCGCCTTTGCCGATGACGCTGCTCCGCAGGATCAGCGCTTTGCCATCCACGGCCAATATACCGGCGTGGTGCAGGGCGTTGGCGGTTTCGCCTCGCCCTATGCCGCCGACAACAGCCTCGATCCCCATCAGGTCAAGGCCACTAATGATGCCACGCTTTACCTTGGCCTGCGCCTATGGAAGGGCGGCGAGATCTGGATCAATCCCGAGGTGGATCAGGGCTTTGGCCTGTCAAACACGCTGGGCGCGGGCGGTTTCCCCAGCGCCGAGGCCTATAAGGTCGGCAAGATGGCGCCCTATTTCAAGCTGCAACGCGCCTTTGTCCGCCAGACCATCGCGCTGGGCGGCGATGCGGTCAGGCTGGAGGCGGGGATCAACCAGTTGCGCGCGACCACCACGGCCAACCGCCTCGTCATCACGGCGGGCAAGATGGGCGTAGGCGATATTTTCGACACCAACAAATTCGCCCATGATCCGCGCGGCGATTTCCTCAACTGGGCGCTGGTCGACACGGGCAGCTTTGATTACGCGGCCAATGCCTGGGGCTATACCTATGGAATTGCGGCGGAATGGTATCAGGGGCCGTGGACCCTGCGCGCTGGTTTGTACAACCTGTCGAAGGTTCCCAATGGCGTCGAACTGGAGGCCGATTTCTCCCAGAACGCCCTGATGATCGAGGGCGAGCGGCGCTTTCGCATCGCCGGGCGCGAGGGCGCGCTGCGGGTGACGGGCTTTCGCAATCGCGGCCTGTTCGCACGGTTCGATGAGGCGCTGGCCAAGGGCGTGCCGCTCGACCTTACTCCCGCGCGGCGCAGGCAGGATCGTTTCGGCATCGCGCTCAATGCCGAGCAGGACGTGACCGATGCCTTGGGCCTGTTTCTGCGGGCGGGGACCAGTGACGGCGCCATCGAGACCTATGATTTCACCGATATCGACCGCAGCCTTGCTTTCGGCGGTGCGCTTAAAGGCAAGGCATGGGGGCGGCCGCAGGATACGCTGGCCGTGGCGGGCGTCGTCAGCGACATTTCCGATGCGCACAAGCGTTGGCTGGCGGCGGGCGGCATGGGCGTGCTGGTGGGCGATGGCGCGCTGCCCCATCCGGGGGATGAGAGGATCATCGAGGTCTATTACGCCTTCCGGCCGGTGGGCTGGGGCGCGCTGACGGTGGATTATCAGCATATCGCCAATCCGGGATACAACCGCGACCGCGGCCCGGCCGATATCGTCGCGCTTCGTGTTCATGCGGGCTTCTGAAGCCTTGTGAGAGGGTCGTTCCATGAGCCCCGACAAAAAACCGCTCCCCATCCTGCCCAGCTTCTCGCGGATGCTGCGCCTGACACGCCCCAGCCGCGAGGATGCGATGGGTTTCGTCATCCTTGCGGGTCTGGCGCTGCTGGTGTTCCGCGCGGGTGAGGGGATGGTCGAGCCGCTCTCCAGCCTGCATCTGGAGCCGGTGACGCTCGATCCGGCGCATCTGCCCTATTATGCGCTGCGCACGGTGCTGCGCATGTTTGCCGCGCTGCTGGCCTCCACGCTGTTCACGCTGATTGTCTCGACGTTGGCTGCGCGCAGTCGGCGTGCCGGACAGATCGTCGTGCCCGCGCTGGATATTCTGCAATCCGTGCCGATCCTCGGCTTCCTGACCTTCACCGTCACCTTTTTCATGAATCTGTTTCCCGGTAATGTGCTGGGCGCCGAACTGGCCAGCATCTTTGCCATCTTCACCTCGCAAGCGTGGAACATGGCCTTCAGCTTCTATCAGTCGCTGCGCAATCTGCCCGGCGATCTGGAGGAAGTGTGCGAGGGGTTCGAACTCTCGCCGCTGCGCCGTTTCCTGCGGCTCGATCTGCCCTATGCCACGCCCGCGCTGGTATGGAATGCGATGATGTCCATGTCGGGCGGGTGGTTCTTTGTGGTGGCCTCCGAAGCGATCACTTTGGGCAACACCACGGTGACCTTGCCGGGGATCGGTTCCTATCTGGCCTTGGCCATCGCGCATCAGGATTTCGGCGCGGTGGGCTGGGCGGTGGGCATGATGGCGCTGGTGATCGTCGCCTATGACCAGTTGTTTTTCCGCCCCATCGTGGCCTGGGCCGACCGGTTTCGTTTCGAACAGACGGCCGGTACCGAGGCGCCGCAAAGCTGGGTCTATAATTTGCTTCGTCGCACCCGCGTCCTGCCGCTGCTGTTCGTGCCTCTTGGGGCCATGCTCGGGCTGTTGCTGGCGCTTGAGCCGCGCCGATTCAGGCGCCGCGCGGCCGAACCTCGCCCGGCCAATGCCGTGACCGAGCGGATATGGCAGGCGTCGATCTGGGCGGGGGTGGTCGCGGCCTTGGGGTGGATTGGCCATTATGTGCTGACCTCGCTTGGCCTGCATGACATCCTGCTGGCCTTTGGCTATGCAGCGATCACGCTGGTCCGGGTCGTGGTGCTGATCGTGCTGGCCAGCGCGGTCTGGGTGCCGCTTGGGGTGACGATCGGCCTGCGCCCGCGTCTTGCAGAGAGGGTTCAGCCCGTCGCGCAATTTCTGGCTGCGTTCCCGGCCAATGTGCTGTTTCCTTTTGCGGTGATGGGCATCGTGCGTTTCGGCCTGCTGCCCGACATCTGGCTCTCGCCGTTGATGATCCTTGGCACGCAATGGTACATCCTGTTCAACGTGATCGCGGGGGCCAGTTCGATCCCCAACGACCTGCGCGAGGCAGCGAGCATGTTTTGCGTGCGGGGCTGGCAATGGTGGCGTCAGGTCGCGCTGCCCGGTATCTTTCCCTATTACATCACCGGCGCGCTGACCGCCTCGGGCGGCTCGTGGAATGCCTCCATCGTGGCCGAAGTCGTGACATGGGGCAGCCATCGCCTCGAAGCGCATGGCCTTGGCGCCTATATCGCCGATGCCACCACGGCGGGCCATTATCCGCAGGTCGCGCTGGGCATCGCGGTGATGAGCCTGTTCGTCCTTGGCTTCAACCGCATGGTCTGGCGCCCGCTTTATGCCTTTGGCGAGCGCCGCCTGCGGCTGTCCTGATTTTCTTCGGAGTATTCCCCATGGCAACCATCGCTCCTGCCGCCTCGCTGCCTGTCATCCCGCTGATCAAGGTCAAGGGGCTCAACCATTATTACGGCCCGCCGCCGGGCGGCCATCTGGTGCTCGAAAATGTCGATCTGACGCTTTATCAGAACGAGGTTGTCGGCCTGTTGGGCCGCTCCGGTTCGGGCAAATCCACTCTGCTGCGCTCGATTGCGGGGCTGATCCATCCGCGTCACGGCACGGTGGAGCGCGTTGCCGGCCCGGATTGCCCAGACCCCAGCGTGGCCATGGTGTTCCAGACCTTCGCGCTTTTTCCATGGCTGACGGTGCAGGAAAATGTCGAGCTGGGGCTGGAGGCGCAGAAAGTGCCGCCTGAGGAGCGCCGCGCCCGCGCGCTGGCCGCCATCGACCTCATTGGGCTGGACGGGTTTGAAAACGCCTATCCCAAAGAACTGTCGGGCGGGATGCGGCAGAGGGTCGGGCTGGCGCGGGCGCTGGTGGTCAATCCGTCGCTGCTGTTGATGGACGAGCCGTTTTCCGCGCTCGATGTGCTGACCGCTGAAACCTTGCGCACCGATCTGCTCGATCTGTGGTCGGAAGGGCGGATGCCGATCCGTTCGATCCTGATCGTGACGCATAATATCGAGGAGGCGGTGCAGATGTGCGACCGCATTCTGGTGTTCTCCTCCAATCCGGGGCGGGTGGTGGCCGAGATCAGGGTGGATATTCCCCGCCCGCGTGACCGGCTCGATCCGCCGTTCCGCGCGCTGGTGGATGATATTTACGCCCGTATGACCGCGCGCCCGGATCAGGTTCAGCCCACCCGCGATGGCGTGTTTCCCGGCACAGGCATCGCCATGGTCCTGCCGCGCGTTTCGACCAATACGCTGGCGGGCCTGATCGAGGAGGTGGACGGCACGCCCTTCAACGGCAAGGCCGGTATGGCCGAACTGGCTGCCACGCTCAATTTCGAGGTGGATGATCTGTTCCCGATGGCCGAAACGCTGCAATTGCTGCGCTTTGCCGAATTGCGCGGGGCCGATCTGCTGCTCACCCCATCCGCGCGGCGTTATGCGCAGGCAGGCGTTGACCAGCGCAAGGCGATGTTTGGCGAGGCGTTGCTGGCCCATGTGCCGCTGGCGGGTCATATCCGCCGCATCCTTGACGAGCGCGCCAGCCACAAGGCTCCCGCGCGCCGTTTCCGCGACGAGCTGGAAGACCATATGAGCGAGGATTTCGCCGACGAAACGCTGCGGACCGTCACCAACTGGGGGCGCTATGCCGAGATATTCACCTATCACGAGGATGATGATCAATTCAGTCTGGACGATCCGCAATAACGGGCGTTCACGGGCGCCTTGCCGAAGCAAGAGTGCATGAGGCAGCCACGATGAGGGCCGCAATGCTCAGCTCGCCGATCCAGCACAGGATCGCGAGCGGCCCGTCGGACACGGCCAAGGCCAGAGACAGGCAGAGCGCGGCCCAGCCGCAGCATCGCAGGGCTTGCGATGATCGCTTTGGCAAGGCGTGCGCCAACAGGTCGCGCTGATGCCGCGTCATCGAAAGACACAGGCAGAGCAAACCGCCAAGTATAAGCAGCAGGGTCATGCCTCGGCCTTCCGCCTTGTGCCGCCCATGCTGGCTGCCGCCAAGGCGGTGAGGCCGGTGGTGAGCAGGGCCAGATCGACGCAGACCCGCGCCATGTCGTCGGTTCGGACCCATGCGAACAGCCCGCTCTCCGGCACGAACATTTGCGGGATCGGGGCGGCGAGGCACAACAGGCCAAGGCAGCGCACCTGTCCTATCCATGCTCGTTGGGGCGGCATCATCCATGCATTCACCAGCGCGGCGATCCATGAGAGGAAAAAGGCCGAAGCCTCCCATCCTATGCGCCCGGACATTCCCGCAGGCAGCAGCCGGTTCGCCAGCATCAGAGCCGCGATGGCGATCGGCAGGCCCGCGATCACGGCGACATTGGCGCGCTCCGCCGCCATGGGGCGCGGGGACGCCGGGTTTTGCGGGCGCCGTTTGACCACCCAGAGGATCAGCCCCGTTGCGATCATCGCGGTGCCGAGCAATCCCGACAGAAAGAACAGGAAACGCAAGGTCCCGCCCGAGAAGCGGGCCAGATGCAGACCATAGAGCCAGCCATGCGTTGTCACAGCCGGTCCGCCGCCGTCATGGCGTGCGACCAGTCGCCCGTCGGCGCTGAACCGCAACCAGACGAGATCATAGGATATGCTGTCCGAATCCCGCCGCTCCACCGTCACGGTCGCGTGTTTTGACGAGGGATTGTCCACCAGAATGCGACCGGCGCGGCCCTTGGGCCACATCTGTTCGGCGCTGCGGACAATATGGTCCACCATAGGCCCGGTCAGCGCTGGCGCATCGGCGGAGGAAGCCACACCTTGCCCTTTCAGATCGAGGGCATAGGCGGCAGCATCGCCCGAATAGGCGCGCTGGATGGCCCATGGCATGAACATTGTGGCCAGTGTGATCAGCCCGGTAAAACTGATCATCAGGCAGAAGGGCAGGGCCAGAACGCCCGCGACATTATGGGCGTCGAGCCAACTGCGCTGGCCTTTGCGCGGGCGGAATGTGAAGAAATCGGCGAATAGCCGCCGGTGCGTGATGATCCCGCTGATGATGGCCACCAGCATGGCGATGGCGGCAAAGCAGACCAGCCAGCGCCCAAGCCGGACGGGCGCGTGCAGATCAAAGTGGAAGTAATACAAAAAGTCGCCGCCCATGGTCTCGCGCCCGCGCAATCGCCGGCCGGTGCGCGGGTCGAGATATTCGGAGCGGAAGCCGCCCTTTTCCCCTTTCCACAAAATTTCCGTCACCGGGTTGCGCGCATTGGGCAGATCGATGCGCCACAGATGAGCATCGGGCGCTGCCTGTTGCAGGCGGTCTATGGCATGGAGGGCGGCCTGCGGATCGGCCGCCGCGCCGCTCAATTCGGGCCGCATCCACAGGGTGATTTCCTGCCGGTAATAGGTCAGCGAACCGCTCAGGAAGACCGCATAGAGCAGCCATCCTGGAAACAGGCCCGCCCAACTGTGCAGGAAGGCCATGGTCTGGCGAAACCCGTCCTTCATCGGCCGCCGCCCAGCCATCCCGCCAGCGCAAAGATAGCGCCGGGCAGCAGGATGATCGCCCATGCCGTCGCACCCTTGCGCGGCAGGAATGCCGCCAGCGCCGCCAGAACGAACAGGACATAGGCGGCGATCTGCGCCGTCACCACGGCCTCGATCCGTGGCATCGGCAATATCGCGGCCAGCCCGCCAGCTGCAGCGGCGGCCAGCAGATAGCCGCCGCCCAGCCCGGCCAGAATGCGGTTCAGGACAGCCTTTCGCCCCGGTGCGGCCCGTTTCACCAGCGCCACGCCAGATCGACGATGACATCGCGCCCTTCGCCATAATAGCAACGGTTGGTGCCGATGCAGGAGGCGATGTAGCGTTTGTCGAACAGGTTGTTCGCCTTGGCCGAGAGTTCGAGCCCCTTCAGGCCGGGCAGCCACGCGCCGAGATCGAAACGAACCGAGGCATCGACCAGCGTGAAAGCGGGAACGCGCGAATAATTCGCGGCATCGCCAAAGGTCTCGCTGGTATGGCGCAAGCCTCCCGCCAGCGTGATGCCCCGCAGGTTGGCATAATTGAGCCAAAGCGAAGCATTGTGCCGGGGCACTGCCATCAGGCGCAGCCCCTGCTGCGCGCGTGATTTAACCGTGAGATCGGCCGGGTCGATGCCCGATACGGTATCATTGCTGTTCGTGACGCGGGAATCGAGCAGCGTATAGGCGCCGATCACGCTGAACCCGGCCGGGAGCTTGACCTTCCCTTCCACTTCCAGCCCACGCATCCGCACCTCACCGATCTGCACGTAGAACAGCGCATGATCCCGGTCGGCGGTAAGATAGTTCTTGCGCCGCAAGTCAAAGACCGCCGCCGTCATGAAGCTCTGGCTGCCCGGCGGCTGGAATTTTATGCCCAGTTCATACTGGCGGCCCTTTTCCGGGTTGAAGGATTTTCCCGAGTAATCAGACCCATATTGCGGCGTAAAGCTTTCGGCATAGCTGAAATAGGGGGCCAGCCCATTGTCGAAATTATATAGCAGCGCCGCGCGCTTGGTCAGCGCCGCATTGCTGTTGTCCGAAGCGCCCGCCGGGAGATAGGAGGTCAGCCTGTATCGGGTCCAGTCCTGACGCAGGCCCAGCAGCAGGCGCCAGCCTTCATAGGCGATCTGATCCTGTGCATAGAGGCCGATCTGTCGGTTGTCATATTGCTGGTTGCGAAAGGGCGCGCGGGCCGGGATCGTCTGATAATAGGTCGGCGCGAACAGATCGAGCGTCGGCGCGGTCACAAATTCCCGCACCGTGCTGTATTGGAAAGACTGCGCGTCCAACCCGATCAGCACCTGATGCGCAACCGCGCCCGTATCGAATTTCAGCGTGACGCGATTGTCGATGGTGAAATCGTCGGACTTCTCGTTCAGGCCGAAAGCCTGCCGCGTGACTGTGCGCAGATCGGCGGCGAGGGCGGCGATATAGATATTCTGATTGTCCAGCTTGTTGTTGGTATAGCGGAAATTCTGGTTGAATTTGATCGCATCGCTGAAGCGGTGCTCCAGTTGATAGCCGACCGAGGCGACTTCGCGGCGCCAGCCCTGATAATTGGGATCGCCCGTGAACAGGTTTGGGGTAATGCTGCCATTGGGATTGGCGATGATCGTGCCGATGGTGGGCAGCCAGTTCAGCGTCGATCCTTTGAAATTGTCCTTCTGATAATGAGTCAGCAGGGTGAGGGTGGTCCGCCCGCCCGGTTTCCACGTCAGGGAAGGGGCGACCATCACCCGTTTTCGATTGGAAAAGGCGGTCATGCCGTTCGTGTCGAAATAGGTGCCGGACAGGCGGTAAAGCAGGCGATGATCCTGCGTCAGCGGTCCGGTCACATCCGCCGCCACCTGCTTGCGATCAAAAGTGCCGTAACGCAGCAGGATCTCGCCTCCGGCTTTGGACTGCGGCCGTTTGCTCACCATGTTGATGAGGCCGCCGGGCGTCGATTGGCCGAAGAGGACCGAGGTGGGGCCTTTCACAACCTCCACCTGTTCATAGAGATAGGGATCGAGAGCGCCGCTGGCATAACCTGTGCCGCTCAATCGCAATCCGTCGATATAGCTGTTGGTGGCTGTGCCGGTCGTGCCGTCATTGCCGAAACCGCGAATGGCCAGGGCATCGCCGCCATAGGTCACGCCCTTGGTATTGGCAAAGACGCCCGCGCTGTAGGTCACGGCGTCGCCGACCGAGAGGATGCTCCGTTCGCGCGCCTGCTCCATCGAGACCACGGAAATCGACTGGGGCGTCTCGCGCAGGGGCGTGTTTGTTTTCGTGCCAATGGCGGTCACAACGATATCATCGCTTTGCGCCGGTTCCATTCTCTCTGGCGTCCGGGCCGGAGCATGCGTTGGAGCCGAGGCGGGTTTGTGCGTCGCCGGTGCCACGCGCCTGACCAGCGTAAATCCGCCATGGCCATCCGGGTGAGCCTCCACCCCGCTCCCTTGCAGCAGGCGTTCAAGCGCTTGCGCGGGCGTATAGGCGCCGCGCAGGCCCGCCGTGCTTTGACCGCGCACCAGCGCCGGATCGAATGCGATCATCACGCCCACCTTCCGGCCAAGCTGGGCGATGGCGGCGCCCAGCGGACCGGCGGGAATGTCGATGTTTTGCGCCATCTGCGGGGTTTGCGCCTGCGCCTGCATCGGCGGGGCGCCAAGGCCCATCACCACCATCGCAACAGCCGCCGCGCCACACATTCCCCTGAACTTCACCACTTGGAAAACCCCTTTGCAAAACCGCTTCACAATGGGGGACGGGCGAGTTTGGAAATCGGGAACCTGAAATCGGAAATTATTTTGCCCGGCTCACAACGGGCGAACCGTCAGGCGCGCGCGACAGGCGAAGCCCGCTCGACCGCACAATACCGTCGAGCGCGCGATCGGGATCGGCCAAGGGATAGCTGCCCGAGACCCGGATGCCGGAAAGCGCAGCGGCGTCAAAACTCACCGGCTGCGCGCGATAGCGGTTGAGTTCGCGCAGCAGGCCCACGACCGGCTGATCGTCGGCGGCGAGCCAGCCTTGCGCCCATCCGGCGGCAGCCTCGGGATCGATAGGGGCAAGGTGCACCAGCTTTCCCCGCCCCATGCGCACGCGATCACCGGGCGAGAGATCGGCGCAATTCTCGCGGCCGGTTTTCGCCGGGCAGGCCCGCACATGAGATTCGATAACGGTGACGGTCGTTGCCTCGTCATCGCGGCGCACGATAAAGGCGGTGCCTTTCGCGGTGGCGCTGCCGTCGCTTGTTTCCACGATGAAAGGCCGCGCCGCATCCTTGGTCACGCGCGCCAGGATTTGCCCCCGGAACAGCGTGATGGCCCTGCGGTCATGGCTGCGGCGAAAGCTCAGCGCCGCGTCCGTGTCGATGGTGATCGAGCTGCCATCGGCAAGCGTCACGCTGCGCTGCTCACCCCGCGCCGTTTCATAGTCCGGGAACCATGCGCGCACCGCCATGGTTTGCGCCGTCAGCCATCCGCCGCCGCCCAGCAGGAGCAAGCCGAGGGCCAATCCGCCCCAGCGGCCGGTTTTGCGCGATCGGCGTTCGACCATGGTTTCAATCACTTCCCGGCCGATATCGTCCGTGCCTTCGAATTGCACGTCGATCCCGCGCATCCGCTCCATCGTCAGCCGGTGCAGAGGGTTTTCCTGACACCATGCCTCGCAGGCGTCGCGTTCATCCTGTGTCGCTTCGTCGGTTGCAAGCTGGGCCGCCCAATAGGCAGCCTGCGCGATCATCTCGGGGGTAGGGCGCGGCTCGGTCACTTAGTCCGCATAAGCCAGCGCGTAGCAATGGGCATAGACCTGCGCGACATAGCGCTTCACCATGCGTTCCGATACGCCCAGCGCCTGCGCCGCATCGCAATAGCGCAGGCTGTCGAACCGGACCATCATGAAGGCCTGTCGCGCTTTGGTCGGCAGCGTTTCGAGCAGGCGCAGGATCGCATCGAGAAACTGCGCCGCCTCGGTCACGCGCTCGGGCGTCAGGTGGTCGGCCTCGCCCATCCGGGCCGCGTGGACCGCCAGATAGGCCCGCTCAACCTCGCGGCGGCGAATGTCATCGATCAGGATGCGGCGCGCCACGGTCGAGAGATAGCTGCGCGGATCGCGGACGGATTCATTGGTTTCCAGCAGCCGGCAAAACGTATCCTGCGCCAGATCGGCCGCCCGGTGCGAACAGCGCGTATGGCGCCGCAGCCATTGCCTTAGCCAATCGCCATGCGAGGCATAGAGTGCCCCGACATCCATGGTTGCTGCAACGGCGGGCACGCGAAAACTCCCTGATCACAAGCCGACGGGATTGGTCCGTGACGGCGAGTTGAACTATGGGGCCTTCCTGACATAAATGCAAATTATTCGCAATAGCATGTTTTGGCGTTTTCGCGGGTGTTCGCCAAACCCGCCCCACACTGTTCAGCCTTTGCCCTTTGCCTTGCGTGTGCGCTCGGCGGCGATGGTCATCAGGCGGCGGAAGGTGGGGCATTGCGCATGGCTGGGCGCCGGGCAGGCCGCCGCATGGCGCAGGCCATCACGCAGCGCGCCAAGACGATGAATGGTCCGGTCGATCTCTTCAGCCTTGGTCAGCAATATTGCCCGATCAATATCCGGAGCGCCGCCATCCCCCAGCATATCGGCGATTTCATCCAGCGAGAAACCTGCCGACCGGCCCAGCGCGATGAGCGACAGGCGCTCCACCGCATCGGCATCGAATGTGCGGCGCAGGCCGCGACGGCCCAGTGACTCAATCAGCCCCTTCTCCTCATAGAAGCGGAGCGTCGATGCTGGTACGCCGCTGCGACGGGCCAGTTCGGCAATATCGATCAATGCCATCTTGACCTCAAGTGGACTTGAAGTGGCAACATGGCGCGAATCGACAGGTTAGGCAAGGAGCGCATATGACGGATCAGCAACCGGAAACCACAGGGTGGAACACACAGCGCAGTCAGGTGTGGGTGGAATTGCAGCCCATGCTCGACCGGCTGTTTTCGCCCTTCGAACGCATTCTGGTCGACGCGGTGGGGGGGCAGGGCGCGCGTGCCGTGCTGGACATCGGCTGCGGGGCGGGGGCGACCACTCTGGCCATCGCGCAGCAGTTGGGGGACGAGGTGAATTGTACCGGTCTCGACATTTCGCAGGACCTTGTCGATGCCGCCTCCCGCCGCGCGAAGGGAAAGGGCAATGTCCGCTTTCTGTGTGCCGATGCCCAAAGGCACGCCTTCGCGCCCGAGCAGTTTGACGCGATCATCTCGCGCTTCGGGGTGATGTTCTTCGATGATCCGGTCGCCGCTTTCGCCAATCTGCGGGCGGCGGCCCGTCCGGGAGCCGCGCTGACCTGCATCGCCTGGCGCAGCGCTTCGGACAACCCTTTCATGACGGTGCAGCGCCGGGCCATCGCCCAAGTGCTGGGGCCGCAGGGTGATCCTGCGCCTGATGCGCCCGGCCAGTTCGCCTTTGCCGATGACGGGCGGGTGAGGGGCATTCTTGCCGATGCCGGATGGAGCAGCATCGACATTCGGCCGATCAACGTCCCATGCACCTTGTCCGCCGATGATCTGCCGATCTACGCCCGGCGCATGGGCGGGATGGACGCCATCGCCTCTGATCTGGACGAGGCACAATGGGGCCGCCTCGAAGCCGCTTTGGATCGCGGGTTCGCCGGTTTCGTGGTCGATGGCGTCGCCCGGTTCGAGGCTGCGTGCTGGGTGGTTCAGGCCAAGCGATGATGGTCGCGCCGGAGCGGCTATAGCATCTCAAGCCCTCGGCGCGCGGTCGGGCGGGCAAAGCTGCGCTCAAGCTGGGCGATGTCCTCGTCGCTCAGCGTGAGATCGGCCGCCGCGCGATTGTCCTGCACGTGCCGGACCGACCCCGCCTTGGGAATGGGCAGGATGCCGGGGCGGCTCAGCAGCCATGCCAGCGCGATCCGGGCCGGGGTTGCCTCATGACGGCGGGCCACTTCGGCAAGCGCCTTGTGCGAGAGCAGGCGCCCCTGCTCGACCGGGCTGTAGGCCATGACCGGCATCGAGCGATCCGCCAGCCAGGGCAGGAGATCCAGCTCCGGCGCGCGGCGCGTGAGATTGTAGAGGATCTGATCGGTAGCGCAGGCATGGCCTCCGGCATCAATCAGTTCTGCCATATCGTCCATATCCAGATTGCTGACCCCCCAACGGGCGATCAGACCCGCATCGACCAGCCTCTCCATGGCTTCGACCGTTTCGCCCAGCGGGACCGCGCCGCGCCAGTGCAGGAGATAGAGGTCGAGATGGTCGGTTCCCAGCCGCTTCAGGCTGGCCTCGCAGGATTGGCGCAGGAGCCGGGCCGAGGCATGATGGGGATAGGCCTTGCTGACCAGAAAGACCTTGTCGCGCAGGCCTGCGATAGCCTCACCCACCAGAATTTCAGCTTCGCCCTCGCCATACATTTCGGCGGTGTCGATCAGGGGCATTCCAAGCTGGACCCCCTCGCGCAGGGCCGCGATCTCGTCGCCGCGCCGTGCGGGGTTTTCGGCCATCATCCATGTGCCTTGTCCCAGCGCCGGGACAGCGGTGCCATCGGGAAAGCGGATTGTCTTCATGATCCTTGTCATGCCTTTCGCGCAGATCGCCCTGGGGCTCCTCAATAGGGCGGCAGACGCATACTGGCCAGAGAAACGCGCGGGCGGCGGGTAAGTTCGGCGCTCTGTTTTTTGCAACGCCTGATCCAGTTCTTTGCGATAGATTGCAACGCGGCGATGCCTCTAGCAAGCGCGGAACACAAAGCAGGGATCAGGCAATAATCATGGGGCGTATCACCACATCGCGGCTCCGAGCCAAACTTGCGCTCAACGGGCGGCGTGCGGCCCTTGGCGCGATCATCGCGGCGGTGCTGGCCTGCGCGGGCGCCGTGCCGGGACAGGCTCAGGAGCCGCCGGTTCCGACGGTCCCTGCGGTAACCCCGATTCCGGTAAAGTCATGGTCATCGCCAATTTCGAGCCGGGGGCCGATACTGGGGACGCGCCGGGCGAGTTCCAGCTTTGGGCCGAGCGGGAGCATCTTGACGAGGTGATCCCGGTGCGCGGGGCGCTCCATCCCTTGCTGCGCAACAAGGAGGGGCTTTACGGCATGGTCTGGGGCGATCCGCATTCGCTGGTGGCGACGCCCGACGTGCAGTTGATGGCGCTCTTGCTCGATCCGCGCTTTGATTTTTCACACACATATTGGCTGTTTACCGGCATTTCCGGCGCCGATCCTCAGGCCGCCTCGGTTGGCAGCGTCGCATGGGCGCGATGGGTGGTGAGCGGCGATGCGCTGCGCGAGTTTGCCGAGAATGAAACGCCCAAGGGCTGGCCCTATGGCCTCTTTGCGATCGGCGCCAAGGCGCCGGGGCAATTGCCCAACGCCGCCGACAGTTTTGGCGGCATGACCGACACCGGCTCGCTCGGCATGGCGGTGCCGCTGAACCGGAATTTGGCGCAATGGGCATATGATCTCAGCAAGGACGTGCCGCTGCCCGACTCTCCGGTGCTCTGCGCCGCCCGCGCGCGATGGAAGGGCTATCCCGCCGCCCAGCGTCCGCCCTTTGTGATGATGGGCGAAACGCTGGGTGCGCTGCGCTACTGGCATGGCGCCGGGCGCACCCAATGGGCGCGCGACTGGGTGAAGATGTGGACGCAAGGGCAGGGGCGCTTTGTGATGACCAACATGGAAAGCCAATTGATGGCAGGCACCATGCTGGCCGCTGCGCTGGCCGAGTTGGTGGACAGGCAACGCGTGATGGTTCTGCGCAGCGCCAGCAATGCGTCCATGCCGCCGCCGGGGCAATCGCCGCTCGACAGCGTGGGCGACGAAGGGCCGGGGCAGGTGGCGGCTTATGAAGGCAACTATCGGGCAGGCGCGGTGGTGGTGCATCGCCTGCTGGTCGATTGGGCTAAAGTCCGAGACACCGTTCCCGGCACTGCGCGCCCATAAAAGCCGGGCGTTTTCCATCATTGGATTTTACCGCGCCCGGCGCGCGCGCCAATGGGCGGCCAGCAGGCCCAGTACCGGCATGGCGATCACGGTCAGCGCGCCGATAATGGTGGTGGCATTGCCGGGCAAGGGGCCGACCAGCGTCAGGGCATCGAGCATGATATAGGCCGCCGCGCCCAGCGACAGCGTGACCACCAGCCAGCCGACCAGACGGCGAAACCGTTCGATGCGCTGCTTTCGCATCGAACGCAGGACGCGGGCCACGATCTGGCTGTCGATTGTGTCGACCAGTATCATGCCTGCCGAAAACATCCCGATCAGCACCAGCACCGCCGCAGAGCCGCCGCGTGCCGTGGCCGCCGCGCCCCATGCCGCAGCCTGAGTGATGGTATCGAACACCAGTCCGAACATCAGCCCCACGCTGATGATCGACACCGGCCGGTCAAGCTTGTCGATCCAGCCCGCCAGCAGTCGCGAGCGCCAGCCGGTTGGCCGAAAGGATGTGGGCTTTAAAAGCCCGTGGAGATTGGCGATGCCAACCACGAGCAGCATCGCCAGCACCATAACCTCGCTGGCCGGGGCAAACCATGCGGGCGGTGAAAACCTGTGGGCGACAGCGGCCACCAGCAGCGCCACCACGGCCACGCCAAGACTGTGACCAAGGGCAAAAAGCGTTCCGATCCATGGGGCCAGACGCGGTCTGCGCTGGTTTACGGAAAAGACCATATTGTCGATCATGGCGATATGGTCGGGATCAAGACCATGGCGCAGACCCAGCATGAACATGAGCCCTAGCGCAGACAGATCCAGCCCGTTCGGCAGGGATTGCATCATGGCCTTGGCCACCATGGCGCGCGGGGCGTGGCGGGATTGGTGCTCATCCATGGCTGTCTGGTTTGGGGCAGGAGGGTGTTCATGGCATTTCCTTTAGGTGCTAGGCTGTGGGGCGTGAGTGCGGCTCGATGGGTCATTAAGAGATGATATAACATTTCATAATGACCCAAGGGGTTTTTGTGAACCCCCTTATGTCGCCGTCTTTCCGGCCCTTTGCGGGCGGGCAGACGGAAACGTTGCCGAGCCCTTTGATCCGAGATGCTTTTATGGCTTTGCGACGGGGATGAGGGGGCTTTTCCCTCGCAGGCAGATAAAATGATATGTTATCTTGTTACATAACAAGATCTCGTCTATGCAGACCCCGTGCCTGAGGGGGCGGCACATTATCGGATCGGAATAAAAAGGACTGAAACCATGAAATTGCCCTCGCTTCTGGCAAGCACCTCGCTTGTGGCCAGCTTGATGGCGGCTGCCCCTGCATGGGCCGCCGATGCAGGCCCGAATGATGGATCGGGACCGGCCATCGTGGTCACGGCAACGCCCTTTCGGCATACTCAAGATGAAACGCCGTCCATCCCCGCCAAAGTGGACGCGCAGCAGATCCGGCAGGCGGGTGGGGCCAGCATCGCCGACGCTCTTAAGGACGTGCCGGGCGTCTCGGCCTCCGGCTTTGCACAGGGGGCCTCGCGGCCGATCATTCGCGGCATGGATTCCAATCGCGTCCGCCTGCTCGAAGACGGCACGTCGATCTCGGATGTTTCCGACATCGGTCCCGATCACGGTACGCCCATCGACCCATTATCGGCGCGCAGCATTGAGGTGGTGCGCGGCGCAGCCACTTTGCGTTATGGCAGTCAGGCCATCGGCGGGGTGATCAACACGATCAACAACCGCGTGCCGACCACCTTGCCGACAACCCCGCTTTCGGGCGAGTTGACCTCATCCTATACCAGCGTCAACCGGGGTGGCGAGGTCGCCGGGCTGGTGGATGGCAAGGCGGGCGATCTGGCGCTGCACGCCGATGCCTATTACCGCCGCACCGGCGATTATGACACGCCGCTTGGGCGACAGGACAATTCGTTTTTCCATGGTTGGGGCGGATCGCTGGGCGGCTCCTATTTCTTTGGCAACGGCAGTCACGCCGGGCTGGCCGTCACCCATTATGATGCTCAATATGGCATCCCCAGCGACACGACCTATATCGACATGCGCCAGACCAAGGTCCTCAGCCGCAATGTGATCGAGATTGCCTCGCCTCTGCTCAAGTCGATCAATATCGACGGCAGCTATGGCGATTATCAGCATCAGGAGAAGAATCCCGACGGCTCGGTCAACACCACTTTCAGAAACAAGGAGGCCAATCTGCGCGGCGAACTGCTGTTCAACCGCCTGGGCGCGATCAGCAATTCGGCGCTGGGCGTGGAATATCAGCATCGTGATTTCTCGGCCGTCGGCGCGGACAGTTCCTATCTTCAGCCTGCCACCTCGCAAAACATCGCCGGATATGTGTTCAGCGAGATCGAACTGGCCAAGCCGCTGCATCTGGAGGCCAGCGCCCGCGTGGAGCATGTCTCCGTCACCGGCACGCCGCTGTCGGATCAATTCACCAGCCGCAATTACACGCCGGTCAGTGCTGCCTTGGGCATGCTCTATACCGCCGCGCCGGGGATCAAGCTGGGCCTGACGGCTTCGACCACGGGGCGTGCGCCCGCGCTGACGGAATTGTTTGCGCGCGGCGGGCATGATGGCCCCCAGACCTATGAAACCGGCGACCCCAATCTGAAAGTGGAGCGCGCCAAGGCATTGGAGCTGAGCCTGCGCGCCAATCGCGGCGCCTTTCATTTTGAAGGCAGCCTCTATTCCACGTGGTTTTCCAATTACATCTATGGCGAGTTGACCGGGCGGACCTGCGATGATGACGGCAATTGCGTGGCGGGCGATGCCAATGATCTGCGCGAAGTGTTCTATCGCCAGCAGGGCGCCCATTTCCGGGGTCTGGAAGGCGAGGCGCGCTATGATCTGATCAAGACTGCCCACACCAGTCTGACTGCGCGCGTGATGGGCGACCTGACCCGGGCCACGCTGGATGACGGCAACAATGTGCCGCGTATCGCGCCATGGCGTCTGGGCGGCGGGCTGGATTGGCAAAGCCCGCGCTGGGACGCCGGTTTCAGCTATACCCGCTATGGCACGCAGAATGACTATGGCCTGTTTGACACGGCAACCGCGGGCTACAATGCGCTCTCGGCCCATGTTGCGGTGCGTCCGTTCAAACAGTGGCAGGGCGTTGAATTTTCGCTGGTGGGACAGAACCTGACCAATGACGTTCAGCGCTATGCCACATCCTTCAACAAGGATCTGGTGGTGATGCCGGGCCGCTCGGTTCGGGTTGTGGCAAGGATCGCCAGCTTCTGATGATGGTAAGGCCGCGTCGCTGGGGCGAGTGAATTTGGAGCGTTTCCGGGACGGCCCGGAAATCTTCCCATACTCCCTTCGCGGGTTTTCGCCACGCTCCCGGGCAGGATTTTTCCTGTCCGGGAGCGTGGCGGTGGCTTTGATGTTCGGGGGAATATGGCAACGATGGAAAACCGCGCCACATGAAATCGCAGCCGGTCCTGTCGGTTCCCTAGCTCTGCTGCCAGCCAAGCCGATTTCTTTGTACGATGCTTCCGGTCGTTCGATGCTGAAAATGTAGGGCGGGTTCCGATAAAATGATCTGAAAGCGGGAACGCCCCGCTTTGGCCGCCACGCCGACCAAAGAGAAACGGTAGAAGCCGATTAGTTGCCGTCCGCGTCGACGACGAACACCATAGGCTTGCCTCGAGACATCGGCTCCCACCCAGCCATTAGTGCCGCACGAATTCCCCGGGATACAAGGGCGTCGCTAATTTGCAGGCGGCTCGGCGGCAAACCTTTCAGCAAGCGCTTGGGCGGGGGGAATTCCAGTACGGCTCCGCGCTGGGCATCTTGCTGGAGCAAGGCAACCGCCATGCCCTTCCAGCCTTCAAACTCGCTCCATTGCGGCTCGCGTCGAAGTTCCCAATCATAGTGAAGCCCGTCAACGTCGACGGTACCGGCAAGCCTGTGAGTGTTTGACATGTCGACGCGACTAGCAGGTTTCTGTCGGCAAACCACGGTAATGTCGATCGCATGACCGTTCATGAATGGAGGCATGCCAACAGGCTGCTATCAAGATCGGTCTGAACCGCGCCTGCTTTGCTGAAGGATTAAACTCTTGAGTGCCAGATGAACGAAAGCCCACTTTCGACCATAAGTCGTCTAATGTGGCGAAAGGAATATCGGCATACGCCGGAACGGGCCATTCGCCGGTCTGACAGATGGTGGGCAGCAACACGCCTCTAATCGCCGCAGCTTGCTGGTCGGCCTGCTTTCCATTGGTGCTCTATCGGGAATCGCGCTCGGCTTCCCGAATGTCCGCCGCCGAGAATGGGTCGCTTTCTGCGCGGAGCGTTCCGCTAACGTATTGCGGAATCTCCTTACAACGCATCCAGTGCTTCCTCCAGCGCCTCGACGCAAAAATCAGCCTCCATCGAGATCGATACCCGGTGGCTCAGAACCTTGCGGCTGAACCAGTCCACGATGGCCACCAGATAGACAAAACCCTTAGCCATGGGGACGTAGCTGATGTCGGTTACCCAGACTTGGTTCGGCCGCGTGATCGGCAATTTACGCAGCAAATACGGGTAGATCTTGTGCCCCGGTGTCGGTTTCGACGTGTTGGGACGGCGGTAGATCGCCTCTATCGCCATCTTCTTCATCAAGGTCGCGACATGGCAACGCCCGATCTCGATGCCCTCCTGGCGCAGCAGGTCGCGCAGCATGCGACTGCCCGCAAAGGGATACTCCAGATGCAATTCGTCCATGCGTCGCATGATGCCAAGGTCGGCGCCCGACACCGGCGCGGGCAGATAATACACGCTGCTGCGGCTGATCCCCAGTTCCCGGGCCTGACGCAAAACCGGCAGGCTGTGCGACCGGTCGATCATCGCTTTACGCTCGGCAACAGACCTGCTTTCCCGAGCGCGCCTGCTAAAAAATCATTCGCCAGCGTCAGTGCGCCGATCTTGGCGTGCAGCGTTTTGACATCGACGGCAGGTTCGGCGTTCTCTGCGGCACTCTCGCCACCAAACACACCGGCTGCGCCTTCCAGCAACTGCGTGCGCCAAGTCGTGATCTGATTCGCGTGAACGTCAAACTGCTGCGCCAGCTCCGCCAGCGTCTTCTCGCCCTTCACTGCTGCCAACGCCACTTTCGCCTTGAACGCTGGGCTGTGATTACGGCGGGGTCGTCTGCTCATCTCTGCTCCTGTCTGGCGGCCACCATGGCCCCCTTCAGGCAGAAAATCCACTTAGACCGCTGTCCGAATTTGCCGAGCCATCTCTCTTTTTCGGACCAGGAGCTGTTGAAGCCGGTGCAAGTTTCAATATCACCAATGGTTCTGGCGGCGTCATCGCTGGTGCGGTCATAGGTCGTAAATAGGTATCATGCCCGGTTTTACATTCGCGTCAGTAAGGCAAAACCGACCATTGTCGGGGGAGAGTAAGGGGGCAGACAGCGAAGCCTGACGTCCTGGGAGAGCTGGCTATCAGTATGACCATAAAATTGGTCTTTCCAAACACGGTAACGACGGTCGCATTCAGTAAACGATGTCCCCACCCGGTCGGTTGTTGGTGAACTGGGTAAATCTGCACGCCCTCCGCCCTTCTTCTGACCTAAGGGGCGGTACATTTTGTCCGATTGCTCTGCTCGTAATGCCCTGATAGCTGGGCTGAATGATGCATTTGATGCGCAAGTGGTGTTTTGACAGGCATTGGCTGGCCATAGGGCTGGTTTTGCTTGCGCTCGCCGTTCGCGCGCTGCTGCCGCAAGGCTTCATGCCGGTTGCCTCTAGCCACATACTGACGGTCCAAATCTGTGCTGATGCCAGCGGCTTGGCCCATATCAGGCAGATTGTTGTACCCGATCGCCAACCCGACCATTCTGACGGGCGGGATCGCCACACGACCTGCGCCTTTGCCTCGCATGCCATGCCCTTGCTGGGCGGGGCCGATGTGCCCTTGCTGGTCGAAGCTTTGCTTTTCGTCATGGCGCTGGCGCTTTCGCATGTCACACCTGTTCCCGCCCAGCGGCCCACGCGCCTGCGCCCACCTTTGCGCGCGCCACCTGTCTTCTCCTGATTTTTCGCAAACCAACATCGCATGGAGTTGCTCCACGGCGATGCGATTGAACGCGCGGCCGCGCTGATTGTGCGTTCGCGCCAGGTAAACAGGCTATCCATGAAAATTTCCACTCTCGCGCTGGCGCTGATCGCCGGTGTGTCCACGCCCGTTATGGCCCAACAGGCGGTCACTGTTCTGCCTTCTGTCGATGTCGATACCGATGCGGCTTCCACCGGCGCCGCCGCTACGACCATTATCCGTGACAATTTGCGCCGTATGGCGCCTTCGACCAGCGACACGGCGACGATCCTGACCAGCGTGCCGGGCGTAGCGGGCAATACTGGCGGCGGCTTTTCGACCATGCCCGCCATCCGCGGCCTGACCGAACAGCGCCTGACGGTTCTGGTTGATGGTCACCCCATCGATATAGCCTGCCCCAACGATATGAATACGCCGCTCAGCTATACCGATCCGCAGACGGTGGGCAGCATCAACGTCATTACCGGCGTGTCGCCGGTCAGCGCCGGCGGGGATGCCATTGGCGGGGTGATCTCGGTAAAAAGCGTGCCGCCGCGTTTTTCAAAAGACGGCACGCTGCTGATCACCGGCGAGGCGCAGGGCCATTATCGCAGCAATGATGGTGGTTTCGGGACCGGTCTGTCGCTGACAGTGGCAGTGTCGCGTCTGTCAGCCACCTATACGGGCAGCTATACCAAGGCAGGCAATTACAGCGCCGGGGGCGATCTGGGCACTGTGCATTCCACCCAATATGCCAAGACCGACCACAAGTTGGCGCTGGCCTGGCAGGGGGATATCGGCCTTGTCGAACTGGCGGGCGGTTATCACCATTCCGCCCATGAAGGTTTTCCCAATCAGTTCATGGATATGACCGGGAACAACTCCTGGTTCCTCAATGGTCATTATCTGGGCACTTTCAACTGGGGTACGGTGGACCTCAAGGCCGATTATCGCGCCACCGATCACGAAATGAACTTTCTGGCCGACAAGGGCGGCGTGGCCGATGGCGGCATGCCGATGAACACGCGCGTGCGTTCGGGCGGCTATACGCTGGCGCTCGATCTTCCGCTGGCGGCGGGCACCAACCTGCGTCTGGGCAGCGAGTATCGCAACCAGCGACTGGACGACTGGTGGCCGCCGGTAGCGGGCAGTATGATGATGGGGCCTGATACCTATCTCAACGTCAACAACGGCCAGCGCGAAAGAGTCGCTGCTTACGCCGAGGCCGAGAAGCGCTGGGGCGAACGCTTTGTCCTGACAGCGGGCGGGCGTTATGACCGGGTGAATATGGATACGGGCAATGTGACCCCTTATTCCACCGGCATGATGAGCATGGCCGATGCGGCCGCGGCCCGCGCCTTCAACGCGGCAGACCATAAGCGTCATTTCAACAACTGGAGCGCATCGCTGATCGGACGCTATATGCCGGTATCGGGCGTGGCCATTGATCTTGGCTATGCCCACAAGACCCGTGCACCTAACCTTTATGAGCTCTACACATGGGGCCAGGGCGCCATGTCGAGCCAGATGATCGGCTGGTATGGCGATGGCAACGGCTATTTCGGCAATCTGAACCTGCGCCCTGAACGCGCCGACACGATCAGCGCCTCGCTCACCGTTTCGGGCGGAGGCAAGCCGGGTTGGTTCGTCAAAATGGCGCCCTATTACACTCATGTGAACGACTATATCGACGCGCGTTATGTCGGGCCGCTGGGCAACTTCAACCAGTTGCAGTTCACAAACGAGGAGGCAAAATTCTACGGTCTGGATGTGTCAGGTGCGGCGACCGTATGGAACGGCGGAAGGTGGGGGCAGACACGTCTGAGCGGCGCGCTATCATGGGTGCATGGCCAGAACCTGACCGATCATGCACCGCTCTATCGGCAGATGCCGCTCAACATCAAGGCGAGCCTGCAACATCAGATGGGAGCCTTGAGCAGCGCGGTCGAAGTCAACTGGGTCGATAGCAAGACCCGTGTCGATCCGGCCCGCAAGGAGTCGACCACGGCAGCTTTTGTTTTGGTGAACCTGCGCACGGCCTATCAATGGAAATTCTGGAGCGTCAGTCTCGATGTCGAGAACCTGCTGGACAAGGGCTATTTCCTGCCGCTGGGCGGGATGGCGCTGGGTGATTACAGCGTCAGCGGCGGCACTGTGCTGCGCCCGGTGGCGGGGCGTGGGCGGTCGGTCAATGTCGGCCTTTCCCGTCGTTTCTGAGCATTGTGGGAAAGGAGGATCCGGTCGCTTTGCGGCGGCCGGATCTTCCTGCCGTCAACGGATGGCCGGTGCGGCGGCGAGTCTGCTGGCGCATGGCGCGTTGTTGTGTGTAGCGCTGGCATGGACCGCAAACGGAACCAGATCCGCACGCGGCCCTGCGCCTCGTCCGGCTACGTTTTCCTTGCACACGTCGTCAACTCCAGCACAGCCAGAGGCCAAACCATTAGCCGCTGTAAGGCGGCGCGCCATGACGACGCAGGCGAAATCGCTTTTCGAAGACTTGGGGAGAGCTATGGCTCCTTCCAGGCAGCCCGCCCCGTCTGACCTTTCAGCAAGACTGCTGCCATCTGCTACGCTTCCGGTAGCGCATGCCTCCGAGATTCAGCCGGATGCATTGCCGCGCATCCCTTTAGCAGAAAAGCTCGACCAGTCGGCGCGACAGGCGAACTATGCGCATCGGATATGGTTGCGTATCATGGCTTGTCGCCCGGCCGCCGTCTCCATGGAGGGCCGCGTGACATTGAGTTTTGATCTGGATGTAAGCGGGCATCTGACTAGGTCGTCGGTTATCAGCCCCAGTGGATTAACGATGCTGGATCGTGCCGCCATACAGGCACTTCACCGAGCGTCGCCGTTTCCCGTCCCGCCCGATGCCAGCACATCTGAAGCGCTGCACTTTGAGGTGGAAGTCCGTTTTGGGCCAGCAAGTTAGGTTGAATTG
The DNA here is from genome assembly GCF_014196525.1 of Novosphingobium sediminicola. GTDB lineage: Bacteria > Pseudomonadota > Alphaproteobacteria > Sphingomonadales > Sphingomonadaceae > Novosphingobium > Novosphingobium sediminicola. The sequence goes on along the minus strand of NZ_JACIDX010000026.1, from coordinate 19,960 downwards.
GCTGCAATTTGCAGGGTATCTGTCGCTATTCGGCTGGCCGAAATCGGATGGTGGGCTGCCCAGCGTTGATGTCGTTCAGCCTTTGCCGACGCAACCTGAACCTACGCCTGCTTTGGACGGTCAGTTTGGGCCCACTGAATGTCAGGAATGAGGGCGAATTAAGCGTCCCTCATCATTCTGGCAAAGCTGCCCGGCGGGGTGCCGTTGTGTTTACGAAAGGCGGTGCTGAAGGCGCTGGCTGATTCATAACCGATGTCGTCGGCGATGCGGTCCAGCGACTCGCCGCCGCGCGCTAGCGCATCCTTGGCAACCGCCAGGCGCCAGCTGGTAAGATATTCCATGGGAGCGCGGCCAACGATCAGGCTGAACCGCGCGGAAAAGGCCGAACGTGACATGCCGGCGATCTTTGCGAGCTGCGCAACGGTCCAACGGGCGCGGATATCGGCATGCACCGCATGCAGCGCCCGGGCCAGCGCCGGATCGCGCAGCCCGGCGAGCAAGCCTGCCGAGGCGGCATCATGCCCCACGCCCTGCCACCGAAGGGCTTCGACCAGCAGCACTTCGAGCATGCGCTGAACGATCAGATCCTTGCCCGGATGACTGGATGTGCATTCTTCGGCCAGCAGGTGGATCGTCCGGCCCATGCGGTCTGTCATGCCCTGCGCAGCGGGAATGTGGATCAGGCCGGGCAGCAGCGCGAGCAGGAGAGGGGCGTTGGCCCGTTCAAAAGAAAAACTGCCGCCCAAAGCCGCAAATTCGGGCTCGCCGTCCTGTTCCCCATGCCGGACCGCCTCTTTGCTCGGCTCCAGCAAAGGACCGGCCAGTCCCGGCTCGCTGCCCAGAGCAAAGGCGGGCGTTGTCGGCATCAGCAGGAAATCTCCCTGTGCCATTTGCAGCGGCGCCGATCCTTCGAAGGTCACCCATGCCTGCCCGGCGAGGATAAGCGTGAAGCCCGGGGCATCATGCGCCTGATAGCGCACACCCCAACGGCCCCGCGCCGTGATCGGTTTCGACAGGGCCGCATGGGGGCGCAGCAGGGCGATGATATCGCTCAGGGGATCCATGTCTGGACGATCCGTAAATAGATATGGATCTATGATTATATATTGTCTTGGATTCAGCGTCTATCTCTCCCCCTATCGACATTAAGGAGACAGGCAATGACCAGGACGATCCTCATCACCGGCACATCCTCCGGCTATGGTAAGGCAACGGCGGAGCATTTCCTCGTCAAGGACTGGAATGTGGTGGCGACCATGCGCAAGCCCGACCCGGCGGTGTTTGGCGGCGCTTCTGATCGGCTGCGCATCCTTCCGCTGGATGTCACCTCGCAGGAAAGCATCGAGGCTCTGGCGGAGGCGGCAGGGCCAATCGATGTGCTGGTCAATAACGCGGGAGTGGGCGGGGTGGGCGCTTTCGAGGCCATGCCGATGAGCCTGATCCGGCAATTGATCGAGACCAACACAATCGGCGTGATGGCGATGTGTCAGGCCTTCATCCCCCGGATGCGGGAGCGTCGCTCGGGCTGCATCGTCAATGTCACCTCAAGCGTCACTTTGGGGGCCTTTCCGCTGGCCGCCGCCTATACCGCGACCAAGCAGGCCATCGAGGGCTTTACCGGCTCGCTGGCACATGAACTGGGCCATTTCGGCATTGACGCGAAGCTGGTCGAGCCGGGCTATGCGCCGACCACGCGGTTCGGGGCCAATGCCATCGTGCCGGTAAGCGATCTGCTGCCGGGCGAGTATGCCGACTTTGCCCGCCCCATTATGGAAGCCTTTGCCGCGCCCGCCCTGACCACGCGCGAGAGCGATGTTGCCCAGGCGGTGTGGGACGCGGTGCAGGACCGGACAGGTCAGCTTCGCTTTCCGGCGGGGGCGGATGCTCTTGCCATGGCAGGGGGCGTATAAGCTCATCGCCCGGCTTGCTGTGTGGCTGACCGAACGCTCGCTTCTTCCGAATAGTCGTTCACGATCTTGTCGGGACAGCCATATTTGGAGACATCGCCCTTTTTACCCAGGTCACGGGCGCTGACGGGTCTCAAGCAATATTACGGACAACTTCGCCTCAACCATCGCTGCGTACACCGACCTTGGACGTGCCCGGATCCTCGAATCGTGAAAGGTCATGCATGATCCGGAAGCTGGATGAATTTTTAATGGTCGGTCCATTGACGCATGTTCGGACAGGCGTTAGAAATTAGATCAATCGATCGATCTTAATGGAGTCGGCAAGTGGAGCAGGATGAAGGGGTGCGCTCGAACGGGCATGCCATGCGCACGGCAGAGACAAGGGCTTGCCTGATCGAGGCGGCGATCGCGATGTTTGGGGATGGTGGCTTCGATGCCGTCAGCACCCGCCAACTGGCCGACAGGGCCGGGGTGGGCCTTGCCGCGATCGCCTATCATTTCGGGGGCAAGGCAGAGCTGTTCGAAGCGGCGGTGGCCTCCATCGCCGAATATTGTCGGGGGCTGACCCGTGAAGTGTCCGACCAGTTGGAGGCCGATGCCCCCGCCGATCCGGCTGAGCGGCTGACCCGCGCGGTCCGCGCCTATTTTGGTGTGCTTTTCGGCGGTGACGAGCCGCAGTCCTGGGTGAATTTTCTGGTGCGCTGCTCGATCGACACACCCGATGCCTATGACACGCTTTACGAGGCCGCGTTCCGGCCGCTGGAAACGGCGCTGGCGGTCAATCTGGCGGCGCATCTGGCTGTGTCGCCCGACGAGCAGGAGGTGCGGCTGCGCGCCTATATCGCCACGCATTCCATCGTGTCGATGCGCACCAATCGTGAGGCGTTCCTGCGCCATCTGGGCTGGACCGATCTTGGCCCGGCCCAGATCCGGATCCTGGAGGGCATCGTGACCAGCCTCGTTCACAATGCGCTGATGCTGAAACCGGCTGCAGACAACAAGGGGAACGGTGATGCCTGAGGAAACCTCGAAAAAGATTGCTTATTGGGTGTCCTGGACCGGCCCGGCCTGGGTGGTCAGCTTCATCCTGACCTGGGGCGTGATGGGGCGAAACTATCCTTGCCCGCCCCAGACGTTGAGCGGCGCGGAACTGGTGAGTCAGTATTACGGGCATCCCTCGGTGATGCTGGGCATGGCCTTGGCCACGTCGGTGGGCATTCTCTACATGCCCTGGTCGATCGTGATGGCGTATCAGATCTGGCAAAGGGAAAAGACCCCGCTGCTGGCGCTCATGGCGCTGAGCGGGGGCATTCTGACAGCCTTGCTCATCGTTTATGTCTGCTCGCAATGGTCATGGTGCGCGCGCTGGGCGGGGCAGCCGGGGGTCGATCCGGAGATGATCAAGGCGGTCCATCTCTCGACCTGGTACTTCTTCGACATGACGTACAACATCACCAATGTTCAGCTGCTGGGCTGCGGCCTGTTCGCCATTCTCGATCGCAGCGAGCATCGGATCTTCCCCGCCTGGCTTGGCTGGTTCGCCCTGTTCACGGGGGCATCTTTCTTCCTCGAAACGATCATGCCCTATTTCAACCGCGGGCCGCTGGCGATCAACGGTTGGTGGAATTTCTGGTTCGGTTTCATCATCTGGTTCCTGTGGTTTTCGCTCCAGAGCATGTTCGTGCTGAAGGAGACCCGGCGTTCGATCGGACAGCCATCGCCCGCCATAGCGGCCGGGCAGCAGGTCCACGGAGCCTATGGCCTGCGCTAAAGGGCAAGTGTTCTCTGGGGAGGTAGGACTGTCAATGGTTGGGCAGGCAACAGATCGTGATCGCGGAGGGGCGCTTGGGAAAAACGCCCCGTGTCACCCGGCGGTCAGGGTGCCGGGTGTCCGGGACTTCTGGATCCTGATCGCGGCGGAATGCAGCTTGTTCAGTTTCTTCTTCATCACCTACATGATCGGGCGGGGCGGCGATGTCGATCTCTACCGAACCTCGCAACAGGCGTTGAGCCGCGATCTGGGGGTCTTCAATACCTGTGTGCTGATCATCGGGTCCTGGTCGGTCATGCAGGCTCTTGGCAGTCTCCGGCGGGAGCATGCGCGGCAGGCATCGCATTATCTGGCTGGTGTTATCGGCTGCGGCGTGATCTTTGCCGGGGTGAAAGTGTTCGAATATGCCGACAAGATCTCACACGGCCTGTTCCCTACTACCAATGATTTCTTCACCTTCTATTTCGTGCTGACCATGGTCCATATGGTGCATCTTGTCATTGCCACCGTGGTGCTGGCGGTCATGCGGCGCGGGGTGATGGCGGGGCATTATCATTCGGGGCAGATGGATGTGCTCGAATCCGGGGCGATCTACTGGCATCTGGTCGACCTGCTGTGGATGTTTCTTTTCGCGCTTCTGTATCTTCTCCAGTGAGCGGCATCATGGACAAGGTTTTCTTCACCCCGCATCGCACCTTGTTTCTTATGCTGGCAATCACCGGGATCAGCTTTCTGATCAGCCATGACAGCGCCATGGGGCAGTTGGCGGGGATCGGCACGCTGCTGCTGGCCGGGGCCAAGGGCCGTCTGGTGCTGCTTGACTTCATGGAGTTGCGCCATGCCCCCGCGCTATGGCGATGGGGTTTCGAGGGGGGACTTCTGGCGGTGACCGCACTGTTGGCGGTGCTTTATCTTGCAGGTGGCCGCTGACCGTTCCGGCGGCGCAAGGGTTCCGATTGGTGTGACCATGAGATCGGGCGATGCCGCAGGGCCGCCCGTGGGAGACGCGCGCCTGCGTCAAATTCAAACATAAAATCGCAAATCATAAAGGGAGAGATCTATGTTGAAGGCAAATAGTTGCCGACTGCTGGCCTTGTCTTTGCTGTCGGGAACGGCGGTGACGGCGGGGGCGGCCCAGGCACAATCCACTAACGCGCCAGCCCAGGCATCCGACACGCAGACAGGCGTGCCCGACATCATCGTCACCGCGGAAAAGCGATCCTCCTCGGCGAACAAGGTGCCGCTCTCGATCAATGTGTTCAGCGGCACGCAGCTTACCACGGCGGGCGTGCATTCCACCGAGGATCTGGCCAAGCTGGTGTCCGGTTTCTCGACCGTGACCAGTTTTTATGGCGCTCCGGTCTATTATCTGCGCGGCGTCGGCTATTACGACAATTCAGTCGCCGCACGGCCCGCCGTTACAATCTATGCCGACGAGGCGCCCATCCCCTATTCGGTGATGGCCATGGGCACGACGCTTGATCTCGAACGGGTCGAGGTGCTCAAGGGGCCGCAGGGGACGCTTTTCGGTTCGAATTCCACCGGCGGCGCGATCAACTTCATCGCGGCCAAGCCGGGGACCAGATTTGAGGCAGGGGCCGATGTCAGCTTCGGCCGGTTCGACGACGGCATCGTCAGCGGCTTTGTGAGTGGCCCGCTGTCCGACACGGTGGGCGCGCGGCTGGCGGTATCGCATGAAAACTCGGGAGACTGGCAGAAGAACTATGTGACCGGCGCGACGCAGGGCGCCAAGAACATCACCAGTTTTCGCGGCACGCTGACCTTCCGGCCCACGCCCCGGCTGAAGGGCATTCTGACCTTCAGCGGCACCTTTGATCGGTCAGATGTCCAGACCGGCCAACTCGTCGGGATCAGCCCGACGGTTCCTGCCGAACCCGCGCTGGCGGCTTTCCCGCTCGCGCCCGCCAATGCCCGCGCCACCGCCTATGGCACGGACTTTCCCGAAGGCGGTCGGCTCCGGAAAAACAATCGCGAATTGCAGGCGACATTGCGCATCGATTATGATGTGAGCGATGGCACGACGATCACCTCGCTCACCTCCGGGGCGTGGAACCGTCAGAACTTTGCACAAAGCGCCAGCGCCACCACGCTTCAGGTCTATGCGCTCGACCGGCAGGGGAATGTCCACAGCGTGTCGCAGGAGTTGCGCGCAGGCGGCCATTTCCACCAGGATCGCGGTCATTGGGTGCTGGGCGGCAGCTATGAACATGACACCACCTATGAGAACACCACTTTCGACATCCGCGACGCCAACGCGGGCAATGTGTTCGACGCGCTGGGCCTGCCCTCAATCAACCGGGTGCCGACCATTTTGAGCACCACCTATGATTCAAAAGGGGTTTTCGGCAATGTCGACTATGAGCTGACCAGCACGATCAGTGCGCGCGCAGGTCTGCGCTACACCAAAACCGGGCTGGATTATGACGCCTGCTCGCAGAATGCAGGCAACCTGACTTATGGCACCGGCATTGCCACCGTCCTCAACATGACGGGCAGCTCGATCCGTCCGCTGGTAGCCGGGGATTGCGTGAATTTCGCGCCGCTGGCCAATGGCACCTATCAGCTCGCCCATATCCGGGGCCGGACCGAGCAGGGCAGCACATCGTGGCGCGCCGGGCTGGATTGGAAGCCGGTGGCGGGCACATTGCTCTACGCCAGCGTCAGCCGGGGGTACAAGGCGCAGGCCGTCTCGAACATCGCAGCGGTTTTCGTGACCCAATACAATCCCGTGCCGCAGGAAAGGCTGACCGCCTATGAGGCCGGGATCAAGACGAACATCCTGCCCGCCACGCATCTCAATGCGGCGGTGTTCTATTATCAGTATGCCGACAAGCAGTTGCAGGGCACGATGATTGTGCCGATCTTCGGTCCGCTTGCCACATTGGTCAGCGTGCCCAGATCGCACATTCTGGGCGCCGATTTCGACCTGACCACGCGGCCCATGCGCGGGCTGACGCTGGGCGCGCAGGGGACATTCCTCCATTCACAGGTCGACGGAAGCTTCACCGGCACCACCCAGCTTGGCGAAACCGGCGATTTCGGGGGATCGGCCTTCCCGAACACACCCAAATGGCAACTTGCGGGCAGCGGGGAGTATCGCTGGAATGTGGGAAGGACGCTGGAGGCCTTCGTTGGCGGGCGCTACACTTGGAGGAGCCAGACCTATGGCGATTTCAACCGCGAGAACCTGTTGAAGATCAGTGCCTATGGTCTGCTCGATGCCAATCTTGGTGTCAGTACCAACGACCACCGCTGGACGGCGCAGATCTGGGGGCACAATCTGACCAACCGCTATTACTGGGCTTCGCAGAACGCCTTTCTGGAATCGATCGTGCGCTATGCCGGCATGCCCATCACCTATGGGGCCAGCCTGTCGTTCCGGTATTGATCAGGGTTTGAGATGATGCCTGTGGTCCGGTTTCCAGAGTTGCACGGCGCAGCGGGGAACCGGATCGCCTGGTAGAAAGGGGGGGCGGCGATTATCATCGTTTGGCGTGGCGCCAGCATATATCCGCCAGCGGATTTTGATGGCTGGTTCGCAAAGCATCGACTCATCCCATCCGCCCCGTTATTAGTGCAAGGGCATAGAATGCGCCAAGCAGAGCGCATCGGGTAACGGGGGGAGAGCGCGATGCTGATCAAGCACGCTACGGGCTCGGTTTGCGCCAATGAGAGGCTGGATTACTGGAACGATCTGATCGCGGCGATGTTTCCGGGCATGACCGTCGATGGCGCGCGCGATATTGATGCCAGCTGGACCGGGTGCCGACTGGGCGATTTCGGGCTCAGCCTTGCGCTTTCGCAGCGTTCCTCGGTGCGGCGATGGGCGGGCAGCGCGCCGCAAAGCGTAGGGGAGCGCGGGCTGATCCATTTCCAGTCCAAGGGTTTCAGCGCCACCGAGCAATGCGGCCGCCATGCCGCGCTTTTCTCCGGCGATCTGACCTTTTGCGCGCCCGAAGAGCCCTATGGCATCGAAATTTCCGACCGCAACGCAATGTTCGTGATCGATTTCCCATGGGAAGCCTTGCGCGAATTCGGCGCAAGGCCCGGCATGATCCTGCGGCACAGGACGCCTTCTCTGGGGGTGCTGCGTGGTTTCATCGCCTCGATTTTCGCCCAGAGCTGGAGCGACACCCATACGCCTGCGGAAAGCGAGGCCTTGGGCGAAGTGCTGATGCGTCTGCTGGCCAATGCCATGCGGACGCGCGAAAGCAGGCCGGAGGCGGGGGCCGACCTGCGCGAAAGGGTGCTGGCTTTTGTAGAGGACAATCTGGCCAATGGCGCGCTGCGCACCGGGTCCATCGCGCAAAGTCTGGGCGTGCCCGCGCGCGAGGTGCAGATGGTCTTTGCCGAAATGGCGACAACGGCCAGCGATTATATCAACACGCGCCGTCTGGCGCTGGCGGCAGACCGTTTGCGCAAGGGAACGCGCGGTGCTTCGCTCAGCGATCTGGCCTATGAGCTGGGTTTTTCCGATGCGGCCCATTTCAGCCGCCGTTTCCGCGAACGCTTTGGCGAAACGCCCAGTTTCTATGCCACCCGGTTCCGGGGATAGGCTGGCCCATTTCCGTTCGTTCAAGCAAAGGGCGGTTGGGCGTTCAAGACAGGCAATGCTATAAGGAATAACGTTTCCTCCATCAGGGTGGCCAAGCCGCCTGAACGGGAGAGGAAACATCATGCGACACCATCTTTGGGTCAGCAGCGCCCTTGCGACCGCGCTGGCCTCCGCCCCGGCCATGGCGCAGCAGCAGTCTGCCGAGCCTGCCATCGGCGAAATCGTCGTTACCGCGCAAAAGCGTTCGGAAAATGTCCAGAACGTGCCGATTGCCATCAGCGCCTTCACCGCCACGGCTCTCAAGGAGCGTTCGGTGACCTCGGTCGCCTCGCTTTCGGCGCTGGCACCCAATGTCAATCTGGATGGCGGCACGCCGTTTTCGGGCTCCTCGGCGGTGCTTTCGGCCACGATTCGCGGGATCGGGTCGGATGACTTTGCCTTCAACATCGATCCGGGCGTCGGCATCTATCTCGATGGCGTCTATCTGGCGCGGACTGTGGGCGCCAATCAGGATCTGCCCGATGTGGAGCGGGTCGAGGTGCTGAAAGGGCCGCAGGGCACGCTTTTCGGCCGCAACACCATCGGCGGCGCCATCAGCATCGTCACCCATGATCCCGGCAAGGAGTTCAAGGGCAGTTTCGACGCTACCACGGGCAGTTTCAATATGGTGAAACTGCGCGCCACGGTCGATGTGCCGCTGACCGACAGCCTGTTTTCCTCGTTCACCGTATCGGGCATAAACCGTCAGGGCTTTTTGAAGCGCATTCCCTATCCCGACCAGCGGGCGGGCAATTCGGACCCCTATACCAGCTTTGCCAATGCCGATTATGCCAATGCCTCGCGCGAGGGCGGCGATAATAGTGTCAGTATGCGCGGCAAGTTGAAATGGGACAATGGCGGCGCGATCACCGCCACCTTCACCGGCGATTATACGCGTCAGGACAGCCCCGCGCAGGCGACCAAATTGCTGGGCGTGTTCCCCAATGTGCCCGGTCCTTTTGCGGGCGCCAACCATTTGCCCGGTACAGCCTTTGATCCCACCTCAACCACGGGCTTCCTGTTTGCGGGCCTCTACAATTTCTGCATCGGCAGCACGCCCGCCCAGATTGCCGCACGCAATGCGCAGGCCCTGTGCGGCCCGCGCGGCACGCAGTATAACCCGCAATATCAACTCGCCGGTCTTGGCAGCGTCAATGTCGACGGCAATCCGCTCAATGACCGGCTGCCGTGGGATTCGCGCTTCCTCATCGCCAATCCCGATCTCTCCTATGCCAATGGTCCCAGTTTTACCAAGCTGACCGCATGGGGCCTGGGCGGCACGGTGCAGGCCGAGGTCAGCCCCAATCTGACCATCAAATCCATCACCGCCTATCGCCAGACCAATTGGAAGGGCGGGGTGGATGCCGATGGCTCACCGCTTTCCTTCCTCGAATTGAGCTTTACCCAGAACCAGTGGCAGATCAGCCAGGAACTGCAATTGCTGGGCCGGGCCTTTGATAAGAAGCTGAACTATGTGCTGGGCGCCTATTACTTCAAGGAAAAGGGCAATCTGCATGACTATGTGAACTTTGCCGAGGGCCTGCTTCAGGTGGATGGCCCCAACAAGTTCAACACGGAAAACTGGGCGCTGTTCGGTCAAGTTGATTTCCGCCCCAGCGATTTGCTCGGCTTCACCGCTGGTGGCCGCTATACACAGGAGCGCAAGCAGTTTGAAGGCGGGCAGCAGGATCTGAACGGCGGCAATTACAAGCTGTTCGGCTGCGCGGCGGGCGATGGCACAATCGCGCCCTATGGCAATTTCCCGCTGGCGCCTCCGGTCGCGGCGGGCGGCCCGCCCTGCTACGCGGCGCTGTCCTATCCCAATCCCGCCAATCCGGTGCAGGTCTATGTGCCGGGCGTCAACCGCAAGAGCTTTTCCAATTTCTCGCCCAAGCTGGGGGTGCAACTCCATCCGTCCAAGGACATCATGGTCTATGGCTCATGGTCGAAGGGCTACAAGACTGGCGGCTGGACCACGCGCCTGACCAACCCGCAGGGCAATGTCGCCCCCGATTTCAACGAGGAAAAGGCCACGACGTTTGAGGCGGGCATCAAATCCAGCCTGCTCGACCGCCATCTTCAGGTGAATATGGCCGCCTTCACCACCGACTATAAGGGCGTGCAGCTCAACATCCAAATCGGCACGTCGCCCACCATTGCCAATGCGGGTGACGCGCGGATCAAGGGGCTGGAGCTGGAAGTGGTGGCCGCGCCCGTCAAAGGTCTGACGATCAATGGCGCGGTGGGCTATATTGATGCCCATTACACCTCGCTGCTGCCAGCGGCGCTCGTCAATGCCAGCCCCATTCCGGGCATTCAGGCAGGTATCTATGTCGGCGCGCCTTTGCCCAAAACGGCGAATTGGAAGATCAATGTCTCGCCTCGCTATGAGATGAAGCTGGGCAATGGGGGCTCCTTCGTGGTGCTGGGCGACTGGACCCACACCACCGAGGTGTGGAACGACATTGCCCGCGCCCTGCTGCTTCGCCGCCCCACCAATGACATGTTCAACGCCAGTCTGACCTATAATGCCCCCGATGCGAAATGGTCGCTCACGCTGGGCGGGACCAATCTGACCGATACCCGCTATATCACCAGCGGCGGGCTCAATATCGCGGCGGGCACGGCCTTTGGCACCTATAACCGGCCGCGCGAATGGTATCTGCGCTATGGGATGAAGTTCTGATGGGCACGCAAGCGACAGCCGCCGTTTCAAGGGTGGCGGGCGAGGCGCCTCGGCTGGAAAGCGTCATTATCGACGATCCCCGCCCCGGCGAGGTTCTGGTCAGGCTGGTGGCCACCGGCGTTTGCCATACCGATATGGTGATGCGCGATGGCCATCTGCCGGTGCCCTTGCCGGTGGTGCTGGGGCATGAGGGCGCGGGCCATGTGGTGGCCGTGGGGTCGGGGGTGGATCATGTCGCGCCCGGCGATGCGGTGGTGCTCTCCTTTGCCAGCTGCGGGGCATGTCCCTCCTGCGATCATGATGCACCGGCCTATTGCCACGGCTTCTTTCCGCGCAATTTTCTGGCCATGCGCGAGGATGGGTCCACTGCCATCCATGATGGGCAGGGGGCGGTGCACAGCCATATCTTCGGCCAGTCCTCCTTCGCCACCTATGCCATTGCCCATGGACGCAATACGGTAAAAGTGGATGGCGATCTGCCGCTCGAACTGATGGGGCCGCTGGGCTGCGGCTTTCTGACCGGGGCGGGGGCGGTGCTCAACGCGCTGGATGTGCGGGCGGGGCAGAGCATCGCCGTGCTGGGCACGGGGGCGGTGGGCATGGCCGCGATCATGGCGGCCCGCATCCGGGGCGCGGCGCGCATCATCGCGGTGGACCGGTCGGCGCAGCGCGTGGCGCTGGCCCTCTCGTTGGGCGCGACGCAGGGCGTGGTGGCCGATGGGCAAAGCCTTGCCGACCATGGACTGGTCGGCCTTGACCATGTGCTTGACACCACCGGCCATGTGCCCCTGATCGAGGAAGCGATCATGGCGCTGGGGCCGCAAGGGCAGGCGGGCCTGCTGGCGGCCTTTGCGCCGGGGGCGCAGGTGAAGCTGGATGCCGCCTTTGTCATGAGCGGCGGGCGCGTGATACGCGGCATTGTCGAAGGTTCAGCCGATCCGCAAAGCCTGATACCGCAACTGATTGCCTATTGGCGCGAGGGGCTTTTTCCTATCGAACGCCTTGTTCAGTTCTATCCCTTCACCGATATCGCGCAGGCCATCGCGGCCGGTGAAAGCGGCGCGGTGATCAAACCGATTGTGAGAATGTGATATGGATCAAGCGTTTCGTCTGTTGATTGATGGCGCTCTGGTGGATGGGGTGGCAGAGATGCCCGTCATCAATCCCGCCACCGGGCGCGCCTTTGCAACCGCCCCGCGTGCGGATGCGGGGCAACTGGACGCAGCGGTAGCGTCCGCGGGTCGCGCCTTTCCGGGCTGGGCTGGGCTTTCCTATGCCGAACGCCGTGCCTTTATCGAACGCTTTGCCGATGGCGTGGAGGTGCGGTTTGAGGAATTGGCCCGCCTGATGACGATGGAACAGGGCAAGCCGCTGGTTCAGGCGCGGGGTGAGGTGGGCGGCACGATTGCCGGGCTGCGCTATTTCGCGGCGCAGGATATCGGCTCCCATGTCATCCGTGACACGCCAGCCGAGCGCATCACCGAACATCGCAGCCCGCTTGGCGTGGTGGCGGCGATTACACCCTGGAACTTCCCGCTGATCCTGCTGGTGGTCAAATTGGCGCCCGCGCTGATCACCGGCAATGTCGTGATCGCCAAGCCTGCGCCGACCACCCCGCTCACCACGCTGCTCTTGGGTGAGGTGGCCGCCGACATTCTGCCGCCGGGCGTGTTTCAGACGTTGGCCGACGCCAATGATCTGGGCGCGGCGCTGACCAGCCATCCGGGTATCGCCCATGTCAGTTTCACCGGGTCGACCGCCACGGGCAAAAAGGTGCTTTCCAGCACGGTGGACACGCTCAAGCGCTTTACGCTTGAACTGGGCGGCAATGATGCGGCGCTGGTGCTGGACGATGCCGATGTGGCCAAGGTGGCGCCCGCCATCTTTGGCGCGGCGATGGTTAATGCCGGGCAGGTGTGTCTTGCGGCCAAGCGCGTCTATGCTCCGCGCGCGATGTATGATGATCTGTGCGATGCGCTGGGCGCTCTGGCGCGCGCGGCGGTGGTGGGCGAGGGGCTGGATCAGGACAGCCAAATCGGCCCGGTCCAGAATTCGGCGCAATATGCCAAGCTGATCGATTATCTGGCCGAAGCGCGCGAGCAGGGCAAGATCGTGGCCGGAGGCGCCCCGCTGGAGCGCGAGGGCTATTTCATTGCGCCCACCATTGTGCGCGATCTGCCCGATGATGCGCGGTTGGTGCGCGAGGAGCAGTTTGGGCCGGTGCTGCCGGTGTTGCCCTATGACGATTTGGGGCAGGCCATCGCAGCCGTCAACGCCAGCGAATATGGGCTGGGCGGCACGATCTGGACCGGCAATCCCGAACGAGGCGAACTGGTGGCGATGTTGATCGACAGCGGCACAGTCTGGGTCAACCGCCATCTCGACCTGCCCTTCGATGTAGCCTTTGGCGGGGCCAAGCAATCGGGCCTCGGGCGGCAACAGGGCATCGAGGGCCTGCTGGAATTCACGCAGGCCAAAATCATCAACATCGCCAAGGGCTGAAACGGCCCGCAAATCCCGGCTCCCAAATCCCGGCCCCAAAATTCCGTCAGAGTGAGAGGATCATCCATGACACAGCCTTACGTGCGGCCTGACGTCGCGGCCTTTCTTGCCGCAGGCCGGGAAAGCGGCGCTCCGGCCATCAACGAATTGCCGGTGCCCGATGCGCGCGCGGCCATTCGCGCCATGGGGCAGGCGCTTGATCTGCCGCCCGTCGCGCTGGCTGTGGTGCGGGATCTGGCCTGCGGTTCGATTTCGCTGCGGCTTTATGATGCGCGCGAGACACGCGATTCCGGCCCGCTGATCCTGTTCTTCCACGGCGGCGGTTTCGTGTTCGGCGATCTGGACAGCCATGATTCCTTTTGCCGCTTTGTGGCGCAGCGCTGCGATCTGCCGGTGCTGGCGGTGGATTATCGCCTTGCCCCAGAGTACCCCTTTCCCGCCTTTGCGCAGGATGCCGAAGAGGTCGCCCGCTGGGCTGCTGCCGCGCCTGCAGCGTTGGGCTTCGCGCCGACCGGGATCGTGACCTGCGGCGACAGCGCGGGCGGGCATATGGCGATCCTGGTCGCCCAGCGCCTTGGGGCAAGGCCCGCGGATCGGCCGGTGCTGGCGCAATGGGCAATCTATCCCTTTCTGGGCGCTGGCAATGACTGGCCGTCGATGCGTGACTTTAGCGAGGGCTATATGTTGACCCGCAGCGCGATGGACTGGTTCGACGGGCTTTGCGGCAAGCCGGAGGGGGATGAGCGCTATAATCTGCTGCTCGGCCCCGTGCCACAGGTCCCGCTGCTGATCCAGATCGCAGCGCTTGATCCGCTGCGCGATCCTGCGCGCCATTATGCGGACAGAGCGCGGGCAGCAGGCGCCAAAGTGGTACAGCTGGAGGCCGAGGGCATGATCCACGGCTATGTCAACATGCGGACTGCCTTGCCCTCCGCGCAGCAGGATATTGAAAATCTGCTCGCGACGGGGCTGGCGCTGCTAGAATAGCTCTCAGCTTGGTGGTTGGACGATCATCCCACAGCATTTTGGTGCCAGCTTTGCTCTGGCCGCAGGATAATCGAGGACTGCCGAGCAATCTAAGTCATTTTCCGGCTTTTGACGTTAGGTGTGGGCCATTAGGTTTTCTGTTCGAAAACCAGCAATGTGGACGTTGCGGTTGCGCATAATTGCCCTTCGGCATTGTGAAGCGTGGCCTCGGCAAAACCGGCGCGGCGCCCCATCGAGAGCAGGCGTCCGGTGGCCCTGACCGTCCCGCTTTCGGCATGAAGCGGGCGCAGATAGGACACTTTGAGCTCCAGCGTGGTATAGCCATAGCCGGGCCGCAGCGCTGTGTGGGCGGCAATGCCGCAGGCGCTGTCGAGCATGGTGGCGATAAAACCGCCATGCACGGTGCCCATCGGATTATAGGCGCTGCCGTCGGGTGTGGCCTCGAAGATGCAATGGCCATGACCGGCTTCGACCAGCGCGATGCCGAGTTTTTCGCCCAGCGGCGGCTGCCTACCTGCCGCCAGCAGGGCCTGCACCTGTTCAAGGCCGGTTGGTGATTTGGTCATGGTTATGTCTCCGGAGTTGCGGGCGGGTTCCATCCGCCGCCCAGCGCGCGGAACGAGGCAATCGCGCCGCGCGTTGCTGCCGCCCGAGCCTGTATTGCACCGTCACTGGTTTCCAGCAGGCGCCGGTCGGCATCAAGCACCTCGATCAGGCTGACCATCCCGCCCTTATAGGCCGCCATCGAGGCATCGCGCGCCCTCGTCAGCGAGGCTTCGCCATCATGGAGTGATGCCGCGCGTGCCTCCTGCTGCACCAGCGTGGAAAAAGCGTCCTCGACATCCTGAGACGCCCGCAGGACGGCAAGGCGATAGGCGGCGAGCGCCTCGGTGTTGCGCCCCTTGGCTGCGCGGATTTCGGCATCCACCCGGCCAAAATCGAACAGCCGCCAGCGCAGGCCCATCACACCATTGGCCTGCGTCGCGCCGCCGGTGAACAGCCCGCCCGTGGCGGTGGTGGCGCTGCCCACCAGCCCGCTCAGCGAGAATTTCGGGTAATATTCGGCGACCGCCACCCCAATCCGGGCGTTCGAGGCCGCCAATGTCCTTTCCGCCGCAATAATGTCGGGGCGGCGGCGCAGTAAGGCGGCAGGGCCACCCGCCGTGGCCACTGCGGGCGGGGCGGGGATGGGGGCTTGCGCCGTCAATTCGGCGCGGGTCGATCCGGGCTGGGCGCCGATCAGCACGTCGAGCGCATTCATCGCCATATCCAGTTGATTGCCCAGCGCGGGGATCGAGCTGCGCACCTGCGCCAGCGCGCCTTCGGCCTGCCGCAACTGCAATTCGGCCGCGACGCCCTTGCGATATTGCAGCGCGACCAGATCAACAAGGCGCTGCTGCGTATCAAGTTGGGCGCGGGCGACATCGAGCCGTGCCTGAAGCATGCGGATCGTAACATAAGTGTCGGCAATCTGCGCCGCGACCGACAGGCGCACCGCCACCGCGCCCGCTTCACTGGCCTGCCAATCAGCCCGCGCGGCATCGCGCGCGGCATCTCGGCCACCGAACAGGTCGATTTCCCAGCTTGCACCAAGGTCCACCTCATAGGTTTCGCTGGAGCGCTGGAACCCCGGAAAGGCGCTGCCGATCCGGCCGATGGGCGTTTGCAGCGATTGATAGGTTTCCCCCGCCTGTCCGCTGACCTGCGCGGAAGGGAGCAAGGCGGCATTGGCATTCTTGAGCACGGCGCGGGCCTGAAACACACGGGCTGCGGCCTGCTGCAGGTCGAGATTTTGCGCCAGCCCGCGTTCGACGAGGCTGGTCAGCAGCGGATCGTTGAACGAGCGCCACCAGTCGGCCAGATCGGCGGTTGGGGCCGAACCTTTTGGGACCGAACCATGGCGCCCGGCCAAGGCGGCCTCGCCGTGAAAGGCGGGGGCAAGCGTGGAAACGGGCCGGTCATAGCGGGGGCCGACGGAGCAACCGGCCAGGAGCAGAGGGGCGCCAAGGGCAGGCAGGATCAAGGTCAAAGGCCGCATATTTTCCTCGCAGCGCCAATGGATGAAGTGTGACCAATATATTGATTGGTTACACGTTGTCAATGCGCGGGACGAGGACTATGGTTGCGCCATGACCAATGCACCCACCGATACCGCCCCGCGCGGCCCGGCCGAACACGCCGTGCGCGACCAGATCATCGCGGCGGCCCATGAATGTTTTGCCCGCTATGGCTATGGCAAGACAACGGTTTCCGACCTTGCCAAGGAGATCGGCTTTTCCAAGGCCTATATCTATCGCTTCTTTGAATCGAAGCAGGCCATTGGCGAGGCGATCTGCACCGACAGGCTGGATCAACTGGTGTCTGAGGCGCGCGCCGCGATTGACGAAGGGGGCAGCGCGACAGAAAAATTCAGGCGTATGTTCAAGATATTGGTGAATCTCAGCCTGCAACTCTTCTTTGATGACCGCAAGATCTATGAGATCGCCGCGCTCTCGGCGTCCGAGCAATGGGCTTCGGCGCGGACTTATAAGGCAACGCTCAAGGCCATGCTGATCGAGATCGTCAGGGAGGGGCGCGAAAGCGGCGAGTTCGAGCGCAAAACCCCGCTGGATGAGACCTGCCGCGCGATTTTCTACGCGATGATGCCCTTTATCGATCCGCTGCATTTGGAGCGCAATCTGGACTTGTTGCCCGATGCGCAAGTCGAGGTGTGCGGCCTGATCCTGCGGAGCCTGGCTCCGTGATGTAAAATGTGACCACTTGACAATATAGTCATATGAATACACATGATCCCTCTCTCGTTGGAGGAATCGTGCGTGACGAATCGGTATCGCAAATCTGCTCTCGCCCTGCTGGCTCTGCCGGCGTTTGCGCTT
This sequence comes from Novosphingobium sediminicola, assembly GCF_014196525.1. Classification (GTDB taxonomy): domain Bacteria; phylum Pseudomonadota; class Alphaproteobacteria; order Sphingomonadales; family Sphingomonadaceae; genus Novosphingobium; species Novosphingobium sediminicola. Next base: position 2,613 of record NZ_JACIDX010000026.1, on the reverse strand, counting down.
TCGGCCTGCCACGGCGCCGACCCTGATCCGCGCGCCCAGCCGCCTTTGGTGCGGGTGCTCTCGCCGGTGGCGGCGGGCGATGCCGCGCATGAATTCACCGGCATCATCGCCGCCCGCGTGCAGAGCGATCTGGGCTTTCGCGTCGGGGGCAAGATCACCGAGCGGCTGGTGCAGGCCGGGCAGACCGTGCGGCGCGGGCAACCCTTGATGCGGATCGACCCCACCGATCTGGCGCTGGCCACAAATGCCTCGCAGGAAAATGTGCAGGCTGCGCGCGCCCGCGCCTTGCAAACCTCGGCGGATGAGCGGCGCCTGCGCGATCTGATTGCGGCGGGCGCAGTGTCCGCCTCTGCCTATGATCAGGCCAAGGCCGCCGCCGATGCCGCCCGCGCCCAACTGGCCGCCGCCGAGGCGCAGGCAAGGGTCGCGCATAATGCCGCAGGCTACAGCCTGCTGGTGGCCGATGCCGATGGCACGGTGGTCGAAACTCTGGCCGAGCCGGGGCAGGTGGTGAGCGCGGGGCAGATCGTCCTGCGCCTTGCCCGTTCCGGCCCGCGTGAGGCGCTGGTGCAATTGCCCGAAACCGTGCGCCCCGCGATCGGATCGGAGGCCAAGGCACGCACTTACGAAGGCGCGAATGGCACGGCCACCCTGCGCCAGCTTTCCGATGCGGCCAATCCGGCCTCGCGCACGTTTGAGGCACGCTATGTCCTGCATGGCGCGCCCGCACAGGCCCCGCTGGGGGCCACTGTCACCATCGCGCTGGCACAGCAGGGCCATGCCGGGGCGACGCAGGTGCCGCTGGGCGCGATCCGCGATGTGGGCAAGGGGGCGGGGGTCTGGGTGCTGCGCAATGGCGCGCAACCTGCAGTCACATGGCGCCCGGTCCATATTGCCGCTCTGGCCGAGGAAACCGCGACCATTGATGCCGGGCTGAGGCCGGGCGAGCGCATTGTCGCCATGGGCGCGCATATGCTGCATGAAGGCCAGTCTGTCCGGGTGGCGGCGCAATGAGCGGCGGGTCGGAAACGTCCGGACGGTTCAACCTGTCCGCGCTGGCCGTGCGCGAGAAATCGGTGACGCTGTTCTTTCTGATCGCGATCATTCTGGCCGGGGTCTTTGCCTTTCTGAAACTGGGCCGGGCCGAAGATCCCGGCTTTACGATCAAGGTGATGACCGTGGTCACCGCATGGCCGGGCGCGACCGCGCAGGAGATGCAGGATCAGGTGGCCGAGCCGCTGGAAAAGCGCCTTCAGGAATTGCGCTGGTATGACCGCAGCGAGACTTTCACGCGGCCGGGTCTGGCCTTCACCACGCTGACCCTGCGCGATCAGACGCCGCCCAAGGATGTGCCGGAACAGTTCTATCAGGCGCGCAAGAAGATCTCGGACGAGACGCGCAAATTGCCGCAAGGCGTGGTCGGCCCCTTTGTTGATGATGAGTTCGGCGATGTCAGCTTCGGTCTCTATGCGCTCAAGGCCAAAGGCGTGCCGCAGCGCGACCTGGCGCGCGAGGCCGAAAGGCTGCGCCAGCAATTGCTGCATGTCCCCGGCGTCGACAAGGTCAAGATCCTTGGCGAGCGGCCCGAGCGCATCTATGTCGAATTTGCGCAGGAACGGCTCGCCACGCTGGGTGTTTCCCCCCGCGCGATCTTTGACGCGCTGGCCAAGCAGAACCTGATGACTCCCGCTGGGTCTATCGAAAGCAAGGCGCAGCAGGTGGTGGTCCGTCTGGATGGCGCGTTTGATGACCTGTCCAAAATCCGTGACCTGCCCATCATCGCCAATGACCGCACCTTGCGCCTGTCCGACATTGCCAGGGTCGAGCGCGGCTATGAGGACCCCGCCACTTTCCTGATCCGCAGCGAGGGCGAGCCTGCGCTGATGCTGAGCGTGGTGATGCGCGAGGGCTGGAACGGGCTCGATCTGGGCAAGGCGCTGGCCGCCGAGACCGACACGATCCGCGGGCAATTGCCGCTGGGCATGACGCTGAGCAATGTGACCGATCAATCGGTCAACATCCATGATGCCGTCGATCAGTTCATGCATACCTTCATGGAGGCGCTGATCATCGTGATGATCGTCAGCCTGATCAGCCTTGGCTGGCGTGTGGGGATCGTGGTGGCCGCCGCCGTGCCTTTGACGCTGGCGGTGGTGCTGATGGTCATGTGGGCCACAGACCGCGCCTTTGACCGTATCACGCTGGGTGCGCTGATCCTGGCGCTGGGCCTGCTGGTCGATGACGCGATCATCGCCATCGAGATGATGGTGGTGAAGATGGAGGAGGGCTATGACCGCATCCGCGCTTCGGCCTATGCGTGGAGCCATACGGCCGCGCCCATGCTGGCGGGCACGCTGGTCACGGTGATCGGCCTGATGCCGGTGGGGTTTGCCAAGTCTACGGCGGGCGAATATGCGGGCAATATCTTCTGGGTGGTCGGTTTTGCGCTGATCGCCTCGTGGTTCGTGGCGGTGATCTTCACGCCCTATATGGGGGTTAAACTGCTGCCCGCGATTCCGCCGGTCGAGGGTGGCCACGCCGCCATCTATCAAACGCCGCGCTACAACCAAGTGCGGGGTATCATCGCATGGGCGGTGCGGCGCAAGAAGCTGG
>NZ_JACIDX010000025.1 GCF_014196525.1 Novosphingobium sediminicola | reverse complement strand
ACGTTGGGCTATGTCAGTCCTATCGACTTCGAACGTCAGGCTGGGGTAGCCTAAGGAAGCTTATCTCGGTGTCCATCAAACCGGCAGCACCTCATACCCTCCCTTCAGACTTAGCGCCAACGCAAGCAGCTATTCAGCGTCCAGCCGACGCCGACGCAGGGAGCTCCAGCCGGTGGCGTGAATGGCATCCAGTGTGGCGGTGATTTGTGCGGTCTGCATCGGGTTAAAACCCAAGAGGGTGAGCATCACGGGCAACCAGGTCATGACTGAGAAGCCTCGCGATAAACGAGATGATGGACCTCGTTCAGTGTTTCTCGGGCAAAACCGGCATCCAGTAAACGGCGCGTTTCATCGGCAGGCATGGCGTCACCGCGCAAGCGTAACAGGACAGCATAGCGCCGCAATGCCTCCAGTCGCGGATCGGCCAGTGGATTGGGCCGATCCGCCCTGAACAGCCAACGCGTGAAGCGATTGCCGCGCTCGGGCTGTGCCAGACTGTCGATCCCATCGCTCCGGGCGATGTGGATGGCAAGTCGCTCAAGCTTTGTGAGCGCCGGGGCGAACCGCGAATTCTGCGCAGATCGGGCTTCGGCGGGGCCGGTTGAGATAAAACCCTGCGTGAGATCCAGATAAGCCATGAGAATGCTCCTCTACGTCAGGAGTTTGCGGTTATCCTGCGTGACAAGGCGTCAATGGCGAAATTCAGCCCTCCAAAACAGCCGATTAAATTTGAACGATATGTTCGGAAATTTCGAACATTGCGGCTTCTCGGCCCCATCCGTGCCAGCAGTTCGAAGCAACTGCATCAACTGGCCGGGACCCGATCAACCTCAGTTCCAAAGCGGCAACATGCGATATGTTACATTCGTACTTTCGGCCGCGGGGATAGCCGTTCACGGCACGATCACCATCAAACGAATGGCCATGGTCTTACGGGCGCAGCGCGTGTGCGACCGTAGGTGGTCGAGAACGGCCCCTTATTTTCCCCTTTCGCCGCCGCCTCTATCCGGCAGGCGAAGAGCCCGCACTGCCTGATTTAGCCTTAAATCAAATTCCGTACACGTAAGGTCGGCCATCCAATCGCCGCCCAAGGGAAGCCCCAAGGGTGGGCGGGAAGCATCGGTCACGGACGAGGACATGGCGGCAAAGCTGCAAAATACAGGGGAAGACATGAAAAATCACAGGAAGTGCGCCGCGGGAATCGCAGCATCAGGTCTGGCTTTGGCCATGACCCTGCTTTCCCAGCCCGTTCGTGCGGAAGGCGCCAGTGCAGAGGCTCCGGAAAAAGCCGGCGCAGAAGCCCCGCCCGCCAAGGGCGAGATCATCGTTTCGGCCCGTAAGCGCCGCGAAGACATCCTCAAAGTGCCGGTGACGGTCAACGCCTTGACCTCGGCCGATCTGGAGGCGCGCGGCGTTGCCACGGTTTCCGATGCCGCCAATGCCACGCCCGGCATCAACATTGCCACGGCCAGCAGCGGTGGGGGCCATGCCGACCGTTCGTTTCAGCAGGTGAACCTGCGCGGCTTCACGCCGACCTCGGCCACGGCCGTTACCACTTCGATCTTCATCGACGGCGTTTCGGTATCCTCGCCCACCGCGCTCAGCGCCATTGCCGATCCGGCGCAGATTGAAGTGCTCAAAGGCCCCCAGGCTGCCTATTTCGGGCGCAACACTTTTGCCGGCGCCATCAACATCGTGAACAAAGAGCCGGGCAAGGATTGGCACGCCAGCGTCAGCGGCATGTATGGCACGCGCCGCAACCTGCGCGTTCAGGGCGCCATCGAAGGTCCGGTGACCGACTGGCTGACCTTCCGCGCCACGGTTGGGCGCTATCAAAAGGGCGGCTCGTGGCAGAATTCCGCCACCGGCCAGATGCTGGGCGATCAGTCCAGCACCAACGGCACCTTGTATCTGGTGGCCAAGCCCTCGACCAGCCTGACCGTCAAACTGTTCGGCATGATTGCCAGCGATGATGATGGCCCCTCGGCTCAGACGCGTCTGTTGGCCTATAATGTCACCAATGGCAGCGGCGTGACCTATGTCAGCCAGTCGAATTGCGTGATGAACGGCAATCCCTATTTCTGCGGCGCGGCGCCGGGGGTGGTCAATCCCGTGGGGGCGATGACCACCAACAATGCCTGGATTCGCAATTTCCTAAACACGGCCAGCCCGAACCGCGTGGTTCAGCCCTCGGTCGGCGTGCAGGGCTTTGGCCTGCTGCGCCATACCCAGCACGTGCATGGCACGGCGGAATATGTGATCGACCCGCATCTGACGGCCACGGTGCTTGCCGGTTACAACCATGAGGACTGGAGCCAACTCACCGATCTGCCGCTTCTGGATTTTACGCAGTTTGCCAATCCGTCGAAGGCTTTCGGGTCCAATCCTTCGGCCAATCCCAGCTATTATTCCTATCCCTATTACATCGACTCGGCCCAGCAGGACTATTCGCTCGAAGGGCGCGTGGCCTATAAATATGGCGCCGTGCGCGGCGTTGTGGGCGTAAGCTGGCTGGACGCGGAATCGCGCGGCGGGGGCGGCTACTTCTCGTTCTCCTCGGCGGGCGATCCGGTGTTCAGCCAGGGCGGGCGCAGCCGCGCGCGCAACTTTGGCGCGTTTTTCGGCATCACCTGGGATGCCACCGACCGCCTCTCGCTCAATCTGGAAGGGCGGTATCAGATCGACACCATCACCGCCTATCAGAACAATTCCTCGCTCACGACCGTGAACGGCACTTTCGCGCCTTTCTCGGTGCTGCTCAGCAAGTCCTATAAGAACTTCCTGCCGCGCGGCATCGTGAATTATCAGATCAATCCCAATATGATGGTCTATGGTTCAGTGTCGCTGGGCGTCAATCCGGGCCAGTTCAACAGCGCCTTCCTGCAATATACGCCCTCGATTCAGGCCAGTCTGGCGGCTGCCGGGCTGAAGATGGCGGTCGATCCGGAAAAGATCACCAATTACGAAATCGGCCTGAAGGGCAAGCTGGCCGATGGCGCGATCCGCTATCAGCTGGCGGGCTATTACTCGCTGTGGCGCAATCAGATGAACACCATCTATCAGGCGGTGTATAACAGTGCGTCCAACGCCTATGATTTTGTTGGCGGCGTGGCCAATACCGGCTCGGTCGATCTGTTCGGCGTCGAGGCGCAGGTGCTGTGGAAGGTCAATGAGCTGGTGTCGATTGATGCCGCCGGGGCCTATAATGGCAGCCGTATCAACCGCTATGCCAACCCGACTTTGACCACGCTGACGGGCATCACCGATTTCCGGGGCAAGGAAATGCCGCTGGCCTCGAAATATTCGGCCAATGTGGGCGTCACGCTGGGCGGGGGCTTTGCGCCGATCAAGGATGCCCGCTGGTTCTGGCGCACCGACTGGAATTTCAAATCCGGCGTGTGGGCCTCGGCGGCCAATGTGACGCGCACGCGTGATCTGCATATTTTCAACACGCGCGTCGGTATGACCAAGGGCGATGTCACCCTTGAGCTGTTTGCCAACAACCTGTTCAACAACCGCACGATCACCGGCATTTACGACAATTGGACCATTGATCCCAATGCCTTCCACTTTGCCGCCTATTCGGCGCTGCATGCGGCTCTGCCGGATCTGCGCACCATGGGCGTGCAGATGCGTCTGAAGTTCTGATGGATGCCCCTTGGCCGCCCCCTCCGGCGGCCAAGGGGAACCGCGATCTTTCCTTTTTGTCCGTGAAGGGACATTGTGTGATCTCAAACCGTGTGATCTCAAATCGCTTCCTGCTGGCGGCCCTGCCTTGCCTGCTCAGCACTTCGCCTCTTTCTGCACAGGGCAATCCCCCGATGCCTTCAACGCCTCCTGCTGCGACTGCCCCCGTTGCTGATTGCGCGCATACGCCGTGGTTCGTGGGGATGCCCGTGCCCTACGCCTCGGCGCAGGTGCTGGGAGACGGGCGGATCACCTTCCGCTTTTGCGCGCCGCAGGCCCGACAGGTGATCGTCACCAGTTCCGACGCCGGGGCCGCCATCCCGATGAGCTTTGCCCCCAACGGCCCCAAGGGGCTGGAACTGACCCGCGAACCCAATGGCCTGTGGAGCGGGACCACCGCGATCCCGCTGGCGCCGGGGGCCTATCGCTACAGTTTCCGCGTCGATGGGATCAAGGTGGCCGATCCTTTGTCGGACCGCTGGTCGGAAACGCGCAATGGGATTGAAAGCGTGGTCCATGTCGATGGCCCATCCGGCACGTTCCAGCAATGGGATGCGGCCACGCCCCATGGCGCGGTGACATCGGTCACCTATTGGTCCAAATCGCTCAATGCTCAGCGGCGGATGCATGTTTACACCCCGCCCGGTTATATGCGGGGGACGGGGCGCTATCCGGTGCTCTATCTCGTCCATGGTGCGGGCGACAGTGATGACAGCTGGACCAGCGTGGGGCAGGCGCATGTCATTCTCGACCGGCTGATTGCCTCGGGGCGGGCGAGACCGATGATTGTGGTGATGCCTGCGGGCCATACGCCTGACCGGCCCGGTGTGCCGATGACGGCCAATCACGATTTCGGACGCGATCTGGTGGAGGATGTCATCCCTTATGTCGATCGCGAATATCGCACGATTGCCCAGGCCGATGCGCGCGCGATGGCGGGATTGTCGATGGGCGGTTCGCATACTCTGCGCGAGGGGCTGACCCGGCCCGACACGTTCCACTGGATCGGGGTGTTTTCGATGGGGCTGGGGATCGGCATGGGGCTGAACGTCGATCAGGCGCAGGTCGATGCCTATGCCCGTGACCATGCCGCCGCGCTGACGCAGGCGGCGCGCTCGATGCATCTGGTCTATTACGCGATGGGACGCGAGGATTTCCTCTATGCCAGCGCCGCCCCGACCCGGCGCGTGCTCGACACTTTCCATATCGCCCATACCTATCATGAAAGCGATGGGGGGCACACCTGGCTCAACTGGCGCGACTATCTGGCCGATTTCGCGCCCAGACTGTTTCGCGGCAAAGGCGTTTCCGGCCGGTAAAATCCGCGCCAGTAAGGCGAACTGACGCGGGATCAGGCCTGATGAAGGGAGGCGTCAGGCCTGATTTTCAAAACGGAACTTGCGATTATGGCATGGAAAACGCAAGAGAGCGCATCCTGCAAAGTAAGATTCGTGTCCAGACCTCGCAAGCCATCGACCGGCGTTAACATCCTTGCTGTTGCAGAACGCGCAGGCGTGTCGCCCATGACCGTCTCCAACGTGTTTCACGGCCGCGGCCGGGTGAGCGAGGCAACGCGCGAACGCGTGCAGCGCATCATCGAGGAATTGGGCTACAAGCCCAGTGAACATTCCCTCCGGCTTCAGGGCCGCGCCATCAACAACATCGGCTTTCTCCAGTTCAGCGCGCGGATCGAGAGCCTTTATGTCAATGCAACGGTGCGGGCCATTGCGTTGGCGATGGCGAACAAGGGGCTGCATCTGTTGAGCCGCGATGTGGCCCGCGCCTTGCCCGATCATACGGAGCGGGCCGCCGAGGAATTGATCAAAGAGGGCGCGCAGGCGCTGATCCTGCCGCCGCCCTTTGGTGAGTATCTGGATAAATCCGATTACTTCAAGGGCTTGTCGATCCCCGCTGTCGCCATTCTGACCATCGGCCCGTTTGAAAACATGGCCACCGTGCGCTTCGATAACCGAACCTCGATCTTTGATCTGGTCAAGCTGCTGGTCGATCGGGGCAGGCGGCGGATCGCCTTGATTACCGGCCACCCCGCCCATTTGGACTGCGCCGTGCGCACGCAGGCCTTCCGCGACGCCTGCCTCGCCTATGACATCGAGGTGCGCGAGGATTGGGTGGTGACCGGCGATTACACCTTTACCTCGGGCCGGCTGGCCGCGCAGCACCTGCTGGACATGGCCGACCGGCCCGATGCGATTGTGGCGCTCAACGATGACATGGCGGCGGGCGCGATCGGCGCGGCCCATGCCAAGGGCATTTCCATGCCCGATCAACTGGCGATCACCGGTTTTGATGATGTCGGTCTGGCCCATTTCCTCAGCCCGTCCTTGACCACGGTGCGCCAGCCCCTTGATGCCATCGCCCAAAAAGCCGTGTCGCTCATCACCGATCGGCCGATCAGCGCGCCCTGGGAAAAAGGCGATTTTGTCGTGCCTTATTCGCTTTCCATCAGGGAATCGGCCTGATCGGATTGGGTTGGCGGGCTGGGCTTGCGGCCTCGTTGGACGTAAAGCCCAAATGATCGCGCATGGCAAAACACAGCCCTGCGGCGATCACGCAGGCCGAGGCGCAAACCAGCAGCACAAGATGCATGGCAAAATCGAGCAAGCTGCGTTGACTGGCCTGTATGGTCAGTAAGGTGATGAGGATCGCGGGCATGGTGTTGGCAAGGTTCATATAACCCATCCATCGCCCCTTTTGGCGCGAGGCGGTGATGATCTCGGCCACAAACGCCGCCTCGACCGAGAAAAACGCCGCCTGCGCCAGATGAAACAGCGCATAGGCCGCCGCCAGCACCCACCAACCCGGCGCCATGGCAAAACCGGTCAGGGCCAGCGCGGCGAGCAGCGCGCTGCCGATCATCAGACTGCGTCGGTCGGCCAGCCTGTCGGACCAGCGGCCAAAGGCCACTGCGCCGCAACAGGCCGCCAGCGCGGCCCAGAGCGAGAGCCAGCCCACCGCCGCATCGGCCGTCAACCGGCTGACCGCCATCGGCCCCTGCATCAGAAAGGCGACATAGGGATAGAGATAATTGGTCAGCAAGGCCGCGCCAAGCTGCAACAAAAACCGCGCCGACCATGCCAGTGCGAGATTGCGCAGGGGGAGGGGGCCGGGACCACTTACCGGCATGGTTTCGGCCTGCGGCTTTAAAGGCGCGCCAAATGGCCAGAAGACCAGCAGCGGCAAAACGCAGGCGGCGATCAGCGCCATGGTGAGGGCAAAACCAGCCGATCCATCGACCGGCGCGGCCCATGCGATAATGGCCACCGAACCATTGGCCACCGGTACGCCGCAATTGAGGAACCCGGCAATGTGCCCCTTGCGCTCATCGGGAATATAATCCGCGATCAGCGGCCCCATCGGCCCGAGCAACAGATTGACCGCTATCTGAAAACCAATGACACCTAAGGCCAGCACCAGCGGGCTGTATGAAAAGGCCAGCACGCTGTAGCTGGCCAACAGGCAGGCCAGACCGCCCGCTATGGCCCGCCGCCGATTGCCCCGGCGGGCCATAGCGTGGTCGCTGATCTGCCCCGCGACAATATTGGCCAGGCTGGCGGTGATCCCGCCTGCCAGCACCAACAGTGCAAGCAGATGCTCGCCCCCCGCCGCGACCCCGATCGAGGCGACCCGGCGCGGCAGAAGCAGCACCAGAAAGGGCATAAACGCGATATTGGCGCCCATATAGGCCAGAACATAGAGCGCCTCGCCCGCCGACAGGGGCCTGTTGCGGGCCATCGGTCTAGCCGCGCGGCGCTTTGGTGGTGGCGCGCACGACGAATTCATAGGGCAGTTCGAAAGCGCCCATGCCTTCCTCGCCCTTCGACAGGGCGATCAGTTGGGCGCAGGCCTTGCCGACCATCGCGGCGGTGGGCTGGCGGATCGCGGTGAGGGGGGGCACGCTGAAGCGCACGCCCGGCGTATCCTCAAAGCTGATGACGGAGAGGTCATCGGGCACTTTCAGGCCGCGATCGGCCGCCACATGGAGCGCGGCAAAGGCCATCTTGTCATTGTCGGCAATGATCGCGGTGGGCGGGCTCGGCGCGGCCAGCATGGTTTCCAGCACACTGACCGCCATGTCGAAATAGAAATTGCCCGCCCCGATCGGTCCGGCTTCGGGCGGAATTCCGGCCTCGGCCAACGCTTCGCGAAAAGCCTTGCGGCGTTTTTGCGAGGGGCCGTAGTTGAGCGGCCCGGCCAGAAACCCGATGGAGCGATGGCCCAGATCGAGCAGATGGCGGGTGACTTCGCGCATCGCGCCTTCGTCATCCATAAAGACATCGACGAAGTTGCCGCCTTCGTAATGGCCCACCCGCGCGCAGGGAATCCCCTGCCGTTCCAGCCAGGCCACCAGTTCCAGATTATCGCAATGCGGCGGGGTCAGGATCACGCCATCGGGGCGCAGGGAGCCGACCGCGCGCGCGATCTGCGGGATCGTTGTGCCCGCATCGGTGTCGATCAATTCCAGCACCATATGGTAATTGTGGCGCTCGCATTCGCTCATGCCGCCATAGAGCATCTGATCGACCCAGTCATTGCCGCGCCCCGATGTCCAGTTTTCAAAGGTGCGGGCGCGGTCATTGATCGAGAGGATCAGATAGGAACGTGCGCCCCCCATCCGCCGCGCCGACAGGTTGGGCACATAGCCCAGTTGCTCCACCATCGCTTCGACCCGCTGGCGCACGGCGGGTTTGACATTCGGGCCGTTGTTGATGACCCGCGACACCGTTTGGCGCGAGACGCCGGCGGCGGCGGCAACATCTTCAATCGTCACTTTGGCAGGTTTGTGCATCTTTGTCCCTTTGGGCGGTTATCCCCACAAAGGGGCGTCATCGCAAGTCAATTGAGAGCGTTCACAAAATATGTTGTGAACGCTCTCAATCTTGGCTATTCGCTCTCTCGCACAATGAGTCGGCCGCCAATGCGGCGGCAAGGGAGAGCGCGATGAACCGGCAATGGGCCCGCAAGGGGCTGATCTGCGGCCTGAGTCTGGCTGCTGTGGCGATGGGGATGCCCGTCGCGGCGCAGACGCAGGAGCAAAACCAGCAAACGCAGCGCATTGCCGATCTGCTCGCCCATATGAGCGTCGAGCATAAGGTGGCGCAGCTCATCGAGCCCGACATCGGTTCGATCACGCCCGAGGATATGCGCCGCTATCGTTTTGGCACCATCCTGAACGGCGGCAATTCCGGCCCCGGCGGCAATGACAAGGCTCTGGCTCCGGCATGGCTGGCGCTGGCCGATACGATGTATCGCGCGGGCACCGAGCCGCTGCCGTCAGGCGAGCCGGTCATCCCGCCCTTTTGGGGTACGGATGCGGTGCATGGCCACAATAACATCATCGGCGCGACGCTGTTTCCGCACAATATCGGGCTGGGCGCGGCGCATGATCCGGCTCTGGTGCAGCGCATCGGCGCGGCCACGGCCGAAGAGATCGCGGTCACCGGCATTGACTGGGCCTTTGCGCCGACGCTGGCTGTGGTGAAAGATACGCGCTGGGGCCGCTCCTACGAAAGCTTCTCCGAGGATCCCGCGCTGGTGGCGCGCATGGGCATGGCCGAAGTCGAGGGCCTGCAGGGCAAGCTGGGCAGCAAGGATTTCCTCAATCAGCGTCATGTGCTGGCCAGCATCAAGCACTTCTTTGCCGATGGCGGCACGGGCGGCGTCGATCAGGGCGATACGCGCGGTGATCTGAACACGACCATTGCCACCCACGCCAGCGCCTATGTCCCCGCGATCAAGGCGGGCGCGCAGACGGTCATGGCCTCTTTCTCCAGCATCAACGGCGAAAAGATGCATGGCAACAAGGCGCTGCTGACCGATCTGCTGCGCGGCAAGATGGGTTTTGACGGGCTGTTGGTGGGCGACTGGAATGCGCATGGGCAGGTGCCCGGATGCAGCAACGGCGATTGCCCGAAATCGCTGCTGGCCGGGCTGGATGTGTTCATGGTGCCCAATGACTGGCGCGCCCTGTATGACAATCTGCTGCGCGAGGTGCGCGATGGCACTGTTCCCATGGCGCGTCTTGATGAGGCGGTGGGACGCGTGCTGCGGGTCAAGCTGCGCGACGGGCTGTTTGACAAGCCCGCGCCCGCACAGCGCGAATTGGCGGGGCAATGGGGCCTGCTGGGTTCGCCCGATCACCGTGCCGTGGCCCGCGAGGCGGTGGCCAAGTCGCTCGTGCTGCTCAAGAACAACGGCGTTTTGCCGATCAAATCCTCGGCCCGCATTCTGGTCGCAGGGCACGCGGCGGACAATATCGCGCAGGCAGCGGGCGGTTGGACGATCACCTGGCAGGGCGGCGGCGATCTGACCAATGCCGATTTCCCCGGCGCGACCTCGATCTATGGCGGCATCGCGAAAGCCGCAGGCAAGGCCACACTGTCAAGCGACGGCAGCTATTCCGCCCGGCCCGATGTGGCCATCGTGGTGTTTGGCGAGCAGCCCTATGCCGAATTCGTGGGGGATCGGCCCGATCATGCGCTGCATGACGAGGAAGGGCTGAAGCTGCTGCGCAAGTTCAAGGCCGCGCATATTCCGACTGTGGCGGTGTTGCTGTCCGGGCGCCCCCTGTGGGTCAATCGTGAACTGGCGCTTGCCGATGCCTTTGTCGCGGCGTGGTTGCCGGGCAGCGAGGGCGAGGGGATTGCCGACGTACTGATCGGTGGCAAAACCGACTTTTCCGGGCGTTTGCCGTTTCATTGGCCTGCCGCCTGCGATGACAACGGCAAGCCTTTGTTCAGCGTGAACTATGGCGGCAGCTATCGCCAGCCCGCGCCGCGTCTGCCGGTGCTGGGCCAAACCTGCGCGGCGCTCAATGCCAGCGCCAGCGGCACGTTCGAGGTGTTTCACAAGCGCCTTGCCGCAGGCGTCGATGCCAGCATCCGCGAGGGCGCGGACGAAACGCTGCTGCATGGCTTTGTGGGCGCGGGCAAGCAATTGAGCGTGCTGGGCTTTGACTATTCCGCACAGGAAGATGCGCGCGAACTGATCTGGAAAGGCCCCGCCGATCTGCGGCTGAGCTGGCCCATTGCCAATATGAAGCCCTTTGCCGGGGCGACATCGGGCGAGGTCGTGCTGCGCTACACCATCGACCAGGCCCCGAGCGGCCCCGTCACCCTCACCGGCATCACGGAAACCGGCGCGGGCGGTACGCAGGTTGACCTTGCGCCCACGCTGCGCGCGGCGGCGGGGCGCGGTTGGCAGACGGCGCGTATCCCGCTCGCCTGTCTGGCGGGCAAAGCCGGCGGCGGCATCGCCGGGGTCGATCTGAACGTGGCCGCGCCGCTTGGCATGAAAATCGCCACGATCGAGGTGCGCCCCGGTGGTGCCGCCACCAGCTGCACCGAAGCAAAGTTCTGAAGAAAAACTCTGAAGAAAAACATCTATCAGGAGGATGGTCATGAGGAAGATACAAAAAACTGTGGTCTCGCTTGCCGGGGTCGCCATCGTTCTTGCCTGCGGGGCCAGCGCCGCGCAGGCGCAGCAGGCCGCGACGGGCGCCCAAACACCCGCCGCCGAAGAACCCGGCGCCATCGTCGTGACGGGTCTGCGCAAATCTCTGGCCGATGCCGTGGGCATCAAGCGCAACACCCAAGGCGTGGTCGATGCGATCACCTCGGAAGATATCGGCAAGATGCCCGATACCAACCTGGCCGAATCGATCCAGCGCATTCCCGGCGTTTCGATCGACCGCTCCAACAACGAAGGCTCGCGCGTCACCGTCCGCGGCTTTGGGCCGGAGTTCAACCTGGTAACGCTTAACGGCCGTTCGATGCCGGGCAGCGGCACCGGCGGCACGCGCTCTTTCGACTTTTCCAATATCTCGGCCGATGGCGTGTCGGGCATCGATGTGTTCAAGACCGGGCGGGCCGATGTGGCGTCGGGCGGCATTGGTTCGACCATCGACATTCACACGGCGCGCCCGTTCGATCACAATGGTCTGCGCGCCTCGGCTCAGGTCAAGGGCACGGATGACACCTCGCGCTCGGGCTTCCACGTGACGCCCGAAATTTCCGGCCTCATCAGCGACACTTTCGCCGATGACCGCATCGGCATCCTGCTCAACGGTTCCTATTCCGAACGCGATAGCCAGCTCCAGTCGGCCTATACGCGCGGGTGGCTGAACAATGTCGATCTGGGCACGGCCGCGATCACCGACAACCGGACCAACAAGAGCGGCCCCACCTGGGCGCCGCAGGATGCCAACTGGGCGGTGGAAAACCATCACCGCACCCGCATCAACGGTCAGGCCGTGCTGCAATTCAAGCCGACCGACACGATCGTGGGCACCATCGACTACACCTATGCGCTGTACAAGGACCACGCGCTCAAGAACAGCTTTGGCGCATGGTTCGGCTATGGCGGCGCCTTGAACAGCGCGACCATCGACAAGAACGGCACGATGACCAATCTGGTCGATGCCGGTTCGGACCTGTCCTATACGGGCACCGATGATCAGCAGCGCAATCAGCTCGGCTCGCTGGGCGGCAATGTGAAGTGGCAGGCGTTCGACAATCTGACCATTACGGCCGACGCCCATCACTCGGTGAACAATTCGACCGACGAGTCCCAGTTCTACATTGTGGGTCAGGATCAGAATTATTCGATCAACAAAATCTTTGATTCGACCAAGACCGCCATCCCCACGACGACCTGGACTTTCCAGTCGCCGTATAATGTGAACAATCTCAATACCTCGCTGATCACGCCTCTGTTTGGCCAGCATAATCTCAGCCGCCAGCGCACCGCTGTCGATGAGGCCAAGCTGGAAACCGAATGGCGCAACAATGGCGACAGCGGCCTGCGCGCCATCAAGGTGGGCGTGAACTACAAGCAGACCAAGACGGGCTTTACCGTTTACAACAGCGGCAATATCTCGAACGGCTATTATGACCCTCGGCTTGATGGCGCCTTGTCCTCGTCGCTTTTCACCAAGGTCAATTCATCCTCGCTGCTGAGCGGCATGTCGGGCGGGGGCAAAGACATTCTTGTGCCCTATTTCTACAGCTTCAACCCGATGGCTGTCTCGCAGGCGCTCGCCGGTCTGCCCAATTACAACGGCACCGGCCCGGCGCCCGCCTATCCTTCGGGCTATGGCTATGGCACCGTCCCGGCCACGGACAATCTGATCCGCGAACGCACCTTCTCGGCCTATGCGCAAATGCAGTTTGATGCCGATTTCAACGGTATGCGCTTCAAGGCTCAGGCGGGCGTGCGCTATGAACACACCAGCGTCAGTTCGGCCAGCCTTCAGCAGACCCCGGTGTCGGTGACATGGAACAACCCTACTGAGTTCCAGACCCAGTTCCTGCCCGGCGCGCAGGTCTATACCGCAGGCAGCAGCTACAATGACTTCCTGCCCGCTATCGACATGAGCCTGCAGATCACCAAGCGTCTGGTTGCGCGTGCGTCCTACAGCACGACGATCACCCGTTCGGATCTGACCTCGCTGGTTTCAACGCAGGTGGTCAATGCCAACCCGCATGTCGGCAACCGCACGATCTCGTCGGGCAATCCGGCGTTGCTGCCCTATACGTCGCAGAACTTCGATCTGTCGTTTGAATATTATATCAAGAATAACAGCTACTTCTCGGCGAACTATTTCGTCAAGCAAGTGTCAAACTTCATCACCAACACCACCAGCAATGTCACCATTCCGGGCCTGACCGATTCCTCTGCAGGCGCTCTGGCCCAAAAAGCGACGGCCGAGGTTCTGGCCGCCGGTCAACAGGCCAGCCCGCAGAACATCTTTGCCCAAATGGTGGCCGATACCGGCAAGCAGGCCTTTGTCGGCCAGCCCAACGACCCGTTGATCACATGGCAATTGACCAAGCCCAGCAATGGACCGACGGTCAACATCCATGGCTTTGAATTTGCGGGCCAATATGTGTTTGGCGATACCGGCTTCGGCCTTCAGGCCAACGTGTCGCTGCCTGCGGGCGGGGCGCGTTATGACAACAGCAATATCCTTGAACAGTTCGCCTTGCCCGGCCTGAGCAAGTCGTACAACATCGTCGGCTTCTATGAAAAGAACGGGTTCCAGACCCGCGTCGCATGGAACCATCGCGATGCGTTCCTGGCCGCGCTGTCCCAGCCGCTCTATGCGAACCAGCCGACCTATACCGCAGCCTATGGCCAGCTTGATGCCAGCGCGAGCTATGACATCAACCGCCACGCCACGGTGTTCATCGATGCCGTCAACATCCTTGGCGCATCGCAAAGCCAGTATGGGCGCTACACCAACCAGTTCCTGTATGCCGCCAAGGGCTATGGGCGCTATCAGGTGGGTGTGCGCGTCAAGCTGTAAGGCTTGAGAGGCCGGGCCGCCTCATTGGGGCGGCCCGGCCTCTCACCTCAATGTCTGCAGGAGCATTTCGCGCAGATGCGCCGCGCTGTTCCGGGTAAGTTGGCCAAAGGCCCCGCGTGCCGCCTCGGGCAAATGGTCGAAGGCGGGGCCGTTGGTTTCGAACACCAGATTGTCGAACACCACTTTCCACGCCGCCCGCTGATCCTCTGGCAAATCGCGCAGGGTCAGCAGGCCGGACAGCAAGGCGGTCATCGGCGAACCGAAATAGGCCGGCACATCGCGCCACCACGTGTTGACCATGACATTGACATTATCGAGCGATTCCACGCCATGCCACCACAGGGTCGGAATATAGATCGCATCGCCCGGTTCGAGAATGGCGGTCAATCCATGCGCCTCCGCCTCGCGATAGCGGGGAAAGCGTTCGTAATCGGGCGCGCGTATATCGACCAGGCTGATCGGTTGGCCCGCAGGCGTCAGATCGAGCGGGCCCATATAGAGGTTCGGCAATTGCCCGATGGGGAACAGGGTGAATTTGCGCCGCCCCGCCACCACACAGGCGATGTTTTCGACATTGTCATAATGGGGGGCGGTCATCGTCCGGTTGCCGATCCAGATGGATTGCAGAAACTGGCTGGCCGGGATGAAGGGCGTGATGTCGTGGCTCTGGGCAAAGCCGGGGAAATAACCGGCCAGCGCCAGCGATCCTGCGAACAGGGCGGATGGCTCGACAAGGGCCGCCTCGGCACGCAGGCGCGCGGCGAAATCGACGATGGGGGTCAGTTCCTTGCGGTAATTGAAGCTGGTATAGCCGGGCTCATAGAAAAATCGCCCGCGATGAACCGGATCGCAGACAAAGTGAGGGATGGGAAGATCGGAGCTGATGGCGCAAAGATGATCAAGCAAGCCGTCAGGGCCGAGAAGAACAGAAGGCCATGAGGATATGACGCCCTTCAATACGGCAGGCTGCACCATCGGCTTTATTTCTTCAAGGAATACCTGCGGCGTTACGTCAAAATATTGCGACATATTTTTCATATGACTATCTTTTCAAAATAATTTCATGAATGATATTATATTTTTGGGATGGGTCAATCAATTATGGCAAATTTCGTTCCGCTGAACTTTGCAGAACATCGCTTGCTGCGCCTCGCCAACGGCTATGGCGCGTCTTTGGGCGATGGGCTGGGCATGGTGGGTGTGGTGCCGACGGAAATTCCCGCTCTGGCCAATTCCTATCCGCTGTTTTTCCGCGTTTCCCCTGTGACGGGCGGGTATGAATTGGGCGCGATGCTGGGTTTTGCGGCGGAGGAAAACCTGTTTCTGGCCGATGACGGCTGGGATGCCGCCTATGTCCCGCTTGTGCGCCGCTGCGACCCCTTTGCCGTGCAGCAAAGCCCCGCCAATCCCGACCGCAACAGTTTGATGATCGACCTTGACAGCCCGCGTCTCACGCAGGCGGGCGGCGATGTGCTGTTCTTTTCCGATGGCCGCCCGTCCGAACGTTTGCAGTCGATCATCGACTCCCTCGAAGCGCTGGTAAAGGGCGCGCAGCAGGGCAGCGCCTATGCGGCGGCCCTCGATGCGCTTGGCCTGGTCGAGCCTGTCGAGGTGCGGATCGATCTGGGCGGCGGGGTCAGCCATAATCCATCGGGCCTCTTTGCCATTGCCGAGGCTCGTCTGGCCGAGTTGCCCGCTGATGCCCTGGCCGATCTGCACCGGCAGGGCTATCTCGGCTGGGCCTATCAACAGGCGGCTTCTGTGGGCCAGATTGCCAATCTCATCCTGCGCAAAAACCGGGCGAGGGCGCCCCATGCCCTCTGATCCCGGCTCGAT
Organism: Novosphingobium sediminicola; assembly: GCF_014196525.1. Taxonomy (GTDB): domain Bacteria; phylum Pseudomonadota; class Alphaproteobacteria; order Sphingomonadales; family Sphingomonadaceae; genus Novosphingobium; species Novosphingobium sediminicola. The sequence continues at coordinate 36,460 of NZ_JACIDX010000025.1, read as the reverse complement.
CATCATCGTGGGCGGCGGCACGGCTGGGTGGCTGACCGCGGGCATTCTGGCGGGGCGGCTTGGCCTGCCTTCGCGCCGGGATCTGAGCATCACGGTGGTCGAATCGCCCGGCGTGCCCATTCTGGGCGTGGGTGAGGGCACCTGGCCGACGATCCGCCAGAGCCTTCAGGTCATGGGCATTGGCGAGGCCGAATTTTTGGCGGTCTGCGATGCGACCTTCAAGCAAGGCTCGCAATTCGTCGGGTGGCGACAGCAGGGCGCGGCGGGCGAGCACAGCTATATCCACCCCTTCACCCCGCCCCACCGCTTTGGCGAGGTTGATCTGGCTTCTGCATGGCTCGCCGCGCCATCGACCGGATTTGATGAGGCCGTCTGCTTCCAGACCGCCCTCTGCCGCGCGGGCCTTGCGCCCAAGACGCGCAGCAGCCCGGAGTTTGAGGGCATCGGCAATTACGCCTATCATTTTGACGCGGGCAAAGTGGCCGGTTTCCTCAAGGAACACTGCATCGCGCGATTGGGCGTACGCCATCTCTCCGACGATGTGGAGGGCTGCCGGATGGATGATGACGGGGCGATTGCGGCCCTGCTCACCGCCCGCCATGGCGAGTTGGCGGGCGATTTCTTCGTGGATTGCAGCGGCCAGCACGGCGTGCTGATCGACCGGGTTTACAAGGTGCCGCTGGTCAATTGCCGCGATGTGCTGTTCGTTGACACCGCTCTGGCCATTCAGGTGCCCTATCCCGAGGCTGACAGCCCGATTGCTTCGGTTACGCTGGCCACGGCGCAGGAGGCCGGCTGGATCTGGGATATCGGCCTTACCACAAGGCGCGGCGTGGGCTATGTTTATTCCAGCGAATACTGTTCGGACGACGAAGCGCGCGAGCGGCTCGATCGCTATGTCCGCGCGATTTCGGGCCGGGCCTTGCCTGCCGAGCCGCGCCGCATCGCCATCAATTCGGGCTATCGTGAACGGTTCTGGGTGGCCAATTGCGCGGCCATCGGCGTGTCATCGGGCTTTGTCGAGCCGCTCGAAGCCTCCAGCATTGCGATGATCGAAGTATCGGCCAACCATCTGGCCGAGCACCTGAGTTTTGACCGCGAGGTCATGGCGATTGAGGCGGCGCGCTTTAACCGCAAGCTCGATCAAATATGGCGCGATGCCATCGACTTTCTCAAACTGCATTATGTACTGAGCGACCGCAGCGAGCCGTTTTGGGTGGCCAATCGCGACAAACGCTCGATCCCGGAATCCCTGCGCGAGAATTTGCGCATTTGGCAAAACCGCCCGCCGATCAGCGGGGATTTTCCGCATACCTCTCAACTATTTGGCCCTGCCAGCTATCAATATATCCTCTATGGCATGCGCCATCCCGCGCCGCAGGACGCTGCCCTGCCCGGCGAAAACCCGCATCACCATCTTCAGGAGGTGCGGGCTCTGACCGCCCGTTTCGGCCGCGTTCTGGCGCCCAACCGGGATTGGTTGGGTCAGGGGTGATAGGCGTCTAGAAATCGTACCGCATGGGCATGTCGCACCGCGCCTGCCATCATGGGGAGACCTCCGCCCTGCCTATGGTGGCAGGCGGGCCAATCTACACCACAAAACTTCGTGCCGGAGCAGCGGCAAAAACGGCCGAAGGTGTCGCCGCGCGCATGGATATGCGGCTGTGGATTCTAAAGCGAAATAGATAGCCTTGTTGGTGCTTGGGGAAGCATCGACATGGCTGATGCGGTGTGCCCGGCGAAAAAATAAAACCAAAATCATTCCCGGGAGGGTTCCAAACCATGAAGCTTCATCTCCTTTCGAGCACCGCCTTTGTTCTGTGCGCGGCGGCCCCGGCCTATGCGGCCGATGCGACAAACCCGCCGCCCGCCGCAGACATCATCGTGACGGGGACGCGCCTGACCGGGATGCGCGCGCAGGACAGCGCAGCGCCGGTGCAGGTGATCGGGGTGCAGGCGCTGCAAAATGTTGGGCCGCCTGATCTCGGACCCGCGCTTTCGGCATCGCTGCCTTCCCTGAATTTTCAGGGCTTTGGCAATGACACGGCCAACCTCACGCTTTCTGCGGCGCTGCGCGGCATCAGCCCGAACGAAACGCTGGTGCTGATCAACGGCAAGCGTCGCCATACCACGGCGAACCTTGCCGTTGCCGGTGGCAGCCCCTATTCCGGCAGCGCCACGACCGACCTGAGCTTTGTTCCGGTCGCATCGATCCAGCGGGTCGAAGTGCTGCAGGACGGCGCGGCTGCCCAGTACGGGTCCGATGCGATTGCCGGTGTGGTCAACATCATCACCAAGACCGCATCCCATGGCGGGATGCTGACCGCCTCGGGCGGGCAAAATTACGAGAATGGGGGCAAGACCGCATCGGCTGCGATCAATGCGGGTATGAAGCTGGGCGAAAACGGCTTCATCAACCTGACGGGCGAGTACAAGTTCCACGACTTCACCCAGCACGGGACATGCGACCGCCGTTATTTCGACCCGCAGTGCAATATCACTGCGACCAATCCGGTCATCGTTGCCGGTCTTAAGGCCTCGGACGGCTTCCCCCGCGTCAACCGCATCAATGGCGATGCGCGCTACACGATCTACAACGTGAGCTTCAGCGCAGGCTATGATCTGGGCAGCGCGCAGCTTTATGCTTTCGGCAGCTACGGCAACCGCAGCGCTCGCTCGAACCAGAACTATCGCGTTGGCAACCGTGTCTCCGGCACGACCAGCACGGGGGTGACCGTCTATCCCTTGCCCAATGGTTTTACCCCGCAGGAAGGCGTGCGCGAGGAAGACTTCTCGCTGACCGCCGGCATCAAGGGCAAGGCTGCCGGTTGGAACTATGACCTCTCGGGCACCTATGGCCGCGACACGGTGAAGCTCTACACGCTGAACTCGGCCAACCGTGGCCTGTTCTCTGCCCTCCAGTCGACCAGCGCCACGCCGCTTACAGGCCTGCAGCGCGATTTCTATGATGGCCAGCTGTCCAACAGCGAATGGGCGGCCAACCTCGATCTCAGCCGCGAATTCGAAGTGGGCTTTGCCAAGCCGGTCACCCTCGCTTTGGGGGCCGAGTACCGGCGCGACAGCTATGCCATCGGCGAAGGCGAGTGGGCCGCCAACGCCTATGGCGGTGGTCAGGGCTATCAGGGCTTTGCCGACACCGATGCAGGCGTGTTCAGCCGCACCGGCTATGCCTTCTATGCCGACCTTGCTGCCGATCCGGTGGCGGGCCTGCATACTGACCTTGCGGGGCGTTACGAGCATTTCTCCGACTTCGGATCTGTCACCACGGGCAAGTTGACCGCCCGCTACGACTTCTCGCCCGCCTTCGCCCTGCGCGGCACTGTTGCCAACGGGTTCCGCGCGCCCAGTCTGGCCGAAGAGCACTATTCGTCGGTCAATGTCGGGCCGGGCTATGTCTATGGCCAGTTCCCGGCGAACTCGCCTTCCTCGCAACTGCTGGGTTTCTCTCCACTCAAACCCGAAAGGTCGACCAACCTGTCGATTGGGATCGTGACTCACCTTGCCCCCGCGCTGCAATTCACGCTCGATGCCTATCAGATCAGCATCAAGCACCGGATCGTCGGATCGGGCGACATCTTCGGCTCCAACGGTTCCACTGTGGTGTCTCAGGCCGTGCTTGATGCCCTGTCGGCACGCAAAATTTCGGTCGCCGATGCGACGTCCTATGCCGGTATCGACATCTTTACCAACGGGGCCGACACCCGCACCCGCGGGGTCGAGGCGACCGCCAACTATGCCAGCGATTTTGGCGAGGCCAATCACGTCGACTGGTCGCTGGGGGTGAATTACAATAAGACAGAGGTGACCAATATCATCGATCTGCCGTCTGCGGTTTATAACGCCAGTCAGGGGCAGACGAAGTTGATGACGCAATATGCGATCGATGCGCTGACCACGGCCTCGCCTCGGGTCAAGGCGATCGCCAACGCCCTGTGGAGCCACGGGCCGCTCAAGGTGAACCTGCGCGAGACGATGTATGGTGTCACCAGCCAGCATCTCAGCCCCGATGGCTCAGGGCAGGGCAGCAGCGCGCAACTGGTCCGGATCGGCACGACCTTCATCACCGATCTCGACATCGGCTATGCGTTGACGCCGCATCTTCGGTTCAACGCGGGCGCGAACAACCTGTTCAACAAGCAGGCGCCGACGATGCCGACCGTCACCGTCAATGGCACGCAGCGGCCGCTGCTCAACAATATCTACAATGCCGCAATCGCTTTTACGCCCTGGGGCATCAATGGCGGTTACTATTACGGGCGGGTTACCTACAACTTCTGAGGCTGGGCGGGGCCGTTCCGCAAGATGTTGCGGGGCGGCCCTCGCGCTGCCAGACTATGGACTTGCGGGGGGATTGGACCCCGCCCGGAGAGCGGCATGACCGATCCTGTTGAGCAAGCGGCCGCAGCCCTCGCCGACAATCCCGCGCAGGCAAGCCGACTGGCGCAGGCGCTGGTCATGCGCAATTCAGCCGATCCGCGCCCCCGGCTGATCCTCGCTTCGGCCTTGCGCCGTTTGGGCAAGCCGGGCGAAGCCCTGCCGCTGCTCGTCGCGTTGGCGGCGCAGTGGCCCCGTGCCGCCCGCACGCGCTATGAACTGGGCCTGTCGCTCTCGCTGCTGGGGCGCGAAGAGGAGGGCATCGCGCATCTGGAGGCGGCGGTCGCCATCGAGCCGGGGCTGGTGGAAGCGTGGGAAGCCCTGTCGAACACGGCCTTTGCGTTAGGGCGCTATGCAACCGAGGCGCAGGCGCAAGCGAGGCTGGCGCGGCTTTCCATTGCAGACCCCCGGCTTGCCGGGGCGGCCGAGGCGGTGGCGCTGGGCCGCTGCGAGGATGCCGAGCCGGTTTTGCGGGACTATCTGGCAAGCCATCCCGATCACGTCGAAGCCTTGCGTCTGCTGTCCGATTGCCTCTCCATCGCCGGGGCGCATCAACAGGCTGAGGCGCTCCTGCGCCATGCTCTGACGATCCAGCCAGAGTTTGCTCCCCTGCGTTTTGCTCTCGCGCGGGCCTTGTTCGCGGCGCAGCGGGCCGAAGCGGCCCTGCTCGAACTGGCGCCGCTGGAGCGGGGGGATCCGGCCAATCCGGCCTATCGCAATCTGCGGGCGGCCTGCCTTGCGCTGTTAGGCGATGAGGCCGGTGCGGCAGAAATTCAGGGTGAACTGGCGGCTCGCTATCCTGCCAATCCGCGCATTGCGGTGAACCTTGGCCACGCTCTGCGCACACGGGGTGAGCGCGACAGCGCGATTGCCGCCTACCGCCGGGCCGCCGCCCTGCAACCGTCGAATGGTGAGGCATGGTGGAGCCTTGCCAACCTCAAGATCGGCGCGCTTGGCGATGCCGATGAGCGCGAGATGCGCCGTATTTTGCAAAGCCCGCGCCTTGACGAGCGAGAGCGCATGCGATTGTCCTATGCGCTTGGCCGGTTGCTTGAGGATGCCGGGGCCTTTGCCGAGAGTTTCGAGCATTATGCCGCAGGAGCAGCGATCGCCTTTCGGCAGCGCCAGACGGCCTTGCCCGACTATCCGCAACAGGGCGCCGACATCAGCGCGCTCTTTTCAGAGGAATTCTTCGCCCGCCGACAGGGCTGGGGAGCAGCGAGCGCTGCGCCGATTTTTGTCCTCGGACTGCCTCGATCCGGCTCGACGCTGGTGGAGCAGATCCTTGCCACGCATCCGGATATCGAAGGCACGATGGAACTGCCCTATATGGGCAGCATCGCCAGTCGTCTGGCGGTTCAAGGCCCCGATGCCGTCTCCCGCCTGGCCGAGCCGGAGGTGCGGGCGCTTGGTGAGGAATATCTGGCGCAGGCGGCCATCCATCGCCGATTGGGGCGACCCCGCTTTATTGACAAGATGCCGAACAACTTCCGCCACGTCGGGCTGATCCGGCTGATCTTGCCGCATGCCAGAATCATTGATGTGCGGCGCCATCCGATGGCCGCCGGATTTTCGTGTTTCAAGCAGCTCTTCGCCAAAGGTCACGATTATTCCTATGATTTGGCGGAACTGGGCCGGTACTACCGGTTCTATCTGTCCGTGATGCAGCACTTCGCCAAGGTCCAGCCCGGCAAGATCTACACACAGGTTTACGAGTCGCTCGTCGCGGCACCCGAGGCACAGATTGCGGCACTGCTCGATGCTGCCGGAGTGGGTTTCGCGCCGGAATGCCTGCGCTTTCACGAGAACCGCCGGGCCGTGCGAACCGTCAGCTCCGAACAGGTGCGTCAGCCGATCTATCGTTCGGCCCTTGAGCATTGGCGCAATTACGAGAGATTTCTCGGGCCGCTGAAACGGGCTTTGGGAGATGTCGGTTCAAACTGGCACTGAACGGCAGCGGCGAGCTGACATCGGCTTTCACGGAACGATCAGATGTTTGTCAAAGCAGTCTCGATGCTGGCCTAACGAAGCTTATCTCTGTGCCCTTCAAACCAATAACACCTCAAGCAGACCACGCCAAAGGTCCGTGAGATCGCTTGGAGAGCGCAGAGCCGACTGACGGCCCGCTATCGGGGGTTCGTCGCCAAGGAGGTGCAACCAGCCTGATGACATCGCAGTTCCCGCGCACTCGACAGCGGGCCGTACAACCGATGTCGGCTTTGTTGTGGTTTCGCGCGGCCTTGGCTTGTTGGCCCTGAGCCGCTTTTGCGCTCCTGAACGGCAATGCCGGCAGATCCGTGATGTGAATTTTGCCTTCTTAATGTATGGACTATTGCATGCAATATGCATGCATTGTAGATGGGCTGCAGAATCAGTGCCCCTTTAAGGGATAAGGCCGATGAAACCCACAAATCTGATTGAAAATAAAGGGAAATGGATTTTTCATTGTGGCATGAAGGGCTGTTGCCCGAATTGTGGCAAAGCGTCCATGTTCAAGCGCTGGCTCAAGCTGCAGGACCGCTGCCCCAATTGCGGGCTGAATTATAACTTTGCCGCGCCGGACGATGGCCCGGCGTTCTTTTCGCTCTGCATCGTGGCCTTTCCGTTGTCCTTTTTTGTTGTCTGGCTTCAGGTCGCGTTTGACCCGCCCTACTGGGTGCATCTGGTCACATCGCTTCCGCTGATGATGCTCGGCTGCATCTTGCCATTGCCCTATATCAAGGGATGGTTGGTCGCCTCGGCCTATGTCAATCACGCGCAGGAGGCAGGCACCGAAAGGCTGTGGGCCGAACTGCATGCCCGCGCCGAGGACAAGGCTGATTGATATGTGCACAGAGAATGTTGATCTTACTGCGACAGGCGGTAATGCACTGACTTTGGCCGCACATCTGGTTGCGAAAGTGTATGACGCGATCAACAGGCCGGATCTTGCCGCCATGATCCGCGCAGGACAGGCAGAGGATTTTCCGGAGATCGCCGACGCCGCAGCGCTGCTGGAACATGAAACGGCCCGCATTGGCCGCTATGAATCGGCGCTACGGCAATATGCCGATCCCGGCCTTTGGGATGATACGACGCCGGGCGGAATGCTCGCGCTGCATGATGGTGGGGAAATGGCGAGGAACGTGCTTGCAGGGCGCCCCGTTTTCAATCATCGGGACTGATGATCCATGCAAAATACCTGCAAAAGGGTTGGAACCTCACAATGACCGATTGGACGCCTGACATCAACACGGCGAGCGGCCCTAAATACCTTGCGATTGCCCAATCTCTGGCCGATGCCATCGAGGCGGGAGCTCTGACGCCCGGCGACCGGCTGCCGCCGCAAAGGGCGCTGGCTGACATGCTTGGTCTGGATTTGACCACAGTAACCCGCGCCTATGGCGAGGCTCAAAGGCTTGGTCTGATAGAGGGTAGTGGCCGCCGTGGCAGCTATGTGAAGGCCCGGGACAAAGTGGCTCCGTCGATTTCCGCCGACGATCCCGGCGATACCGGGATGAATGCCCCGCCCGAAGGCTTTGGCGGCACGCTTGCTCAGGCCTTTCGCGACAGTGTGGCAGGCCTGCTCGGCGCTGACATGGCCGCGGCGCCCCTCCAGTATCAGCGCAGCGGCGGTGCGCCATCGGCGCGCAGGGCTGGAGCCGAACTGCTCATGTCTCGTGGTATTGCCTGCTCCGAGGACACAGTGCTTTTGGCGGCGGGCGGTCAGAATGCTCTCCATGCCATTTTCAGCGCCCAGTTCAAGTCTGGCGACAGGCTGGCGGTCTGCGCCCATGCCTATCCTGGATTGCTCGCGCTGGCCCGCCGGTTTGGCGTGACGCTGCAGGTCATCGCCTCGGATGCCGATGGCATGGATCCCGCCAGTCTGGATCAGGCCTGCGCGGGCGGCGGGGTGCGGGGCGTCTACCTCGTGCCAACGAATGACAATCCGACCACGATCACCATGCCCAATGCCCGCAGGCAGGCGGTGGCCGCAGTGATCGAAAAGCACGATCTGCTGCTGATCGAGGACGATGCCTATGGCTGGCTTCCAGACCATCCTCTGCCCCCGATCACCTCCTATGTGCCCGACCAAAGCTGGCACATCGCGAGCGTTTCGAAAGTCTTGACCCCCGGTTTGCGCTTGGCGTGGCTGCGCGCGCCCAATGTTGCGGGCGCGTGGCGACTGGCCGCCGATATGCATGAAACCGCGATCATGGCGCCGCCGCTCAATGCCGCCGTTGTCACGGACTGGGTCAGGGGCGGCTTGTTCCACAAGCTGATTGACGAGGTAAGGTCCGAGGCCCGCCTGCGACAGGATATCGTGCGGGAAAGCCTTTCGTCGGGCAGCTTCCGCGCGCAGGACTATGGCTATCACCTGTGGGTCGAGGTGCCGGAGGATCTGGATGCTCGCCACGTTTGCGATGCGCTGCGCCAGCATGGCCTGCCCGCGATCCCCGCTGATGCTTTCGCGGCCGAAAAATCATCAAGCAGGCCCGCCGCCATGCGGGTTTCAGTTGGTGGAGCAATAGGGCGCGATCAATTGCGACGTGGCCTCAACCTGCTGGCTGCCCTGATTGGTCCGCAGGCACCGCGCAAGATCAATCTGGTCTGATACTCTGGGCCGGTATGTCGGAATATGGGAGGGTGAGGATGCGGTTCCAAACCTCACCGGAAAATGATTTTTGTTAGGACATCGTGATGGATTGGGCTCCCGTAATATTGCTGATTGTAAAGGGTAGTGTCATCGGCACCGCCATGTTCTTCGCCGTCAAATGGCATTACGATCAGGATCGGAACAGGAACGATGAAGGTGGAAATGCGCAATGGACCAGCGAATTGCGCATTTTCATAACGATGCTGGTCGCTCTCACCTTATCCCTGATCGGGATTGTTTACGCCGGATGCTGGGGCGATAGGGCCGTTGGCGGATCGGGCGGCGCCTTGGCCTTCGTACTCACGCTTGCGGTGTTTCTGGTGGCGAAGCCGACCGCAGAGGCCGATCTGTATGATCGCCTCGGACAAGCCGGCCACGTCCTTAACGAAGAAGGCATTCAGCATCTTGATGCCTTGAAGCACGCGATCGAGCCTTTGCGTGAGGCGTTGATCCGCAGGCGCGACTCCCTGCTGCGCGAAAAGATCTATTTCAGCATCGCGGTGACCATCAGCGCGCTTGCGTGGGTCTATGGTGATATAGCCGCTGGTTGGTTCAGCTTTATACGTTGAAGCGTTTTGGCCCTATCGCGGAAAATGCATCACCAGCGCCAATCAGGCGATGGTGATGGCGATCTTGCCTTGCGCACGCCGGGCGCCGTTGCGGCCAGTCACCGCGTCATAGGCATCGCCGATCTGGTTCATCGTGAACGTACGCGGGTCAAGCCGGGGCAGCAGGTGGCCACCTTCGGCCATGGCGGCGGCGGCATTCAGGATCTCGCCATAATGGGCGCGCCCTTCGTCGGCGAGCAGCGTATGCAGTGTGAAGACGCCCGAATAGGTGGCCTGTTTGAAGGATAGCGGAGCCAGCGCATGCGTGCCCCAGCCAAGGCAACTGACCACATGGCCAAATCGCCGCACCGCCCGGAACGAGGCATCGAGCAGTGCCCCGCCGCCGGTGTCATAGACCACATCAAAGCCGCGCCCTGCGGTATGTTCGGCCACGTATAGGTCCACATCCAGCGCGGCGTCGATCGGGGTGGCGCCCAATGCGCGCAGGTAATCGTGATCCGCGGCAAAGGCGGTGGCAAACACGCGGGCGCCATGGGCCAGCGCGATCTGCACCGCCACATGGCCGACACCCCCTGCGCCGCCCTGCACCAGCACGCTGTCACCCGGGCGGATGGCGGCGCGGTCGATCAGCCCTTCCCACGCGGTGATCACCACCAGCGGCAGGATCGCCGCCTCGCGCATGGTCAGGTTTGCAGGCTTATGCGCCAGCAGGCGGACATCGGCGGCGACATACTGCGCCTGCGTGCCGGGCAGGGAGCCCACACCGCCGATCAGGCCATAGACCTCGTCGCCGGGCGCAAAACCTGTGACGCCCGCGCCAACCTGTTCCACCACGCCGGCCACATCCATGCCCAGCACGGCGGGCAACGGACGGCGGGCATGGGCAGCCTCGCCTGCATGGATCTTGGTGTCGAGCGGGTTGGTGCCGCTGGCATGGACGCGGATCAGAACCTCGCCCGCGCCAGTGGTGGGGCGTGCGACGGTGCGCAGAGTGAAGGGGCCATTGGCGGTATCAGCTATGGCGGCGAGCATGGTGGGGTTATGGGTCATCGGGGTATCTCCTGTTTGATGCCCTGATGGTGCGCCGATCATGCTTGAATGAAAATCAACTATGCTGCATGATGTCCATTCATATTTGTTTGGGTGCGCCATGTCTTCCACGCCGCTTGAATGGAGCGATCTGCCGGTTTTTCTCGCCATCGCGCGTGAAGGCACGCTGGGTGCCGCGGCGCGAAAACTGGGCCAATCGCAGCCCACCATGGGCCGCCGCCTGCGTGCGCTGGAAGAAGCCACAAGCACCGCCCTGTTTCAGCGCACCGCCGATGGCTTTGTGCTGACCGATGAAGGCGCAGTGATGCTGCGCCATGCCGAGCGTATGGAGGCCGAGGCTCAGGCGCTCTCACGCGAATTGGCGGGCAATGAGCAGCGCTTGGAGGGCATGCTGCGGCTGACCTGTTCGGACTGGTTCGGGCGGATCGTGCTGGCGCCCATACTGGCCGAGTTCCACCGATGCCATCCCGGCGTGGTGGTCGAAACGCTGACCGATCCGCGCATCTACAGCCTTGCCCGCCGCGAGGCCGATCTGGTGCTGCGCATCGCCCCGTTTGATGAGCCAGAGGTGATCGCAAGGCGGCTGATGACGGTGCCCTATGCGCTCTATGCCCCGGCAGGCTATGGCCCGGATGATTATCGGTCTTTGGGTGATGATGTGCCGGTGGTGGTGATGGACACCGGCTTTGGCGGGATGCCCGATGTGGGCTGGCTGATGCAGAGCCTGCCCGCCGCGCGCATCGTGGCCCGCAGCAACAGCCGCGAGATGCAGGCGCAGCTCTGCGCGCTGGGCACGGGGCTGGCGGTCCTGCCCAAACCTTTGGGCGCCGCCACGCCGGGTCTGGTGGAGGTGGATCTTGGCAGCGCCCCGCCGAGCCGCGAGACATGGCTGGGCTATCACCGTGACCTGAAGCGCTTGCCGCGCCTGCGCGCATTGCTTGACCTGATGGTCGAAAGCGCCGCGCTCAGATGATGTAACCGCCCGCCACCTCGATGGTCTGCGCGTTGATCCAGCGGTTATCGTCAGACAGGAGGCCCGCCACCATCCGGCCCACATCGTCGGGTTCGCCGATACGACCCAGCGCAGTCTGTCCGGCCAGCATGGTCTCGAATTCGGCGTTGATGCCGCCGCCAAGATCCGTGCGGATCGCCCCCGGCGCAATGGCATTGGCGCGAATGCCGCGTTCGCCAAACTCCTTGGCCATATAGCGGGTCAACACCTCCAGCCCGCCCTTGAACGCGGCATAGGGCGCGACGCCCGCCGTGGCCACGCGGGTGGTGGCGCTGGTGACATTCACGATGTGGCCGCCATTCGCCATCAACGGCAACAGGGTCTGCGTCAGGAAAAACGGCCCTTTGAGGTGGACACGGAACAGGGCGTCAAAATCATCTTCAGCGACATTGGCGATGGGCGCGAATTGCCCATGCCCCGCATTGTTGACCAGCGCGTCAAAGTTAGTCGCCTGCCATACGCTGGCCAAGGCGTCGCGCAGCATCGCACAAAAGGCGGGGAAGCTGGCGATGTCGCTGACATCGAGCGGCAAGGCCGCTGCTTTGCCGCCCTCGGCCTCAATCGCAGCGACCAATTGCTCGGCTTCCTGCTGGCCTGTCCGGTAAGTGATGATGGTGCCAAACCCGCGCCTGGCGCAATGCCGAGCCATGCTGGCGCCAAGGCCGCGACTGGCGCCGGTGATGATGACAATGCTCATGGTCGTCCTCTTCGCTATGATGCGGTGGATCTAATCGCCCCGCGCAGGAGCGTGCGCCCATGATCCTCCTGCATTGATGCCTATTCCTGCTTTGTCATTGCCGGGCTCAATCGGGTATGACACAGCACGACACATGGAAACCCGGCTGTCCGAACTGCGCAGATTGGCATCGCGGGCCGAAAACCGCCGGACCGAAACGGGAATTCCGCGGGTGGCCATGGTGCAGGGCGAAATTGCCGAGCATCGCCTTGCCGCTGTTTATGATCCCATGATCAACCTGATCCTGACAGGTGCGAAGACAATGACGGTGGGTGGGCGCACACTGCGTTACGACCCGGCCACCTATTTCGTGATGTCGGTGGATTTGCCTGCGGTGGGCAACGTGCATCCGGCCGATGATGGCGCGCCCTATCTGGCGGTCAGCTTGACGCTGGAGCCCAGGATCATCGCCGCCCTGTTGGCCGATGCGCCCAATGCCCCCGGCGGGCCGGTGGACGGTGCTGCCTTTTGCGTGGCGCCCATTACCGAGGATTTGCTGGATGCCTGGGTGCGGCTGCTGAGGTTGATGGAGCGCCATGACGAGATCGCTGTGCTGGCGCCCGCCTATGAACGGGAGATCCTGTTTCGGGTGTTGCAGGGGCCATTGGGCTGGATGCTGCGCGCGATCGCCACGCCGGGAACAGCCTTGGCCCGGGTGGGCACGGCGATCCGATGGATCAGGCAAAATTTTACGCAGCCGCTGCGGGTCGAAACTCTGGCGGCCATGGCGGCGCTCAGTGTCTCGGCGTTTCACCGCCAGTTCAAGGCCGTGACCACGTTGAGCCCGTTGCAATACCAGAAACAGGTGCGCCTGTTGCACGCGCGTTCACTGCTGATGGCGGGCGAGGGCAATGTCACATCAGTGGCGATGGATGTGGGCTATGAAAGCCAAACCCAGTTCAGCCGCGAATATGCCCGCCAATTCGGCCTGCCGCCATCGCGCGACATCACCAGATTACGCGAAAGCCTCTGAAGCCCGCGTTCACCCGTCTTATGGTTCCGGCGGGCGCCCTGAAACCGGCTGCTCGTTGCCGATTTCGCTCGATCAAGCGGCGGACCGATATCGGCCCGCCGTGATACTTCTTATGCCTGGTTTGCTGTCGACGAACTCGCAGCGGTCTCGTTGCGAGATGGGGTTGCACCCGTGCCTGCCAGCATACCGTTTAGTGTTCCGCCAGTCATACCCAATTCAGCCATCAAGCCATCGATCAGCGGTCCGCCTACACGATAGCGCATCGCCGCTGCCACAGCGGCATCGGCAAGGTTTGAATGGCCTTCGCTCTGCACGGTATCCGATCCGTTGCCATGCAGCCCTCGTGCATCGACAATGCTTATTTTGTCGATATTCTCCATAGGCTTGCTGGCGGCCTCTATAATGGCGGGAAGCGCCTCCAGCATCGCTTTGCGCAACAGCAGGGCCGTTTGGGCTTCGCTCAGAATATTGGTAGCTTCGTTAAGCGAGGCTTGCCCCGCGGCATCGACCTTGAATGCGGCTGCACGCCCCTCGGCGCGCACCTTTTCGGCATCTGCCTCGGCAGTTGCCTCCGTACGCAAAGCCATCGCGCGCGCCTCGGCCGCTTCTTTTTCCGCCTCGGCGGCAACAGTAATGCCCACAGCTTCTTCCTGAGCGCGCTGTGTGGCGGCAATCACCGCGACATTCTTGTTACGATTGGCAATTTCGGTGGCTTTGGCCGTTGCGACGCTTTCCTCAGCTTTTACGGCAAGGGCGCGCGCCTCATTCGCAGCAGCCGTTGCGGTCGATTCCTCCTCGGACTTTTGCGCTGTCTGCACCGCTGTGGTGATACGCGCGATCTCGATGGTGCGGTCACGCTCGATAGTCGCCGTCTGAATGGCCCCATCACGGACGATATTGGCGCTTTGGATGATTTTATCGGCTTCGGTTTGTGCAACGATCTTGGCCTGATTGGCGGTGATGCGCGCGATCTCGGTCAAACGGGTCTGTTCCGCCTCTGCCGTGGCTATGGCGGTTGCCTGTTCGGCGCGGAGCGCAGCCAGCGTCTGCTCTTGCGTCAACCTTGCCTGCTCGGCCGCTTGTGCAATTTCCAGTGATTGGTTGTTGGCTTCAAGGTTGCGCTGCTCAATCTCCACCCGATTGGTGGCGACAATATCGTTTCTGATCTTCTTGCGCTCTTCGATGGTACGCGTGAGAACTGTTAAGCCCTCGGCATCGAACGCATTGTTTTCATTGAAATGCTCAAAAGCTGTCTGGTCGAAATGGGTGATGCTGACCGATTCCAGTTGGAAACCGTTCATATCCAGATCCGTCATCAGCGCTTCCTGCACCTTCTGAATGAAATCCGCGCGGTTGGCGTGAAGATGTTCCATCGTCATCGTCGCCGCAACCGAACGCAGCGCCGACACCAACTTGCCATCGAGCAGCGATTTCACAGCCTCAGGACTGTTGACCGCGGCACCCAGAGTTTGCGCGGCGGCCGCAATGGAACCGGCATCCGGCTTTACCTTGATGTGGAACAGCCCGATCACATCGACGCGCAGTTTGTCGAGCGTGATCAACGCATCCTTGTTTAAACGCGATACTTCCAGCTTCACTGTGGTGAGGCGCACCTGCATCAATTCATGCAGCACGGGAATGACCATGATGCCGCCGTTGAGTACAACCTTTTCGCCGCCAAAGCCGGTTCGGATCAGCGCTACGTCCTTGGTCGCCCGGCGGTAGAGGCGCGTGAGAATGATGCCGATAACGACCAGTGCTGCAAGGATGATCCCCGCATAGATCAGAATTTCAATGAGTGACTGCGGCATGATGCCTTCTCCAGAGTGAGGCGTAAAATCATTGGTTCAAATAGGTTTTAGCTGTGTGTTTTCGTCGGGCAGCACGAAGAAGATGGGCCCCTCGCGCCGCACGATCAGCGCGCTTTGGCCCGAGATGATCTCATCCCTATCATTATGCGGCTCGACCATGATGAAATGTGCCTGCCCGTACTGATCGACCACTTTGGCACGTGCAGGCGCCCCGCGCCGGGCTGTGCCTTCCAATATGACGCCGCGCCGCCCCAGCAGATCGTCGGTGGAAATGACGGTCGTCTCAAAAGACGGCATGATCCGCATCAGCCCATTGGCGGCCAGCGTGTTGAGCAGAGCGCCCAGCAGCAAGGCAATGCCGCAGGCCAGCCACCAAGCCAGAGGGCCCCCGATCATCGCCACCGCGATGTTCTGAAGCGCAACGCCGGTCAATGTGAAGCAGGCCAGCAGCGAAGTCAGCCAGATCAAAATCGGGATGTCGCGGCCAAGGCCCAGCCAGTCGAGCAGACCCGCTGAGCCGTCTGGCGCAAGGTCTCCATGCAGATCGAGGCTGCCAAAACCAAGTCCGATTGCTTCAATCAAGCCGATCCCGATCATCACCAAAAATGCGATCGCAAACGGCAGATAGGGCGGAGTTAGAAGCGGCGCCAACATAGATTATTGACTGCCACGATGATGAATTGGTGGAAGATCAAACTGAAATTCAATCATCAGGTAGCCCTTTTGTAAATCTTGGTTCGTCACGGTTCTGATGATAATATTGAAGAACGCTTTCGGCCATTTTTACTTTTGCGAATGTGACCATTGAAAGGTAGCTCCGCATTCGAAAAATTCATCCTCGCATCGCTTTTTAATATGAAGGCAAAGGATGCCGGTGTGCACGGCATAAATCATCGCTCGACCTCAGCGACCGTCTGCTTTGCGACGCAGAAGGGGCCCATAAGCCCTCGCACAAAAATCGAGAAAGCGACCACGGCAAAGGCAGGACTGAGCACCAGCGAGCCTTGCCGCCGCAACTGCTTCCAGCCCAGATGCAGTGCGGCCTCGATTCCCATCGGCCGCGATGCTTGAAGCAGGCCGATTGCGGCAATGCCTGCCGTCATGATAATCTTGGAAATAAAGCGCGGGCTACATCCGCTTTCATTAAAAACGCGATGCACAAAGACAGGGCGGGCAATTTCCGCATCCACATGCGCAAGCCATGGGCGGATCAGGCCATGGGGGTGAGCCATAGGCGCAAGTCTCCAAGTATGGTTTTCTTCACCGGCGGCCCGACCGATGTACCAACCTGCTCATTCGTATCCGAATGAAAACACCCACCACATTTATGGCAGCATTTCGGGCATTGCACAAGTCTGACCGGGGAGGGGGAGCCTGCGCAGCTATGAAGGCCCCCCCTCTCAGGCACACCGGCATGGAATATCACCCTGCCATTTCTCCGAGGCGGGCCTCGATCTCGGCGCGGCGCATCTGAAGGGCCCTGAAATCGAGGGTCGCCCGCACCAGTAGCGTGATGGCGATGAGAAGGAAGATGAGGCCAGCCCCTGCTGCCGGATAAGCGGCGGCGGTCCGGGTCGTCGCGCCGATGATCAATGTCCCAACCGTGAAAACGGCCGCCGCCGCCATGGCAATCCAGCCGGCGACAACCCGATGGTTGAGCAGCATTCGCCGACGCGCGGTCAGTACCCAAGTGGCATAGGCCGTCCAACTGAGGTTGATCATCAACAATACGGCGAAGGAAGCCGTTGTCCGCAACGGCAAGGCCTTTTCCGTGAGCAAAAGCGAGGCCAGAACCACGCTGACGCCGGTCGCGATGAGCAGAAGCGCCAGATGCCCAATAACAATTCGTCCCGCAACCGGCTTTCGATATCGGTCATCTTGCCCAAGATTTGTCTCCATCTTCCCATCCTGGTCGCGGAAAGACGAAAAAGGTTCATTGCCTGAGAAGTGCGATGAAACATAATCAGGCAATTGTTGCCACAGGCCAATTTCATAGGCCTGCTGGCCCCACTGCCCAGCCCGGAAATTTCGTAATCAGGGCCATGAATGCAGGGCAGCTTCGGACAGGCTGGTCTTGCCCTATGAATGACCACTTCGAGGGTGCTTCTGGCTGTTGCGCGGTGGCGTGCCCCCGAAGTTGCGCGCGCGATCTGTCAGCCTACAGCCTGATGCAGGACTTCCCTCTTGCGCACAGACCGGCTTATCCTGTGAGGAAGGGCCTATTGGGATAAGTTTTCAATCGCATAAACTGCATCATGGCCAGCGCCAGCAGCCCGGCGCATGACGCCGCCGCGATAGTCACCGCCGCGCCGCGCGCCGGATCGGCCCATTGTGCGCTTGCCATCGAGCAAAGCGCTCCTATCGCCATCTGGGTGGCGCCATAGATCCCCGACCCCGATGCCATGGCCAGCGGGTTGACGCTGATCGCCAGCGTCAGCGCGGGCGGCCCCGACAGGCCGACGCCAAAGAGAAAGATCCCCATGGTTGCGATCAGGGCCGGAACCGTCAGCCCGCCTTTCAGGACGAGGATCAGAAAGCCAAAAGAGCTGAAACAGACACAGGCCCCGCCCGCCATCAGCAGGTGGTCGGTGCGCAGCCGAGGGGCCATCCGGCTTGCTGCTATGCTGCCCAGCCAGATGCCCGCTGTGGCCAGCGCCAGCATCGGCCCTATCCGCCCCGCCGTATAGCCAAATTGCCGAACGAGGATAAAGGGCGCGGCCCCGATCAGCGCATACATCGAGGTTGTGAAACACCCTCCGGCAATCGAGCAGGCGACGAAATAGGGGGTGACCATCAATTGCAGGTAATGGCGTATGACCGCGCCGCCTGATGCCTCGGACTTGTCCGTATCGGGGATCAGCCGCAGGACTGCGATCAGATTGACGCATCCAAACAGGGCCAGCAGGGCAAAGATCATCCGCCAGCCCCACAGCGCCGCAATTGTGCCCCCCAGCAAAGGCGAAAGCGCAGGCCCCAGCGTAATCAGCAGGTTCATCATCGCCTGCCGCCTTGTGGCTTCGCGCGCCTCGCAGCCGCGCCGGGCGATGGCCCGCGCCAACACCAGCCCCACGCCCCCGCCCAGCGATTGCACCAGCCGGATCGCCACCAGCGTTCCGGCCTGCATCGCCATGCCCGCCGCGATGCTGGCCAGAATATAGAGGCACAGGCCCGCGATCAGAATACGCCGCAGCCCCATCCAGTCGGCCAGCGGGCCAAAGATCAACTGACCGATGGCAAGGCCGACGATATAGACGCTGACCGTCCACTGCATCTCGCGCGCGTTCGCCCCCAGAGAGGCGGCGGCAAAGGGCAGGGCGGGAATGAGAATATGCGCCGTCATCACCGCGCCCAGCGCGATCAGGCCAAGCAGCCAAAGTGGGGCGGGCCTTTGCTGGTCCATTGCGGGGCCTTTTAAAACGGCGCGGCCCCGCGCGCAGCGCGCGCGAGGCCGCAGATCATCGGAAATGGGCGGCCTCAGGCCGGGATGCGGCGGTCCTGCTCCGCTTCCTGCATGCTGCTCAACAGCCGCCGGGTCTGGTTCACCGCGCCATCGCTGGCGATGCCGACGAAGGGCCGCTCGGGCTGGTCGTCGATCCGCAATTGCTGGGCCTCCAACGTCACTTCATCCTCGGTGATCGTGTCGAAGAATTGATCGAACAACACCTCCGGCACCCCGCTTTCGCGCGAAGCGGTGGTGCAGATGGTCCAGAGATAATGGCTGGTGGTTTCGGTTTCGGGGGTGATGAAATGGTTGTTGGCCAGCATGAAGCCATTGTCGCGGCGGCCTTCATAGGCGCCCGTGCCCACATCGCAGCCCCCGGCGTTCACCCGGCAATTCATCCCGCGCGCCGGTTCAAAGCGGACCTCCTGCCAGCGATCGACCCGGCCTTTGAAGCCGCCTGCATCGACATAGGATTTGGGCGGCACCGAATTGGGCATCTGGCGCAGCAAGGTCACCTTGCGCCCGTCGAACTCCACCTTGGTGTCGGCGCCGTAATGCTGTTCCGGATTGCCGCCGATGGTGCGGGCGTGGATATAGGGCACATGGGTCAGGTCCATGATGTTGTCGATGATGAGCTGCCAATTGGCCTTCACATGGAAGTTGTAGGGTCGCCAGCTCCAGCGCGGATCATTGTGTTCGGGGGAATCGATGATTGTTGAAGGGTCGGCCAGCGCCGCCTCGCCCATCCAGATCCAGATCAGATGATCCTTTTCCACCACCGGATAGTGGCGCACATTGGCGGCGGCCGGGATGCGCTGTTGATTGGGGATGCGGGTGCAGGTGCCGCGCCCGTCGAATTCGACCCCGTGATAGCAACAGCGGATGATATTGCCTTCAACATGCCCGCTGCTCAGCGGCATGGCGCGGTGGCTGCACCGATCCTCCAGCGCGGCGATCTGGCCGTCTTCGGTGCGGAACAATACGACCGCCTCATTCAGGAAACGGCGGCCCAGCGTCTTGCCCGGCGCGATTTCCTCGGCAAAGGCGGCGACATACCATGTGTTGCGAATGAACATGACGATCTCCCGAATGTTGGCGGCGCCAAGGATTAAGGCGCTCTTTGTGTTGGGGGCAAGAGTATGGGCGAGGGCGGGGGCAGGCCAATCGCAATCTTATAAAGCCATAATAAAAACGGGATGATTGCACCCCGCCTTATGAATGGGTCAGCGCAGGTAAAGCCCGCCGTTCATATCCAGCGTGGCGCCCACGAAAAACCCGCCCCGGTCCGAGGCCAACAGCGCCGCCGCCGCCGCGATTTCCCCCACCTGCATGAAACGGCCAATCGGCACTTCGCCCTCGACGCGGGCGATTTGTTCGGGGCTGAGGCGCGCCTTGGCGGTGTCGATGGGGCCGGGGGCGATGGCATTGACCGTCACGCCGGTCCCGGCCAGTTCGCGTGCGAAATATTTGGTCAGCATGATCGCCCCCGCCTTGGATGCGGCATAATGGGGCGAGGCCACCGTGCCGCCATTCTGTCCGGCCAGCGAGGTGATGTTGACGATCCGGCCATAGCCGCTCTCGCGCATGTGCTGCGAAAAGATCTGGCAGCTCAGGAATACGCTGCGCATGTTGATCTGGACGATTTCGTCAAATTCCTCGGGGGTGATGTCCTGCGTGGGGGTGCGTTTGGCATAGCCGGCGTTGTTGACGACGATATCCACCCGGCCCCATGCGGCCACCATCCGGTCGCGCGCGGCGATGAAATCGTCCTTGACGCGCACATCCAGCATGATGGCGATGGCGCTGGTCCCGGTGGGGTCAAGCGAGTCCGCCACGGCTTGCGCGGCGGCTGCATCGACATCGCTGACCGCCACCTTGCCGCCGCCTGCGTGGATCTCGCGGGCGATGGCCTCGCCCACGCCCCGGCCGCCGCCGGTGATCAGGGCGCTGCGCCCCTCAAAGGAAAAGCTGCCATTGGCGGGCAGGGTGAATGTGTCGGTCATGGGGGAAACTTTCATAGTGGCGGGAGGGGTCGAACAACCCCTCCCGGTTCAGGCGATCAGGGGTGCAGCGAGACCGTCAGGCCAAAGGTGCGCGGCTGATTGGTGAAGATCTTCCAATAGGTCGCGCCCCGGCCCGGCACCGCCAGAAAGGAGGTGATGTCATCGGCATTGACGATCTGGAAGTTGTTGGTGAGGTTTTTCACCCATGCATTGATCTGCCAGCGCTTGCTGGGCGCTTCAAAGGTCAGGCGGGCGTTGAGCGTCTTGCCCTCTGTCTTGTCATAGAGATTGGGATAGAGGCGCAGCGTGTTGGCGTCATCGGTGGAAATGCGGGCCGAATAGCTGAAATCGGCCTGCGGGGTCAGCGTAGCGCCGCTGGGCAAGGCAAGGGCATAGCTGGCCCCTACCGTGAAGGAATCGCGCGGCGCGAACTTGGCCGGATTGCCCGAATAATCGACATTGACCAGCGGATCGCGCAGCGAGGTATAACGCCCCGCCAGATGGGTGTAATTCGCGCTCAGCCGCAGGGCGGGGGTAGGGCGAAACACGCTTTCCATTTCCAGCCCGCGCATCTGCAATGTGCCGTTATAGGTATGGGCAATGCCGCCCGCGCCCGAGAAGTTCTGGAGATTGTTGGTCCGCTGATCAAAGATCGAGACGTTGAAATCCAGCTTGTTGTCGATCAGGCGGGTCTTGGCGCCGATTTCGATATTGCGCGCCTTTTCCGGCTCCAGCGGGATGGTGGGGTTGCGATAGGCATTGTCGACAAAACCGCCCGATTTGAACCCGCGGGCAAAGGTGGCATACAGGTTCACCTTGCGCACCGGTTCGTATTTCACGGTAAAGCGCGGGGTGAAAGCGTCCCATGTCTTGCCGCCCGCCGCATTGACCTCGCCGGGGAAGCCGAAGGCGGCAATCGCGCCGGGGTCGCTGTTGCTGTAGGCGTGATAGGTGATGTTCTTGCGGTCGCTGGTAAAGCGCCCGCCCGCCACCACGGCCAGTTTCTCGGTGACCTTGAAGGTCGCCTCGCCAAATACCGCGATCGAGCGGACATCGCCGTTCTGGACGCGCACGATATTGGTGATGCCCGGATTGGGGCGAATCGCGCCGCCCGTGGCCGAACCGGGCAGGGGGCTGTAATTGAACGTGTTCGTGGTCGAAACATCGGCCGAGAGGAAATAGGCCCCCACCACATAGGACAGCCGGTTGGGCGCCGAGGCAAAGCGCAATTCCTGGGTAAAGCTGCGGTTGCGCACATCCTGACGGCGGTCGAACACCGGGGTCACGGTGCCGGTGGGCACGTCATCGTTGATCGCATGGCTGTCATTCATGCGATAGCCGGTGATCGCCGTCAGCGTGCCGCCCAGCAGATCGAGATCGCCACGCAGATAGCCGCCGCGCAGGCGCTGGCTATAGGGCGAGCGGGCGTAATCATTGTTGGTCCAGCGCGCATCGGTAAAATTGCCGAATGTGGCAGGGATCGTCTGATTGCCGCCAATGCCCAGCTGAATCGCGCCGCCATTGCCGCTGGTATAGGAATAATCGCCCGCCAGAATGATCTTGAGCCGGTCGCTGGGCTTGAACAGCAATTTGCCGCGCATCGCATAGCCGTCGGTCTGGCCATAATGGCCGCTCTGGTTGGGGGTGTTGATCAGCCCGTCGGAATGTTCGGTGCTGAACGATACGCGCGCGGCCAGCTTGTCATCGACCAGCGTGGTGTTGAGCATGCCTTCGGTGCGCAGATAGCCGCCGTTGCCGCCGGTCACTTCGCCGAAATAGTCATCCTTCATCACCGGATTGTTGGCGACGACCGAGATCGCCCCGCCCACCACATTGCGCCCGAACAGGGTGCCCTGCGGCCCGCGCAGCACTTCGACGCGCTGGATGTCATAGAAATTGGCGTTCAGGTCATTGTTGAACACGTAATAGACGTCATCCATGAAATAGGCGACGGGCGTGTCCAGCGTGGCGGTGCGGAAGGTGGAAACATTGCCGCGGATCGCCACGATGGAAAGCGATTTGTCCGCTGTGTTGATGGTGATGCCGGGGATCTGTTGCACGAGGGCTGCGGGGCTGAACACCTGCTGGGTGCGCAATTGCTCGCCGCCAAAGGCCGCCATTGAAAAGGGCACTTCGCGCACGGTGGTTTCGCGGCGCTGGGCCGTGACGATGATATCCTCGCTGGCCGGCGCGTTGGCCGGAGTGGTTGCTTGCTGGGCCATGGCCAATGCCGGCAATGATGCCGCGCAAAGGGCGAAAATGGCTGATATATAACCGGATTTGTACAGCATCCGAATGGTTCTCCCCATAAATCGGGCGGCTTCAAGACCGCCTCGCAACCCACAAAAGCAGCAAAGCGTGAATGGTCGCAAGTGGATCGTCCCGTTTTTTGAATGGTAAGACCTTATTCCGATTGGGGCGTCAAAGCCTGTGCCTCTAACAAGGGTGGCACAAGTTCACGGCAGGGCAGGCCGCCGCTCCACAACAGGGATGCGCCGGGCCGGACCCGCCAAAAGCAGAGGAAGAGCCTGACAATGCAGTCCAATGACAGTAGCGATCTGACCCGGGTGGGGCCTGGCACGGTCATGGGGTCGTTCATGCGCCAATACTGGATGCCGGCCTGCCTTTCCTCCGAGGTCAAGGCCGATGGCGACCCGGTGCGCCTGATGATCCTGTGCGAAAAGCTGATCGCCTTTCGTGACAGCTCGGGCCGGGTGGGCATCATGGATCACCGCTGCCCGCACCGCTGCGCCTCGCTGTTCATCGGCCGCAATGAGGAAAACGGCATCCGCTGCGTCTATCACGGCTGGAAATTCGACGTGGACGGCAAATGCGTCGATATGCCCTCGGTGCCCGCGCGGATGGATTTCAAGGAAAAGGTCCATGCCAAGGCTTACAAGACCCATGAGGCCAATGGGCTGATCTGGGTCTATATGGGCGAAAATCAGGCCAGCCCGCCGCCGCTGCCCGAAATCGAGGCGACGATGCACCCCGATGCCGAGATCTGGTGCCTCCAGCGCGACTGCAACTGGCTTCAGGCGCTGGAAGGCGACATTGACACCAGCCATGTCGGTTTCCTGCATGTCGGCTCGATCAATGCCGACGATCTGGACGAGGACCACCCGATGCGCCCGACCGTGCTGAACCGCGCGCCCGAATATGAGGTGGCGCAGGCCGACTGGGGCGTGATGTATGGCGGCTATCGCCCCAATGACGACGGACAGATGTCATGGCGCGTGGCCCATTACATGTTCCCCTTCTGGACCCAGACCCCCAACAACCGCTTTGCCACCCGCGCCATCGCCCGCGCATGGGTGCCGATGGATGACGAGCATTCGATGCTGTTTGACATCACCTGCGGGGTGGATGCGGGCAATCCGGCCTATACCTCGACGCTGAAGGACGGCACGCCGCTGTTCGACAAAATCAGCTATGCGCCCAACACCACCGACTGGTACGGCCGCTGGCGCTCGACCGACAGCGAGGCCAATGACTGGGCCATCGACCGCGACAGCCAGCGCAACGGCACCCAGTTTACCGGCATCCCCAACATCACCATGCAGGATCAGGCCGTGACCGAAAGCATGGGGCCGATCACCGACCACAGCTTTGAAAATCTGGCCCCCACCGACCAGATGATCGCTCGCGTGCGCCGCCGGGTGCTGCTGGCCGCCCGCGCGCTGGCCACCAAGGGCACCGTGCCGCCGGGCGTCGAGGATCCCTCGGTCTTTTATCGTGCCCGCGCCGGATCTTTCCTGCACAATCCGCAGGATACTCTGCAACAGGCCTATGAGGTCGCCTTGACCAAGGCGGTGCGCTGGCCCGAAAAGACCGAGGCGGCGGAATAAGCAATCGCAGGCCGGCGCGATCCATGCGCCGGCCTGCCCAAAAAACGGGTAATCAGGTGACGACACGCATACTGGCAAGGAAAGGCCGCCGATCCATGACGGCCCGAACCTGTCACGATACGCATCGCGCCAAAGGGAGAGTGTGATGCAGGCACGTATTCGGGCCATCCGTTGGGAGGCCGAAGGCATTTTGTCCTTTATTCTGGAGCCGGTCGGCGGCGGGCTGATGCCTTCTTTCGATCCGGGGGCGCATATCGATGTACAACTGGCGCCGGGGCTGACGCGCAGCTATTCGTTGGCCAATGATCCGGCGAACCGTACGCATTACGAAATCGGGGTGCATCTTTCGCCGGAAAGCCGGGGCGGATCGCGCCATATCCATGAACGTTGGCGCGCGGGCGATATTGTCGAGATTTCCGAGCCCAAGAACAATTTCCCGCTGGTCGAGGATGCAGTCCATACGGTGCTGATCGCGGGGGGCATCGGCATTACGCCGATGTTGCCGATGATCGCGCGGCTCAACCGGCTGGGGCGCAGTTGGGAACTGCACTATGTCGCCGCCACGCCCAGCCGCGCGGCCTATGTCGACCATGTTGCCGAATATGATGGCGTCACCGTCGCCTTTGACGGTGTACCGGGCGGCCAAAGGCTGGATTTGCAGGCGATCAGCCGGAACGCTCCGGCCGATGCCCATCTCTATTGCTGCGGCCCTTCCGGGATGCTCGACGCCTTTGTGGCCATCAACAGCGAACGACCGCAGGGCCATGTCCACATCGAATATTTCAGCGCCGAAACCGTGGTGGCCACCGAAGGCGGCTATACGCTCGAACTGGCGCGCAGCGGCAAGACCATTGCCGTGGAGGAGGGCGAAACGATGCTCGACGCACTGCTGACGGCGGGGATCGACATTGGCTTTGCCTGCGGCGAGGGCGTTTGCGGCACTTGCGAGGTCAAGGTGATCGAAGGCCTGCCCGACCACCGCGACCATTTCCTGACCGATGCCGACAAGGCCGCGAACCGTTCGATCATGGTCTGCTGTTCGGGTTCGAAATCGTCCCGGCTGGTGCTGGACATCTGACAGAGGCGCGGCCTTGCCTTGCCTGAAGGCGGGGCCGCGCAGGTTTGACGGATAAGCGGCGAACCAATCGCCGCACCGTGCGAGGAGAAGATCTTGGGCCTTTGTGCAACAGAAATGCCCCGCCGTCCGGCGCGTGGGGTCCGGCTTTACCGGCTGGGCGTGGTGATGCTGATTGCTCTGACGGTCGTGTTGGACGGGCTGGACAATCAGATGCTCGGGCTGGCCGCTCCGGCCCTGCTTCATGAATGGGGGCTGGAACGCGGCGTTCTGGGCGGGATTTTCGCGCTGGGCTTTGTCGGCATGGCGCTGGGCACATTGCTGGCGGGCCAGATCGGCGATCAGTATGGGCGCCGCGTGGCGCTGTTGCTGGGGGTCGCGCTGTTCGGCGCGGCGACGCTGGCGACCGGCTATGCCGGGGCGGTCTGGCATCTGGCGCTGCTTAAGGCTTTGGCCGGGGTGGGGCTGGGCGGTGTGCCCGGCACGGCGGCGGCGATGATCGCCGAATTCACCACGGCCCGCTGGCGCAGTCTGGCAGTCACATTCGGCGTGGTCTGCGTGTCGATCGGCGGCATTCTGGGCGGCGGCATGGCGGCAACGCTCCTGCCCTTGCTGGGCTGGCGCTGGCTGTTCTGGGCCAGCGGGGCGCTGACCATGGTGGTTGCGCTGATTCTGCTGCGCTGTCTGCCGGAATCGCCGGGCTTTATGGCGCGCGATGCAAACCGGCGAGATGAACTGGCCCGGCTGCTGCGGCGGTTGGGGGAAGCCTCTGCTGCTGCGCCGCCCCGTGCCGGTGTGGCCCTCCCCCCAATGGGAGAATTGATGAAGGGCGATCTGGCGCGCAGCACGATGGGGCTGTCCGCCGCGATGCTCTCGGGCATGTTTCTGATCTATCTGATGTTCAACTGGGCGCCCATGCTGCTCTCGGCGCAGGGGTTCTCGCTGCGGGAAACCAGTCTGGGCCTGACATGGTTCAACATGGGCGGCACGGTGGGGGCGATGCTGGCGGCTCTGGCGATCATGCGGGTGGGGTCGCGGCGGACGCTGCCGGTTATGGCCGGGCTTGGGGCGTTGGTCTGCATCCTGCTGGCCGGGCACGGGGCGGGCGTGATGGTCGGGCTGGCTCTGCTGGGCCTGACGGCCAGCGCCGCGCAATCGGCCATGTTCGCGCTGGGCGCGCATGCATTTCCCCTGCCGCTGCGGGCGCGGGGCATGGGGCTGATGGGGGCGGCCGGGCGCATCGGCGCGCTGGCCAGCGCCTTTGCCGGATCGTGGCTGGTGGTGGGCTGGACAGGCTTTTTCGCCACGCTTGGCGCGCTGATGGTGGTCAATATGGCAAGTTTTCTGGCCGTTCGCGGCCATATTCCCCCGCTGGGCCGGGGCCGAACCGAGGATCTTCAAGGGTGAGCGACACATTCGATTATATCGTCATCGGCTCGGGATCGGCGGGCAGCCTGCTGGCCAACCGTCTTTCGGCCGATCCGGCCAATCGGGTCGCGCTGATCGAGGCGGGGCCTTCGGACCGCCAATGGCCGGTCAATATCAAGACGATCATGCCGGTGGGCAATATCTTCCTGATCCCGCATGAGCGCTATAACTGGAAGCACAGCCTGTCGGGCAATGATGCGATTGGCGGGCGCAGTATCGGCTTTCCCCGCGGCAAATTGCTGGGCGGGTGCAGCGCGATCAATGGCGGCGTCTATATAAGGGGCCAGCGCGAGGATTATGACGGCTGGGAGCGTGCGGGCAATCAGGGCTGGTCGTATCAGGATGTCCTGCCCGCGTTCATGGCGGTGGAGAATTACGCCGGGGCAGATAAACCATGGCATGGCAAGGGCGGCGAACTCGATGTTCAGCGTCCCGCCTCGCTCAACCCCATCACCCATGCGATCATCGCGGCGGCGGGGCAGGCGGGCCACGCCCGCAACGAGGATTTCGCGGGCGAGAAACAGGCCGGTTTCGGCCCCTATGACCTCAACCAGCGGCGCGGCACCCGCCTGTCGAGCGCGCGGGCCTTTCTGCATCCGGCGCTGAACCGGCCCAATCTGACCGTGCTGTCCGACACGCTGGCGCGGCGCATCCTGTTTGACCGGGGCCGCGCCTGCGGGGTGGAGATCGAGCAGGCCGGGCAAAGGCGCGTACTTTCGGCCCGGCGCGAGATGGTGCTGTGCGGCGGGGCGATCAATTCGCCGCAATTGCTGATGCTGTCCGGGATCGGCCCTGCGGCGCATCTGCGCGACAGGGGGATCGCTGTGCTGTGCGATCTGCCCGGCGTGGGCGCGCATTTGCAGGATCATCCCACGGTTCATCTGTCGATGGAAAACCCCAGCGCGGAATCCTATGCGCTTTCGCCGCGCACCTATGGCCGCGCATTGCTCAGCCCTTTGCGCTATCTGCTGCGGCGCGACGGCATGTTGGCCAGCAATGTGGCCGAATGCGGCGGTTTCCTGTGCACCGACGGCAGCGGGCGGCCCGATATTCAGATCACCTTTCTGGTTGGGTTGAAGGCCAATGCGCGCGTCATTCCTTCCGAGCATGGCTATATGGCGCTGATCCAGTTGCTGCGGCCCAAGAGCCAGGGATCGGTGCGTCTGGCCAGCAACCGGGTGGAGGACAAGGCGGTCATTGACCCCAATTTCTTTGCCGATCCCTATGACATGCGCACGCTGATCGCCGGTTTCCGCGAGGCGCGCCGCATCTTTGCCCAACCCGCTCTGGCGCCGATGACCGGGGCCGAGATCGAGCCGGGCGCCCATGTACAGAGCGATGCCCAGATCGACCAGGCCCTGCGCCAGATCGTCAACACCGCCTATCACCCCACCGGCACCTGCAAGATGGGGCCGGACAGCGATCCGATGGCGGTGGTCGATGGCCGCCTGCGCGTGCGCGGCGTGTCGGGGCTGCGCGTGGTCGATGCCTCGGTGATGCCCGAAATCATCAGTGGCAACACCAGCGCCCCCACGATGATGATTGCCCAGCGCGCGGCCGCCTTCATTCTGGAAGACGCCGCAAGTTCGAATATCGCGGCCTGAGGCCGCCAGACAGATTTGGAGAGATCCCCCATGGAAATGACCCTGATGCGCAAGCCTCCTGCCATGCTCGACCGGATGGAGCAGGACATGCTGATCGGCGGCGCGCGCGTGCCTGCCCTGTCGGGCCAGCGATTTGAAACGCGCAATCCGGCCACCGGCGATCTGCTGGCCCGCGTGGCGCAGGGCGGGGCGGAGGATGTTGACCGCGCCGTAAAGGCGGCCCGCGCGGCTTTTGAAGGCCCATGGCGGCGGATGAAGCCGGTCGAGCGCCAGCGCATCATGCTGCGTCTGGCCGATTTGGTGGAGGAGCATTTCGAGGAACTGGCGATGCTCGATACGCTCGATCTGGGCGCGCCGGTGTCGCGCACGATTTTGGGCAAGGGGCGGGCGGGCGCTCTGCTGCGCTATTACGCGGGGCAGGCGACCCTGATCGCGGGCGATACTTTGCCCAATTCGGCGCCGGGCGATGTGCTCTCGCATACGCTGAAAGAACCGATCGGCGTGGTGGCGGCCATCAACCCGTGGAACGGCCCCATCGGCATGTCGGTTTGGAAGGCCGCGCCGGTGTTGGCCAGCGGTTGCACCATGGTGATGAAACCGGCCGAACAGACCCCGCTCTCGGCGCTGCGCTTTGGCGAATTGTGCCTTGAGGCCGGGGTGCCCGAAGGCGTCATCAACGTGCTGACCGGGCTGGGCGATGCGGGGGCGGCTCTGTCATCGCATCCCGGCATCGACAAGATCGCCTTTACCGGATCGACCGGTGTGGGCGAAAAGATCCTGCATGCCGCCGCCTCGACCATGAAGCGGGTGAGCGTGGAACTGGGCGGCAAATCGCCCAACATCGTGTTTGCCGATGCCGATCTGGACAAGGCGGTGCCCGCCGCCGCCATGGCCGTTTTCGCCAATGCGGGCCAGATTTGCAGCGCGGGCACACGCCTGTTTGTCCAACGTTCGATCCATGATGAATTCATGGCCCGGCTGGCCGATTACACCCGCACCATTCGCGTGGGCGATCCGCTGGACCCCGAAACGCAGATCGGTCCGGTGGTTTCTGCGCCCCAGATGGATCGCATTCTGAGCTTTATCGACGGAGCCGGGCAGGAGGGCGCGCACACGCTGGTGGGCGGCGCGCGTATGGCGGGCGCGGGGCTGGATAAGGGGTTCTTCGTTGAACCCACGATCTTTACCGGCGTGGCCGATGACATGACCATCGCGCGCGAGGAAGTGTTCGGCCCGGTGCTATGCGCCTTTGCCTTTGACACGGTTGAGGAAGTGCTGGCGCGGGCCAATGCCACGCCCTTTGGCCTGGGCAGCGGGGTTTGGACGCGCGATCTGTCCACCGCGCATCGCATGGCGCGCGGCATTCAGGCCGGGTCGGTCTGGGTCAATTGTTATCAGATGCTCGATCCGGGCGTGCCTTTCGGCGGCTATAAGCTGAGCGGTTTCGGGCGTGAATCCGGGCCGCATCACATCGAGGATTATTTGGAAACCAAATCTGTGTGGATCAATCTGGACTGACGCGCGATTATACCCAGCCCGTGCCGCGTTGCTCGGGCTGGGCCGTGCTTGAGCGCATGACGGTGGCCACCTGTTCAAGGCATTCGAGAAAGTGATGCTGGGTGGCGGTGGGGCGCCAGCTGCGCCGCGTGGTGATGCCCATCACGCGGCGGCTGTGTTCCAGAGGCGCGCCGATCTGTGTAAGCAGCCCGCTGCGGATTTGCAGCGCGACCTGATCGGGCGAGAGCAGGGTAAGAAAATCGCCCTCGGTCAGCAGGCGGCCGATAATCATCACCGATCCGCATTCCACCGGCGTAGGGGGCAGGGGCGCGCCATCGAACAGGCGCTGCCATTGTTCGCGCAGCGGCGAATTGGCGGGCGGCACGATCCAGCGATAGGAGGCCAGTTGCTCCAGCGTCGGTTCGGCCACCCCGGCCAGCGGGTGTCGGCTGCCCGCCGCGATCACCAACCGGTCCTCATAAAGCGGCATTTGATAAAGGTCGGCGATCTCAAAGGGGCGCAGCGCGCCCACGATCATGTCAATCTCGCCATCGCGCAGCGGTTCGACCAGTTCGCGCCAGCTTCCCTCCAGCACTTTGA
The DNA here is from genome assembly GCF_014196525.1 of Novosphingobium sediminicola. Taxonomy (GTDB): domain Bacteria; phylum Pseudomonadota; class Alphaproteobacteria; order Sphingomonadales; family Sphingomonadaceae; genus Novosphingobium; species Novosphingobium sediminicola. Next base: position 5,781 of record NZ_JACIDX010000025.1, on the reverse strand, counting down.
AGGCGGCGTGGGGATGGCTGTTGGCCATGCGCGCCATGGCCGTGGGCACCAGATAGGGGCGCGAGAGCGGCAGCGCGCCAAAAGCGATCTGTTCGCCTCCGCTGTCAAAGCCCAGATCGGCCACAGCCGCAATGATTTCGGCCACGGCCAGACGCGCCCCGCGCGCAAGGCGCTTGCCCGATGGATTAAGCCAGACCGCCCGCCCGCGCCGCTCGACCAATTGGCCCCCGATCATATGCTCCAGATCGCCCACGGCGCGGTGGACCGCCGTTTGCGACATGCCGCTACTCTGGGCCGCAGCGGCAAAACCGCCGGCCTCGACCAGCGCGAGAAAGGCCCGCAACTGGGTCATCGTCATCAGGCGTTCGGGATATTGGAAAACCGCCGAAAGGCCCTTGGTGGCATGGGAGAGATGATCGAGCGCGGCGCGGGTGCGTTCGATGACAATGGCGCCCATGGGCGTTGGCACCATGCCGCCTGATCTGCGCTCAAACATCGTATAGCCGAACTGACGCTCCAGCTTGGCCAGCCCTTGGGTGAGCGCGGGTTGCGAGAGGCTGACGCTGTCGGCGGCGGCCGTGATGCTGCCCTTTTCGGCAATATAGAGCAGGGCGCGCAAATGCCGCAGGTTCAGGTCGAAAGGATCGGCTGCCATGGGGGGGATTGTAGGGGAAGGATGGCCTCGCGCCAATCGTGAAATTCAAATGGACTGACCTTTTATTAAATGGTACGACCATTTGTGATTTGGCGCCGATGTGCCCAAACTCTTTCCACAAGGAGGATGCAGATGGACTTTGAATTGCCCGAGGAAATCGCTGAATTTCGCGATGTTACGCGTCAGATCGTCAATGGCCTGCTGGTCCATGAACGCGCCTTTCACGAAACCGGCAAGGTCGATCCGATCGTGCGCAAGACGCTGGTCGAAAACGGCTATTTCGCTATGGCGCTCCCTGAGGAACATGGCGGCCTTGGGCTGGGCGCGCTGGCGCAGGCGGTGGTGCAGATCGAGCTGGCGCGTTTGCCCCCCCAGTTCTGGACCGAATTGCGCCCGCTGATGGGGCCGGGCGCCAAGAACATTATCCAGCATGGCAGCGAGGAACAGAAAGCCCGCCTGTTGCCCGGCATGGCCACCGGCGAGATCGGCATCGCCTTTGCTCTGACCGAGCCCAACTCCGGCTCCGATCCCGGTTCGATGCGCACGACGGCTGTGCGCAATGCCGATGGCTGGGTCATCAATGGCAGCAAGACCTATATCTCGAACGGCAAGAACGCCAATTACGTGATCGTCTATGCCTATACCGACAAGTCCAAGGGGCCGCGTGGCGGCATTACCGCCTTTCTGATGCCCAAGGACACGCCCGGCTTTGCGGTGACGGGCACGATCGAACTGATGGGCACGGCCTCGCCGGGGGTTTATGAGCTGGCCTTTGACGATTGCCAATTGCCCGCCGATGCGGTGATCGGTGAGGAAGGGCGCGGGTTCCATTATGCGCTCGAAGGATTGAACGAAGGGCGGATGAATGTCGGCGCGACGGCTGTCGGCATGGGTGAATATGCGCTGGAACTGGCGATTGCCGAATCCAAGGTACGCCCTGCTTTTGGCGGCGTGATTTCCGATTTTCAGGCCATCCGCCACTATATCGCCACCATGGCGACCGACATGCGCGCGGCGCGTCTTCTGCTGTTGGATGCTGCATGGCGTTACGATCAGGGTGAGAAGAAGCGCGAACTGGCCTCAATGGCCAAATTGTTTGCCACCGAGGCGGGCAGCCGCACCGTGGACACCGCGCTCCAGATCTTTGGCGGCTCGGGCTATTGCAAGGGCTTTGCCATCGAGCGGCTCTATCGCGATATACGCATCACGCGGATCTATGAAGGTTCCTCGGAAATCCAGCGCAACACGATTGCGCGCGAATTGCTGCGTTAAATATTGCGTGGCGGGGCGCTTAATGCGCCCCGCCACCATCCATCAGACCAGATCGCCCGCCGCACGCAAAGCGGCAAGGTCAGCCTCGCCCAGCCCCAGTTCCGCCGCCAGAATCGTTGCCCCATCCGCGCCCAGCGCCGAGACATGATTGCGGGCATGACAGCGCGAGTCGCTCATGCGAAACGGCGGATTGGTGACGAGGTAAGGACCCGCTCCATCGTCGATCCGGGTAAAGGCGCCTCTTGCGGCAAGTTGCGGATCGTTCAGCACGTCCTCGACCCCGCGATAGAGTGCGCAAGGCACACCATGGCTTGCCAGAATAGCTTCGGCCTGCGCTCCGGTCTGAAGGCAGGTCCATTCCTCGACCAGCGAGAGCAGCTTGGCCCAATTGGCATTGCGGTCGGCGTTGGTGAGGAAGCGCGGGTCCTGCTGCCATTCGGGATGGCCGACGGCCTGCGTCAACTGCTCGAAATTGCGCGGGCTGGTGGGCGCGACCATGATAAAGCCATCGAGCGTGCGCAGCGGGGTGTAGAGCGGGCGGCGCGCATCGCCGGGAAATTGCGCGGCCTGAGTCTCATAAACCAGCATGCCCACCATGGCCTCCAGCATGGAAACGTCGATATTCTGGCCCACACCGGTCTTTTCGCGCTGATAAAGCGCGGCCTGAATCGCGCCAAAGGCATGAGTGCCGCCCAGCACATCGGCGATGAAAACGCCGCTTGTCGCGGGGCGCTGGGAATCGTCCTGATAGTTGAGATTGACCATATCAAACCCGCTGGCCGCATGGATAACGGGGGCATAGGCGGGGTGATGCGCCTTGGGGCCATGTTGGCCATAGCCAGAGATAGAGCAATAGATCAGCCGGGGATTGATGGCCGATAGCGTGGCGTAATCCAGCCCGAAGCGCTCCATCACACCGGGGCGGAAATTTTCGATTACGATGTCGAAACCGGGCACCATCTGCTGGATCAGTTTACGGATGGCGGGGGCCTTGAGATTGCAGGCCAGCGATTGCTTGCCCGCATTGAGATGCCCGAAATAGGCGCTTTTCCCATCGCGCCGGGGCGGTCGGGCGCGGACCTGATCGCCTTCGAGCGATTCAATCTTGACCACCTGCGCGCCCAGATCGGCCAGCATGCGCGAGGCAAAGGGGCCGGCCATGACGCTGGTGAAATCCAGCACGCGAATGCCCGAAAGCGCGTCGCGGGCGGGGCCGGGATAGGGGTTGGACATGAGCTCTCCCTCAAATAGTATAATGGTCCTACCTATTGCATGAGGGCGCGGGCCGGTCAATCGCGCATCATGGGCGCCGATGGATTGATGAGGGTGAAAAGGCGCTTAGCCTGCGGCTGTGCGCGCCTTCATATTTTTGCGAACATGGCGATGGATGCGTTCGAGATGCTTGCGCATTTCCAGCGCGGCGGCCTCGGCATCGCGTTTGCGCAAATGGCGGATCAGGCGCATCCGCGAATCGATCAGCGTTTCCTGCAAGGTTTGATAATCGGGGCCTTGAACGAATTCATGCAGGATCGAGGAGAGCGAATTGACGAAAATGCCGTAAATCCGGTTCTTTGTGGCCCGGGCGAGCACTTCATACCATTGCGCGGCGCATTCATAGCGCGCCTCGACGCTGCTTTCCTGCTTGGTGCGCTCGGCAATCGCCTCCAATTCGGCCAGATCCGCCTCGGTCGCCCTTTCGCAGGCGAGGCGCACGATGATATCCAGTGTGGCAAGACGCGCCTCAGTCAGTTCATCGAGTGAGACATTGCCCAGATGCACATAGTCCTGCATCGCCTGAATGATGCGGTCTGGTTCGGCCGCTTGAATGAAGGAGCCACCCTTCACACCCTTGGTGTTGCGGATGATCCCGGCCATTTCCAGGCTGCGCAACGCCTCGCGCAGCGCGCTGCGGCTCACCTGAAACTCCAGCGCCAGTTCACGTTCAGCGGGTAATTTATCACCCGTTTTCAATGACCCATTGGCCAGTCGCGCCCTGATCTGTTCGCAGATCACTTCAAAGGTGCGCTGGGTCTTGATGGGGGCGAAATTAGGGCGGGCGGCGGGGGCAAGTGGCATGGCGATATACTCTGTAAGGAAACGCCTTCCGGTATAACGCCTGTGCAAAAAGGAGCAATGGCCAGACCGTAGTGCCTTGACAGAGGTGTGCAATGCTCTAATGGTATGACCATTATGTGAGGATGCTGCATATGAAGATACTCGTGCCTGTCAAAAGAGTGATCGATTACAACGTGAAGCCTCGTGTGAAGGCGGACGGTTCGGGCGTTGACTTGTCGAATGTGAAGATGAGCATGAACCCGTTTGACGAGATCGCGGTTGAGGAGGCGGTTCGCCTGAAGGAGAAGGGCGCGGCGAGCGAGGTGGTTGTCGTGTCGATCGGCCCGGCGAAGGCACAGGAGACGTTGCGTTCGGCGCTGGCGATGGGGGCGGACCGGGCGATTTTGGTGAGCAGTGAGGAGAGCGTGGAGCCTCTGGCGGTGGCCAGGATCCTCAAGGCGATTGTGGGCGAGGAGGCGCCGGGTCTGGTGCTGCTGGGCAAGCAGGCGATTGACGATGACAATAACCAGACCGGTCAAATGCTGGCCGCGCTGCTGGGCCGCCCGCAGGGGACGTTTGCCTCCAAGGTCGAGGTCGATGGCGACGCGGTGCTGGTGACGCGCGAGGTGGACGGCGGTCTGGAGACGGTGCGCCTGAGCCTGCCCGCGATTGTCACGACCGACCTGCGGCTGAACGAGCCGCGCTATGCCAGCCTGCCCAACATCATGAAGGCCAAGAGCAAGAAGCTCGAAACCAAGAGCCCGGCCGATTACGGCGTGGATGTGACGCCGCGCGTCAAGGTGCTCAAGGTTTCCGAACCGGCGGTGCGCAGCGCGGGCGTGAAGGTCGCCGATGTCGATGCGCTGGTGGGCAAGCTTAAAGAACTGGGAGTCGCGTAATATGGCGCAGGTTTTGGTGTGGGCTGAACATGACAATGCGGCTCTCAAAGATGCCACCCTTTCGGCGGTAACGGCGGCCTCGCAACTGGGCGAAGTGCATGTGCTGGTGGCAGGGGCCGGCGTGTCGGGCGTGGCTGATGCCGCCGCGAAGATCGCGGGCGTGGCCAAGGTGCTGGTGGGCGATGATGCGGCCTATGGCCATGGCCTGCCCGAGAACATCGCGCCGCTGGTGGTGGGTCTGATGGGCTCCTATGACGCCTTTGTCGCCCCCGCGACGACCACCGGCAAGAACATCGCCCCGCGCGTGGCCGCCTTGCTCGATGTGGCGCAGATCTCGGATATTCTGAGCGTGGAAGGCCCCAAGACCTTCACCCGCCCGATCTATGCGGGCAATGCGATTGCCACGGTCGAGAGCAGTGACGCCAGGCTGGTGATCACCGTGCGCGGCACCGCCTTTGCCAAGGCCGATGCGAGCGGCGGCAGCGCGGCCATCGAAACCATCGCCACCACCGGCGACGCGGGCCTCTCCAGCTTTGTGGGCGCCGAGATCGCCAAGAGTGAGCGCCCCGAACTGACCAGCGCCAAGGTGATCGTCTCGGGCGGTCGCGCCTTGAAGGATGCCGAGACCTTTGCCGCCACGATCCTGCCGCTGGCCGACAAGCTGGGCGCGGCGGTGGGCGCGAGCCGCGCGGCGGTCGACGCGGGATACGTGCCCAACGATTATCAGGTGGGCCAGACCGGCAAGATCGTCGCGCCGCAGGTCTATGTGGCCGTCGGCATTTCCGGGGCGATCCAGCATCTGGCGGGCATGAAGGACAGCAAAACCATCATCGCCATCAACAAGGACGAGGACGCGCCGATCTTCCAGGTGGCCGATATCGGGCTGGTCGCGGACCTGTT
>NZ_JACIDX010000024.1 GCF_014196525.1 Novosphingobium sediminicola | reverse complement strand
CGGCCCCATGGCGCCCCAAGCGGGCTGGGCCGCAGCCGCACGCGCCGCGATTCCCGCCATCTCGCCCGCCTGCATCGCTACCGCAGACGAGGCTATATCGCCCGTCATCGGGTTCAATCGTGTGAAGTTCATGCGCTCAGCCTTTCAAAAGCATCCTGACATTCTGCTATTATTGATAGCAATATTCGATCTATTCGCGCGGTGCAAGCACCCAGCCGCCACCTATCACGGAAAAAAGTGGTTTTGCCACAGGACAGGCACAATGCAAGCGTTGTCATTATCCACGAAATCGGCAAACATCGCCCCGCTATAAAGGAGATAAGGATGCCTCGATACCGCCTGCCCTTGACCGCCGCGCTGATCGCCTGCGCGGGCGCGGCCATCGCGCAAACGCCCCCGCCGCCCCGCGCCCCGGCCCTGACGCCGGAACAGGAAGCCGAGCGGATCGCCGCGCGCAATCTGCCGAATGTTCCCGGCTCCGGCCCCTATCCGGCCATCATGGAGGTCAGCGCCAGCCTGCCCAATCACGTGATCTATCGCCCCGCCACCATGCCTGCGGCCAAGCTCGGCGTGCTGGTCTGGGGCAATGGCGGGTGTCAGGAGGATGGCGCCGGCGCGCGCCAGCATCTGCTGGAAATCGCCAGCCATGGCTATGTAGTGATTGCGCCGGGCCGCATCATGTCAGGCCCCACCGCCACCGAGAAATTGCCTGAGCCCGTGCCTGGCGCGCCGCGCCGTCTGGATTCGCCCACAAAGAGCGCCGATGTGCTGGCGGGTCTCGATTGGGCGCTGAAGGAAAATGCGCGGGCGGGCAGTCCTTATCAGGGCCATATCGACCCGAAGCAGACCGCCGTGGCAGGCCATAGCTGCGGCGGCCTGCAAGCGCTGGAAGTGGCCCGCGATCCGCGCATCCATGCCGTGCTGATCCATAACAGCGGCGTCTTTGCCGATGGCAGCAACCCCATTGCCGGGATCAATGTGACCAAAGCGCTGCTGAAGGACATTCACACGCCGATCATCTATATTCTGGGCGGGCCGGGCGACATTGCCTATCCCAACGGCACCGACGATTACGCCCGGATCGACCATGTTCCCGCCGCGCTGGTCAATCTGCCGGTGGGCCATGGCGGCACTTTCTATAAGCCCTATGGCGGGGCGGTGGCGCAAGTTTCGGTCGATTGGCTGGAATGGCAATTACGCGGGGATAAAAGCGCAGGCCGGACCTTTACCGGCCCGGCCTGTCGCCTGTGTGTCGCGCCCGGTTGGAGCATCGAGCGCAAGCATATGGATTGATCAGCGACAGCTGCGGCCCCGGATACAGGGTCGCAGCATCGGCGCGGGCGTATGGGCGACAAATCCGGTCGCCGGGTTATCCCATACGCCCGTATCCAGACGCTTTTCCATCTGGCGCAAAGACGCCACCAGCACCTCGCCCGAAAAGCCGCAATGGCCCGCTTGGGCCAGCCACATGGCGCTGAACATGCCCGGATTGGCCGCCTCGCCATAGGCGCGCTGCAAGGAGGGCGAGGTCGCCCCATCCCCCATCGCCTGAACCGAGAGCAGCGGGACCGAGGGTTTGGCCGTTGGCGTATAATGAGCCATCATATATTGCACCGCAGTGGGCTTGGCCGACACACGCACGCCCGCATTCAGCCGCGCCAGATCCGCCTTCAGATCCAGCCCCGCCTTGGCATAGAGCGCCTCGACAAAGGCGCGGCGACCTGATTGCGCCAGTTGAGCCGCGTAATCCACGCCGGTGTTCCATGAAAACACCCCGCCGCTGCGCTTTTCCTGATCCGCGCGGGGCAGGAAAATGCCCATGGTGAAAGCGGCACCGATCTCATCCACCTGCGCCTCAACATCACCATCGGCGGGGCGCGGATGGTCGCGCCGGGTCCAGCCCGGAATACCGCCCAACACACCCGCCAGTGCCAGACGCGCCCTGCCTTGCGGCGTGGTCAGCGCGGCCTGCACCGCACCTTCCGCCTTTTTGCCATTGGCCATATCATCGGCAATGCCGGTCAGTCGCAGACCCGCATCGCCCGCCGCCAGAGTGCGGAATGCATAGGCTCCGTCCAGCGCCATATTCATCATCCCCACCGCGCCGCTGATCGAGGGGCAGAAAGCAATCGCACCATCCACCGAGGGTTTGACCTGTTCCGCCAAAGCGGTGGTTACCAGCCCGCCCATCGAATTGCCCCATGCGATGGTGCGCTTCGGCTTGCCATAGGTCTGGGCAAAAGCGGCGATGGCCTGCGTTTGCGCAGGCGCCGCCTCGGCCAGTGACCAGCCCGCCGCGCCGTAATCGCTGGCCAGCAAGGCATAACCTTTGTCCAGCAACAGCGCCTTGGCATTGGCGGGCGCCAGTTCGGGCGCGCCCAATTTGGCCGAATAGCCTCGGCCCCAGACCAACAGCGTGCCGTTCCAGTTAGCCGGAACCTGCGCCGCCCATTTCGCGCCCGATTGCAACGTGCCCTCGGCGGTTTCGGGGTGAACCCCACGCCCTTGCCCAAAGGCCTGATCGGCAAAACGGCGCGCCTCACGCTTTTGCGCCGCCGCATCGGGGGCCAGCAGCCAGCGCCCCGCCACCAAAGCATCCACCCGCGCGTCGAGCCTGGCCAGATATTCGGCCCGTCCGCCCGGATAGGTCTGGGCAATAAGCATCGGATCGACCGGCAGGCGTTTCAGATTACGGCGCGGGATCTTGCTGCCGCAGGATGATGCAGGCGGCTCGCCATAGCGGACCAGCGGTACGTCCAATTGCGCCACGCGCACCCCGCCGATGGGGTTGCCAAAGGCGTCGCGGGCATAATCCTTGCCCGCCACCTGCATTCGGTCCGCGCGCGGAGCGGGCATTCCGGTGGAAACCCAGCGATCGATATTGACCAGCGCGGCCTGCGCCACATCGCGCATCGGGCTGTCGCTGTCCTCGACCGAGCAGACCGGCACCGGCTCGCCCCCGGCATGGCGGCGCTCCAGCAATTGCCATGTCGAGGGACGCACCTGACCCGTAACGCCGCTGTCGCCATGGCTGACCCCGCCCAGTTCATAGATGCGATAGCCGCCCTTGGCCGCATCTGTCTGTTCGCGCAGGGGATAGATATTGGTGATCGCCTCCATCTCGCTGGTCAGTTCGATGACGGGCGCGTCGATCATGCGCAATTTCTGCTGGTGGCGATCCTTCACCGGATCGGTCGAATTCAAAGGCACATGGCCCGCATCCACCGCGCCCGCCGAAATGCCGATCAGATAGCCGTCGATCACCGGCGAGCCATCGGCCCGGCGATAGCGGTCGTGAAATCCGAAATTGATCCAACTGCGCCACTGGCTGCCAAGGAAAGACCAGCCCGAGCCATAGACGCGGCGCACCTTCCACCCGGCCAGCGGACTGCCCTTGGGCGGATCGCGCAGGGCGCTGGCGACTTGGCCGATGATATCCCAACGGATGCCGTCATCCTTGGGAATGTTGAAACCGGCATAGCGCCGCGCATCGAACCATTGCGGCAGGTCGGTGGTGGCAATCGGGATGGCGGGGGTGGATGCCTTGCGGCTGGGCGCGTCGCTGCCGTTGATGGCCAGCGCATAGACAGCGCCCGACCGCAGCACGAGGCTGTCGATCCGGCCCCATTGCGTGCCCGCCAGATTGGGATGCTGAAACGCCAGATGGACGATGCCGTTGAAACGCCTGGGATCGCGCGGGCGGATCAGGATGATGCGCGTGGCATAGGGCACGTCGCCCTGACGCACGGCGAGCGAGCCATCCTCCTTTTCGGAATAGATCGCGCCCTTGCCGTTGATGAAATATTCCTCCTGAACATAGCCCGCGCGGGCCAGCGCCTCGGCCTCCTTGGTGCCCTTCAGCACAAGGGGGGCGAAAATCTGCGAAGTGGCGGTCTGGGGAACCGGCGCGCTCCAATGCAAAGGCTGGGCGGCGGCGGGCGCCGCGATCAAAGCGGTGGCGAGTAGGGCATGAAGGAGATGCATCGGGGTTTCCTGCAAAGGGAAAGGGCCGGAAAACAGCGCTTCCGGCCCCGACAGGTTTAAGGCTTCACAATCGGCAGACTGACACTGGATGGATGGGCAGCGTTGCTGATCAGCGTGATCGCGGCGGGTTGCGCATTGCCATTGCGCGCCCTTTCGCGGTGGTCCGATCCGGTGAAGGTGAACTGGATCTTGTGTCCCTTGGCCCAGACATAGGAGGTGGGCATCAGATCGAATTGCAGCCGCACCGGCTCGCCGGGTTTCAGCAATTGCTCATCCTCGGCATAGGCGCGGTGCCATGGCAGGCCGGGCAGCGCCCATGGAGCCTTGTCCAGTTTGCGCAGGGAAGCCTTGAGGCGCCCCTCGGTCACGACCTTGATGTTGCCATCGGGCGCGACATCTTCCAGCAACAGGAAGAGATTGGCGTCGGGCGTCTCGGCCGAAATCCACACATCGGCCAACCCATGGCCCGTCACCTCAACCGGCGCGGTCAAAGGCTTGCCCGATAGCGAGAGGCCCTTGCCCGCCAGATGGCAGGGCTGGACCGTCGAGCCGGAGCCGCCTTCGGGACAGGTGATCGTGTAATCCACCGGGAAGCTGGTCTTGAAGGGCGCGGGTTTGGCAACGCCCGTCTCCAGCCCCTTGGGCGTGATGTTGAAGATGGTCTGCGCGGCCTGAGGCAGCGGCCACTGGGTTGCGCTGCGCCATTCGCCGGTTCCGACCGTAAAGTAATGGATCGGCGCATCGCGGTCGATGCCGGTGTCGATGCCCTTCAGATGGCGGTCAAAGAAGCGATGCGCCTCCTCGACAAGGCCGAAGCCATCGTTCTGGCAATGCAGCCAGTCACCGATCAGGATATGCGTGCCGGGGATGTTGAGGAAGGTAATCAGCCCCTGATCCCGCAATTCATCGCGCCATCCGCCCACGACATAGAGCGCCGTGCCGGATCGCCGCATCTGCTGCGCATAGGAGGACGCGCTGCCCTCGGCCCAGAAATTGCTCTGTACGCTGGGCGCCCAACTGTCGCGATAGGGCAGCGATTTCCAGAGTTCGAACAGAGGCGTGGCGCGCTGATGTTCTTCGGCCGCCTTGCGCAGCAGGGCCTTGTTCTCATCGCCCTCGATGGGAGTGATGGCCATATCCTGCTCGATGCTGCGCGTGGGGCCGGTGCCCCATTGGGCAAAGATACCGCCGCGCCGCATCGCGTCATATTTGTTCCAGCTGAAGCATCCGGCAAACACGGCCTTGAGATGCGGATTGCCCCCCGTCATCGCGTGAACCGCCGCATCGCCGGTGTTCGAACAGCCATATTGGCCGACGATGCCGTTCGACCATGGCTGATCGGCCAGCCAGTCGATCATCTCATAGGCATCGGCATCCTCGTTGCGCTCGTGGTATCCGCGCATCGTGCCGAAACTCTGGCCATTGCCGCGCCGGGCGACCTGCACCACGACATAGCCGTAATCGGTCAGGCCCGGAATCGAGCGGAACCCCGCCGCGCGCGGGCCGGTGCCATCGGCAGCCTCCTGCGTGGCGGACAAAGTGTGGTGCCAGATGACGGGAAAGCGCCCCTCCACCGGCTTTCCATCCACCGCCGGGCGCGCCACCGTCACGGCCAGACGCGTGCCGTCGCGCATCCGCACGTAAAAGCTCTGCTTGATCTGGGAAGTATAGGTCTTGGGCGGCTGATAGTGCCCAAAGCTGGACGCCGCCGCCGCAGGGGCCAGAGTGGCGGGAGCCTGCGCCCCCGCCACTCCCCCCACAACAGCCCCGGCTCCGGCCAGCAGCATGGCGCCGGCAAGGAACACGGACCGCATCAGAACTTCTTCCGCGCGCTGACCGCGATCAGGCGGCCGATCGGGTCGGACGCAGTGGCGTCATAGCCGCCGCTGCCGTTCGAGCTGGGCGCGATGTTCACATAGGGAGGTTTGATGTTGAACACATTGCGGATTTCCAGCCCCAGATTGAAGGGATTATCCATCTCGCCCACCTTGAAATTGATCACTGCATCAATCGGGGTGTAGCTCTTCACCGCCTGCGGCGTGCTGATCGCATTGTTCGTGTATCCGCCCACATGCGTCGCGCGCAGCAAGATGCCCCAGCGGTCCATTTCCCAGTTCACGCTGGCGCGGGCGCGGAATTTGAGCGGCTGGAAAATCAGATTGAGCTGGCTGATGAAAGGCGCGGCCGGGGCCTGCTGCGTCTTGAAGCCCAGGTTATAGGTTCCGCTGGCCGACAGAGTGAAACGCCCGGCCTTGTCGGTGTCGATCACATGGCTGGCCGTGAAATCAAGGCCGCGCGTGATCGAGCGGCCCAGATTCTGGCTGCGCCCATCGACGAACAGGGTCACGTTATTGGGGCTGCCGCCGGGAAAAGCGCCCGAAACGGTCAACCCCTGCGCCACATATTGCGCGGCCAGCGCACCCGCCGCTGCGCCCTGCGTGATCAGGCCCGTGCCGTCATATTGCGACACGCGGTTGAGCAGCGAGAGGTCCGAAAGCAGCGCGATGACCTGATTTTTGTAATCCACGTTGAAATAGGTCAGCGAGAACTTGGTCCGCCGCGTGGGCTGGAAATCGGCACCCACCGACCATGTGGTGGCCGTTTCCGGCTTGAGGTTGATATTGCCGCCCGACAGCGCCACCCCAGTGATCGGCGCGCCGCCGGTGGGGTTCTGATAGGATTGCACGAAAAGGCCGTTCGAATTGCCGTAGATCTGCGGCAAGGTCGGCGCGCGGAATGACGTGCCATAGGACCCGCGCAGGGTCAGGCTCTCCACCGGCTTCCAGTTGACGCCAAATTTCGGATTGGTGGTTTCGCCCACATCGGAATATTTGTCGTAACGGACCGCCGCGTCGATCTCCAGCTTCTGCAGGCCCGGCACCGCATTGTCGGGGCCGAATACCGGGATCACCAATTCGGCATAGGCCGAATCCACCCGCCGCCCCGGATTGGTCCAGGTATAGGCCACGCCCGGATTGCCGCGCTGGCTGCCCAGCGAAACATTGAATTCCTGACCTTCATAACCGGCGGCCAGCTTGACCTGCCCGGCGGGCAGATTGAACAGCGGGCCATTGATCCGCGCCTCATAGCCGACAAAGCGGCCGATGGTGGGCGCATAGAATACCTGATTGAAAATGCCCGCCAGCGTGGCGGCCGACGTGCGACCCAGCCCATAGGGGTCAAAGGCGGTGGCCGGATTGCTGCTGGCCAGCGCGGCGTTCAGCGCGCCATTGTTCGTGCCCAGCGTGCTGATCGAAATGTCATAGGTGCGCCCCTTGCCCACCAACGCCTCGAACTGCCAGTTTTTGGGCAGCTTGATCTTCACCCCCGGCGTGATCTGCCAGCTTTCCGAATGGCCATAGCTGGCATTGCGCGCCACATCGCCCGAGAAATTATAGCCCAGCGTATAGGACGTGCCGGTAAAGCCCGTGGGCCGCACAAAAAAGGCATTGGTCTGCGGCACGGTCAGCGTCGCGCTGCTGTAGGCAGGCAGGCGGTAGAAGGAGCGATAGGAATAGAAGCCGTCGATGAAGAATTCGAGCCAGTCGGTCGCCTTGAAATTGCCGGTCATGTTGGCCGAGTCATACTTCTGGCGCGGGATCAGGTCCTGCCCCTGCAGATCGTCGCAGCGGTTGCTGGTGCCTGCGGTCAATTGTGATGGGCTGGTGACGCCACCTGCCGGAATGGCGTAATTGACGCCGCCCGCCGTGATCGTGCCGGGGTTGCAGCGCGTGACCGAATAGTCATTGCCGCCAAAACGTGTCTGGTTAGAGGTGAAAAAGGGGCGATCCGAACCGCTCAGGTTCGACTTTTCGACATGTTCATAGGCGACCATGAACTGGCCCCGGTCGAACTTGTGGCCATAGGCCGCGCCCACCATCTTTTCATTATATGCCCCGTCCGAAGCGATGCCGCCGCGCGCCGTAACTTCCAGCCCGTTGAGGCTGCGGCGCGGGATCAGGTTGACCACACCCGCAACCGCGTCCGAACCGTAAATGGCCGAAGCGCCGTCCGCCACGACCTCGATGCGTTCAACACCCAGCGTCGGCAAGGTCGAAGGGTCGATCGAGCGGCTGTTGTTGGTGACCCGGTGGCCATCGACGATGATCAGCGTGGCATTCGGCCCGATCCCCCGCAAGTTGATCGAGTTTGAATAGACGATATTGCCCGCGCCGCCCGATTGCCCGCGCGAATTTTCCGAAACGCCAAGGTCGAACACCTGCGGCAGATCGCGGATCGCACGGTCGATGGTGACGCGGCCCGTGGCGGCGATGTCGGCGTTGGACAGGGCCGTGACGGTCGAACCGATGGGCGCCTCGCCGCGCACGCGGCTGCCGGTGACGATGATGTCGGCGTTATTGACTTCCTGCGCCGATACGGCAGGCGCAGAAAGCGCCCCGGCCAGAACCGTGCTGGCGAGCACGGCTGCGCGGAACTTACGATGGTTCATGGCATCCTCCCAAGAATTGCAAGCGATTACAATTGCAGTCCGCTGAGCGAGATGAATGCACAATGCCGCGTGATGCCGGACACCTTTCCTCTCCTCACAAGCTGGTGGCCGGATTCGGCCTTGCCAGACGGAACTTATGCGTTCTTGAGGATGAAGATGCGCAAATTGGTTGAATAAGTCAACTATATTTTTTATGGATCAATTTGCCGCGCTGCGGCATTCCTACCCCCTCACTCTTCGCGCACGCACACCGCATACATCCGGTCGAGCAATTCGCTGAGCAACATCAATTCGGCAGGAGAAAGCTGGTGCAGCACGGCATTCTCTGTGGTCGAAACAACCGCGAAGATTTCCTCCAGTTCGCGCTCGCCCTCGGGCGTGATATAGAGCGCATGGCGCCGCCGATCCTGGGTTGAACGCTTGCGCGCGGCCCAGCCCCGGCGCTCCAGATCATCCAGAAGACTCACGGTCACCGACTTGTCCATGGCGATTTCGCGCGAGAGTTCGGCCTGCGAAATCCCCGGATTGGCCGAGATCAGCGCCAGCGAGGAAAACAGGCCCGAGCGCAGGCCGCGATTGGCCGTGGCATTGACGAAATCGCGCGAGAGCTGATTTTGCACCCGGCGCAGGCGAAAGCCGACATAATCGCCCAGCCGCCCCAGTTTCACGCCCGTTGCCGTCTCTGCCTTACTCATCCTCAAACCCGATCCCATTTAGTTGACATATTCAACGATTGAATTAATCTACCTTCTCGGTGACTCGGCTATTAGACGCCTCACGCAAGGTGATGTCAACGTGATGTCAATACCGGCCACCGCCACAAAGACCCGGCCATTCAAGCAAGCCGGCACCAAGGGAAGAGAGCAAGATGCCCGCACCACGGCAAGATGGCGTTCCAGATGGCGTTCGGGATGGCGATGAGGCCAGACCTTCTGTATTGCGCCGTATCGCCTATGGATTGGGCGCGGCCGGGCTGGGGTTGGCCGCATCGTCGGATTTCGTTGCGGTGGCGGGGCGCCATTTGGGGCTGCATCTGCTCGGCTCGATTGAACTGACGCAGACGGGCATCGTCTTTCTGGGCGCCGGGGCCATGCTTTACGCCACGCTTGAGCGCCACCATGCAAGCGTTCACATGGTCACTTCGCGCCTCTCCGCCCAAACTGCCGCCATGCTGCGCCGGATCATGTCGGTGGTCAGCGCCGCTGTGTTTCTGAGCGTCGCCATCGGCACGGCTTGGGTGATGAGCGACCTTTGGCACGGGTATGAAATGACCGAATTGCTGCAAATCCCGATCCGCTGGCTGCGCGCGCTTTGGCTGGTGGCCAGTTTCGCCATCGCCGTACTGTTTTTGCGTCAGGCATTCCAGAACTGTGGAGGCCAGGCATGAGCCCCGAACTGATTGGCGGGATCGGCATTGCCTTGCTGCTGGCGATGCTGGCGGGCGGGGTGCCGATCGGCATCGGGCTGATGCTGGCCGGGATCGGCGGCATGGCGGTGATGATCGCGCCCGAAGCCGCGCTCATCAAGGCGGGGGTCGTCTCCTATGAGGTGATTTCCAAATACGAACTGGGCGTGCTGCCGCTATTCCTGTTGATGGCGCATATCTGTTTCGCCGCCGGGGCCAGCCGCGATTTCTTTGCCGTGGCGGCCCGCTTTGTCGGCCATCGGCGCGGCGGGCTGGCGCTGGCCTCGATCGGCGGCTGCGCAGGGTTTGGCGCCATTTCCGGCTCGTCGCTGGCCACGGTCGCCACGATTTCCTCGGTCGCCCTGCCCGAAATGCGCAAGGCGGGGTATAATCCCGGCTTTGCGGCGGGCGCGCTGGCGGCGGGGGGCACGCTGGGTTCGCTGGTGCCGCCTTCGGGCGCGCTGATCGTGTTTGGCATCATCGCCGAACAATCCATCGGCAAACTCTTCGCCGCCTCGCTCATTCCCGTGGCGACGCAGGCGATCTCTTATCTCATCACCATCATCATCCTTTGCACGATCAATCCCGCCCTCGGCCCGGCCAGCACGCGCGCGACATGGGGCGAGCGCCTGCGCGCGCTGGTCAAGATCGCCGATATTGTCACGATGATCACCTTCGTCATCGGCGGGTTGATGATCGGCTGGTTTACCCCGACCGAGGCCGCCTCGGTGGGCGTGGTGGCCTCGTTGGGCCTGCTGGCGCTCCGCGGGGGCTTTACGCTTGCCGCGCTGAAACAGGCCGCCCATGCCACCTTGCGCACGGCGGGCATGATCTATGTCATCATCATCGGGGCGATGCTGTTCGCCACCTTCATCTCGATCACCGGCATCACCGAGGCCATGTCGGGCGCAGTCATCGGCCTTCATGCCAGCCCGGTTCTGGCGATCATCGTGATGACGCTGGTTCTGCTCCTGCTGGGCAGCTTCCTTGACGGCGTGGCGCTGATGCTGCTGACCACGCCGATCTTCCTGCCGATTGCCGAGCATCTGGGCTACAGCCCGATCTGGTTCGGCATCTTCCTTGTCCGCACGATGGAGCTGGGCTTTGTCCACCCGCCGCTCGGCCTCAACATCTATGTGTTGCAGGGCGTGGCCAAGGATCTCTCGCTGGGCACGATTTTCCGGGGGGTGATCCCCTTCCTCGTCGCCGATTTCTTTCATCTGGCCGCGATCATTGCCTTTCCGGCCATGGCGCTGTGGCTGCCCAAGATGATGGGGGCCTGATCCCATGCGCAAAACACTCATTATCGCTTTGGCCGCGCTGCTGGCGGGCTGCTCGGCCCCTGCTCCCAAGGCGGAATATACGCTGACCTATGCCAGCCCCTATCCCCCCACCCATCCTTTCAGCAAGGCCGACATCGCCTGGATGCATCAGGTGGAAAAGGACAGCGGCGGGCGCATCGCCTTCAAGCCCTATTGGTCGGGCGCGCTGATCTCTTCGGACATGAGCATCACCGAAATCCGCCATGGGCTGGCCGACATTGGCCTTATCACCCCGATCTACACGCGCGGCGGGGTCCATCTGCAGCGCGCGCAGGCGGGCTTCTATGGCGGCGTGAAAACCATGGAGGATCAGGTCGGGGTCTATGACTGTCTGGCCGCCCGCTTCCCGCAATTGTCGAATGAATTGTCGGGCCTGCATGTGCTGGCGGTTCAGGGCGGCAATTTCCCCGGCATCATGACACGCAACCGGCCCGTGCGCACGCTGGCGGACCTGAAGGGCCTGCGCCTGCGCGCCCAGACCGACAGCATCGACGTGCTGCGCGCGCTGGGCGCCGATCCGGTCAATATGCCGATGGCCGAGGTCTATTCCGCCTTGGCCAAGGGCGTGATCGACGGCGTTGTCGCGCCCGCTGACACGATCAAGAGCCTGCACTTCTCCGAGGTTGCCCATTATTTCACCACGCTGCGCCTCAGCCGTGGCGGATATCCGGCCCGCGCCATGTCCGACATCGCCTGGCGCCGCCTGCCGCCTGATCTGCAGAGCCTGCTCGACGCCGCCAAGCCCAAGTGGGAGGCGCAATTGAACGCCAACAATGCCAAGGCGGAAAAGGCCGGCATCGCCTTTGCGCAGGACCACGGGGTGACCATCATCCCCCTGCCCGCCGCCGACCAGACCCGTTTCGATGCGCTGTATAACCGCTTTGCCCTCGATCAGGCCCGCCGCCTTTCGGCCGTGGGCATCGACGGCGTACCAGTGTTCCGCGCTGCCCAAGCCCTCATTGCCAGCGGCCAGACCCGCTGCACCAAGGATATGCCCCATGACTGACCAGACCCGCCCGCTTGAGGGCCTGACCGTTCTCGACCTCACCCGCGCCTTGGCCGGGCCTTATGCCACGCTGCTGCTGGCCGGATTGGGGGCCAAAGTCATCAAGATCGAAGAGCCGGTGGGCGGCGACCTTGCCCGCGAAAACAGCCCCTATCTGGGCCGCGACGGCATCATGGTCGAACGCGCGCATGAAGATGACATCTCGCTTTCGCACCTGACACGGGCGCGGGGCAAATATGGCGTCTCGCTCAATCTGAAACGCCCCGAAGGCAAGAAGCTGTTCATGGATCTGGTGGCCAAGGCCGACATCGTGGTGGAAAATTTCACTGCTGGCACCGCCGACCGGCTGGGCGTGGGCTATGAGGCCTGCGCGCAGGTCAACCCGCGCATCGTGTTCGCCTCGCTTTCCGGCTTTGGCGCGAATGACCGTTCGGGCAAGGCGATGGATGTCATCATTCAGGCGCTGTCGGGCGCGATGTTCACCAGCGGCGAACCGGGCCATCCGCCCGTGCGCATCGGCATTCCGATTGCCGATATGCTGGCCCCGGTGTTCACCGTGATCGGCATCCTTGCCGCCATCGAACAGCGCCACCGCACCGGCGTGGGCCAGCATGTGGATGTTTCCATGCTGGGCGCTTTGACCTCCTTTGTCGCGATTGAAAACTGGTCCGCCATGGCCGCCGCCGGAATGCCCGCGCGCACCGGCCTGACCGTTCAGCGCCTCTCGCCCTTTGGCGTGTTCGAATGCGCCGATGGTTATGTGGCCGTGGTCGCGGTGCATGAGCCCCTTGCGCGCGGATTGTTCGACGCCATGGGCGCGCGCGAATTGGGCGAAGACCCCCGCTTTGCCAACCGCGACGCCCGTGTCGCCAATGCCGAGGTGCTGGAGGCCACGATCAATGCCTGGAGTCGTCAGCAAAGCGTGGCCGAGGTCTGCCGCCTGCTGGAGGAACGCGGCGTGCCGGTCGCCCCGGTGCGCCATCCCGAAGACGCTCTGGTCGACCCGCGCGTGGTCGAGCGCCACGAAACCATGGCGGTCGAACATCCCACCTATGGCTCTAATGTCGATCTGCGCACGGCCGGCATCCCCATCCAGTTCTCCGCCGCCAGCACCGGTTTCGACGATGCGCTGCCGGTCTATATCGGCCAGCATAATGAGGATGTTTACGCGCAATATCTCGGCCTCTCGCCCGATGATGTGGCGCGGCTGAAAAGCGAAGGCGTCATCTGATGCTTGCCTTCTTCCATCAGGTCTATGCCGATCCTTTGAGTGCGCCCGCCCGTGCGCCGATCATCCGCACGCTGGGGTTCGATGCGCCGCGCGCCGCGCTGCTGGGCGCCGGGTTTCAGCCGGTGCGTCTGGTCGCGCCGCGATTGGAGGCAACGCCCCGCGCCGATGCCGTGATGGGCCATGCGGCAATGGGCCATCGCGGCAAATGCCTGCTGGAAGTGCTGCTGTCATGGGATGACACGCCGCTGCTGATCACCGCCGCCGATGGCGAACAGCCGCAGATCTTCGCCGCCCTGCGCGAACTGGGGCGGCAGGGCGAGGCGGTGCCCCGGCATATGCATTTCCTAGATCTGCTGCACCTGCCGCGCGCCGCATCCATGGCCTATAATGAGGCGCGCATGACGCAGATGGGCGACTGGCTGGCAGGGCTTGGCACGGCTCCGGCCGAGGATGCCCAACCGTTGCTCGCGCATCAGGCCCATCTGCTCGACGCGCTGGGCGAGGCGCGGCGGCGGGGCAGGATCAGCGGCGCCGATGCGCTGGCCGTGATCGGCGCCTCGGCTATTCTCCACCCGGCGGATTACAACGCCGCGCTGGAAGAATTGCTGGTGGAACTGGTAGCGGCGCCAGAGATTCCAGGCAAACGCCTGTTCATCACCGGCACCCCGCATGAGGGCCTTGAACTCTATTCTGCCATCGAGG
This sequence comes from Novosphingobium sediminicola, assembly GCF_014196525.1. Classification (GTDB taxonomy): domain Bacteria; phylum Pseudomonadota; class Alphaproteobacteria; order Sphingomonadales; family Sphingomonadaceae; genus Novosphingobium; species Novosphingobium sediminicola. The sequence goes on along the minus strand of NZ_JACIDX010000024.1, from coordinate 54,615 downwards.
CCGAAGGCTGGCTCATCGTGGGCGAGGATCACGTATGGGGCCAGAGTTTCGCCCATGCCCCCTGCCCCCCGCGCATCGATATGGCGGGCGCGAAACGGATCGCCTCGGCGGCCACGGCCTGCGGGGTGGCGCATGTGCTGCACCTGTCCATCGGCGGCGATGAGGCCGCGCCGTGGCAAGAGGCGGCGATCCGCCGCGCATTACCCGATATGGCCTTTACCGCGCTGCGCAGCGATGCCCTGCCGGATGCGCGTTTTCTGCGGGCTTTGCGCGGAGAGGCCGAACCGCCCCGCGCACCTAAACCGCCCCGTCCCGCCCAGCCCAAAGGCGAAAAGCGCAGCCGCAAATCTCTGGAATCGGTCGCCAGTTTCAACGCCTATCAGCGCGAATGGTTTGCCGATCTGCGCGCCAAGGTCGCAGCGGGCAGCCCCTTTGCCATGGCCAATGCCAATGCCCCGCAGGAGATCCTGCGCGCATTGGACATCCCCTTTGTCGTCAACCAATGGTGGGCCTCGATCGTCGCGGCCAAGCAGCAATCGCGCCGTTACCAAACCCTGCTGCGCGACCATCATTACCCCGCCAATGTCGAGGCCTATTCCGCGCAGGGCATCGCCGCCGCCTTTGATGATGACGCCGAAAACGCGCCTTGGGGCGGGTTACCCCGGCCCGATTTCGTCCATGCCGTCGCCACCAGCGACCCGACCGCGCGCATCTTTGCCGAATGGGCGCAGGTGACGGGCGCGGCGCCCTTCGTCTATGAAAAGAGCAATGATCCGCGCATGGATCTCTATGGCGACTGGTGGGCGCGCCTGCCCGACCATTGGGAGGAAGCGCTCGAACCCGAGCGCATCGACCTGATGACGGCCGAACTGCGCGAGGTCATCGCCGGGATTGAGGCCAGGACCGGCCGCCGCTTTGACGAAGCCCGCTTTCGCGCCGTGATGGATCTGGTCAATGAGCAGGAGGATTATTACCGCAAGACCCGCGACCTGATCGCGCGGACTGTCCCGGCCCCCATCGGCATTGTCGATTCCATGCCCGCCACGATGGTGCCGCAATGGCATCGCGGCACGCAATGGGCGCGCGATGCGGCGCGGGCCTTTTATGAAGAGGTCAAGGCGCGGGTCGATGCCGGATTGGCCGCCTGTCCGGGCGAGAAGGTCCGCCTGATGTGGGTGGGCCGGGGTCTGTGGAGCGAGATGGGCTTCTACCAGAAATGGGAGGAGAGCCATGGCGCGGTCTTCGTCTGGTCGATGTATCTGGCGCTGGCCGCCGATGGCTATATCCGCGATATTGAGGGCAAGGATGCTTTGCGCGCGCTGGCCTCGCGCTGCATCACCATGGGCGACGAACTGCGGATGCCGACATGGGCCGGGCCCTGGTATGTGCATGAGGCCCAGACCCACACGATTGATGGCGTGGTGGCCCTGTCGGATGCCGATCCCTTTGTGGTGCGGGCGCTGCGCGAGGCGGGCTTTCCGGTGCTGGAGCTGACCGCCGACAATTTCAACCGCGAGGGCGAGGATGGCGCGGCGATTGAGGCCGCGATTACCACATTTATCGAGGGCGAGGCAGGCCAGAGGGCGGCGCAAAGATGACCGCTTTAACCGGCCTCAAAGTGGTCGATTTCAGCCGCTTTTTGCCCGCCGCCTATGCGTCATGGGTGGCGGCCGACATGGGCGCGGATGTGGTGCGCATCGAACACCCGCGCGAACTGGCCAAGGCCGAGGCAATGTTTGGCAAGGATGAGAACGAGGCCGCCGCCCTGCGCCGCCGCGCCCGCCCATCCTATACACGCGGCAAGCGCAGCCTGAAGATCAACCCCGGCCATGAGGCGGCGAAACCCGTGCTGGAAAAGCTGATCGCCGGGGCGGACGTGCTGATCGAGGATTATCGCCCCGGCGTGATGGAGGGCATGGGGTTTGGCGCGCAAAGGATGCTCGCGCTCAATCCGGGCCTTGTCTATCTCTCGGTCAGCTTTGCCGGACAGAGCGGGCCGCTGGCGGGCCGCGCGGGGCATGATCCGCTGGCTCTGGCGCTGGCGGGGGCTTTGTCGCGTATCAACGGCCTGCCTACCCCTTCCCTGCCCGGTTTGCAGGTGGCCGATGTGCTGACGGGCGCGCAAGGGACGATTGCCATGCTGCTGGCCCTTGCCGCGCGCGATCGCAGCGGGCGGGGCCAACATGTGGATGTGGCGATGGCGGATTCGTGCCTGCCGCTGCTGGCCGTGTCGATGGGGCGCTATGACGATCCCGACGCCGCGCCACCGCCGGGTCAGTGGCATCCGAAAGGCGGGGTTTGGGAATGCGCCGATGGGCAATTTCTGTGCACCACCGATATGGAGCCGGCCTATTGGCGGCGCTTTTGCGATTGCATCGGGCGGCCCGATTTCGCCGCCTTGCAGCACCGCGCCGATCAGCATCCGATGATGCAGACCCAAATCGCCGCGATCATGCAAACCCGCCCGCGCGACGAATGGGCGGCCATTTTGGCGCAATCCGATACTCAAGCCATGCCGGTCTATTCGATGGCCGAGGCAATTGCCCACCCCCACCACCGCGCGCGCGGGCGGATCGTGGAGGTGGCCCTGCCGGGGCAGGAACCGGTGACGCAATTGAGCCTGCCCTTTGGCCTGTCCGAAACGCGCAGCGTGCCGCCTCGCCCTGCGGGACACGCCGGGGCCGACAATCAGGCGATCCTGACAGAACTGGGCTTTGACCCGGCCATGATCGCCGCCAGCGGGGCGCTGGATGCAGGAGAGAGACAATGATGCCGCTTTCGGGCATTCGCGTGCTGGATTTCACCCATGCCATCGCCGGGCCGACCGCGACCATGACGCTGGCGCAACTGGGGGCCGAGGTTATCAAGATCGAGCCGCCGAAAAAGGGCGACGATTTCCGCCACTATACCGAACATGCCGGATTGCCGGGCATGTCGGTGCCCTTTGCCGCGGTCAATGCGGGCAAGCGTAGTCTGGCGCTGAACCTGAAGGACGAACGCGGGGTGGCCATTGCGCGCGATCTGGCGGCGCAGGTCGATGTGGTGGTGGAAAATTTCCGCCCCGGCGTGATGGCGCGGCTGGGGCTTGGCTATGAGGCTTTGTCCGCGCTCAATCCGCGCCTGATCTGGCTCTCGCTTTCCGGCTTTGGCCAGAGCGGGGATTTGAAGGATCGCGGCGCCTATGACCATATTGCGCAGGCGACATCAGGCATGGCGATGATGAATGCCACGCCCGATGGGCCGTTGAAAATCGGCATTCCGGTGGTGGACAGTTTCACCGGATACCTTGGCGCGATGGGCGTGCTGGCGGCGCTGCGGCGGCGGGATATGACGGGCGCGGGCGAGAAGCTGGATGTGGCGATGATTGATGCCGCGCTCAAGATCATGGGCGCTTCGGCCTCGGTCTGGGACTATACCGGGGCCTCGCCCAAGGGCACAGGCAATCGCGGGTTTCGGCTTGTGGCAACGGCGGAATATTACGCCTGCGCGGATGGCTGGATCGCCCTTGGCGCCAATCATCAGCATCAGATCGAGGCGCTGTTCGCCGCCCTTGGCGCGGGCGAGATGATCCGCGATCCGCGTTTTTCCAGCCACGGCGCGCGGGTGGAGAATTATGCAGCTTTGAAAGGCTGGCTGACGCAGGAAATGTTGAAATGGCGCGCGCAGGAATTGGATGATCGCCTGACGCAGGCTGGCGTCCCCGCCGCGCGGATCGGCGAGATTGGCGACATCCTTTCCCACCCCCATATGGCCCAGCGCGGGCTGATTTCGCACGCGCAATTGCCGGGGCATGATAGGCCGCTGGCGGTGCTGGGTCTGGGCATGGGGCCGGATTTTTGCGCCGGCGATGATGCGGGCATGGTGCCGCTGCTGGGCGCGGATGGCGATGCGGTTTTGGCAGAGATGGGGATGGATGGCGCGACCATTGCCGCCCTGCGCGATGAAGAGGTGATCGGATGAGCGCGACGCGGATATTGCTGCTGGGCGATCTCATCCTTGATGTGCCCGAACCGGACCACTGGCTGTCAGGAATCGCGCCGATCCTGCGCGGGGGCGATGTGGTGATCGGGCATCTGGAGGTGCCCTATACGACCTGTCAGGAAGAGGTGCCGGGCGATGTCCCCGCCCCCGGCGCCGATCCGGCGCATCTGGACGCGCTGGCCCGCGCCGGGATCACGGCGGTCAGCATGGCGGGCAATCACATGATGGATTGCGGCCCGGTGGGGCTGGCCGAAACGATGGCGGGGCTGGATCGCAACGGCATCGCCCATGCCGGGGCGGGCGTGGATCTGGAGGCTGCGCGCGCGCCAGTGTTCATCGCGGCGGGCGACAGGCGGATCGCCCTGCTCAGCTATAATTGCGTGGGGCCGGAATTGAGCTGGGCGGACGAAGGCAAGCCCGGCTGCGCCTATGTCCGCATCACGCCGCAGGATGGCAGCGCCAGCCGTCCGCAGGCGGAACTGGTCTATATCGACCCGGCATCGCAGGCCGCTATGGAGGCCGACATTCGCAGCGCACGGGCCGTATCCGATCTGGTCATCGTCGCGCTGCATAAAGGGATCACGCATCGCCCCGCCGATCTGGCGCCCTATGAGCGCCCCCTTGCCGCAGCGGCGGTGGCGGCAGGCGCCGGAGTGGTGGTGGGCCATCATGCCCATATCGCACGCGGGATCGAAGTGATCGCAGGCTCGCCGGTGTTTCATGGGCTGGGCAATGGGTGCGTCGTCACCCATGCGCTTTCCCCCGCGCAGGATCATCCGGCTAGGGCCGAATGGGTGGAGCGGCGCAAGAAGCTGTTCGGGTTTGAGCCTGATCCGGCCTATCCCCTCGCCCCGTTTCATCCTCAGGCGGTGAACGGCATGATCGGCGAAGTGATCTGGCATGAGGACGGCCGGGTGGATTTCGGGGCTATCCCGATATGGTTCGAACCGCCAGGGCGGCCTGTTCCGGCGGGCGAGCGGGCCGAAACCGTGCTGGCCTATATTGAGGCGATTGGGGCGAAGGCCGGATTGCCGCCGACAGTTTTGCGATAGAAGGCAGAGCAACATCATGAAAGGACCCGGCAGGCAACTGTCGGGTTCTTTTGTTTTGGGCATGGCTGCGAATCTTTTACGGCCATTCGTTTCACAAAGTGGGATTAACTCCCACATAACGACCGTTAAACTATGTTGTAATTTGCCATTGGCATGATAATTTATCGTGATATTTCAGCATCTAATGGCCAATCAGCAATATTTTGCAATCCGCCTTGCCAAGTGATTATCTTGGCGATAGGTTCATAATGCGCTCGATAAGTTCATATTGAGCAACATTAAAAATGATAACAGGGAAGGTTGTCCACCATGGCTTCAAAGGTTCACCTTTGGCGGTGTTCGTCTGCGTCCGCCGCGCTCATCATCGCGCTTGTCACCCCCACTCTGGCCCATGCGCAAAGCACGCCCAGCAATCCTGACATCATCGTCAGCGGCATTCGCCAGAGCCTTGCCAATGCCTTGAACACCAAGCGCAATTCCGATCAGGTGGTCGATGCGATTTCTGCCGAGGACGTGGGCAAGTTCCCGGACAAGAACGTTGGCGAAGCGCTGCAACGCATCACCGGGGTCCAGATCCAGCGCGCGGGCGGCGAGGGTTCTGCGGTTTCCATTCGCGGCGTCGATCCGGGCCTGATCCGCGTTGAAATCAACGGGCAATCCACCCTCTCCACCGCCGCAGGCCCCGCCGCAGGATCGGCCACCAATCCGGCGGTCGAATTCCGCGACATCCCGGCCGAATTCATCAGCCGCCTCGAAGTCGTCAAATCCGCCACCGCCGACATGACCGAGGGCGGTCTGGGCGGCACGGTGCGCATCATCACCCGCCGCCCGTTTGACACGAAAAAGGACTATCTGGCCGGATCGGTTCAGGGCGTTTACGGCACGCTGGGCGACCGGCTCGACCCCAAATTCGCGCTGATCGGCAGCCATCTTTTCGCGCATGATACGCTGGGCGTGCTGCTCTCGGCCACCTATGAAAAGCGCAGCCTGTGGTACGATCAGGCCAAGACCACCGGCTGGCGCCAGATCCGCCAGGTGGGCGCGGCGGCCGCCACATGCAGCCAGACGGTGCAGACCGGCTGCGTCGATCTCAACCATGATGGCACCGGCGATTTCTATCCCGACATTCCGCGCTATGCGATGTATCGCGAGCGCACTGAGCGCTATGCCTTCAACGGCATTGTCGAATGGCGGCCATCCGACAATTTCCGCCTGTTCTTTGACAACACCTATACCCGCGGCCAGCAGACGCTGAACTCGCAGCTTATGCAGATCAACACGTTTTCGGCCCTGACCTCGGCTTTGACGCTGGGCAATGACACCAGTGTCAACGCCGGAAACGCGGCCAGTTACGTGCAGTTCCAGCAAACCCCGGTGGCCAATCCGAACAGCACCAATGCGCTGGGCGTATCCTATCGCAACATCAACGGCACGATCGACCGCCAGACCTATACCGGCACGCTGGGCAGCGAATGGCATGTCAGCCCCAAGCTGACCCTGCGCGCGCGCGGCGGCTATTCATGGGCGCGCGCCTTCAACGATGAAATCGACGTGGTGGGCACGCAATATGGCCTGACCTCGGTGACGGTGAATTATCGCAATCCGGCCGGCGCCCCCAACATCAGCCTGTCGACCGACCCCACCAACCCGGCGGGCATCAACAATCTGCAAATCCAGCACAAGCCGCGCCTCAATGTCCAGACCGAGCGCAATTTCCAGTTCGACGGTGACTATGACGTGGGCGGCTTCCTGAAACAGGTGAAATTCGGCGTCCAGCGCCGCGTGACCGATCTCAACTCGATCTATCACGACGGCACCGTCACCTATGAAGGCTATACCGCCACCAGCGGCGTGGGCGACATCAAGACGCGCACATGGGCCACCGGCACGGCGGTCGATGCCGTCACCTCGACGGCCACCAATGCCGCGATCCTCTCGCAAATCCAGTCCTATGTGAAATATGCCGATCTTGGCGATCACAACTTTTTCTCGACCGGCAATATCGGCTCGACCAATATTCAGCGCTGGCTGAACATGAACATGGCCATCGCCAATGCGGCGGGCATCCCGTCGACCTATGGCACGAACAACTGGTCGCCGGGCGACACCTATGATGTGAAGCAGAAGAACTGGGCCGGATATGTCTCGACCAAATGGGGCTTCACCCCGTTTGACCGCAATCTGGCCGTGGTGGTGGGCGCGCGCCTGATCCGCATGGAAACCATCGCCTCGGGCTATAATATCAACACCAGCGCGGGCACTTTCGCCCCCGTCACCTTTACTGGCGCTCACACCTATGTCCTGCCATCGGCCAATCTGCGCTATGAACTGGTGCCCAACAAGCTGATCCTGCGCGCCACCGCCACATCCGTGGCCGCAGCCCCCGATCTGGCCAAGATTGCGCCGTCCATGTCGCTCAACACGATTGCGCTCACCGGATCGCGCGGCAATCCCAAGCTCAGCCCCTATACCGCCCAGCAATATGACCTTGGGCTGGAATGGTATATCTCGCGGGTGAATTATCTGTCGGCCACGTTCTGGCGCAAGGATATTCAGGGCTTCCCCTATAAGCTGGCCACGACCGAGAATTACAACGGCAGCGATTTCACCATCTCGACCTATTACAACAGCGCCGCCCCGGTTCAGATCAACGGGTTCGAGGCGGGCCTTGTCTATGGCTTCGACTTCCTGCCCGGCGTGTTCAAGAACATGGGGCTTCAGGCCAATTACACCTATGCCAAGGATCGCGGCTTTACCACGGCGGGCTATTACAGCGGTCAGGCGCTGGGCTTCCCCGGCCTGTCGCGCCACAGCTATAACCTGTCCGCCTTCTATGACGATGGCAAGCTGAACGCACGCGTCTCGTATAACTGGCGCTCGCGCTATAATATCGGGCCGGAACGCGACAATCTCAACGCCTTTGGCCGCCCCTATGGTCAATGGGACGCCTCGTTCAGCTATAAGATCGGCGATCATTTCACAGGCTTTGTCGATCTGGTGAACATCACCGGGGCCCAGCGCATCGAAGACGAGGAAAGCGCCTATCGCGTCTCCACCGTCGAAACCTATGGCCGCCGGGTCTATTTCGGCGTCCGGGCCAAGATGTGACGCCCGGCAGGCGGCGCGTGAGATTTCCTCTCCTGCTCTGCGCCGCCTGTTGTCTGCCGGGCGTGGCCGATGCCCGCCCGGCAGACTGGCGTATCGAGGCAGAGGCCCCGGCCCACGTTGCCTTCTCGCATGGTGGCATCGAAATCGACACGCCCAAGGGCCTGACGCTCTGGTATCGCCGCCGCCTCTCCGGCCCGGTGCGCATCAGTTTTGACGCCAAACCCATCGCCCATGGCGGCCCCAATGATACGATCAGCGATCTCAATGCCTTCTGGATGGCGCGCGAGAAGGACGGTTCCGATCCCGCGCCGCGCTCCGGCCGGTTCGAGGATTATGACACGCTGCAAACCTACTATGTCGGCATAGGCGGCAATCGCAACACCACCACCCGCCTGCGCCGCTATGTTGCAACGCCGGGAATGCGCCCACTGCTGCCCGAACATGACCGGGGCGATGCGCGCCTTGTGCCGGACCGCTGGACGCATATCACCCTGATTGCCGATGGCGCGACCATTGCCGTGGACCGCGATGGCGCGCGCCTCTTTACCCTTACCGACCCTGCCCCCTACACATCCGGCTGGTTTGGCCTGCGCTCCACATGGAGCCACTGGGCCTTCCGCCATATCCGCATAAAGGCCCAACAATGACCACTCGCCGCGATGCGCTCAAACTTGCCAGCCTGATCCCCGCCGCCGCGCTTGCCCCCCGCATCGGCCATGCGGCGCCCGCGCCAAATCCCGCCCCGGCGCATTGGCTGGAGGGCCGTCCCGCCATGGATCTGGGCCACAGTTTCGGCGTGGCATGGCCGCGCGGCGCGGTGTCTCGGCGTTCGGGCTTTAACCTTGCCGCCAAAGGTGCGGCCATCCCGGCGCAAAGCTGGCCCACCGCCTTCTGGCCCGATGGTTCGATCAAATGGAGCGCCCATGCCCTGCCAGCCGGCATGGGCGATGCCGTGCCCGATGGCATCACGGTGGCCCCCGGCGCGCCGGGCCCCGCGCCCGCCGATCCCATCCGCATTGAACAGGCCGCCGATGGCATCCGCCTCACCTGCGCCGGGGTGACATGGGATTTCGCGAAATCGGGCGATGCCGTGATCCGTTCGGCCAGCATCAGCGGGCGGACAGTGATGGGGCCGGTATCTTTGGTGGGCCAGATGGGCGCCGCCTTTGCCGGTGTGGTCACCCGCCTGACGCTGGAGCAAAACGGCCCGGTGCGCGCAGTTATCAAGGTCGAGGGCGTCCACCGGCAGGGGCAAGACGCCACCCTGCCCTTCACTCTGCGCTTCTATGCCTATGCCGGGGCGCGGCATCTGCGCATCGTTCACAGCTTCATCTATGACGGCGATCCGGCGCGCGATGCGATTGCCGCGCTGGGCCTGTCGGTGGCCGTGCCGATGCGTGATGCGCCCCATGACCGCCATATCCGCATGGCCAGCGATGGCCCCCTGTTTGCCGAGGCCGTCCGCCCGCTGACCGGGTTGCGCCGCGATCCGGGCGCGGCCTTCCGCGCCGCGCAGATCGAGGGCCGCGCCACGCCCCCTATCGCGCAAATGGCTGCGGCGGTGCGCGACAAATTGCAGTACATCCCCACATGGTCCGACTTCTGGCTGGAACAGGCCAATGCCGACGGGTTCCGCATCGAAAAGCGGACCGAGGCGAACATGGCATGGGTGGCATCAGCATCGGGCCATCGCGCGCCGGGCCTTGCTTATGTCGGCGGCCCCAGCGGCGGCGCGGCCATTGCCCAGCGCTGGTTCTGGCAAACCTGCCCAAGCGCCTTGTCGGTGCGTGATGCGGCGAGCGATACCGCCCATCTCACCGCATGGCTGTGGAGCCCGCGCGCCGAGCCAATGGATCTGCGCCCATGGCGCGGGGTCAATGGGATGGAGTCCTATGACGCGCAAAATCAGGGCCTGGACATCACCTATGAGGATTACGAACCCGGCTGGGGCAGCGCGACCGGCATTGCCAAGACGCATGAACTCACCCTCTGGGCCTGCGAGGCAACGCCCGCCAATGCCATGATGGAAACCATGGCCGCCGCCAATGCCGCCTCGCCCCGCCTGATGGCCGCGCCGGAGCATTTGAACAAGGCGGGCGTGTTTGGCGACTGGTCCCTGCCCGACCGCTCCAGCCGCAACCACGCGATTGTTGAGGATCAGCTCGAACGTCTCGTCGATTTCTATGCGGGCGAGGTGGACCGGCGCGGCTGGTATGGTTTCTGGAACCATGGCGACATCATGCACACCTATGACGCCGACCGGCATCAGTGGCGCTATGACATCGGCGGCTTTGCATGGGACAACAGCGAGTTATCGCCCGACCTGTGGCTGTGGTATCAGGCTTTGCGCACGGGCAGCGCCCAGCCCTTCCGTCTGGCCGAGGCGATGACGCGCCACACCTGCGAGGTGGACACCTATCACCTTGGCCGGTTCAAGGGGCTGGGCACGCGTCATGGGGTGCAGCATTGGGGCGACAGTTCGAAGCAGCCGCGCGTGTCCAATGCCATCTATCGCCGGATCTATTTCTATCTGACGGCGGATGACCGGGTGGGCGATCTGATCGCTGATCTGGTGGACAGCGACCGGACGCTGGACCATGTGGAAATCGGCCGCAAGGTGCCGGGTGCTAAAGCCTATACCGGGCCAAAGGGCACGTTCGACATGGGTTTCGGCCCAAGCTGGACAGCCGTGGTCGGCGCATGGCTGACGCAATGGGAACGCACCGGCGACACCCAATGGCGCGACCGGATCGCGGCGGGGATGCAGACCATCGGAGCGATGAAATATGGCTGGCTGGTGGGCGGCGCGCCCTATGATCCGGCCACACATCGGTTCCTTGGCAAAGGCGACACGATCGGCATCAGCCACCTCTCCTCCGTCTTCGGCGCGACCGAGATCAATGCCGAGATCATCAGCCTGATCGACATTCCCGCCTATGAGCAGGCATGGGTCACGTTCTGCCAATGGTACAATGCGCCCAAGCCCGATTTCCTCGCCAAATTCGGCCCGCCCTTTGGCTCGCGCAACTTGCGAGAGGCCTATTCGCGCATGACCGCCTATGCCGCCCGCGCGCGTCATGATCGCTCCTTGATGGCGCGCGCGGTGGAGGAATTTTTCTCCGGCGACGAGGGCCTTGGCACATGGGATCACGATCCGCGCGTGCATCTGGGCAATCAGGTCGAATGGCCGCGCCTGTCCACCAATGCCGCCGCGCAATGGGGGCTGGCCGCGATCCAGATGCTGGCGCTGGCAGGTGCAGAAATCGACTCTGCCCATATCCCCGCCCATCGCAACAGCCCGCAGGAACCGCGCCATTGAGGATCGCGCTGGCCCTGCTGCTTACGGCCTCGCCCGCCATGGCGGCAACCGCGCGGGTGGAGGATGGCGGCGCGCTGGCCGATGGGCGGCATGTGGCGGCCATCGTGCTGAACAATGGCGCGGTTTCGGCGCGGATCCTGGCCTATGGCGTCACGCTGCAAAGCCTGATCGCGCCGGATCGCCATGGCCGCCGCGCCGACATCGTATTGGGCCATGATACGGCGGACGAATATGAGGCGCATCAGGATTATCTGGGCGCCACCGTGGGCCGCTATGCCAACCGGATCGCCGGGGCGGAGTTCGCGCTGGATGGCATGACCTATCATCTGCGCCGCAATGGCGCAGGGCCAAATTCGGTGCATGGCGGCGGGCTGGGCTTTGACCGGCAAGTCTTCGATGTGGCCGAGGTGCATGGCGGCAAGGATGCGATGGTCCGCCTGACCCACACCAGTCCTGATGGCGACAGCGGCTATCCGGGGGAGCTGCGGGTTTCCATCACCTATCGGCTGGATGCCAAAGGCGCGCTGACCATCCGGTTTGAGGCGGAGACGACCAAGCCCACCATCGTCAACATCACCAATCATGCGCTGTTCAACCTGTCGGGCGAAGGCGCTGGCCGGACGGCTACCATGGCGCGGTTGACCATCCCGGCCAGCCGCATGGTGCCGGTGGCGCGGGGCAATCTGCCCACGGGAGAGTTACGCGATGTGGACGGGACGGTGTTCGATTTCCGACATCCGCGCATGATCGAAACCGCGATCCGCGATGGCCGCGAACCGCAGATCGCGCAGGCGCGCGGGTTTGATCACAGCTTCATGCTGGATGCGGGCCTGACCGCCCGGCCCCATCTGGCCGCGCGCCTGACGGATGCCACATCAGGCCGTTGGCTGGAAATGTGGACCACCCAGCCCTCGGTCCAACTCTATACCGGCAATTATTTCGATGGCAGCAAACCGGGCAAGGCGGGGCATCTCTATCGCATGGGCGACGGCGTGGCGCTGGAACCCGGCCTGCCGCCCGATACGCCGCATTTACCGCAATTTGGGTCGGCCCGCGTCGATCCGGGCCGACCCTATGTGCATGTCATGATCTACCGGGTGGGCATCTTGCGCTGAACCGTCGGGCGATGGGCCAGCAGCGAGAGCGGCACCGCATCGGCCATCGCGGTAAAGCCCTTGTCATTGGGATGCAGATGGTCGCCTGAATCATACACCGGATTCATCACCAGCGGATCGGCCTTGTCCCGCATTGCCGCGTCCAGATCGACCATGCCGTCGCTCTGCTTCTGCTCGCGGATCCAAGTGTTGATCTTCTGACGCTGCGCCTCGCCCCATTCGGACCAATAGCCCGCACCCTTATACGGCAGGATCGTGGCGAGGATGATCTTGACGCCATGGTCATGCGCGCGGATCACCATCTGGCGATAGGCGTTGATCACGGCCTCGGTGTCGAAGCTCTCATGCCGTTTCTCGCGCCATGCCGCGCCAATGTCATTGACGCCCTCCAGCACGATCACATGGCTGGCGCCGGGAATGGCCAGCACATCGCGGTCAAACCGGGCCAGAGCATTGAGCCCCGCCCCATCGGCCAGCATCCGGTTGCCCGAAATGCCCACATTGGCCACACCCACGTTCAAGCCCGATTTTTGCAGCCGCGCGGCAAATTGATCGGGCCAGCGCATGTCGGAATCAACACTGGCGCGCACGCCATCGGTGATCGAATCGCCAAAAGTGACGACGGTGCGCAAAGGTGTTTTGGCCTCCACATCGACGCCCGAAATGACAAAGCGCCGCTCAACCGTGGCAACCTCGGACAATTCGGGCTTTTCCACCTGATCGCCGGGCGCCAGTTGCGTCTTGGCCGCGCCAAAGGAATGGAACGCGCCCAGCACCTGACCCGGCGCTACATGGAACGATACTGCGATCCGCGCCAAAGGTTTGACCGGCATGCGCAGCCAGTCGCTGATCATCGGAGCATGGGCCGGGATGGTCACGCCGGGCCGCCCGCCAAAGCTGATGCTGCGGGTGGAACCGGGGAGCACCGCCCCCTTGGCATCGACCAGCGCCACGGCAAAGCGGTCGATGGTCAGAGCGCTGGCGCTGTCCTGATTATCGAGCACCAGCCGCAGCCGATCCCCGCCCGCCGAAAGGCGCAGGATCTGACGCACCGTGGCATCGGCAATCGAGGGCGGCGCGTAGGGCGCGTCCGCCGCAGGGGCCGCCTGCATCGCCACGCCCCAGCTGCGCGCCACGCCCGCATGGGCCGGGATGGCGGCGAGCAGCGCGGCCAGCAACAAAGCATACCTCACTTGGCGGTTTCCACCGCATAGGTGTGAGTGGTTCCTTCGAAATTCGCGCGGAAAATGATCCATTTGCCATCCGGGGTAAAGGTCATGTTGGGTTCGGTCTTGTAATTGTTGGCGCGCATATCGACCAGCTTTTCCTGATCGAATGTGCCCGGCACAATCAGCTTGTCCGCGTCCGCCGTTGGGATTTCGGCATCGTCAGGGATCATGCGCGGGGTAAACAGATAGAGATATTTGCCGTCGGGCGCATGGGCCACCATCTCGCTGTCTCCGCCATCGCCGGTGAAGAGTTTGAGGTCCGGCGACTGGTTGTAATGCACCGACCACTGGTTGCGCTCCAGATGATACCAGGTCCGCCGCCCCGTGCGCACATTATAGCCCGCCAGCCAGAACACCTGGCCTCGTGGGGTTTGCAGATCATACCAGATCGTCTCGCCATCGGGGCTGAAGAACTCATGGCCCGCGATCTCATTGTTCATCGTGCGGGTGTGGACCAGTTTCTTGCCCGTGCCATCGGTGCGGATGGTCCAGATGCGGTCCACCTCGTGCCACGGCCCTTCGTGACAATACATGATGAGGCCGGGGTCCTTGGGCGAGAATTGCACATGGTTGAGCCAGTCATTGCTGGCCACGATAGTTTTGCGCTCACCGGTGACGAGGTTGTGGGTGAAGACCTCCATCGGGAAACCGGCATGCAGCCGCCGGTGCAGCGAGCGGGTTTTCGCATCGGCATAGGTATAGGGCGTGCCATCGGGCCGGTTTTCGGCATAGGTATTGCCGCCCGCCACCGCATTATTCCCCTGATCCGCGCGGACCAGCGTGCCATCCGGGTTCACCTTGGCGGGGGGCAAAGTATATTGCCCCAGCAGCAGCGTTTCATCGGCATTGATCGAGCCGATCGAACCGCCCGCCACATCGGCCACCTTCTTCGCCTTGCCGGTGTCTACGTCCACCGCATAGACCTGAAACGCCCCACCCGCATCATCGCGCGCGCGGGTGGCGTAATAGGCGTTGCGGCTGATATGGCCGGTAAAAAGCAGGTTGAGATGCGGCCCCGGCACCAGCAATTTGATCGACCAGTCGGACAGCGTCACCACGCTGATCCCATCGGGGGTCTTGATGACCATCTTGTCACCCTTGGGGGTAAAGGCGCTTTGCGTGAAATAGAGATTCGAGGTTCCGCCCTGCGTGCTGATGCGCACAATACGGTGGCCGGTGGCGGGGTCGATCCATTCCTTGGCCGGTTTGGCCAGCGCCGGGGCGGCCAGAACAGAAGCAGCCAGCAGGCCCGTCAAAAGGCGGAAACGCATCCGAAAATCTCCCATGAATCGGTGCGGCGCTATCATTGCCGCTTGTCGATGGCGTTTTACATAGTATAAACGCAGTCCACAATATGAATAATTGCGCCGCATGGTGAAACGCCATTCCGGCCCCAAGGGAAAAGGATAGCGTGATGGCGCAACCGGCGGCAAGACCGGTCCGTTTGGTCAATTACCTGGCCTATGGCGCGAATGACGTGCTGGGCGCGGGGTCGATGGCGGTGATCTCGGCATGGGTGCTGATCTTCTACACGCGGTTCTGCGGATTGTCCGCCGGACAGGCCGCGCTGATCTTTGCCGTAGCGCGCATTCTCGATGCGTTTGTCTCGCCCACCATCGGCCATATTTCGGACCATTTCGACCGGCACGCGTTGGGGCGGCGGTTCGGGCGGCGGCGGTTTTTCGTGCTGGCGGCGATCCCCCTGCTGCCCACATTCGCACTCATGTGGCTGCCGGGTCAGACCTTCTGGTATTATCTTGTTTCCTATGTGCTGTTCGAACTGACCTATGCGCTGGAAATCATCCCCTATGAAACGCTGGCCGCCGAAATGGCCAGCGACTTTGCCACCAAGGCGCGTCTGGCCGGGGTGCGCATTCTGTTTGCGCAGGGCTCGGCGATTCTGGCCGGATTTCTGCCGCTCTGGCTGATCAACTGGCTGGGGCGCGACAGCCCGCATACGTTCCTGATCATGGGGGTGATCTTTGCCGCGCTGTTCATGGCGACGGCGGGCTTTCTCTATGCGTTTAGCTGGGAGCGGCAGCGCCCCGTGCCGCCTAAGCCCGCTGCGGGATCGCCGCTGCTGCATCTGTGGCGCAATCTGTCCTCCACCTTGCGCATTCGGGCGTTCCGGCTGCATCTGGGCATGTATCTGGGCGGATATATCTCGCAGGATATTTTCAACGCGGCCTTCACCTTCTTCGTGATCTTTGCGCTGGCCGGATCGACGCAGGCAGCCTCCGCCCTGCTTGGCACGATGTATATCGTCCAGCTATTTGCGGTGATGCTGGCCATCCGCATGGCACTGCGCTCCAGCCCTTCGCGGGCCTATCGCATGGCGGCGGTGTGTTTTGCGCTGGGCGTGGCGGCGCTGATCGGCCTGTGGTGGGCGGGTCTACCTGCCACATCGGGCTGGATCTGGATCGGCATGGGGCTGGTAGGGCTTGGGCGCGGGGCGCTCAATTACATCCCGTGGGCGACCTATAATTACATGGCCGATGTGGACGAGATCGTCACGGGCCGCCGCCGCGAAGGCTCGTTTGCGGGCGTGATGACCTTTATCCGCAAGGCCACGCAGGCCGCCGCCGTAGCGCTGGTCGGCCTGTTGATGGATGCGGGCGGTTTCGCGCCCAAGGCGGACGTGCAGAGCCATGGCGCGGTGCTGACGCTGGTGCTGGTGATGGGCATTGGCACATGGGCGATGCTGGGCTTTGGCATGGCCGTCTCGCGCCGCTTCCGCCTCAGCCGCGCCACGCATGGCGTGCTGATGGGCGAGATCGAGCATCTGCGCAGCGGCGGGCGCGAGCCGACCAGCGCGCAGGCACGCGATGTGGTTCAGGACCTGACAGGCTGGGACTATGAGAGCCTGTGGGGCAACAATCCGGTGGGAGGAAAATTGTGAAACATCTGTTGCTGCTGGCCGCGGCCAGCCTGTCTGTCGCCGCCGCGCCCAAACCGGCGGCCAAGCCCGCGCCCAAATCCGAACCGGCGCGCATCCTGATCGCGGGCGATTCCACGGTTCAAACCTATGCCGCCGAACGTTATCCGCAAGGCGGCTGGGGGCAATTCCTCGCCTGCGGCCTGTCGGGCGATGCGGTGGTGGTCAATCGCGCCATAGGCGGGCGATCGACCAAGAGCTTTATCAATGAGGGCCGATGGGACCGGATGATGGGCGAGGTCCGCGCGGGCGACACCGTGCTGATCCAGTTCGGCCATAATGACGCCACCAAGGCCAAGCCCGAGCGCTTTGCCGATCCGGCGATGTATCGCGACAATCTGCTGCGCTTCATCTGGGAAACGCGCGGGCATGGCGCTTTTCCGGTGCTGGTGACACCGGTGGCGCGGCGATCCTTTGACGCGGCGGGCAAGGCGCGGGCCGATTTTGCCGAATATTCCGCCGTGATGCGCGAACTGGCCGCCACGACGCAAACGCCGTTGATCGACCTTGAGGGCGCCTCGCGCAATCTGCTCGACCGGATGGGGGCAGACAAGGTGGTGGTCTATTACATGAACCTTGCGCCGGGCGCTTATCCCGCCTTCGCCGCCGGGCTGAAGGATGACACGCATTTTACGGAACTGGGCGCACGGACCATGGCCGATCTGGTGGCCGAGCAGCTCTCGGGCCTGTCTGTTCCCGCCGCGAAGGCCGTGCTGGCGCAGCGGCCCGATCTGGAGCGTGAGACGCCGTTGGGCAAATACGCCTGCCATTGATGGCCCAAACGAAAAGGGGCGGCGGACCTGATCTGGTCCGCCGCCCCTTTTTTTGCGTCCGGCCTTTTACCGGCGGTGCAAAGCCTCAGCCAAAGCGCAGATCGCCAGCGATTGCCCATAGGGCATCGAGGTCAGCGCAATATCCTTATAGAACTGCATCGTATCGCCCATCGCCGTGCCGAAGGACACCTGCGTCAATTCGCCATCATCATTGATATGGTCGATCACGCCCTGCACAGCCTTCAGGCCCACTTCCTCATAGGCGGGATCGAGCAGACCCATGCGCACGGCCTTCAGGATACCATAGGCAAAGCCCGCCGTGGCCGAGGCCTCAAGGTAGGAGGTCGGGTCCATCACCAGCGTATGCCACAGACCATTGTCCGCCTGCGTCGCGGCCAAAGTCTTGACCTGCGCGGCCAGCGTATCGACGAGGAAGGTACGGAAAGCGTCCCCTTCAGGCAGGCCCAGCAGTTCGACGATTTCCGGGATCGCAATCGTGATCCAGCAATTGCCCCGCGCCCAGAGCGCGCCCGCGAAATTATGCCGCCCGTTGAAGTCCCAGCCATGGAACCACAGGCCGGTCTTGGTATCGAACAGATATTTGATATGGACGAGGAACTGGCGCTTGGCTTCCTCGACATAATCAGGGCGATCCAGCAGCAGGCCAAAGCGCGCCAACGGCAAAACCGACATCATCAGCGTGTCGTCCCACATCTCGCCGGGGTTTTCGTCATTATAGACGATGTGCTGAAAACCGCCCTCCTCGGTTTTGGGCAGGCCATCGGGCGCCATCAGCCAATCGGCCCATTCCTGAATCTGGGCCAGCCAGTCGGCATTCGGCTCGCGCTCATAGAGATAGGAGAGCGTGAGGAAAGGCGAGACGGTGTTGATATTCTTGGTCGTGCCGCGCGGCAATTGATCGAGAAACCACTGGCGGATGATCGTCAGCGCCTTGTCATCGCCGGTCTGCTGATAATAGCCCCACATGCCGAACAGGCCGATGCCATGGGTCCATTCCCAGCCGTTCCAGCCCTTGGTGTCGATCACGCGGCCATCCTCAAGCCGCAGCAGGAATTCGCCGGTTTCATCGTGGATCGAAACCAGATTGTCCATCAGACGATGGATCAGCCCGATCAGATCGGAACGTGCAGGAAGAGTTGCGGACACTGTATTCTCCATGGATCAATGGGTTGGCGCAAGGCTGGCGGGAGCGGCGATTGGCGCCACCTCCAGCCCGCCGCGGCGATTTTGCATTGTGACGAGGCGCACATTTTCGGGCGCATTGGCCGGTGCGCCGTCGCTGGTGACGGCAAGGGCGATGGTATTGGCCCCATGATGGTTGAGGATGCCCTCGGGGATCGGAAAGACCCGCTGCGGCCCGACATGGGCGATGAATTGCCCCATGTTCCAGCCGTTGACGAAGATCAGCACGCGATATTGGGCGGCGGAACGCGGCCGCGCGGTGTCGCCAAAGGCAAGACCGATGGTCGCGTCCTGACCGCGCGGCACATTGAGCATGACATGAGTGCGATACCAGTTCGTGCCCGCCGCTCCCTGCGGCAAGGTGGTTCCGGTGGCGCGCCATGCGTGGTCGTCAAATGCGGGCAGATGCCAGCCCATGCGCTCGCCATATTGGCCGCCATTGTTGGGCGTGCCGCGCATGCGGTCGGCAAAGTCCTCGCCGCCTGCGCGGCCCTGTATCCGCCAGTTCAGCGGCACGGCAAAGGCCGGCCCCGTCAGCGGTTCGAGAGAGGCGGCGATCAGGCCGCGCCCCTCCTTATGCTCGTCCATCGCGGTCAGATCCCAGTTATGGCCATTGTTGCGCACCATGACCGACAGGACATGATCGCCCGCCACGCGTGCGGCATCGGGCATGGGAACCGTGATATTGCCCGTGGTGATCGGGCGCGGCATGGCGGCGGGCAGGTCCTGCTGGCCGATCAACCGGCCATCGAGAAACACCTGCACCATCCCCGCCCCGCCCGCGCCATAGGTCAGGCTGAGGCGCCCTGCATCGGCGGAACCGACGAAATGGGCGCGATACCAGACATCGCCCTCGTGGAAACC
Source organism: Novosphingobium sediminicola (assembly GCF_014196525.1). GTDB lineage: Bacteria > Pseudomonadota > Alphaproteobacteria > Sphingomonadales > Sphingomonadaceae > Novosphingobium > Novosphingobium sediminicola. The sequence goes on along the minus strand of NZ_JACIDX010000024.1, from coordinate 35,036 downwards.
ATAGGGGTCCATGGTCAGCGTAGGCTGGCCTGCGGGTTTCTGGCTCTGGCTGGCATCGGCGCGGTGATCGATGGCCTGCCATGCGCTGTCGTCGAAAGTGGGGGTGGCCTCAGGCGTACCCTCGGCCATGCGCCAGTTGTTGAGCGCGGGCAGAGCGATGGGCGCCGGACCGGGAATGGGCGCGATGGCTTCCAGCGATCCGCCCGCTGCGGGCTTCATCGCCACCGGGGCGCCGTTCCATGTGATGCGCGTTTGTTTGCTCCAAACCCGCAAAGGGCTGGCCGCCACCGTATCGCCGGTCAGCGCCAGAATGCCACCCTTGGCCCTCGCATGGCGCAACAACGCAGGCCCGCAGGCCAGCACGCCATCGGCATCCCAGCACGCCCCGCCCGCCGCATCATCGCCCAGCAGGAGCGTCAGAGCAGGCCGCCCGCCGCCGCTGATCTCCACCGTGGAGAGCGCGCCATGGGTGTAATCCAGCGTCAGATCGCCGCGCGATGCATCCCACGATACCGCAACGCCATCGGGCGCCTTGACCGCAGGTTTGCTGGCATAGCGCAGTACCGTGCGCCCCGCCTCTGCGCTCCGCCCGATCAGCAAGAGCAGGCCATCACGCGCGGTCTGGATCTGGCTGGTGGTGTAAACCAACCGCTGCTCCGCGACATTGGCACCGGCCACGATCCATTTGGCATCATAGCCGTTCAGGCGGATCTGCGGCATCTGATAATGCCCATCGGGCAGATCGGCGGCGAAGGTAAAGCTGGTGTCCTGCGTCAAATGCCCCGGCTGATGCGCGGCCAGAATCAGGCGCGCATCCGTCTCCGGGCTGCGGTTGTGATAGAGGCGGATGGCGTCCGAGGAGGGCGTCAATTTGTCCGCCGGGACCATCGCGGCAATCTCGGGCAGCGCCGCAAGAGTGCCGCCGATGGGCTTCAACGCCAAGGCTTTTTCGCGCAGGGATCGGTCCTCGGCAATCGCCGCGCCATAGTCATAGGAGGTGAACACCACCGGCGCGGGCAGCCAGCCCCATGAGGTGCCGCCATAGCCCATATAGATGCTTTGCAACCCGATGCCGTTGACGAAATTGGTGCCGTAAAACAGACGGCCATAACCCGGTCCGGTCTGCCCCGCATTGCAGGCATAGATCCCGTCCGAGCCCCAATAATCGAACCACCCCCCGCCGATTTCCGCCATAAAGCCCGGCGTATCGGGCGAGGCCGAAGCGCCGCCCTTGGCCCCGCCGATGCCGTAATAGCCCCAATCGGGCGCGCCATTACCGCGCGCAATCTTGCCCTGCGCGGTGCAAGTGCCGCCCGGGTAGCCATCGAAGGCATACATATCGACCGGGCCATGGACCACGCCCGGCACCGGCGATCCATCGGGCGCCCAATTGCCGTTGCGGCCTGGATCATTGTGGAAAATCGGCACGGTGATGCCGTGGCTGCGCGTCACGGCATAGAGGTGGTCCATATAGCGGCGATGGGCCGGGCTGGTCTGCGAAAGTTCGTTCTCGATCTGATGCAGGATGACGGGGCCTTTTCCATCATTGATCTGATGGCGCGCGACAATGCCGTCGATGGCCGCCAACCATTCATCCGCCGCCTTCAAATATTCCGGATCATCGGTCCGCGCCCTCGCCCGCTGGTTGTTCAGCCAGCCGGGAAAGCCCCCCCGCGCCAATTCCGCGTTCACATAGGGACCGACGCGAGTAATGACATACAGCCCCTCCTCGCCCGCCATGGTGATGGCGCGTTCCATGTCGCGGATGCCGGTGAAATCCAGCTCGCCCTGTTTGGGGCTATGATAGCCCCAGTCGAAATAGAAGGTGACGGTGTTGAACCCGCTGGCCTTGAGCTTTTGCAGGACATCGCGCCACAGGTCGGGGCTTGGCAGGCGATAGGGGTGGAATTCGGCGGCCCAGATCGGCGTGCGTTTGCCGTCGATCATCAGCGAGCGGCCATCGAAGGACACGCGGCCAAAAGTCTTGACCGGGGCCTTGAGGTTGACGGTCGGGCGCGCCTCCTGCGCGAGAACGGGGGCCGCGATCAACGCCGCGCCGACCAGTAAAAGAGAACGCATCGCCACCCCCCATCAGGCCATGTGAAACATCGGCACGAGCGGCCATTCGCAGGGGCGATTGTCCGGCTCGACCTCCATCAGCGGCGCCATCGCGGCCCACCACAGTTTCATCACCGGCTCCTCGGGCAGGCTCTCGCGCCTGTTCTCCTCGGCCAGTTGCAGAACGGCAAAGAGCGCCAGCGTGGTCTCATCCAGAAAGATCGAATAGTCGCTGATCCCCGCCTCATGCAGCAGATCGACCAGCTCGGGCCAGATCTCGTCATGGCGGCGGCGATATTCATCGACCATGCCGGGCTTCAATTGCATCCGGAATGCGAACCTTTGCACTGGCCTCTCCAAAATCCCGCATTATGCACATTTGTTGCTTATTGTGATACACGGAGGTCAGATCGCCGTCAATCGCCCAAATGGGTCAGGCGGGCTGCCAAAGCGGCATTTCCCGCAGATTCAGGCCCTGCGCGTCCTGTACAATCACCGACGGGCGGGCGTCATCCCCGGCATGGCGGGCGTTGAAACGTTCGATGGTCACATCCTGAACATCGCGCATCCACAGCGCCCATGCGGGCAGCACGCCGAACATGCTGGGTTCGGGATAGGCATTGGCGACCAGCGGAGGCTGGCGGGCAGCGTCCTGCGCCGTACCGCCGCCCTCAAAACTCAGGCCGATGTCACGCAGCACCACCTGCTGCACCGGATGACCGGGCAAGCCAGCAAGAATAACGGGGAATTCATGGGCAATCCCCTCGGCGCGAATATCGCTGATCTCCACCCGGCGCAGCGCCCCGATCCGCGTCCCCTCGGGCCCGCGTAGCCGCGCGCCCAGGCGCAGGAAAATCGGCGCGGTGGTCACCTCCTGCATGGTCAGGCGGCGGGCGGTAATGTCCTCGACCGTCGCGCCATCGACGCATTCGATGGCCAGCCCACGGCTGCGTTCAAACAGGCAGTCCTCGATGGTCACACGGCGAATGTCGCCATTGGTTTCGGTGCCGATCTTGATGCGGCCCGTCACCCGGTCGCGGTCGGGGGCAAATTGCTGCGTGCGCCCGCGCGTGCCGTCCAGCATCGTGCCAAGGTCATAGCCCGAGACCGTGCAATGGCGGATCGCAATGTCCTCCGACGGCGTGATCCGCCCAAGGCCGAGACTGGTTTTGACCACGATGGCATCGTCATTAGGGCTGTTCACCCGGCAATGTTCGACCACGCAGCGCGAAACGCAGTCAAGGTCGATCCCATCCCGCTCCGTATCGATGGACAGGTGGCGGATCACCATATCGGTGCATCCGGTGGCGAGCACGGCGAAATGCCCGCCCCCCGCAATGGTAAAGCCCGAGAGTTCGACATTCCGGCATTCGCGTAACCCAATCGCCTTGTTGCCAAGCCCAGCCATCGCGGCATGGCTCTGCTCCAGCGCGCCGACTTCGGCCTCGCTCATCGCCGCCATGGACAGCGGCCTTTCGCCCGCCTGCGCGCGCCAGAGCGAACCGGGGCCGTTGCGGGTCAGGCCCCGCCCCTCGATCCGACCCGGCCCGGTAATGGCAATGTCATGCTGGCCGATGGCCCAGATCAGGCTGTTGCGCCAATGGCTGTGGCCGAAATCCTGATAGAGCTGCGGCCCATTATCCTCCGGCCCATCATAGGCCCCGCCGTGGCGCGCGGGGTCGGCCGCCTCGATCACCGTCCCCTCGCCCAGGTGCAGCCGGACACCGGAAAGCAGGCGGATCGAGAAGCAGAGGAAGCGGCCAGCGGGCAATTCCACCACCCCGCCGCCACGCTGATGTATGGCGGCGATGGCGGCATTGATCGCGCCATGGGCAAGGCTGCGCCCATCGGCAAAATCCGCGATGCTCATGGAAGATCCAGCACGACCAGCGACTTGGCGGGCAGATCGACCACCAACTTGCCATCACGCAGGACCGCCCCGGTAAAACCCGCCGGATGCACCCGCGCGCCTTGGGCAAAGTCGTTCACATCCTGAACCCGGTCCGAAGTCAGGATGCGGCCCTTAACGCTAGTCGATTGGACGCCGGACAGCGCGATTTCGAGATGCTGAGGCTTGCCCGGATCAATGTTGACCAGCGCGATATGCACCGCCCCATCCTTGCCCCGCGCCGCCGCGCCATGCAGCGCGGGCGATACCCATTCATCGCGCCCATACCAGACTTTGGGCAGATCGAGCGGCAGAGCCACCGCATCCTGAAAACCGCGATACATGTCGAACACATGATAGGTCGGCGTCAGCACCATCTGCGCGTCCTTGGTCAGGATCATCGACTGAAGGACGTTCACCATCTGGGCGATGTTGGTCATGCGCACGCGGTCGGCATGGCGGATGAACAGGTTGATGTTGACGCCCGCCAACAGCGCATCGCGCAGGCTGTTCTGCTGATAGAGGAAGCCGGGATTGGTGCCCGGCTCCACATCGGTCCAGATGCCCCATTCATCCACCGCCAGATTGACCCGCTTGGCCGGGTCATATTTGTCCATGACGGCGGAGTGCCTGGTCAGCAGTTCCTCCATCTTCCACGTCTTGGCCATGGTGCGGGCATAGTCGGTTTCGTTGAAATCCGTGGCCGATCCCTTGCCTTTCCAGTCGCCGGGCACAGTGTAATAATGCAGGCCGATACCATCGATCATCCGGCCCGCCTCGCGCATCATCACCTCGGTCCAGTTATAATCGGGGCCATTGGCGCCGCTGGCGATCTTCTGGATTTTGGTGCCAAAGGGGACCTTGACGAAGGTGGCATAGCGGCGCGTGACATCGGCGGCATAGTCCGCCTTCATATTGCCGCCGCAGCCCCACAATTCATTGCCAATGCCGAAATAGGGCAGCTTCCAAGGCTCCTTGCGCCCGTTGCGCGCGCGTTCCTCGGCCAGAGTGCCTTGCGGAGCGGTGATATATTGCACCCACTCCTCCATTTCCCCGGCGGGCGCGCTGCCCACATTGCCCGAGACATAGGCTTCGGCCCCGATCAGCTCGGCAAAGTCCATGAATTCATGCGTGCCGAATGTGTTGGGCTCGGTCACACCGCCCCAATGGGTGTTGATCTTGACCGGGCGCTTCGCCCTCGCCCCGATCCCGTCGCGCCAGTGATATTCGTCGGCAAAGCACCCGCCCGGCCAGCGCACCAGCGGCACATGCAGCGCCCGCAGCGCCTCGACCACATCGCGGCGATAGCCCTTGATATTGGGAATTTTCGATTCCGGCCCGACCCAGATGCCGCCATAAATGCCATAGCCCAGATGTTCGGCAAACTGGCTGAAGATGCGCGGGTCGATGGTGGCCCCCGGCGCTTCGCCATGCAGGGCAGCAGGAGTTTGGGCATGAAGCACGGGCGCGGCGCAAAGCGACAAGGCGGCGGATGCCAAAAGGCGGACTGATCGACGAATCATGGTCTCTCCCTGACCTTTATGTTACGTACATTGTGAGAATAGATTTCACATATAGAAAATCAAGATGGGTTAGGAGATGTTTGTTCCATGGCACGTTTATCCCTGCTTCTGGCGGCAATGGGCGCCAGCGCGATGACCCCTGTGGCTCTCGCGCAAACCGCGCGCGTATGGCGCCTCGATGGTCCGGCGCGCAGCGGGGAAAGCGCGATTGCGCCCGGCGCGACCTATGCCCCCGGCGTCGGCGGCTATGAGAGCGATGGCGCCCTCTCCCTGCCCCTGCCCGAAGGCAACTGGCGCATCACGCTCGATATGGGCAGCGACAAAAGCCCAGGCCAAACCACGGTCAAGGCCGAGAACCGCCGCCTGATGGTGCTGAACGCCGCAACCGCGCGGGGACAAAACGTGACGCGGCGCTTTACCGTCCATGTTCACAATGCGGGCCTTGGTGCGGTGCCCGAAAATGCGCCGGGGGGCGACCACGTCCGCCTGCGCCCTGACCAAGCGGCGCAGCGCAATTGGGACGACCGGCTGACGCTGGAATTCCTCGGCACGCCTGCGGTGCGATCCGTGACAGTCGAACCCGCAAAGGGACCGACCATTTTCCTCGTCGGCGATTCCATGGTGGCCGACCACCCGCGTGAGCCTACGGCCAGTTGGGGCCAGATCCTGCCGCTGATGCTGGATGATAGGGTGGCGGTGGCCAATTATGCCGAGAGCGGGGCGACGCTCAAATCCTTCCTTGCCGACCTGCGGCTGGACAAGGTACTGAGCCTGATCAAACCGGGCGATTATCTGTTCATCCAATTCGGCCATAATGACCAGAAGGTCCAATGGCCCCAGACCTATGTCGAGGCGGGCACGACCTATCGCGCCTACCTCAACGCCTATATCGCCGAGGCGCGGCGGCGCGGGGCCACGCCCGTTCTGGTCACCAGCCCGGAGCGGCGCAATTTCGACGCGCGCGGGCGGATCGCCCCTTCGCTGGGCGATTATCCGGCGGTGATGCGAGAGATGGCGGCGGATATGCACGTGCCCCTGATCGACCTCAACCGCGCCAGCATCACCCTGTACGAAGCGCTGGGGTCCGATCGCGCGCCGGCCATGTTCAATGACGAAGGCCGCGACAAAACCCATTACAACGCATGGGGCGCCTGGATGAGCGCGCGCATCATCGCCGATGGCGTCCGCGCCATGATCCCTGCTCTGGCCTCGCATATCACTTCGCCCCCTTTCGATCCGGCCCGCCCGGAAAATGTCGCGATTCCCCCCAGCGCGCTGACTTCTTCGCAACGCCCGCTGGGGAACTAAAAAAAAGGGCCGCCGGATGCCTCGTCCGGCGGCCCCGAAACACGCGGGGGAGCGTGTAGGGAGGAACTGTTAGAACTTGGCGTTCACGCCCACGGTGATCGTGCGGCCGGTGCGGGTGTTGAACAAAGGATCCTGACGGCCGCTGTCGATATAGAGCGTGTTGTGCTCATCGGTCAGGTTCTGGCCTTCGATGGTGAACTTGATGTCCTTCATCAGATTGTAGCTGAACGAGGCGTCCACAAAGGTAGTGGCGTGATTGCCCAGAATGTCGCTGTCATTCGCGCCCGAGGGGATCTGGCGGATGAAGGGGCCGCGATAGTTGATCGTGCCGCGAATGCTGAACTTGCGGTTTTCGTAATAGAGCGTGCCGCTGGCCGTATCAGGCGACATGTTGACCAGATTGGCCGTGGTCGAAAGCGTGGCCGCACCGCCGCTCGATTGCAGCACGTAATTCACCTTGGACGAAACATGGGTGTAATTGGCCAGCAGCCCGAAATCCTTGGCGAAACCGCGCAGGAAGGTGAAGGGCAATTGCAGATTGACCTCGAACCCGTTGAGCGGCCCGCCCTTGGTGTTGACCGAGCGCGTCACGGTGAACAGATCGGTGGGCTGGGTGCCCGCCGTGGTCAGCAGCGAATTGGGCAGGCCCAGCGTGTTATAGGGCACAAGGCTGCTGACCGACTGGATGTAGGTGCTGATATCCTTGTGGAAATAGGCGAACGACAGCAGCGAGCCGGGGCGGAAATACCATTCCAGCGCCGCGTCATAGGTCGTCGCGCGGATCGGGTCGAGATAGGGATTGCCGATGGTGGCTGTGCGCGTGACGGCATTGACCGACCCGCCCGAAGGCAGCACGCCCAGTTCGGGGCGGCTCATCACCTTGGCGGCGGAGAGGCGGCCCAACAGGTGCGGCGTGAATTCCAGCACCAGATTGGCCGAGGGCAGCCAATCATTATACGAGCGGTCCACAATCGCCGGGATCGCCACCGTGGGATAGGCCGCCCCGGCCGCCGCATTGGTCGGCACATAGCCAACGGTGTGCTGGGTGGTGTTGACGAAGCGCACGCCCACATCGCCCCGGATCGGGATCGGCAAAGTGTCAGGCAGGTTGAACTGCCCCATCAGGAAGGCCGACTTTTCCTCTTCGCGCACTTCGGGCGAGCCATTGCCGCATTCCACGCCGCAGAAGGTGAAATTGTTGAAACCGACGGTCTGCTTCCACTTGTCGATATCGGTGGCAAGGAAGCTGGGCAGCGCGCCGGGGATCAGCAGATTGTTGAGGCCGGTGATCTGATAGGTAAAATCGGCCACCGATGCCCCGGCGGGCAGCGCCGCGGTCGCCTGATTGGCCGGGGCCACGCCCAGCACGCGGTTCTTGAACGCACTCTGGCGATATTGCGCCCCGCCCTTGATCTTGAACGCGTCGTTGAATTCATAGGTGGAATTGGCCTCGAACGTATAGTTGTCGGTCGTCACCTTCCAATTGCGCGTGTTGAAATTGCCCAGCACGGTGCCGTCCGCGCGGCCCGGCGCATAGTTGAAATTGGCCGGGTTCGACACGTCGATGCCATATTTGATCACCGGGATCGAACCGCCGCCGCGGAAATCAATCCCGAATCCGGGCGTGTCGATGGCGTCCAGATTGACCGTCAGGCGCTCGGGATTGTCGAAGATCGACTTGGAATAGCCCGCCATCACATCAATGGTCAGATGGTCGGTGAACTTGTGATGGAGGTTCAGATTGGCCTGACCGAAGGTGGTGGTGAATTTGTCGCGCAGGCTTTCCGAGCGCAGATCCACGCCGTTGAACAGGCCATAGAGCAGCGAGCCATTGGGCTTGACCGAGAGATCGACCACCGAGACCATCGGCTGCCCGTTGTTGCTGCTGTTGCGGGCAAAGGAGAGCGCGTCGATGTAATTGTCCCAGCGCGTGACCTTATAGCGGGAAAACAGCGCGTCGAAGGTGATTTCCGTCCTGTCGTCGGGCTTCCATTGCAGGGCGAGCGAACCGCCCATACGCTCGGCATCCTGACGCGAATTGAGATAGCGCGGGATGCGCGGCAGGAACACGCCGCCGCCCGCCTGCCCCGAAGGCCCGGTCATCGACTGGATCAGATTATAGGCCGCCGTGGACCCCGTGCGCGGATTGCCGGTCGAGCAATTGGCCGCATCCGTACCCTTGGCGGCATTGGTGGCAGGGTTCTGCGTGGCATAGCCAACCGGCGAGCAGAAACCGCCGTTCACATAAGTGGGCAGGATATTGACCGCCGAATAGCCGACCTCGCGGATGTTGCGGTGGCTATAGCTGGCCGTGGCGAGGACGCCGAAAGTGCCCTCCTCATTCTGCTTGGACAGCAGCACCGAGAAGCGCGGGTCGAGCTTTTTGCTGACCTCGTTCCACACGCCCTTGGCCGAAACGGTGGCGACAAAGGTCTTGTGGAAATCAAGCGGATGCGGGGCCTTGAGGTCGACCGTAGCGCCCAACGAGCCTTCCTCCACATCGGCCGAGGGCGTCTTGCGCACGGCCAGTTCGGAGAAAATCTCGGTCGGGAAAACGTTGAAGTCAAAGCTGCGGCCCGTATTGCCCGCGCCGTAAATGTCGGAGGAGCCGGTTTGCGCGGTGCCTTCCATGCCGTTCAGGCGAACGCGGGTGAAGGCCGCCCCAAGGCCACGCACCGAAATGTTCTTGCCCTCACCGCCATCGCCGCGCGCCAGTGCGATACCGGGCACGCGCTGCATGGATTCGGCCAGGTTGGAGTCGGGAAACTTGCCCACGTCCTCGGCCTTGATCGTGTCGATGGCGGCGGCTGACGCGCGCTTTTCATTCAGCGCGGCGGCCAGCGAGGTGCGGAAACCGGTGACGATGATGGTCTGTTCATCACCCTTGGCGGGCGCGGGCGTCGTCGGCGTTTGAGCCTGCGCACCGGCGGCAAGGCCTGCCACCATGATCGCCAACCCGGATGTCGCCAGACGCAAGTGTGCTGAAATCTGCCCCAAAGTATCCTCCATCATCCCATGTGCGGGCCCTGCCTCTGCTTGCCGGATTTACGGCAACGGGCGTCCCGTTGGCATGATGGATAAGTCCGATATGTGAGCGCGTCAATCCATATATTGCAAGCAAATTTCATATTGCGGGACAGTGCGGTGAATTTTTACGGAAATCCGCCCCTGTTGCATTTTGCACACACCGCCTCCATGTTTCACATTGCGCACACCGCATTGCTTTCGCGCCAAAAGGATCTAAAAGCAGCCCATGGCCGACGACGACACTCAGGAAACCACACCGGACAGCAACACGGTAAAAGGCGCGCAAACGCTGATGCGCGCGCTCGACATCCTGGACGAGGTGATCGACGGGCCGATCCGTGCGGTCGATCTGGCGCGTAAACTGGGCATGAACCGCACCACCGCGCATCGTCTGGCCCATGCGCTGCGCACGCGCGACTATCTGGCCGTGACGCCCGACGGCTTTGCGCTGGGGCCCAAATTGCTGCAACTGGGCGTGCTGGCCAGCGAGCAGACCGACTATGTCCGCATCGCCCGCCCCCGCATGGAGGCGCTTTCGGCCCAGACCGGATTTTGCGTGTTCATCGGCAACCGTGAGGGCAACTGGTCGCGCCATCTTGAACGCGTGACCGGACGCCAGCGACTGCGCGTGGCTACGGCGCCGGGGGACCGCCGCCCGATTGCAGAGACGGGCCTTGGCAAGGCGCTGATGCTGGATGACAGCGAGGCGAGCTGGAAAAAGCTCTGGAAACAAGCCCATGCCGATAATGGGACCGAGGCCGATCTGGAGAATTTCCTGACAAGGATGCGCGCCTACAAGGAAGAAGGCCTTGTGCGCCATGACAGCGAATTGGGCGACGGCGTGCGCTCCATCGCCGCCCCGGTGCGCAATGCGCGCGGCGCGATCTGCGTGGCGATCAGCATCGCCAGCGCCGCCCATTATCTGACCGATGACATTGCCGGAGAGCTGGCTGACAAGGTCAAGCAATGCGCCGACGATGTCAGCGCGGCGATTGGTTGGCGGCCTTAACGATCTGAAAAACCCGTAACATTGTCGAGCGTGGTTCCGGCTGCGCCGTCAATCGCAATGTCGGACAGCGTTACATCGCGCACCGGCGCCTCACGCTCGGCCTTGATGTTCACGCGAAAGCCCGCGCCTGCCACCTTGACGCCCGAAACATGCACACCCTCAATCGGCGTCAAGCGGCGCTGATAGGTGGGCAGCAAAGTGCGCCATTGATACAGCACATCCGTCTCAATCGAGAGCACCCCGCCCTTGATCGCCCCTGCGGCAATATTGGTCATATGGATGGAGCGGACAAAGCCACCCCGCCGCTCATTGGTCTTGATATAGAGCAGATTGTTGAAATCACTGTTGGTTTCACCGCGCGCCTCCTGAAACACACGGCATTGGTCCACCCAGACATTCTCCACCCCGCCCGACAATTCGCTGCCAATGGCCATCAACTGATGCCCGTTGCGCACATGACATCGCCGCACCACAATGTTGCGCGCGGGCGTAGCCAGACGCCATGCATCATCCTCACGCCCCGATTTGACCGAGACGGCATCGTCGCCCTGATCGAACCGGCAATCCTCGATCAACACGTTCTGGCTCATTTCCGGGTCGCAACCGTCATTGTTGTGCCCGCGCGCGCGGATATTGGCGCGGCGCAGCACGACATCGCGCGATAGATAGAGATGCACGGTCCAGAAAGGGCTGTTTTCAATAGAAATATCCTCGATCAACGCATGGCGACAACGGTTGAACTGGATGAATTGCGGGCGCAGATGGGCCTCGCCCTTGGTCATGTCGCGCTGTTCGGTCGGAACGCCCGCACGCGCCATCTGGTAAAGCGCAATCAACGCGTCGAGATGCGCCTTGGGTCGCGCCGCCCATTGCTGCCACACATCCATGCGCGCCCGCACCTTGCCGCGCCCGGAAATAGCAATGTTTTCGCAGTCATAAGCATAGATCAGCGGGGCGTAATTCATGCATTCCACCCCCTCCCAACTGCTGGGCACCGGCGGCAGATAATCGGCCGGATCGGGCGAAAAGAGCAGCACAGCCCCCTCCTCCAGATGCAGATCGACATGGCTGAGCAGGCGGATGCCGCCCACATCCCACGTCCCGGCGGGAACGACAACACGCCCGCCCCGCGCCTTGCTGGCCGCCGCAATGGCATGGGCTATGGCCCGTATGTTGCGGCGGCGATTCTCAGGCCGTGCGCCGAAACGGGTGATCGGAAAGCGGGGCGCTGACGTGAAATCCGGCACCGCAATCGGCTCCATCGGAAACGGCGCCTTGATGCTCACCTGCTCCATGCGCAGCGCGGGGGCCGCAGCCCCGGTCAGCAAAGGCGCCAAGGCCAGCCCCGCGATGGCTTCACGCCGGTTGGGATGCGTCACAAATCCTCCGATATATGGAATTATTATCCATATATCGTACATTCACCCCGCCCGAATGCAACGCTCAACTGGTAGCTTTGGTATATCGATCCCTGCGCGCTTGAGATGCGCGGCGCGCTTCAGCGATGGCCTTTTCCTCGGTGGCGAAGAGGAGGCTGTCGAGGACGCTGGCGAGATGGGTGCGCATGGCGGCGCGGGCGGCGGCGGGATCGCGGGCGCGCAGGGCTTCGAGGACGGCGGTGTGCTCCTCGACCACGGGCTTGATGTTGGCGCTGCGGGCCTTTTCGTGCAGCAGCGCGCTTTCAGGCGAATCCGCGCGCAAGGACCAGAGGCGCTCGACCGCCTCGGCCACAGCGGCGTTGCGCGTGGCCCGCGCGATGGCCAGATGAAAGGCGCGGTCGGCCTTTTCGGTGCCATGCGGGTTGCTGTTCTCGCTCTCGATCTCCTCGACCAATGCGGCCAGTTCTGCCAGACCTTCCTCGGTGATAGTGGTCGCGGCCAGAGCGGCGGCCTCACCTTCAAACAGCAGGCGCGCCTCGGTCAATTCGAAGGCGGAAATGTTGAAGCCGGGTATGTCGCCCTTGCCGGGCAGACGACGCACATAGGCGCCCGAACCCACGCGGACCTCGACCAGACCCTGCACTTCCAGCGCGATCACCGCCTCGCGCACGGTGGGGCGTGAGACGTTGAATTGCGCGGATAATTCGCGCTCTGCCGGCAGGCGGTCGCCCACTTCATAGCGGCCGCTGACAAGTTCTTCCATCAAACGCCGCGCAAGGTCCTGATAGAGGCGCTCTTGCGTGGGACTGGTATCGTTCATCTGGGTCACCTTTGCGCGAAATGGCCTTACCGCTTAATTAGAAATTGACAGGCCAACTCAAATTGGTCAAGAGTCTTCTCTAGCACAAGCAGACCAATTCGGGAACAATATCCCCATGAGCACCGCTCCCATGAAAATCACCTCCGCCCGCGTCATCGTCACCTGCCCGGGTCGCAACTTTGTCACGCTCAAGATCGAGACCGATCAGGGCGTGTACGGCATCGGCGACGCGACGCTCAACGGCCGCGAAAAGGCGGTTGTTTCCTATCTGGAAGACCATGTAATTCCGTGCCTTATCGGCATGGACCCGCGCAATTCCGAGGATATCTGGCAATATCTCTATCGCGGGGCCTATTGGCGCCGCGGGCCGGTCACGATGCGCGCGATCGCCGCCGTGGACGTGGCCCTGTGGGACATCAAGGCCAAGATGGCGGGCATGCCGCTCTACCAACTTCTTGGCGGGCGCAGCCGCGATGGCGTGATGGTCTATGGTCATGCCAATGGCAGCGATATTGCCGAGACGGTTGACGCAGTTGGTCAGTATATCGACCTTGGCTATAAGGCCATCCGCGCGCAGACCGGTGTGCCGGGCATCAAGGATGCTTACGGTGTGGGCCGGGGCAAGCTGTTCTATGAACCGGCCGATGCGGCGCTGCCCTCGGTCACCGGCTGGGACACGCGCAAAGCGCTGAATTACGTGCCGAAACTGTTTGAAAAGCTGCGCGAGACCTATGGTTTCGATCACCATCTGCTGCATGACGGCCACCACCGCTACAGCCCCACCGAGGCCGCCCAACTGGGCAAGGCTTTGGAACCTTACTCGCTGTTCTGGCTGGAGGATGTGACGCCTGCGGAAAATCAGGAAGCCTTCAAGCTGATCCGCCAGCACACCACCACGCCTTTGGCCGTGGGCGAGATTTTCAACACGATCTGGGACGCCAAGGACCTGATCCAGAACCAGCTCATCGACTATATCCGCGCCACCATCGTGGGCGCTGGCGGCATCACCCATCTGCGCCGCATCGCCGATCTGGCCAGCATGTACCAGGTCCGCACCGGTTGCCACGGCGCCACTGACCTGTCGCCCGTGACCATGGGCACCGCGCTGCATTTCGACACCTGGGTGCCCAACTTCGGCATTCAGGAATATATGCGCCACACGCCCGAAACCGACGAGGTTTTCCCCCACGATTACACGTTCGACAAGGGCATGCTCTATGTCGGCGATACGCCGGGCCATGGTGTGGACATCGACGAAACGCTGGCCGCCAAGTATCCTTACAAGCCGGCTTACCTCCCCGTCGCAAGGCTCGAAGATGGTACCATGTGGAATTGGTAAGGCCGATAGTCGCAACCAGACATAAAGAAACGGGGGCCGCCAAGCCCCCGTTTTTCGTTCAACCTTCCATCTGCTCCAGACTGACGCCCTTGGTCTCGCGCACCATGGCGCGGACGAAGAAGAAGGACGCCGCCGCCGCCAGCGCATAGCCGGTATAGGCGATCGCCAGACCCGGCGAGACGACCAGCGCGGGGAAGCTGACCGAGATGGCCGCATTGGCGATCCATTGGGCAAAGCCCGAAACCGCCAGCCCCGAGCCACGGATCTGATTGGGGAACATTTCGCCCAGCATGACCCACATGATTGGGCCCCAGCTCATGTTGAAAAACACGACATAGGCATTGGCCGCGAAGAGCGCGATCACACCATTACGCCCCGGCAGGCTGACCGAACCATCGCCCCCGTGGATGGCCGTGGAAAAGGCCCAAGCCACCACGCCCAGCGTCACCGCCATGCCCGCCGAGCCGACCAGCAGCAGCGGCTTGCGCCCCACCCGGTCCACCAGCAGCAGCGTGGCGAGGCAACCCGCAATCGAAACAACGCCCGACAGGATGTTGATCTGCAAGGAATAGTTTTCCGAGAAACCCACCGCCTGCCACAGGGTCGCGCCGTAATAGAACACGACGTTAATGCCCACGAGCTGCTGAAACACGGCCAGACCAATGCCGGTCCACACGATGGGGCGGATGCGCCCGGTGGCCTTGTCGATCAGGTCGGACAGGCGCGGGCGATGATGATCGGCGGCAAGGCTGGCGCGGATTTCGCCCACCATGCGGCGCGCCACATCGCCATCGAACAGGCGGGTCAGCACGGCCTGCGCGCCCGCATCATCGCCCTTCGCAACAAGGTAACGCGGGCTTTCAGGAATGAACATCAGCGCGACGAAATAGATCGCGGCGGGCAAAGCCTGAAGCCAGAACATCCAGCGCCACGCGGGCTGGTCGGCCCACAGGATCGCGGTGGAATCGCCCGCCACCTGCGCCAGAATATAGTTGACGACAAAGGCCCCGGTCAGGCCGGTGATGATCATCACCTGCTGCACGCTGGAGAGGCGGCCGCGCACATGGGCGGGCACGACTTCGGAGATGTAGACCGGCGAAATGACGCTGGCCGCGCCCACGCCAAGGCCGCCGATGATGCGCGCCAAAATGAACACCAGCGATGATCCCGCCGCCCCGGCGATCAGCGCGCTGATCAGAAACAGCACGGCGGCCAGTTTCATCACCCCGCGCCGCCCGATGCGATCCGCCAGACGCCCCGCGCCAAACGCACCCACCGAAGAGCCGACAAGGATCGCGCCGACATTGATGCCGATGCCCACCTTGCCAAGGTCGAAGGCAGCCTCCAGCCCTTTTTGCGTACCGTTGATGACGCCTGAATCGTAACCGAACATGAAGCCGCCGATCGTGGCCACCGCCACGATCATGGCGATCAGCCCCGTATTGACGGGACCTTGCGAAGCATCCTGCATCAAACTCTCCCGTAGTTTCTTATACTTGAGCCAAGACGCCCGCCTGCCCCGCAACGCCCGGATCAAAGGCAAACAAGGCGCCTGCCAAAGGTTGCTGCGCGCGCTCCTGCGCCGACAATCCCTTGGCGGCAGTCGTGGCATAGGCGGTGCGCAGATCCGGCCCGCCAAAGGCAATCTTGGTGATATTGGCAACCGGGAAGCGGATCGTCTGCATCAACGCGCCGGATGGATCATAGCGCCGCACCCCCCAGCCCGCGAAGAGGCTGACCCAGACGCAGCCCTCGGCATCGACGCAGGGGCCATCGGGATAGCCCTCGTCAATGTCCGCAAACAAACGGGTGGCGACCACGCGCCCATCCTCGACTGTGCTGGCCCAGACTTTGCGGCCCAGCGTGTCATTGTGATAAAGCGTGGCGCCATCGGGCGAGAAGGCGGGGCCATTGGTGATCGACACCGGCGGCAGGCCGGTATCAACGCAACCTGCGCCATCCAGACGATAAAAGTGCCCGGTTTCGGCCGCCTCACCATCGTCCATCGACCCAAGCCAGATCGCGCCATCGCCCGCCACCGTGGCATCATTCAACCGATTGCCCGGCAGATGCGCCTCGGGCGCGGCCAAGAGCGTGAACGCCCCCGTTGCCGGATCAAAGCGATGCACGCCGGTCTGAAGCCCCGCGATCATATCCCCGCGCGCGCTGGGCAACACCCAGCCGACCTGCGCGGGCGCGGCCCAACTGCGTTGCTCGCCCGTGGCTGGGGTGAAGCGATGGATCGCGGGGGCCTTGATATCAACGAACCACAGAGCCGCGTCGCGCTCAATCCAGACCGGGCCTTCGCCCAGCGTGGCGCCCAGCGCCCAGACAGATTGCACGGTCATTATCGCCACCCCGCATCGACCCAATATTCATGCCCCGTAATCAGCCGCGCATCGTCGGACGCCAGAAACAGCGCCAACGCCGCGACATCATGCGGCAAGAGGCGGCCATCGAGGCATTGCGCGGCCACGATCTCGGCCTCGCCCTCGGGCGTATACCATTTTTCCTGACGCGGGGTTTTGACATTGCCCGGAATGATGCTGGTGACGCGGATATTGTCGCGGCCCAGTTCGCGCGCCAATCCGCGCGTCATGCCCTCGATGGCGGCCTTGGCGGTCTGATAGATCACCAGATCATTGAGACCCAGATGCCAGCTGATCGAGCCGAGGTTGATGATCGCCCCGCCGCCCGAACGCTTCATCGAAGGCACGGCGGCCTGCGCGACAAAGAATTGATGGCGCAGGTTCACCGCCATGCTTTGATCCCAATAGGCAGGCGTCACTTCGTCCACGGAATGCCGGTCGTCATTGGCGGCATTGTTGACCACCACGTCGATGCCGCCCAGCGTTTCTTCCACCTGCGCCATCATCGCCTGAACGGCTGCCATGTCGGTCAGATCGCAGGGGAAGAACACCGGCGCGGCATTCGCGCCGGTGTTCAGGCGGGCTGCAACCGCCTTTCCAGCCACTTCTGCAATGTCGCAGAAAGCCACATGCGCGCCCTGCGCCACAAAGGCTTCGACGAAACCTTCGCCAATGCCGCTGGCCCCGCCGCTGATGAAAACGCGCTTGCCCGCAAGGCTGGGGTAGATCGCGCGAGTATTGTTAACAGCGCTCATGCTTTCGTTCCCAGCAGACCGCGAGCGGCCAGATTGGCGTAAAGCGCGGCAATGCCCTGCGTCCACGGCTGGGCTTCCTTGCTGGTGACCACGGTGTTGACCAGCTTGCCCAGCTTGGGGGTCGAGATCGTCACGACATCGCCCACCTTATGCGTGAACCCGCGGCCCGGATCGTCGCGGTCCTGCGTGGGGGCAAACAAAGTGCCCAAAAACAGCGTGAAGCCATCGGGATATTGATGCTCGCTCAGCGTCTGGCGCACCAGATCGAGCGGATCGCGGCTGATTTCGCGCATGCTGGAATGGCCCTCAAGGCGATAGCCCTCCGGCCCTTCGATCAGCAGGTCGACCTCGGCATTGCGCACGTCGTCAATCGAGAAGCTGTTGTCAAACAGGCGCACCAGCGGGCCAAGCGAGCAGGAGGCGTTATTGTCCTTCGCCTTGCCCAGCAGCAGCGCGCTGCGCCCTTCGATGTCGCGCAGGTTGACGTCATTGCCCAGCATCGCGCCGACAGCCGCGCCGCCCGCATCGACCAGCAGCACGACTTCCGGTTCCGGGTTGTTCCATGTGCTGTCGCTGCGCACGCCCACATCGGCCAGCGCGCCAACGGTGGCCAGCACCGGCGCCTTGGTGAAGACTTCGGCGTAAGGCCCGATGGCGACTTCGAGATATTGCGACCACAGGCCATCGGCGATCAGCAATTCCTTGAGCGCCTCGGCCTCGACCGAACCGGGCACGACCGAGCGGATCGAACCGCCTACGCGCTCCTCGATACGGGCGCGGATTTCGAGAGCCTTGCTCGAATCGCCGCGTGCGCGCTCCTCGATCACACGCTCCAGCGTGCTGGTGGCGAAGGTCACGCCGCAGGCCTTGATGACCTGAAGGTCCACCGGGCTGAGCCACGCGGCATCCAGTTCATCAAGCGGCCCCAGAGCGCGGCCCGCCGAAGCGTCCAACGGCAGGCGCTCGACCAGTTCCGATACCGTGGGCGCCACGCCCGACATGTCATAGGCAATGCCGCCCTCCACCAGAATCGGGGTCGGGCCTTCGGGCAATTGCACACGGCCAAGGAAACGGCCGCCACGCCAATCGGCGGGCAGCAGGGCCGCGAAGGAAGAATTCCCAGACATTTTCTCTCCAGACAGGATTTTCGACACCAAACGCAGGCGCGCGGCGTTGACAAAGCTTGATAGCGCTACCATCATGTAAACATGCTCGCTGTCAAGTGGTTTTGAGCAATGAGGGCGGGAAATCGCTGGCATCGCACCCGTCGCGCGCTAGAGATTTCTCAAGGGAGAGATACAGATGACCGATAATTCCACCCGCCGTTTCCGTTCGCAGGACTGGTTTGCCGATCCGGCGCGGTCCGACATGGTGGCGCTCTATCTCGAACGCTTCATGAATTACGGGATCACGCCCGATGAACTGCGCTCCGGCCGCCCGATCATCGGCATCGCACAGAGCGGCAGCGACCTTTCGCCATGCAACCGCATCCACCTCGATCTGGCCAAGCGTGTGCGCGACGGCATCCGCGATGCGGGCGGGATCTGCATGGAATTTCCGGTCCATCCGATCTTTGAAAACTGCCGCCGACCGACTGCGGCGCTGGATCGCAATCTGGCCTATCTGGGGCTGGTCGAGATCCTTTACGGCTATCCCATCGACGCGGTGGTGCTGACCACGGGTTGCGACAAGACCACGCCCAGCCAAGTGATGGCCGCCAGCACGGTGGACATTCCCGCCATCGTCCTGTCGGGCGGGCCAATGCTCGATGGCTGGCATGAAGGCGATCTGGTCGGCTCGGGCACGGTGATCTGGCGCAGCCGCCGCAAGCTGGCGGCGGGCGAGATTACCGAGGACGAGTTCCTTCAGCGCGCCTGCGATTCCGCGCCCTCGGCGGGCCATTGCAACACGATGGGGACGGCCTCGACCATGAACGCCGTGGCCGAGGCGCTGGGCCTGTCACTGCCCGGATGCGCGGCGATCCCCGCGCCCTATCGTGAGCGCGGCCAGATCGCCTATGAAACGGGCCGCCGCATTGTCGAGATGGCGCATGAAGACCTGCGCCCGTCCAAGATCCTGACGCGCGAGAGCTTTCTGAACGCGATCCGCGTGGTGACGGCCATCGGCGGGTCGAGCAACGCCCAGCCCCATATCGTCGCCATGGCGCGTCATGCGGGTGTTGAAATCACTGCCGCCGACTGGATGGAGCATGGCTATGACCTGCCGCTGATCGTTGATATGCAGCCTGCGGGCCGCTTCCTTGGCGAGCGTTTCCACCGCGCGGGCGGCGTGCCTTCGGTGATGTGGGAGTTATTGCAGGAGGGCAAGCTGGATGGCGATTGCCTGAGCGTGACGGGTGAGACGGTGGCGGAAAATGTCGGCGCGCGCCCTGCCCGCGACCGTGAAGTGATCCGACCCTTTGCCGAGCCTTTGAAGGAAAAGGCGGGCTTCCTTGTGCTGTCGGGCAATCTGTTCGATTTCGGCATCATGAAGACCAGCGTGATTTCCGAGGAGTTCCGGGGCCGCTACCTGTCCAACCCCGATGCCCCCGGCACGTTCGAGGCGCGCGCGGTGGTGTTTGAAGGGGGCGATGACTATCATCACCGGATCGACGATCCTGCGCTGAACATCGACGAAAACTGCATCCTCGTCATGCGCGGCGCTGGCCCTCAAGGCTGGCCGGGCAGCGCCGAGGTCGTGAACATGCAGCCCCCCGCAGCCCTGATCCAGCGCGGGGTGCAATGGCTGCCCACGCTTGGCGACGGGCGCCAGTCGGGTACCTCGGACAGCCCCTCGATCCTCAATTGCTCGCCCGAAAGCGCGGTGGGCGGCGGGCTGTCATGGCTGCGCACGGGCGACACCATCCGCATCGATGTGGTCAAGGGCACCTGCAATGCGCTGGTTTCGGACGAGGAAATCGCGCGCCGCCGGGCCGAGCCCCTGCCCCCGGTTCCGCCCAGCAACACGCCTTGGGAGGAGCTTTATCGCGAAAAGACCGGGCAGATGGGCGAAGGGGCCGTGCTGGAAATGGCGGTCAAATATCGGGGCCTTGCGGCGAAAACGCCCCGGCATAATCACTGACAAAAAAGGCCGCTGGAGACAGCGGCCTTTTTCCTATCAGAGGTCGAGAATTCTGTCCGCCGCCTCAGGCTTGGGCGCCTGCGGGGGAATGAAGTTGGGCACATCGCGGCTGTTGCGCGTATCCTGCGGCACGCCGCTGGTGTTGATATACCAGTTGAGCAGGCGCTGTTGCAGCGCGGCCTGATCCCGCGCCACCGCCTTGGTGCCGATCAGATTGCGCGTCTCGCCCGGATCGGCAATGCGGTCATACATCTCGCTCTGCCCCTGCGGGCGGTGAATATAGGTGTGACGCTGCGTGCGAACACTGGCCGCGCGGGACACAAGCACCGGCTCCTGCGCCGCCAGTTGCGACTTCATCTTGTACAAGCCCCCCGAAGGCGTGTCGAAAGCCTGCGGTTCATAGGTGTTGATGCCCGCCTCGGTAAAGGCCGCGCGATTGGGATCGCCCGCCTGCCCGTGGATCTGCGGCAAGAGCGAGCGCCCGAACTGCGTGCCCCCTGAACGCGCCCCGGCCAGCGAGAGGAAGCTGGGCATGATGTCGTAAAGCTCGACCATATCCTGCGCCACATGGCCCCCTGCCACGCCCGGAACGCGCCCGATCAGCGGCACATGCGTCAGGCAGCTTTCCAGCCCGCCATGCCATTTTTCAACCAGACCATAATCGCCCGCATAATCGCCATGGTCGGAACCGACGAACACGGCGGTGTCCTTGTCGCGCCCGGTGCGATCCAGCGCGTCGAGCAATTCGCCCAGCAGCCAGTCGGCATAGGACACCTGACCATAATAGGCGGCGCGCACGCGGGCGAAAACCTCCGGCCCGGCCTTGTCCAAGCCATAGGCGCGGCGGATCGCCTCATGATAGGCCGGTTTGCCCGAGAGGCCCGGCGGGATCAGCGCGGGCAAATCATCGGCCTTGTACATGCCCGCGAAATCGGCAGGCGCGCGGTAGGGCGGATGAGGCTGAAAAATCGGCAGGAACAGGCAGAAGGGCCGGTCGCTCTCCTTGCGCTCAATCACCTGGATGGCGCGCTGGATAATGCCGTAATCGCTGGTCTCGCGCCGGTCGCCCATGGGGGGCAGCAACATCGTGACCGGGCCATTGTTGACCCCCGCCCGCGCGCCGGGCGCATGATCGCCCGAGGCCGCGCCCGGCGCCGGAGGATCGGCCCATGCGGTCAGGCTGGTCGCGAAGGTTTCGGGGGCCAGCACATCATTCTTGCCGAAAAAGAACGTGTCATAGCCCGATTGCCGCAACATCGCGAAGAGATTGGGCTCATTGGGCTGGATCAGATAGGAAAAACCGCGATGGCCGGTGGCGCTGGTGGGCAGGCCCGTCAGCATTGAGCAGCGCGAGGCCGCACAGACCGGATATTGCACATGGGCGTTGCGGAACATCGTGCCCGATTTGGCCAAACGGTCGAAATTGGGCGTGCGCGTGACCGGATTGCCATAGCAGCCCAGCGCATCGGCGCGCAGTTCATCGGGAAAGAACAGGATCAGATTGGGGCGCGAACCGGCGCTGGGAATAGGCATAGCCAAAGGGGCCGCCTGCGCCAGATCGGCATGGGATAGAACGCCGGACAGCATTCCGGCGCCGATACCGCCCATGATATTGCGGCGTGTGAGAGGCAAATTCATGGGCGGTATCTTTCGTTTTACACGGCGTCGGGCTGATTTTCCGGGCGCGCCGCATCAAAAGCGGGCAGCGCCAGACAGGCTTCCTCAATGGCCAACAGGCGCGCGGGGATATCCTTCGCGCCAAAGCGGCGGGCGTTGACCAGTTGCGGCACAAGGCACACATCAGCCAAAGTCACCGTATCGCCAAAGCAGAACCGGCCAGCATGAGGAGCGATCAGCGCGTCGAAAGCGGCAAAGCCTTCCTCGATCACGCGGGCAGCCCATGCGCTTTCATCGCCGCCCAGCGCCTTCACCCAGCCCAGAACTTTCAGGTTCTGGATCGGATGGATGTCGATGGCGATGACCTGCGCCGCCGCACGCACATGGGCGCGCAGGATCGGATCGGTGGGCAGCAAACGCGGACCGTCATGGGTTTCATCGAGATATTCGATGATCGCCAGACTTTGCGTCAGCACCGCCCCGTCGATCTCCAGCGCAGGCACCAGCCCTTGCGGGTTGAGCGCCAGATAGGCGGGCGAACGCTGCGCCCCATCGCGCAGGCTGTAGCTGGCATTGCCATAGGCGATGCCCTTCAGCCCCAGCGCGATGCGCACCCGATAGGATGCGCCCGAGCGGAAAAAGCCGTGCAGCAGCGGCTCAGACATCGGCCTTGGGCCCGACCTTGATCGTGCAGGGCGTCAGGCCCTCGACCGAGATCACGATCTCGTCGCCCGTCACCACCGCGCCGACGCCGGCGGGCGTGCCGGTGTAGATCAGGTCGCCCGGTTCCAGACGATAGAAGCGCGAGACATAGGCGATCACCTCGTCCACGCTCCAGATCAGGTCGGCCAGATCGGCGTCCTGCTTGATGTCGCCATTGACGGTCAGGCTGATGCGGCCGGTCTTGAGCTCGCCCGTTTCCGAAACCGGATGGATGATGCCCAGCGGGCTGGACTGTTCGACATTCTTGCCGGTGTCCCAAGGGCGGCCCTTGTCGCGCGCTTCAAGCTGCACATCGCGGCGCGTCATGTCGAGGCCGGTGGCATAGCCGTAAACGTGGCTCAGCGCATCGGATTCGACAATGTTGCGGCCGCCCTTGCCGATCGCCACGACCAGTTCGGCCTCATAGTGGAAATTCGCGGTTTCGGGCGGATAGGCGATGGTGGTGCCCGACGGCACAACGGTCTCGGCCCACTTCGTAAAGAAGAAGGGCGCCTCGCGCGTCGGGTCCTTGCCCATTTCGCGGGCGTGGGCGGCATAATTGCGCCCGATGCAGAACAGGCGGCGGACCGGGAAGCCCTTGCCTTCGGTGGTTTCGGCGATGATCGGAGCCGGAGGTGCAAACAGCGTCATCTTACGAGTTCCATTCACGGTAGAGGTTCAGTTTTTCTTGGGAAGCCTTGTCCGAATAGGCGAACAGCACGAGCGTCTCGCTCGCCTGAAGCACCAGTTCGCTCCACGAAGGCACGGCGAAAACGTCGCGTTCGGACAGGTTGATTTCGGTGTCGCCCACCTTGGCGGTGCCGCTGCCCTCGACCACGACAAAGATCGTGCCGTCGCTGGACTTGCGCGGCTTGGTTGCAAAACCGGCGGGGATCAGGCGGACATGGGCCGCGATGGTGGGCATGATCGGCCCGCCATCGGCCGGATTGGTGAATTCCAGCGCATGCCCCATATGCGGGTCGATCTCGCCGCTGGCCGCCAATGCGTCCAAAGCGGGACGCCACTGGGCATAGGGGTAATGAAACAAGGGCTGATGCGCAGGGCGACGGTCGGCCGCAGACCCACGCATCGGGCGCATATTATGGCCATAGCGGGCCAGCGTATCGCCCGCAGGCGCGCTTTCGGGGAAAGCCTTTGCCCCAGAAGCATCGACGTAATGTTCGGCAAATTGCGCGTCGAACAGGCGGACGGTGGGAATATCCAGACCATCGAGCCAGATCATCGGCTTGTCGCTGGGGTTGCCATGGTCATGCCACTGGCCGCCCGGCGTCAGCACGAGGTCGAAGGGGCGCATGATCGCCTTTTCGCCGTCCAGCGCGGTAAAGGCGCCCTCGCCCTCCATCACAAAGCGCAGAGCCGACTGGCTGTGGCGATGGCAGGGGGCGACTTCGCCCGGCAGGATCAGTTGCAGGCCCGCATAGAGGCTGGGCGTGATCGCGGATTGACCGGGCAGACCGGGGTTTTCCAGGATCAGCACGCGGCGCTCGGCCTTCTCCGCGCTGATCAGATCGCCCGCGCGCATCAGGTAATTGCGGGCCTCGTCATAATTCCACCGATGGGCATGGGCCGCCGAACGCGGAAACGGGCGCACCAGATCGGCCAAAGATTCCCACAGGGGCGTCAGATAGGACGGAGCCATTTCATCATAGAGCGCATGCAACTGGGCCTGCTGCTCATTCGCCAGCGTCATTGTCGAATCCTCTCAACTCGGGAACAGATTTGGCTCTGAACCCTCATCTGGCGAAAAGTGATGGCGCGCGCAACCAAAAAATTGTAGCGCTATACCAGAGTTTCGCAATCGAGGGCTTGCGCTCTGCCCCTGCTCTCTCGTAGCGCTGAAACGACAGGGGGCCAAGCTGTTGTAGGCCCGATCACGAATGGACCGATGCCGATCATGTCAAACCCCATCCCCGCCCGGTCCAGACGTTCGCGCCAGAGCATCACCATTCAGTCGGTGGCCGATTCCGCCGGGGTCAGCCCGATGACGGTTTCCCATGTCCTGAACGGCACCAAGAGCGTGCGCGAGGCGACGCGGGCGGCGGTTTTGAAGGCGGTGGAGGAGCTGGGCTATGTGCCCAATGCGGCGGCGCGGTCTTTGGCCAGCGCGCGTTCGCCCCGCATCGGCATCGTCTATCGCAATGCGCAGAACGCGTTTCTCTCGGCCATGCTGGTGGGGGCCTTGAACGCCGCCGCGCGCGCAGGCGCCCAGATCATCATCCGCAAATGCGACGATCTGGCCGCTTCCTCGGCGATTGAGGCGGTGTCCTCGCTGGTGCGCAGCGGGGCCAGCGCGATCCTGCTGGCCCCGCCCTATAATGAAATGCTTTCGGGCAGCCCGACCCTTGCCGGGCTTGGCGTGCCGATTGCCGCGATTGCCTGCGGGCGGGCGCTGGACGATATGGATGTGGTGGGCATTGACGAACGCGCCGCCGCGATGGACATGACAAGCCATCTGCTCGACCGGGGCTATAAGCGCATCGGATTTGTCATGGGCGCATCGACCCATTCGGCCAGCAAGGCGCGCTTTGAAGGCTATGGCGCGGCGCTCTCGGCGCGGGGGTTGGGGCTGGACCCGACCTTGATCGCGCCGGGCGATTTCACCTTTGAATCGGGCCTGAGCGCGGGCGCCGCCCTGCTCGACCTGAAAACTCCGCCCGATGCGATCTTTGCCAGCAATGATGATATGGCGGCGGGCGTCGTGCTGGCCGCGCATCGCCGGGGCCTGCGCATTCCGCAGGATGTGGCCGTGGCCGGGTTTGACGATGCGCCCATCGCGGTCAAGATCTGGCCGCCGCTGACCACGGTGCGTCAGGACATCGACCTGATGGCCGCGCAGGCGACCAACTGGCTGGTGGAGCGCCACCGCGACGGCGAGGCCGACCGCCCCTTTACCGCCGAGTGGCACCCCTATCAGATCGTCACACGCGAAAGCACCTGATTATTGAGAAGCGAGGATGCGCCGATAATCGCGCATCCCCATCCACAACAGCACCACCGAAAGCGGCGAGGCCACCGCGCAAACCAGCGAGATCGCCAGATTGAGCGACTTGGGATCGTGGAACCAATAGTCGGTGACCAGCGCGATGGCCGTCGGCCCAAGCGCCGCGCCGATCAGGTTGATCGTCAGCATATAGGCCGCCGACATCAGCGCGCGCATCCGGTTGGGCGTC
Source organism: Novosphingobium sediminicola (assembly GCF_014196525.1). Lineage (GTDB taxonomy): Bacteria > Pseudomonadota > Alphaproteobacteria > Sphingomonadales > Sphingomonadaceae > Novosphingobium > Novosphingobium sediminicola. Next base: position 8,970 of record NZ_JACIDX010000024.1, on the reverse strand, counting down.
AGTTCCTGAAGCGTGGCGAGGCCACCGCCATAATTGAACCCGGCAAAGAAGTTCATCGTCCCCACCAGAGCCAGCGCCACATAGGGATTGGACATCAGAGGAAAGCCGATGGTGATCGGCACCAGCATGCAGAAGCCGAAAAGCGCAGCCACCAGATTGCCATGCGCCATGCCCCTGCGGCGCAGCACCGTGGCGACATAGCCGCCGGTCAGCGCGCCGGTCGTGCCGCACAGAAAGACCACCGGGCCAAGGATCTTGCCCACCGAGGCCGTGGTCCAGCCATAAGTGCGCTCAAAGAAAGCCGGGACCCAGACCGCCGTGCCATTGCCGACCAGGATCATCAGCGCAAAGCCCAGCATAATGCCGATATAGGCTCGGCGGCGCGCGCCGATATGGGCAAAGAATTGCGAGAGCGGTGCGCTCGGTTCCTTGGCGCCCACGCCCTGACGGGCCGGTTCGCGCAGAGTGAACGTGACCGCCGCCAGCACAATGCCCGGCAGGCCCAGCAGCAGAAACACCAGTTGCCACCCCTTCATCGCGCCCAGCACGGGCAGTATGATCGAGGCGGTCGGCTGGATATGGGTAAACACCACGCCGCCGATCACCAGCGCCGAGGCATTGCCCAGATAAATGCCGATCTGATAAATCGACATGGCCAGCGGCAGACGTTCCTTGGGGAAATAATCCGACAGCAGCGAGAGGGCCGAAGGGGTCAACCCGCCCTCGCCCGCGCCCACGCCCACGCGGGCGGCAAACAGCATGGTAAAACTGCGCGCCAGACCGCAAAGGCTGGTGGCCACGCTCCATACGAAAATCGCGCCCGCCACGATGTTGCGCCGGTTCGACCGATCCGCCAGACGCGCAATCGGGAGGCCCACCGCAATGTAGAACAGCGTGAAGGACAGGCCGTAAAGCAGACTGATCGCCGTGTCGGAAATGCCCAGATCCTGCTTGATCGGTTGAACCAGCAGGGCCAGCGCCTGACGGTCGACAAAGGCCAGCGTGTTGGCCAGCATCAGCACAATGGCCACCCACCATGCGCGGCCCGCCGAGGGCCATGGGGTGGAAGATTGCTCCTGCGTTTGCATCTTGGTCTGCTTTTTCCAAAAAGTGGGGCCTATTGCGCCGGTTTTGCCGCCGCGACTGGTAGAACGGAGATGATAATACGTCGATAGGCCAGCATCGCGGGCGCGCCGCGATCGGACAGTTCGAGGATGACATGCAGGTCGCGCGGGGCATTGACCATGGGCATGGTGATGGCGGTTTCCATCGCATCGGGCGCGGCGATGGCCACGGGCGCCTGCGGCGGAATGCCGCCGACATCGCGATATTGCCACCAATGGGCGCTCAGTGCATCGCCATCAGGATCGCGCGACTGGCCCGCATCAAGGCGGATGGTTTCGCCTGCCTTTGCCGTGATGCGCAAGGGCGCGCGGCCCGCCTCGCCATTGACCACCGCCACGGGCGCATGGTTGGCGCGCGCGCGGTCAGGCGTCAGCGTCCATGCCATGCGCGCGGCAAAGTCATTCTGAAACGCGCCGCGCCAACGATAGATCGTCGCCTGATTGCCCGCATAGGTCGCGCCATCGCGGGTGAAGACATCCTTGGTGTCGGCATACAATCCGGCCCCCGGCGCCGCCGCCATATAGCGCCCGCCCCACGAACCCCAATCTGGCCTTTCCGGATCGGACAGGCCATTGGGGATCATATAGAGCAGCGAAGGCGTATCGCCCTCCATGATGAAGGCGGGCAAGGGATAGAGCGCGCCCAGCGGGCCCCGGCGGATATTGGCCTCCAGCCATGGGTCCATCACCTTGTCGCGGTCTGGCCATTGTTCGGCGCTGCGGCGGTCGCCGGAAATGCCGCTCCATGCCGCCATGTTATATTGGCCCCAGCCGTGGATGCTGGCGATCCAGAACAGCGAGGGGAAATTCTCGCGCGCCCATGGCCCGGCGTCATCCTGATCGGAAATCGAATAGACGCGCAGTTTGCTTAAGAAGCGGGCCTGATCGGCAGGGCTGCGCGTGGCGCGTATATGCCAGAGCGCCTGCGCCAGATCGGTGACGCCGCCCCAAGCCAGAACCCAGAGCGGGCGCGTCGAGCTGCCCGCGTCCACGGCGGCGATGATGGCCGCGCTGGCCTTGGTGTCATGCCCCTTGCCGACGCCCTTCATGCCATAGAGCGGCGCGCCCGCAATACGGCGCTGGCGCAAGGTGTCGGGCGATGGATAGCCATCGGCGTGATGGGTAAGATTGGGCCAGACCTGCGCATAGGCGTCGAGGCGCTGGTCGATCAGTTCGGGGCGCACGCGGTCGCGCTGCCACGTCGATGTGGTGGCGATAATCGCGGCAATGTCGAATTCATTGGCATAGAGCAGCAAGCGGACGAGGCTTTCGGAATCGTCGGGCTCATTGCCAATGTCGGTCAGGATTAGAAGGCGTGGTTTGACTGGGACTGGCGCAGCGGCCAGCGTTGGATGGGACGCCAGACCAAGCGCGGCCAGCCCCAGCCAAAACCGTCTGCGCGCCGGGAGGGAAAACCCGGCGCGCAGGAGGGAAACCAAGGGCGAGAAACCGCCCCGCCGCATCAGAAGCGGAAGCCCACGGTCGCGCCGAAGTAACGACGCGAGTCCTTGTTGAAGTTGGCCCACAGATCGCCCGAATTGGTCGTGTTGGCCAGCAGGGTGCCGTGGTTCAACTGGGTGTAGTAGTTCTGGTTGAACATGTTGCGCACGAACACGGTCGCGCTCCAGCGGTTGTCGGGGCCATGCACGCCGATGCTGCCATCGACCAGCGTATAGGCGCCCTGCGCCAGCAGCGGGTCCTGATTGAGCGCGAAGATCGTCGAGCTTTGATAATTGAGAGCCATCTGGATGAAGCCCGTCAGATTGCCGAAGTCGCGTTCATAGCGCGGCGTGATGCCAAAGCGATAGGCCGGAGTTGCGGGCAGCTTGCCGCCCACAACGTCGATGATCGCGCTCGACGTGCTGGTGACGCCGCCGGTCGTGGTCTGCTTGAAATAGCAGGTGTTCGACGGGGTGTTCGACGAATAGGTCGAGAGGCCCGTCTGCTGCTGGATGGCGCAGCTCTGGCCCGGCACGTCGATGGTGGCGTCGGTGTACGAGAAGTTCGCGCCGATGCTCAGGCCCTTGACCGGGCGCAGCGTGGCTTCGACTTCAAAGCCCTGCGAACGCGACTTGCCCGCATTGGCCAGCACGGTGTTGAACGTGCCGGTGGCAACGTCGGTGACCAGCGCCTGCACCTGAAGGTTGGTGAAGTCCGAACGGAACAGCGCGGTGTTGATGTCGAGCAGACCGCCCGGCGCCGACCACTTCAGGCCCAGTTCGTAGGCATTGACGCGCTCAGGGGCCAGACCCGTCTGCGTGGCGAAGTTGGTGCCGATGTCGATGTCCAGCGCAAAGGCCTTATAGCCGCGCGTATAGCTGGCATAGGCCTGAAGGTTGCGGTTGAATTCATAGCGCAGGCCAGCCTTGCCGGTCAGCGCCGAACCGCTGCGGCGGGTGGTGCCGCTCGACACGACCGTGCCGGGGAAGATGACGTCGCCGCTGTTGATCGGGCCGTAATTGCTGCCGGTCACGCGCTGGGCTTCATACTGTTCGCGGATACCGGCAATGACGTGCAGGCCGCCCACGGCGCGCCAGTCGATCTGGCCGAAACCGGCGATATTGTCGCCCGCATAGGTGCCGTTCATCGCGGCCGACTGGCTGACCGAGGTGCCCGAGCAGGCAGCGCCGATCGAGGCGCCCGACGAGCAGGTCAGGCGGCGGCGCGACTGATAGCGGTTGAGGTTGATGTGGTTATAGAACACGCCCGCAACATAGGTCAGGTCGCTGTTGCCGTTCGAACCGATGCGCAGCTCCTGCGACCAGTTGTTATAGGCCACATGGTTGAAATTGTCGTTCCACTGCGAATAGGCAAAGGCGCCGACATAGCGGTTCGGGTTCGAGGCGATCTGGTCCGGCTCAAACTGGTCCACATCGGTAAAGCGCTGGAACGCGGTGATCGAGGTGACGGTGGCCTTGCCCAGATCGAGGTCGCCCTGAAGCGAAACGATGTTGGTGGTGGTGCGATAATAGCCGTTGCCGTCATTCGACACGGTGCGGTTCGTCGGCGTGGCCGAGATATTGCCCAGCAGTGTCTGCATGGCAGGCGTGGTGATCTTGACCGGCACGCGCGAGCAGCAATCGGCATCCGTGCTGCTCATATCGGCCAGCAGCTTGATCTTGAGGTTGCTGGTGGCATCCCATTCCAGCTTGCCGCGCACGCCCCAGCTCTTGGAGCCATTGGTGTTGCGGCCGGTGTTGGCGTTATAGATGAAGCCGCCCACGTCATTGTAATAGGCGCTGATGCGGCCCTTGACGTTTTCGGACAGCGGGCCAGACACCGAACCTTTGACGCGATATTCGCCCTTTTCGGCGACGGTGGCGTCAAAATGGCCGGTCAGGTGGTTGGTGGGCGCTTCGGTCACGATGTTGATGACACCGGCGGTCGCGTTCTTGCCGAACAGCGTGCCCTGCGGGCCGCGCAGCACTTCAACGCGCTGAAGGTCGGCCAGATCGGCAAAGCCCTGCACCTGACGCGGGGCGACCACGCCGTCAACCACCACGGCCACGGCCGATTCCACGCCATAGCTGAACAATTGCGTGCCGACGCCGCGGATGCGGAAGCTGGAATTGCCCGGACCATTGCCCGCCTGATACGACAGCGCGGGAACGGCGCGCGTCAGGCCAGCGGTGTCGTTGATCTGCTGATTGGCCAGGCTGGCGCCCGACACAGCGGTCACAGCAAGCGGCACGGCCACGAGGCGCTCAGAGCGCTTCTGCGCGGTCACGACGATGTCGCCGGGCACTTCGGCGGGTTCGGCGGCCGGAGCAGCGGGTGCAGCCTGCTGGGCCAGCGCAGGCGTGGCAATGGCCAGCGCCGCGAGACTGGACAGGGTGAGCAGGTGGATAGACTTGGTCATTCTCGGATACCTCCCGGGGGCGCGTTGGCCGGTGGCGCATCGGGCAGGCGAAGGAGGCTGGTGCCAGCCTCAAAATCCCCATCTCCCAATGCCTTGTTCAGGCTTGTTCTCAGATGCTGCGCGGCAATACGTGGATTAGCGCTACACCTTATGGGGCCCTATTCGTGCCGAAACGCGCCGCTGTCAAGAGGGTGATGCGGTATCGAAAAACGGTTTGCCGCAGACCTGTGACCAAAGAACCTCGGAAATCCCTCACATTTCGCGAAATATCCTCGCCTCTCGACAAATTTGACGGCATGGGCTAGCGCAGGTTTAGCGGTATTCATACAGCAATGCCAAATCCCGCCCCATGATCGAGAGGACTACCCGCGAATGACCGCCCCCACCCTGACCCCGCAATCTACTGAAACCCAGCAGACTGTCGCGGCCGAGGTCGAAGCGCTGCTCGCGCAAATGACGCTGGCCGAGAAGGTCGAAATGATGTCGGGGCAAGGGTTTTTCACCGCTTTGCAGGAAGACAATCGCGTATGGGGCGCCCGCCCCTATCGCGCGGGCGGCGGCAATGCGCGACTGGGCCTTTCGCCTTTGTGGTTCACCGATGGGCCACGCGGCGTCACGCGCGGCAATTCCACCTGCTTTCCCTGCACCATGGCGCGAGGGGCGACGTTCGACGCCAATCTCGAACTGCGAATCGGTGAGGCAATGGGCATCGAAGGCCGCGCGCAGGACTGCAATTTCTCCGGCGCCGTCTGCATCAACCTGCTTCGTCACCCGGCATGGGGCCGCGCGCAGGAAACCTATGGCGAGGACCCGTGGCATCTGGGCGTGATGGGCGCGGCGATGGGCACGGGCATCCAGACCCACAATATCATCGCCACGGTCAAGCATTTCGCGCTGAACTCGATGGAAAACGCGCGTTTCAAGGTGAACGTGCTGGCCGATGAACGCGCGCTGCACGAAGTTTACCTGCCCCATTTCAAGCACTGCCTTGATGCGGGCATCGCCAGCGTGATGACCTCTTATAACAAGGTGAACGGCGAATATTGCGGTCAGGATCGCGTGCTGCTGACCGAGATCCTGCGCGATGAGTGGAAATTCACCGGCTTTGTCCATTCCGACTGGGTGCGCGGGGTTTACAAGGTCTATGGCGCCTCGGCGGGCCTCGACATCGAAAATCCCGAACCCTTGGTGTTTGGCGAAAAGCTGGTCACGGCGGTCGAGGAAGGCTTGGTCGAACCCTATGTGGTGGACCGCGCCTGCCGCCGCATTCTGACCACGCAATTGGCATTCGCCCGGCGCGAAGATCCGCTGCCTGCCTATGGCAAGGAGCTGATCGCGTGCAACGCTCATCGCGCGCTGGCGCTGGAGGCGGCGCGCAAATGTGCGGTGCTGCTGGAAAATGACGGGATGCTGCCGCTGCGCCGCGAAAAGACGCGCAAGCTGGCTGTTCTCGGCGCGCTGGCCGCGCTGGAAAACACCGGCGACAATGGATCGAGCCGCGTGCGCCCGCCCTATGTCATCACCCCACTGGCCGGCCTGCGCGCGATGCTGGGCGAGGAGGCAGTTCTCCACGCCGATGAGAGCGATCTGGACGCCGCGCGCGCCGCAGCGGACGCCGCCGATGCGGTGCTGGTCGTGGCGGGCTATACGGCCAAGGAAGAGGGCGAATATATTCTGGGCGACATCGCCCTTGGCGCCGACAAGAAGCCGCGCGGCCCCAGCCTTTCACCCACCCCCATCGGCGGCGACCGCGTGGGCCTGAGCCTGCCGGAGGCGCAGGTGGCGCTTATCAAAGCAGCGGCGGCCAGCGGCAAGCCCGTGGTGGTCGCCATCGTGGCCGGTTCGGCGGTGCTGGTCGAGGAATGGCGCGGCGATGTGAACGCCATCCTGATGAGCTTTTACGCCGGTATGGAGGGCGGCACCGCCCTTGCCGAAGTGCTGTTTGGCGATGTTTGCCCCTCGGGCAAGCTGCCCTTTACGGTGGCGCGCGATGCGACCCATTACCCCTTCTTCGACCGCGATGCGGATGAAATCACCTATGACCTGTGGCATGGCTATACCAAGCTGGAGCGCGAAGGCATCGCTCCGCGCTATGCCTTTGGCCATGGCCTGTCCTATGCTGGCTTTGCCTATTCGGCCCTGAACGCGCGCGTGGCACGCGAGGCCATTGAAGTGTCGGTCGCCGTGCGCAACACCGGCGATGAGGCGGCGGACGAGGTGGTGCAATGCTATATCGGCGCGCCGGGCGTCGAGGCCGAGCGCGCGGTCAAGCAATTGCGCGGCTTTGCCCGCGTGTCGCTGGCGCCGGGGGAAACGGCGATTGCGCGCTTTACCGTGGCGCTCGACACGATGCGCTGGCGGGCTGGCCAAGACTGGCGGCTCGAACGCGGGACCTATCGGGTTTATGCCGGGGGCAGCAGCGCCCAATGCCTCGAAACCAGCATCGAGGTTTGAAACACCAAAGGGGCGCCTGACCGAGCGCCCCTTTTTTCATGCACCCCAAGTTTTTCTTATCCCACGCCAAACAAGCGTTGCTGGATCAATCTCAACTCATTCAGTAGAGGTTTTTGCGTCCGGCGGGGTTATTCCCTCCCTCCCCCGCCGGATCGCGGCTTTTGATCTCCCGTGTCAGCTTGCTCCGCGTCACCAAAGGCTAAAGCGGCACGAGGCTGACGGCGCGTTTCCCGCTCCTTGTCTCGTGCTTTGTTGCACAGATAGGACGATGTGAAATGCCGATTGCCGTATCCCGCCCCCGCCCTGCCCCTCTCCGCCATTCGGCAGGTACGCCCTTGCCGCATCCTTCATGGCGGCCTACCGGATCATCTCATGACGCAAAACAATCCATCAGCGCATCAGAATTCTGGCAACGCCTCGGGCTTTGAACCCCCGCTGGTGGATCTGCCCGCATTAGCCGATGCGCTGCGCGGGCGGCGGCATCAGTGGCGATTGTCGCAGGATCATGATTCGGCCTATGGCGCGCATGGTTTTCCTTCGCGTCTGGCGCTGGGGCAGATTCTGGACAATCTGGCCTCGGCGCTGTTTCCCATGCGGCTTGGCCCGCGCGGGCTGACGCTGGACACCGAGGATGCCTTTGTCATTGCCTCGCTGCGCCGCGCTTTGCCCGATCTGGCGGCGCAGATCCGCATGGAACTGCACGCGGGCCGCGCCCAGAATGAGGCCGAAATCCATGCGCAGGCCAATGCCATCGTGGCCGCGCTGGCCCATGGCCTGCCCGATGTGCGCCGGTTGCTCGACACCGATCTGGAGGCCGCCTTTGCCGGCGATCCGGCCGCGCGCACGGTGGACGAGGTGCTGCTCTGCTACCCTTCCCTGACCGCGATGCTGCATTATCGCATCGCCCATGTGCTCTACGCCCATGGCGCGCCACTGGTCGCGCGGATCATCACCGAGATCGCCCATTCGCGCACCGGCATCGACATCCACCCCGGCGCCACCATCGACGAGAGCTTTTTCATCGACCATGGCACCGGCGTCGTCATCGGCCAGACCGCGATCATCGGCAAGCGTGTGCGGCTGTATCAGGCCGTTACGCTGGGCGCGCGCAGCTTTGCCTCGGATGACAATGGCCATCTGATCAACACGCCGCGTCACCCGGTGATCGAGGATGATGTGGTGATCTATGCGGGCGCGACGATCCTTGGCCGCATCACGATTGGGGCGGGCAGCGCAATTGGCGGCAATGTCTGGCTGACCCGCTCGGTCGCGCCCCGCAGCGTGGTACGGCAGGGCACGCCCAGCATTTCGATTGAAACCGATCCGCTGGCCAACTGGCCCTAAGCTGCAACGGAATGGGGCGCATTGCCCCATTCGAAATGCAGGTCCGAACGCTCGGCAAAACTGGCCAGACGCTGAGCCAGAACCGGCATCGGTCGCGGGGAGTGTCAGGAATTCCGTGTACGGGGCGGCGGTTGAACATCAGGCCGCCATGGCCCGAACGAAACGATCGCCGAAGAGAACAGCGAACTG
>NZ_JACIDX010000023.1 GCF_014196525.1 Novosphingobium sediminicola | reverse complement strand
CCACCCCCGAACCCCACACCATCCCAGCCAACCTCCCACCACCCCCATATCGGGATTGCAAAGGGCCCCCGCCCTTTGCCCGCCGGAGGCAAAAAGCGGGGCGATCCCCATCAATCCCCCAGCAACGCCGTCACGGTCTTGGTCTCGGTATAGACCAACACGCCTTCCTCACCCACTTCACGCCCCCAGCCCGATTCCTTGACCCCGCCAAAGGGGGCCGAAGGGTCATTCACGCCATGGGTGTTGATCCAGACCGTGCCTGCCTGAAGCTTTTGCGCCGTCAGATGCGCGCGCGACAAATCGCGGGTCCAGATATTGGCGGCCAGACCATAGCGCGTGTCATTGGCGGCCCGCACGACTTCTTCGAGATCGTCGAAAGGCGTTGCGACCAGAACAGGGCCGAAGATTTCCTCGCGCACGATGGAGGCCTGCGGATCGGGATTGGCGAAAATGGTGGGTTCGACGAAATAACCGCGATCCGGCCCGGTGCCGCCGCCTGTTATCACTTCGGCCCCGCTTTGGCGGCCCTGTTCGATATAGTCCAGCACGCGCTGCTGCTGCTGGCGCGAGACAAGCGGGCCCAGCATCGTGTCGGGCGCTCGCCCATGGCCCAGCTTGAAGCTGCGCGCCGCGTTGGCCACGCCTTCCACCACGCGGTCAAAGACCGATCGTTCGACATAGAGGCGCGAGGCGGCCAGACACACTTGTCCGGAGTTGAAGAAGATCGCCAGCGCGGCCCCGATGGCCGCCTTGTCGAGATCGGCATCGGCAAAGATCAGCGAGGGCGATTTGCCGCCCAGTTCCAGCGTCACGCGCTTGAGGTCGCGCGCGGCGGTCTGCACGATCTGTTTGCCCACGCGGGTCGACCCGGTAAAGGCGATCTTGTCCACGCCGGGATGTTCGACCAGCGCCTGTCCGGCCTCATGCCCATAGCCGGTCACGACGTTGAGCACGCCTTCGGGCAGCCCGGCTTCCAGCGCCAGTTCGGCAAGGCGCAGCGCCGTCAGCGGGGTCACTTCCGAAGGCTTGAGCACGATGGTGCAACCTGCGGCCAGCGCTGTGGCCACTTTCCATGCCGCCATGGCCAGAGGGTAATTCCACGGCACGATCTGGCCCACCACACCGATCGGTTCACGCAGGGAATAGGAGTGATATTGCCGCCCATCGCCCGAGAAAGAATTGACCTGCCCGCCGATCTTGGACGCCCATCCGGCCATATAGCGGAAAATATCGACCGCCGCCGGAACGTCCACGGCCAAGGCATGATGCACCGCCTTGCCATTGTCATAGCTTTCCAGCAGCGCCAGTTCCTGCGCATTTTCCTCGATCTTGCGGGCGATGGTTTCGATGATCCTTGCCCGGTCCAGCGGGCGCATGCGCGACCATGCCGCGCCTTCAAACGCGCGCCGTGCGGCCCGCACCGCCTGATCCACCTCTGGCGCGCCGCCGGCGGGCACATGGGCGAAAATCTGGCCGGTGGCGGGGTCCTCAACGGGGATTGAGCGCCCGCTTTGGGCCAAGACGCGATCGGCGCCGATCAGCATGGTGGTTTCGGGCAGGCGAACGGAGATTTCAGGCGGGGGAAGAGTGTTGCTGTCCATGACATCGCTCCAATAAAAAAGTGGCCGCGCCGAGGGGGGCGCGGCCTAGGGGAGAACCGTTCAGTAACGGGCCGAAATGCTCAACCCGAAGGTTTGCGGTCGGCCGGCAAAGCGCACAGTGGTGTCGGTAATGCGCGTGGCGTTGGTCCAGTAATAGGTGTTGCCCAGATTGCGCACGAAGGCGGTCAGGCGATAGCGCTTGTCGGCAAAGGTCAGCCCTGCGCGCAGATCGACCAGCGTATAGGCCCCGATGGACAGGCCGCCATTGGCGCTGAGTTGCGCCGAAGGGGTGCGCAACGGATCGCCCAGCACGGCCTGCGTCGAGCTTTGATAGGTGACATTGCCGCCAAGGAAGGCGCCGGTTCGAGCATTAAGCAACCAGTCATACTGGCCATCGGCAACGATCTGAACCTTGGGCGTATAGGGGAAGGGGGAGCCGTCGAAATCGACCTGATTGCCGTAGGAGTCGTAATTGACGAAATGATCCTTGATCTTGGTTTCCAGATAGGTGGCCCCCAGACTGAATTTGAGGCCGCGCATGGGCGCCAGATCGACCTGAATTTCCGCGCCTTTCACCTGCGAGCGGGGCACGTTGACCAGAGCTTCGAGCGGGCCAAAGACGTTGGGGTTGGCAATCACGCGGCCTTTGAGCTGTTTATCGGCGTAATCATAGTAAAAGACTGCCGCATTGACCTGTGCCAGACGGTTGAACAGGGTCAGCTTGGTGCCCAGTTCATAGGCGGTGATCGATTCCTGCGTTACCGGGTTGAACTGATGTGAATCGCTGGCCGACAGCATCGGGAAACTGCCCGATTTATAGCCGCGGCTGACCGAGGCATAGAACAGCTTGCCCTTGCCCGGTTTGAAATCCACCCCTGCGCGCCACGAGACATTGTCTTCATTGAGCGTGTTGCGAACCTCGCCCACGGTCAGGCTGGAGGCAAAGATCGTGACGCAACTGTTGGGCGCGATGGTGATGGGCGAAAGGCCCGCGCCGCCCCGGATCGCATTCACCAGATTTTGGATACCCAGACCCAGCGCATAGCCGCGATCGGCGGTGCATCCGGCAAAATCAATATTGGTGTCGGTATAGCGAACGCCGCCGTGGAAGGAGAATTTATCGCCCAGATCATAATCAATATTGGCGAAGACAGCCTTGTTGACGTATTTCTGCCGCGCATACTGGCTGTAAACAGAGAAGGGTATGCCAAGCCCGGCATCGACGAAATTATAGGCCGGGGTCGATTGATCGTAAGGCCCGGCATCGTCCTGCTGATAGGTCTTCTCGCTGGAGAAATTGCCGCCCAAAATATAGGACAGCGTGTCCACCTTGCCCGCAAGGCGCAGTTCCTGCGAGATCGCGGTGATCTTGCCGGTGGTGTTATAGAAATAGTCGCGCAGCGAGGTGCCGTCGGGATCGATGTCGGAATCATTGTGATAGTCCGACCAACTGGTGATCGAGGTCAGCGTCAGACTGTCGTTCAGCTTATAATCGCCGCGCAGCGAGAGCTGATAGAACCAGTCATCGTGGCGCGGGCGCTGTTCCGGCGTCCAATCGGCCGAGCGATTGTTGCGCGGCGCGGTGGGATAGGTGGCCAGCGGACCAAGCCGCGCCGGATTGCTTAACGCCACAACGCCGATCAACTGGGCGGCCTGCCCGTCGCTCTTGTCGATAAAGCCATTGGCGTTGAACTGGATATGCAGCCGCTCGCTGGGGGTGAAGTCGAGCAGGATGCGCCCGGAGGTGAAATTGCGGTCGCCCAATTTGTCATTGCGCGTATAGCTGCGCTGCCATGCGCCACCCTGTTCCGTCCGCACCGCCACGCGGGCCTTGAGCGTGTCGGTGATCGGGCCGCTCAGAAAGCCGCCGCCGCTCACTTCGCCGAAATTGTTGACGCCAGCGTCCAGCCCGGCTTTGAAGGTCGAAGTCGGTTTGGCGGCGATATAATTGATGGCCCCGCCCGTGGCGTTCGATCCGAACAGCGTGCCTTGCGGGCCTTTGAGCACTTCGACCCGTTCAAGGTCCAGCGTGGCGCCCCGCGTCATGATGGAAAAGGGGGCCGCGACCTGATCCTGATAAATGCTGACCGTGGGCTTGGCGGCCAGGCTGGTGTCATAAAAGCCGATGCCGCGCAGAGTGTAGACCGGCGTGGCAAAGGCGCTTTCTGTAAAGTTGAAGCCGGGCACGACCTTTACGAGATCGCTGACATTGGTGACGCCCTGTTCGGCCAGCTTCGTGCCTGAGGCGGCCGAAACCGACAGCGGCACGGTGTTGAGCGACTCTTCGCGCTTTTGCGCGGTGACGATGATTTCCTGAACGCCGATATCGCCATTATGCGGCGCGTTCTGGGCATAGACGGGGGCGGCGACGGCCAGCGCAAACACGCTGGCAGCCTGCCGACAGGCAGCGATTTTCATGACTTTCTCCCTTGGTGGCCGCCTTTGATGCGGTCCTTTTTTCGGCCGGGCGGGGCGGCCCGCCTCACCCGGCAAATTCAGCGGCGAGGGGCGCTGCCTCGCCTTTGCCTATCAGCGCCGTTTGATGCGGATCGGCAGCGACTTGTAGCCGCCCACGAAATTGGTCTCGACGAAGCGCGGTTCGCCGGCCAGTTCGATGCTGGAAAGATGGGGCAGCAGTTCCTCGAACAGGACGCGCATTTCCAGCTTGGCCAGATGCTGGCCCAGACACATATGCGGGCCAAAACCGAAAGCGATATGCGGATTGGGCGAGCGGGTGATGTCGAAACGGGCGGCCTCGGCAAAGACTTCCTCGTCGCGATTGCCCGAAGGATAGCACATCATCAGCCGGTCCATGGCGCGGATGGTCTGGCCCCGCAATTGCGTATCCTCGGTGGCGTTGCGCATGAAATGTTTGACCGGGCTGGTCCAGCGGATCGCCTCATCGACCAGACCTTTGATGAGTGAGGGATCCGCCTGCAGCTTTGCAATATTCTCGGGATAGAGCAGCAGACCATGCAGCCCGCCCGCTGTGGAGGATGAGGTCGTGTCATGCCCGGCCGTGGCGATGGCAACATAATAGCCATTGGCCTCGTTGCGCGGGATCGTGGCGCCATTGACCTGCGAATTGGCGATCAGCGAGAGCAGGTCATCGGTGGGATTGGCGCGGCGCTGGGCGCTCAGAGCGTCGAAATATTCGTAGAATTCCTCCAGCGTAGCGGCCCACATCTTGGCGGCGGCCACCGGGTCGGCAACCATTTCGGGGCGCTGTTCCTCAGGATCGTGAACGCCGAAGAACTCCTGCGTCAGCTTGAGCATCCGCGGTTCATCCTCGGGCGGCACGCCAAATAGGCCCATGATGACCCGCAGCGGATAGAAAAGTGCGAAATCGCGCACGAAATCGCATTCGCCCTCAAAACTCAGCAATTTCTCGACGCTTTGGCGAGCCAGCACGCGGATCTGGTCCTCCAGCTTGCTGACCCGGTTGGGCATGAACCAACTGGCGGTCAGCGAGCGATAGGCGGCATGCTCGGGCGGGTCCATATAGGTCAGCGAGGAGATCAGGCGCAGCGAACCGCCGTTGATCTGCCGCATGAATTCATCCGAGGCGCGATCATTGAGGATCGGGTTGTGATCGGCATTGTGGAATAGCTTGGCGTTGACTTCGACCGAGCGAATATCGGCATGTTTGGTGACGATCCAGATCGGATCATAGCCTTCGACCTCGGCCACGCCCAGCGGCATATTCTCGCGCAGCCACGCGAGCGCGGGATAGATCACATCGTCATTGGTATAGGATTTGGGCGAAATCACGATCCGCGCAATGTCATGGGGAATTACCGGGCGCACGGCGGTTTCAAGCGTGGTGGTCATGGTGGTCCTCTCAACGCGTTGTTTTGAATTTTGCGTATGTCATATACGTAATACTGGACAGGTTCACTCGTCAATTCTATTAAAAGGTCGGACCAAAGCGGCGGGGGCGGCTCCAAAAGCCCGACTTTCCGGCGGCTAAGGTCCATCCGGAGGTGTGAATCGCACCGGGAATTGAATGACCCATATGAAAATGAATAGGAGGATGCCGATGAAGATAACCGCTGCGGTGGTGCGGACGGCCGGTGGCCCGTTCACGATCGAGACCCTGACCATGGATGAGATTGCGCCTGACGAAGTGCTGGTGCGTATTGTCGGCGCGGGATTGTGCCACACCGATCTGGTCGTGCGCGATCAGGTTTTGTCGGCCCCCTTGCCGGCGGTGCTGGGCCATGAAGGCGCGGGCGTGGTGGAGGCCGTGGGCGCGCAGGTGACGCATCTGGCTCCGGGCGATCATGTCATTCTTGGCTTTGCCGCCTGCCGCCAATGCGCGCAATGCACGGCCGGTCATCCGGCCTATTGCGAGCATTTCGGGCCGCTCAATTTCGGCGGTTGCCGACCTGATGGCACCGGCTGTCTGCATGACGAGGCAGGCAAGGTCAGCAGCCATTTCTTCGGGCAATCATCCTTTGCCAGCCATGCGGTGGCCGCCGCGCATAATGTCGTGAAGGTGGGCAAGGATGTTCCGCTCGAAATTCTGGGGCCGCTGGGCTGCGGGATCATGACCGGGGCAGGGACGGTGTTTCACGCGCTGGATATGCAGCCGGGCGAGACCTTGCTGGTGATCGGCGGCGGGCCGGTGGGGCTAAGCGCGATTATGGCCGCCCGCGTGCGCGGGGTGGAGCGCATCGTGCTGGCCGATCCGGTTGCATCGCGCCGCGCCATGGGGCTGGAACTGGGCGCCAGCGATACTATCGACGTTGGCGCGGGCGATATGGCCGAGCAATTGCGCCGGATCATCCCGCAGGGCGTCACCTGCGTGTTTGACAGTTCGGGCGTGGTGGCCGCAATTCAGGCCGGGGTGGCCTGTCTGGCCACGCGCGGCAGGCTGGCGCTGGTGGGCGTGCCGCGCAGGCTCGATGATGCGATCTCGCTCAACATTGTCGATATGCTCTCGCGCGGGATTTCGGTTTGCGGTGCCACCGAGGGGGATGCCGATCCTCAGACGTTCCTACCCTATCTGATTGACCTCTATCGCGAGGGACGCTTTCCCTTTGATCGACTGGTCACCACCTATCCGTTGGGGCAGATCAATCAGGCCATTGCCGATCAACATGCCGGGCAATGCGTGAAAGTGGTGCTGACAACGGCGGAATGAAGCGCGGCGATCCGCCGCTTCATTCCTTTGCGGGAGGGGAGCTGCGGATCGCATCGAAATGGCGAAAGAACGCCTGCTGGCGCAGCAGTCCGAAAAAGTCGAGCATCAGCGGCAGCGCCTTTTCGACCATGCCGGCTGCTTCGTCGACACCGATGCGGCCGGCGATGCGTTGCAGGAAAGTGGTGGCCTCCCAGCGACCGACAAAATCGGCGGCTTCGATATAAAAGCCGAGAATATCGGGCGTATAGTCAAGATTGCCATCAAACCCGGCCTTGCGCATCTCGCCCCAGATCCGCACGATCTGCGCGCTGGAAAGCGAGAGCATGTCGCCTTGCTCGGTCTCGATGATGGCCAGAATACCGATCCGCGCCAGCGTGCGCGCGTCCTCCTCAGCATGGGGATAATGGTCGAGCAGCGAGGCGATGGAGACCGGCGGCCCGTCCGCGCCCGAACGATGCGCGACCAGTTGCTCCAACTTGTCCAGCGCGCTGGCGCCGACCGTAGCTTGCGCGCCATTGCCGTCCATCAGCGCGCCGATCTGGGCCAGGGTCAGCCTGCTTTCCTGCTGCAACTGCCGGATCGTGATGATCGCGCTGACATGTTTCTCGCTGTAATCGGCAACATTGCGGTGTGGGCGGTCGGGTTCGGGAATGAGGCCGTGGCGCAGATAGACACGTATCGTCTCGCGGTGAACGCCGGTCCTTGTTTCCAGATCACGCATTTTCATGGGGGCGTTTAACCACTGTGGCGCGCAATGCGCAAACTAACATTCGTGGCGGTGGCCTATAATAAGGAGGTCACATTGCGGGCCTAGACTGATTTGCTTTCTGATGCTGGAATAGCCCTTCAAACCACTGGGGAAACGATATTTTGCGGCGCCATCCGATCCTTGCCACGCTTGCCTCTCTGTCGCTCTGCATGCCAGCCATGGCGCAGGTGGCGAACCATCCGGCGAGCGATATTCTGGTCAATGGCGCGACAACCCCGCCGGGCAAATGGAACCGGGCCGAAACCGACCATTTCGTCGTGCTGAGCGATGGCGGCGAGGCGGACTTACGGCGAACCGCCATCAATCTGGAAAAGCTGCAACATCTGTTGACCCGGCTGTATCACATCGATCAGGCCCATGACGAAGTGGGCAAGCTGACCGTGACCCTGTTTGGCAAGCGGAGCTTTTTCAAGGATTTGGGGCTGGTCAATGCGCGCTCGGCCGAAGGGCCTTATGGAGCGGGCCTGAGCGATCAGCGCTATTACGATCCGCGTGCGGATGGCGCGGTTCTGGCCGTGGCGCGGGCCGATCAGATCGTTGAGCTCAACACGCCCGAAGCGCGCGAGCGCGATTGCGACAATGCGATGGAGAACGATCAGGATTGCCTTGATGCCAACCGTATAAATCGTGAACCGGTTCCGCGGCCATGGGCGGCGGCGCTCTATTCGGGCGTCGCTCAGCATTTCATCCTGACGCATATCCCGTCTGCCTATCCGCGCTGGTATCTCGATGGCGTGGGGGCGCTGTTTTCAACCGTGACGATGCGCGGCGATGGCGCGGTCGATTATGCCGCGCCGCCGCTATACTACAAGCACGTGCTGCGCGCCTATGGAACGGTCAGGATTGGTGATGTTGTCACAGGCCGCTATCTGGAACCGGGCTATCGGCGGATGGTGTGGACGCCCTATCACGCATGGCTGACGGCGCATTTCTTCCTCTATTCGGGCCTGAAACCGGCGCGCCAGCGCAGCTTTTCCAAATATATGTCGGCCATCGCCCATGGCACGCCCATGGCGCAGGCCGCCGAGGAACTGGGCGATCTGCGCCAGCTTCAGCATGAATTCAACGTCTATCTGGAATCCTCGATCCTCTATGCCCGGTCCGACAAGGGCAAGGACCCGGGGCAGGACCCCATCGTCACCAACCTTTCGCCCGCACAAGTGGCGTTGATCGGGCCGCGCCTGCAAATGGATGCGCGGATTGAGGATGATAATGCTGCGCGCCGAGAGAACTGGCTCCACGGCTTGCGCACCAGTCTGGCCCAGGCCGGGGATGCCGCCGAAGCCCATATGCTGATGGCCGAGGCGGAATGCCGCGATGGTCATGACGACCTGTGCCTTCAACAGGCCGAGGCGGTGCTGGCCCGATCGCCCGACAATATGCTTGCTCTGGCTTGGAAAGGAATGGCTTTGGCCGACAAGGCCATCAACGAACCGGCGGACAAGCGCACGGGCGATCTGGCCTCCGCGCGGCAGATCCTGTTGAGCGCTGCGCCTGCCGACCATGGGGCGGCAATCCCCCAGATCGCCTATTTCCGCAGCTTTGCCAAGGCAGGGGAAGCACCGCCCCAGCAGGCGCTGATCGGCATGGTCAAAGTGACACGGATCAACCCCGCCGCTCCCGCACCGCGCCTCTATCTGGCAGAGGAACTGGTGCGCGAGGGCAGGAGCGATCTGGCTAAAACCATCATGCTCCCTGTCCTCTATGGCGGCTATGCCTCGCACGAACAGACTCTGGGCGCGCTTTTGCTTGGCGGCGCGGCGGCCGAGCAGGCCCAGCCGCATTGATCCGTTCGCCAGGGCCAATTGCCCCACCAACGGCATCGGCGCCACGGTCAACATCGACGACACCGCGCACAGCTTGGCCAACTCGATCATGAGCAATTCGGCAATCGGCCTGAATATCGTGGCACGGCGGGCGGCACGGCCATTATCGGCAGTACCGGGGCCATGGCCTGACGGTGGCGAACGGTTGATGCCGGTGGCGCTGGGAGGCGGGGTGGTAACGCCTTTCGTTGCGGGCCGGGTCTATCGCCTGTCCACAGACGGTTTTGCCGAGCAGGGCGGCGCGGCGGCGTTGCAGGGCGAGGCCCGCACCCGTTGGTCGGAAATGACCGAACTGGGCGCAAGTCTTGCCACGCCGGTTGCCGGAGGCCTTTCGGCGCAGGGGCGTGTGGCATGGCAGCATCGCTATGGGGCATCGCAGGGGCGAACCACGCTGGGCTTTGTGGCGGGCGGACAGAGCTTTGCTGTGAGCGGCGCGGATCTGTCGCGCAATGCGGCTGCCTTTGATCTGGGGCTGAACTGGGCGGGCGCGAAGGGCGTTGTGCTTGATGTGGGCTATCACGGTGTGTTGGGCGAACGGGGCGTGGACCATGCGGGCCGCGTGACGCTCTCGCTGAAGCTGTAATGGAGGATCGCCGGGTGGTTTGCGCCATTCGGCGATCAACTTGCCGTTAGTCGCGTTTAATGGGCTGATTCCGGTTCAGCAAGAATTGGGCTTTGAATTGCGCTGTTCAGTCACGCGCAGGGCGATCTTGCTCAGCGCCTCGTTAAGGAGGTCGCGCTCTGCCTCCGTGATGTCCTGGAGGATGGCGGCGAAATAGTCGCCCCGCATCTTGCGCGCGCGTTCAAACAGCGCTTGCCCCTCAGGCAGGACCGAAATGATCTGGCGTTTGCGATTGTGCTCGTTGCTGTTGCGCTCGATCAGCCCGGCCTCGACCAGGCGTTTAACGGCACGGCTGACCTCGGCCCGGTCTGAGTCGAAGGCCCCGCCTATGTCGGCCGCGCTGGCCGGGCCCACCGAGCAGATGAAGGCCAGCACCCGCCATTCGGCCAGAGTGAGCGCGAAATTTTCCTGCAATTGCTGCATCGTGGCGCGATCCATCATGCGAGCAAGCAGCAGCAGGCGATGCGGCAAATGGGTGCCGCCAAACAGATCCCAGGTACGTGGCAAAGTCATCGACCTACCGCTGCCAAAGCGGGCGGACAAATGCAACGGGAATCATGTTGACTAATCAACATATGGGGCGCATGACACGGGCATGACCCAATCCCACCCCTTTCTGCCCCAGCTCGAACATGCCTTCACCATCTCGATCGACCTGTCGCGGCCCTATTGGATCACCCCTCCGGCGCGGGGGGATACGCGGGCGGCGATCTTTGCCGCGCAGGGCGTGATCGAGGGGCCTCGCCTGAACGGCAGGGTGGTCCCCATGTCGGGCGGCGATTATCCGCTCTCGCGCCCCAACGGTGTGATCGATTTTGATGCGCGCTATTTGCTGGAGGCAGAGGATGGCGCGATCATCTATCTGGAAAACCGGGGCTTTCGCTGGGCGCGCAGCCCGGAAATCGCCGAAAAGATGCGCCGCAACGAGCCCGTTGGCTTTGACGATTACTATATGCGCGTAACCCCGCGTTTCGATGCGCCCGCCGGGCCGCATGAATGGCTCAGCCAGCATGTGTTTGTGGGCGTTGCGGAAAAAGTGCCCAATGCCAATCGCATTCATTACTTCGTGGTGATGTGAATGGCGGGCGGTTGGGTGGCGCCGTCTTATCCGGTTTTGATGCGCCCCGGCGTCGATCCGCACAGCGCGACACACAAGCCCCCCCTGCCGCCCACCAGTTTTGCCCGATGGAACGAGCGCGGGCTGACCATCGAGCGCAACCATCGCATCCGCCTGCGCGATGGAGTGGAGATTTTTGCCGACCTTTATCGGCCCGAGGGCGCGCAGCAAGGCGTGCCGATCTTGTTGGCATGGGGGCCTTACGGCAAACATGCGTTGACCAATCGTGTGTTCTGGCCGCGCTCCGGGGTGGACCCGGATTGGCTTTCCGATCTTACCGCTTTCGAGGCGCCCGATCCCTTGTTCTGGGCCGGGCATGGGGTCGGCGTGGCGGTGGTCGATCCGCGCGGGGCATGGCTTTCGGGCGGCGATTTTCATCATAATGGCGCGCAAGAGGCACTGGACTGCGCCGATGTGATCGAATGGCTGGCCGGTTTGCCATGGTGCAACGGGCGGGTGGGCATGACGGGCGTGTCCTATCTTGCTGCGATACAGTATCTGGTCGCGCCCCTGCATCCGCCCGCGCTGGCCGCGATCAATCCATGGGAAGGCTTTTCCGACTGGTATCGCGAATTTGCCTATCATGGCGGCATTCCCGAAACCGGCTTCCTGCCGCGCGCCTCGGACAATATCCGCTTCTCGCTGGGGCGGACCGAGGACACGCTGGAAAATGTCCGCGCCCATCCGCTGATCGACGATTACTGGCTGTCGAAATCCTATGATCTGGCCGCGATCACCCAGCCCGCCTATGTCGTGGCCAGTTGGTCGGATCAGGGGCTGCATCTGCGCGGAACGATCGAGGCATGGCGCCGGATGAGCAGCCCGCAAAAGTGGCTGGACATCCATGGCCGCAAGAAATGGGCGCATTACTATTGCCCCGAAAGCCGCGCCCGGCAGGCCGCCTTTTTCGAACATTTCCTGTTTGATCGCCCCACCGTTCTGGCCGCATGGCCCCCGGTGCGGATCGAGATACGCGAGCACCATGGCGCGCAGCAGGAACGGGCCGAGCAGGCATGGCCGCCCGCGCATACGGCCTATCGCGAACTCTTCCTTGATCCGGCGCTGGGCGCATTGTGTGATGCCGTGCCCCCGCCCTCAAGCCTGCGTCAGGACGCCGTCCATGGCGAGGCCCATTTCACCATCGCTTTTGACCGGCACACCGAAATCACGGGCCATGCCG
Source organism: Novosphingobium sediminicola (assembly GCF_014196525.1). Lineage (GTDB taxonomy): Bacteria > Pseudomonadota > Alphaproteobacteria > Sphingomonadales > Sphingomonadaceae > Novosphingobium > Novosphingobium sediminicola. The sequence continues at coordinate 56,676 of NZ_JACIDX010000023.1, read as the reverse complement.
CCCTGCGCCTTTGGGTGGAGGCCGAGGGCAGCGATGATGCCGATCTGTTCATCGCGCTGCAAAAGCTGGATGCCGCTGGGCAAGAGGTGGGCTTTACCTTCTATGCCTTTTATGAAAACGGGCCGATCGCGCTGGGCTGGCAAAGGGCCAGCCATCGCGCGTTGGATGAGGCGCTTTCCACGCCCGAACGCCCCGTGCACCGCCACCGCCGCGAGGAAAGGCTGCAACCGGGCGAAATCGTTCCGGTCGAGATCGAACTATGGCCCTTCTCGGTGCGGTTCGAGGCGGGCGAGAGTCTGCGGCTGGTGATCGCGGGCCACGATATTTATCGGCCTGAACCGGGCGCCATGCTGCCTTTCCCCCAGCATCAGGACACGCGCAATGCGGGCCATCATGTCTTTTATGGCGGCGGGGCCATGGCGTCGCTGCTGATCCTGCCCTTTATTCCCGCATCGGAGCATCCATGACATTGCAGCCCAATTTTGCTGATTGCCGCCTTGAGCATGTGTTTGACATCGAGGTGCTGTTTGGGGCGGATCGCACGCTGTTTGGTCCTTTGCCCGGCGGCGGGCATCAGGGCTATACGCCTGCCATCGGCGGTACGATCACCGGACCGCGCCTGACGGGCAGTGTGGTGCCCCATTCGGGCGCCGACTATGCCACCGCGCGTGAGGACGGCACCATCGAACTGCGCGCCCATTACCTGCTGCGCGCCGATGACGGCACGATGATCTATATCCAGAATCTGGGCTATCTGGTCCGCCCCCGCGCGGGCGAGGACCAGCCTTCCTATTTCAAGCTGACGCCCTATTTCCGGGTGCCGGTCGGGTCGCATGACTGGCTCAACCGCACGGTGATCGTGGGCGGGGGAGAGCGGCGATCCGACCCGGACCGCACGCTCTTTCGCTATTACGCCTTGGTCTGAGCGATCCGGCGCAATCCCGGCGCGGCGGCCAGAAAACACAACGCCGCCGCAAAGAACACCAGCACCGCCAGCGACAGCGCGCTTTGCAGCCCCTGCGCCGAAGCCTGCCGACAGGCGGCGGCCATGGCCTCGCCGGCGCCATGGGCGGGCATGCCTGCGGGGCAATCCACGCCATATGGGCCGGCATAAGCGATGCGCGCAGCCCGGTCCGAGGCAAAGCCGACAAAGACCGGACCCAGCCCCGAACCGATCAGCGTATAGAGCAGCGTGTAGAGCGCCACCCCGCTGGCGCGCATACGGGTGGGCAGGAGGTTCTGGATCATGCCTGTGGTCGGCCCGTAAAACAGCAGGAGGAACGCGCCCGCCACCAGCAGCAGCGCAAAGGCCGCGCCCAGCGAGGCGGCATGAAAGGCCAGCCAGTAGATCGGCGGCGCCAGCGTCAGCCCGAAGGCCGCGCCCCATGCGGGCCAGCGCGCATCGCGCCGCGCCAGCCAGTCGGTGCCGAAACTGCCCACGATCAGGCCGAAGGTGATGGCAAGGCCTGAAATCAGGCCGAAATTGGCCGCCGCCTCGCGCACGCCCAGATGATGGGTGCGCGCCAGAAACACCGCCAGAAATTGCGAGATCGAGGTCATGCCAAAGCCCGCCAGACTGCCCCCGGCGATCACGCAGAGCAGGGTGGGATTGCCCGCCACCTCGCGCAGGAATTCGCCGACCGGGGGCGCCTTGCCGCCCTTTGCTTCGGCGTCATAGCGCCCTCGTTCGGGTTCGGGCGCCAGCAGCAGAAGCAGGCCCGCCACCACAAAGCCGGGCAGCGCGAAGAGCAGAAAGGCCGTGCGCCAATGCCAGAGCATGGCAATATGCCCCGCCAGCATGGCCCCCAGCAACGTGCCGATGGGCGTGCCCAGCATCACCAGCGCAAAGGTCGAGGCGCGCTTTTCACGCGGGGCGATATCGGCCACCATCGAGGCGGTAGGCGGGACAAAGCCTGCCTCGCCCATGCCCACGCCAAGGCGGCTGGCGGCCAGCGCGGCAAAGCTGCCCGCCATGCCGGTGGCCGCCGTGGCCAGCGACCAGATGATGGTGCAGGAGGCAATGATCCGCTTGCGCGAGAAACGCTCGGCCAGCAGACCGATCGGCAATCCGGCCAGCGCATAGAGCGCGGCAAAGACCAGCCCCTGCAACAGGCCCAATTGCAGATCGGTGAGCAGAAGATCTGCCTTGATCGTCTGCGCCAGCGCGGAAAACACTGCCCGGTCGGCGAAATTGAGCGTGCAGGTGAGCAGCAACAGCACCAGCAGGACCCGGCGACGCGGGGCTGCGGGCGCGCTCATGCCGGTTCTCCGACAGGGCGATGGCGGCGCGACAGGGTGACGGCCTCGATCCTGCGGAACAGGCCATCCTGCATTTGGTAGAGGGCCATGCTTTCAATGGAATAGGTGTCGCCCGCCCGCATTGTACGGCCGGAGAGTTCGACACCGTCGCGCCTTGCCGTGAAGACCGAGGCCAGCGCGGCGGCAATGGCGCCATCCCCGGCCAGAGCGGCGCGCAGCGTCATCATCCGATGGAAATCCTCCCGCGCCTTGCGATAATAGGCCACAATCGCTTCCGCGCCGCGCAGAATGATGCCGGTTCCATTGCGCAACTCGACATCGGGCGCGTAGAATCGGCCATAGGCGGCCTCATCGCCCCGGTTGAAGGCGGCTATGTAGTTCTCCATGATGGCATGTGGCTGCATGGCGATCTGCTCTCCCAAAGCATTCTTGTCGAACCATCTTTGACCGCTTAAGTTGATAGATCAACATAATTCTCGGAGGCACGATGCGCGAGGTTCCATCCGGCGGTGCAGACAGGCTGGCATATCTGCTCAAACTGGTGGCCCATGGGCCGGACCGCTTCAGTCTTGGCGATCTGGCTGGGCGCGCACGCCTGCCCGCCAGCACGGTCCACCGTCTTTTGCAGGTGATGGTGCGGGCCGGGCTGGTCGAACGCGGGACGCATCAGACCTATCGGCCGGGCCGCGAATTCTATGCAATGGCCTCGCAACTGGTGGCGCGTTTCGATGTCATCCGCTCGGCGCGGCCCTTGCTTGAGGGGCTGGTCGAGCGCTGGCACGAGACGGCGGTGCTGTGCACCTATAACCCCACCGACCGCCGCGCGACCATTGCCGATGTGGTCATGACGCCCCATCCGCTGCGCTTTGCGGTGGAAAGGGGGGGTGAGATTCTCCTGCCCTGGGGCTCGCTGGGGCGGGCGATTCTGGCCTTTCTGTCGGGCGGAGAGATGGAGGCGATTATCCGCGAAACGCGCTTTGGCCCGCTGACCGGGCGTCCGCGCGATCCGCGCAGCGAGATCGAAAAAGGTCTGCGCGAGGTGCGCGAAGAGGGCGTTTCGCGCTTTTACGACCCCGATATCGAGATCGCGGGCATTGCCGCCCCGGTGTTCGGCGCCGAAGGGCTGGTGCTGGGCTGTATTGGCGTGACCATGCCGTCCAAACGCTATCTGCTCCATGCCGAGGATGATCTGGTGCTGGCCGTGCGCGAGGCGGGGCAGAGCCTGAGCGCGGCGGCGTCAATGGGGCAGGGCGGGGTGGGGTAAGAATTCCAAAATACGGAATAGTGGTTCTGTAAGATGGAAGATGCTTGAAAGTTGATTGCTCAACATTATCGTCTCTCCTCGTAACCCGGCGCCAAAAAAGCCGGGAAAAATGGGAGAGGGCAATGAACTACCGCAAGGGGAAGGTGCTCGTTTACACTTCGTCGGCTGCTCTGGCCATGGCGCTTTTCGGCGGCGCGGCCCATGCCGAAGAGCAGGCCACCAAGAACAATGCGCCCGAAATCGTCGTTACCGCGCAATTTCGCAGCCAGAAGCTGCAGGATGTGCCGATTGCTATCACCGCCGTCAATTCGGCCATGCTGGAGCAGCGCGGGGCCACCAATATCGCCGATATCGGGTCCAGCGCACCCAACGTGACGCTGCGCCCTGCGGCAGCCAGTTTCGGCCCCTCGGTCGTCGCCTATATTCGCGGCGTGGGCCAGCGCGACACCAATTTCGCGCTGGAGCCGGGGGTCGGCCTCTATATCGACGATGTCTATCTGCCCACGATGCATGGATCGCTGCTTAATCTGGTCGATCTGGACCGGGTGGAGATCCTGCGTGGGCCGCAGGGCACGCTTGCGGGTCAGAATTCGATCGGCGGGGCGATCAAGCTCTATTCCAAGAAGCCCGACGGCAATCCCGACGCCTATCTCTCGGCCACCTATGGCGCCTATAATCGCGTCGAAATCCGGGGCGGTTCCAATTTTACCATCGCGCCCGACAAGCTCTACATGCGCCTGACCGGGGTAGGGGTTCACAAAGACGGTTATGTCACCCGCTATGACTATGCCTGCACCCATCCGGGCAGCACAGTGCCCAGCTCCGTCACCGGATCGAGCTGCAAACTGGGCACCGAAGGGGGCAAAGATTATGTCGCGGGCCGCGCGGCCTTTCGCTGGACACCCGCCAGTTTCCTGACCGCTGACATTGCCGTGGACATCACCCGCGACAATAGCGAGCCCACGCCATCGACCCTGCTCTATGTGGGCCGCAACGCCAATCCGGGCTCGACCTTGACCGGCATCGCCAGCCCGCCTGCGGCCGCTTATGTGCTCAACGGCAATGTCTATGGCAATGCCACCGGATCGCCCTTCGTCAGCTATTCGCCCTTTGGCGCCTATGCGCAGGACACGTTCAGCAGCAGCCCCTATATCAATTACGAGAATTACACCGACACCGCCCCGCGCGACGGTTCGGCCCCCTGGCAGGCGCCGCTCAAGGCCGCGCTCAACACATGGGGCATTTCGGGCACGCTCAGCGCCACGCTGACGCCCAATCTGAAGCTGACCTCGATCACCGCCTATCGCCAGTTCGACGGCACCTATTCCACCGGCGACGGTTCGCCGCTCAACCCCTCGCTTCAGGCCAACAACATCTATAACAAGCAGTTCAGCGAGGAATTGCGCCTGTCGGCCAAGTTCGGCGATCTGGCCAATCTGACGGTGGGCGGCTTCTATTTCTACAAGCGCAGCCGGTATCAGGCGCGGATCGAGCTGACCACGCTCAATTTCATCGAGGATGATTCGATCCCCGCCACCAGCAAGGCGATCTTTGCCAATGCCGATATCAGCCCGATCAGGAACCTGACCGTGATCGGCGGCATCCGTTATACGGATCAGTCCAAGACGTTTTATTACGGCCGCTTTGGCGTGCCGGGATCATCCACGGGCGGCGCGGTGCCTCCCTCGCTGGCGGCGCTCAACGGGCTGGTCGGGGGTTTCAGCGGCAGCCGGTTCGACTATCGCGCCGCGCTGCAATATCGCTTCAACGATGATGTGATGGGCTATGCCCAATTCTCCACCGGCTTTCGTGGCGGCGGCATCAACCCTCGCCCCTTCTTTCCCGCCCAAGCCCTGCCGCACAGTCCGGAAAAGCTCAATGCCTATGAAGTGGGCCTGAAAACAGATCTGTTCGACCGCCGCTTGCGGATGAATTTCTCCGGCTTCATCAACAAATATACCGATATTCTGGTGACGGTGGCCAGTTGCCCGCTGCCCGGCGTTCCGGCCGCGCCCTGTTCGCTGCCGATCAATGCGGGCAATGCCACGATCAAGGGGCTGGAGGCCGAAATGCGGCTGCAACCGGTGCCGGGCCTGACCATCGAAGCCTCGCTCGCCTATCTTGATTTCAAATATGATTCTGTCAGCGCCGCCGCCGTCACCTCCGGCATCGGCACAGAAGACAAGGGCCAGTATATCTCGCCATGGCAATGGAGCTTTGCCGTGCAATATGACTGGAGCCTTGGCAGCATGGGGACCATCACCCCGCGCGTCGATGTCAACCATATCGACAGTTTCAACCGCAATGCCAACAATGTCGACGCCGCCACCGGGGGCAAGGACATTTTCGGTCAGGTGCCGGGCTATACGCTGGTCAATGCCCGCATCGCCTATCAGACCGCCGGCAAGGAATGGGAGCTGGCCGTGGAAGGGCGCAACTTGACCGACAAGCTCTATTACACCGATATTTTCGACAATCGCGGATCGACCAATTCGATCCAGGGCACGCCTGCCGAACCGCGCACATGGGCGGTGACGGTCAAGCGCCGCTTCTGAAACCGGGGCGCCGTGATCGGCGCCTCGCCCTCCAATGCCACCATCCCTTTATCCCATTTTGCGGGAGGATCCCTTATGGCCACTTCCTTTTCCAGCCAAACGGCATCTGGTGCGGCCCCCGGCGTGCCCATTGTCGCCGGTCTGCCCATGCCCGAATTTCGCCATATCACGGTTGAACCGATCAGCGGGGCCTGCGGCTGCGAGATCGGCGGGGTTGACCTGCGCCAGCCCCTGCGGCCCGAAGTGCTCGACGAGATCATGCTGGCCTTTCAGCATTTCCTCGTCATCGTCTTTCGTGATCAGGATCTGACGCCGGAACAGCACAAGGCTTTCTCGCGCTATTTCGGCGAACTGACCGAATTGCCCCAGGCGCCCACCTATAATGGCGACAACCTGATGCAGGAAGTCCGCCGCGAGGCGTGGGAGCCGGTCAATGTCGTGCCCAGCTTTGAGCATTTCCACACCGACAGCCCCTTTCTGCCCCAGCCGCCCAAATGCATCGTGATGCGCGCGCTCGATTGCCCGCAATGGGGCGGCGACACCGCCTTTTCCAACGCCTATCTGGTCTATGAGCATCTCTCGGACGGAATGAAGGCGCTGCTCGACGGGTTGCAGGTGCTCTATTCGGCCAAGGATGTGTGGAGCAAAAACGATAAGCTGCCCCCGGAAAAGCGCCTGCGCCTGCGCGAGAGCCACGGGTTTACCGAGGATCAGCTGGAAAACATCCAGCCCGCGGTGCGCGTCCACCCCGAAACCGGCCGCCGCGCGCTTTTCGCCACCACCGCCTATTTCCGCCATTTCGTCGGCTGGAGCGAGGAGGAGAGCCGCGCCCTGCTCAACTATCTGCAAAGCCTTGCCCAGCATCTGCATTACCACTGCCGCGTCAAATGGCGCAAAGACACGCTGATCGTGTGGGACAACCGCTTCACACTCCATCGCGGCGTGCATGATTTCAAGCATGAGCGGCGCCATTTGATCCGAACCACCGTGATCGGCGAGCGGCCCATGGGCATTGCCGATCTGGCCGCGCGCCCGGCGGGGGAAAGGGCATGAAGGTTGGCACCGCGATTGCGCGCATCCTTAAGATCGAGGGCGTCGATGTCCTCTTCGGCTATCCGCGCAATGCGGTGCTGGAGGCCGCCGCCAAGGAGGATATCCGCACCGTCATCGTGCGGCAGGAACGCACCGGGCTGCATATGGCCGATGCCTATTCGCGCATGACGCGGGGGGCGAAGATGGGCGTCTTTGCCATGCAGCACGGGCCGGGCACGGAAAACGCCTATGGCGGCGTGGCGCAGGCTTTTTCCGAAAGCGTGCCGGTACTGGTGCTGCCGCAGGGTTATGCGCGGGCGCTGGCCCATGTGCCCGACAATTACAACGCCTGCCGATCCATGCGCGACATCACCAAGACCGCCGAGCCGATCCTGCGCGCGCAGGATACGCCCGCCATCCTGCGCCGCGCATTTACCGCCCTGCGCAACGGGCGGCGGCGGCCCGCGCTGGTGGAAATGCCGTGGGATGTGCTGGTGGAAGATGTAGGCGAGCCGCTGGATTACGCGCCGGTGGTTTCCACCCGCTATGGTCCCGATCCCGCGCAGGTGGCGGCTGTGGCGCAAAGGCTGGTAGCCGCGCCCCGGCTGGTGATCCATGCCGGGCAGGGGGTGCATTGGGCCAATGCCTATAAGGAACTGCGCGAACTGGCCGAATTGCTGGCCGCGCCCGTTTCCACCAGCCTTGAGGGCAAGAGCGCCTTTGACGAGACGCATCCCCTTGCGCTGGGTTCGGGCGGGGCGGCGATACCGGGGCAATTGCGCCATTTCCTCGACCATGCCGATCTGATCTTCGGCATCGGTTGCAGCTTTGCCCAGACTGCCTTTGGCGTTGCCATGCCCGGCCATGTGCCGATTATCCATGCAACGCTCGACCCGGCCGACATCAACAAAGGCGTGCCTTGCGAGGCGGCGCTGATCGGGGATGCGCAACTGACGCTGGCCATGCTGGTCGAGGCGGTGCGCGCGCTGCTGCCCGCCCCGCGCGACATGGCCCCCGTGGCCGAGGAAATCGCCAAAGTGGAGCAGGCCTGGATGGCCCAATGGCTGCCTTTGCTGGAAAGTGATGATGCGCCGATCAGCCCCTATCGCGTCTTGTGGGAATTGCAGCGCACGGTGGATGTGGCGGGTACGATCATCACCCATGACGCCGGGTCGCCGCGCGATCAGCTTACCCCTTTCTGGAAATCGATCACCCCGCTCAGCTATATCGGCTGGGGCAAATCCACCCAGCTTGGCTATGGGCTGGGGCTGGCGATGGGGGCAAAACTGGCCTGCCCGGACCGGCTGTGCATCAATGTCTGGGGCGATGCGGCGATCGGCTTTACCGGCATGGATTTTGAAACCGCCGTGCGCGAACGCCTGCCGATCCTTTCAATCCTGCTCAACAATTCGGCCATGGCCATCGAGCTGGACCAGATGCCCGTGGCCACGCAGCGCTATCACGCCACCGCCATTTCCGGCCATTATGCCGATTTTGCCCGCGCATTGGGCGGCTATGGCGAGAGGATCACCGACCCCGCGCAGATTGGCGATGCGATCCGGCGCGGGATCGCCGCCACGCAGGCGGGCCAGCCTGCGCTGCTGGAATTCATGACCGCCAAGGAAACAAGAGCTTCGCGGCTGTGACAGGGCTTCTGTCCCCGCAAGCGGAGCGCCCGCCCATCCGACCATTGACCACCGGGGAGGTGCAGGCTTTGCTGGATGGGCGGGACGATGATCTGGCCGATCTGCGTGATGATATGACGGCCAATTTCGCGCGCGGTCCCGGCGCTATCCTGTTGCGCGGGCTTGACCCTGCTGCGCTTGGCGAGGCGCGCTTTGCCTCGGTCCTTGCGCGGATCGGCGGCTGGCTGGGTACGCCTGCGATCCAGTCTCCACGGGGCGAAAGGCTGGCCCGTGTGGAGCGCCGGGGCGATGATCCGGCCGCGCGCGGAACCCATTCCGACCTTGAACTGCGGCCCCATACCGATCTGCATGATATTCTGGTGCTTGGCTGCTTTCGAGCGGCCGCGACGGGCGGGGAAAGCCTGCTGCTGTCGGCCCGCGATCTCTATGGCGCGATGCTGGATGAGGCGCCGCAGCATCTTCCCGCCTTGGCCAAGGGCTATTATTGGAGCACCAACCCGGCGCTGGCCTCGCGGCAAAGGCTTCGCCCCCGCCTGCCGATGCTGTTCATGCCCCAAGGCGGGCGCGGGGCGCAGGTGGCCTTCAACGGCTATTTTCTGCGTCGCGCGGCCCATGAGCGGGGCGAGGATCTGCCGCCCGTGCTGGCCGCCGCGATTGAGTGTATGGAGGCGGTGGCCGGTCGGCTGGCCGGGCGCAGCCTGTTTGACCTGATGCCGGGTGATATGCTGTTCTGGCACAATTGGAGCTGGCTGCATGGCCGCATGCCCTTTGCCGACCGGGCGGGGCATTCCCGCCTGCTTTTCCGCCTGTGGATACGCTCCGCGCTGGCCCCGCGCGCCGATCCGGGCCTGCTTGAACTGGGGCTGCGCATGGATGAAGATCACCGACTGACGGCTCAAATGGGGAGAGAGAGGCCATGAGCGAAGCCATTGCTCAGGAGAAAGAGGCAGGCTGGCCGTGGAAAGCGAGCTGGCCGCTGGCGCTGCTCACGCTGATCGCGGTTTTCAACTATCTCGACCGGGCCTTACTTGGGCTGGCTTTGCCCTTGGTCAAGCGCGAGTTCGGCGCGTCCGATACCGTGCTGGGGCTGGTGACGGGGGTGGCCTTTGTCCTGCTCTATTCGGTGCTGGGCGTGCCTATCGCCTGGCTGGCGGATCGCTATAACCGGCGCAACATCATCACCTTCGGCCTGACCTTCTGGAGCCTGATGACCGCACTGACCGGCTTTGTCGGCTCGGTCTGGCAATTGGCCATGGCGCGCTTTCTGATGGGCGCGGGCGAGGCTTGCGCCATGCCGCCGTCCAATTCGATCATCGCCGATCTGGTCCCGCCCCGCCGTCGTCCGTTGGCCATGGCCATATTCGGCACGGCCAATTCGCTGGCCTTCATCATCTTCTTTCCCATCGCCGGATGGGTGGCCCAGCATTACGGCTGGCGGGCGATGTTTCTGGCCATGGGGGCGCCGGGCATGCTGGTGGCCTTGCTCTTTATCGCCACGGTGCGCGAGCCTGTGCGGCAGAACCATGGCGGCGATGCCCGCCCGCGCGGCGGGGCGATGACGGGCGGGGCGATCCTTGGCGATGTGGCGGACCTGTTCCGCAACCGCTGGTTTGGCTGGGTGTTTCTGGGTGTCACGCTGATGGGGGCCAATGTCTGGGCGGCCGGGGCGTGGACGCCCACCTTCTTTGCCCGCGTGCATCATATGGGCCTTGCCGAGGTGGCCGGGACGGTGGGGCCGGTGCGCGGCTTTGTCGGTGCGGCCGGCGTGCTGGCGGGAGGTTTCCTGATCGATCGCTTGCCGGCCCATCGCGACAGCTGGCGCATGGCCATTCCCGCCATCGCCTGCATTCTGGCCGGACCCGCCGAGGCGCTGTTCCTGCTGGGCGATGCCCGCTCTCTCTGGCTTTCCGGCTTTGTCGCCACCAGCTTTCTTTCGCTGATCCATCAGGGGCCGATCTATGCAGCGACAATGAATGTCGTCCGGTCGGGCCAGCGCGCGCTGGCGATTTCGGTGATCCTGTTCGGGGCCAGCTTTCTGGGCAATGTCGTGGGGCCGAGCGCTGTCGGCCTGCTCAATGACAGGCTGGCGGCGGAATATGGCCCTCTGGCGGTGCGCTATTCGATGCTGATCATCGCGGTCACGCCGGTTCTGGCGGGCCTGTGTTTCCTGCGCGCCGCCTTTTTGCCGTCAGAGTCCGCCCGGCCCCGCGCCATGCCCTATCCCAGCCGCCAATAGGTCGCATAGCGTTCATGCGCGATGCGGTAATAGGGGATCAGGCGCAGGGGCTGCTGCCGGGTTGACGCAATCGTGAACTCCAGTGGCCCGGCGCCGGGGCTGATCCTGTGCGGCAGGGTTTCCGCCGGGCCGCCGATGGTGGGCAATGCAAAGGCAGTGTTGTTATATTCGCCATATTTCCTTTCATTGACAATAATATCGGCGCCGGGGGCAAGTCCCTCGCGCCCCAAGGCCCCGGCCAGAACCAGCGGGCCATAGGTGAAGGCCACGATATCGGGCGCGGTGGGGGCGCTCTGTGTCCCATGCTCCATGACCAGGCGCAGTTCGACCTCATCGCCATCGCGCCATGTGCGGGCAATTTCGATATAGCGGCCCGGTGTGGTCGAGAACTCCACCTGTTTGCCATTGACCAGCACGGCGGCGGTTCTGCTCCAGCCGGGATGGCGCAATTTGAGGCTCAGGGCTGCGGGGCGTTTCAGTTTCCAGCGCAGATGGGTCACCGGGCTTTCAGGGAAATTCGTGGTCTGAACCAGTTTCGCATCCTGCTCGTGCCAATGCAGGGCGGATGGGATGAACAGATTGACGTAAAGCGCGCGACCATCGTGGAAATAGATGGAATCGCGATATTTGACATGGTTCTCCATGCCTGTGCCCGTACAGCACCAGAAGGAATCCTCAGCGCTGTGGTATAGTTTCATATAGCCCGGTCTGGCGCCCTGAAAATAGGTGGCCATGCCGCTGTCGGGGTCTTGCGAGGCAAGAATGCCGTTATAAAGCGTGCGCTCGTAATAATCGGCATAATCGACCGAGGGATCGTTCAGGAACAAGGCCCGCGTCAGCTTGAGCATATTATGCTGGCCGCAGGTTTCCGAACCCTTGGCGGAAAACACATGCTGGTCGAAATGGGCCATGGGAAAGAAATGCTCATTGTCGCCATGGCCGCCGGTGGCAAAGGAGCGGTTATTGACCACCGTATTCCAGAAAAATTGGGCGGCATCGCGATAGGTCTGGTCGCCGGTCGCGTCATAAACCCGTTCAAAGCCGACGATTTTGGGGATCTGCGTGTTGGCGTGCAGCCCGTCGAGCTGATCGTGCCCGGCGGCCAGCGGCGTCAGGATCGCCTTGTGCGAAAAGCGCCGGGCCAGCAGGCGATAATCCTCTTTGCCGGTCATGAAATAGAGATCGGCCAGAACCTCGTTCATGCCGCCATGTTCGGTGTCCAGCATCGCCTCGAACTGCGTATCGGACAAGGGGCGGGTCGCGATCACCGCCCAGTCGGCCAGACGGATCAGCACGTCGCGCGCAAGGGCGCTGTCAGCCAGCAGCGCGGCGTCGCGTAATCCGGCAAAGACCTTGTGCAGCGTGTACCACGGAACGCCGGTGATCTTTTCCCCGCGCAGATGCGCCGCGACCAGCCCGGCCCCTTCCGGGAAGGCGCAGACAAGGCCTGTGCCGGATGCTTTCTGACATTCGGCCAGTTCGGCGGCGATATGGTCCACCCTTTGCCGGAAACGGACATCGCGCGTGGAGCGCCAGGCCAGCGAACAGGCGGACAGATAATGGCCCAGCGTATGGCCCTGACAATGGATGTCCTGCCACATCGGCTCGGATTCCCATCCGCCATAGGCGGGCGCCTTGGGCGGCAATCCGGCATTGACGCGGAAATTGTGGAGCATCCGGTCGGGCTGAAGCCGCAGGAGATAGGCCTCGGTCATCTTCTGGGCATGCAGAAAGGGGCTTTCGCCCAGTTCGACATCGGCCAGATCGAAGGGGCGCAGACGGGCTTTGCCGGGTGCGGGTATGGCAGGTTTGCTCACCGCGCCTGCCCCTGACGGCAAGAGGCCAAGTGCAATGGCCGATGTGGCGGCCGAGGTCAGTATCTCTCGCCGGGAATGTCCGGTGCAGCAGGTCGGATGGGTCAAGGCTCTCCCCCTTGTTTCTTGATTATGCAAAGTTAGCGTTATCCTATCAGGGAAAATCGATGGCTCCAAGACCCTGATTGTCAATGGGCGCCAAGCCCGAAAATGATTGCTTTCTCCCTTGCTGTTCGCGGGGGACCTTATTAAGATAGCGTTATCAAAAATGGTGGAGCGGATGTCTGATGCGCCCGCGGCTTGCCGGAAGGCCGGTTTTTGCCGCAGTTTCGCGGGTCAGCGGTGAATGGGTGCAGATTGTGTGTCGGATGGCGGCCTGTGCCCGTCTGACCGCGCCGCGACAGCCTTTCCTCCCTGACGGAGATGATGCGATGAAAATGGCTAGGTATGGGCGGCTGACTGTGATCCTTGGGGCGGCGCTGGCTGGCGGCGCGGCGCAGGCGGCCTCGCTCACCCTGTCGCCGGTGTGGAGCGACCATGGCGTGATCCAGCGCGAGGCGCCGGTGGTGGTCGGCGGCACCGCCATGCCCGGTGCCACGGTCAAGGCATCGCTCGGCGCCGCGCAGGCGCAGGCCCGCGCCGACAGGACCGGCCATTTCGCCCTGACCTTTCCCGCGCGTGAGGCGTCGGAGGTGCCGGTCGATCTGACGGTGGAGGCGGGCGGCGAAAGGCTTGTGCGCCATGATCTGCTGGTGGGCGATGTCTGGCTGTGTTCGGGGCAGTCGAATATGGAATTCCCCGTGGCGCGGGCGCTGAACGGTGGGGTTGAGGCCGCGATGTCCCGCGACCCGCAATTGCGCCTGCTGACCATCCCGCAGGCCATTTCCTTTTCCCCGCAGGGTGATTTTGCCCGGTCCGTGGCATGGCAATCGGCCGATCGCGAGAGCGTCACCGGCTTTTCCGCCGCCTGCTATTTCATGCTGCGCGATCTGCGCAAGGCGCTGAAAGTGCCGATGGGGGCGATCCATTCCAGTTGGGGCGGTTCGCAAATCCGCCCATGGCTGAGCCCCGAGGCCGGGCTGGCGCTTTACGGCAGCGCGGAGATGGCCTCGATCAAGCGCTTTGAAAGCGATCCTCTGGCCGCCGTCACCGCCTTCTCGCCGCGCTGGGAAGCATGGTATCGCGGCGCTACCGGGGGCGGTCAGCCATGGTTGCAACCCGACACGCTGAGTTGGCAGCCGGTCCCCTCGATCCAGGGCTGGCTGGCATGGGAAGGCACACCGTTGGCCGCCCAGCCGCTCGGCACGGTCTGGCTGCGTCGTCAGGTGACCCTCACCCGCGAGCAGGCCGCCGCCGGGGCTGTGCTGGCGCTGGGCGTGCTGGATGACATGGATGTGACCTATGTGAACGGGCGCGTGGTGGGCAACAGTTTCGGCTGGGATTATCAGCGCGAATATCGTCTGCCGCCCGCTTATCTGCACGAAGGCGTCAACGAGATCATGGTGGCCGTGACCAACACCTATGGCAATGGCGGCTTTGCCAGCAGCGCGGACAGGCTGGCGCTGCGCATCGCGGGTGGGCAAACCATGCCGCTGGGCGAGGGTTGGCGTTTTAGTATTTCGAGCGCGGGGGCCAATCCGCCGCGCACCCCATGGGACGCCAATGCGGGCATCGGCGTGATGTACAACCGAATGATCGCCCCGCTTGGCGCTTTCGCGCTGAAAGGTGCGGTGTGGTATCAGGGGGAAAGCGATGTCGATACGCCCGACTATGCCGATCGCCTGAAAGCCTTGATCGCGGGATGGCGGCGGCAATTTGGCGCGAAATTGGCGGTCGAGATTGTGCAACTGGCCAATTACGGCCCGGTGCGCCAGACGCCCGGCGCGTCAACATGGGCCGCGCTGCGCGATGACCAGCGTCGCGTCGCCGCCGATGATCCGCAGGCCTCTCTGGTCAGCGCCATCGATATTGGCGAGCGCACCGATATTCACCCCGCCAACAAACCCTTGCTGGGCAAGCGCCTGGCTCTGGCCGCGCGTGGGGTGGCGATGCCCATGCCTGTGGAGGCGCGGCGCGAGGCGGGCGGCCTTCGCATCCGTTTTTCCGGCATCGAGGGCGGGTTGCAGGCATGGAGCGCGCCCGGCCCGATTGGTTTCGAACTGTGCAATGGCGCGGGGCAATGCCGCTATGCCGCCGCGCGCACGGATGGCGACAGTGTGGTTCTGGCCGATGATGGCAAGCCGGTGGCGCAGGTGCGCTATGCCTGGGCCGACAGTCCGGTGGTCAACCTGTTTGACGTGCGCCAGATCCCGGTGCCGGGCTTTGCCCTGCCCGTTGCGCCGTGAAAGGGGGCGTCAGACAGGAGGAGGGCCGTCGGATTCGCGCTGGATGAACGTATAGTCCAGCGAGACATGGCGCGGCTTGCGCGGCTGTTTCTGGCGCTCCAGCCGGATGCCCTGCACCAGCAGGTCGATGGCGTTTTCGGCCATTTCGCGGATCGGCTGGCGGATGGTGGTCAATTCGGGCCAGATGGTGGAGGCCAGCGCCGTATCGTCAAAGCCGCATACGGTAAGGTCGCCCGGCACATCCAGCCTCATGCGATGGGCCGCCGCTACGCAACCGGCGGCCATATCGTCGTTCGAGGCAAAGATCGCGGTGGGCCTCTCCTTCATCGCCAGCAGTTTGGCGGCCGCATCCATGCCCGAACGATAGGTGAATTCCCCTTGCTGGATCAACGCCTCATCCACCGGCACCCCGGCATTGAGCATACTGTCGCGGAAACCGGCCAGACGCAGCGCGCTGACCGATTGCGCCGGATTGCCGATGATAAAGCCGATGCGCCGATGGCCCAGCGCCAGAATATATTTCGTCATGTCCAGCGCGGCCTGATAATCGTCGATCATCACCGCGCCGTGATGGGCGGCGGCCTGGCCCGGGCCGATCAGCATTGCATGGGCCCGCAGCCGCCGCAGCAGCGCCAGCAATTCGGCATCATCGCTGAGCGGCGGCGGCAGGATGAAACCGTCAATGCCGCTGGCGGTCAGCTTGTTGATCAGCGCTTCCTTGTCCTCGCCCACATCGCAGCGTTCGATCACAAGATGCGCGTCGAGACGGCTGGCCGCGTCCATTCCCCCGATCAGCAATTCGGTCAGATAGGCCGCCGAAGGGTTTACATAGAGCAGCGCGAGCCGGATCTGCGACACGCCCGCCAGACTGCGCGCGGCCTTGTTGGGCGCATAATCCAGTTCCTTGATCGCGGCCTCGACGGCCACCCGCGTATCCTCGCGCACGCCGCTGCTGCCATTGATGACGCGGCTGACGGTCATCGGCGAACATTGGGCCAGACGGGCAACGTCATTGACAGTGGGGCGGCCGGATTGGCGGCGGCGCAGGCGAGGTTCTTTCATGTCATACTTATCCTTTCGGGATATTTGGCGCGAGCCCTCGCGCAATGCAACATGAGATGCACGACCGGCACGATTGGGGCTTGCGCCGCCGGAGGGTTTTGTTAAAGTTAGCGCTATCAATAGTCGGACGAAACGACACTGGCCGACATCGGCAAATACTGAGAGGCATAGCTGCGCAGCAGCATGGGCAGATGAGCATGGCGTTTTGCGAAAGAGAGCGATCCTTGATTGCATAATGCTTTGTCGGCCCGTGCCGATTGGGCGCCGAGCCAAAAAATCAAAAGTCCTTTTGGGGAGAATGCTTGTGGAAAAGACCATGATGCGCGCCGCTTTGCGCTCAGCCTTTCTGGCCGGGGCGGGCGCGGCTCTGATGGCGGGAGGCCCGGCCATGGCGGGTGCGCCGGTGGAGGTGACGGTGGAGGCCGCCAGGCCGGGAGATGTCATCGATCGCAATATTTTCGGCCAGTTTGCCGAACATCTCGGCTCGGGCATCTATGGCGGCATTTGGGTGGGCAAGGATTCGCCCATTCCCAATGTGCGCGGCATCCGCTCCGACGTGGTGGCCGCGCTCAAGGCCATCAAGGTGCCCAATGTGCGCTGGCCCGGCGGTTGTTTTGCCGACGAATATCACTGGCGCGACGGCATCGGTCCGGCCGACAAGCGCCGGGTTCAGGTCAACACCAATTGGGGCAGCGTGCCCGAATCGAATGCCTTTGGCACGCATGAATTCATGGATTTTGCCGAGCAGATCGGCGCCGACCCCTATGTTTCGGTCAATGTCGGATCGGGCAGCCCCGCCGAGGCTTCGGCATGGGTGGAATATATGACCGCCGAAAAAGACACCACGCTGGCCAAGGAGCGCGCCGCCAATGGTCATGCTGCGCCGTGGAAATTGCCGCTGCTGGGCATTGGCAATGAAAATTGGGGCTGCGGCGGGGCCATGTCGGCCGACCATTATGTCGAGGAAATGAAGCGATTCACCAACTTCATCCGCAATTTCAACCCGGCCCAGCGCGAAAAGGACAAGATGAAGCGCATCGCCGTGGGCTGGGATGGGGGCAAGTTGGATTACACCGAAGAGGTGATGAAGGCGTGGAAGGGCCATGTCTACAGCTGGGACATCGAGGGCATCTCGCTGCACAGCTACACCATCGGCGGAGCATGGCCGCCGCATCGGGTGGCCACAGGCTTCGGGCTGGATGACTATGCCGCCGTCATCAAGGATACGCTGCGGATGGATCAGTTGATCACCACGCAGACCGCCATCATGGACAAATATGATCCGGCCAAGAAAGTGTTTCTGGCCGTGGACGAATGGGGCGCGTGGCTGACGCCCACGCCGGGCACCAATCCCGGTTTCCTGATGCAGCAGAACAGTTTGCGCGACGGCATCCTGGCCGCGATCAACCTCAATATCTTTGCCCGTCATGCCGACCGGGTAAAGGTGGCCAATATCGCCCAGATGATCAATGTGCTCCAGTCCATGATCTTCACCGATGGCGCCAAGATGGTGCTGACGCCCACCTATCATGTCTATCGCATGTATGTGCCGTTTCAGGATGCACGCTTTGTGCCGGTGAAATTTGCCGCGGGCGAATATGTGCGCGGCGCGGTCGCCATGCCGAAACTGGACGTGATGGCGGCGCGCGATGCGCAGGGGCATCTCTGGCTTTCGCTGGTCAATATCGACCCCGAAGCGTCCGCCAGCATCCATTTGTCGGGCTATAAGTCGGCCACGGGCGATGTCCTGACCGCGCCCAAGGTGGACAGTGTGAACACGTTTGACGCGCCCGCCGTGGTCGCGCCCAAGCCGGTTTCGGTGAAGGGCAGAGCTGGCGGTCTGACGCTGGAGCTGCCCGCGCGTTCGGTCACGGTGGTGCGGCTGGATTGAGGACAGGAATAGGCGTGGATCTGGGTCCACGCCTGCGGCGGCTGCGCTTCCCTCACCTGTGGCCGCCGCAATAACAGGAAAGGCCCGATGCGTGATCCGCGCATCGGGCCTTTTTCGGATTGGGCCAAAGGATCAGTGCTCAAGCGCGGCCGCGCCCCATGTTACCGTTACATTCTGCAGATCGCCGCGATCGCCCCGCGCCACCAGTTCGATGATGCGCGAGCCTTCCACCTGCGCGTTCAGGGCCACCGGCTGGTCGCCGCGCTTCATCCATCCGCTGCGCGCCACGCTGCGGCCATCGGCAAAGACTTCGAAACGCACGCGCGCACCGGGTGACAGGGCGGAATCATCGACGCCCACTCTGGCCGCAAAGCTGCGATAACCGGCATTGCGCACCTCCAGCCGCGAATTGGCCAGAGCGCCGATTCCGCTGGAGAAATTGACCCCGCCGATGCGCAGGCTCATGCCATAGGGCGTGGCATCGGCCCGCGCGCCGCCCCATCCGCCATAGATCGGATGTTCGCCATCGCCGCGCGTGTTCCGCCAGGGCAGCAGGCCGCGATGCACCATCGGGTCGGCCATCGGTTCGACAATGCCGTCCACCGCCGGGTTCACACTGCCCGGCATTTCGGAGAGATAGAGGCCGCCCGGATGCGCCCTTGCACCCGAAACCCGGAACACCAGCGTCTGATGCCCGGCCAGATGAAGGTTGACCTCCTTGGTGAAACGGCTCTGCGCCCCGGTCCACAGGTCGGTCAGGTCGATCCCGCTGTCTTCGCGCAATTTGAGATGGGCGGCGGTGAGTTTGACATCAATCGGCCCGCCCGTGCGGTTGAGCAGCGCGACCGCCTTGCCGCCATCGGCCAGAGTTTTCACAAAAATCTGCGCGGTGTCGCCATCATAGGCCAGCACGGCCTGATTACCGCCCGCATCCTGATTGAGCGCGATCAGCGCGCTGTTGCCCAGAATGGAGAGCAATTCTGGCGTTGCCTTGCGCATGTCATAGCCGATGATCAGCGGCGCGTTGAGCATCGCCCAAAGCGCCATATGCGAGCGGGCCTCCTGAATATGTCCCGTGTCGAACTCGCCCGTGCCGACATAGAGCATGTCGGGATCATTCCAGCTGTTGGGATGAGCGTAAAGCTCGCGCCGGGATGCGGAATCGAGATTGTGCAGCATCCGCTCCCAATTGGGCGAAATATCCTCGCTGGTGCGCGACATATTGCCCAGCTCCTTGGCCCAACTGCGCACATCGGCCGCGCCCCACAGACAGATGGAGAGCACATAATCATTGGCAGGCCGTGTGCGTGCCAGCGCCAGACCCACCCGCCGATACAGATCGCGCACAGCCGGAATATCGGTGCGCGAGAGGTTTTCATAATCCACCAGCGGCCCCAGCGCGCGATATTGGCCCGAGGAGACCAGTTTGTTTTCCGGTGACATGGCGCGGATGCCGCAACCGTCGATCTTGATGAGATCAAAGCCCCATTCGCCCATCATCAGGCCGATGTCCTGATCGATATGATCGTAAAGGCCCACTTCGCGCTCGGCCACATTGCCCTCGGGCTGGCCCTTGAAATCGGCGGTATAGGCCTGACCGCAGGAGTTGCGGCCAATGTCGGAATAGATGCCCGCCTTCAGCCCCATCCCATGCAGCCGGTCGGTCAGGGGGCGAAAGCTGGTGTTGCCATCGCCCGTCTGCGCCGAGGGGAAGGCGGCGGTGCGGATCAGCAGGCGCCCGTCGCTCTGGCGCCGTTTCAGCCACCAGCCATCGTCAATATCAACATAGCGATAGCCCTTGGCCGCCAGCCCGCTATCGACCAGCGCCTTGGCCGCCGCCATCAGCTTTTCCTCGTCAATATCGCTGTTGAAAGCGTTCCAACTGTTCCAGCCCATCGGGGGCAGGGGGGCCTGACCGCGCGCGGTGACGCTCCATTGCCCCGTCGGGGCCAAGGGATCGGTTCGGGCCGGGGCTGCGTGGAGTCCGGTTCCAATCAGGCTGGCGGCCAGCATCAGGCTGGTTTTCACCGCGCGGCTCACGGGCGTTTTCCGGACACGAGATGCTGGCTGAAGAAGGGCACGACCTGCTCCTGAAAACGGAAGGCGACGCGGTTGGTGTGATCGCCCTCATAGATGGTGAAACTGTTGGCGATGCCATAGCTGTCCAGCACATCGTGCAGCCGGGCTGTGTCGGCCTTCAGACCGTCCCTGTCGCCCACATCCATGGCGATGGCGGCATAGCGGCGTAACTGGCCAATATATTGATCCACAAAGGAGAGCGGGGCATTGGCGGCCCATTTGGCCAACACATCCTCGCGCGGTTTGTAGTCGCCCGCCGGACCGGCGGCCATGGGCAGATCGAGGTAGAGCGGCGGATTTTTGGGGTTGGGCGACCATGCGGCGGCGGCGGCCAGCATGCCGCGCTGGGCCCAGGGCAGACCCGCCGAATCCGCCGGGGATTTCATGGTCGCATAGGCCTGCATCGCCTCGGGCGAGACGCCGAACAAGCCGCGCGCCGAAAGACAGCAGGGGCTCATCAGATAAAGCGCGCCAAACACATCGGCATGTTTCATCCCGATCCGGCTGGCGCCATAGCCGCCCATCGAATGGCCGATCAGGCCGCGACTTTCGCGTCGGGCGATGGTGCGGTAATGCGCGTCGATATAGGCGACCAGATCGCGCGAGATGAAGGTCTCGAAATCGCCCGTGGTGGCCGAACTGGAATACATCGAGCCATTATGCGCGGTCTTGCTGTCGGGAAAGACGAAGATCATCTCCTGCGCGCCCTGTGCATAGGCGTTTTCGATGACCTGCGGCACATGGATTTCGCCGGTCCATTGGCGCGCGCCGATGGAATAGCCATGCAGCGCATAGACCACCGGATAGCGCCGGTTCCTGTCGCGGCCATAGCTGGGCGGCAGCACGACCAGCACTTCGCGCTCGGCGCTATCGCCTTCCAGCGCATGTTCGAGCGCGGGGCCGTGTACGGTAATGGTCTGCACCGTGGTGGCAGGGGCGCCGGCGATGGCTGCCGGGGCGGCGGTATTGACCTGTGCCTGCACGGGCGCCGTCATCAGCGCGAGCGTGCACAGCAGGGCGGAGCGTTTCATGGGCTTCTCCCGATTTGTCTGTTTAGTGCTTTTTGTGCCCCGCCCGACGTCATCCCAATAGAATGATGAGAATAAAGGCAGTGGGGGCGAATCATCGCGGTATCGGCATCGGCAAAGGCGAATACGGATGATTTATAATCAGACTAAATAACGACGCGCTTCTGTCAAGCGGATGCTTATTGTCCGCGCAGGGCGCGCATGATCATCGCCCGGATCTGGCCATAGCCGCCCCCGGCCAGATCGCGCAGCACGCCCCGCTTTTCCTCCGGCAAATGGGCCAGCGGATGCCCGTCGGGCCGAAACACGAAATGGTCGAAATAGGCGCGAAAGGCTTCCCGGTCCGCCTGCGGCCTCTCGCCCAGCGTGATCATGGCAAACAGCATGGCCAGCATCGGCGCATCCGGCCCTATGGCAAAGGCGTCCCACCAGAAATTGGCCATGATGTTGAAAGGCGCGGTGGCCTCGACCTGATGCCACCATAATTTGGGCAGATAGAGCGCATCGCCCGGCTCCAGGTCCACCACCAGTTTGCGCGACTCGGCGCGGGCAAAGCGGGGATAGCGTTCGGGGTGATTGCAATCCCCGGCCGCCATGCTCACTGGCTGGCCCGCCAGTGTGAAATCAATCGGGCCGACATAAAGATCGCCGATCGCATCGGGCGGATAAAGCGTGAAGCGTCGTCGCCCCGCCAGTACACAGGCAAAATTTTCATAGCCATCATAATGACATGCCACATGCGAGGCATTGCCGATCCAAAGCCGCATTGCCACGCCCTGCGGCACCAGAGCGGGCTGATGCTGGGCAGTCATGCCGGGCAAATAGGCCGGGGCGACCAGCGATCCCAGATAGGCCGAGGGCAGGGCGGGATCGGCCGCGCAGTCCAGCATGCGCTGCAGGGCTTCGTCGATGCTCATCTCGACTCGCTCGAAATTGAACCCGTCGAGGCCGTCGCGATAGAAATAACGCCCTGCGATGGCCGGATCGCCCAGCATCACCTGCGGTCGCTTTCCGCCGTCATGCTGGCGCAGATAGTCGCAGGCGGCAAGGTCGGAAATCCGGGCCGCGCGCCGCAGCGGCCAGTCCTGAGCATAGCCGCGAATCACCACCGGTTCTCCGGCCATCGCCACCGTTTCGCGAAACCGCGCCGGGTCGGACAAGGCAGGGTCTTCGGCGGCCCATTCGCGCAACCGGGCCGCCATGCTCAGGCGCCCACCAGTCGTTCGTTGCGGCGGCGCGCCAGCACGGCCACCTGTTGCAGCGAGCCGCGAATGGTCAAGGCGACCTGCAGCCAGCCCTTGCGGAATAGTCGGAGGATATCTTCATCGGCCAGAGCGTTGAGCGCGTCGCCGCTGATCGTATAGAGCCCTTCAAGCGACACCTTGGCGCCATCGTCGAAATTGAGCGTGATATCGACCGGTTCGATGATGTGCAGCCGCAGCATTTCATCGATAAATGCTTGTGTTGGTGGGGTTTGTTGCACCATCACACCCACCGCGCGTTGGATCAGGCGCATTTCGTCGCTGGGGTTGCCATCGGCGTCGAACAGCGAGATCGTGCCGCCCGGCGCAAAGCGGGGATCTGCCAAATCCACCACAATATCAGTATTATCGGCAAAAAAGCCCTGACGCTGGATATTGCAGGGCAGAAACGCGGCATTGGCTTCATTGGCCCCTTCGACCAGCACTTCGCCTGCGGCAAAGCCGAAAAGGGCGCCCAGTCCGAACCGGCCAGTTTCGGGGCTTTTGGCAAAGAAGAGCGGACAACATGAAGCCGCTTTTTCTGCTTCAATCAACGTAATCTGGACAAAATGGGGATGGGCTCCTGTCATTGGATGAATACGCAGATCGCGATGGGCCACGCTGTTGAGCGCTTCAAGTTTTTCCACCAATTTCCTCTCCCTTCGTTTACGCTAACTATGCGGGAAAGCGGTGCAATCGGGCAAGCAGACTTTGCAGTTATGCCCATTTTGCTCGCTTTATGTGTGTGTAATTCGCAACACCATCTACGCTCGACGATTACCCAGACTAATTGGGCTTGATAGCGCTACCTAACTTCGCTAGAGGCAGAGTGCAAGGTGACGATACAGCACCGGCTGGAGAGTGAATTGCCAGGCAAGCAGGCCGTGTCGAACGGCTGTGTCCATGATTCAGCAGGAATCCGCAGACAATCCGGCAAGAGGGTCGGCGGGAAAATGCGCAGGTGTCATCGCCCCGGGCGGGGGAGCCGCCAGAACAGACTTCAAGGGGAGAGGATATGGCAAAAACATTAGTTTCAAAGTGGTTGATCGCCGGCGGCATGGGCGCGCTGGCGGTTGCCATGGCCGCGCCGGCTTATGCGGCAGAGCCCAATGCGTCGGATCCCGAAATTATCGTTACCGGTATTCGCGGCTCGCTTCAGCGCAATATGGATATCAAGCGCGCCGCATCGGGCGTGGTGGACGCGATTTCGGCCGAAGATATCGGTAAATTCCCCGATTCGAACGTGGCCGACTCGCTCCAGCGCCTGCCGGGCATCTCGATCCAGCGTTCGGGCCAGCGCGGCGAGGCCAATGGCGTGACCGTTCGCGGCTTTGGCGGCGATTTTAACGATACCCAGTTCGATGGTCGCCACCTGTCGACCGCTTCGGGCAATCGCGGGGTGGATTTCACCACGATCGGTTCCGATTTCGTCAGCCGGATGAGCGTCTACAAGACGCCCGACGTGACGCTGGGATCGAGCGCCATCGGCGCGACGCTGGACGTCAGCCTGCCCAAGCCGTTTGATCGCACCGGTTTCCAGATGGCGGCCAAAGCCTCCGGTTCGGTGCAGGACCGCAATGGCAAGGTGGTGCCTTCGGGCGGGCTGTTGCTGAGCAATACATTTGCCGATGATAAGGTGGGTCTGCTTGGCTATGTGGCCTATCGCCGCGCCGACACTACGTCCAATCAGGTCTTCATCCCCGGCTGGATCGGCAAGCAGTTCAACACCTGTCAGGTCAATGCGGCCTGCACAGATGCCCAGCTTTCCAATGCGGCCAACTGGAGCAAGGTGGGCTGGTTCCCCCAGCAGATCGGCGCCAATCAGGTCTCCACGCAGGATGAACGCATCGATGGCCGCATCGCCTTCCAGTGGCAGGCCAATGACAAGCTGCTGCTGACCATTGACGACAATTTCAGCCGTCAGGTCATCCATTCGCAAAGCTATGGCTATGGCGCGTGGTTCAACGGCGATGACCTGCGCAATGTGAAGTTTGATGCCAACGGCACAGTCACCGATTTCAACCAGTTCGGCACGCCGATGGACTTCAACGCGGGCATTCAGCGCACGATCAACCAGACCAACATGGTGGGCGCCAACCTGAAGTGGGAAGCGACCGACAATCTGAAGTTCGACTTTGACGCCGCCCTGTCGCGCTCGGTGCTGAATCCGGGCAACAACGGCTATAATGACAATATGGACATCGGCTATGGCGGCAGCAATGTCGATCCGAATGGCTCCTTTGTGTCCACGCCCTGCACCAATGGCGTCTGCACCCGCTATTCCACCATTCTGGGCGCCAACACCGGCGCGACCATGATGGGCAGCAGCGCCAATTACCTGCCCAGCATCCATGATGTTGGCCCGGCGGGCAATGCGGCGGCCTTCACCAATCAGGCTCTTATCGGCAACCACGTGATCGTGCGCGGCGCGAACTATTACACCGATCTGGTCAAGCAGTTCAAAGCCGGGGGCAGGTGGCAGCAGGACAATCTGAAGATTGATTTCGGCATCCGCTATTCGGAAGACAAGTTCCATCAGGAAAGCCAGAACACCTTCGTCAACGGCACTTTCGCCCGCTATGCCGGTTATGGCGCGCCCTCGGGCCGCACCGGTTCGATCGCGCCGCTGCCTGCCAGCATCTATCAGGGGCTGATCAATACTTCGGGTTTCATTCCCGGCTATTCGGGCAATGTGGCGCCCGCGCTCATCAAGTATGACCCCTATGCGGTCTACAAGCTGCTTGATCCCACGGGTGTGGGCACGGCGCCCGCCTTTGATCCCAGCACGGTGCTGGGCGTGAAGGAACAGACGTGGGCCGGTTGGTTCAAGGTGGCGATGGATGCCGAACTGGCCGGGATGCCGTTCCACTTCTCGGCGGGCCTGCGCGATGAATTCACCCATCTTGAGGCTTCGGCCATCGGCACGCTGCCGGCCAATCTGATCACCGTGACGACCGACCCCACGCTGATCACGGTGGGTTCGTACACGCCGCAGCAGGCGATCATCAAGACCACCAACTACAACTATCTGCTGCCCAGTTTCGATGCCAAGCTGGAGGTGACCTCCAAGCTGACGCTGCGCGCCGATGCCTCGCGCACGCTCACGCGCCCTGCGCTCAGCTATCTCAAGCCGAACATCACGCTGGGCACGATGCGCAAGGGCAGCCTTGCCGCATCGGGCGGCAATGCCAGCCTCAAGCCCTATCTGTCGGATAATTTCGACGTTGCGGCCGAGTATTACTACAAGAAGAACTCGTATTTCGCGGTCAACGGCTTCCTGAAGTATATCTCGAACTTCATCGTGGGCGGGGTCAGCACCCAATCGATCAACGGCGTGACCGATCCCTTCACCGGGCAGACTGCCCAGTTCCAAGTCAACGGCAAGATCAACGGGCCGGACGGCGTGGTCAAGGGGGTGGAAATCGCGTTGCAGCACGTGTTCGGCGATAGCGGCTTCGGCTTCAACGCCAATGCCACGCTGGTCAAGACCAATCGCAATTTCGACACATCCGATATTTCGGGTGCGGCCTTTGCGATCACCGGCCTTGCCAATTCGGCCAACTTTGTCGGCTTCTATGACAAGCATGGCATTCAGGCCCGTGTGGCCGTCAACTGGCGCGACAGCTATCTGCTGACGCTGGGCCAGACGCAGGGCGGCACCTTTGGCGCCGAACCGGTCAATGTGAACCAGCAAGTTCAGGTCGATGCCAGCGCCAGCTATGACTTCACCAAACAGGTGACGGTCTTTGTCGAGGGCACCAACCTCAACAATTCGACCTACAGCACCTATGGCCGTTGGTCGAACCAGCCGCTTGATACGTGGTCCTATGGCCGCCGGTTTGTTTTCGGCGCCCGCTTCCACTATTAATCGGACATAAGGCAAAGGCGGCGCCGGGGTTTCCGGCGCCGCCCGCCATCATAACAAGCATCGGAGCAGGGGAATGGTTCACGCGGTGCGCAATGTGGTGATTGTGGGCGGGGGCACGGCCGGTTGGCTGACCGCCGCGATCATTGCCGCCCGGCATCAGGGGCGGATACCCGCAGATTTCACCGTGACGCTGGTGGAATCGCCGGATGTCCCGATCATCGGCGTGGGCGAGGGCACATGGCCGACCATGCGCCAGACCCTGAAAAAGGTCGGTGTTTCGGAAACCGACTTCTTCCGCGAATGTGACGCCGCCTTCAAACAGGGCGCGCTTTTCGCCAAATGGACCACCGGCGCCCCGGATGACGCCTATTACCATCCGCTCGTCCTGCCCCAGCGCTTTGGCCAGATGAATCTGGTGCCCCATTGGCTGGCCGCAGAGAGCAACGAGAGCTTTTGCGACGCGGTCTGTCCGCAGGGGCAGGTGTGCGATCACGGTCTTGCGCCCAAGACCGTCAGCACCGCTGAATATGAGGCGTTGACCAATTACGCCTATCATCTGGACGCGGGCAAATTCGCCCCCTTTATGCAGCGCCATTGCACGCAAAAGCTGGGCGTGCGTTATGTCCCCGCCGATGTGCAGGATGTGATCCAGCATGAAAACGGCGATATCAAATCCATTGTGACGATGCAGGCGGGCGAGATCGAGGGCGATCTTTTCATCGACTGCACCGGCACGCATGGCCTCCTGCTGGACCGCACGCTGGGCGTGGGTTTCCGCGATTGCAGCGATATTCTGTTTTGCGACACGGCATTGGCGGTGCAGGTGCCCTATCCCGCGCCTGATACGCCGATTTCCACCCACACGATTTCCACCGCCCAGTCGGCGGGCTGGATCTGGGACATCGGCCTGCCGACGCGGCGCGGGGTGGGTCATGTGTTTTCCAGCCGCCATATCAGCGATGATGAGGCCGAGGCCGAATTGCGCGCCTATCTGGGGCCACAGGGCAAGGATCTGCCCGCGCGCAAGATCAGGATCCGGGCGGGCCATCGCGAGACCTTCTGGAAGCGCAATTGCGTGGCCGTGGGCATGGCGGCGGGTTTCCTTGAACCGCTGGAGGCTTCGGCCATCATGCTGATCGAGCTGTCCGCCAAGCTGATTGCCGAACAGATGCCCGCCAACCGCGAGGTGATGGACATTGTGGCCGACAGGTTCAATGAAAAAACCCATTACCGCTGGGGCCGGATCATCGATTTCCTGAAACTCCATTATGTGCTTAGCAAGCGGCGCGACACCGCTTTCTGGCGCGACAACATGGACCCGGCCAGCATCCCCCAGCGGTTGCAGGATCTGCTGCGTCTCTGGCGCTATCAGCCGCCGTGGTTCCATGACGAATTCGACCGGGTGGACGAGGTGTTCCCGCCTGCCTCCTATCAATATGTCCTCTATGGCATGGGTTTCCGCAGTGAGGTCGAGCGCGGGCATCTGCGGCCCGAGGCGCACGAGGCCGCGCGCGCGCTGCGCGAAAACCGCGATATGACGCAAAAGCTGCTTTCGCGCCTGCCGCGCCATCGCGATCTGATTGAAAAGATAGCCCAATACGGACTTCAGCCGGTGTGATCGCCCGGGCGCCATGTCGGCGCCCCGCCATCCGATCATGCCTCAGGGGAGAATTGTGTGTCCAATTTTCTGAATGCCTCGCGCGTGCCCGTTTCGCGCGCCACTCTTGCCGCCGCCCTGCTGCTGGCCCTGCCGCAGACGTCTTTGGCCCAAAGCGCAAGTCCGGTGGCGCAGGCCGACAAAATGGCCGCTGATCTGGTGGGCAAGCTGACCACCGAGGAAAAGGTGGCGCAACTGGTCAATGTGGCCCCGGCGATCCCGCGCCTGAATATCCCGGCCTATAACTGGTGGACGGAAAGCCTGCATGGCGCGATCGGCGCGGTACCCACCACCAATTTCCCCGAACCTGTCGGCCTTGCCGCCACGTTCAACGCGCCGCTCATCCATGATGTGGCGCGCACGATCAGCGTCGAGGTCCGCGCCCTCCACACGCTGGGCCGCGAAACCGGCCATCTGGGCAAGATCGGCACCGGGCTGGATACCTGGTCGCCCAACATCAACATCTATCGCGATCCGCGCTGGGGCCGGGGACAGGAGACCTATGGCGAGGACCCGTTCCTGACCGCGCATATGGGCGTTGCCTTTGTCACCGGGATGCAGGGCGACAATCCCGACCTGCCCGATGTGGTGGCCACGCCGAAGCATTTTGCCGTGCATTCCGGCCCGGAATCCACGCGCCATGCGGCCAATGTCTTTGTCTCGCGCCATGATCTTGAGGACACCTATCTGCCCGCCTTCCGCGCCGCGATTGTCGAGGGGCACGCCGGCTCGATCATGTGCGCCTATAACCGCATCGACGGCCAGCCCGCCTGCGCCAGCAATGACCTATTGAAGGACCATCTGCGCGGGGCATGGGGCTTTACCGGCTATGTTGTTTCGGATTGCGATGCGGTGGTCGATATTGCCGACCATCACAAATATGCCACCGATCCGGCCGCAGGCGTGGCGGCGGCTTTCCGCACCGGCGTCGACAATGAATGCCACACCGGCACCATCGGCGAGGCCAAGGGGCTGGGTGATCGCTATATGGCCGCGCTCAAGCGGGGCTTGCTGACCGAAGCTGATCTCGACCGCGCGCTGGTCCGCCTGTTCTCGGCCCGCTATCGCAATGGCGACCTGCCGGGCCTTGCCGCGCGCCAGCTCTCGATGGTGCCGGTCAGCGCCATCGGTACGCCGCAAAACGGCGCGCTGGCGCTGAAAACGGCGACGCAGAGCATGGTGCTGCTCAAGAATGACGGATTGCTGCCGCTGCGCCCCAATTCGAAAATCGTGGTGGTGGGGCCGCTGGCCGATGCCACGCGTGTGCTGCGCGGCAATTATTCCTCGGCGGCCAGCGCTCCGCCGGTCTCGGTGCTGGACGGCCTGCACCGCGCTTTCCCCAAGGCGACCATTGTCCATGTGCCGTTCTCGTCCTCGATCACCGATGGCGATCTGGTGCCTGATGGCCATTTCGTCACGCCCGACGGCAAGCCGGGCCTGCGCGCGGCCTATTACAATGTAATGGACCCCAACGCCCCGCGCGGCGAGCGCAAATTCGCCGCCAAGCCGGTGGTGACCCGCATCGAGACCAACCTGTCGACCAAGGCTTCGGAACTGAAGCAGGTGGCCGACGCCTACAAGGTTGTATGGGACGGCTATTTCGTAGCGCCGGACACCGGCACCTATCGCCTTGCCGTCACGGCGGTGAAGGGCGCCATCGATATCGACGGCAAGCCGACGGTCAAATCCGACCGCTACTCGCTGTGGGGCGAGCGGCCCGAATTTGTCGATGTCGATCTGAAAAAGGGTCAGCGCTATAAAATGCATTTCGACATGGAGGGCGGCGGCGCGGCCTCGCCCGGCATGTTCTGGAAACGGATTTCGCATGACACCTATGGCGACATGGCCCGCGCGGTGAAGGATGCCGATGTCGTGCTGGCCGTGGTGGGGCTGACCGCTGAGCTGGAAGGCGAGGAAATGCCGATCAAGATCGAGGGCTTTGACGGGGGCGACAAGACCTCGCTCGAACTGCCCGCCGATCAGCGCGAATTGCTGGCCAGGGCAAAGGCTTGGGGCAAACCGCTGGCCGTGGTGACGATGAACGGCAGCCCGATCAATCTGGGCTGGGCCAAGGACAATGCCAATGCCATTCTGGAGGCTTGGTATCCGGGCCAGTCGGGCGGCTTGGCGGTGGCCGACGTGCTGTCGGGCGCGGCCAATCCGGCGGGGCGTCTGCCTTTGACCTTCTATCGCGATGTCAAGGATCTGCCGCCCTTTGACGATTATTCGATGCAGGGCCGCACCTATCGCTATTTCACCGGCACCCCGGTCTATGGTTTCGGCTATGGGCTGAGCTATACCAGCTTTGCCTATTCCGCGCCGCAGATCGCGCCGGTGGATGGCGAGGCCGCCAAGGGTATCCGCGTGACCGCGCAGGTGCGCAACACCGGCGCGCGCGATGGCGACGAGGTGGTGCAGCTTTATCTCAAGGTTCCGCAATTGCCCGGCGCGCCGCGCATCGCCCTGCGCGGGTTTCAGCGCGTTTCGCTCAAGGCCGGTGAAAGCCGCCAGATTACGCTGGACCTCTCGCCCCGCGATCTGTCGGCGGTGACGGCCGATGGGCGGCGTCAGGTGCTTGCCGGGCATTACCAGCTCACCCTTGGCGGCGGCCAGCCCGACAGCGGCCTGCCCGGCGTTGCGGGCGAATTCGATGTGGCCAAATCGACCGATCTTCCGCTTTGATCCCCCCGCTCAATCCCCCGGCGACCCAGGGGGGACGACTGAAGGGCCGGCAGCGCAATGCTGCCGGCCCCCTTTTTCAGGCAGGCGTCAGATGAGGGCCTTTGAGCCGCAGCATCCGCCCCGGCGTCAGCCGGACTCCGCGCGACACGTCGCCCAGCCGTATCTTGCAGTCCTGCGCCCGCGCGCTGGTCAGGATCGCCTCGGCCAGCATCCCCTGCCGCCAGACGAGATCCACCCGCACCCCGCCACGCGCGATGAGCCCCCTGACCGCGCCCTCGCGCCAGGCCGAGGGCAGGGCGGGCAGCAGATGGATCATCCCTTCACGGCTGTTGATCAGCATTTCGGCCATGGCCGCACAGCCGCCGAAATTGCCGTCGATCTGAAACGGCGGGTGAGCGTCGAGCAGGTTGGGATAGGTTCGCCCCCGGCCCAGCAGAAAGCGCAGAATGCGATGCGCCCTCTCGCCATCGCCCAGCCGGGCCCACAGCGCGATACGCCATGCCGTGGCCCAGCCGGTCGATTCATCCCCGCGCTTTTCCAGCGAGACACGGGCTGCGCGGGCCAGATCGGGCGTCGTGTCGGGCGCAATCTGCTGGCTGGGATAGAGGGCATAGAGGTGCGAGACGTGGCGATGGTTGGGTTCGGGGGCGGCATCGTCCCAATCCTCCAGCCATTCCTGCAATTGCCCGCTTTTGCCGATGCGATCCGGGGCCAGCGCGGCGCGGGCCTTGGCCAATTGCGCGGCGAAATCGGCATCCTTGCCCAGTTCCCCGGCCGCACTGATCGTACGCGCAAACAGGTCGCGCAGGATCTGGCGGTCCATGGCCGGTCCGGCGCAGACCGAGGCGCCAAAGGGATGCTGGTTCTCCGGCGAGATCGAAGGGGAAGTGACCAGCCCTTGGGCCGAGGGCTGCAAAGTGTCGAGAAAGAACAGGCAGGCCCCGTGCAGCAGCGGATAGATGGACTCCAGATAGGCCCGGTCCCGTCCGTAGTCCCAGCGATCCCACAGCATGTTGCACAGCCATGCGCCGCCCATCGGCCACAGGCCCCATGCCGCGCCGTCGATGGGTGCGGTCGCGCGCCACAGATCGGTGTTGTGATGGGCCACCCAACCGCGCGCGCCATACATGCGCCGCGCCGTTTCCTTGCCCGTTTGCGCCAATTCCCGCGTCAGGCGCAGCAAGGGCTCGAAACATTCGGCCAGACCCACCGGATCGGCGGGCCAGTAATTCATCTGGGTGTTGATATTGATCGTATATTTCGATCCCCATGGCGGGTTGGTCTTGTCGTTCCATATGCCTTGCAGATTGGCCGCCTGACATCCGGGGCGGGACGAGCAGATCAGCAGGTAGCGCGCATAATGGAAATAGAGCGCGGCCAGCGCAGGGTCGTCTTCGCTCTCATTGGCCGCGATGCGCTGATCGGTGGGGAGGGCCGCACCCTTGCCCCGTGTCAGTTGCAGCGCGGCGCTGCGGTAAAGGCGGCGATGCTGGGCCAGATGGCGTTGGCGCAGGGCGGCAAAGGGCAGCGCCGATGCGGCGGCGATCTGATGCGCGGTGATGGCCTGCGGATCGCCCGATACGTCTTTGGGCCCGCGATAGCTGGTGGCCATGGCCAGCAGCAGGATGACCTCGCGGGCGGGATCGACATGAAGGGCATCGCCCTGCGCGCGCCATGTGGCCCCCGGAGCGATGATGCGCAGGCGGGCGGCAAAGCGCAGCGCGCCGGAAATGCCCTCGGCTGCACCGCCTTGGCCGGAGAGCAGAATATTGTCGCCCTGCGCCTCGGCCTTGGCCACCTGCGGGCTTTGCAGGCGCAGTGTCATGGGGGGCATCAGACCGCCCTTGGCATACATGCGCAGGGCGATGACCTGATCGGCGGGCGAGGCGAAGATCTCGCGCTCGACAGCGACGCCGCCTGCGGCAAAGCGGGTGGTGGCGATGGCGGCGTCAAGGTCCAGTTCGCGGCGATAGGCATCGGTCGGGCCGTCAAAGAGCATGTCGATCAACAGGTCGCCCAGCGTCTGATAGGCCATCTGGTGCAGCGGGCGGCCCATCATCGCGGCATTGGCCAGCGCCTGCGCGGCGGCATAGTCGCCCTTCGCGATCAGCGCGCGCACCTGCGGCACGGTTTCGGCTGCCTGCGGATTGATCGGGTCATAGGGGCCGCCGCTCCACAGCGTATCCTCGTTGAGCTGCAGGCGCTCATGGCGCGTTCCGCCAAAGATCATGGCGCCGATCCGGCCATTTCCGACCGGCAGCGCCTCCGTCCAGACCTTGGCCGGATCGGTGTACCACAGGCGGTGCTCTTCGGGGATGGGGGCGGGCGCAGCCCTGCGGGGCAGGGCGCTCATGGCGGGTCGGCCCAGCAACGAAGCGCTGGCGGCCAGATATTCGCGGCGGCTGAAGGTCATCCTCGGGTCCCGTTATTGTAATAAGTCGAATTATATAACGCTGATTTTGAAGATCATCCAGCATAAATTTATTGAATAAATAAATATAAAATAACAATATTATGAAATAAATAGAATTTTATCGGCTCTTATTGAGTTTTGATATAGCATGATTATAAATTAGGCAAAATAGCCATGGAGAGCATGCGATGAATTGGAAACATTGGGCCGGATCGGCCATGGTGGCGGCAACCCTGTCGGGCTCGGCGCAGGCCGCCACGGCCCGGCGCGAGGATGGCGGCAGGCTGGCCGACGGGCGCGCAGTCGAGGCGATCGCGCTGGCCAATGGTCATGGGGTTTCGGCGCGCATTCTGGCCTATGGCGCCGCTCTGCAGAAATTCATGGCGCCCGACCGTCATGGCAAATCGGCGGATATCGTCATCGGCCTGCCCGACGCCGGGGCCTATGAGGCGCGCCAATCCTTTTTCGGCGTTACGGTGGGGCGCTATGCCAACCGGATCGCGGGCGGCAAATTCACGCTGGACGGGCAGACCTACCAGCTCCCGCTCAATGACAGGGTGAACAGCCTGCATGGCGGCGGCAAGGGTTTCGACCGCCAGTTGTGGAAGGTGGAAAGCGTGACTTCGGGCAAGGTGGCCTCGGTGGTGCTGCGCCATATCAGCCCCGACGGCGACAGCGGCTATCCCGGCACGCTGGATGCGACGGTTACCTATTCACTGGACGAGGCGGGCAATCTGACCATCGCCTTTGCCGCCAAAACCGACAAGCCGACCATTGTGAACATGACCAATCACGCCCTGTTCAATCTGGCGGGCGAGGGCGGCCCGCGTGATGCCATGGACGAGGTGCTGACCATTCCTGCGGCCCATTACACGCCGGTCAATGCCGCGCTGATCCCCACCGGCGAATTACGCGCGGTGGCGGGCACACCCTTTGATTTCCGCAAGGGGCGCGTGGTGGGTCAGGCCTTGCGTGACGGGCATGACGAGCAATTGGCGATCGCGCGCGGCTATGACCACAATTTCGCCATCGACGCTGGGCTGACCAAGGCGCCCAAGCTCTTGGCGCTTCTGGCCGACCGGGCCTCGGGCCGGGTGCTGGAGGTGCTTTCGACCGAGCCGGGGGTCCAGTTCTATACCGGCAATTTCATCGATGGCACGATGCTGGGCAAGAACCGCCACATCTATCGCATGGGCGACGGCATCGCGCTGGAGCCGCAGAAATTCCCCGATACGCCCAACCAGCCCGCCTTTGGTTCGGCGCGCATCGATGCGCAGCACCCCTATGCCCATACGATGATCTATCGCGTGTCGATAACGAAATAAGCGGCAGATGGCGGCGCCGGGCGGGCGCCGCCATCCCGGCCTAAATCGAAAGGCCGATGTCCTCGAGCGCCAGTTCGATCAGCCGCACCATGGCGGCGCGGGCGGCGGCCGGATCGGCATCGGCAATCGCATCGAAGAGCACGCGATGGTCGGGCACAGGATCGCGGGGCAGTTTGCGCTTGCGCTGCTTGTAGATAGTGGTCCAGCGCACCGCTGCGCCGATCGAACTGGCCAGCGAGATCAGCGAGGCATTGCGGGTGGCGCTCAGCAAGGTGCTGTGAAAGCTCTGGTCGGCGGCCTGTCCGGCGGCGGTGGCCAGACCGTGGCGCGCCATTTCCTCCAGCGCATGGCCCATTTGCGCCAGTTGCTGACCATTGCGGCGCCGGGCGGCCAGTTCGGCCGCTGCCGGTTCGATCACCATGCGCAATTCGAACAGGTCGTCGATAAAGCTCTGCGTCGGCTCGCCTTCAAAGGTCCAGGCCAGCACATCAGGGTCCAGCATATGCCAGCGCGAGGGATCGGTGATGCGCGTGCCCGTCTTGGGCTTGCTTTCCACCAGCCCCTTGGCGGCCAGAATGC
The DNA here is from genome assembly GCF_014196525.1 of Novosphingobium sediminicola. Classification (GTDB taxonomy): domain Bacteria; phylum Pseudomonadota; class Alphaproteobacteria; order Sphingomonadales; family Sphingomonadaceae; genus Novosphingobium; species Novosphingobium sediminicola. The sequence continues at coordinate 21,700 of NZ_JACIDX010000023.1, read as the reverse complement.
GGATCGCCTCGCGATAGGCTGTGCGCGAGATGTTGTTTTGCTGGGCAAAATTCACTTCGCTGGACAGGATATGGCCGGGGGGATAATGGCCGGTGACAATGGCAATGCCCAAATCGCGGGCAATAGAGCCATGAATTCGCAGCGCTTTATCCACCCGTTCCGTTGCCTGATACTCCTGCACTGGCTTTTGCTTCACCGCCAAGGGCCCTCCCGCAGGGCGCAGCCTATGGCGGTTTTCCTGCCTTTGTCCAGAGCGCCCCCGTCAGGCCTGGGTCAGCAGGAGGCGGCGCACCGCGCCTTCGGGGTCGTTCTCCATCCGGCATTGGGTGTCGAATACCATGGTCCGGCAATGCACCGGATCGCTGGGCGCCCAGGCCAGCCCCGGCTGATCGGGTCTGCCGGTATGGGCAAAGGCGGCCCATGCCCCGGCCATTTTGCGGGCTATGCTCTGGGCCTCGGGCGTGTTGCCGGTGGCCTGATCGCAGATTTTTGTGTTGTCGAAGCAAAAGGCCAGTTCGGCCGTGTGCCATGCGCCCGGAATGCCATCGAGGATCGGCGTTTGCCATTGAAACAGATATTGATAGGCTGGCGCACCGCCCGCATCATGGCGCAGCTTGACCATGCGGTTCACATTGTTGCGTCCTGACAGGCCGCCCACCCCATAGGAGAGGGTGCGTATCGCTTTTTCCGGATGCGCCTTTTTCATCGCGGCGATCAATGCATCGGCCTTGGCCCCGCCCAGCGCCTCGGCCAGTTGCGCGCGCCATTCGGCCTCGCTGGGATTGCGACCAAGGCTGGTGCCTTCCTCGCTGACATTGCCGATGATGACGGGGATGTCGCGCGCGGCGGGCGGCGCCACATCGTGAAACGAGCGGCAGGTGATGTTGCGCATGTCCATCGTCGGCGCCCAGCCTATGCGCGGGGTGGGGCTGGCGCTGCCGCCCGGTTGCAGCACGCCGGGGCGCATCGGCCCATTGATCCGCGTGGCGACGCTATTTCCCGCCTCGAACAGCCTTTGCCATTCCATCTTCTGCAAGGCCGCCATGTCTCCCTGCGCCACGCCCAGTTCGCGCAGCACCTGACGCGAGAAATCGCGCGACTGCTCGGCGGAAGGGATATTGCCCCCGCCGCCCGATTGCACAATGGCGCGGTGAAACAGCCCCTTGGCCGCGGGCATGCCCATCAGCGTGGTCACTTTCGACCCGCCGCCCGATTGGCCATAGATCGTCACGCGGTCCGGGTCGCCGCCAAAGGCGCGGATATTGTCGCGCACCCATTCCAGCGCAAAGACCAGATCGAGCATGCTGACATTGACGGAATCGGCATAGGCATCACCGCCAAATTCGGCCAGATCGAGAAAGCCCAGCACATTGAGCCGGTGGTTGACCGACACCTGCACCACATCATGATGGCGCGCCATCTGCGCCCCATCATGCGAGGCAAGTTCATAGGAGGAGCCGAAGGAAAATCCCCCGCCGTGCAGATAAACCATCACCGGTTTCGACCCCGACAGCGATCCGGTCCAGATGTTGAGCTTGAGCATGTCCTCGCCCAGAAAGCCGTCGGTCCATTGCTGGATGAACGTATGCTCGATGGCGCGGAAACTGTGCAGCGTCTGCGGGCAATTGGCGCCATAGGCAAGGGCGGGATATTCCCCCTCCCACACCTTGGGCGGCCGGGGGCGCAGCCAGCGGTTGGCCCCGGCGGTGGTGTCGCCATAGGGCACGCCCTTGAAGGTGAACACGCCGTCGCTGACATAGCCGCGCACCTTGCCATAGCGGGTGGGGACGATGGCGGAATGCGGGGTGGAGCAATCGCCGCTGGTGTGGATGGCGGGGGCTTTTGCCGCCGGTTTGGCGATGGCGGGCGAGGCGGCAAGGCTGATGCCGAGCCCGGCGGCGGCCAGAGCGCCGCGCCGGTCGGTGATGATGCTGTCTGATGCGGTTTGGGTCATGATATCCTCTCCGGTCGGGCCATTCTCTCTCGCGGCCTCTTGTGGGTTTCAGGGCAGGCGGAAGGTCCAGCGTCCGGCATCGCTGTCGGGCGCAAAGCGCACCAGACGGGCCGTGCTGCGCCCCGCGGCGGCCAGCACCAGCGGCGCGCGCGGATCAGGCGTGCCTCGCGGGATGATGCGATAGGTGCCGTCGGAAAGCTGGTCGATGCGCCAAAGCTGTTCGGACGCTCCGGTGAAAGCGGGCACGGTGATGACCTCGCCCGCAGGCGTCGCGGCCAGCGCGCGCTCGGTCCCGGCAATCGTGATCTTTACATAGGGCGCACCCATATAGCCGCCCGCCTCTTTCACCGGGCTGATGGTCCAATGCTGATGCGGGCGGACCATATAATCGCCCATGTCCACCGCAATGGGGCCCTTGGGCCAAACCTTGCTGTTTTCCTCCAGCGTCTGATCGGGCAGCGGCTTGTCCGGCCCGTCGGCGGGATTGCGGAACCAGCTTTTGCGGAAATCGAAGGGCAGGCGCACCTCGTCCACCGCCAGTTCCAGCGCGCCGCCGCGTTCGGACTGGATCTCATAAGTGCCGGGGCGCAGGTTTTCCTGACCCACCGGCCAGCCATTCTTCCAGGTCAGCGGCAGGATGGCCAGCACGCTGCGCCCCGAACGGTCCATGTCGGCTTCCCAATGGAAGGAGAATTTCTCCACCCCGTCGCCCAGATCGACCAGACCGAAATGGCCCGCGCCAAGGCCCCGCCCATGTGCGCCCCACACCAGCTTGCCGCCGCCCTTGAGCATAGGCACGCCGAAATTGTCGACATAGGGGCCCAGCGGATTGCGCGAGCGGCCCACGCGGATGTTATAGGTCGAATTCGGCCCGTCGCAGCAGGTGCCCTGCGTGCCCAGCAGATAATACCAGCCGTCGCGATGCATCAGTGCGGTGGCTTCAAGGTCGATGGCGATGTCCACCGGCTGGTTGCCCGCGACGCGCTGGCCGGTGGCGGGGTCCAGTTCGACCATGCGGATATAGCCGAAATAGGTGCCGTAGCTGAGCCAGAGATGGCCGTCGGCATAGAGGAAGGCCGGGTCGATGGCGTCGCAAGGTTCCTTGCCGTCGCTGGAGGCGACGATACCCACGTCATGATAGGCAAAATCGGGCGATTTGGGATCGAGCGATTTGGTCCACATCACTTTGACATTGCTGGCATGGCCGCCGTTCATGCCCCCGCCGCCCACGGCATAGGCGACGTAATAGCGATCACCGATCCTGATCGTGTCGGGCGCGACGCCGCCGCCGGGGCGCACGCCGCCCTTGTGCCATGTCCAGCCGTCGGCCGACACCAGCCCGCCTTCGCCCGTGCCGAAGGTGTAATATTGGCCGTCCGAAAAAGCGATGGTCGAAGGGTCGTGGATAAAGGGTTCGCCCTCAAGCTGGGCCTTGGCGCCGCCCGCCGTCAGGGCGGCAAGGCAGAGCGCGGGGATCAGGTGTTTTTTCATGACGATCATTCCGTAATAAAAGGGAGCGATCAGCGCGTCGTGATCCGCAGATCAGTGATCGGGCGACCCGCATCATCAACAAAGCGGGCGCAGAAATCGCTGAGCCCCGGCCCGTTGATGATCGCGCCGCGCAGGATATTGCGCCCCTTGTGCAGCGTGACACGCGGCGAGACGGCATCATCCATCACCATCCGCCGGTCGCCGAACAGGGCGGCGGTTTCCGCGCCGTTCAGCCACCACATTGAGGCCGAATTCGACCCCACCGCCAGATGCGCGTCGGCGATCTCACGGTCGCTTTCGATAATGGTGGTGGCCCAGAAGATCACGCCATAGGTCGGTTTGCCCAGTCCTTGCGCCAGATAGAACAGTTTGGCGTCAAACAGGCCAGCGTCCAGCGCATGCCATTGCAGGCTTTGCCCGCCTATGCGCATCGTCTGTCCATCGCGCGGGATGGCCGTCGCGCCGCCGGGCAGGGCGGCCTTGGCAAAGGCGTCGCGGACATAGGCGCTGGTAAAGCCCTGATTGCTGCGGTTTGGCTTGGCAATCGGTTCCAGCACCAGCCAGCGGTGCAGGAAACCGTCCTGATCAGGGCTGGCGGAGGGGGTGGCGACCGGGGCGAAATAGGGGGAAAGCGGGGTAGAAACCGACGCGGCGCGGGCGCAGAGCGGGGCGAGCAGCAGCGAGGCCGCAAATGCGGCGGCGCAGGATATTCGTTTCATGGCAATCCTCTGGAAAGGGCTCTTTTATTGGTCTGATTAAATGCCAGAGAATCGATGTTCACGCTATCATTTTATGCGTTCAAAAATGGAATTCTAATGGCGACTGTGAAATTATGGCTTGAATTTCGGGATATTCAAACACGATGAGCGCCGATCCCGAAGATTTAAATAGTCTGATGATAAAATAATTGTCTGCCCGCGTGACCGCAGAGGGAAAGGAGGCGATAGGCCCCCTTTCCCTTGGAATCACAGCCGGCCCGGTCAGAAACGGTTGATCAGGTTTTCCAGCCATTCCTGCCGCCCGGAAACCGGCTGGGGCGCCAGATTGCCCGCCACGGCCATATCGGCAATCGAGGCCAGATCACCTCCCTTGATATTCTTGCCCAGATCGCTGCTCCAGCCGGCATAGCGTTCGGCGCGGAAAGCGTCGAGGCGGCCGTCCTTGATGATCGCCTCGGCGCGCAGCAGCGACCGGGCGATGACATCCACCCCGCCGACATGGCCATGCAGCAGGTCTGCCGCATCCACCGACTGACGGCGCACCTTGGCGTCGAAATTGAAGCCGCCGGTGGTGAAGCCGCCCGCCCGCTCGATCTCGATACAGGCCAGCGTCAGTTCCTCGACCGAGTTGGGGAACTGGTCGGTGTCCCAGCCATTCTGGGGATCGCCGCGATTGGCGTCGATCGAACCAAGGATGCCCAGCGCCCCCGCCATGGCGATTTCATGCTCGAACGTATGGCCCGAAAGCGTGGCGTGATTGGCCTCGATATTGACCTTCACCTCGCCCTCAAGGCCAAAGCGCTTGAGGAATCCGTACACGGTCTGGGTGTCGAAATCATACTGGTGCTTGGTGGGCTCATGCGGCTTGGGCTCGATCAGGATCGTGCCGGAAAAACCGATCTTGTGCTTGTGTTCGACCACCAGTTGCAGGAAGCGGCCGAAATTCTCCTGCTCCACTGCCAGATTGGTGTTGAGGATCGTGTCATAGCCTTCGCGCCCGCCCCACAGCACGTAATTCGCGCCGCCCAAACGATGCGTGGCCTCCAGCGCGTCGCGGACCTGGCTGGCGGCCCAGGCATAGACTTCGGGGCGTGGGGAAGTGGCGGCGCCCGCCAGATAGCGCGGGTGGCTGAACAGATTGGCCGTGCCCCACAGCAGCTTGCGGCCATGCTTGGCCTGCAATTCCTCCAGATGATCGACGGCCAGAGCAAAGCTCTTGCGGAAATCCCCGATGCTGTCGGCAGGCGCCATCACGTCGACATCGTGGAAGCAGTAAAAGGGCAGGTCGAGCTTTTCGACAAAGGCGAGGGCGGCCTCGCGCTTGGCGCGGGCGGCGGCCTCATCCTCCGGGCCCATCAGCCATGGACGGTTGAACGTGCCCGCGCCGAACACATCGCTGCCCGGCCAGCAGAAGGTGTGCCAGAAGCAGACCGCAAAGCGCAGATAGTCTTCCATCCGCTTGCCAAAGACCATGCGGTCCTTGTCATACCAGCGGTAGGCCAGATCGCTGGCGGCATCGGGGCCTTCATAGCGGACCGTGTCAAATTCGGCGAAATAGGCGGCAGACATCAAAATTTCTCCTGAAGTTGACGCAGCGCCCATGTGGCGCGTTGAAAGCGTTGGCGCTGAGGGGCAAGGCGGGCGGCCAGATCGAGGTCCGGCTCGATGGCGGCGCGGATCGGCGGGCGGGTGCAGATGGAGGCCGGATCGCCGCCCGTACCCAGTTGGGCCAGGCGCGCCGCGCCCAGCGCCGGGCCGACTTCGCCGCCTTCGAGATAGAGCAGGCGCACGCCCAGCACACTGGCCAGAATATGGCCCCAATGGAGCGAGCGCGAACCGCCGCCGATCACGGCCAGTTCCTCGATCTGCGTACCCGCCTCGCGCAGGGCGTCGATGCCGTCGGCATGGGCAAAAGCCACGCCCTCCAGCACGGCGGCGGCAAGGCGGGCGGTGGTGGTCTCATGGCTCAGCCCGACAAAGCCTGCGCGCAGATGCGGGTCATTATGCGGTGTGCGTTCGCCCGAAAGATAGGGCAGGAACAGTTCCGGCCCTGCGCATGGCCCCGCGCTTTCGGCCAGGGCGAAGAATTCCGCCGGGCCGGGCACCTGACAGGCCGACGCTGCCCAGTCGATGCAGGAGGCGGCCGAAAGATGCACGCTCATCTGATGCCACACACCGGGCAAGGCATGGCAAAAGGCATGGACAGCGCGCGCCGGATTGGGCCGGAACGCATCGCCCGCAACAAAGATCACGCCCGATGTACCCAGCGAGAGCATGCCTTGCCCCTCGCCCGTCACGCCCACGCCCAAGGCGCCCGCCGCATTGTCGCCCGCGCCCGCCACCACGGGCACGGTCTCCATACTCCATTGTGCAGCCACTTCGGCGCGCAGATGGCCGGTGATCTGCGGCCCTTCATACAGGCGCGGCATATGATCAAGCGTCAGTCCGGTGGCGCCCAGCATGGCCTCTGACCAGGCACGGCGGGCCACATCGAGCCACAGCGTCCCGGCGGCATCCGACATGTCGCTGGCCTTTTCGCCGGTCAGAGCAAGGCGGACATAATCCTTGGGCAGCAGCACCGTTTTGGTGGCGGCAAACACTTTCGGTTCATGTTCGTGCACCCAGAGCAGCTTGGGCGCGGTGAAGCCGGGCATGGCAATGTTGCCGGTGATCGCGCGGCTTTGCGGCTCGGCGGCCTCCAGCGCGGCGCATTGCGCATGGCTGCGCCCATCGTTCCACAGGATCGCGGGGCGCAAGGGGCGGTCATCGGCGCCCAGCAAGGTGGCGCCATGCATTTGCCCTGCAAGGCCGATGGCCGCCACCGCGCGGCGCAATCCTGCATCCAGCCCCAGCACCGCGCGATGCGTGGCATCCACCCAGTCATCGGGCGCCTGCTGCGACCACAATTCCTGCGGCCGCGAAACCGAAAGCGCCGCGCTGCATTGCGAAAGGACGCGCCCGTCGCTGGCGGTCACCACGGCTTTCACCCCGCTGGTGCCGATATCTATGCCCAGAAACATGGGGTCAGCGCGCCTGCAGCGGATCGATGGTCTGGATCGTGCCATCGGCGTTAAAGGTCAGCTCGGTCACCTTCACATTGCGCAGATGGTTTTTGTTCGAAAGCTGGGTATCGGCATAGAACAGCCACCATTTACCGTTGGCCTGAATGATCGAATGATGGGTGGTCCAGCCCTGAACCGGCTTCAGGATATGGCCGGTATATTTGAACGGGCCATAAGGGTTGTCGCCGATCGCATAGTTCAGGAAATGCGTGTCGCCGGTGGAATAGGTGTAGTAATATTTGCCGCCGCGCGTGAACATCCATGATGCTTCAAAGAAGCGCCGCTCATGGTCGCCGGTCAGGACCGGCTTGCCATTTTCGTCCAGAATCACCGCATCGCGCGGCTTTTCGGCAAAGCTCTTCATATCGGCGCCCATGCGCGCCACCTTGCCAGACAGCGCGGGCTGGTCATTCCGGCCAAGGTCGGTGTCCGAACCATTGGGGTCGAACTTGCCGCCGGCCCAGCGCTGAAGCTGGCCGCCCCAGATGCCGCCGAAATACATATAGCTCTTGCCGTCTGTGTCGGTGAAGACGGCCGGGTCCATCGAATAGCTGCCCGCGATGGGTTTGGGTTCGGCCTTGAACGGCCCCATCGGGCTTTTCGATGTGGCCACGCCGATGCGGAAAGTGCCGAGACCGTTCTTGTCCTTGGTCTTGTCGCGCGCGGGGAAGTAGAGGTAATAGGTGCCGTTCCTGTAGGCCGCGTCGGGCGCCCACATCTGTTGGCTGGCCCAGGGCACATTCTTCACATCCAGCGCCACCGGCCCGATCGTCACCTTGCCGCCGATGCGGTCCATGCGCAGCACGCGATAGTCGCGCATCGCGTATTGGTTGCCCAGATCGTCATTGGGAATGTCCGTCGGGATATCGTGCGAGGGATAGACATAGATCTTGCCGCCAAACACATGGGCCGAAGGGTCGGCGGTATAGATGCTGGTCACCAGCGGTTGATCGCGAAAGGCTGAGGCAGGGGCGCCGGGGGCATCTTCGGCGCCAAAGGCGTGGGTGGGCAGTAGCGCGGCCAGCACAACGGCAGCGCCAAGGGTGGAAATCTTTCCCTTCACGTTCGACATCCTCATTTGCTGTGGCCCTCTTGAGGCGGGCCATCACGATGATTCTTTGATAGCGCTATCGTTAGCTATCATCAATCGAAAATCGCCATTCGACGCAGGCTAATTTGCAGGATGAGGCGGTGGACTGCGCGTTTTTCCTTTGATAAATGATAGCGCAAACATTGGAGGGGGCCATGCCCGGAAAGTCCAGATTGCTGTTTTGCCTTGGTCTGTTGGCCGTCGGCGCCCCGGCATGGGCGCAAAATGCGCCCGATGCCCTGTCCTTGGGTGATAAAGGCTATTACGAGGCGGCTGGGGTCAATGTGCTGGCCTTTTCCAATTGGTATGACGGGCTGTTTGCCGATTCCAAGATCAGCGGCGTCGAGATCATCCAGCAGGGTCTGCGCAATGCCACCAATGGCGATGTGCGCCTTTCGGCCACGCCGGGCCAGTGGGACCCGATCGGCGCCATGGTCACGCGCAAGGTGGACCGCGCGGCGGGCGTGATCGAAACGCGCCTGCGCTATGCCGATTACGATTGGGCCTATACGATCCGCGCGCAGCAGCAGGGTGACGGCGTGGTGGTCAGCATCCTGCTCGACCGTCCGGTTCCCGATGCTCTGGTGGGCAAGGCCGGGTTCAATCTGGAATTCCTACCCTCGGCCTATTTCCATCATGCCTTTATGGCCGATGGCGTGGCGGGCAGTTTCCCGCTCCATCCCGTTGGCGCCATGGTTCAGACCGATCAGCGCAATGCCGCCAGCGGGCGCAGCGAAGGGCCGGGGGCCGAACCTTTGCCCATGGCCAACGGGCGTGATTTCGTCCTTGCGCCCGAAGATCCGGCGCGGCGGGTGAGGATCACGGGCAATGCGCCCATCATGCTCTTTGATGGCCGCAATCAGGCGCAGAACGGCTGGTTCGTGCTGCGCTCGCTGCTGCCTGCGGGCAAGAGCGGGGCGGTGCTGACATGGACGATCCGGCCCCAGACCAGCCCCGGATGGCTGCGCCGCCCGGTGATCGCCCATTCGCAATTGGGCTATGCGCCTGCGGCCTCCAAACTGGCCACGGTGGAATTGGATGCCAATGACAAACGCCGCCTGCCGCTGCGCCTGCTGCGTATTGGCGCGGATGGCGCACCAACCACCGTTCGGTCCGAGCAGCCACGCGAATGGGGCGATTATCTGCGCTATCACTATCTGCAGATGGACTTCAGCGATGTGAAGCAGCCGGGCCTTTATCAACTCGAATATGGCGATGTGCGCACCGCGCCTTTCCGTATTGCCGATGATGTCTATGCTGATGCCTGGCATGCCACCAATGATGTCTATTTCCCGGTGGCGATGGATCATGTCTCGGTGAATGAGGCCTATCGTGTGTGGCACGGCGATTCCCACCGCGATGATGCGCGGCAGGCCCCGGTCAATCACGAACATATCGACCTTTATCGTCAGGGGCCGACCACCGACACGCCTTTTCAGCCGGGCCAGCCCATTCCGGGTCTGAATGTGGGCGGATGGTTCGATGCGGGCGACTTCGACATTCGCACCCAGTCGCAATATCAGGTGGTGCGCTCGCTGGCCGCCTCGCGCGAGCGTTTCGGGCTGGATCGCGACACGGTCAGCGTGGACGAGACGCGGCGCCATGTCGAGATCCATGTGCCCGACGGGCGGCCCGATGTGGTGCAGCAGGTGGCCCATGGCACGCTGCAATTGCTGGCCCAGTTCGACGCGGTGGGCCATGCGATCCACGGCATTGTCGAGCCCGATGTGGCGCAATACACGCATCTGGGCGATGCGGTGAACAAGACCGATGGTCTGCCCTATGATCCGGCGCTCAAGCCCGGCGAAATGCACGACGGGCGCAGTGGCACGCCCGATGATCGCTGGGCTTTTACCAGCAAGGTTTCGGCGCTTAATTATGGATCGCTCTCGGCGCTGGCGGCGGCCGGCAGGGTGCTCAAGGGACAGGACGATGCGCTCTCGACCAAGGCTTTGGCCACGGCCGAGCGCGTCTGGCAGGAGGAGCAGTCCCACGCGCCCGACCTCTTTTCGCATGGCAACACGACGGGTGGCCCGCTGGATTGGGAGAAATTTGCCGCAGCCGTAGAATTGCTCAAGACCACGCGCAAAAAAGCCTATGCCGATGCTGTGATGGCGCTCTGGCCCAAGGTGGCCGGGGCCTTTGCCCCCAATGCGCAGACGGCGGTGGCCGCGCTGCCCTATATGCCTGCGGCCTATCGCCGGGCGATGATCCCGACCGTGCGCCAATGGAAAGAGGAAAGCGACCGCATCGCCCGCACCAATCCCTTTGGCGTGCCGATCACGACCGGGGGATGGGCCGGGGCCAGCACGGTTATGGCCTATGCGCTGGTGGCCGATGCGCTGCATGGAGCTTTTCCCGAAATCGTCGGGCGCGATGCGGTCTGGCGCGGGGTGGCCTATATCACCGGCCATCATCCCGGCTCGGACATTTCCTTCGTCTCGGGTGTGGGCACGGTGTCCAAGGAGGTGGCCTATGGCAACAACCGGGCCGACTTTTCCTATATCGCGGGGGGCGTGGTGCCGGGCGTGTTGATCATCAAGCCCGACTTTCCAGAAAACCACGAGGACTGGCCCTTTTTCTGGGGCGAGAACGAATATGTCGTGCCCGAAGGGGCGACCTGGATCGAACTGGTCAATGCCGCCGACCGCCTGCGCGCGAAGGAGTGAGGCCGGGCGCTCAAGATGGCTTTCAAAAGGGCTGAACCTTACTTAAAGGATCTTGTCAGATAGCGGGTAGAAAGGTTTGGCATGGCAAGGTCTGATCGTTCCGGTGGAGGCGCCACGATCATCGACGTTGCCCGCCTTGCGGGTGTTTCGGCGATGACGGTTTCGCGCGTCATCAATGGCCGGGAAGGCGTGCGGTCCGAAACGCGCGAGGCGGTGGAAAAGGCGATCCGGGAATTGTCCTATACGCCCAATGTCGCCGCGCGCAGTCTGGTCACCTCGACCGAGCTGCAAGTGGGGGTGATCTATTCCAACCCCAGCGCCGCCTTTATGAGCGAGTTTCTGACCGGCATTTTTGAGGAGGCCTCCATTCGCGGCGCCCGCCTCTCGCTGCTCAAGGGCGAGGCGGGCAAGGCGCCGGGGCCTGAGGCCCTCGAACAATTCGCTGCGGCGGGGCTTTCGGGCTTTATCCTTGCCCCGCCGCTGGGCGAATCGCGCAAGATCCTCTCGGTGCTCGAACCGTTGGGGCGGCCCATTGCGGCGGTGGGGGCCTACAAGATTTCGGACGCGCTCTGTGTGCGGATCGACAATCACCGCGCGGCTTATGAAATGACGCATCACCTGCTCGATCTGGGCCACCGTCGGCTGGGCTTTATTCTGGGCAACCCCGATCAGGCCGCCAGCGCCGAGCGCATGGCCGGATTCTATGCCGCCGTGCGCGAAATAGGCGGGGTCGAGGTGCGGGTGGCGCAGGGCGATTTCAGCTATACTTCGGGCCTTGCTGCAGGCGAGCTGCTGCTCGACGCGCCATCGCCGCCCACGGCCATTTTCGCCAGCAACGACGATATGGCCGCCGCCGTGGTATCGGTGGCGCACCGCCGCCAGATTGATGTCCCCGGCGCGCTGACAGTGGTGGGGTTTGACGATACGGCCGCCGCCGTCACCCTGTGGCCGACCTTGACCACAGTGCATCAGCCGCTGCGCCGTCTGGCCGCCGAGGCGCTGGCCTATGTGGCGCAGGAGGCCGGCCCGGCCCTGTTGAGGCCGGGCGCGGTCAGCGACTGTGTGCTGGATCATTCAATCGTCTATCGCGATTCCACCGCGCGCATTTCGGTGGCGGAGCCGGACTGATCGGGCGCGTCATCCCGCGCATCATAGCGGAACCAGGCGAAATCGGCATGGCGCCCCGCGCCCGACAGATCCTGACACGCCATGGCGACAAAGGCGCCGGTGAAATTGGGATAGCCGGGCAGCGAGACCTCATCGGAAAGCACGCTGACATCAAGCCTTTGCGGCGCCCATTCCCATGCATCCGCACCTTTCGCCCGCCAGCCGAAGCGCAGCCATTGGTGGTCCACTTCGGCGCATAATTCGATCGGCCCGGCGGGCAATTCGGAGGCGACCAGACTGTCATGGGCGCCGGTGCCGGGAATGGCCGACATGATCCGCAATTCGCGCCCGCCCGTATCGCGGGTCAGGTGGAGATAGTAGAATTTCGTGCTGTTGTAATAGCATACCAGTCCAGCATTCTGCTGGAAATGGGCCGGATCGAAATCGATGCAGGTGGAGGCCGTAAAGCGGAAATGCTGAAAGCGGCGTGCGACAAGCGCCTGCTCGAAATGACTCTTGATCGATTCCCGTCCATAAAGCCGCAACCAATGCGGACGCGCATCGAGGCTCCACAGTCGCCCGCTGTCGGGGCTGCGCAGCCATTGCAGATCGTCGGGCAGGGGGCCGGGCGCAAATTGGCCGTCCCATGGCTGCTCCGGCCAGGGGCACGGCGGCAGGGAGGGCAATGGCGGATTGGGGTCCGGCTGCGCGCCGGGCGTCACGCTGCGCAGCCAGCCATCCTCGTCCCAGCGCATCGGCTGGATCGCCGTTTCGCGCCCCAGCGGACAGCGCGCCAGTCCGGGCAGAGGCCGCCCGCAGAGATAGGCCAGCCACGGACTGCCATCCTCCAGCTCGACCAGATCGCCATGGCCCGCGCGGGTGATCGCGCCTTCCTGCCGCCCTGCCGCCGTCAGCACCGCGCCGTCAGGGTGGGTTTCATAAGGTCCGCCGATCGAGCGGCTGCGCGCCATGACCACGGCATGGTTCCATCCCGTGCCGCCTTCGGCCACCAGCAGGTGATACCAGCCATCGCGTTTGTAGAGATGCGGCCCTTCGGTAAAGCCGCGCTCCGTGCCGCGATAGATCAGCCGCCGCTCGCCCTTCAGGCGCAACGTTTCCTTGTCGATTTCCTGCAGCACGATGCCGCCGAAACGGCCCCGGTCGGGCCGGTGGTCCCACAGCATGTTGAGCAGCCAGCAGCGCCCGTCATCATCATGGAACAGCGCCGGATCAAACCCACTGCTGTTGAGATGGACTGGATCGGACCATGGCCCATCGATGTTGGGCGCGACGACCAGATAATTGTGAAAATCGCGCATCGAGGCGCCATGCGCCCCGTTCACCGTGGTCAGGCCGTAGCGCTTTACATCGGTATAGACCAGCCAGAAGCGCCCGTCGGCATAGGTCAGGTCCGGCGCCCAGACACCGCAGGAATCGGGATTGCCGCGCATGTCGAGCTGGCTGGCGCGGGAAAGCGGGCGGCTGGCCAGGCGCCAGTGGACCAGATCGCGGCTGTGGTGGATTTGAACGCCGGGAAACCATTCAAAGGTGGAGGTTGCGATATAGAAATCCCGGCCTACGCGCAGGATGGACGGATCGGGGTTGAAACCGCGCAACACGGGATTGGCAAAGCTGTTCATGATGGCTTGCGTACCAAAGTCCAGAGCAGCCCGGCGCCAAGCAGATCAAGGCAGCCAAGCAGCATGAAAAACGGGGAATAGCCGAGCCGGTCAACCAGACTGCCCAGCAGGAGCGAAAAGATCAGCACACCCAGATTGGCCGAAAGACCGGCAAAACCGGCCACCGTGCCAACCTCGTTGCGGGGAAACAGGTCAGAGGCCATGGTGATGATGGTGACCGACAGCGTCTGATGCGCGAAACCGGCAAGACACAGCAGCGCCACGGCCGCATAGGGATTGGCGACAAGGCCGACAAAACCGATGCCCGTCATCATCAGCGCGCCCATCGTAAAGGTGAGGCGGCGCGCATCGATCAGGGCGATGCCGCGCCGCTGCAGCCGGCTGGCCACCGCCGGGCCGAAGAGGCAGCCCAGATCCGCGGCCAGAAAGGGCAACCAGCCGAACAGCGCCAGATGGGCCATGTCAAATCCGCGCTCGCGCGCCAGATAAAGCGGCAGCCACAGCGAAAGCATGCCCCACACCGGATCGGCCAGCAGGCGCGGCAGGGCAATGCCCCACAGATTGCGGCGTGCCAGAAGCTGGCGAATGGGGGCGGGCGGGGCGTCTGACTGCAGGTGGGCTTCCTGCCCTTCGGCAATGGCGGCGCGTTCCTGCGCGCTGACGCCGCGATGGCGGCTCAGCGGCGCATACCAGTGCAGCCAGAGCAGCGACCATATCAGCCCCAGCCCCCCCGCCACGGCAAAGGCCAGTCGCCAACTGCCCGCATAGACCGCCCATGCCACCAGCGGCGGCGCCAGCACCGCGCCGAACGAGGCGCCGATATTGTAGATGCCGCCGGCAAGGCCACGTTCGCGCGCGGGAAACCATTCGGCCACCAGCTTTTGCCCGGCAGGCTGGGCCGAACCTTCGGTAAAGCCCAGAACGAGGCGCAGCGCGGCAAAGCCGATCCAGCCGCGCGCCAGCATATGGCCCAGCGTAACGATGGACCAGCCAATCGCAAACAGCGCAAAACCCAGCTTCAGCCCCAACCGGTCCAGCACAAAGCCCGCGATCGGTTGCAGCATGACGCCCAATTGCATGGCGCCGGTGATCCATCCGTATTGGGCATTGGATATGCCCTGCTGCGCCAGCACGACAGGCGCGGCCACGCCCATGACCGAACGCGCGAGATAGTTGATGATCATCGCACCCACAAACAGGGCGAGCACCATCCAGCGCGTTTTGCGCCATGCCGATTTGCGGAGCAGGGCGGGAATCACGGCCTTGGCTTCTCTGCTGCCAGATTGATTGATAACGTAAACATAAAATTCCTCAGTTCCTCTCGTTTTCGTCCTTTATATGGCGATATCACTTTCCCTTATCGAGAGATTTTTCCAAAATACAACGCAAAATTCGCCTGGTTGACAGCCATAAATTTGCGCGGTACGAATAATGTTAACGTTAACTATCTTGGGGTGTCAAGAGAGGCTGGAATATCCATTCTCACGGCGCCGCGCACAACGTTCGTCCAAATACCATCAGCAAAAAATAAATGACTTGGAGGGGTACATGAGCCTGAAAAGAGCGAAGCGTCACAATACACTCTTGTGCGGCACGGCCTTGCGCATGGCCGCGCTTGCCATCGGCCTGTCGCCGGTTGCGGCTATGGCCGATCCGCAGGCGGTCCCGGCCGCGCCTTCCGATTCGGCGCCCGATGCGGCCAAAGGCGACCGTGAGATCATCGTCACCGGCACCCGCATCACCGCCAGCGGCTTCAAGGCGCCCACGCCCACCACTATTCTCGATGCAACCAGTCTTGCCGCCAATGCCCAGCCCAATGTCTTTACCACCATTGCGCAACTGCCCTCGCTTCAGGGCTCGACCGGCACCCAGGTCAATACGTTCAGCACCTCCAGCGGTCAGCAAGGGCTCAGCTCCTTCTCGCTGCGTGGCGTGGGCGCCATCCGCACGCTGACCCTGCTGGATGGACAGCGCGTGGTGGGCGCCAATGTCACCGGCGTTCCCGATATCAGCCTGTTTCCGCAATTGCTGCTCCAACGGGTCGATGTGGTCAATGGCGGCGCATCGGCCTCCTATGGTTCCGATGCGGTGGGCGGCGTCGTCAATTTCATCACCGACGCGCATTTCAAGGGGCTGAAGGGCAATGTGCAGGGCGGCATCACCACCTATGGCGACGATGCGCAGTATCAGGTGCAACTGGCCGGAGGCACCAGCTTCCTTCAGGACCGCCTGCATGTGGTCGGCAGCGTGGAATACAGCAATGAGGCAGGCATCGGCGGCGGGAATTTCGGCATTGGGTTGGCCAATGGCCGCGACTGGTTTGCACAGACGACGCAGATCAACCGCGGCGTTCTGAATGACGGATCGCCGCAATATATCGTGCGCGATCTGGCCCAATCGATCTCTTTCACCAAATACGGCCTGATCACTGCGGGGCCGCTGCAGGGCATCGCCTTTGACGCGCGCGGCAATCCGTTCCAGTTCCAATACGGCTCGGGAGGCGTGCCTCAGCATGACAAGGCAGGCACGGTGGCGGGCTGCTATCCAGGCTACTGTCTGGGCGGTGATCTGTCGGGCAATGTCGATACGGGCCGTTCGCTGCAATCCAGCATCGAGCGCCTGAACACCTATGGCCGGGTGGGCTTTGAACTCGACAATCGCAACGAGATCTATCTGACCGTCAATATCGGCAAGGTGAACACCCATAACCAGCCGGTCAACGGGATGAACAAGCCGGGCCTGACCATCCAGTGCGCCAACCCCTTTGTGCCCGCTCTGGTGCAGAATGCCTGCACCAATGCCGGGATCGCCAGCTTCGTCTTCGGCACCAGCAATGCGGCGTTGGGCAATACACAGGTCTATACCGAAAGGCGGCAGTATCGCTTTGTGCTGGGCGGCAAGGGGGCCTTCACGCTGGCGGGCAAGGACTGGAAATACGACATCTATGGCGAACACGGCACCAATTACAGCGATGTCGATGTGCGTAACATTCTGCTCACCCAGCGCTTCAATCAGGCGATTGACGCGATCACGCTGAATGGTGCGATTGTCTGCCGCGATCCGGTGGCGCGGGCCAATGGATGCCAACCGCTCAACATTCTGGGCGGACAGCCTTCGGCTGCGGCGCTGGCCTATGTCGTGCCGCAATATGGCCCCTATCAGCGCACCCGCCAGACGCAGGATGTGGCCAGCATCAGCTTTTCCGGCTCGCCGGTGGAACTGTGGGCCGGGCCGCTCTCCATCGCCTTTGGCGGCGAATTCCGCCATGAATTCTATCGTGTGGCGGCCGATCCCTATGGCGCGGGCTTTGCCAATACGCCCGGCGGGGGGAATTATCCGGTCGATCCGGTTCTGGTGGCCGGGGGCAACAACTGGTATGCGGGGAATTACAAGAATGGCGGCGGCGCCTATAGCGTGAAGGAAGGCTTTTTTGAGGCCAACCTGCCAGTCATCAATTCCGACGCCATGGGCCATGCCAGCGTCAATGGCGCTGTGCGCGTTACCAATTACAGCACATCGGGCACGGTCACAGCGTGGAAAGTGGGCGGCACATGGGATCTGCCCATCGATGGCCTGCGGCTGCGCGGGGTGACATCGCGCGATGTGCGCGCCCCCAACCTGTCGGAAATGTTTGCCGCGCCCGTCACCACGACGCTGCCCAATTTCTTCGATCCCTTCCACAACACGACCACGCTGGTGATCCAGAGCGTGGTGGGCAACCCCAACCTGAAGCCGGAAATCGCGCGTAACACCACCTTTGGCGTGGCGCTGGCCAATCCGTCATGGATGCCGGGGCTCAACATCTCGTTCGACTATTACAAGCTCAAGCTCAACGGCGTGATCTCCTCGATCAGCGCCAATGACATGGTGCAATATTGCTATCAGAACGTGCTGCCCCAGACCTGCAACTCCTTCAACCTGAACAATCCGGCGGGCGGCAATTACATCAATGTCCAGCCCTTCAACCTGGCCTCGATCCGCACCGAGGGCTTTGACATCGAGGCCAGCTATCGCTGGCGCAACCCGCTGGGCTTGCCGGGCAATTTCACGCTGCGCGCGCTGGCCACCCATGTGATCAACTATATCACCGACACCGGCCTGCCGGGCACGATCCCCATCGACAGCGCGGGGTCCAATCTGGGCAACACGCCGCATTGGAAATGGCTGGCGGTGCAAAGCTATGACAATGACAAATTCTCGCTGATGGTGCAGGAGCGCTGGTTCAGCGACGGCACTTTTGCCAACAACTACGTGGTGTGCAACCCCGGCAGTTGCCCTGTATCGACCGCCAACAACCCCACCATCGACCAGAATTTCATGGCCGGAGCCTTCTATCTGGATATGGGCGGATCGGTGAACATTACAAAGGGGATTACGGCCTATTTCAAGGTCGACAATCTGACCAACCGCACGCCCGCACGCAATTACATCTTCAACAATCCCGCGCTCTATGACCAGATCGGGCGGGTGTTCCGCGCGGGCGTGCGTTTCAAATACTGACGATCCGATATCCGGTCTGCCCCTCCTCCCTTCGGGCCGGATCACGCGGCGGGCGAGCCGGTTTCCGCCCGCCAAAAGGCGCCATGGCGTAAAGGTTTGCCGTCCTTTGCGTCATGGCGTCCTTTGGGCTTCAGGGATTGCCCGGAGCGTAGGGAAAGGTCAGCGCCTTGTACCAGCCCAGATCATGCGCGGGCGGCGCGCTGCCTGCGGGCAGGGGCAGGTGGTTGAGCGATTGCCAATAGGCGATCGAGGCATCGCGCCACAATTGCGCATCACGGCGCTGGATGGTCAGAAACACGCTTGTCTTTTCAAAACGTTCCGCGTCGATTGCGGGTTTCAGCGCCTGCCATTGGCCCTGCATGTTTTCCACCCCGGACACGCCGCGATCATAATGGCGCACCAGATCATCCCACAGCGTGGCCCCATCCTTCATGCGATAGGTCCAGGGCAGATGGTGAAACCACAGCAGATCCTTGTCATCGGTGGTTTCGGGCCGTGCCAGTCTGGCCGCGATGGCGGGGGAATATTGGGCGATGGCCTTGCTGCCCGATGCGGTGCGGTCAAAGCCGATGCCCTGCGCATCGGCGCGGTTGTAATAGACCGGGTTCCATTCCGGCCGGGCCAGTGTGTTCACCCATGGGCCGGGGCCGTAATGGCCATAGACGCTCATCTGATGGGCAAGGCCCAGCGGGGTCATGTAGTCCACCGCCACCTCGCGTGAGGGTATCATGATCGCGGTGACGGCCTCCACCACCTTGGGCGCGGGTGAGAAGGTCTGCGCCGCCCATTCGCGCGCGATGCTCTCGGGCGAGAGATCGGGGTTCCACGCCAGACGGCCAAAGGCGTACCAGTCCGCCTGATTGAAGATCGAGCCTGACCAGTCGCGGTTCGCGCCGATATTGGCCACGCCCGCGATCCCCGTCAGCCGATGTCCGTCCAGCGAACCGTCCACCACGCGCGCCACGGTGGAGCCTTTGCCCTGCGCCAGCGTATCGGCCTGCAAGGCTTCGGAAAACAGCGGGCCGAGGTAGGTCATATGCGTCGATTGGCCCAGATATTCCTTGGTGATCTGGAATTCCATCATCAGATTGGTGCGCGGCATGGCGCCAAACAGCGGATGGAACGGTTCGCGCGGCTGAAAATCGATGGCGCCGTTTTTGACCTGCACCAGCACATTGTCGGCAAATTGGCCGTCCAGCGGCTTGAAATCATTATAGGCCTGTTTGGCGCGGTCCTCGGGATTGTCATGAGCGTAAACAAACGCCCGCCACATCACCACGCCGCCATGGGGTTTAAGCGCGGCGGCCAGCATATTGGCCCCCTGCGCATGGGTGCGATGATAGTCGGCCGGGCCGGGCTGGCCCTCGCTGTTGGCCTTGACCAGAAAACCGCCGAAATCAGGGATGGCGCGATAGATTTCATCGGCCTTGGCCCGCCACCATGCGGCCACCGCCGGATCGAGCGGATCAGCCGTCTTCAGCCCGCCCAGTTCGATGGGCGCCGACCAGCGCGCCGAGAGATAGACCTTGATCCCCCATGGCCGGAACACATCGGCCAGCGCCGCCGCCTTGGCGATATAGGGTGCGGTCAGGCTGTCGGCCTTGGCGTTGACATTGTTGAGCACTGCGCCGTTGATCCCGACCGAGGCATTGGCCCGCGCATAGTCGGTATAGATCGGATCGCGCCAGTCGGGCAGGCGCCACCAATCCCAGATCGAGGCCCCGGCATAGCCGCGCTCGACTGTGCCATCCAGATTGTCCCAATGATCGAGCACGCGCAGGGCGATCCGGGGCGAGGAAACCACATCCAGCCGGGCCAGATCCGCCCCGCTATGAGCAAGCCGGAGGTAATGAAATACGCCGTAGAGCAGGCCCAGATCGGTTTTGGCCGCGATCTGTGTGTCTATGCGGTCGCCCACCTTGCGGCTGGAGAGGGCAAAGCCCTCGGCGCCCAGATGGTCATAGCGGGCGGGCCATGAACCGTCGGCGGGCGTCATCAGACGGAACGGGCCTTGGACGCCTTGCGGCGCCAGGCCGCGCTTCAGTTCGGCAATGGCCAGTTTGAGCTGCGGCCTGCCTAGCGGATCAGCCGCGGTAATCGTGACCGCGCGGTCGGGCGTGCCGGTGGCCGGGGGATAGCGCAGCCAAAGCTGATGGCCGTCTTCGGCGCGGGCGATGGAGGGCATGGCCATGGCGGACAGCGTTATGGCGGACAGGGCGGCGCTCAGGCCAAGGGGCATACGAAGGATCATGAAAGAGCCTGCATGTTTGAACAAGGAGAATGAGCAAAATGGCGCCGCATGACCTTGGCCATGCCGTCAGGCTTTGCTCTCCCGGCTGGTAGATAGCGCTATCATGGCGCTGTTGCCAGCATCTTCTTCCGTCGTCTGGATTGCTGTTTCACCATGGCATCGGCAGGGATGGGGAGGGGGTTTCGGAACCCCGTTGTTCCCGATCAGGATGCCGTTCCAATAAATGCTGGGCGGGCGAAAGAGGCCACCAGAGGGCGCGCAGGATAATCGAGGACTGCCGAGCAATCTAAGTTATTTTCCGGCTTTTGACGTTAGGTGTGGGCCATTAGGTTTTCTGTTCGAAAAGCAGCAATGTGGACGTTGCGGTTGCGCATAATTGCCCTTCGGCATTGTGAAGCGTGGCCTCGGCAAAACCGGCGCGCCGCCCCATCGAGAGCAGGCGTCCGGTGGCCCAGACCGTCCCGCTGTCGGCATGAAGCGGGCGCAGATAGGACACTTTGAGCTCCAGCGTGGTATAGCCATAGCCGGGCCGCAGCGCTGTGTGGGCGGCAATGCCGCAGGCGCTGTCGAGCATGGTGGCGATAAAACCGCCATGCACGGTGCCCATCGGATTATAGGCGCTGCCGTCGGGTGTGGCCTCGAAGATGCAATGGCCATGACCGGCTTCGACCAGCGCGATGCCCAACTTTTCGCCCAGCGGCGGCTGCTTACCTGCCGCCAGCAGGGCCTGCACCTGCTCAAGGCCGGTTGGTGATTTGGTCATGGTTATGTCTCCGGAGTTGCGGGCGGGGTCCATCCGCCGCCCAGCGCGCGGAACGAGGCGATGGCGCCGCGCGTTGCCGCCGCCCGAGCCTGAAGCGCGCCGTCGCTGGTTTCGAGCAGGCGCCGGTCGGCATCGAGCACCTCGATCAGGCTGACCATCCCGCCCTTATAGGCCGCCATCGAGGCGTCGCGCGCCCGCGTCAGCGAGGCTTCGCCATCATGGAGCGATGCCGCGCGCGCTTCCTGCTGCACCAGCGTGGAAAAAGCGTCCTCGACATCCTGAGACGCCCGCAGGACGGCAAGGCGATAGGCGGTGATCTTCACGCCCTATATGGGGGTTAAACTGCTGCCCGCGATTCTGCCGGTCGAGGGTGGCCACGCCGCCATCTATCAAACGCCGCGCTACAACCAAGTGCGGGGTATCATCGCATGGGCGGTGCGGCGCAAGAAGCTGG
>NZ_JACIDX010000022.1 GCF_014196525.1 Novosphingobium sediminicola | reverse complement strand
ATCACCGATATCATCGACCGCGTAGGATCGGGCGATGCCTTTGCGGCGGGCGTCCTCACAGGCTGGCTGGAGGGCGGCGACGCGCAGAAAATGGCCCGGCTCGGTCTGGCGATGAATGCCCTCAAGCACTCCCTCCACGGCGACTGGCTCCGCCTGTCCCGAGAGGAAGTGGACGGCTTTACAGGCAGTTCAGGCGATGTCCGGCGGTAAATAGGCCTATTCGACCCGGGCATCACCCCATGTGACCACCACATTGGCAATGTCCGGGCCGATCTGGCGGGCAATCAGTTCGATCACCCGCGCCCGCCCGGTCGGCGCCGACAATTCCGCCGCAGGAGAGCCAAAGCGCATCACCGGCGAAGTGGCCAACAGGCGGCCGTCGCCATAGACCTCAAAGCGCACGCCCGCACGGCGGCCACGGGTTGAATCGTCCACGCCCACCCGTGCCGAAAAGCGCTGAAACTGGCCGTCCGCCTTCACCTCAAGGCGGGCACCCGCCAGTGTCCCCAGCCCCGAACGGAAACTCGCGCCGGCAATCGAGAGGGTCTGATCATAGGGCGTGGCATCGGCCCTCGGCCCGCCCCATCCGGCATAGGCGGGTCGGTTGCCGGTGCTGGTCGTGCCCGGATGATAGGGATCGGCGGGACGGTGGATGATCGGATCGGGCTCCAGCACGGCTATGCCGTCAGCGGCGACATGCACCCGCCCTGGCATTTCCGAAATATAGCGCCCCTTGGCCAGTTCGGGCGTGCCCACGGCCTTGAGCATGATCGCCTCGTGAGGCCCGAGGTGAAACACGCGCTGGCCCAGCAGGGGATCGCGATCCGCCCCGCCCCACAGATCACGCAGCGCAATGGGCGCATCGCCACGCATTTTCAGGTGCTGCGCGGTCAGGGTGATATCGGTCGGCACGGCGGTGCGATTGAACAGGACCACCGCCTTGGCCCCCGTTTCACTCAGCGTCTTGACCACAATCTCGCGCTCGCTGTCGGCATAGGCCAGCACGCCCTGATGGCCCGCACGGTCCTGATTGACGGCGATCACCTCGCGGTTGCCAAGAACGTCGATGATGCCCTGCGGCGCGCGCGTCAGATCGGTGCCGATGATGAGCGGGGCCGAGGCGATCGCCCACAGGCTCATATGCGCCCGCGCCTCGGTCAGATGGGCGGCGTCAAATTCACCATTGCCCACTTCGAGCATGTCGGGATCGCTCCAATGGCCCGGCCCGGCATAGAATTCGCGCGTGGCCACGCTGTCGAAATTATGCAGCATTCGGCCCCATGTGGCGTCGATGTCATTGCTGGTGCGCCATGTGGTGCCATAATCCGGGCCCCAACTGCGGACATTACCCGCGCCCCAATTGCACAGCGAAAGGATGTAATCGCCCTTGGGCCGGATCCGGCGCAGGGCGTCGCGCGCCTCGCCATAGAGCGCTTTGACCGCCGGAATGTCGGTGCGGTTGGGCACGGCGTCGGCCATGATCGGGCCGAAGGCGCGATAGGTGCCGTTGCGCACGGTCGGCTTGTCGGCGGGATAATGGGCAAGGCCGCAGGAATCGACCTTGATCGTGTCGAAATTCCATTCCCCGAAATAGAGCGCTAGATCCTGCGCAACATGGCCGTGCAGGCCCACTTCGCGCTCGGGCTGCGTGCCTTCGGGCAGGTTGGGATTGCCCGGCGACCATGCCTGCGAACAGGCGTTGCGGCCGATGTCGGTGTAGATGCCCGCCTTGAAACCCATAGCGTGCAGATGATCGGTGAAGGGGCGGAACGAGGTTTCCTGCGGCCCGCCGGTGGCTGCGCTGGGGAAGAGGTTGGTGCGGATCTGCATCCGCCCGTCCGCGCTGCGCCTTTTGCGCCACCAGCCATCGTCGATGTTGATATTGACGTAACCGGCCTCTTGCAGGCCCGTCGAGCGGATCACATTGGCCGAACCCAGCACTTTGGCCTCGGTAATATCGACGCCAAAGGCGTTCCAACTGTTCCAGCCCATCGGCGGCAAGGGGGCCGAGCCGACCGGCTCATAGGACCACCGGCCTGAGGGTTGCGGGCCTTGGGGGGCCGGTTTCGCCCAGACGACGGGGGCGCAGAGCAGCAGGGCACTGCACAGAAGGAGCGAGGTGGCGGCGCGGTTGGACATGTTTTCCCCTGATCCATGATCGAGGCCCTTGCGCCTCTTTTATCCTATTTATCGTAATTATTCGGTCACAGCAACCGATTGCACGCTCTTACCTCTCCCACACAGGCACGCCCCGAAACGCATCGGCCAGAAAATCGACCATGGCCCGCACCTTAGCTGAAAGATGGCGGCGGCTGGGATAGACGGCGAGGATGTGGATAGGCGGCGGCGCATGATCGGGCATCAGGTGAATCAGCCTCCCCGCGCGCAGATCATCACCGGCAAGAAAGGTGGGAAGCCACGCGATAGCCTGCCCCGACAGGGCCATGGCGCGCACCGTATCGCCATTATTCGCGGCAAAGCGTGATCGGATCCGCGCCGCATAGGGCTGGCCCGAAGCATCGAGGAATTGCCATTCGTCGGGCGCGGGCGTCTGCGTATAAGCCACGCAGGCGTGATGCTCCAGATCCGCCGGAGAGGCCGGGGCACCATGGGCCGCGACATAATCGGGCGAGGCGCAGACGATGTTGCGTGAGGTCGCCAGCTTGCGCGCAACATGCGCCTGCGACCCGCCGCGCGAGATGCGGATCGCCAGATCGAAGCCTTCCTCCACCAGATCGACCACGCGGTCGGACAGATTGATGTCCAGATCCACATCGGGATAGACCGCCATGAAGCGCGGCCAGAGCGGAGCCAGATGCAGCACGCCGAAGCTGAGCGGGGCATTGATCCGCAGGCGACCGCGCGGGGCGCGGCTGTCGGCGCTGGCCGCCGCTTCGGCCTCGGCCACATCGTCCAGCACATTGCGCAGCCGCTCATAAAGCGCCGCCCCCGCCTCGGTCAGCGAAATGCGCCGCGAGGTGCGGTTGAGCAGACGCGCGCCCAGATGCGCCTCAAGATCAGCCACATAGCGCGTGACATTGGCGGGCGAGGTGTCGAGCGCATCGGCGGCACGGGCAAAGCCATTGCGCGCGACAACCGCGGTAAAGACTTCAAAGGCGCGGAGCCGGTCCATGGAGCAGTCTTTCATTCAGTTATCCTGAATGAATAGATCATATCTGCGCCATCGATCAATACATCAGTCAGGGATAGATGGGTTTTGTCAGCGCAATCAGGCGCAGGCAACCAAGGAAAGGACCCAAACCATGACCCGACTTGACAACAAGACCGCCCTGATCACCGGCGCCACCAGCGGCATCGGCCTTGCCACCGCCCAGCGCTTTCTGGCCGAGGGCGCGCGCGTGGCCATCACCGGCACCAGCGCGGAAAAGCTGGCCGCCGCCAAGGCCGAGCTGGGCGGCGATGTGATCACCATTCTGGCCGATGCGGGCGATGTGGCCGCGCAAAAGACCATTGCCGAGGTGATCGCGGCCGAATTCGGCAGGCTCGACGCACTGGTCATCAATGCGGGCGTGGGCGATTTCCGCCCGGTGGAAAATTTCGACGAGGCCGGTTTCGACCGCTCCTTTGCCGTCAACGTAAAAGGCCCCTATTTCCTGATCCAGGCGCTGCTGCCCCTGCTCAGCGATCCGGCCTCGATTGTCTTTAACGGCTCGATCAACGCGCGCATCGGCATGCCCAATTCCAGCGTCTATGCCGCCACCAAGGCCGCGCTGATCTCGCTGGCGCGCACGCTGTCGGGCGAATTGATCGGCCGGGGCATCCGCGCCAATGTCATCAGCCCCGGCCCCGTCGCCACCCCGCTTTATGGCAAGCTGGGCCTGAGCGAGGAGCAATTGGGCGGCATGCAGCAGGCGATCCTTGGCCAGTTGCCCGTGGGCCGCTTTGGCACCCCGCGTGAGATTGCCGATGCCTTCGTTTACTTCGCCTCGGACGAATCGCGCTTTACCGTGGGCAGCGAGCTGATCATCGACGGCGGGATGAGCAACCTGTGAGGCCGGGGCGTTGATCGCCCCGCCCCCCACATCATCACATCGCCAGTTTCAGACCGACATAGAACGAACGCCCGATGGCATCATACATCGCCGTATCGGTGCCGTTCTGCGAACTGGCGACAAAGGGCAGGCTCTTGTTGAACATGTTGTTCACGCCCGCGCGCAGTTCAAAGTTCTTGTTGACCTTGACCGAACCGAACAGATCCCACAGCTCATAGACGCCCACGCCCACCTGCGTGTTGGTCGGGGTCAGCACGGCGCTCGCGTCCTTCATCCCGCTCTGATAGCGCCAGCGCAGGCCGGCGCCGAACACATCGTTCTTGATGCCAAAGGTGGTCAAAGCGCGCCATTGCGGCGTGGCGCGTGGCGGCACCGATCCGGGGTTCGACCCGCCGACGCTGACGCCGGTGTAATCGAGGAAAGCGGCGCCCGGCAGCAATTGCACCTTATAGGCGTGAAGCCAGCCAATCGCGGTGTCGATATAGACCTTGCCGCCCGAACCCAGCGCAGAGGCACGCGTGCCCCAGTGGATCTGGGCCTCGATGCCATCGGTCTTGACCGCCCCCAGATTGAGATAGGGCGTCGAGACGGTCAGCAATTGCCCAGTCGAATTATCACGCGAGATCAGTTGGCAATAGGGGTTGCCGGTCGAATAGCCCGGGTTCGAGCCATCCAGATTGTAGCATTTCGACAGCACGGTCAGGCCCGGAACCGAGGAAATCACATTCTTGATGTTGATGTTGTAATAATCGACCGAGAGCGACAATTCCGAGAGCGGCCCGCTCTGGAACGGCGAATTGAGGACGATGCCGATGTTAAAGGTATCGGCGGTTTCGGGCGTCACACCCGAATTGCCCGCCACGGTCTGGCCGGTCGCGGTCGTGGGGAACTGATAGCTGGAGATCAGCGCCGAGGGCACGCCCTGCGCGGCGCAAAGCGTGGCGACCTGCGCGCCATTGGCCCCGGTGCGCGCCGAGGAGCGCACATCGCAAGGATCGCCGATGGAAGAAGGGGGCGTGCCGATGACCAACTGCGAACCCGAGGGCGGCGAGAAGAGTTCGCCGATGTTGGGCGCGCGCACCGCGCGCTGATACGAACCGCGCACCAGCAGGTTGCGCGTCGGGCGCCAACGGGCGTCGAATTCATAGGATTTGACCGAACCCGTCACCGAATAATCGGAAATGCGTCCGGCGGCTCCCACCGCCAGCTCCTGCGCCCATGCCCTGTCGGCCAACAGGGGAACGTCGATCTGAGCGGCAAATTCCTTCACCGAAATCGCCTTTTTCGGCACGCCGATGGTGGCGGTAAAGCCTTCGACATTGGCCCCCGGCGCCCATCCGCTCAGCGCAGTCATGTCGGTGTCGGGAGTGAAGGAATAGGTGTTCTTGCGGTAATCGGCCACCAGCGCGATTTGCGCCGGCCCCGCGCCCAGATCGAACAGCGAGCCATTGACCTGACCCTGAACCTGCGTCTGGCTCAGGCGTTCCTGGCTGAACGTGTCCTTGGTGATATAGGCGCGGCAAGCATCCGAGAGCGAGCGCGCATTGGCATCGCCAAACGGATTGAACCCGCCAGCGCAAATCGAATTGCCGCCATCGGCCGCGTTGAGCAGCGTCTGCACCCGGCTTTTCAGCACAGCATTATGCATGATCTGATTATGCACCGACTGGTCATAGGATGCGTAAACGTCAAAGCTCCAGCCGCCGCCGATCTGGCCCTTCAACCCGGCCAGATATTGCTGAACCTGATAGTTTTCGTCCCAATTCTTCCACGGCACGCCCACATAGCGCCCGTTCCAGTTGAAGTTTGCGGTCGGGTTGGCGCGCGAGGCAAGGATCGTGCGCAGGTCAGTCGGGATGAACGGGTTCGACACCGGAATGGTGGTCAGCGTGGGGAACTGGGTCAGGCTGCCGCCGCTGTTGGTGTTGACCGACAGGTCGACGAACATGAACTGGCCATAGGCGGTCAGGCTGGGGGTGATTTCGAAATCGCCCTTGATAAAGGCGGTCTTGCGATCCAGCGCGTTGAGCAGATTGCCCTGCTGACCCACCGGCATACGCACATTGTTGCCCACCAGCGCATAGCCGTTGGTGCCATTGGCGCCCTTATAATTCTGCGCCCCGTTCTGGATGAACAGCGAGCCGTCATTGTTGAAGCCAAGGTTGGCCAGTTGGTAATTGGCTGGCAGGCTGGTCACGCCATAGCCGGCGAAGATGCCCTGAACCACGGCGGCATTGGGCGTGTTGCTGGCGCTGGGCACAAAGGTGCCGGTGCCGATATAGGACGAGGGCACCTTGTCCATGAAGAAGGACCGCGAATTGTTCGCCACCGGATCCTGCTTGGCATAGCTGAAGGCGGCGATCAGATGGCCGCGATCATCGGCAAATTTGGTGCCAAGCGCCAGCGAGGCGTTGAACTTGAACGCGTCGCCCTGCTGGCTGATCGAGTTCATGATGTCGGCCTTGATGCCTTCGAAATTGCGGATGGTCTTGAAATTGACCACGCCCGACATGGCGTCCGAACCATAGACCGCCGAGGCGCCCCCGGTGATCGCATCGACGCTGGAAATGATCGCATCGGGCAGGATGTTGACGTCGACATTGCCGTTGATGTCCGACACCGGCAGGCGATGCCCGTCGAGCAGCACGAGGTTGCGGTTGGTCCCAAGCCCATGCAGGTTGATCGAGGCACGCCCGCCCCCGCCCTGACCGCCGGTGGCCGCATTGCCGCCCACGGTAAAGCTGGGCACCTGATTAAGCGCGTCCTGAAGCGTGGCGGCGCCCGATTCCTTGATCGTGGCCTCGCCCACCGAAACGATGGGGCTGACGGCGGTGTTGTTGGGCCGCTTGATCAGTGATCCGGTCACCACGATTTCCTGAGCCTTGGCCGCATCATCGGCCGCCATCGCGGGCGCGCTGAAAGCCGCCGAAAGGCCGATCAGGCTGGCGGACACAATGAGACTCTGCTTGGCGTATGACATCTGGAACCCCTCCCACTTGCACTTCTTTGAAGCGTTAGGGGCCGGATAGAAAAGGCTCTGGCCAAGGTCAACGAAATATGAAACTAACCATTTCGTTACCTAAAAGATGTGATCACAAAGACACACGAGCGCCGCGTGGGAGAACGGACAAATGCCTGCGAGTTTAAGACGCCCTTTTATCGCGGCGGCGGCTCTGGCCTGCTCGTTGGCGCCCCTGCCCGCCCGCGCCCAATCGGCCCAAACATGCGCCCCCGATGAGGAACTGGCCTATATTTGCGGCGCCGAAAGGCCCGAGGATATTCTCGCCCTGCCCGGCACGCGCTGGCTGATCGCCAGCGGCTTTGCCAAGGGCGCGGGGCTGAAACTGATCGACGCGACCGCGCGCAGGATGGAGTTCTGGTACAAGGGCTCGCCCGACCAGATCGCCCCCGATACCGCCGCCTATCCCCATTGCCCCGGCCCGCCCGATCCGGCGCTGCTCAATGACCGCGGGCTCAATCTGCGCGCCTCCGGGCCGGATCGCTGGCGTCTGCTGGTGGTCAATCACGGCGGGCGGGAATCGGTCGAGGTCTTTGACGTCAATGCCGCTGCCGACCGCCCCACGCTGCAATGGCGCGGCTGTATTCCCATGCCCGCAGGACAGGTCGGCAACAGCGTCACCAGCTTTGCCGATGGCCAGATTCTGGCCACTGTGCTGACCCGCCCCGGCACCAGCATCGCCGATTTCGTGCTGGGCCGCGACACGGGCGCCGTATGGTCATGGCGCCCCGGCGAGCCTGCTTTTCACGAAATGCCCGGCACCGCGCTGCCCGGCAACAATGGCATCGAAAGCGACCCCGACGAGCGCCATTTTTACACCATTGCCTTTGGCCAGCACGCGGTCGCGGTCTTTGACCGAAGCGATCCGCGCGGGCCGGTGCGCCGCATCGTCGCTCCCGATTTCATGCCCGACAATATCCACTGGAGCGATGGCCACCTCCTGCTGGCCGGGATGCGTTATGATGAACCCGCCTGTGGAGGCCTGCGCAAGGTGGTTGACGGCGCGGCCGACCCGATGCTCTGCCCACGCGGATGGATCGTGGGAGAAGTCGATCTGACGCAGGGACGGATTGCCACCATCGCCTATGGAACCCCGCGCAAGGATTTCAACGGATTGTCCGCCGCCGCGATCATGGGGCGCGAATTGTGGCTGGGCTCATTTCAAGCTGGGCGGATCGCCATTGCTCCCCTGCCCGCGCCCAAGCCCGCTACCCCTTAGACCATGCCCCATCATCCGCCGCGCCGTTTGATGTACTATACAGTACATCAATTCCCGACCGCCTTGCGATAACGCGCATCGACCACGCCCCAGTCGATGTTGTGCATGAAGGCATCGACATATTTGGCCGCCGCCGCGCCATAATCGATGGCAAAGGCGTGTTCATACATGTCCAGCACCAGCAGCGGGGTTCCCGTCACCGGCCCATTGGTGTGATCCCATGCCCAGTAATTATGCAGCGACTTCGTGTATTGGTTCCACGCCAGAATGCACCAGCCCGACCCTCCGGCAAGCGCCATGGCGGTGCGGCGAAATTCAGCCTCCCAAGCCTCGAAACTGCCGTGACTCCTGGCCAGAGCCTCGCGGATTGCGCCCTTGGCCTGCCCATCGCCGCCGAACTGTTCGAAATAGAGTTCATGCAGGATCACCGAGCCGGTGCGGTGCAATTCCTCGCGCTTCAGATCGCCATAGATGACCGGGGGCAGATCCTTGTCCGCCATCGCAGCGGCAAGGCGGCCCTCAACCATGTTGAGCGCCTTGACCGACCCTTGATAATTGTTTTCCCAATGCGACCGGATCAGCTTTTCCGACAGGCCGGTCAGTTTCGTCGCATCAAAACCCAACGGTTTGGGCTGATGTCCACCGGCAAAAGCGGGCGCAGGGGCGGCGCTCTGCGCGCTGACCTCGATGGGCGCGGCGGCGGCGGCCATGCCCAGCGCAAGGCTGCCCAGCGCGGTACGGCGGGAGATGTCAGTCATGGTGAAACTCCTTTCACGAGATCTGCGAGAGCAGCCAGCCACCAGCAGCGGCACCGGCCAGAACGGGGATCACATTCCATTTACGCTCAATCACCGCCCATGCCGATAGCGCGGCAATCAGCCCCGCCCGCCAGTCGAAACTGGTCAGAACGGGCAGGTTGAGGCCGCCCCAGACCGGGCGCAGGTCATGAAACAGCACTTGCAGCGCGAACCATGCCGAGAGATTGGCGATCACCCCGACAATCGCGGACGTCACCAGCGCCAGCGCGCCTTTGAGCAATTGGGCGCGCTCCAGCCGCTCGATCCACGGGGCCAGCGCAAAGACCCAGAGGAAGCAGGGCGCGAACGTCACCCAAGTGGTCAGCCCCGCCCCCATCAATCCGGCCACCAGCGGGGTGAAGGGTGCAGGCGCGCGAAATGCGGCCAGATAGCCGACAAATTGCGTGACCATGATCAACGGCCCCGGCGTCGTTTCGGCCAGCCCCAGCCCATCGGCCATTTCGGCGGCGGTCAGCCAGTGCTGCGCCGACACCGCCTGCTGCGCCATATAGGCCAGCACCGCATAGGCCCCGCCAAAGGTGACGACCGCCAGCTTGGAGAAGAACACCCCTACCCGCCACAGCACATGATCGCGGCCCAACAGCGCAAAAACCGCCACCATCGGCGCGGCCCATGCCAGAGCGCCGATCAGCACGGCACGAACACTGTAGCCCCAGGGGCGCGGCGTATCGGGGGGCGAGCCCGCCTCGCCCTTCAGCCCCAGCAGCGCCGGGCGCCAGCGCGCCGCAATCCAGCCGACCGCGCCCGCCCCGATCACCACCAGCGGAAAGGGCGCATTAAACAGGAAAAGCGCGAGGAAGGACACAACCGCCGCAATTTTACGAAACGGCGTCCCCAAAGCGCGGCCAGCAAGGCGCAGCACGGCCTGCACCACAATCGCCAGCACCGCCGCCTTGATCCCCAGAAACAGCGCGGCAAACCACGCCAGATGCGCCGCCGCGCCATAGAGCATCGAGAGCGCCAGAATGACCAGCGCGCCGGGAATGACAAACAGCAGCCCCGCCGCCAGCCCTCCGCGAATGCCATGCAATTTCCATCCGATCCAGATCGCCAGTTGCTGCGCCTCCGGCCCCGGCAACAGGTGGCAGAAATTGAGCGCGTGGAGATATTGATCCTCGGTGATCCAGCCGCGCTCCTCGACCAGTTCGCGATGCATCAGCGCGATTTGCCCCGCAGGCCCGCCGAAACTGAGGCAGCCGATGCGCGCCGATACGCGCAGCAATTCGGAGAAATCGGGATGTTGAGAAAGGGCCGTCATATTGCGTCCAATACCTTTCCGCCCGCAAAGGCAGGCCGGATAAGGCAACACTTGGGCTGACGCCTGACCGGGAGGTTGCTTTATCCCGATAGGCGCAGCATTAATCGCGCCGGGTGATCATCGCAACAGCTTTGACGCAGAAAAACAGACAGGAGAGGTCGATGATGAAGGCATATGCTTTGGCGATGGCGGCTGGTCTGGCGGCATGGGGCAGCCCGGCGATGGCGGAAACGCCCGCCTATCAGACCATCCATCTCGAACAGGATGTCGCCCGTCCGGCAGCGCAGGTCTGGGCACGGATCGGCAGGTTTTGTGACATTGGCGAATGGCTGCATGCGCCCTGCCGGCTGGTCGCGGGCAAGGATGGCGAGGTGGGCGCGGTGCGCGATCTCAACAATGGCCGGGTGATCGAGGTCATCGTCGGGCGGACCGACCTGTCCTATACCTATGCGATGCCCGATGGCATGGTCGAGGGGCAAGCCTTCTATCACGGCAATCTGGCAGTGGTGCCGGTGACGAAATCAACCTCGCGCCTCGTCTATTCGATCCTTTACATGGACAAAGGCGCCGGAGATGAAGCGGGCATCAAGGAGCGGCGCGAAAAGCGGGTGCAGCGGTTTGGCGAGGCGCTCAAAACCATGAAGGCGCTGAGCGAAGCCAAGCGTGATAAGTGATTGCGGCCAAACGGATGCTGGCGTAGCGCTGCACCCGCAACATGCGAAAAGGCCGAGCGTATGACCGATGGGCTGCTTGATCTGGCAAGGATGGACGAGGCGGCGCTCTATCGCCATTTCGACAGTTCTCCGGGCGGGTTGACGGAGCAGGCAGCGCAGGAAAAGCTGGGCAGCATCGGCCCCAACCGGATCGCTGATGATGTCCGCCTCTCGGTCCTGCGCGAGATTCTGCGCCGGTTGATGACCCCGCTCAATGGCCTGCTGCTGGGGCTGGCGGTGACGTCATGGGCGCTTTCGGATTACCGCTCGGCCATTGTCATTGCCATCATGGTGCTGCTCAGCGTCGGGCTTGGCTATGTTCAGGAGCATCGCTCCAGCATGGCCGCCGCGCGGCTGAAGCGCATGGTGCAGGTCCATTCCAGCGTAAAACGCGCCACGCCCGATTTTGTCGAAATGCCGCTCGAAGTGCTGGTGCCGGGCGATATCGTGCGCCTGTCGGCGGGCGATCTGATCCCGGCGGATCTGCGTTTGCTCAGCGCGCATGACCTGCATGTCAACGAAAGCTCGCTGACCGGCGAGGCGATGCCGGTGGAAAAGCGCGCTGCGCCCGATGCTGATGCCTCGGCCCCCTTCGATGCCCCCAACCTGTGCTTCATGGGATCGAGCGTGGTCAGCGGCTTTGCCGAGGGGATCATCCTGAAAACCGGCCGCACCACCTATTTTGGCGAAGTGGCCAAACAGATCGTCGGCGCCGACACCGCCAGCAGCTTTGATCGCGGGCTGAACCAGTTTGTCGGACTGATGCTGCGTTTCATGGCGGTGTTGGTGCCTTTGGTGTTCATCATCAATGGCGTGACCAAGCATAATTGGCTGGAGGCCTTGTTCTTTGCCGTCGCGGTGGCGGTGGGGCTGGCGCCCGAAATGCTGCCGATGGTGGTGACAATGAACCTGGCGCGCGGGGCGATTGCCATGTCGCGCAAGCGGGCCATCGTCAAACGCTTGAACGCGATCCAGAATTTCGGCGCGATGGACGTGCTGTGCACCGATAAGACCGGCACGCTGACGCAGGACCGGGTGGTGTTGAAACTCCATCTGGATGTCGAAGGGCGCGATAATCGCGATGTGCTGGCCTATGCCTGGCTCAACAGCCGGTTTGAAAGCGGCCTGCGCAATCTGATGGATGAGGCGATCCTCGAACATGGGGGGCAGGAAGAGCATCCGATCTCGGCGGGCGATTATACCAAACTGGACGAACTGCCCTTCGATTTCATGCGCCGCCGCGTCTCGGTGGTGGTGCGCCGCCCTGAGGGCGAGGCGCTGCTGGTGTGCAAGGGCGCGGTCGAGGAGGTGCTGAGCATCTGCACCCAATTCCGCAAGGGCGATGAGGTGCTGCCTTTTGCAGGGGATCAGGCCGAGGCGATCCGCGCCGTGGCCAATGGGCTGAACCGCGATGGTTTCCGCGTGCTGGCGATTGCCTGTCGCACCATGCCCGCGCTGGCCGAGGGGCAATATTCGGTGAATGATGAGCGCGATCTGACGCTGATCGGCTTTGCCGCCTTCCTCGATCCGCCCAAGGAAACCGCAGGCCCCGCCATTGCCGATCTGCAAAAGGCGGGCATCACGGTCAAGGTGCTGACCGGCGACAATGATCTGGTCACGGCCAAGATCTGTCGCGACGTTGGACTGGACGTCGGCCAATTGCTGCTGGGCCGTCAGATCGAGGCGATGAGCGATACGGAATTGGCAGCGCAAGCCGAGGTCACGCAGGTCTTTGCCAAAGTTTCGCCCACGCAAAAGGCGCGGATCATCGCGGCACTTCAGGCCAATGGCCATGTCGTGGGCTTTCTGGGCGATGGGATCAACGATGGGCCCGCGCTCAAGGTGGCCGATGTGGGCATCTCGGTCGATACGGCGGTCGATATCGCCAAGGAATCGGCCGACATCATCCTGCTGGAAAAGAGCCTTGCCGTGCTGGGCGATGGCGTGACCGAGGGGCGGCGGGTCTTTGCCAATATCATCAAATATATCCGCATGGGGGCCAGCTCGAATTTCGGCAATATGTTCAGCGTGCTGGGCGCGTCCGTCCTCCTGCCCTTCCTGCCCATGGCGCCGTTACAGGTGCTGACCAACAATCTGCTCTATGACTTTTCGCAGACGACCATCCCCACCGACAATGTAGACCCGGAATATCTGACCACACCCCGCCGCTGGGAAATCGGCAATATCGCGCGCTTCATGCTGTTTATCGGGCCGATGAGTTCGATCTTCGATTACGCCACCTATTTCACCATGCTTTTCGTGTTTGACGCATGGCATGATCCGGCGCTGTTCCAGACCGGCTGGTTCGTGGAATCGCTGCTGACGCAAACGTTGATCATTCACATCATCCGCACCGCGCGCATTCCTTTCCTGCAAAGCCGCGCCAGCAATGCGCTGATCGCCACCACGCTGATCATCTGCGCGATCGGGGTTGCGCTGCCCTTCTCGCCGCTTGGGGCAACGTTGGGGTTCAAGCCGCTGCCCGCGCTCTACTGGCCCATTCTGGCCGGTTTCCTGCTGGCCTATGGCGTGCTGACCCATATCGTAAAGGTCTGGTTCTTCCGCCGCTGGGGCGGTTAGTACGCGCACGGAATATCAGAAATACTTGAAGGTTTTGCGTTTGTGACAGCGGGATGTAACCGTTAAACCTCGCTCTTGTTGCCAATGGAGTGGGGTCTTTGTCCAAGTCTGATGCGTCGCGTGAAGGAGAGGCCAGCGACGATACCACCCTGCTGGACGCCGAGGTTGCCCGCCTGCTCGAAGAAGGCGGGCTGGGCCGCTCACCCACGCTGGAGCGGCTTTTGCGTTTTCTCCATCAGCGCGCGCGCGAGAACCAGCCGCCCAAGGAAATCGAGATCGCCGATGCCGTGTTCGACCGAGGCGATGCCGATATGTCCAGCGACGCCTCGGTGCGGGTGCATATCCACCGTTTGCGGCGCAAGCTGGACGATTATTACGCCGGCCCCGCGCAGAATCGCCCATGGCGGCTGCATCTGCCCAAGGGCAGCTATCTGCTTGGCCTCACCCCGCTGGCCGAGGAGGAGGCCCCGCCGCCCGCAGTTGAACCACCGACCATCGCCGCGCCCCGGCCTCGCCGTATCCTGCCCGTACTGATGGCGGCGGCGGCCTTGGTGGCGGGGCTGGCCGGGGGCTATTGGTATGGCGGCATCACGCCCCTCTCGCGGATGCGCGACACGCCCTTCTGGCACCCGATCACCGCCAGCGACCGCCCCGCCACGATCATCCTTGGCGACTATTACATCTTTGGCGAACGCACCCCGGATGGCACGGTCGATCGCATGGTCCGCGAATTCTCCGTCAATTCGGCCCAGGACCTGCAAGGCTTCAAGGATATGGGCGGCGATCCGCAGGGCCGCTTTGTCGATCTGGGGCTGACCTATCTGCCGGTGGGCGTCGGCCCGGCGATCCGTGCGATTTCGCCCATTCTGGCGGGCGACAAGGCTGCGCTGCAGGTCGAGCCGATATCGCAGATGGATGCGCAGGCGCCCAAGAATCCGCTGGTCTATCTGGGCTATATCAGCGGCCTTGGCGCCTTGCGCACGCCGGTGTTTCAAGGCTCACGCTTTACCGTGGGCGACAGTTATGACGAGCTGATCGACCGGGTCAGCGGCATGCATTACATGGGCAGCAGCCATCTGGAGGAAACCAACGAGCCGGGGCAGGATTATGCGCTGATCGCCTCGTTCCGGGCGTTTAACGGCAATCGGGTGATTGCGATCGCGGGCACGCGCGACGCCGCGCTGATGGCCGCGGCCGAATTTGTCGCGCGGCCCGCCACGCTGGCGCAACTGGATTCCATCGCCGCCCATGACCAATCCTTCGAGGCGCTGGTGGCGATCCCCTCGCTCAAGAATGTAGGGCTGGATGCGCGCCTGCTGGGCGCATGGCCGCGCAAGGACCCGACATGGGCCGCCCAGCGCCCGGACAAGTTTCCCGACGCGCTTTCAGCCAAACCATAGGGCTTTCAGGGCGGATGTAACGTCCTGTAACGTCTAACCAACGGTAATGAACTTGCGCCCGCCCTCTGGCTGGCGATGGTGCGGGCATTCCCCCGCATCGGCCTGTCATGCCCCGCCATCTGCGGCGAAGCGGCGCTTTGGCCCATCAAGATTTGAGTATAAAACCATGATTTTGCGCCTCCCTGCCCGCGCCGCCAACACCTGGGCCTCATCGCGCCTCCTCCTGCTGGCAGGTGTCTGCACGATGGTCATTGCGGGCAAGGCATCCGCAGAGGATCAGCGCACCATCATCGTCACCGCATCGCGCAGCGAAATGATCGGCAAGGCCGAAACCGCCAGCCAAGGTTCGATCGGCCAGCAGGAGGTGGCGCTGCGCCCGATCTATCGCGCCGCGCAATTGTTCGAGAGCATTCCCGGCCTTGTCGTCACCACCCATTCGGGCGAGGGCAAGGCGCCCTATTATCTGATCCGGGGCTATGCGCTGGATCATGGCACCGATTTTGCCAATTTCATCGACGACATGCCAGTCAATCGCGGCACCAATGCCCATGGTCAGGGCTATTCGGATCTGGGCTTTCTCATTCCGCAGGTCGTGGCCGGGATCGACTATACCAAGGGCCCCTATTACGCGGGCGTGGGCGATTTCGGCTCGGTGGCGTCCGCACGCACGCGGCTGCTCGATGAAGTCCCTGCGCAAATGGCTGCAACCGTGGGCACCGATGGCTATGAAGAAATACAGGGCATGGGCACGCTGCGCCTTGGCAAGGACAAGCGACTGCTCGGCGCGTTTCAGGTCAGCCATTATGACGGCCCGTGGCAGCCGGGGCAGAATTTCCGCAAAATCAACGGTATGTTGCGCTACAGTCAGGGCACCGCCAGAGACGGCTTCACCCTGACCGCCATGGCCTATGCCAGCGAGGGGCGGCTGACCACCGACCAGCCCCAGCGCGCGGTCGAGGCGGGCCTGATTGGTCCCTATGGCACGCTGGACCCATCCGATTACAGCCGCTCGCAACGTTACAGCCTGTCAGGCCATATCGAAAAACCCATCGGTCCGGGGCAATTTTCCGCCAGCCTCTATGCGATCCGTTCGACCATGACGCTGTGGAACAATTTCACCCATTACCTCTATGACCCCGTCAACGGCGACCAGCAGGCCCAGCATGAGGCGCGCACCGTTTTTGGCGGGCGGGCCAGCTATACGCTCAAGGCGCAGGTGCTGGGGCTGGAGACAGAGACGGTGTGGGGCGCGCAGGTCCGCCACGATACCGCGATGGTCGACCGCCGCCATACGAAGAACCGCGACACGATCCTGCCCAATTGCTTTCAGGATCAAGAGGACGGCAGCACGCTGGAATATGCCGCCGTCAACGGCCATTGCAACGCCGACCGGGTGCATATCCTGATGCTCTCGCCCCATATGCAGACCACGCTGCGCTGGACCGGTTGGCTGCGCACGGTGGGCGGTCTGCGGCTGGATTACATGCAGGCCGATGATGTCAGCTCTGTCACCGGCACCAGCGGGCGCGGCCATCAATATCTGTGGCAGCCCAAGGGCAGCCTGATCCTTGGCCCATGGGCGAAGACCGAGCTCTATTTCAGCGCGGGGCGCGGGTTTCACTCCAATGACGTGCGCGGCGTGTTCGGCACGGTGCCCACGCAAGGCGTGCCGCTGGCCGTGGGGGGCACGCCGCTGCTGGCCTCGACCACGGGGATGGAGGTGGGTATGCGCAGCAACATCATCCCGCGCCTCAGCCTGCAAATCGCCGCCTTCCAGCAGGATTTCGGCTCCGAACTGCGCTATAACGCCGATACCGGCCAGAACGAGGCGGGCGCCCCCAGCCGCCGTCAGGGCATCGAGATTTCCGCGCAATATCGCCCGGTCCACTGGCTGGAGCTGAATAGCGATCTGGCCTTTGCGCGGCCGCGCTATCGCGGGGCCAATCTGGCCGCCTTCGGCATTGCCCAGCCCTATATCGCGGATGCGCCCAATTTCACCTATTCGGCGGGCGCGCTGGTCAATGGGCTGGGGCCGTGGTCGGGCTCGCTGCAATGGCGGCGGCTGGGCACGCATTCGCTGGCCGATGGACAGCTCGACCCGCGCGACGGGGGATACAGCGAGTGGAACATCGACGTCACCTATGCGCTGGCGGGCGGATGGAAGGCGCAGGTCAGCCTGTTCAACATCTTTAACAGCCGCAGCGATTCCGCCACCTATTACTACACCTCGCGCCTGCAGGGAGAAGCGGCCGAGGGGGGCGAGGGCTATCACGCCCATCCGCTTGAGCCGCGCTCGGCCCGCTTCACCATCCGCAAGGAATTCTAACGCGCATCCCCCAAAAAGTCAGGAAAGGATCGAGAAAATGGCAGACTGGAAACTGTTGGGAATGGCCGCGCTGGTGCCGATGGCGGTGTTGACGCAGGGGGCCGTCAAGCCCGCGCCCAAGGGACCGGTGGTGGTCTATAGCGAGATGCACGATCACGTTGCAGCCAAGGCGCAGGTCCTATGGGACATCACCAATGCCACGCTGGACGATGAGGGCAATCCGTCAGCTAAGAAGATGAAACCTGCCGACTGGATCAAATTGAAAGCCGCGCTTGCCGACCTGTCAGCCTCGCTGAACCGGCTGGGCGGGGCCAAGAGTTTTGTCGTGCGCGGGCCGGGCCAGAAGATCCTGGACGAGGACACCACAGGCGGCGCCAAACCGGCCGATATTCAGCACCACATAGACGCCAATCCCGCCGGTTTCCGCCAATATGCCACCGCCCTTGCCCGCCAGATCGACGGCATCGGCAAGGCCGCCGACCGCCGTGATCTCAAAACCGTCTATGAGGCCGCCAGCGAACTGGATGGCCAGTGCGAGACCTGCCACCAGACCTTCTGGTTCCCCAAGGACGCGCAATAGGGACCAGCGCCCGCCCCCCGGCAAGGAGGGCGGGCCTCAGGCTTACTTCGTGGCTTTCTTCGCCCCCTTACTTGCCACAGGCGGAACGAAGGCCGGCAGCGAATCCTCCCACCGGCTGTCGGTCAGCATTTCCTTGCCCGACCCGTCCGGGTTCATCGACCAGACCTGACCATAGGGCTGGAACGAATTGTCATAGAGCGCGCCCTCATCCTTGAAGCCATATTCGCTGCTGCTCCACAGGATCTTGCTGCCATCCCAGCTCCACACCGCATGGGCGTCCGAGGCCGGGAAATTGGTCACGCGCAACAGGCCGGTGCCATCGGCCTTAATGGTAAAGATGTCGAAATTGCCATCCTTCTGCTTGCGGGTGAACACGATACGGCCCGCGCCCGGCCCGCTGGCGGCGGGCGACCATCCCGGCACATTGTCCCAATCATTGGTCAGCACGCGGACCTTGCGGGTGTCCAGATCCATGATCCGCAGGCCCTCGTCGCCCTTGGCCCAAGAACGATAGACCATCTGCTTGCCATCGGGCGAAACGCTGGCGAAACCGGTGTTTGATGTGGTCGAGGTCAGATCCTCCACCCCGGTGCCGTCGCGGTTGATCATCTTGACGTTCGCAACATTCTGATCGCGCGTGCGCCAATATCCGCCAAAGCTGAAGACCAGCTTCTTGCTGTCGGGAAACCATGAGGGCGTCAACGCCACGCCGATCATGTCGCCGCACTGGCCCGAGGCGTTCTTGCCCGCCGCGCAATGGGTGGTCGATTGGAAAACGAGGCGCTTGTCGCTGCCATCGGCCTTCATCACCACCAGCGATGTATCGACATCCTTGTTCGACAGCGCCAGCGTGCCATCGCGGGCGAACATCGGGAACACATCCGTATAGCGATATTCGAACTTGTCGTTCCAGCTATAAAGCGGCGTGTTCTGGGCCAGCGGCAGATTGTCGATCCGCTCATAGACCACCTGCCGCCCATCGCGGCTCCACGAAGGTTCGCGCAGGTTGGCCGGGAAGGGCTTCGCGCCATCGGAATACATGATCCCGGTGATCTGGGCCGATTTGGTGCTGTAGGCAAAGCGGCCATCGGGCAGGAATTGCGGGTTGAGCTTCACCCCCGGCCCCGAGGTCAGCTC
The DNA here is from genome assembly GCF_014196525.1 of Novosphingobium sediminicola. GTDB lineage: Bacteria > Pseudomonadota > Alphaproteobacteria > Sphingomonadales > Sphingomonadaceae > Novosphingobium > Novosphingobium sediminicola. Next base: position 57,264 of record NZ_JACIDX010000022.1, on the reverse strand, counting down.
CTTGGCCTGCCCCGTCGCCACATCAATCGCCACGATCTGCGAGGTGGCCTTCATCGACAATTGATCGACCCGGCTCAGCCAGCTCAGTTCGACATCGCCCTGATAGGCGATGATCTGTTTGCCATCGGCCGACCATTTGGGCGATCCGGTGGTCACGCCCCCGGTCGCTACGCCCTCTCCCGACAAGCGTTTCAGGCCCGTGCCATCGGGATGGACGATATAGACCGACAGTTCCTGAAGATGCTCCCATGCCGCGCCCTTGTCATGCGACTTCCACTCGGTATTGCGGTCGGAGGTGAAGGCGATCCACTGGCCATCAGGCGACCAACTGGGGCGATAGAAACCATCGGGCTTGGCCGGATCGCCCTGAATGGGCGCGGCGCCCGTCAGATTGCGCAATTGCCGCGTTTGCAGGTCCAGCACCCAGATATTGGCCCGGTGCGATCCCCGGTCCGACATGAAGGCGACATAGCGATTGTCGGGCGACATGGCCGCCTGATCGTCCACCGCCGGATCGTCGGTCAGGCGCTCGAGCGCGCTGCCATCGGCGCGCACGCGATAGATGTCGGATTGCCCGCGCCCATTGCGTTCCGAGGTGAACACAATCCACTGCCCATCGTCCGAAAAGCGCGCGGCATAATCGAAACCATCGGTGGCGATCAGCCGATGCTCGCCGCTGCCATCGGCATTGGCGACATAGAGCTGCGATTTCGTCGGCCCGATGCGGTTGAAGAGCAGGACGTCCTTGGCCATCGCCGGGGCCGATGCCAAAATGCCGATCGAGAGGGCAAATCCCGAGATCCAATTGCCGTGAGCCATAGCCAATCCTCCACGCTTGCTGTCTTTCGGCGTGATCGCCTTGGCATCAGCAGCTAGGCGAGGAGGGCGGCTTTTTTTTGATCCAGATCAAATCCGGCGCCGATCTGATCGCCACGCACGCCTAATCAATCGCGGGAAAATGGCGGCTTTTCAGCCGATCTGGTCGACGATGGTTTCCATCACCACAAAGGTCGACGTACTGGCCACATGGGGCAGGCTGGAGATCTTTTCGCCCAGCACCGCGCGATAGGCGGTGATGTCGGATGTGCGCACTTTGAGCAGATAGTCGAAATGGCTGGCCAGCATGTGGCATTCCTCGACTTCCTCCACCTGCAACACCGCGCGACGGAAGGCTTCGAGCGCCTTTTCGCGCGTGTCCGACAATTTGACCTCGGCAAAGGCGATATGGCCCATGCCCAGCCGCACCGGGTCGATCACCGCACGAAAGCCGCGAATATAGCCCTCATCGACCAGTCGTTTGAGCCGGATCTGGCAAGGCGTTTTGGACAGGCCCACCCGCCGCGACAATTCGGCCACCGACAGGCGGGCGTCGACGCGCAATTCCTCGATCATCTTGCGGTCGATCTGGTCGATCGGGCTATTGTCCATCGCGGATCCCTATCATCGGTCTAAAACATCGCCCATCTTTATCCGATTGGCATGGTATGATAGGCTCCTTTGGTCGAAACGCCTAGACGCGATGCGATAGGCTTGCCCCGTCCACCCCATGACGGAAATGCGCCGATGACCGATGCTGCTTTTGCCCATTTCGCTCCCGCTCTGGCTGCTCCCTCGCCTCTGCGCCGCGCGATCACCGATGCCACGCGCCTGCCTGAGGGCAAATGCCTTGCCGCGTTGATCGAGGCGGCCACTCCGCCAGAGCCGATGCAACCTGCCATTGCCGCCACCGCCTGCGCGCTGGTGCGGGCTCTGCGCGCCAAGGGGCAGCGCGGGGGCATGGAAAGTCTGGTCAAGGAATATGCGCTTTCCAGCCAGGAGGGCGTGGCGCTGATGTGTCTGGCCGAGGCGCTGCTGCGCATTCCCGACAATGCCACGCGCGATGCGCTGATCCGCGACAAGATCGCGCGCGGCGATTGGCAGGCCCATCTGGGCGCGGGTCGAAAGCTGTTTGTCAATGCGGCCACATGGGGCCTGATCGTCACCGGGCGGCTGGTGGGGGCCAACAGCGACGGCTCGCTGGGCGCGGCGCTGACGCGGCTGATCGCACGGGCGGGCGAGCCGCTGATCCGGCGCGGGGTCGATATGGCGATGGAACTGATGGGCGAGCAATTCGTCACCGGCGAGACCATCGAGGAGGCCCTCAAACGCGCCCGAAGGCTTGAGGCGCAGGGTTTTGCCTATAGCTATGACATGCTGGGCGAGGCGGCGACCACGGCGGCGGATGCGGCGCGTTATTGGCGCGATTATGAAAACGCGCTGCACGCCATCGGCAAGGCCAGCGCCGGGCGCGGCCCCTATGCCGGGCCGGGCATTTCGATCAAACTCTCCGCGCTCCACCCCCGCTATGCCCGCGCGCAGCAGGACCGGGTGATGGGCGAACTCCTGCCCCGCGTGCGGGCGTTGGCCATTCTGGCGCGCGATTATGACATCGGCCTCAATATCGACGCCGAGGAGGCTGAGAGGCTGGAAATCAGCCTCGACATTCTCGAAGCCCTCGCGCTCGATCCCGATCTGGCGGGATGGAACGGGCTGGGCTTTGTGGTGCAGGCCTATGGCAAGCGGTGCCCCCATGTCATCGACTGGATCATTGATCTGGCGCGCCGCACTCAACAAACGGCCAACAGGCGGCTCATGGTGCGGTTGGTCAAGGGCGCCTATTGGGACAGCGAGATCAAGAAGGCGCAGGTCGATGGGCTGGCCGATTTCCCGGTCTTTACCCGCAAGGTTCACACCGATGTGTCCTATGTCGCCTGCGCTCGGCGGTTGCTGGAGGCGCGCGATGCGGTGTTCCCCCAATTCGCCACCCATAATGCCCAGACTTTGGCCACGATCCACCATCTGGCCGGGCCGGATTTCACGACCGGCGATTGGGAATTCCAATGCCTGCACGGCATGGGCGAGCCGCTGTATGAAGAGGTCGTAGGCGCGGGCAAATTGAACCGCCCCTGCCGGATTTACGCGCCGGTGGGGACGCATGAGACCTTGCTGGCCTATCTGGTGCGGCGCCTGCTGGAAAATGGCGCCAATTCCTCCTTCGTCCACCGCATCTGGCAGGAAAGCCTGAGCCCGCAGGAACTGGCGCAGGCGCCCGCCGATGAAGCCCGCACCATCGAGCCCTTCGGCTCGCCCCATCCGGTGGTCGCCCTGCCCGCGCATCTCTATGGGCAAAGGCGCAATTCCTCCGGCCTCGATCTGGCCAGTGAGAGCGTGCTGGCCGCCCTCTGGCAGGATTTGCGGGCCAGCGCGGCGCGGGAATGGCGGGCCGATCCGATGATCCCTTCGCTCTGCGTCATCCGCCCGCCGCAGGATGTGCGCAACCCGACCGACCGGCGCGACCTTGTGGGATTGGTCAGCCCCACACTGGAGCGCGATATACCGCTGGCCTTTGCCAATGCGCGAAGGGCCGCGCAGGGCTGGCGCGAGACGCCGCCCGCGCAGAGGGCCGCGATGCTGGAGCGCGCCGCCGATCTGCTGGAGGAACAGATGGGTATCCTGATGGGCCTCATCATCCGCGAGGCAGGGAAATCAGCGGCCAATGCCGTGGCCGAAATCCGTGAAGCGGTCGATTTCCTGCGCTATTATGCCGATCAGGCGCGGACCACCCTGAACGATACCCATGCGCCCATCGGCCCGGTGGTCTGCATCTCGCCATGGAACTTCCCGCTGGCGATCTTTGTCGGGCAAATCGCTGCCGCGCTGGCCGCGGGCAATGTGGTGCTGGCCAAACCCTCCGAAGAAACCCCGCTGATCGCCGCGCAGGCGGTGCAGATCCTGCATCAGGCGGGCGTGCCGGTGGGGGTGCTGCAATTGCTGACCGGGGCGGGCGAGATCGGCGCGGCGCTGGTGGCCCACCCTGATGTGGCGGGCGTGCTGTTCACCGGATCGACGCCGGTGGCCAAGCTGATCCAGCGCGAATTGGCGCGCCATGAAGGGCCGCCCATCCCCCTCGTCGCGGAAACCGGCGGGCTCAATGCGATGATCGTCGATTCCTCGGCGCTGGCCGAACAGGTGACCGGCGATGTTCTGTCCTCCGCCTTCGACAGCGCCGGGCAGCGCTGCTCGGCGCTACGCATCCTGTGCCTTCAGGAGGATATTGCCGAGCGGCAGTTGACGATGCTGAAAGGCGCGCTGGGCGAATTGCGGATCGGCAATCCCGATCGCCTCTCCACCGACATCGGCCCGGTCATCACCGAGGAAGCGCGCGAGGCCATCGCCGCCCATATCGGCCGCCTGCGGGCATCAGGATGCCCCGTCTGGCAGGCCCCGCTGGGCGAGGAAACCGACCATGGCAGCTTCATCGCGCCCACCATCATCGAGATCGACAATATCGCGCAAATCGGCGGCGAAGTGTTCGGCCCGGTGCTGCATATACTGCGCTATGCCCGCGAGGATCTGGACACGGTGGTCGAGGCGATCAACGGCACAGGCTATGGCCTGACCTTTGGCCTGCACACGCGGCTGGACGAGACCATCGCCGAAGTGACCGAAGGAGTCGCGGCGGGCAATATCTATGTCAACCGCAACACCATCGGCGCGGTGGTGGGGGTGCAGCCCTTTGGCGGGCGCGGCCTTTCGGGCACTGGCCCCAAGGCGGGCGGGCCGCTCTATCTGGGGCGGTTGGTGCGAACCATGCCCCTGCTCGATCTGACCCCCGACCTTGCCACCGAATTGCCGGGGCCGGTGGGCGAGCGCAATCTCTACCGGCTGCATCCGCGCGGGCGCGTGCTGGCGGCGGCGCACAGCCAAGAGGGCATGGCGGCGCAGACGGCGGCGGCACGCGCGGCAGGCAATCGGGTGGACCTGCTCTGGCTGGGCGAAGGGTCAGCGCCTGCAGGCGCCATAGAAGCCCTGCCCGCGATTAACCCCTATGGCGCGGTGCTGATCGAACCGGGGCCTCGCGCCCATCAACTTATGCAGCAGATCGCGTCGATGGAGGGGCCGATCCCGCTGATCCAGCAGGCCGATGAAGAAGGGCATTCTCGCCCCGACTGGCTGATCGAGGAGCAGACCGTCTCGATCAACACCACGGCGGCGGGGGGCAATGCCGGCCTGATGGCGCAAGTGTGAGATCGCCCTTTCCCCGCGCGTCTTGCGGGCGCATAGAGGGAGCCCTCGCAGGCCCGGAGAATGGAAGCCATGGAAATCGCCCTGAAAACCTATCGCATTCCCGAGGGTAAAAGCGTGGACCTGAAAAAGCGCAAGACGCATGTCAGGCCCGCCTATGAATCCAAGGCCGATTATGAAACGATTCTGGCCGACCATGTCGCCCGCCTCTCCGACCTGCAACAGCGCCACTATGCCGCCAATGCCCATGGGCTGCTCATCATCTTTCAGGCGATGGATGCGGCAGGCAAGGATGGGGTGATCCGCCATGTCATGTCGGGCGTGGGGCCGCAGGGCTGTCAGGTGTTCGCCTTCAAACGGCCCAGCGACACCGAGCTGGAGCATGATTTCCTGTGGCGCGCGACCGACAAATTGCCCGCGCGCGGCGAGATCGCCATCTTCAACCGGTCCTATTACGAGGGCGTTCTGGTGGTGAAGGTCCACCGCAAGAGCCTGAAGGCCGAAATCGGCCCCGACAGCGCGCAGGGCGACGAGCTGTGGCAGGAGCGCTATCGCTCGATCCGCGATTTTGAGCGGCATTTGCATGTCAATGGCACGCGGATCGTCAAGATCTTCCTCCATGTCTCCAAGGAGGAGCAGCGCCAGCGCTTTCTGGCGCGCATCGAGGAACCGCACAAGAACTGGAAACTGACCCCGGCCGATATTGAGGAGCGCCAGTTCTGGAAAGACTATCGCCGCGCCTATGAGGCCTGCATCGAGGCGACCAGCACCAAGGAGGCGCCGTGGTATGTCGTGCCCGCCGATGACAAGGAAAACGCCCGGCTGATCGTCTCACAGATCGTGCTGGATGCGCTCGAAGGGCTGCGCCCGGACTATCCGGACATCTCGCTGGAAAAACGCGGGCAATTGCAGGCGATCCGCGCGCAATTGCTGGCCGAGGGGGAATAGCCCCCCGGCCAGAGCCATCATCACAGGATCGCGGCAATCCCGGCGCGCGCGATCTGAACATCCTGTTCCGATTTGACGCCCGACACGCCCACCGCGCCGACGAAATCGCCATCAACCACAATCGGCACGCCGCCTTCGAGCATCGCCTGCAAGGCAGGCGCGGTCAGCATGGAAACGCGGCCGTTAAGGATCAGATCCTCGTAAACCTTGCTCTCGCGGCGCCCCATGATCGAGGTCACGGCCTTGGCAGGCGCCATATGCGCGGTGCTGGCCGAGGCGCCATCGAGACGCAGCTGGCCCAAAAGATGCCCGCCATCGTCCACCACCGCAATCGACACCGCCCAGCCGTTGGCCAGAGCTTCGGCCTCGGCAGCGGCCAGGATCGCCTTTACATCGGCGGTTTCAAGAGTGTGCTTGGTCTTCATGGGGGGAGGTATCCGTTTCTGGTGTTGCGGCGGCGCGCTTAGCACAGAGCGGCCGATGCGCCAGAGACGAAAAGACGCGACGAAAAGACGCGACGAAAACGGGCGCGGGATATTCTCCCGCGCCCGTCATCCGATCAGAACTTCGCGCTCACCCTTGCATAGATCTGACGGCCGAAGGGGTCCGAGATCGAGGGCAGATAGCCGTTGAACTTGGCAAAACCGGGGGCCGTGTCAAAGGCGTTGATCATGCCCGCGGTAAAGCTGAAGCGATCATCGGATCCAAAGCTTTTGGTATATTGCACGTCGAACACCGAGAAAGCCTTGATCCGGTCGGTGGGCGCCGTGCCAAGGTTCAGCCCGTAATCGTCCAGCACGCCCGAGGTATAGCGCCATGTGATCGAGAGATCATGCGTGCCATAGGCGAAATCGGCGCCCGCCACGCTGCGCCAGCGGGGCGCGGCCGAGGCCGAACCGGGCGACTGGTTGAAGGCGTTGCGATAGCCGATGCCGTCATAGACCACGCTGCCCGTGTCGATGTCATATTTGAGCAGATAGGTCACCGCATCACGCAGCGTCACCTGCACGCGGCCCACGTTGAAACCATATTGCGCGGCAACGTCGATGCCCGAGGTCTTGGTGCCACTGGTGGCGTTAAAGCTGGTGACGTTGATGGTCTGGGCCGAACCGGTGGTCGTGTCGCGGATCACCGCGCTCGAGTTCGGATTGGCGCTGATCACCGCCTGCGCGCCCTGCGTCTGGATCTGGTTGTTATATTTGAACTGCCAGAAATCGACCGACAGGCGCATCTTGGGCACCGGCAGGAAAGTCGCGCCAAAGTTGAACACATCCGCCGTCTGGGGCTTCAGGTTCGGGTTGCCATAGGTGGCGATGGTGCGGAAGGTGGTCGTGCCGTCCTTGGGATCGGTGATATTGCCCACGCCCGTGCTGATCAGAGCGTTCGAGCTGTTGGCAATCGCGGGGGCCTGAAACGCGCGGCTGAGCGAACCGCGCAGCGAAATCTGGGGCAGCACGCGCCAGTTGACCGCCAGCTTGGGCGCGGTGGAGCTGAAGCCGCCGTAATCTTCATAACGCGCCGCCGCATTGACGTTCAGCCCGTCGATCACCTCATAATTGGCCTCGACAAAGGCGCTTTTGACATTGCGCGTATAGGAATAGTTGCGGGCCGGGCCGATAAAGCCGCCAAAGCCCGACAGCAGCAAATCCGAATAGATCCCGCGCGACTTTTCCTTGCGGGCCTGAACGCCCACAGCCACATCAAGACTGTGCCCGTTGATCGTCACCAGCGAACCATTGGCGACCGCTTCGCCTACAAAGTATTCGTTCTTATAGTCCGAAAATTCGTCGGTTTGCAGGTTATAGAGCAGCGAAGCGTCCTGCTTGGCATTGTCCGACTGAAACGGGCTGTAATAAAGACAATTGCCCACGCCCGCCACCGCGCCAGAGCCTGCGCCGTTGAAGCGGATGTTGCAGTTCGGCCCACCATAACCGTTCAGCGCGGCCTGAAACAGGTTCATGTCGGTGTCTTTGTCGCGGGCAATCGTGTGGCTGGCCGAATAGGTGGCCGAGACCGCATATTTCCAGTCGTTGAACAGCTTGCCCCTTGCGCCCAGCACGTAATGCTGCTGATCTACCGTGTCGCGCATCACGCGGTATTGATAGGTGCCGGCAAAACCCTGCGCGCCGATGGCACGGCCAAGAAAGCCGATGGTCACGCCAAAGGGGTTGTACGGATTGCTGGCGGGCATCAGCGGCGGGGTCGCGCCATTATGCGTCTGGGCATAGGAAGGCACGCCGTAACGGCTTGAATCCTGATGGTAATAGCTCAGTTCGGCATAGATCGTATGGCCGGGCGCGACCTCGAAGGTCGTGTCATTGTGGATGTTCAGGCTCTTCGACTGAGGCCGGATCGGGTTTTGCGCCTGATAGGAATAGGCGCAATTGCCAAGGCCAAACGTCGCGCCCGCCGTAGGCAGATAGACGCTCGACGTGCCCGACAGGCCGCAATTGGGGTCCACCACTGTCAGCGTGCCATTGGCAGCCTTATTCGCATCATAAAGCGCGGTGTAATTGTTGCCGTTGATGATGACATTGCCGCCGGTACTGGTCTGCGGGCGGCCATAAAGCACGAAGCGCCCCGGATAGCCGGTGGTCGAAGCGTTGAAGAAATTGGTGACCGCGCGGTCGCCGTTCTGCAGGTTGTCCTGAAAACGATAGCTGGCCGAAAACACGCTGTGGATGCGGTCATTGCCAAGGCCGACCATCGCCTGAACATTCCAGGCGGGCGATTTGTCCATGCTGATATATTGCGCGGACATTTTGACGCCGGTGAACTTGGTGTTGGTGATCAGGTTGAACACGCCCGCCACCGCATCGGCGCCATAGGTCGACGATGCGCCGTCCAGCACCGTTTCCACCCGGTTGACGGCAATATCGGGCGTCAGCGAGTTGAGGTTGACATAGCCGTCGCCCGCCTGCGGCGTCACGCGGCGGCCGTTGAGCAGCACCAGCGTTGCGCCCGAGCCCAGCCCGCGCAGATTGGCCGAACGCGTGTCGCGCGTATCCGCCCCGCCCTTTTGCAGATCCTGCATCCCGCCCGTCGAGCCGACATTCTGCGGAATAAAGCGCGTGAGATCGCCGATCGAGGCCACGCCGGTCTTTTCCAGCGCCTTGCTGTCCACCGAAACGATGGGCGAGGCGCGGTCTTCCTGACGCACATTGCCGAGATACGATCCGGTAACGATGATTTCCTGCGGCTTGGCTTCAGGCGCGGTCTGCGCCATCGCGGGCGCGCCCGCCAAAGCCAGACCGGACAGCCCGCCCATCAACAGCGCCCTTGTCGAAGAATTCATGATATCGCCCTCCCTGCACCGCGCCGAGAGGGGCGAGAATGCAATCGGGCACAGGCAAACGCGCCGAAAAACAGCGCGATCCCGTTCCTTTTGACAGCCTCTTGGTCCCTGATCCCCTTCGGCGGGGTTGTCCAATTTCTGAGGCTGAACATGGCGAAATTGGTTCAAGAACGGAAATATAATATTCTGATTGATTGATGCGTCTGGGTTATCAAATCCGGCAAAACCCCAAGAAAAAGGCCACCGCGCAAGGTCTGCGCGATGGCCCCACCCATCCCATCCGGCAAAAGGCTCAGTCGATCAGCACCTTGCTAGCCTCGGCCTGCGCGATCAGCTTTTGCGCATCGGCCTCCAGCAGCCATCCCGCCGCCTGCTGCCGCGCCACCGCCTTGCGCACGGCGGCCACAAAACCGGCGTGATCGTGATAGCGCTCCTCCAGCGAGAGGCGCGGATCATGATGCGCCAGCCTTTCCGCCTTGGTTCGCGCAAAGGGGATGAAGCCCCCGGCAAAGCCGCAACCCCCGCCCGCCTCATAGCCCCCCGCCTTCACATTCCAGCCCAGATGGCTGCCCAGCGGCACCTGCAAGGCGACCGCCGGAACGCCCGAAGTCTCGTTGCCATCCGCGTTCACCCGCGGCACCCGCTGGGGCAAAGCGCCGAGCACGCGCGGCGGCTGCACCCCGATCACGCCGCTGGTGTCATAGGTTTTATAGCCCGGCCCGAAATCATAGTTGAGCAGCGAGTTGAGCTTACCATCGGGCACCGGTGCGCCCACAATATCGGGCCAACCCATCGCCTTGGCATTGGCCTCCACCAGATCGCCACCCTTCAGCGTGGGATAGCGGCTGGGCAGAGGCGCCTTGCCTTCACGCACCCAAGCCACCAGCATCATCTGCGCCGCACGCAGGCTCTCCATCGAGGACACCGCATTGCCCGGCAGCGCGCATCCCGGAGGGGTGGGATCACCCCCGGTCGGGAAGCCCCCGCTCCACGATCCGCCATGGGTGGTGCTGGGGAAATAATAGCGGCGCACTTCGGGCGGCAAAGGCAGATCGGCACGCCCATCCGTCCCGATCAGGCCGGGCGACATACGCAGCCCCCAAAATTCAGCCGAACCGAACGTCTCCACCACCTTGGGGCAGGTGTCGCTGGCATGGCAACGGTCGAGAAAGCTCGATACGCCGCGCCCGCGCGCCTTGTCATTATAGCGCGTCCACCACAAAGTCCCCTCGCTGCCCGGCTCGAACAGGCCCGCCGCGCCGCCCGGCACGCCAAAGCGCAGGTTAAGCGGCACCTGACGCGCGGCAATATTGGGGTTCACCCCGTCGAACACGCGCCGCCCGGCCTCATCCGCGTTAAAGCCCAGATGGACGAAAGTGCGCACATAATTGCCCGACTGCGATGTGCCGCTGGCAATGGCATAGGCGATCTTGCCCGCCGGATTGGGGTGGCCCGCATCATCCTTTTCCGCGTGGCGCAAAAAAGCCACCAGATCGCGCGTGGCGGCAAAGCCAAGGCCCAGCACCAGCGGGTCCTTGCCCTCATAGGCCAGCGTATAGGCGAATTTGGGATCGAACCCGCCGCGCAGGCAAATCCGCGCCGGATCGGGCGTGCCGGGGAAAGGCACCGTCCGGCAATCGGCAAAGGCCCAATCGGCAGGCTTGATCGTTTCCAGCGGCGCGCTGTCGCCCTTCAGCCGCATCAACCGCGCCTTGGTCGTATCGAGCGAGACCGGCAGCGGGCGCGGCGTGGGGCGGCCAATGCTCCCGGTGATGGGCAGGCTGGTGACACCCGCAGGCATATCGACAAAGCGCGCCAGCACCGGCCCGGTCAGCCCCGCCGCCACCGGCACGCGGGCGGTCTGCAAGCCCACATCCTCGGGCAAATCGCCCTGCCAGCCCGAGACCACGCGGACAAAGCCCATCGGATCAGGGTCACGCAGGATATTGCCGCGATTGGGCACATCATAAAACAGCACATCGCTGCCCGCCAAGGGCCGCGTGATGGCAAAGGTGGCCGAATATTCGACCATGCCGCGCGCATTGCGCGGGGCGGCGGCAATATCGGTAATGATCGTATTATGCGGGTCTTTGGGATCGACCTCGCCATGGAAACGCCCGCTGATCGTTTCATAACCCGGCTTGTCGGGCGCTGTCTTTTCCACCTCGATCCGGGTCAGGCGCGCATCGGCACCATGGGACATAAACATCGTCGCGCCCAAAAGCGCGTAACGCAGAGCGCCGAAAGGCGCATGACGCAGAGGCTTCATCATCGGATCACTCCGGCAAAAGGGGAAGATCGAGCAATTGCGCGCCCAGCGTCTTGCCATGCGCGTCGAGCGAGAGGGAGCGGGTGACGCCGCCCTGCAGCGCCCCTTCCAGCACCAGATTGACCGCCGCCAGCGCGGGCAATTCATAGCGTCGGATCAGGCGGGGGCGCAGGCCCGGCAAATGCGCTGCCACCCGCTCGGGCGTGACGGCGGCCAGCACTCGGAGATAATCCGCATCGCGCAAGGCAAAGACGGCGATTTGCGAAATGTCGCCCTTGTCGCCCGTGCGCACATGGGCAATGTCGCGCAAAATTTCGGCCATATCAGGCAATCTCCAGATGGACGCGCGGCGCAACCAATTCGCGCGCGATCAGCGTCGAGGCCACCGCCAGCACCTGTCTCACCGAGCGCGTGACACCGCCCCCGCCCATCGGGCCGTTGGTGTAAAGCGCCTCGACCTCGGCCCCGATTGCGGTGGCGCTTTTGGCGCAGGATGTGCGCGCGGCGATGCGGACGCGCACATCGGCAGGATCGCCGCCCGCCCCGCGCCGGTCCACCGCATCCATACCGATCAGATCGCAGCGCAATTCCTCGACCTGCGCCCCGATGATCTTCAGGCGTTCGCGGATAATCTCGATGGCCAGACGCCCCCGCGCCGCCGCGCCGGGTCCGGCATAGGAGATCTGCCCCTCGCCGACATAGCCGTCGTGATAGGCGATGGAGACTTTGAGCTTTTGCGGCGCCGCGCGGCCCATGCCGCCCGATACGCGCACCCGGTCCGGTCCGACCTGTTCGATCCGCACATCGCGGAAATCGGCGCTGACATCGGCCTGCAGATAGGCGGCTGGGTCGAGGATTTCATAGAGCAATTGCTCCTTGACCGTGGCCGTATCAATCCGCCCGCCGCTGCCCGCCAGCTTGCCCAGAATGGCCACACCATCGCGGCACACATCGGCATAGGGAAAGCCAAGGCGGGCCAGATCGGGCACATCCTTGACCCCCGGATCGGCGAAATAGCCACCGCAGACCTGCCCTGCGCATTCGAGCAGATGGCCGATCACCGTGCCCTGCCCCATCATCGCGTGATCATCGAAGGACCAGTCCAGTTCATGCGCCAGCGGCCCCAAAAACAGCGCCGGATCGCAGACCCGCCCGGTAATCACCGTATCGGCCCCCTGCTCCAGCGCCATGACGATGCCCTGCGCGCCGAGATAAGCATTGGCCGAGACAATGGCATCGCCCAGATCGCGGCTGGTGCCGGGGCGGTCGATCAGCGGATAATCGCCCGCCAGCACCAGATCGAGCACATCATCGCCCGTCACCGCCGCCGTGCGATAGCCCGACAGGCCCAGTTCGCGGGCGATTTCCGTCACTTTGCGCGCCGCGCCCAGCGTGTTGGCCGCGCCCATATTGGTCACGATCCGCACCCCGCGCGGCGCGGCCAGCGGCAAGGCCCGGCGCATCCGCGCCTCAAGCAGGGGATCGAAACCGGCCTGAGGATCAGCCGCGCGGGCGGCCTGCGCCAAACCGATGGTGCGTTCGGCAAGGCATTCAAAGGCGAGGTAATCAAGATCCCCATGCTCGATCAGATCGAGCGCGGGTTCGATGCGATCCCCCGAAAATCCGGCACCGGCGCCAATGCGCAAGGTCGAACGGGTCACAGGCTGAAAACTCCCAGAACAAGCGCGGCGGCGGTCATCACCAGCGTGGCGGCAAACAGCCATGGAATGGCGAAGCGCTGATGCGCGGCCAGTTCGACCCCCGACAGGCCCGCGACAAGGAAGGTGGCGGGGGTCAGCGGGCTGACCGGGAAACCGGTGGTCATCTGGCCTAAGAGCGCTGCCTGCGCGACCTGCACCGGGGGCAGGCCGAAATGCGCCGCGACCTCGGCCAGCACGGGCAGGACGCCGAAATAGAAACTGTCAGGGTCGAAAATCAGGCTGAGCGGCATGGACAGCACCGCGACCACCGGGGGCAGATGCGGCCCCAGCGCGGCGGGCATATGGCCAGCTGCCGCGCTGGCGATGGCCTTGATCATCCCGCTCTCGTTCATGATGCCGGTGAACACGCCCGCCGCCATCAGCACGCCCACCATTTGCAGCGCGGCGCCCGCGTGGGATTCGATCCGTTCACGCTGGATTGTGGGGGCGGGAAAATTGAGCAGCAGCACCAGCGCCGTGCCGATCATAAAGACCACTACCGGCTCGACCTTGCCCGATACCATCACCCCCACCACGATAAGCGCCAGCAGCGTGTTGATCCAGAAGAAGCGCGGCAAAGGCACCGGATCGACCGGGCCAGAAGCGCGCGCGGGCGTCAGCCCAAGGCGGCGTTGCTCCCGCAGGCCCAGCCACCATGCCACGGCAAAGACAAAACCCAAGCCCACCACCTGCACCCCGATCATCGGCGTAAAGATCGCGCTCACCGGCAGTTTCAGCGCCGATCCGGCGCGGATGGTCGGCCCGGTCCAGGGCAGGAAATTGACCCCCGCCGCCATCGAGGCGGTGCAGGCCAGCACACGCCGGTCCATGCCCAATTCGTCATACAAGGGGCGCAGCGCGGGAATGGTGATCAAAAAGCACACCGCCCCCGAACCATCGAGATGGATAATCAACGCCAGCAGGGCCGTGCCCACCGTGATCCGCTTGGGGTCCTTGCCAACCGCGCGCAGCACGCCCGAAACCAGCGGTTTGAGCACGCCCGCATCGCCCAACAGGCCGAAAAACAGGATGGCAAACACAAACATACCCGCCACCGGTGCGATCCGCGTGATGCCCGCGATCATATAGGCAGGCATATGCGCCCCCGCGCCAATCGCCAGACAGCCCAGCACCGGCGCCAGAATCAGCGCGACCAGCGGCGAGACACGTTGCGACAGGATCGCGGCCAGCAGGCCCAGAATGGTGGCCGCAGCCACGGTTTCAAGCATGATCCTCTCGCCTTTGAATAATTATGCCGTGCCACCATGCCGCAATTGCATTGATGCAACAATTCGACTTATTCTATCTTTCTATAACTCCGCCGCATGAATCACAGGAAACCATCGCATCCAGAAAGGCCTGCGCGGCCGGAGACAGCGTGCGCCCCACCATGCGCGACACGCCGATCCGGCGCGAGGCCAGCGGCGGCTGCATCGCGCGCCACGCAATATCGGCATTATTGGCCAGTAAGGGCAGCGTCGATTGCGGCAGAAGCGAAATGCCCAGCCCCGCCGCGATCAATCCGCCGACCGTTGCCAGTTGCGAACATTCGAACAGGGCGGGCGTGACAATATCGGCGCGGGCGAAGGCGGCGTCGGTCAGCATCCGCACGCTGCTGCGCGGCTCCATGCCGATAAAGGGCATGTCGCGGAACACCGACCATGGCGCCGGATCGGGAATCGCGCCCGCATCGCGCGCATGGCACACCAGCACGCAGGCATCCTCAAGCATCGGCATGAAGTCGATCTCGGCCTGAGCATTGGGCTCGATGGAAATGGCAAAATCGATCATCCGGTCCTGAAGGCTCTGATACAGGCCCGAGGTCAGGTTTTCGCGCAGGATGATCTCGACATGGGGATGGCTTTGGCGAAAGCGGGCGATCACGCGTGGCAACAGGTTCGCCGCCACCGAGGGCAAAGCGCCCACCACCACGCGCCCTCTCTGCCCTTCAAAGGTCTGTTTCAATTCGCGGAATGCCTGATCGAAATCGCCGGTCAGCCGCTCGACCGTGGGCAGCAGCGCGGCCCCGGCGCTGGACAGGCGCACATTGCGCGAATTGCGGTCGAACAGACGCACGCCCAGATCCTCCTCCAGCAGCTTGATCGTCCGGCTGAGCGCGGGCTGCGAGAGGTTGGCCATGCGCGCGGTCTCGCTGAAGCTGAGCGAACGGGCGACCTGGAGGAACAGGCGGAGACTGGAAAGGCTGGGGGTGCGTGACATGGGCATAGATTAGCCCGATCATGCCATTTTGCCAATCAATCGGCAAACCATCGACTGTGGCGCAAAAGGCACATCCACACACCTATCATAGCGAATGATACCATCGCACAGTTGCGGGAAAACTGTAATGTTATAGAACATAACTTATGAGGCGCCAAAGCGCGCCGGAATTCTGGAGAGGACATATGAAAATCAACCGCGTCGCACCGTGGCTCGCCTCCGCTCTGCTGGCCACCACCTCGCTGGCCGCAGCGCCCGCCTTTGCCGCAGACCAGCCTGCCGCTGCCGAAAATCCCGACAAGGACATCGTCGTCACCGCGCAGCGCCGCCGTGAAAATGTCCAGAACGTCAACATTGCCGTGACCGCGCTGTCGGGCGACGCGCTGGTGGACAAGAAGATCACCCGCGCGATCGACCTTCAGACCGCGGCGCCCGGCCTGACGATCTCGCGTTCGGGCGTGACCGATTCGTTCAACATCCGCGGCATCGGTCTTGCCTCGGGTTCGCCCCAGGTGACCAATGGCGTGGCTACCTATATCGACGGCGTGTTCCAGCCGCCCATCGTGTCGAACGGCCAGTTTTATGACATGGCCGGCGCCGAAGTGCTGCGTGGCCCGCAGGGCACGCTGTCGGGCGCGAACTCGACCGGCGGCGCGATTTACCTGACCACCCAGCGCCCCAAGCTGGGCGAGACCAGCGGCTATGTTTCGGGCAATTACGGCAATTACAACAATGTCGGCGTGAATGGCGCGATCAACCTGCCCTTTGGCGAAAAGTTTGCCGTGCGCGCATCGGGCCTGTTCAACCAGCATGACGCATGGTTCAAGGATGTCGGCCCGGCCAACAACCAGCCCGAACGCCTTGCCGAAATCGACGGGCGCATTCAGGCGCTCTACAAGTCGGGCGGTTTTCAGGCCAATGTGAAGGTCGAGGCCACCCAGCGCAAGACCGGCGGCTTTGCCCTCCAGCCGATCAACACCAGCCTCACCAACAATTCCGCCGTCGCGGGCCGCACCAACACGCCCTTCACGGTCAGCTTCAACACGCCGGTGTCGAATTTCGAGCGCTCCTTTGCCACGGTGCTGGAGCTGAAGTATGAGTTTGCCGGTGGCCTGACGCTGCGCTCGCTCACCGCCTATCAGAACAAGCGTCTGGCCGCCGTCAGCGACACCGACGCCACCTCGATCAGCCTGCTGGCGGGCGGCAACAATGTGCGCGAGCGCGTTTACAGCCAGGAAATCAACATCATTTCGCCCGATACGGGCAAGTTCAAATATGTCATCGGCGGCTATGCCCAGCGCAACAAGGTGGACCTGCGCAACTGGAACAGCAGCGGCGGCAATTTCACCACCCTGCCCCATCCCAACACCAGCAAGCTGCTGCTGGGCGCCTTTGGTCAGGCGACCTATCAGTTGACCGACAAGCTCTCGGTGGATGCGGGCCTGCGTTATTCGCGCTTTGAAGTGACCGGCTCGAACGCGGTGTACAGCGCGGCGCCGGGCAGCACGATGGCCATGATCATCGGCGATCCGCCGGTGGGCGCCACCATCCTTGCCCCCCAGACCGGCCATGAAAGCGACGGCCGCGCAACGGGCAAGATCGCGCTGAATTACAAGCCCGATGCCGACAATCTGATCTATGCCTTTGTCGCGCGCGGTTACAAGAACGGGGGCATCAATCCGCCGACCGGCACCTTTGCGCCCGAAACCGTGATGGATTACGAAGCGGGCTGGAAATCCACCCTGTTCAACCGCCACCTGCGCACGCAGATCGGCGCGTTCTATATGAAGTATAACAACTTCCAGATGGACGTGACCAACCCGGTGTCGGGTCAGAACGGCGTGGTCAATCTGGCCAATTCGGAAATCAAGGGCTTTGAGGCAAGCTTCCAGGCCAAGGTCAATGCCCTGTCGATCGACGGCGGCCTGTCCTATGTCGACAGCAGCCTTTCGGGCTTTACGCTGATCAACAAGTGGCTGGTGCCTGCCGCCTCCAACGGTTTCCCCCAGTGCAACGGCAGCAATTCGGCGCGCTGCTTCGACTATACCGGCACCAGCGTAACCACCAGCGGCGGTTCGAACCTGTACAGCCCGAAGTGGACGTGGAACCTGGCGGCATCCTATCGCATCGAGGTGGGCGATGATGTGGTCGTCACCCCGCGCATCGGCTACTCCTATATCGGTTCGCAATGGGCCTACCCCACCTATCAGACCGGCACCGACCTCATCAACGCGCGCGGCCTGTGGCAGGGCAGCATCACGCTGGACAAGGGCACCTGGAAGGGTGAAATCTACGGCACCAATCTGGCCAACAAGTTCTATGTGGCCGGGCAAAGCGGCCGCAACGAACTCTATGGCGCCCCGCGCGAATATGGCGTGCGCGTGACCAAGAAGTTCTGATCGCATAAGATCCCCGACAGGCCATGGGGCCTGTCGGGGATCTTATTCAGGACACCACAGGGCGCGCAGCAAAGGCACCAGTTCATCGCGCAGATGTTCGGGCACCGCCTCATAGATGCGCGCTTCCTGCGCCTCGAATTCGGCCATAATGCGCTCGACCAGCGCCTTGCCGCTCTCGCTCAGCGTCAGGCATTGGATGCGCCCCTGCCCCTTGGTGCTGACGATCAGGTCGCGGTCGATAAAACGGCGGATGATCGGGTTGAGGTTGGGCCGCTTGATCGAGAGCATCCGCCCGCATTCGGCCTGCGAAATCCCCGGATTGCGGCCGACCAGCACGAGGATCGAACCCTCCGATATACCGACGCCCAGCGGTTCGAGATGTTGCGAGAGCTGAACCATCCGGCTTTTGGAGGCTCGACGCAGCAAATAGCCGGGGAAATTGCTTAAAGGATTGTCCATCAGGCCCCCAAATGGCGCCTTTTAGGGCGCTTGTGCGCCATGCGATACAAAACCGCGCTGGCACATGCTATGTTATTCTGCATAATTCACCCCACAACGCAAAAGACGCAACGCATAAGAGAGGATCGGTCATGAATTTGCCCACCACCCACCATGCCCTCGCGCTGGCCATCCTGTTTGCGGGGAGCAGCGGCGCGGCCCATGCGGCCAGTGATTGCGCGGCGCTGGCCAAGGCCGCCATGCCCGACCGTTCGAGCGTGATCACGCTGGCCGCCCTGCGCGAAGCCAGCCCGGCAGAAGCGCGCGGCAATGGCCCGATGCCGCCTGCCGCCGCCATGCCCGCGCACTGCGAGATCATCGGCAAGATGCAGGAGCGGCAGGGCGCCAATGGCCAGACCTATGCGATCAAATTCCACCTGCGCCTGCCCACCGATTGGAACGGACGCTTCGTGTTTCAGGGCGGCGGCGGATCGGATGGCTTTCTGGGCGATGCCAATGGCGGATTTTCCAGCCAGCCCGGCGTGACGGCCCTGGCCAAGGGCTATGCGGTGGTGTCTTCGGATTCGGGCCATGACAATGCGGTCAACAATGATCCCGCGCGGCAAGGCGTGGTGACTTTCGGCCATGACGCCATCGCCCGCCACAATTACGGCTTTGGCTATATCGGCCCGGTGGCGCGCGCGGGCAAGGCGCTGATCCGCGCCTATTATGGCCGGGCGGCGGCCTTCACCTATTTCGTCGGCGGGTCCAAGGGCGGACAGGAAGCGATGATGGCGGTCCAGCGCTTTCCGGGCGAATTTGACGCCGCGCTGATCGGCTATCCCGGCTTCCATCTGGCCCATGCCTCGATCGCGCAATTGTGGGATGGGCAGGCGTTTGGCGCCGTTGCCAAGGCCATGGGCCAGATCGGCGCGGACGGCCTGCCGCTGGTCAACAAGGCGATGAGCGATGAGGATATCCTGTTGACGCAGGGCGCAATCCTTGCCGCCTGCGATGCGCTGGACGGCACCAAGGACGGGATGATCGAGCATTTCACCGCCTGCACAACGGCGCGCGTCATGCCCGAAATGATGAAGATTGCTTGCAAGAGCGACAACATGGCCGACAAGACCAGTGCCTGCCTGCTGCCGATGCAGATTGCCGCGATGCGCCGCGTGATGGGCGGCCCGCTGACCAAGGATGGCAAGGCGGTCTATTCCGATTGGGCATGGGACGCCGGGATCGGGGCCAAAACCGCGCAGGGCGTGACGCAGGGCTGGCGGATCTGGAAGATGGGCGGCTATGCCTCGGCCATCAACAACGGCGCGCTGCTGCGGCTGGGTGCGCCGTCCAATTCGGCGGTGTTCCGCTCGCCCCCGCTTGATGTGGCCGATGATGTCACCTCGCTCACCCGCTATGCCTTGAACGCGAATATCGACGAAGCCTATGCCGCAGCCCATGTGAAATGGGGCGAATTGAAGGAATCCCCCGCCGATTTCATGCATGCCGATGCCACCGACCTTTTGCCTTTCACGCGGCGCGGGGGCAAGATTATCCTGTTTCACGGGGTCAGCGATCCGGTCTTCTCGGTGCTCGACACGATGCGCTGGCTCGATGCAGTGAACAAGCGGGAGAAGGGCAAGGCAGGCCGCTTCGTGCAATTCTATGCTGTGCCGGGGATGAACCACGGACGCGGCGGCCCTGCAACGGATCGTTTCGACATCTTCTCCCAACTGGTGGCATGGCGCGAAAAGGGCGTAAAGCCCGGCGCGATCACCGCCACGGCCGGGGCCGACACGCCTTGGCCGGGCCGCGAACGCCTGCTCTGTCCCTTCCCCGCGCGGCCCCATCGCAAGGGTGAGGATAGCGAGAAGGCCAGCGCCTTTACTTGCCAGTAAGCGTCCAGCCGGACAGGAATTGCGAGCGGATCTGAGCATAGGTCCGCTCATTTTTCCATGCGATGGCCACGCCTTTGCCTTGCGCGCCGGGGCCGGAGGATCCCACCTCGCCAAAGCGCGAATCCTGCGGGCGGAACACCGTGGCCATGGCGCCATCGCGCGATGTGCCGTTCATCGTCGTCCAGCGTTCGGCATGGATGTGGCGGTCCATCACGCAGTCAA
The DNA here is from genome assembly GCF_014196525.1 of Novosphingobium sediminicola. Classification (GTDB taxonomy): domain Bacteria; phylum Pseudomonadota; class Alphaproteobacteria; order Sphingomonadales; family Sphingomonadaceae; genus Novosphingobium; species Novosphingobium sediminicola. The sequence continues at coordinate 36,811 of NZ_JACIDX010000022.1, read as the reverse complement.
TGTAAATCGCCATGCCCACCGCCGAGGGATCGGCATAGCGCCCATCGGCAAAGCGCGTGGTGGGATGCCAGGGCCGCCCCAGCGCCACCGCGCCATCGGGCACACCCACCTCGCGCGTCAGGCGTGAGGCATAGAACACAATGCCGGTCGGCTGCGACAAGGGCGTGGAGGGCGCAGCAACAAAGGACTGGAACCCATCGGGACCGGGCGGCTGGGCTCGGGGGCGGCTGCGGATCTCGCTATGTTCGATCAGCAATTGGCCATTGCCGAAGATGAAGTCGATATTGCCCGCGATCAGACTGTCCTGCACCAGCGCCCGCCCGCCATTGGTGAAAACCGTGTCCTGATAGCCCAGCATCGCCACGCGGCGCATCAAGACCCGGTCGGCATGAATGTCGAACAGCACGGCGGCGGCCTGCGGATTGCCGATGCGCGCCGGATCGCCATAGGCAATGCGATCATTGGCCAGATAATCATAGGTATTTTCAATGGTGATACCACGCACCTCGACCTGATCGGCATCAATGGTCAGCGTGGCCGAACCGGGCGTGCCCCAGCCGTTGCGGTGATAATCCTTGGCCGTTTGCGCCACTGCGCCGAAATGGATGCGGGTCTTCGCCCTGTCCGCCCCGATCAGTCGGAGGCGAGGCCGGGCGATCACCGGCTTTTCATGATAGTCCCCCGGCGCAACGCGGATGGTGATCCAGCGCTCGCTCTTGTCCCGCGCGGCGGCGTCCAAAGCGGATTGGATGCGTGTATAGCAAGGCGCGGGGGTCGCGCCGCAGGTGGGGCGCACGTCATAGTGCGCCGGAGTGGTCAAAGCGGCGGCGAGCAGGAACGGAGCAAGCATCAGCAGGTCTTTCAGCGTTGGGGCAGCGATTGCAGGAAGGCGGCGATCCTGTCAGCAGTGGTGGTCAGGTATGGATCAAAGAACCAGATATCGTGAGGCGCCTTGGGGAACGCGTACCACTGGGCGGGGATCTTATGCCGCGCCAGTTCGGCCAGCACCTTGTCTTTGCCCGCGGTAAAGCGCGGGTTGCCGCTGCTGATGATGAGCGTGGGCGGGGATTGCGGGCCGACATGCGATGCCGCGCTCGCCTCGCGCCAGCGGTCGGGGGACTGTTCATAGGATCCGCCCAGCCATTTGGAGGCCGACGATCCGGCGCCTGCGGCATTTTCATATTTCAGCGCATCGGGCGTGGTGAAATCCAGCACGCCGTCCATGTCGATCAACGCGTGAGGGTGCCCTCCCGCCCCGAACATACCATCGCCATAGGCCACCAGCGAGGCCAGTTGCCCGCCCGATGACGCCCCGCCCAGTGCGATGCGGTCGGGCCGGATGCCATAGTCTTTCGCATGATCCTGCGCCCAGATCATCGCATCGTGAATATCCTGCGCGCCCGCCGGATAGGGCGCCTCGGGCGAGAGGCGGTATTGCGGGATGAACACGGTATAGCCGCGCTGGGCCAACAGATTGGCAAGCGGGTGAAAATGGCTGCGCGCGCCCGAACGCCATGCGCCGCCATGGACCAGCACAATGCCGACACCGCGCGAACGCGCCTTGGCCGGGCGGAAAATGTCGATCAGCAGGTCGCGCTCGCCCATGGTTTTATGCACGCGGTCGGGCAGGATCTGTTGCCCGGTCTGCGGCAGGATCGCGGGCCAGGCGATGCCGGGATATTGCGCGACATATTGGGCAAAACGGCGGGCGATGCTGTAGCTTTCATCGACCTCATGCGCCTGAATGGGCGAGGCGAAAGCCGCGCAGGCCAGCAATAGGAAACCGGTATCAAAACGCAACGCAACTTCTCCCGATACCGCAGATGAAAGCGGGGGCCGCCGACGCAACGCGCTCCGACGGCCCCCTTTGATGCCCGGATATGGGAGTTTTTGGGAGTCATATCCGGACAAAAAGTTCAGAACTGATAACGCGCCCCGACAAACCATTGCGCGCCGGTCTTGCTGAATTCCCGCGTCAGATATTGCGTGCCGTCGCCGGTGCCATAAATGCGCTCTTTCTCATTGGTGATGTTGATGCCCTGAACATTCAGGCTGAGCCGCTTGGTCAGGTTGTAATAGGCCGAGAAGTCCACCTGCGTCGGGCCATATTTGCGCTCCTGCACATGGCCGTTGCCGCCCGGCTGGCTCAGCAGATAATCATCGCGCTTGTTGATCGAAAGACGGACGCCAAGTTTACCGGTGTCATAATAGCCGGTGAAATTATACGAATTGGGCGAAAGGCCGGTCGAATCCCGCGCCGATACATAAGTATAGTTCGAGGCCACGCCGAAATTCGACCACCAGCCCTTGAGGAAGGTAAACGGCACGTTGAGCGTGACTTCCAGCCCCTTCACGCTGTTGCCCCCCGGCGCATTGACCGTGGTGTAGAACGTATAGGGCACCTTGGCCGGATCGGCCTGATACGAGGCGCTGTAGCGCGGATCGGCATAGATCGCGGCCCAGAATTCCTGCGGCACCGCCTTGGTCACCACCGAATTGGTCAGCGAGGTGACAATATCCTTCTTGAACGCGCCCACCGCGATCAAACCGCCCTTGCCGAAATACCATTCGAAATTGACGTCGAAGTCATTGGATTGATAGGGCTTCAATTCCGGATTGCCCAGATTGCCCACCGTACGCGTGGTATATTCAAAGGTCGGGCTGGCGATATTGAGCGAGGACAGGCCCGGCCGCGTCATCGAACGGGCATAGGAGAAGCGCGCCAGGAAATCGGGCGTGATGTTCAGCACCAGATTAGCCGCGGGCAGGAAATTGCCATAGGACCGCTCGACCTGAACCGGCGATCCGGCGATCACCGCGCGCGAGGTCAGATCGGTGCGCACATAACGCGCGCCCGCATTGGCGCGCAGCGTCATCCCGGCAATGTCAAACTCACCGTTAACCTCACCATAGCCGCCCATGGTCTTTTCGATCACGGTCCAGCCCGCGCTGGTATTGTCGGTATAGTTGGGCGAAATCAGACCCGAGCGTGCAATCGCATCGAAATTCATCACCGCAAAGGTGGGCAGCCCGCCCGACACCACGCCATCGCCGAAATGGCCAATCGGGAAGGCCTTCATATAGGATGACGGGGCAAAGCTGGGCAGATCGCCCTGCGCCTCGCTGTAACGCACCATGCGGCGGTTGAAGGCCACGCCGATCTTGGCGTTGAACTTGTTGTCGGTATAGGTCAGGTTGGCCTTGGAGGTGAAATTGTCCTTCACCACATTGTTGAGCCGGTTCGCCGCCGTCAAAGCATTGATATAATTGGCCGTGTTATTGGGATCATAGCTGCCGTAGCTGACCTTGGCCACATCGGGGTTGGCGGTGTAATCATAGGCATAATAATGCGGGGTCGAACGCGCATAGAAGCGCAATTCGGTGCGATCCGCCGCATCGCGCGCGGTCCCCGCCATCGCGTCAAACTTCAGCTTGTCGGAAAAGCGATAGTCGCCGGACAAAACATATTGCTGGAATTTCGACAGCGAGGTCTGATGGCGGCTTTCATACCAAGAGGTCACATCGTTGAAGGATGCGGCCACCAATTGCTTGCCATCGGGCGCGACCGTGAAGGACAAAGGCGTCTGGCCGACGAAATTGCCCGGCGTGCCATGGGTCAGCAACCATTCCATCGAATTATAGCTGTAGCGATCATTGTCGAGCTGCGAATAGAGCACGTCAAAGCTGATCAGCATCCGGTCGGTCGGCTTGAATTGCAGCGATCCGGTGATGCCCAAACGCTTTTGATCGTTGCCGAAGAAATCCGCGCGCGGCAGACGCGGCGCCCAGAGGCAATCGGTGGCCTTGGCCGCGCCGCATGGGGCGGGCGTGCCGGTGACGGTGGGGTTGCTGTTGGCCCAGCTGTCGCCGTTGATGTAGGGCGATGTCCAGCGCACGCTGGAGAAACCTTCCTGATAGACGGTCCGCTTGGAATAGGCAGCCGAGACCAGCACGCCGATCCGGTCATCGGCAAAGGTGTTCGACACCATCACCGTCATGCGCGGGTCGATCTGGCGGGTCATGGTGTTGTAGCCGCCCTGACCGCTGGCGACGAAGTGAAAGCCTTTGAAATCGAAAGGCTTGGCCGAATAGAGATCGACCGTCCCGGCAATCCCGCCTTCCTCGATCGAGGCGCGCTGGGTCTTGCTGACATCAATCCGGTTGAACAGTTCCGAGGCAAAGACATGGAAGTCGAAGGCGCGCCCGGCGTTCAGGGTAAACCCGCCCGAATCCAGCCCGTCGGAACTGGCCGGAACCTCCATTCCGTTCAGGGTCGTGCGGGTGAAATCGGGCGAAAAGCCGCGCAGGGTGATGTTGCGCCCCTCGCCGCCCTCGCGGGTGATGGCCACGCCCGGCAGGCGCTGGATCGATTCCGACAGGTTGAGGTCGGGCATTTTGGCCATATCCTCGGCCACGATGCTTTCCGTCAGATTCACCGCCGAGCGCTTGATATCCTGCGCCTTCATCAGCGTGCGGCGAAAGCCTTTGACGATAATGTCGGCGGCGGGCGCCTCATCGGGCGCGGACAAAGGCTCGGCGGCCATCGGCGCGGCCTCGGCCATGGCGGCGCGCTCGCCCGTCATCAGCGCGGGACCGGCATGGACCGCAACCGCACGCACCGGTTGCAGCGTAGGCGCGGCGGGGCGAGCGGTGATCGCGTAGGAATGCGGCCCGATCTGCTGCGCCACCAATCCGGTCCCGGCCAGCATCCGGCCCAGCGCCTCGTCCACCGTCATATCGCCGCGCACGGCATTGGTGCGCACGCTTTGCGTGAATTTGCGCGGGGCGATGATCTGGATATCCCCCTGATGGCCCAGCGCGCCGATGGCCGTGGTGGCCGATTGCGCCTCGATGGCGAACTGGCGCGTCTGGCCCGCCGCATGGGCCGGCATCGCGGCCAGCACCACCATCGCGCTCGACGCAAGAAAAACTCCACGCATAGTGGAATGCATCATCAATCCCTCCCGAATATCCCGCCTTCATGGCTCGCTTTTGTCAGCAGCCTTAAAGAGACATGGCGAATAAAAATCCTTCGCCCAAAAATTCATTCCCCATTCATTATTTCGATTTCACCAAACGGATCACGCGCGGATCGCTCTCATCAATCCCCACATTCAAACTGGCCTTGACCGCTTCGGCAAAACCTTGCGGATCATTGATGCGAAACAGCCCGTCAAACTGCTCATCGGCCACAGCAGAATCCGCGATGATGATCTGGCGCTGGTTATACCGGTTGAACTCATCGGCCGCCTCGCTAAGGCTGGTGCCATTGAGGTCAATCATCCCGCTGCGCCATGCCAAAGAGCGATCCACCGCCGAGGCCCGGTCGCTTTCATGATGGACCACCGCGGTATCGCTCAGCAAAGCCCGCTCGCCCGCAACAAGGCGCAGGCGCAGGCTCTCATCCTCCTCGGACCAGCTTTCCACCACGCCCTCGGTCACCAGCACCTCGACCCCCGTCTCGCGCCGCCGCACCGAAAAGGCGGTGCCGACCGCGCGGGCCCGCACCTTGCCCGCCGCCACGGTAAACGGGCGCGCGGCATCCTTGGCCACATCGAACCATGCCTCGCCCTGAGCAATCTCGATCTCGCGGCTGCCCTTGGCCATGCGCACGGTCAGTTCTGAGCCCGAATTGATCGTCATCACGCTGCCATCGGCCAGAGGCACGCGGCGAATTTCGCCCACACGGGTAGCAAAACTGCTGCGCGTATCCAGCCAGCGCCCGGCCTCCACCACCGCCGCGACCGAAGCCGCCATCGCCCCCAGAAACCCGCGTCGCCGCCAGAAAGCAGGGGCCATCGGGGCCTCTTCCTCCTGCGCCACCGGCGTTGCCGCCACCCATGCCGCATGGACCTGCAACAGCAACCCATCGCGCCCCGCGCCGCCGTCCAGCCAGAGCTGCAATTCGGCCTCATCGGCCTCGCCCCAGTTCTCGCCATCCATCCGCGCGACGAAGCGGGCGGCCATATCGCGGTCATGTTCGGTGGCCGGTGTCATCGCCCGCCCCCCGCGCCGCGCTCGGCCTGATCCATGCGCTGGGCGCTCTGCGCCTCGGCATGGGCCCATGCGGCGCGGATGGCGCGCACGCCCACCCAGACCTGCTTTTCCACCGCCTTCTCGCTCATGCCCAGATGGGCCGCGATGTCCTTTTGCGACCACCCTTCGATCTTGCGCAATTCCACCACGCGGCGGCACCGTTCGGGCAGGGCGGCGATGATCGCCATCACCCGCTGGCACGTGATCCGACTGCCCGCCTCATCCTCAGGCGAGACGATGCTCTCATCACGCCAGTTCTCGATCTGCTCCATGGCGCCGATCGGCACCACCTGCGCCCGCCTGATCCGGCGCAGCATCATATGGCGCAGGCTGGCCATGAAATAGGCACGCGGCGCGGTGATATGGTCCACCGACGGCAGGGAAACGATCTGGCAATAGGCTTCCTGCATAAGCTCATCAATATCCTCTGCCGACACCCGCGCACGGGCCAGCCATGCCCGCATACCGGCCTCATGCGGCACGATTTCGCGCGCCATCCATGCGGCCAGCATGCGCCTGCGCGCCAATGCGTTGATCACCTCGCCCTGCGTCACAACCTCCCCCTGTCGCCGGGGTTTTACCCCTTTGGCTGCATAAGAGACATGGGCGCGCAAAATCCTTCGCGCCAGAGGCAAATTATTTTTTGACGCGCGCTATCAGGCGCCCAGCGTGACGATGAAATGCGAATGCCCGTCCTGCCAGCGATATCGCGCCGCGCCGCCATGGGCATGGGCAATCGCCTGCACCACGGCAAGGCCGAGGCCCGATCCGGTGCGATGCGTTTCGCGCGCGGCCGCGCCTCGGGTAAAGACGCGGAACAGATCGGCCTGCTGATCGAGCGGCACGCCGGGGCCATGATCGATCAGATGGATCGCCACGCCCCGCTCCTGGTGCCGCACCACCAGCCGCAAGGCGCAAGGGGTGGCGTAATGCAGCGCATTGTCCACCAGCGCCAGCAGCGCCTGACGCAGCCGCGCCATATCCACCCTTGCCCGGATCGACGCGCTTTCCACGCTCAGGCTGAAGCCCGCCCGTTCGACCGTGGGCGCCATCATCGCGGCCCATTCCTCAAGTCCCGTGCGCAGGTCCACCTCGCCCACCTGCAGTTCCAGCCGCCCGATGTCGGCCAGACTGACGCAGCGCAGATCCTCGACCAGCCGCGCCAGCCCATCTACCTGCGTCAGCAATCCGCGCAGCAGCATATCGTCCATCACGAACACGCCATCCGACACGCCCTGCAACCGCCCCTTCAGGATGGTCAACGGCGTGCGCAATTCATGGGCGATCTGCGCGTTCCAACTCACCGCATCATGGGCCGCCTTTTCCAGCCGCCCGGCCATCGCGTTGAAATCCTCGACCAGCGTCGCCGTCTCGCCCGGCGCCTCGACCAAAGGCGCGGCGCGAGCCGTCAGATCGCCATCGGCAATCGCGCGCGCTGCGCGGCCGACGGCATGCATCGGCTCGACGATATGGCGCGCCATGCCCGCCGCGATCCACGCGCCAAGCCCGATGCCCATGCCCGTCACCACCCCCATGATGACCAGATCCCAGCCATTGGGCATAGCCGAAAAACCGGGCGGAAACAGCTTGGGCGCGCACCAGACGGCAATCGTATAGACGATGTAGAAGACGATGAAGGAGAACAGCACCGTGGCAATCGCCACCGTCGCCATGGCCAGCGTCAGATGGCGCGAAATGTCGAATTTCACCTTCATGCGCCATTACCCAGCCGATAGCCGACCCCGCGCACGCCCGCCGGCATCCCCGAAACCCCGGCCTCCTCCAGCTTGCGGCGCAATTTGCTGATATGGCTGTCCACCGTGCGGTCCAGGGCTTCCGATCCGGGCAGGCAGGCATCGACCAGATCGCCGCGCGAAAACACCCGCTGCGGATTGCGCGCCATATGCACCAGCAGGCGAAATTCGGTCAGCGTCAGGGGAATTTCGCGGCCCTCGACGCGCGCCATATGGCTTTCGGTGTCGATCTCGACCGGCCCCACGCGCAGCACTGCCCCGCCCCCCGCGCCCCCCGTCCGGCGCAGGATCGCGCGCAACCGCGCCACCACCTCGACCGGGTTGAAAGGCTTGACCACATAATCATCCGCACCGATGCGCAGCGCCTGCAATTTGTCGATATCCTGATCCAGCGCGGTGATCATGATGACCGGCGTTTCGGCCTCGCGCCGGATCTGGGCCAGCACTTCCCAGCCGTCGAGATGCGGCATGCCCACGTCGAGCAGCACAATATCAGGCCGCAGCGCCCGGTGCAGGTCGAGCGCCACCCGCCCATCCCCGGCATGGACCGTGCGAAACCCCTCGCGCTCCAGATAGGCACGCAGGATGTCGGCAATATCGCCATCGTCTTCGGCAATCAGGGCAAGCGCTGTCATGGCCCCCATGTATCACCGCCCATTGGTATGCGGCCAGATGCCTCCACACAATCTCCACAAAACCTCCACACAAGGGCAATGATAAAGGTGCATGGGGCCATTATGCGATACGATCACCTCCGACTGGCCCTTCCCCTTTCCACCCTCCTGCTGGCCGCATGCGGCGGCGATGGCGCGCCCATGGCGCCCCCGCCCGCCGAAGTGCTGATTACCGCCGCGCAGGACCGCGCCATCGCGCTGGCCGATGAATTACCGGGCCGCGTGGTGGCCTTCCGCACCGCCGAGATCCGCCCGCAGGTGGGCGGCATCGTCCAGCGCCGCCTGTTTACCGAAGGCGCGATGGTGGGCGAGGGCCAGCCGCTGTTCCAGATCAACCCGGCCCCCTTCCGCGCCGATGCGGCCAGCGCGTCCGCCACCCTGTCGCGTGCGCAGGCCACCTATGCCCGCGCCAACACGCAGGCGGACCGGTTGAAACCGCTGGTGGGCGTGGACGCGATCAGCCGCCAGACCTTTGACGACGCCACCGTGGCCCGCGATCAGGCGGCCGCCGATGTGGCGCAGGCCCGCGCGGCGCTCGCCCGGCGGCGGCTTGATCTGGGCTTTGCCCGCGTCACCTCGCCCATCGCGGGCCAGATCGGCGCGGCCACCGTGACTGAGGGCGCGCTGGTGGCCACCACCGACGCCAACCCGATGGCCACGGTGCAACAAATCGACAAGGTTTACGTCGACGTGCGCCAGCCTGCGGCCCGGCTCGACGCCCTGCGCGCGGCGGTGGCCGAAGGGGCAGGTGCTGGCGCGGCTCCGGTGGAAATCATCACCGCCTCGGGCCAGCCGCATCCGGTCAAGGGCCGCCTGCTGTTTTCCGATGTCACGGTCGATCCGGGCACGGGCAATGCGGTGGTGCGCGTCCTAGTGGACAATCCGGGCAACCGGCTCTTGCCGGGCATGTTCGTGCGGGCGCGTCTGCCGCGTTTGCGGATGCCCCATGCGATTGTCGTGCCGCAACAGGCGGTAGGCCATGATGCGGCGGGCCGCGCGGTCATCCATGTCTGGAACGGCCGCGCCATCGAGGAGCGCCAGATCGAAGCGGGCGACGTGGTCGACGGCACAACCATCGTCCTGAAAGGCCTGAAGGCGGGCGAGAAGGTCGTCGTGGTCGGCATGGACCGCGTGCTGCCCGGCGCGCCGGTCAAGGCGCTGCCCTGGCACCAGCCGGCCAATCGCTGAGAGAGGCGCAGACCATGATCCCTCAATTTTTCATCCAGAGGCCGGTCTTTGCCTGGGTGGTGGCGATTGCCATCGCGCTGGCGGGGCTGATCGCCCTGCCCTCGGTTCCGGTCGCGCGTTTTCCCTCGGTCGCGCCGCCATCGGTGACGATCACGGCCACATATCCCGGCGCCACGCCCCAGACGATGAATGACGGCGTGGTCGAATTGATCGAGCGCGAATTGTCGGGCGCCAAACGCCTGCTCTATTTCGAATCCAGCACCGACACTTCGGGCTCGGCCACGATCACCGCCACGTTTCAGCCCGGCACGAACCCCGAACTGGCGCTGGTGGACGTACAGAACCGGTTGAAGCTGATCGAACCGCGCCTGCCCCAGACGGTGCGCCAATATGGTCTGGCGGTCGAGGTGGCCAACAGCGGCTTCCTGCTGCTGGTGGGCCTCAACTCGCCCGACGGGCGCTATGACGGGGCCTCGCTGGGCGATTATCTGGCGCGCAATGTCGTCAATGAATTGAAGCGCATTCCCGGCGTTGGCCGCGTCCAGAGCTTCTCGGCGGAAAAGGCGATGCGGGTCTGGGTCGATCCGGCCAAGCTGATCGCCTATGATCTGGCCATGGCCGATGTGACGGCCGCCATCGCCGCGCAGAATATCCAGATCGCGCCCGGCACGCTGGGCGCGGAACCGGCGGTGGCGGGCCAGCGCGTGCTGGTGCCGCTGACCGCCAGCGGGCAATTGACCAGCCCGCAGGAATTTGAGCAGATCGTGCTGAAGGCCAACACCAATGGCGGCACGGTGACTCTGGGCGATGTGGCGCGGGTTGAGATCGGCCAGCAGAATTACATGATGTCCACCCGCGAGAATGGCCGCGCGGGGGCCTCGGCGGCGGTGCAATTGGCGCCGGGGGCCAATGCGGTGCAGGTCTCGGACGCGGTGCGCGCGCGCATGGCCGAAATCGGCCGCGCGATGCCGGGCGGCATGGAATGGACGGTGCCTTTTGACACCGCGCCTTTCGTGCGCGTCTCCATCGAGAAGGTGCTGCACACGCTGCTGGAGGCGATGGTGCTGGTCTTCCTCGTCATGTATCTGTTTTTGCAGAACATGCGCTATACGCTGGTGCCTGCTGTGGTCGCGCCCATCGCGCTGCTGGGCACGATCGCGGTCATGTCGCTTTCGGGCTATTCGCTCAATGTGCTGACCATGTTCGGCATGGTGCTGGCCATCGGCATCATCGTGGACGACGCCATCGTGGTGGTGGAAAATGTCGAACGCATCATGGCCGAGGAAGGGCTTTCCCCCATCGAGGCCACCAAAAAGGCGATGCGCGAAATCACCGGGGCGGTCATCGGCATTACGCTGGTGCTGGTTTCGGTGTTCATTCCCATGGCCTTTGCCAGCGGCTCTGTCGGCGTGATCTATCGCCAGTTCGCCATGTCCATGGCGATCAGCATCCTGATCTCGGCGGTGCTGGCGCTTTCTTTGACGCCCGCGCTTTGCGCCACGGTGTTGAAGCCGATCACGGGCCATGCCCAAAAACCGCGCTTCTTCGCCGCCTTCGACCGCCTGTTTGAGCGCATGACCAATGGCTATGCCGGATGGGTCGCGCGGGTTATCCGGCGCGGCGGGCGGGCGATGGTCGCGCTGGGCGTGGTGGTGGCGTTGCTGGGCTTTGCCTTCTGGCGCCTGCCCACGGCCTTCATGCCCGAAGAGGATCAGGGCTATTATATGACCGCCTTCCAATTGCCCGCCGACGCCACCGCTGAGCGCACCCGCGAAGCCGTGCAGGTGCTGGAGCGCCACACCGCCACGCGCCTCTCGACCAAGGGCAATGAGGCGATCCTGGGCTTTGGCTTCTCGGGCGCGGGGCCCAATGCGGCGATTGTGTTCACCGTCCTCAAGGACTGGGGCGAGCGCGGCGGGGCCACGGTCAAGGATGAGGTTGCCCGCACGATGGCCGCGATGGGCGTCATCAAGGAAGGCATCATCATGAGCCTTGTGCCGCCCGCGATTGACGAGTTGGGCAATTCCTCCGGCTTTGCCATGCGATTGGAGGATCGCGCCGGGCGCGGGCACGAGGCGCTGGTGGCCGCGCAATATCAATTGCTGGGCCTTGCCGGACAAAGCAAGAAGGTGGTCGGCGTCTATCCCGACGGCCTGCCCGCAGGCACCAGCATCCACCTGTCCATCGACCGGCAAAAGGCCGAGGCGCTGGGCGTACCCTTCAACCGGATCAGCGACACGCTCTCGGCCGCGATGGGTTCGGCCTATGTCGGCGATTACCCCAATGCCGGGCGTATGCAGCAGGTGATCGTGCAGGCCGATGCGACCTATCGCATGAACCTGCCTGACATGATGCGATTGAACCTGCGCAACAATGCAGGCTCGATGGTGCCTTTGTCCGAAGTGGTCAAGGCCGACTGGCAGCAGACCCCGTTGCAATTGGTGCGCTATAATGGCTATCCGGCGCTGCGCCTGTCGGGCATGGCCGCGCCCGGCGTGTCGAGCGGCGATGCCATGGCCGAGATGGCCAATCTGGCCAAGCAATTGCCGCCCGGTTTCGCCATCGAATGGACCGGCCTGTCCTATCAGGAACAGCAATCGGGCGCGCAGGCCCCGATGCTGCTGGCGCTCTCGATGCTGGCAGTGTTTCTGGTGCTGGCGGCGATGTATGACAGTTTCGCCGTGCCTTTGGCGGTGATGCTGGTGGTGCCGCTGGGCCTGATCGGGGCGGTGGCGGCGGTGTCCTTGCGGGGCATGGCCAATGATGTGTTCTTCAAGGTGGGCCTGATCACCATCATCGGGCTGTCGGCCAAGAATGCGATCCTGATCGTCGAATTTGCCCGCCATTACCGCGCGCAGGGCATGGGGCTGGTGGAAAGCGCGATGGCGGCGGCAAAGGTGCGTCTGCGGCCTATCGTGATGACCTCGCTGGCCTTCACGCTGGGCGTGGTGCCGCTGATGCTGTCGACGGGGGCCAGCGCGGAAACGCAGGCGGCGATTGGCACGGGCGTATTTGGCGGCATGATTTCGGGGACAGTGCTGGCGGTGTTCTTTGTGCCGGTGTTCTTTGTGGTGGCTATGGGAATAAGTGAGCGTCTGGGCTTTGGCGGCTTGCGCAAGAAGAAGAAGCAGGAGCAGGCCGATGCGTAAGGTTTTGATTTTGGCCTTGGCCTTGGGTGGGTGTGCGGCGGAGAAAGCGCCCCTACCCAAGGCCCCCGTGGCCGCGCATTATGCCGAGACGGTAGCGCTCACCCCGCTGACATGGCGCGAATTCTTTGCCGATGCGCGGTTGCAACGGCTGATCGCGCTGGCGCTGAATGAGAACCGTGATTTGCGGATTGCGGTTTTGAACGCTCAGGCCGCGCGCGGGGCCTTGTCGGTGGCGCGCGGCGCGCAATTGCCGACGCTGGAGGCGCAGGGTGGTTTCACCGGCGCGCAGACCGCAGGCGGCGGCTTTGGCGGCTTTCGCTATGACCAGTTCAGCGGCCAGATCGCGCTGACCAGTTTCGAGATCGACCTGTTTGGCCGCCTGCGCGCGCAAAGCCGCGCCGCCTTCGACCGCTATCTGGCCAGCGAGGCCGGGCGGCGGGCCAGCGAACTGACAGTAGTGGGCGCGGTGGCGCAGGCCTATGTGGCCGAAAGGCTGGCGCAGGAGCAATGGCAACTGACCTCCTCAACGCTGGCCGACTGGCGCGTGTCGCTCGACCTGACGCGGCGGCTGCATGATGCGGGCCAGGCCAGCGGCAGCGATCTGGCGCAGGCCGAAGGGCTGGTGCGTCAGGCCGAGGCCGATCTGGCCCAGCGCCAGCGCGAGCGCGAAGTGGCCGCCCATGCGCTGTCTCTGGCCGTGGGCGCGCCGCTGCCCGAAGATCTGCCCGCGCCCATCGGGCTGATGCTGGCCTCAATGCCCGATCATCTGGGGGCGGGCCTGCCCTCCGACCTGCTGACCCGGCGGCCCGATATTGTGCAGGCGGAATATAATCTGCGCGCTGCCCAAGCCGATGTGAATGCCGCGCGCGCCGCCTTCTTCCCCCGCCTGTCGCTGACCGGGGCGCTGGGCGCGGTTTCTCCGGGCCTGTCGGGCCTGTTTTCCGGCACGAACAAGGCGTGGAATTATGCGCCTGCTGTCTCCCTGCCTCTGTTCCCCTATGCCGGACTGCGGGGCAATCTGGCTCAGGCCAAGGCGCAGCAGGGGATTGCGGTTGCTACCTATGAAAAGGCGATCCAGACCGCCTTTGCCGAAGTGGCCGACGGCATTTCGGCCCAGCAGACCTATGGCCCACAGATCAAGGCGCAGGATGCCGCCGCCGATGCCGCCGACCGGCGCGTCAACCTGTCGAAGCTGCGCTATCAGGCGGGGGTGGACAGCCGCCTCGAATTGCTCGACGCCCAACGTAGCGCCTATTCCGCACGCCAGACCTTGCTCTCCACGCGGGCCGGTGCCTTGCTGGGGATGATCGGGTTGTATCGGGCTTTGGGGTCGATCTGATGGTGGGCGGCCCGCGCCGCCCACCCACTCATTTGCGTGCCACCACCGGCAATTCGATGGAAGAGCGGTCGCGGTAGAGCGTAACCTTGCCCTGATCGACCGCCTGATAGGCCTCGCCAATCGAGGCGGTAACGGCCAGACGCAGCCGGTGGCCCGATTTCAGCACATAGGAAATCGGAAAGAAATCAAAGTCCATCGCCACCGGCACGCCCAGCTGCAAAGGCTTGAGATCCTGCGCATAACCGCGATGCCAGAGTTGCTGACTCGGCCCCCACGGCGCCTTGTTCACCGTCCGCCACGAGGCACGCAACCGCCCATCACTGATATAGCTGGCCCGCCCATCGGGGCCGACATCCTCCAGCACGGCATAGATATTGGCGTCCGCCCGATCCGCGCTGATCCACAAATGGGCGCGCGGGGTGCCGGTGATCTCGGTATCATGGGCCGCCACCGGTCCGCTATGCACCGAGGCCGAGGCGTTAAAGCCCGCCATATCTCCACCCCATTGCCGTCGCAGCGGGGCGTACTGCCCGTCGAACAATTTGGCTTCCGGCTTGTCCAGCAACACCGGCCCCGCCTTCGACGGCGCCCCGCTCAGCGCATCCTCGCCCAGATAAAGCGCCTGTTTGCGCGAGGGGATCGCCAGCCAGTGGGCCGCCCGCCGCCATTCATGGCCCGCAGGCGCATTATGGGTGTAATACAGAACCTCGCTACGCACCGTCCCCTTGCCCTTGGCATAATGATCGAACCATGCCAGCATTTCCGCGTCCGGCACCACCGTGTCATTCGGCTGGGTCATTCCCGGCAGCGCGCGATTGCCATGCACCCATGGCCCCATCACCAGCCGCCCGCCCCACAGGCGCTGCGATTCCAGTTGCCCCGCCACGGCCGCGTCATACCATCCGCCCACTTGAAGAACATGGACGCCCTTGGGCGGGGTATGAACCGCGCTGGTCAGGATCGTGTCCTCGATGCCGGGGCGATATTTGGCAAATGCGTTCCAGCCATCGCGCGGCATATTGCGCCAATATTGGCCCATCAGCCCAGATCCGCAGGCCTGCCCGGCCCGCGCCTGTGCCAGCAGCGCGCCGTCCTTGTCCTCATCGACCGGGTGTGGTTCTTCCTTCACCGGCTGGGCGCGGGCGGCCTCAGAATCGCTCACCGGCCTTGCCCCGCCGGCGGGGCGTTTGCATTCGCCCGCATAGGGCTGATTGGCAATCGAGAGCATGGGAATGCCGCCCAGCGTAATCCCATGGTCAAAGAATTGCGCGCTGGAACAGGCGGGCGCGATGGCCACCAGCCCCTTGGGCCGGAACTTCAGCGCCAGATATTGCCACGCCCCCTGATTGGAACAGCCCCATGTCACCGCCTTGCCCGTGGCGAAAGGCTGGGCGGCGGACCATTCGATCACCGCCTTGCCATCGCGCGCATCGGCGGCATTGACGAAGCCGGTCTGCACCCCGAACGAGGCCCCCGTGCCGCGCCGGTCCTGTGCCACCCAGACATAGCCATGGGTGACGAAATAGCGCACCGAGGCCATGGTCGCAGGGCGCAGATCGCTGCGCCCCTGTGTGACGACCACCGGCAGGCGGCGGCTTTCGACCTGCCCCGCGCTGGTCGGACGATAGATGGTCACCGCCATCCGCGTGCCGTCATAGGACCGGATATAGCGCGAGGAGGAGACCATCCCATCATAGGCCCCGTCATAGGCAGGAGCCGCCTGCACCGCGCTGGCCGCCATCATCGGGGCGATCAGCCAGAGGCGCGCGCTCACCACTTGGCCCTCAGGCCGATCGAGGCATAGCGGCCCAGAATGCTGGCCACCTGAGGATCAAACGCCAGCGCGCCGTTCAGCACCACCGGAGGCTGGCGGTCGAACAGGTTTTGCACATTGGCGGTCAGGATCATCTCGCGCATGCCAAAGGCCCCTGCCCCCTTGATTGACTGGCGCAGGTTCAGGTCAAAGGTGGTGTAGGAAGGTACATCGACCGGCGAGGCGATGGAATTGTTGGTATAACCGCCCGAATAATTGACATAAATCGAGCCTTCAAACCCGCCCAGCCCATAGGATACGCTGCCCCGCCCGCGCCAGTGGAGCGGGTTGTTGATCGTATTGGCCAAATCGACCAGTGGCGCATTGGGCGCCAGCGCCTGTTTGAAATTGATGACGTAATTGGCGCTGCCGCTGATGCGCAGCTGACCCGGCCCGACGGGAATGCGATAGGAGGCGATGATTTCCAGCCCCTCGGTGCGCACCTGTCCCACATTGACCTTGCGTCCGTCGAGGAAGGCCCCCACCGTGGCCGGATCGACCTTGACCCCGGTATATTGCGGCAGGTTCTGATAAAAATTCACCAGATCGGCCGAAGGGTTGCGCGTTACCAGAGCGCCCAGCAAAGCCTCACGCGAGGCCGAGCTGAGCGCCAGCGTGTCATTGCCCGGCGTGGCGATGCGGTTGCGATAGACCACGTTGAAATAGGTCAGCGACAGGCTCAGTCCCTCAATATAGGCAGGTTTGTAATCAAAACCCATCGACCAGATCGTCGCCTTTTCCGGCCCCAGCCTGTCATTGCCGCCGCGCACCCAGAGCGTGTTGACCGTGCCGGAGGGATTGTTCGTCAACTGATTAAAGGAAATCGTCAGCGTCGAAGGATCGACATCAGACAAGGTGGGCGCACGAAACGAGGTGCCATAGCTGCCGCGCAAGGTAAGGTCGGCCATCGGCTTGTAATTCAGCGCGAATTTGGGATTGGTTGTGCTGCCGAAATCGCTGTAGCGATCATGGCGCACCGCCGCCGAAACGGTCAGCTCGCGCAGCAAGGGCATCGCATTGTCCGCTCCCACCAGCGGCACAAAGGCTTCGGCATAGGCCGAGGCGATGTTGCGCCGCGTGGTCGAGGGCAAAAGCTGGGCGATGCCGACATTGGCCGTGCCGGTACTGGCCAGCGTATAGGACAGCAACTGGTGCTGCTGATATTCCCCGCCCACGGCCAGTTTGAGATCGCCGCCGGGCAGATGCACCACCGAACCATCCAGTTTGGCGGCAAAGTCAGTCAGCTTATATTGCGTGCCGATGGTCGAAAAACCCTTGATATTGGCAAGGGTTCCCGGGTTGGTGTTGCTGCCCGCGCCAAAGGGGTTGAAGGCCGTCAGCGGATTGGTGTCGCGCAGGGCGGCGGAGAGCGCGGCGGTGTTAAGCGCATAAAGCGTGCGCGATTCATTGTCCTGACCATAGCTGCCATAGGCGGTCAGCTTCCAATCCTTACCAAGATCGGCGTCGAAACCACCCGCCACCTGCCAGCTTGCCTGATAGGCGTTCTGTACGCGCGAGCCATAGTCGGAGGAAAAGCTGTAATTGACCGTTTCGCATTTGGTGCCTGCGGCCACGCCCGAACTGGCGCCGCAATTGGACAAGGTGGCCCCGGCGGGCGCGACAAAGAACGGATTGGTCGTGGGCACCGAAAGCGCACTGGTGACCGCGCCTGTACGGCGAATGACCGAACGATAGGCGAAATAATCCTCGGTCCACAGCGTAATCCCCGGCGCGATATCCTGACGCAGCGAAACAATCACCGAATCGCGCTTCTGCCCCGGAATGGCGTCGGAATTGAGATAGGCGCTTTCGCGGTTGGCCGTGCCCGCCGCGCCGATCTGCGCCGGGGTCAGGCCCGTGCCGTTCTGTCCTGCGGGCAGCGCATAGGTGCGCCCGCCGATCAGGATATTGCCCGGATTGGCAAAGAGCAGCCGCTGATCCGTGCCGCCGAACGGGGTCAGATCGTCAGTATAGCGGCTCGACCGATCCGAGGCGGCCAGTGCCGAGCGATAGCCATGTTCATAGGCCACCATGACATTGCCGCTGTTCCATTTCTTGCCGAACATGCCGCCCGCCGAGGTTTCATGCACCGCATCGTTAAACCCCTGCTTCACATAAACATCCAGCCCGGTGAAACGGCGCGGCAACAGAACGTTGACCACCCCGCCCACCGCATCCGAACCGTAAATCGCCGAGCCGCCGTCGGCCATGACTTCCAATCGCCCGATGGCGCCGGTCGGGAAAACCGAGGGGTCGAAGAATTGCGCCTGCGTGCCGGCGGGCGGCAAGCGGCGGCCATTGAGCAGGGTAAGCGTCGATTCCGTGCCAAGCCCGCGCAGATTGATGCCGTTGCCCGCCGTGATGTTTGCGTTTGCATTGTTGGCGGCGCTGAAATTCTGGTCATTGGCGCCTGTGCCTGTCACCGAGGGAATCTCCCGCAGCAATTCAGCGGTGGTGGCTGCCGGGCGCTTTTGAATATCGTCCTGATTCAATCCAATGACCGGGGCACCGACCGGCGCCACGCCGCGAATGCTGGTGCCCGTGGCCGCCGTCACGACGATTTCTGGGGCGGCGTCGGGGGCGCCTTGCGCCATGGCTGGATGAGAGAAAGCGCTTGCAGCGATACTTGTCATCAAAAGCGCGCGCATAGAAACCGAGATCATGGCTGAAACCCCCTCTTTCCATTCTTGTTTTGGCCAACGCCCTGTCGCGGCCACAGTGTTTTACTTCATAGCGGTTCTATCACCGCGATCTCATTTCATGCAAGCCCATACATCGCGCCGTCATACCGAAAGCACATCGTATCATGCGGGCAAAACATTGGTTGCGCCCATGCCCGCGCGATACCCAAGCGGCATTCCCAAACGATACCCAAAGTCCCACGCCGCACCATCCGGCCAACGAAAGGACCACCCTATGGAGAGGACCACCCGCCGTTCCATCCCCCTGCTCGCCATGCTTTGCGCGGGCACGGCGGCCATGGCGCAAATGCCGCCGCCCCATCCCGCCGCGCCTTCGGCCTATCCGGCGCAGGCCGCCTATCCCAAGGAGAACCGCGAGGCCGTAGGCCGCTATCTGGCCGAGGGGCGCAAGCTGGCCGGAGTGGATCTGGAGGCCGATTTCAACTGGCGCTGCCTGATCAGTCCGCTCGACAAGAACATCGTGTTTGGCGTCCAGCATGACGGCCTCGTGCCCGCCACACGTGTCTTCGACAATCTCTACGCCATCGGCCAGAACGCCGTCTCGGCATGGGCCATCGACACGCCGCAGGGCATCATCGTCATCGACGCGCTCAACAACCCCGACGAGGCGCGCGACATCCTCGTGCCCAATATGCAGAAGCTGGGGCTGGACCCGAAACGCATCAAATATGTCGTCATCACCCATGGCCATGGCGACCATTGGGGCGGGGCCAAATTCCTTCAGGACACCTATGGCGCGCGGGTCGTTGCCTCGGCCACGGATTGGGGGATGATGGAAAGCCCGTCGCGCGGGGGCGGGCCATTCGCTTCGCTGGTGCCGCCAAAGCATGACATTGAGGTCAAGGATGGCGACAGCGTGACGCTGGGCGATTTCACGATGAAGACCTATATCACGCCGGGCCATACGCCGGGCACGCTCTCGCTCGTCTTTCCGGTGTTTGACAAAGGTGTGCGCCACAATGCGGGCCTGATGGGCGGCACCGGCGGAGGCAGCAGCCCCGAGGCCGCGCGCCAGCAGATCGCCTCGCTGGCCCGCTGGCAAGGGATTACCAAAGCGGCGAGCGTCGATGTGCTGGTGACCAACCATCCGGTGCATATGGCCGCGACCGAAAAGGAGGCGCTGATCCGCTATGGCGCCACCGGGGGCAACAATCCCTTCATCTACGGCGTGGACAAATATCAGCGCTATATGGGCGTTATGAGCGCTTGCAGCCGGGTGCAACTGGCGCGGATGGGCGAAAACGCAGAGTAAGCCGGACGCCGAGAAAACCCCCGCTCCCGAAACACCGGGAGCGGGGGTTTCTTTATGCCTGCGCGCCGATCCGCTCGATCTTGCCGACAAGGAAGAGGTAGGAGAGCGCGGCGGCCAGCGCGCTGCCCGCCACCAGCATCAGCACGAGATCGAAGGAACCCGTTTCCTTCAAAATCCACCCAATCAGGATCGGCGTGGTGATCGAGGAAATATTGCCGAACATATTGAAAATGCCGCCCGAAAGCCCCGCACTGTCGCGCGGCGCCACATCGGCCACCACCGCCCAGCCCAGCGCCCCCACGCCCTTGCCAAAGAAGGCGAGGCTCATGAACAGCAACACCAGCGTGTTCGAATGGACAAAATTGCAGCCAAGGATGGTCAGCGCCCCCAGCATCCCCGCCACCACGGGCACCTTGCGCGCCCATGTCAGCGACACGCCGCGCCGCAGCAGCCAGTCCGACCAGATGCCGCCCAGCACCCCGCCGATAAAGCCGCAGACCGCCGGCATCGTGGCGAACAGCCCTGCCTTCATCACTGAAAGCCCGCGCTCCTGAACCAGATAGACCGGGAACCAGGTGATGAAGAAATAGGTCAACGTGTTGATGAAGAACTGGCCCGAATAGAGGCCCCAGAGCGTGGGCGTGGTCAGCAAAACACGCATCTTGCGGCGATTTTCGGCCTTGGCGGCGGCGGCATCGACCTGCGGCGCAACCGGATCAACCAGCGCACCGCCCTCGATCAGAAGGCCTAGTTCGCCCGCGCCCAGACGCGGATGATCGCGCGGATCGCGCACCACGCGCGACCAGAACAGCGAGACCACCAAACCCAGCGCCCCCATCGCCACAAACACCCATGGCCAGCCGAAATCGGCCACGATCCAACCCATCAGCGGGGCAAACAGCACGGTGGCGAAATATTGCGCCGCATTGAACACCGCCGAGGCCGTGCCCCGCTCACGCGCGGGAAACCAGCTGGCCACCACGCGCGCATTGGCGGGGAAACTGGGCGCTTCGGCAAGGCCCACCAGAAAGCGCAGGGCGAACAGCGCCGTCACCGCCGCCGTGCCGCTCAACCAAACCACCGTGCCATGGGCCACCGTGATGAGTGACCAAGCGACGATCACCCAGAGATAGACGCGCGGCGCGCCAAACCGGTCGAGCAACCAGCCGCCCGGCACCTGCGCGATGACATAGGACCAGCCGAAAGCGGAAAAGACGATGCCCAGTTGCAGCGGGTCGATGCCCAGATCCTTGGACAGCGAAGGCGCCGCCAGCGAGAGCGCCGCGCGCACCGCATAGTTGATGATGGTGACGCCAAACAGCATCGCCAGCACGCCCCAGCGCAGCCGCCCGACCTTTTCGCGCCCTATTTTAGAGACAGCCTCCATGGCCTTCGCTCCTTACCCGTGCGTATGGTCGGTGCAGCCTTTGGCGTCGATGCGACAGCTTGCCTCGGTCCAGGCCCGCGCCTGATCCGACAGGGTGACGCCGAGGCCCGGGCGGGTGGAGAGCATCATCTTGCCGCCCTCAAGGATCTGACGCTCGTTGAACAGCGGGTCGAGCCAGTCAAAATGTTCGACCCATGTCCCCAGCGGATAGGCGGCCGAGACATGGACATGGATCTCCATCGCAAAATGCGGGGCCATCATCAGGCCTGCCTGCTCGGCCCGCGCGGTCACGCGCTGAAACTGGGTGATGCCGCCCACGCGGGCCGCATCGGGCTGGATGAAATCCACCGCACGCGCGTCGATCATGGCGAAATGCTCCGCCGCGCTCACCAGCATCTCGCCCGAGGCGATGGGCGTGTCGATGGCGGCAGCAAGGGCGGCGTGGCCCTCGATGTCATAAGCGTCGAGCGGCTCCTCGATCCAGACGAGGCCATATTGCTCCATCGCGCGGCACATGCGCAAGGCGGTGGGGCGGTCCCATTGCTGATTGGCGTCCACCATCAGCGCCACGCGTCCGTCGATCTGATTGGCCACGGCCTCAAGGCGGGTGAGATCGACCTTGGGATCGGGATGGCCGACCTTGATCTTGATCCCGCCGATCCCGCTGGCGATCGAGGCCTCAACATTGTCCAGCACTTCGGGCAGAGGCGAGGAGAGGAAGCCGCCCGACGTGTTATAGCTAGGCACGCCATCGCGCCATGCGCCAAGCAACCGGCCCAAAGGCAGGCCCGCGCGCTTGGCCTTCAGATCCCACAGCGCAATGTCGATGGCGGCAATCGCCTGCGTCGAAAGGCCCGAACGCCCCACCGACGCCCCGGCCCAGACGAGCTTGTTCCACAGGCGGCCAATGTCCGCCGGATTTTCCCCGATCAGGCTGTCGGCCACTTCGCGCGCATGGGCATACATGCCCGGCCCGCCCGCGCGCTTGGAATAGCTGAAGCCAAGGCCGGTGTGGCCATCGGCGGTCTCGATCTCGGCAAACAGCATGGCCACGCGGGTCAGCGGCTTTTGGCGGCCCGTGAAAACCTTGGCATCGGAAATCGGCGTGGCCAGAGGCACCCAGGCGAGGCTGAGCTTGATGGCGGAAATCGTATCGGTGGGCATGGGTGTCCTCTCAGGGCCTTATCTCTTATCCGCCATGATCGCGGGGGATCGATGCTCAATCAACCGCCAAGGCGGCATCGGTCGATAGGAAATTCGCATTGGTCTTGGGGGGCGCATGGGGCCATGCGGGTGGAAAGAACAAGATGGAGAGTGCCCTGATGCAGATCACCGCGCTGCGCGTGACGCCGATTGCCTTTCGGGACCCGCCGCTGCTCAATGCCGCCGGGATCCACGAACCCTATGCGCTGCGCTCGATCATTGAGGTTGAGGCGGGCGGCTTTACGGGCCTTGGCGAAAGCTATGGCGATGCGCCGGTACTGGCGGCCTTGCAGGAGGCCGCGCCCGATCTGGTGGGTCTGTCGATCTATGATCTCAATGGGCTGCATGACCGGCTCGCCTCGGCGCTGGCCCGTCTGCCCACAGCGCAAGCCGGGGCCGAACTCGCGCCGGGGTCGCAGCCATCGCGCCTGCTGGGCAATTGCTTTTCCGCCTTTGAGGTCGCACTGCTCGATCTTCAGGCCAAGGTGGCAGGCGTGCCTTTGCACGAATTGCTGGGCGGTGCGCTTCGGCGTGAGGTGCCTTTTTCGGCCTATCTCTTCTTCAAATACGCCCGCCATATCGAGCCGGAGGAAGCCCCCGACGCATGGGGAGAGGCGATCACCCCCGAGGGCATCGTCGCGCAGGCGCGGCGGATGATCCACCTCCACGGCTTCGGCTCGATCAAGCTGAAGGCGGGCACCCTGCCCCCCGATATCGAGGTCGCCAGCATCGAAGCCCTGTCCCGCGCCTTTCCCGGCCTGCCTTTGCGGATCGACCCCAATGGGGCCTGGGCGATGGACACCGCTTTGAAGGCGGCGGAAAAGCTGGGGCCGCTGATCGAATATTACGAAGATCCGGTGGCGGGCCATGACGATATGGCGGAATTGCATCGGAAAACCGGCCTGCCTCTGGCCACCAATATGATCGTCATCGACTTTCCGGGCTTCAAGGAAAGCGTGGCGAAAAATTCGGTACAGATCGTGCTGTCGGACCATCATTACTGGGGCGGGTTGCGCGCGACGCAGAATCTGGCCGCCATGTGCGACACCTTCGGGCTGGGTCTTTCAATGCACTCCAATTCGCATCTGGGGATCAGCCTGATGGCGATGACTCATCTGGCCGCGACCACGCGCAATCTGACCTATGCCTGCGACACGCATTACCCATGGGTAGAGGAGGATGACGAGGTGATCGCGGGCGGCAAGATCCCCATCACCGGCGGCTGTGTGCGCATCACCGACATGCCCGGCATCGGGGTCGAGTTGGACCGGCAAAGGCTGGCGCGCGCCCATGCGATGTTCAAACGCATCACCATCCGCACCCGTGACGACTTGGGCCAGATGCAGAAATATGATAAGGCTTTCACCGAAAAAAAGCCAAGATATTGAATATGTCATGCGACCGGCCCCGCCCGTCGCATGACGGGGGGAGAGGCCTTGTTTGAACTGATCCAATTGCGCTGCTTTGTGGCTGTGGCCGAGGAGCTGCATTTTGGCCGCGCCGCCGCACGCCTCAACATGACCCAGCCGCCGCTCTCGCGCCATATTCAGGTGCTTGAACGGGTGATGAAGGTGCCGCTGTTCTACCGCTCCAGCCGGACGGTGAAGCTGACGGCGGCGGGCTCGGCCTTTCTGGTCGAGGCGCGGCGCGTGGTGCAACTGGCCGACAGCGCCGTGGCCACCGCCCGCGCGGCGGCCGAGGGGCGGCATGGCTTGGTGAGCCTGGGCTTTACCGCCGCTTCGGGCTATTCCTTCCTGCCGCGCTTCATCGCCAATGTGCAGAAAATCCTGCCCGACGTGCGCTTTGTTCTGAAAGAAATGGTCAGCGACGAGCAGGTCGAGAGCCTGCTCTCGGGCCGGATCGATCTGGGGTTCCTGCGTCCTCCGGTGCGCCATCCCGCGATGGTTTCGCAGGAAGTGCTGCGCGAGCGTTTCATCATCTGCTCTCCCGCCAGCGTGCCGGAGGAGGAACGCCCGCGCCGTCTGGCCGATTTCGACCGCCTGCCCTTCATCACCTATGCGCCCGACAAGGCGCGCTATTTCCACGATCTGCTGGCCGGGCTTTTCGCGGGCGCGCGGGCCGAACCCCGCTTCGTGCAATATCTGGCCCAGATCCACACCGCGCTGATGCTGGTGGGGGCGGGCCATGGCTATGCGCTGGTGCCCGAAAGCTCGCGGCGGCTGCACCCGGACGGCGTGGTCTTTTCCGAGCTGGAGGATGGCGAGCCGATTGTGGAATTACAGGCCACATGGCGGCGCGATGCGGATAATCCGGCGCTGCTGGCTCTGGTGCCGCGCTTGATGGAATTGTGCGGCTCGGATTGATACCAGCTTATTGATACCGGGGTAGCATAGACCAATCCTGACACACGATTGGTCGAAAGCGCCTTTGACAGGTTACGCTCCCTCTAAACCATAATAGGGAGAGAGCCATGGAAAGGCGTGATTTTCTGACCAGTATCGGGGTGGGGGTGCTGGCTGGCGCTGCGCCCATGGCGCAGGCGGCAGGGCGCAAACCGGCCCCCACCCCCAAACGCCCCGCGCTGAAAATGAAGCTGGGTTGCCAGAGCGGCCCGGCGACCGACGATCATTTCGCCTTTCTGGCCCGATACGGTGTGACCCATGTGGCCGCGCGGGCCAAATCGGCGGAGGGCGCGCTTTACTCAACGGCGGATGAGGTCAAGGCCCTGCGTGATCTGGCCGAGAAGCACAAGTTGACGCTCTCCATCCTCGATCCTTTGCTGCTGCCCTCCAGCCATATCGACCGGGAAAAGAACCCCGGCATCATGCTGGCCACCAGCCCGGAGCGCGAGCGCGAAGTAGAGGCGTTTCAGAACCAGATCCGCGCCTGCGCGGCGGCGGGCGTGCCCTGCATCAAGTATAATATGAGCCTGCTGGGCGTGATCCGCACCGGCAAAGTGCAGACACGCGGCGATGCGGTGTTTTCCGAATATGACGCGACCAAGCTGGACCCGGCCAAGCCCCTGACCCGCGCGGGCGCGATCAGCGAGGATGCGTTTTGGGAGCGGATCACATGGTTCCTCGAGCATGTCGTGCCGGTGGCCAATGAGTATAAAATCCGCATCGCCTGTCACCCACATGATCCGGGCACACCGCCGCAGGGCTATCAGGGCATCCACCGCGTGCTGGGCACCATCGAGGGGATGAAGCGTTTCATCACCATCAAGGAAAGCCCCTGGCACGGCTTCAATTTCTGTCAGGGCACGGTCAGCGAAAATCTGCCCAAACCGGCCGAACAGATCTTCGACGTGATCCGCTGGTTCGGCAGCCGCAAGAAGATCTTCAACGTCCATTTTCGCAACATCGTGGGCGGTCGCGGCCATTTCCGCGAGGCTTTCCCGGATGAGGGCGATGTCGATCTCTATCGCGCGCTGCTCACCTATGCCGAGGTCGGCTATGACGGGATGCTGATGCCCGATCATGTGCCGATCATTCCCGGCCATCCCGAAGCAGAGGGTGAGAGTTTCGCCTTTGCCTATGGTCATATTCGCGGGCTGATGCAGGCGGCAGGGCATTACACGGGGTAAAAAAACAGGAGGGAGCCGGGTGGATGGCTCCCTCCTGTCCGACGCACTATGGCGTAGAGATTATCTCACCATGCAGGGCCGCTTGTTATCAAACGTCCAGCCGGGGATAAGGTACTGCATCCCCATCGCATCATTGCGCGCGCCCAGCCCATGCTGCTGATACAGCTCATGCCCGCGCGCCAGCGCGTCCTCGTCGATCTCCAGCCCCAGACCGGGCTTGTCGCCAATCGCCACATGGCCATCCTCGATACTCGGCGGGTTCTTGGTCAGACATTCGCCATCCTGCCAGATCCAATGCGTGTCGATGGCCGTGACCTTGCCCGGCGCGGCGGCGGCGCAATGGGTGAACATGGCCAGCGAAATATCGAAATGGTTGTTCGAATGGCTGCCCCATGTCAGGCCGAAGGCGTCGCACAGATGGGCGACGCGCACCGCCCCTTCCATCGTCCAGAAATGCGGATCGGCCAGCGGAATATCCACCGATTGCAAGGACAGCGAATGAGCCATCTGGCGCCAATCGGTCGCGATCATGTTGGTGGCCGTAGGCAGGCCCGTGGCGCGGCGAAATTCGGCCATCACCTCGCGCCCGGAAAAACCACCCTCCGCGCCGCAGGGGTCCTCGGCATAGGCCAAAACCTCGCCCAGCGGCCTCATCAGGCGCACCGCCTCGGACAGAGACCACGCGCCATTGGGATCAAGCGTGATGCGCGCCTGCGGGAAAGCCTCCTTCAAGGCCCGCACCGCCAGCACTTCCTCATCGCCCGCCAGAGCGCCGCCCTTCAGCTTGAAATCGCGGAAACCATATCGCGCCTGCGCCGCGCGGGCCAGAGCTACCACCGCCTCGGGCGTCAGCGCCTCGCGGTTGCGCAGCCGTTCCCATTCATCCGCGCTGCCGCTCTCATCACGATAGGGCAGGTCGGTCTTTTTCGGGTCGGCGATGTAGAAGAGATAGCCCAGCATCTCCACCCGGTCGCGGTGCCGCCCGGTGCCCAGCAGATCCGCCACCGCCACGCCGACATGCTGGCCCAGCAGGTCGAGCATCGCCGCCTCAATCGCGGTCTGAGCATGGATCGTGGTGCGCAGGTCAAAGGTCTGCAAACCCCGCCCGCCCGCATCGCGTGAGGCAAAGGCGCGGCCCACCTGCGCCACCACGCTGGCATGGGTGCCGAGGGGCCGCCCCACGACCAGCCCCCGCGCATCCTCCAGCGTTTGCCGGATCGCCTCGCCGCCGGGCACTTCGCCTAGGCCCTGACGCCCATCACTGTCGGTCAGGATGACGATGTTGCGGGTGAAGAAAGGCGCATGCGCCCCCGACAGGTTGAGCAGCATCGCATCATGCCCCGCCACGGGCACAACGCGCATTTCAGCAATAATCGGAACAGATCCCATCAGATGCTTGCCTTCGCCTTGGCCACCAGAGCGGCCAGTTCTTCATGTTCCGCCGCCGAAAGATCCGTCAAGGGCGTGCGCACCGGGCCAGCAGGGCGGCCGATGACATTCATCCCCGCCTTCACGATGGACACAGCATAACCCCGCCCGCGATTGCGCAGCGCGATATAGGGCAGCACGAAATCGCGCAGCATCTGATGCACCTTGGCATGATCCCTCGCCCGCGCCGCTTTGTAAAACGCCACCGCCCATTCGGGCATGAAATTATAGATGGCCGAGGAATAGGTCGTCACGCCCATTTCCAGATAGGCGGGTGCGAAAGTCTCCGCCGTGGGCAGGCCGCCAATATAGGTCAGCCGGTCGCCCAGCTTGCAATAGACGCGCATCATCAGTTCGATGTCGCCCACCCCGTCCTTGTAACCCACAAGGTTCGGGTTGCGCTCACACAGGCGGGCCAGCGTATCCTCGTTCACAATCGCATTGTCGCGGTTATAGACGATGACGCCCAGATTGGTCGAACGGCACACCGCCTCGATATGCGCGGCCAGACCTTCCTGCTTCGCCCCCACCAGATATTGCGGCAACAGCAGGATGCCATCGGCCCCAGCCTTTTCCACGCCCTGCGCGATTTCCACCGCAATTGCCGTGCCATAGCCGCAGCCCGAAATCACCGGCACCCGGCCAGCAGTTTCTTCCACCGCCGCGCGCACCACCTGCACCGTTTCGGCAGGCGTCAGCGAGAAGAACTCGCCCGTGCCCCCGGCGGCAAACAGCGCCGCCACATCATGTTCGAGCATCCATCCGCAATGCTGCCGATAGGGCGCTTCATCAAAGCGCAGGTCCGCATCGAAATGCGTGACCGGAAAGGACAGCAACCCCGAGCCAATCACCTTCGCCATGTCCTGTGGGGCCATCATCTCTCTCGCCATCCTGTGTTCTGGTTGATCCTTGCCTTTGGGCTAGGACCAGAAGGCGCGGTGCGTCCATATCCATTCTTGGTTCAATTCATGCTGGATCGGCATCGCTTGGCCAATCCTTTGCATATCAGCCATTCCGGGCGCGAGAATAGCGCCAAATTGCAATGTAAAACAGCGGATTTGGCGGGAGCGCCCGGCCATCAGTGCCGGTTGGGCATTGTTCCATGCCCAACGCGTAATGGTTGCGCGCAAAAGCCGCGGCATAACAGGGCCACAAGCCATAGCGCCGAGACAAAGATGCGGCGCGTGGGGGAAAGATCCTGGGGCAACAGCCACAGGCCAGAGGATGTCAGCATTGCCCCGCCCCGGCGGGATGATGCTGTGAATGGGGGATGCCATCATGAAAAATGCCCGCACCATGCGCCTTATGTCCAATCGCAACCGACTGATTTTGGGCAGCAGTCTTGCAGTCCTTGCCCTGCCCTGCGTGGCCCATGCGCAAACGGCGCCTGCGCCTGCCGCCGTGCCCGCTAACGTGCCGGGCGCGGCCGAGATCATCGTCACCGGATCGCGCATCACGGCCAGCGGTTTTAACGCGCCCACGCCCACCACGGTGGTTTCCATCGAGCAATTGCAGCAGGCGGCACAGCCCAACCTGTTCGATTCCATCGCGCAATTGCCCGCGCTTCAGGGCAGCGTCGGCACCGCCAACACGCGCCAGAACGGCGGCACCAGTTTCGGCAATAACGGCCTTTCGGCGCTCAACCTGCGCGGGCTCGGCTCGATCCGCACGCTGACCCTGCTCGACGGCCAGCGCGTTGTGCCCGCCTATATCACCGGCATTGCCGATGTCAGCCAGTTCCCGCAACTGCTGATCAAGCGTGTCGATGTGGTGACGGGCGGCGCCTCGGCCTCGTGGGGTTCGGACGCGGTGGCGGGCGTGGTCAATTTCGTCACCGACAAGACGTTCAAGGGATACAAGGCGAATATCTCGGGCGGCACATCGACCTATGGCGACGATCAGAGCGTGCTGGCGCAGGCCGCCGCGGGCTGGGGCCTGATGGGCGACCGGATGCATATCGAGATCGCGGGCGAATATTTCCGCAATTCGGGCGTTGCGGGCGGCGAAGTGGGCGGGGCCAATCCCAATGGCCGCCCCGATGCCTATCGCTCGGGCACGACCTCTTATGCGCTGGGCGCGCAACCGGCGGGCGCCCCGCAATTCTATGCCTATCCCTATAATGCCCAGACCACCACGCTGGGCGGCGTGGGCCTGATCACCGCAGGCCCGCTGGCGGGCACGGCCTTTGACAGCACCGGCAATCCTTACGCCTTCCAATATGGCACCGGCTGCGTCTCGGGCACCTGCGTCGGCGGGCAGCAGGACAATTACATCACCACCAACACGCTGGACAATCCGATCAACCGCGTGGTCGGATACGGGCGCGTCGGCTTTGATGTGACGCCCAACTGGGAACTGTACGCCACGGTCAATGTGTCGGAAGTACGCACCAGCAACACGCCGATCGCCTATCCGCGCAAGCCGGGCAATCTGACGATGCAATGCTCGAACGCCTATCTGGCCTCGACCACAATCCCTGCGCTTTGCGCGTCCAAGGGCATCACCAGCTTCTCCTATGGCACGGCCAATGCGATCATGCCGGGCAAGGAAACGATCTATTCGGTACGCCGCCAGTACCGCTTCGTGATCGGCACCGAGGGTTCGTTCAACATCGGTGCGACGCCGATCAAATTCGATGCCTATTACCAGCATGGCACCAACAATGTGCATGTCGATATCCGCAACATGACTCTGAACGGTCGCTATAATGCGGCCATCAACGCGGTGCGCGATTCCAGCGGCAATATCGTCTGCTCCTCGGCCACGGCGCGGGCGGGGGGCTGTATTCCGATCAACATCTTTTCGGGCGCCAAAATTTCCGATGCCGCCTTTGCCTGGCTGACGGGGGGCACCGGCCCCTATCAATACAGCACCTTCAAGGAGGACGCGGCCAGCATCGCCTTTAACGCCACGCCTTTCCACAACTGGGCAGGCGACGTTTCGGTGGCGCTGGGCGCGGAATGGCGCAATGAATATTACAACACGATTTCCGACCCTTACGGCAATGGTGTGACCGCCGACACGCCCAACACCGCAGCCTATCCGGCCGATCCTCTGCTTTCGACCGGGGGCAACAACTGGTTTGCGGGCAATTATCACAATGGCTCGGGCTCGTTCAATGTGCGCGAGGCTTTCCTTGAGATCGGCCTGCCGCTGCTCAACAGCAAGGAGATCGGCAAGATCGACCTGAGCCTCTCGGGCCGCACCGCGCATTACAGCACGGCGGGCAATGCCAATACATGGAAGGTGGGCGCGACATGGGATACGCCGCTGTCGGGTCTGAAATTGCGGGGGGTGGTGTCGCGCGATCTGCGCGCGCCCAACCTGTCGGAACTTTTCGCCGCGCCGCAAACCGCCAACCAGCCCGTCATCAACCGCGCCACCGGCGGCACGGTGCAGGTGGTTTCGACCACGCTGGGCAATCCGGCGCTCAAGCCCGAAATCGCCAAGACGATCGACGTGGGCGCGGTCTATCGGCCTGATTTCATTCCGGGGCTGAGCGTCTCCTTCGACTATTACGACATCCGCCTCAATCAGGCGATCTCGACCCTGACCAATCAGCAGGTGATCGACCTGTGCTATAATGGCAATACAACCTATTGTTCCAACGTGAAATTCACCGGGGTTCTCGGCACATCCGACTATCCCTATGTGATCTCGCAGCCCTTCAATCTGGCCTCGCTCAACATGCGCGGCTTTGACATCGAGGCCGCCTATCGCCGCAATCTGGGACCGGCCGGCACGTTGACGCTGCGCGCGCTGGCCACCCATGCGATCTCGATGGTCAGCAACACCGGCATTTCGGGGCAACAGATCGCGCAACTGGCGGGCAACAACACCGACAATGGCAATGGCGTGCCCAAGTGGAAGGTGATGCTGCAACAGAACTGGGAAAAGGGCCCGGTCTCGATCACGCTGACCGAGCGGATCATCAGCGCGGGCTATATCGACCCCAATGCCATCGTCTGTTCGAGCAATTGCCCGGCCTCGACGGTGCAGAACCCGACCTATAATTTCAACGACATCCCCGGCGCGGCCTATCTCGACATCGGCGGCAATTACAAGCTGGGCAAGGCCGCGCAGGTCTATTTCAAGGTCGACAATGTGTTCAACCATCGCGCCCCGCCCTTTGGCGGCTCGGTGCTCTATGATCCGATCGGCCGCATGTTCCGCCTTGGCGTGCGCGTGACGATGTAATTCCATCTTGCGGCCCGCCCTCCTTAACCGGAGGGCGGGCCTATTATTATGGCTTTTCCGGGTCCAACCCCGCGCGCACCAGCCCCAACTGGCTGCAGGTTTCCTGAACCTTGTAATAGCGCGCCAATTTATCCGGCCCCACCACAAAGGGATTGGCATCCCCCGCGCGGCGATAGCGCAGCAGTTCCAGCTTTTCGAACGCGCCATCCTGCACCGGATGATTGGCCAGCATGACATCGGCCCCGGCCCGCGCCGCCAGATCGGCAAAGCGGCGCATCGAGGCGATATGGGTATAGCGCTGCATCGGATCGCGCGGCGCGCCAAACCCGCCAAAGAAAGCCGCAACATGGCGCTTGCCCTGGTCTGTCACGTCAAAGATCGTCGAAACCGTCCCCGGTGTATGACCCGGCGTGACATAGAAATGCAGCGTGGTCGCGCCCAGTTTCAGCACCTCGCCATCGGCAATGGTCCGATCCTTACCCTCGATGCGGGCGGGAGGCATCGGGGCGCCTTCCGGACCATCGGCCTTGCCCCGCGCGCGCATCGCATCCATCGCGGCCCAATCGGGCGCCGAAGAAATCAGCCCAGCGCCATAGGTCTTACGCAGATAGTCCGCCCCGCCGTAATGATCCCCATGCGCGTGAGTGATCACGATATAGCGCAGCCGCGCCGGGTCCAGCCCCACCGCCTTCAGCCCCGGCACGATGATCTCGCGCGCCTGCTCCTCATTCTCCAGCGCGTCAAACAGCACGATGCCCTCAGCCGTGTCGAGCGCCCATGCGGATTCGGCATTCTGGCCCACGAAATAGAGCTGGTCGAACGCCTTGGCCGGGGGCAGCAGGGCGTTCATCTGCAAGGCATTGACCCGCTGGCGGAAACGCGGATCGGCGATGCAGCGGTGAACGAAGTCGCCAAACAGATCATCGCCCGCCGTTGCCCTCGCCCGCGCCAGATACTGCGCCGCCAGCGCCTTGTTCTCCTTGGGAAATTCGGCCATTGCCGGATAGGTCGCCACTGGCGGCGTCCGAGACTGCGCATGCAGCGTCCCGCCCATGGCCAGCGCCGACAATAGCGCCAGTTTCGATCTCGAGTGCATCGCTCTCTCCCTTGCTGGGCGGGCCTGCCCCGCCTCGCGGGCATGTTGCGCCACCTGCGCGCGGGCCTCCAATGCGCAACCGCTTTCATCCCATGCCATATGCGGATCGATCCATCCTGTTTCAGCAATGGGAGGCGGCCATGGCGCGCGATACTCTCACCCAAAGACAAGAGGGAGAGACACCAATGCCCATCACTCGTCGCGCCGCGCTGGGCGGTATGACAGCCATGCTCGCGGGCCTGCCGCTGGCGGGGCTGGGCGATAGGGCGCTGGCCGAAACGCGGGCGCGGGCCGGAGCCTTGGGGCTGAAGATCACGGGGCTGAAAACCTTCCTCGTCGCCCCGCGCTCAATATTTGTGAAGGTCTACACCAATCAGGGCCTTACCGGGCTTGGCGTGGCGATCCAGACATCCAAGGAAATGGCCACCGCCGCCGCGATCATGGAATGCGAACGTGTGCTTGTTGGCCGCGACCCCACCCAGATCGAGGGCCTGTGGAACGAACTCTATCAAACCCCACGCTGGCGCGGCGGGCCGTTAACCGCCGCGATCAGCGCGCTCGACATCGCCTTCTGGGACATTCTGGGCCAGGCGCTGGGCGCGCCGATCTACACTTTGCTGGGCGGAGCGGGGGCGAACCGTTTGCGCATTTACGGCAGCACGATGGACATGACCCCCGCCATCTTTGAGGCGCAAAAAACGCAGGACATCACCGTCACCCGCGTTCAGGCCCCCAAGGGCAGCATCCCCCAGATGATCGCCACCACCCGACGCTGGCGCGAGATTGTCGGCCCGGATCATCAACTTGCCGTGCATATGGATGGCACGATGACCACGCGCGACGCACTGCAATATCTCCACGGGGTCGAGGACTTGAACCTCCTCTGGGTCGAGGAGCCGATCCAGATGGATGATATCGAGGACTGGGCCCATCTGCGCGCCCATACCACCACTGCCATCGCGACCGGTGAAAGGGTGCTGACCAAATGGGGCTTCGCGCCCTACCTCAACCGCCATCTGATCGACTTTGCCCAGCCCGATCTGGCAGCCTGCGGAGGCATCACCGAAGCGCGCAAAATCGCCGCCCTGTGCGAAGCCAACCGCATCCAGATCGCCCCTCACGGCCCGCATGAAACGGCGGGCGCACTGGCCAATTTCCACTTCGACGCCTCAACCACAGCGTTCTATGCGCAGGAAGTACGCGACTACACCTCGCAATTCGAAATGGACCTGCACGAGGGGCAGACCCCAAAAATCGTCAACGGCTTTTGCGAATTGTCCGACCGCCCCGGCCTTGGCACGGTGCTGAACGAAGCGGTCGCTGCCAAGCGGCCCTATCAACCTTTGACAAGATCGAGTGAGGGCCGCGCCTTTTAACGGATAGGGCTGCCATCATCGTTGAACAGGCGGCGCGGGCCGGTCTTTTCCGCCACCGCCGCGCCATCCGCCCATGGATCGCGCCCCGGCGTGGCCCGGCCCGCCGTGTCGAAATCCATCATCACACGGGCCTTGGCGCGATAGGCTGGCCATGGGGCTTGGCCGGGCGCGGAAGGCACACCAGTCTTGGCGAAATTGACGATATAATCGGCCATGATCCTGCCCATCGCGGCATCAGCGGGGCGGGTCTTGTCGCCATATTTCACATCCACCGTGTCGAAATAATAAGGCAAATCATCGGCATGGATCGCCCCGTCGCTCTTGGGCGTAGGCGCGGCATCGGCCACATAGGAAAAGCGGTAATAATAGGTCGGCAGCCCCTTGGCGGCGAACAGATCGGCCATCTCTCGCGCGCCCTTGACCATCATCCCCTCGCGCCCGCCCAGATCGCCGCTGGTCGCGCCCACCATCACCGGTACGCGATTAAACGTCCCCGCGCGATAGGCCACCAACGGATCGACCGTCACTCGCCCATCGGGAAAGGGGCTGCTGAATTTGCGCGGCCCCGGCCCCATCACCGCCGACATCTTGATCCCGCCCAGCACCTTATCCGCCGGAACCGCGCGCAGCCGCGCCAAAGCATCGGCGTCCTGCGCGCCGATCCCCTGCTCCTCGCCAAAAGCCTTGCCGATAGCCTCGGCCCCGGCCAGCGAGGGATCGCCGATGAAATGGCCATCCCCACCCGAGGCGATAATCGCGCGGGCAAACAGACCCTGTGACTGCGGCGAGGTCAGCAGATTATGTACCGACATGCCGCCCGCGCTCTCGCCCATGATGGTGATATTGGCCGGATCGCCCCCAAAAGCGGCAATATTGCGCCGAATCCAGCGCATCGCAGCAATCTGGTCCATATAACCATAATTGCCCAACTGCCCCTTGTCCTCATCGGCACGGGTCAGCGCGGGATGGGCAAAGGTACCAAACCGGCCAAGGCGATAGTTGAAACTGACCAGCATCACCCCGCGCCGGGCCAGCCTGTCTCCCGCATAGATCCAGCGCGAGGCCGAGCCATTCACAAAGCCCCCACCATAGATCCACACCAGAACGGGCAATTTGCGTGCCTCCCCGGCCGGGCGCCAGACGTTGAGATAGAGGCAATCCTCGGAATGTTCCGAGCCGTGCGGCAGGGGGTTCGCCTGATAGACCTGCATGCAATCATGCCCGAAATTGGCAGCATCGCGCGGCCCCGCCCACGCCCCCGGGGCCTGCGGCGCGCGCCAGCGCAGATCGCCCACCGGCGGCGCGGCAAAGGGAATGCCCTTGAACGATGTCACCCCGTCCTGCGTTTGCCCGACCAGCACGCCTTGCTCAACCGCCACCTGAGACGGCGCAGCATGCGCGATAGCGGGGGCCAGCAAAAGGGCCGCGAGCGTGCTGTGCTTCATGTCTATCCTGTCCCGATTTATGGTTTTATTTTACCGCCGGACATCGCCTGAACTGCCTGTAAAGCCATCCACTTCCTCTCGGGACAGGCGGAGCCAGTCGCCGTGGAGGGAGTGTTTGAGGGCATTCATCGCCAGACCGAGCCGAGCCATTTTCTGCGCGTCGCCGCCCTCCAGCCAGCCTGTGAGGACGCCCGCCGCAAAGGCATCGCCCGATCCTACGCGGTCGATGATATCGGTGATCTCGATCTCGGCGGTCTGATGGCGATCCTCGCGCAGGTCCACGCGGGCCGAGAGGCGGTGGTGGGTCTGCGTGATGGGATGGCGCGCGGTGCTGGCCATGACTTGCAGGTTCGGGAAGGTGGCGAAGGCAGCCTCCACAGCCTCGCGCCGCCGTTCCGCACCATCGCCGGAAAAGGGCTTTTGCAGCAGCAGCGTCATGTCGCGGTGGTTGCCGAACATGATCGTGGCGTCGGCCAGCAATTCGAGCAGGATCTCACGCGGGTTGCTGTCCCACGCACCCCACAGCTTCTCGCGGAAATTGCAGTCGAAACTGACCGGAACGCCTGCCGCACGGGCCGCCCTGATCCCGGCGCGGGCGAGGTCCACGCCGCCGGGCCCAAGCGCTGCGGTGATGCCCGAGATGTGGAACAGCGATGCGCCTTGCAGGGCGGCGGCGAAGTCGAACTCCTCCGGCGCGGCTGTGGCAAAGGCCGATCCGGCGCGGTCATAAGTGATCGCGCTGGGCCGCAGCGAACCGCCAACCTCGAGGAAATACAGGCCCATACGGCCTTCGCCGCGCACGAAATGCGCCACATCGACGCCTGCTCCGGCCAGCGCCGCGCGGGCCTTGTCGCCCAAAGCATTGGCCGGAACCTTGGACACGAACCGGGCCCCATGCCCCATTGCCACCAGCGCGACGCCGACATTGGCCTCCGCCCCGCCGATGGTCAGGTCGAGGGATTGCGCATCGGCAATCACTCGACCCGCAGGCGTGGCAAAGCGCAGCATCACCTCGCCAAAGCAAACGACAGGGCCGGTCACCGCGCCAATCCTTCTGCGATCAAAGCCACGTCTTCAGCATTGGGCACCCAATCGCTCTCGATCAATCCACCCGCCCCGAACAGGGCGTGGATAGCATCCTGTCCCATTGCCGCTTGTGCGAGCTCCCCCGCGCGTGGGTCATCGACGGGACCGTTGCTTCCGCGCAAGTGTTTGATCCATGCGG
>NZ_JACIDX010000021.1 GCF_014196525.1 Novosphingobium sediminicola | reverse complement strand
TTCAGGCGAACCGCCTCCTCAACCGCGATCTCGTCAAACGGGTTCATGCTCATCTTCACATTCGACAAGTCAACGCCCGAACCGTCCGCCTTCACACGAGGCTTCACGTTGTAATCAAGTACGCGCTTGATCGGTACCAAACACTTCATGGCTGCACCTTTTCAAATCATCATCCGAACCAAGACCTTAGCGGCCTGAAAATTGCGGCTTTCGCTTTTCTCCAAAGGCGCGGATCGCCTCGGCGAAATCGCCGGTGCGACCGGCTATCGACTGGTTATCCCGCTCCACATCCAGCGTCGCATCGAAACCCTGTTCCAACGCAAAAGCCACCTGTCGGCGAATCAGGCCCATCGCGCGAGTCGGCCCGGCGGCCAGACGCGCGGCCAGCCTCTGCGCCTCGGTCAGCACCATCTCGTCTGCCACCACCCGCGTGACCAGCCCGGCAGCTCGCGCCTCATCGGCGCCCATGCGTTCGCCCAGCAGCGCCATTTCCAGCGCCCGCGCGCGACCTGCGCTGCGCGCCACCAGCCATGTTGCGCCTGCATCCGGTACCAGAGCGATGTTTACAAAGGCCAGCAGCAGATAGCCCCGCTCGCCCATCACCACGATATCACCCGCCAACGCCACGCTCAGCCCCGCGCCTGCACAGGGACCATTGAGCGCGCTGACGACCGGAATCTCGAGCGCCGCCAGTTTGCGCATGAAGGGATGGTAGTGCTCGTCGAGCAGCGCGCCAAGATCCTCGGGCAAACCCTCATAACCGGCCCCGTCGGGCGCGATATCGGCACCCGAGCAGAAGAAGCGCCCCTCGCCCGTCAGCACCAGCGCCCGCGCGCCATCGGTCAGAGCCGCATCCACCGCCGCGCCCATCTCGCCAAACATGGCCGGGGTCAGAGCGTTGAGCTTGTCCGGACGGTTGAGAGTAACCGTCACGACATCGCCCACCCGCGAAACCTTGATAAAGCGGTAAGTTGTCATGCAGCCTCGATCACCATCGCTATACCCTGACCGCCACCAATGCACATGGTGATCAACCCATAGCGCCCACCCGTCCGGCGCAGTTCATAGGCGGCCTTGACCGTCAGGATCGCCCCGGTTGCCCCAACTGGATGGCCCAGCGCGATTCCGCTGCCATTGGGATTAAGCTTGCCCGGATCGAAGCCCAATTCGCGAGCCACAGCCAATGCCTGCGCCGCAAAGGCTTCATTCGCCTCGATCACGTCCATATCGGCCAGCGTCAGCCCCGCGCGCGCCAGCGCCACAGGCACCGCGCGCACCGGCCCCACGCCCATATAGGCCGGTTCGACCCCCGCATGGCCCCAACTGACAATCCGCGCCAAAGGTTTCAGCCCCTTGGCCGCCACCGCATCGCCCGTGGCCAGCACCACGGCGGCCGCGCCATCATTGATCCCGCTGGCATTGGCGGCGGTGACGGTGCCATCTTTCTTGAACACCGGCTTCATGCCCGCGAGGCTTTCAAGCACCGTATCCGCGCGGGGGTGCTCGTCGGTGTCAAAGACAGTGACGCCCTTGCGCGTCTTGATCTCAACCGGCAGGATCTGCTCCTTGAAGCGCCCTTCCTCAATGGCCCGGATCGCGCGGGCATGGCCCTCGACCGCCAGCGCGTCCTGCGCCTCGCGGGTGATGCCGTGGCGCTCGGCCACATTTTCCGCCGTAACGCCCATGTGATAGCCGCCCACCGGATCGGTCAGCGCCTGCACCATCGCATCGACCAGCGTGGCATCCCCCATCTTGCGGCCCCAGCGCTGGCCATGGTCGTGATAGGGCGCGTTCGACATGCTCTCGGCCCCGCCCGCAACGGCCACACCCGCTTCGCCCAGTTTCATCATCTGGGCGGCCGAAATGATCGCCTGAAGCCCCGATCCGCACAGGCGGTTAACCGTCAGCGCCGGAGCCTCCTGCGGGATCCCCGCATTGAGCGCTGCCACGCGCGCCAGATAGGCATCCTTGGCGCTGGTATGGATGACCTGCCCCATCACCACATGTTCGACATCCGCCGGCGACAGGCCAGAGCGCGCAACCGCCTCGGCAATCACCCGGCCGCCCAGATCGGCGGCGGCAAAGCCCTTGAGCGATCCGCCAAAATCACCAATCGCGGTGCGCACGCCGCTGACGATGTAGATGTCGGGTGATTGGGTCACGTCGGTCGGTCCTGTCATAATGGGAATAAGGGTGTCGCATGGCGTCTGGTCCCGCGCGGGGCTTGCCGCAACTGCTCAGAAGATCAGGTGGCCGCCTTGGCGGCAACGGCGGCATGGATCGTGGCCGGATCGAAATAATAGGGCGTGATCTGGCAACATTTGCCATCGCGAAAGCGGAAAACCTCGCATAATTCGGCCGGCTTGAGCGCCGGATCGGCAAAGCGCAGGGACAGGATCGTCACCGCATGGTCGCGCCCTGCGGTGGTTTCCACCCGGTCCATCGCCACCACATCCATCATGCCCATCACCTTGACGAACAGATCATACAGGCCGCTCTTGCCATGATAGGCCCCGGCCATCGGCAATCCTTCGGCCTCCACCGCCACAAAGTCGTCGGTCAGACGCTCGGCGGCGGCCTCCCACTGGCCGGTGCCGGTCAGTTCATAGAGTTCATCAACAAAGGCGATCATCTCATCGGGCGTCATGGCGGCATCCTTATCTGTGGCCTGTTGATCTGGGGCTTGCTGTTTGACCCCATCATCGCCCCTGACGCGCCAACCACCACCTAGCGAAAAGGCTAGAGGCGACAAGCCCGTCGCGCGCCCTATCAAGGGGGCAACAAAACAATCGGGATGCCTGACCATGTCCTCTTCGCTGCCGGCCACAGCCCGCCATATCATCCTGCGCCACCGCCCCGTCGGGGTGCCGCAGGCCGATTGCTTTGCCTTGTCCGAAACCCCGATGCCCCAGCCGGGCCAAGGGCAAATGCTGGTGCGGATGCTGGTCGGCTC
This sequence comes from Novosphingobium sediminicola, assembly GCF_014196525.1. Taxonomy (GTDB): domain Bacteria; phylum Pseudomonadota; class Alphaproteobacteria; order Sphingomonadales; family Sphingomonadaceae; genus Novosphingobium; species Novosphingobium sediminicola. The sequence goes on along the minus strand of NZ_JACIDX010000021.1, from coordinate 87,102 downwards.
GGTCGATCCGGCGATTCGCGGCTTTCTGGATGACCGGCCCTCCTATTTGCCGCCGGTGGCGATCGGCGCGCCGGTCAACGGCATGTCGCTGGGCCAGATTGTCGTTTCGCATCATCCCGACTGGCCGGAGGGCGCCTTTGTCCGGGTGTTCGGCACATGGTCGGATCATTTCGTGATCGGGCCTGACGCACTGGGGCTTGAACGGGTGACGCCCGCGCCGGGCGTACCGCTGCGCGCCTATATGGGGGCGCTGGGGCCGGTGGGGCTGACGGCGTGGGTGGGCCTGTTTGCCGTGGGCGCGGCCAAGGCGGGCGAGACGGTGCTGATCAGCGCGGCGGCGGGGGCAACCGGCAGCACCGCACTGCAATTGGCCAAGGCGGCGGGATGCCGCGTGGTGGCCATGGCGGGCGGCGCGCACAAGGCGCAGATCCTGCGCGATCTCGGCGCGGATGCCGTGGTCGACTATCGTGCGGTGCCCAACCTTGGCGCCGCGCTGGATGCAGCGGCGCCCGGCGGGATCGACGTCTATTTCGACAATATCGGCGGTCCGACGCTCGACATTGTCCTGCCACGCATGCACGAACAGGGGCGGATTGCGCTGTGCGGTATGATCGCGCAATATAATGACGCCGACCATCCCTACGGCGTTCAGAATCTGTGGCAGATGGTGATCAAGCGGCTGACGATGCGTGGTTTTCTGACCTATGACCATGCCGACCGGCTGGGCGAGGCGCAGGCCATGCTCGACCGTTTGCACCATGCGGGCCGGCTTCGCCCGCTGGAAAATATCCATCATGGTTTTGAGCGCTTGCCAGAAGCCTTCATCGCCCTGATGCAGGGTACAACCACCGGCAAGACTTTGGTGGAAATAGCATAATCGGGAAAGGGAAAGCACGAGTGAGTGATAAAGTCTGGCACCGGCTGGGCGCGGAAGCCGCCGTTGAGGATGGGCAAATGAGCGTCCATGCCGTCGGCGGTTGGCAAATTTTGCTGGCGCGCAGCGAGGGCGAATTGGTGGCCATCAATGACCGTTGCACCCACGCCGCCTCGCGCCTTTCGACCGGGCGTATCCGGCGCGGGGCGATCATGTGTCCGCTGCATGGCGCACGCTTCGATCTGGCCGACGGGCGCTGCATCGGCGGGGCCTATCCGGCGGTGCGGCAATTTGCGCTGCGCGTGGTCGATGGCATGGTCGAGGTCGAAGTGCCTAACCGCACGCCGGGCATGGATGAGACGCCGGTCGAGGCGTAAGGCGCCCCCCGGTGCTTGCCGCCTGTGCCTGTGCAATGCGCTAGGCGCGCGGGGCGGCGCGAGGCTCTATCATCGCCATAAAATCAGAAATGGGAGAGCATCCATGTCCTTTACCGGCCCCGCCGAAGACCGCCTTGCGCTGCGCGAATTGCTGGAAACCTATGCCGATGCCGTCACGCGCTGCGACGCGCAGGCATGGGGCGCGACATGGGCGCCCGATGCGCAATGGTCGCTGCCCGATTATCCCGAGATCGGCACCACCCATGGCCGCGACGCCATCGTCGCCATGTGGGTCGAGGCGATGAAGCACTATCCCGGCATCATGTTTGAAGCATGGCCCGCCAGCATCGCGGTGGATGGCGACACCGCCACCATGCGCTCCTACACTTCCGAGGTCTATGACTGGGCCGATGGCGTCCACCGCGACCGGGGGCAATATGAGGATGAATGCGTCAGGATCGACGGGCGCTGGCATTTCAGCCGCCGGACCTTTCGCAACATCCACCGCCAGATCGGCCCCAAAGGCCTGTGAACGCCGCCATGGCGTGCAACCGCTATTGGCGGCTCGATGCGCATCCGGTCGGACAGGATTTTGCCGCCGCCCTCTCCCTGCAGACCGAAACGCCCGCCCCTTTGGCCGATGGAGAGGTACGGATTGCGGTGGACTATCTCTCGATGGACGCGGGCACGCGGATGTGGATGACAGGCCGCACCGATGGCTATCAGCCGCCGCTGGCGTTGGGGTCGCGGATGGTGGGGCTGGTGCTGGGCCGGGTGTGCGAGAGCCGCGCCCCCGGCTTTGCGGTCGGCGATCTGGTGCGCGGCTTTGGCCAATGGGCCGAACTGGCGGTGGTCGTGCCCGCGCTCGCCGGGCTGGAGCGGATTGAGGGGCCATTGGCCGACCCGCGCGATCCCTTTGGCGTGGCCGGGTTGAACGCCTGGACCGCGCATATCGGCGTTTGCGATGTCGCCGGGCTGTGCGCGGGGCAATGGCTGGCCGTGTCCGCCGCGGCGGGAGCGACCGGGGTGATGGCCTGCCAGATCGGCCGCAATCTGGGCGCGCATGTGGTGGGGATTGCGGGCGGGCCGGACAAATGCCGCTATTTGACCGAGGTGGTCGGGATCGACCTTGCCCTTGATTACCGGGCGCAGGATGTCTCGGCCGCGCTGGCCCGGATCGAAGGCGGGGTCCATGCCTATTTCGACAATGTGGGCGGGGCGCTGCTCGACGCGGTCTTGCCCAATATGGCGCATTATGGGCGGGTGGCCGTGTGCGGCATGGTGGCGGGCTATGACGGAGCGCCCCTGCCCGGCCCGTCGCGGTTTGATCAGGTGTTGATGCGGCGCTTGCGCATCGAAGGGTTTTTCATCCCCGATGTGCTGGCTTCGGGCGGGGTTTTTCCGGCGGTCCTGCGCGATTGGGCGCGCGAGGGGCGCCTGTCGATGCCCTTTGACCAGAGCGAGGGCATTGAAAACGTGCTCGTGGCCTATGCGCGCATGATGGGCGGGGCCAATATCGGCAAGACAATCGTGAAAGTGAGCCGCTGATGCCGATCATCCACCACCATGCCCCCTTGCGCGCGCTGGTTGCGGTGCGCGGCCATCCGTTTGACCGCACCGCCTTTGACGCGATGTTTCAGGCGATGCCGGGCGTTTCGGCCACGATGGTCGACCAACCCGCCGCCGCCTTGCTGATGAACCCGCAGGGCATGGGCGATTTCGACGTGCTGGTGCTTTACGACATGCCGGGGCTGGATTTCGAGGCCGAGGCGCCGCTGGCCTTTATCGACCCATCGCCCGCCTTGCGCGCCGGTTTTCGCGCCCTGCTCGAACAGGGCAAAGGCGTGCTGGCGCTGCATCATGCGCTGGCCGGATGGCCGACATGGGGCGAGTATCACGAATGGCTGGGAGGGCAATTTCTCTATCGCCCGGCCCATGTGCGGGGCATAGCCCGGCCCGACAGCGGCTATCGGCACGATGTCGCCTATACCGCCAGCATCACGCCCCACCCCATCACCGCGGGCCTGCCCGTCCATTTCGCGATGCAGGATGAACTCTATCTGGCCGAGGTGTTCACCGATATGGTCGAGCCGCTGATGACCTGTGACGCGGCCTTCACGCGCGATCACTTCTGGTCGGCGCAGCGCGCCGTCGAGGGCCAGATGTTTTGCCGCGAAGGCTGGGATCATCCACCCGGATCATCGCTCATCGGCTGGACCAAAATGGCGATCAACAGCCGTCTTGCCTATCTGCAACCGGGCGATGGCCCGGCGGCCTATGACAATCCCCATTATCGGCGGCTGGTGGAAAATGCGCTGCGCTGGGTGGCGGGCGCGCCAACGCCCGCCTGAAGGCTCAGCGCGCCGTCATCCCGCCATCGACCACCATTTCCGTACCGGTGATATAGCGCGCCTCATCCGAGGCAAGGAACAGGTTCATGTTCGCAATGTCTTCGGGCGCCCCCATATAGCCCATCGGGATAAGCGCCATCGTCGCGTCATAATTGGCGGCATTGTCTTCCAGCGCCACGCCCTGAATGTTGGTGGCGATCATGCCGGGGTGGACCGAATTGCAGCGAATGCCTTCGGTCGCGCCCTCCAGCGCCACCACCTTGGTCAACAGCCGCACGCCGCCCTTGGAGGCGGCATAGGAGGCGCAGCCCGGAACCCCGATCAATCCGGCCACCGAGGAGATGTTGATGATCGCGCCGCCGCGCGCCTTGCCGTCGCTGCCTGTGCGGCGCATCATCGCCATGGCCCGACGCGCCCCTTGAAACACACTGGTCAGATTGACATCGATCTGGTGCTGCCAATCGGCGGTGGAGACCGTGTCCATCATGCCCAGCACCGCGATTCCGGCATTGTTGACCAGCACGTCGAGCCGCCCTTCGGCTTCGTCAACCGCGGCCATCACGCGGTCCCAATCGGCCTCGCTGGTCACATCGTGATGCAACGCGACCGCATAGCCGCCGCTCTGGCGGATACCATCGGCCACCTTTTCCGCCCCGGCCAGATCGCGGTCGGTCAGATAGACCCTGGCGCCTTCCTGCGCAAAGCGGATCGCGGTGGCGCTGCCCAATCCGGGCACCGAGGCCCCGCCGGTCACCAGCGCCACTTTTCCTTCCAGCCGTGCCATAATCCTTGCTCCTGCTTATCAAAAGGGCGGCACGAGAACCCCGCGCCGCCCTCGGTCATTGCCACAATCTCAGAACTTGACGCCCAAAGTGGCGCCATAGGTGCGCGGCTCCAGCGCCGAGGCAAAGGACCACAGGCCCGCCACCGTGAAGGCCGCCGTGGTCGTGCGCGTATCGGCCAGATTGCGGCCAAAGACGCGAACATAAGCGTCGGCGCCTTGCAGCTTGAAATTGACCGTCATGCTGGCGTCGAGCAGATCCTGGGTGGCGGTGCGCACGCGCGCATCATTGCCGTTGACGATTACCTTGGTCACGGTGGTCCCCGACATCACCGGCGTCAGCCCGCCCAGCGAGATCTGCGAGTCGTAAGGATCGATGTGGCGCAGGCCCAGCGCAGTGACCACGCTGCCAAAGCCGGTCTTGGCGGTATATTCGGCATTGACCGACCCGGAGAACTTGGGCGCATAGATCAGATTGTTGTTTGAATAATCAAAGGGAACAATCGCCCCGCCATAGATATTGCCCACCACGAAATTGCGGAAGTGCGAATCCATGATCGATGCGCTGGCGGTCAACTTCAAGCCATCCATCGGGCGCAGGGTGGCGTCCATTTCCACGCCCTTGATGGTGGCGCCGCCCACATTGCTGGTGATCGTCTGGTTGCCGGTGGGGCCGCCGGGGATCGTGGTGTTCTGCTGCATGTTCTTGTAATCGGAAATGAACCCGGCCACGTTGAATTGCAGCATCCGGTTGAGCGCGTCGAATTTCGCGCCGATTTCATAGGAATCGACGGTTTCGGGCTGGAACGGGGTGCTGGCCGTGGCCGCCGTGGCGGCGCGAGGGCTGAACCCGCCCGAACGATAGCCGCGTGACCAGCTGGCATAGAACATCATGTTGGTGTTGGGCCGATAGTCGACGCCGATCTTGGGCGTGAACTTGGAAAAGCCGCGCTTGCCCGAGCCGACCAGACCGGTGCTGGCAAAGCTGTTGGTCAATTGCTTTTCGTCATGGCTCCAGCGGCCGCCAAACGAAATGCGCCACTTGTCGGCCACCGCCCAGTTGAAGTCGCCAAACACGGCATAGCTTTCGGTCTTGCCGTAAACGCTTTGGGCGTTGGTGTCGAAAACGCAGGGCGGCGTTGTCGGGCTGAAACCGAACACGCGCGAACATTGGGTCAGATTATAGTTCGAGGTGAAATAATAGACACCGGCGACATAATCAAAGCCGTCAAACAATTTGCCCGCACCGCGCAATTCCTGGCTGACCTGCGTATAACGCTGGCGGCGGTCGACGTAATAAAGATCGGTCGAGGAACCATCGAAGTCCTGGGTCTGATATTCCTTGGTATGGCGCCAACCCGTAATCGAGGTCAGCTTGATCCCGCCAACATCATAATTCATTTCCAGCGTGGCGGCGGGGGCTTTGTAATTGCTGGTCGCGCTCTGGCCAAAGGTGGTGTAAATGTCGGTGGTGGTGTTGCGGTTGCATTCTTTGGCCGGTTCATAGGAGCAGAACAGCTCGCTGCTGTTGGCAATATTGGCCACCACAGGGTCGAAATTCTGCGTGGTGTTTTCCAGCGTCAGGATCGCGTCAAAGCTGGAATTTTCGGGGCGATAACGCAGGGCCGCGCCGAAATTGTCGCTCTTGCTCCACCCGCTGGGCTGTTTGGTGGTGACGTTGTTGTAAAAGCCGTCGGTCTGATTGTGGAAATACCAGAACTTGGCGCCCAGCGATGACCCATTGCCGACATTGACCACCGCCTTGGCGTTCCATGTGTTCCACTGGCCATACGAGCCTTCGACCTTGACGCTGTTCTTCATCGTCGGCTTGGTGCGGCGAATGTTGATGACGCCGCCGATGGTGTTGGCGCCAAACAGCGTGCCCTGCGGCCCGCGCAGCACTTCGAGCTGTTCGATGTCGAAAGCATCCTGCAGCTGGCCCGTGCTGGTGCCGATGGTCACGCCATCGACCACCACGCCCACCGTCGGGGTCTGGCTCTTTTCGATGTCGGCATAGGTCAGGCCGCGGATCGAGAGATTGGCTGCCTGACCGCCCGAATTCTGCTGGGTGATCAACAGGCCGGGCGCCGCCCCCGTCAAATCGCCGATATTGGCCGAAGCCTTGTTTTCCAGCATGCCCGCATTGATCGCGGTGATTGCCACAGGGGTGGTCTGCAGAGTTTCGGACCGGCGGCGTGCGGTCACGATGATGGCGTTGGAATCGACCGGCATCTGCGCTGCGGCCTGCCCTGTTCCGGCTTGTTGCGCCAACGCCGCCATGGGCGCCCCGGCCAGACACGAACCAATCAATAAGCCGCTCATGGCGCGCTTTGCAAAGATGCTCTGCATGTCCTTCCTCTCCGTGGATTATCGCGAAGGGGTATGCCCCTTTCCGTCCACGGCAACCTAAGCTCGGTAAGGCAAACGAACCTACTGCAACAAATCATAGGTGCATGCAGACAGGTTTGGTCCACATTCCGCCCAACGAGAGGAGAGCTTATGCCCCAACCTGAAAACCGCCGATTTCTCTTGGTGAAACGCCCCGTTGGCACACCCTTGCGCGATGATTTTCAACTGGTGCGCGAGGCCGTGCCCGATGCGCCCGATGGCGGCATGGTGGTGCGTAACCGCTTCATTTCGCTCGATCCGGCCCAGCGCGGATGGATGGATGACGCGCCCAGCTATATGCCGCCGATCGCGCTGGGCGATCCGGTGCGCGCCACAACGGTGGGCGTGGTCGAGTCCTCGCGCAATCCTGATTTTCGGCCCGGCGACTGGGTGCTGGGGCTGAACGCCATCGAAGATTTCTCGGTGGTGTTGCCCGGCGGCTTCACCAGCCGGATCAATGTGGGGATCGTTGACCGGCCTTCGCGCTATCTCTCGGCGGTGGGCGCGGTGGGGCTGACCGCCTATTTCGGCCTGCTCGACGCCGGACAGCCCCAACCGGGCGAGACGCTGCTGGTGACAGGGGCGGCAGGCGCGGTCGGGTCGATGGTGGGCCAGATCGGCAAGATCATGGGGATGCGGGTGATCGGCATTGCCGGGGGCGCCGAGAAATGCCGCCGTCTGGTTCAGGATTACGGCTTTGATGCGGCCATCGACTACAAGGGCAAATCACAGGATGACATCGCCGCCGAAATCGCCGCGGCGGCGCCCCAGGGCATTGACATCCTGTTCGAAAATGTCGGCGGCGCGGTGATGGATGCGGCCATGCTCAATCTGGCGCTGCACGCACGGGTGGTGCTGTGCGGGTTGATCAGCGAATATAACAGCGCGCAAAAGGTGGGCATGCGCAACCTGTGGCAGGTGATTGTCAAACAGGCCACCATCAAAGGCTTCCTGATCGCCGCCTATGTCCCCCGCTTTGCCGAAGGCGGCGCCCGGATCGCCCAATGGATCGCCGAGGGCAAATTGCGCGTCGACGAGGATGTCCAGCATGGTCTGGACAATGCCTATGACGCCTTCATGCGGCTGTTTTCAGGGGAAAACACCGGCAAGCTGGTGCTGGAGGTCGATTGATGACGGGGCGGCTCAACGAGCGCTGCGGCATTGTTACGGGCGCGGGGTCGGGCATTGGTGCGGCCACCGCCCGCCGCCTGCGGCAGGACGGTGCGCGGGTGCTGACGGCGGATATGCGGGGCGAGGTTGACCTGCTGCTCGACGTGACCGCGCGCGATGCGGGCAAGACCCTGACCGAGGCGACCATGGCACGCTTTGGCCGCCTCGATTTCGTCGTCCCCTGCGCCGGTGTCAGTGCTTTCTGCCCGCTTGCGGGGCACAGCGACGACTATTTCGAGCAGGTCATGGCGGTCAATGTCACTGCCGTCTTCCGACTGATCCGCGATGCCGCACCCCATTTGTGCGCCAGCCCGGCGGGGCGGATCGTCACTATCGGCTCGGTCGCCTCGGCCTTTGGCGATGCGGGGCTGGTGGCTTATGGCACATCCAAACACGCGGTGCTGGGCATGACCCGCGCGCTGGCGGGCGAGCTTGGCCCCCATGGCGTCACCGCCAATTGCGTGATGCCCGGCGCCATCGACACGCCCATGACCGCGCCCGCCTTTGCCGCCATGCCCGAATATCGCACCCATTGGGAGCGAAAGGCCGCGCTGGGCCGTTTGGGCCGGCCAGAGGATATTGCCGATGTCATCGCCTTTTTGCTGAGCGATGACGCGCGCTTTGTCACGGGTCAGGAATGGATGGTGGACGGCGGGGCTATGACGCGGATGTGATCGCCCCGCCCTCTGTCAAACTGGCCCGCTCAGAACTGCACCCGTTTGGTATAGCCGCCATCGACCACGATGTTGGTGCCCGTGGTATAGGACGAGGCGTCGCTGGCCAGAAAGACCACGGTGCGCGCAACGTCCTCCGGCCCGCCCCAGCGGCCGAGCGCGAATTGTGCCTGTGTGGCATCGTAAAGTTCGGGCATCGCCCCTTCGATCGCCTCCCAATTGCCGCCGGGGAACTTGATCGGGCCGGGCGAAACCGCATTCACCCTGATGCCCTTTGGCCCCAGCGCCTGACTGAGCTGTCCGGCATAGACGATCAACGCGCCTTTAAGCGCGTTATACCCCTGCGGCACAATAAAGGTCTCCAGCCCCGCCGTGCTGGCGGTGATCACGATACTGCCCGCGCCCGATGCGGCCAGATGATCTTCGAGCACCTCGACCCCGATGACCGCACCCATGATGTCGTAATCAAGGCCCTTTTGCCAATCGCCGGTCGCGCCCGCGCCGCTGGTCGAAATCATCGGCACAAAGATGTCGCAGCCGCCCAGCGCCTCGGCCGCACCGGCCAGCCACGCGCGATAGGCATCATGGCCCGCCTCCATGTCAAAGGCAGAGCCAAACACCTTGCCGCCATGTTTTTCGAGCGCGGCCACCGTTTCGGCCACCTGATCGGGATTGCGCGAACAGAAGGCGACATCGGCCCCCTCGGCGGCGAACAATTCGACGCTGGCGCGGCCGATGCCCCGGCTGCCCCCGGTCAGAATGACCTTTTTGCCCTTCAGTCCCAGATCCATTTTGCACATCCTCTTTGCCGCGCCACACCAGCGCCGGTGATGGGATGACCTTGCGCATCCCCTCACGTCGCGGCCACTCGCCTTTTGGAGAGGAATGGCAGGCGGGCCGGTGTGATAGCAAGGGGCAAGCAAGATAAAGCGAGAGGATATTATGGGCCGATTGAAAGGCAAACGCGCCATCGTTCTGGGCGCGGGCAACAAGGGCAACATGGGACAGCATATCGCCCGCCGCTTTTTGGACGAAGGCGCGGCGGTCACCGTGGCGGGGCGCAAGGAAAGCGTGCTGGCCGAATTTGCCGAGGCCAACGCCTGCTATTGGGCGCCTTGCGACATCACCAATGCGCAAAGTCTGGCCGTGATGGCGGATGCGGCCGTGGCGGCGATGGGCGGCGTGGACATTGCCGTCAACGCCACCGGCTGGGGCCTGCTCAAGCCGTTCCTCGACACCACGCGCGAGGAATTGGATGCGATGACCGATCTGCAATATATCGGCCCCTATCAGTTCTTTCAGACGATGATCCGCAAGATGGCCCGCAGCATGGGAGGCGAGGGCGGATCGATCATCCAGATCAGCAGCGCCACCGCCACGATCATGCTCAACGATCACGCCGCCTATATGGGCACCAAAGCGGGGACCGACCATGTCATCCGCTGTGTCGCCCATGAATTTGGCGCGGAGGGCATCCGCGCCAATTCGATTTCGCCGGGCCTGACCGAGACGCCGATGACGGCCGATGCCAAAACGGTGCCGGGCCTGTTCGACTGTTTCGTCGCGGGCTATCCGCTGGGCCGGATCGGCACCAGCGATGATATTGCCGCCGCCGCCGTGTTTCTGGCCAGCGACGAGTGCTTTATGACCGGAGAGAACCTTCAGGTGAACGGCGGCCTGACCCTGCGCCGCAACCCCACGCGCGAGGAAATGGGCGCGGCCGTCGCGGCGGCCACAGGCAGTTAAATGGCGATGCCGGGGGCGATATCAGCCCCCGGCCTCCTGCCGGATACGCTGCGCAATATCCTCGCGCAGCTTGTCCTTGCGGATCTTGCCCGAGGCGGTGCGGGGCAGACTCTCGACCCATTCAAAGCGTTCGGGGATCTTCTGCTTGGCCAGCCCGCTCTGCGCGACATGGGCGGCCAGATCCGATGCCTGCGCCGCGCCTTGCCCCACCACAAAGGCACAGACCCCCTCGCCCAGACGCGGATGGGGCATGGCCACCACCGCGCAATCAGCCACGGCGGGATGAGTCAGCAGGACCTGCTCGATCTCGGTGGCGGAAATGTTTTCGCCGCCCCGGATAATCAGGTCCTTTTTTCGCCCGGTGATGGTCAAACTGCCGCGCGCATCGCGCCGCCCCAGATCGCCGGTGCGAAAATATCCCTGATCGTCAATGGCCTCGGCGGTCTGGGCCGGACCGGCATACCCCACCATCATCGCCGGACCCCGCGCCAGAATTTCGCCCTCCTGCCCATCGGGCACATCATGGCCCGCCTCATCGACGATCCGCACCTGATAATCGACAATGCGCCCGTCGGTCGCCGCCGCCAGTTCGGGGTCATCGGGCCAGCCAAAGGTGACGAGCGGCACTTCAGAGCTGCCGAAAACGCGAAAGGGGGCGCAATGCGCAAAGGCCTTGCGCGCCTTGGCGATGACCTCGGGCGCCACCGCCGCCCCGCCGCAGGCAAAGAAGCGCAAGGACGGCAGACCATCGCCCGCCGCCAGCGCCGCATGAGCCAATTCGACCAGAAAGGGCGTCGCCGCCACCGTCCCGGCCACCTGATGCCGATGGATCAGCGCAAGAGCCTCCCCGGCATTCCAGCTTTCCATCAGCACAGTCTGCGTGCCCGCCACAAAGGGCATGGCCAAGCCGTTGGCATAGCCCGAAACATGCGTCACGGGCGAGGGCATCAACACCGCATCGCCCCGCCCCAGCCCCCAATAGGCCGCGCTCTGTTCGATGATGCGGCCCAGCGTGGCGTGGCTGTGCAGCACGCCCTTGGGCCGCCCGGTGGTGCCCGATGTGTAAAGCACCATGCTGATGCTTTGCGGATCAATGGCTTCGCGGGCCGAAGGCAAGGCCGCGCCCGCCGCGATCAAGGCGCCATAATCATCCGCCCCCTGCCCCCGCACGGTGAAAATATGCGTCAGTTCGGGCAGATCGGCCTGAACCCGGCGCGCCATGGCCAGATAGTCGATCTTGCGGAAAATATGCGGCACAAAAATCGCCCGCGCCCCGCAATCGCCCAGCATGATGCGCATTTCGGCATCGCGATAGATCGGCACGATGGGGTTGAGCACCAGCCCGGAAAGCGCCGCCGCCAGATTGAGCACCGCCGCCTCGCGCCAGTTGGGCAATTGAAACGCCACCACATCGCCGCGCACCAGCCCGCGCGCGCGCAGCGCCGAGGCCAGCGCCATCGCCTCGCCCCAGACCTCGCGCATGGTCATCGCGCCTTGCGGGTCAATCAGGCACAGATCATCGCTGCGGCTCTGCGCCCATTCCTGCGCGCGGTCGGCAATCGTGCGGTCCGGCCACAGACCGTGGTCGGCAAAGGCGCGCTGATGTGGCGCCGGCACCTCTGGCCAGAGCCGGGGAGTTTTGTTGCAGTTGCCCATGAACCTCTCTCGTTATCGGCGCCATTGTGGGGTGGGGCGGCGGCCCTGTCCACTTGGTAAAAGGGTGAGGGCAAAAGAGTGAGGAACCTGTCACCTGTCCCAGCTTGGCAGCCTCTTGCGCCTGCGGCAGTCTGGCAGCCGAAAACCCCGTTTGAGGGAGGAGAGGATTGATGAGCACCCATAAGGTGGACCGCCGCCAGCGCATTGGCGATGTTGCGGAAATCATGCTGGATTATGTGGAACACAAAACCACCTATCAGGCCCAAACGACCGCCAGGGTGCGCACTGCCAGCTATACCGACCCTGACCAGTGGAAGGCGGAGATGGAGCTGATCTTTCGCCGCGTGCCGCTGATGCTGGGCTTTACCGCCGAAATGCCCCATCCGGGCGATTTCAAGGCCATGGAGGCCATGGGCCTGCCCGTGCTGATCAGCCGCGACAAGAGCGGGCAGGTGCGTGCCTTTCTCAACGTCTGCTCGCATCGCGGGGCGCCGGTGGCCGCCGAGGGGCGGGGCAATTGCGCGCGCTTCACCTGCAAATATCACGGCTGGACCTATGCGCAGGACGGCAAGCTGATCGGCCTGTCGGAAGCGGCGACCTTTGGCGATGTGGACAAGGCGGGTCTGGCGCTGCGCGCGCTGCCCTGCGAAGAACGGGGCGGCATGATCTTTGTGTGCCTTACGCCCAATGCGCCGATGGATCTCGACCACTATTTTCAGGGTTTTCTGGAAGATTTCGAGGCGGTTGATTTTGCCAACTGGGCCTATCTCGGCAGCCGGGTGATCGAGGGGGCCAATTGGAAAATCGCCTTTGACGGCTATCTCGAAGGCTATCACTTCGCCTCGCTGCACCCCAACACCATTGAGCCGCGCACGCCCTCCAACCGCACCTTTTATGAAGGTTTCGGCCCCTCGATGCGCATCGGCTTTCCCCAGCATCGCATTGCCGAGGCGCTGAAGGACATTCCGCGCGATCAATGGGGCGATCAGGAAAACAACGGCTTTGATTTCGTGCGGATTCTCTTCCCCAATGTCTCGGCCTTTCTTGCGCCCGAAATCACCCAGGTCGCCCAGCTCTTTCCGGGGCCGACGCCGGACAAGAACCGCACCGTCCTGCATTATCTGCGCCGCGACCCGATCCGCGACGATGCCGACCGCGAAAGCGCGGAAGGCATGATGAATTTCTTCCGCGATGTGACCTATCAGGAAGATTACGTCATCGGCATGGAGATCCAGAAAGGGCTGGAAAGCGGCGCGCATGACAATCTGACCTTTGGCCGCAACGAGCGGGGCAACCAATATTTCCACGAATGGCTCAACTGGTATCTGCAGGACGATCCGACCCTGCCCGAACCGGTCATGTGAACCACGCCCCTCACCGCCCGGCCAAGCAAACGGAACAAAGCATCCCATGACGCTGCAAGACAACAAATCGCGCTATTCGCCTGAATTCGATGTGGCCGTGCGCGGCGACACGATCACGGCGGACCGTTACATCTCGCCCGAATGGATGAAGAAGGAACACGCCAATCTCTGGCCCAAGGTCTGGCACCTTGGCGGCATGCTGGCCGAACTGGAGGAAGAGGGCGATTTTATCCGCCATGATTTCGGCAAGGAATCGGTCATCATGGTCCGTCAGGGCGATGATACGATCCGCGCTTTCTACAATTCCTGCCCGCATCGCGGCAATCGGCTGGTGCTGGGCGATGCGGGCCATATGCCGCGCATCACCTGCGGCTATCACGGGTGGCAATTCACCCCCGACGGCGTGCTGGCCAAGGTGCAGGACCCGGATGATTTCCCCGATGGCAACCCCTGCGGCAAGGTCCATCTCTCATCTTTGCGCTGCGAGACTTGGGGGCCTTTCGTGTTCTGGTGCATGGACGATGATGTCCCTCCCTTACGCGAATGGATGGCGCCTTTGCAGGACCGTCTGGCCAATTACGGCCTCGACAATTGGGTGCGGGTGCTCAAACTTTCATGCGATGCCGATTTCAACTGGAAGATCATCCGCGACAATTTCAACGAGAGCTATCACCTGCCCACCATCCATCCCGAACTGGCCACCTTCATCAATGACGGTCTGCCCACCACCTTGTTCGAGATGTATGAGAGCGGCCACAATTCGATGTGGATGATCGGCCATCAGGCCACCACCCGCACCGATTATCACAGCGCCGAAGTGCCCGCCCCGCTGGACGACATTGCCCGCGCATGGGGCATCGATCCGGCCGATTACAAAGGCCACACCGGCGACATCCGCGCCGCCGTGATCGAGGCCAAGCGCCGCCTGGGGCCGGAGCGCGGCTATACGATGTATGCCGATATGACCGACCAGCAATTGGTGGACTATTTCCACTGCACGCTGTTCCCCAATCTCACACTGACCATGTCGCCCGAACAGTTGCAGGTTTTGCGCACCGAACCGCATCCCACCGATCCGGAAAAGTGCATTTTCCAGCATTGGGTGCTGATGCCGCCGATCAAGGGGATGAAGGAAGTGGCCACGCCGATCGGCAATGTGCCGCTGCGCCATGACGCGGTGGTGCGCCACAGCAAATATGGCGACGGCGTTTCCCTCGGCTTTGTCGCCGATCAGGATCTCTCGATCGGCACGACCCAGCAACAGGGGCTCAATTCGCGCGGCTTCAAGGGCTGCTTCCTGCCCGCGCAGGAAAAGCGCATCCAGCGCTTTCACGAATTGCTCAACGATTATGTCGAGGGACGCCGATGACCTGCCCACCCTCCGAACGGATTGCCATTGCCGATCTGGTCACCGCCTATGCGCTGGCGGTGGACCGGATCGGCGATGCCGATGGCGTGGCCGCGCTCTTTGCGCCCGATGGCGTTTATGACCTTGCCGCGCTGGGCATGGGCGAGATTGTCGGGCGCGAGGGTGTGCGCGAATTTTTCGTGACCGCGTTTGCCGGGATGGCGCAGAACGCCCATTTTATCAGCAATATCGCAGTGAATGCCTATGATCCTGCCGGGTCCGCGCAGGTTCAGGCCTATGGCCATGCCTTCAGCCTTGGCAAGGATGGCAATCTGCTGGAGGTCAAGGCGCGCTACAGTTTTGATCTGGTGCGGGGGAGCGATGGCTGGCTGATCGCGCGGCTTGGCATGGCGATGCTCCTGCCCCCGGTGGTCACGCCGCAAGGATAATCAAAAGACCCGGCAGGATCATCCCGCCGGGCCTTTGCATCTCAGCTCATGCAATAACCGCCATCCATCATAAACTCGCTGCACGTCACAAAGCTGGCCGCATCCGAGCAGAGATAAACCACCCCGCCCGCCATTTCCTCGGGCCGCCCCAACCGCCCGATGGGATGGGCCGCAATCACGCCCTGCATCGAAACATCGAGCGAAGGCACCGCCCCCAGATCGACATAGCGCTGCATGATGGATTGCAGCATCGGCGTGTCGATCCCGCCCGGATGGACGCTGTTGGCGCGGATATTATAGCCCAACGCGGCAAATTCGGCGCCCATGCATTTGGACAGCATTTTGACCGCCGCCTTGCTGGTGCAATAGGCACCGTTAAAGGGTGCGCCCTTGATCCCGCCCACGCTGGAAAAATTGACGATCGACGCGCCGCTCGCCCGCGCCTTGCCGCCTTCTTTCAACATGGGCAGCAGCGTCTGCACCCCCACGATCACGCTTTCAACATTGACCTGATGGATGCGCCGCCACTCCTCCAGCGGGGTCTCCTCGATGCTGGCCACGATGCTGATCGCCGCCACATTGACCAGCGCATCGAGACGGCCATATTCGCGCGCCACCAGATCGGCCACCGCCTGCCAATCGCCCGCATCGGTGACATCATGGGCCAGCGCATGATCGGCCCCGACATCGCCGGGCGCCACCATATCGGTTGCCACCACCACCGCGCCGGCCTGCTTCATCGCGCGCACGACCTCGCGCCCGATGCCGCCCCGCGCGCCCGTCACTACGGCCACCACATTGTCCAAAGAAATGCTCATCGACCCTCTCCTATTGCGCGGTCCAGCCGCCATCGACCACCAGTTCGGCCCCGGTGACATAGCTGGCATCCGCACTGGCCAGAAACAGCGCGGGCCCGGCCAGTTCGGATGGTTCGGCAAGGCGCCGGATCGGGGTTGCCGCCTCCATCGCGGCCACCAGGTCCTCCGGCTTCTGGGCAAAACCCTTGTCCACCCAACGCTGGAATCCGGCATTGAGCAAAGGCGTTTTGACAAAGCCGGGATGGAGCGAATTGGCGCGGATCGGCATGCGCTTGGTGGCAAATTCGATGGCGATGCCCTTGGTAAACAGGCGCACCGCGCCCTTGCTGGCATTATAGGCCGAAACTTCGGAATAGCCGACCAGCCCCATGATCGAACTGATGTTGATAATACTGGCCCCGCCCGCGACACCGGCCCCGCTCTGCGCCATCAACGGCACCAGCGCCCGCGTGCCCAGAAACACTCCATCGACATTGACCGCCATGATCCGCCGCCACGCCTCAAGCGAAAGCGTTTCCACCGGCCCGGTCAGATCGATCCCGGCATTGTTGACCAGAATATGCGCCGCGCCATAGGTGTCGCGCATATGATCGGCAATGCCCTGCCACGAGGCCTCGTCGGTGACATTGGCGCTGATATAGGCGGCGCGCTCGCCCAGAGCGGCGACGGTCTCGCCCACCGCCTCGCTGCCTGCCGCGTCCAGATCGGCGATCAGAACCTGCGCGCCCTCCGCGACAAATCTTGTGGCAATCGCAAGGCCGATGCCCCGCAAACCGCCGGTGACCAGCGCCACGCGTCCCTCCAGCTTGCCCATGGTCAAACTCCCATCATGCCGGCGGTGGTGGCGCCATCGATTGTGATTTCCGCGCCCGACACAAAAGCCGCCTCGTCGCTGGCCAGATAGGCCACAAGCCCCGCCACTTCCTCGACCCGCGCCATGCGGTTCAAGGGAGCCATGCCTTCGTAGATGGCGCGCACGGCCGCCGGATCGGGCATACTTTCCATGATGTTGCGGATAAGGTCGGTTTCCACCACGCCGGGCAGAATGGCATTGACGCGGATGCGGTATTTCTTTTGCCCGCAATAGACCGCCGCCGATTTGGCCAGCGCCACCACCGCCGCCTTGGTGGTCGAATAGGTGACGTAATTGCCCAGCGGCCTTGCCGCATTCATGCTGGAATTGATGATGATCGAGCCGGTCGCGCCCTCGTTTCGGGCCATGGCGCGGATCGCATGCTGCACAGTCAGCATCACCCCGGTCTGGTTGATGCCGACCAGCCTGCTCCATGCCTCGATGGACACATCCTCGATGCTGGCGTCGCCCTGTTCCGTGCCCGCATTGGCAAAGGCAATGTCGAGCCGGCCATAGGCCTCCATCACCTTGTCGATCAGCGCGGGCCAAGCCTCGGCATCCTCGACGCGGTGGCTGACGAACAATCCGCCGACCTGCGCGGCCAGCGCCTCGCCAATCTCCGCCTTCGATCCGGTGAAGACCACTTTGGCCCCTTCGGCGGCCAGACGCCGCACCGTGCCCGCGCCGATCCCGCTGGTTCCGCCCGTCACAAGCGCAACTTTTCCTTCCAGCCTGCTGGCCACTGATCGCTCTCCTTAAATTATGCTCTTGGGCCCATCATGCCCGATTAACGCGCGGGCGAAACCTATGCTTTCGGCAAGGTGACTTGCCCCCTTTGGCCATAATAGACCATGATCGGCACAACAGCCGGGCGCGCGCGACCCGGCACGAGAGGACAGGACGGCAAACCATCATGGCGGACAGCGACCCCACCACCACCCGTATCAAACCCACCCCGGCCCAACCTTCTCCTGAAAGCTGCGGCCTGCCGGTGTCCGAGGGCATCAGCTGGCTGGAACTGATGGCGCAGGATTCGCGCCCCGCCCCCGATGTGCTGACCACGCCTTCTTACCAAAACCGGGGCAGCAAGCCTTTGGCCGCAGCGCGCTATACCAGCGAGGATTTCGCCCGTTTGGAGCGCGAGCGCATGTGGCCGCGCGTCTGGCAATTTGCCGCGCGCGAAGAAGACCTGCCCGAAGCAGGGGATTATGTGGTCTATGAAAACGCGGGGCGATCCTTCCTGATCTCTCGTCAGGATGATGGTTCGGTGCGCGCCATGCACAATGTCTGCCTGCATCGCGGGCGCAAATTGCGCACCGAGGATGGCCATGCCGACCGCTTCGTCTGCCCCTTCCACGGCTTTGCCTGGAACAAGGACGGCAGCTTCAACCACATGCCCTGCAAATGGGATTTTGCCCATCTGGAGGAAGCCAACCTGTCGCTGCCCCCGGTCGAGGTCGGCCAGTGGGGCGGCTATATCTTCCTGCGCGAGGAGCCGGGTGAGCAGAGCCTTGAGGACTATCTGGCCCCCCTGCCCGAGCATTTCAAACGCTGGCGGCACGAGGAATGCACCACCGTCATGTGGGTTGGCAAAGAGGTGCCCGCCAATTGGAAAGTGACCGCCGAGGCCTTTATGGAGGCATGGCACACCATCGTCACCCATCCCCAGCTTCTGCCCTTCACCGGCGATTGCAACAGCGCCTATTGGACATGGGGCGATCATGTGAACGTCAATCTGGTGCCCTTTGGCATCATGTCGCCCCACCTCGACCCCGCCGCCCACAACCAGCAGTGGATCGTGGACGAATTTGTCAAATATAACGGCCGCAGCGGCGACAATTACGAAGGGGGCAAGGATCCCTATTACGTCTCTGTGCCCGACGGCATGACCGCGCGTCAGGCGCTGGGCGCCAAGATGCGCGCGGCCTATACCGCCCAAACCGGCTATGACCATGAGGACGC
This sequence comes from Novosphingobium sediminicola, assembly GCF_014196525.1. GTDB lineage: Bacteria > Pseudomonadota > Alphaproteobacteria > Sphingomonadales > Sphingomonadaceae > Novosphingobium > Novosphingobium sediminicola. The sequence continues at coordinate 68,291 of NZ_JACIDX010000021.1, read as the reverse complement.
CACCGACGCCGAACTGCTCGATGCACTGGTCTATAATGTGTTCCCCAATTTCGCGCCCTGGGGCGGGTTCATGCCCAACATCGTCTATCGCTGGCGCCCCGGCAAAACGCCCGACACATGCATCATGGAGGTCCGCATCCTGATGCGCGTGAAGAAGGGGGAAAAGCATCCGCGCGGCGTGCCGATGAAATTCCTGCGGCTGGACCAGAAATGGACCGAGGCACCCGAACTGGGCATTCTGGGCGATGTGTTCGAACAGGATATGGACAATCTGCCCTTTGTTCAGGAAGGGCTGCATGCCTCGAAAAACGGCATCGTCAATCTGGGCAATTATCAGGAAATCCGCCTGCGCCAGTTTCAGCAGACGCTCGACCGCTATCTGAACATTCCTGAAGGCAGCGACGGGAAGCAGGCATGAGCGAGGGCATCAGCCAAGCGCATCCCAAACGCATCAATTGCGTGCTGATCTGCGGCGGGGTGTGGCACGACATGGACTTTGCCCGGCTTGAACTGCTCAAGCTGCTGAGCGAGGATCCGGCCATCCGCACCCGTGTGTTCGAGGATTATGAAAACATCGCCGCCATCGAGGCGGCCGACATCATCATCACCTATACCTGCGACGTCACGCCGTCCCTTGCCGCGCAGGAGGCGTTGAAGGCATGGCTGGAGCGGGGCGGGCGCTGGTATGCGCTCCATGGTACCAATTCGGTGCTGCGCCTGCTGGCCGATGGGCCGAATGCGGGCCTGTGGGATGCGCCGCGCTGGGCGCCGCTGTTCATGGATCTGCTGGGCAGCCAGTTCATCAGCCACCCGCCCATCGCCCCCTACCTTGTCGAAGTGGCCGACCCCCGACATCCGTTGGTGAGCGGGGTCGAACCTTTCGAGACCACCGACGAACTGTACCATCTGGAAACCCACGGCGATCTGCATGTGCTGCTCGACACCGCCTGCACCGAGCCGGGTACGGGCTTTGTCGAGGCCGATGGCGCGCCGGGGCGCCATCCGGTGTTTTATATCAAGGATCATGGCCGGGGCGCGGTGCTTTATCTGACGCTGGGCCATTGCCGGGGCCATTATGACCTGCAACCGATGCTCGACTGGTGGCCCAGTGTGGACCGCTGCGCGTGGGATCTGCCGGTGTTTTATGATCTGCTGTGCCGGGGGCTGGGCTGGCTCAAAGAACCGCTGGCCGCGTAAAATCCAAGGGCCGGTGAGCACCCTCACCGGCCCTTTGTTTCAGGCCGCCTCCTGCGCATAGCGGTCAAGCTGGGCCAACGGGCATTCCGGCCAGCGCGAGAGCAGCACCAGACGTTTGTGGCCATGGCCGATCGAGAGCTCGTCGGTCACGCCCATGCCGCCGTGGAACTGGATCATGTCATGGCCCAATTCGACCGACACCTGGCTGATAAAGGCCCGCGCGCCGTGGACGGCCTGCGCAAATCCATTCTGCCCTTCGGCCACCAGCGCCGAATTGATCAGCGCCTTGCTCTGCTCCAGCGCGGCATAATGCGCGACCATCCGGTGCTGGATCGCCTGAAACCGGCCCAGCGCGGTGTTGAACTGGCTGCGTGTGCGCAGATATTCGAGCGATTCATCAAAGATGCGCTGCATCACCCCCACCGCCTCGGCCGCGCGGGCCAAATCGGCCAGAGGCATGATCGCATCTAGCAATTCCAGACCGCCATTCAGCCGATGGCCGGCGGGCGCATCATCAAAGCGCAGCAATCCGGCGACGCTGCCATCGATCATCCGCCACGGCGTGATGGACAGGCCCGGCGCATCAGCCGCCACCAGATAAAGCCCTACCCCCTGTTCGTCGGCGGCGCTGACGATGAAGGCGTCGGCGCCGATGGCCGCGGGCACGCAATGCTTTTCGCCGCTGATGCGCATGTCCGTGACGGTGGCCGCCACGGTGCGCGCGCGTTCGGCATGGGCCAGCGCGACGCGGCGGCGACCGGCGCAAAGATCCTCGGCCCATGGCCCGGCCAGCGATTCGTCGGCCCCTTCCAGCAGCAGCCGCGCGCCCACCAGCACGCTTTCGCACAAAGGCTCGACCACCAGCCCCCGGCCCAGCGCCATGAACAGCGTGACCATCGCCCCCGCCGTCAATCCCAACCCGCCATGTTCGGGCGCGACGGGCGCCGCCATCAGGCCGAAATCGGCCAGCATATCCCAGTTTTCCTGACTGAAACCATGAGGTTGCGCCTGATAGGCGCGGCGGCGCTCGATGTCATAGCGCTCGGCCGCAAAGCGGTCGGCCAGAGCCTCAAGCATCATCTCTTCTTCGCTGAGATCGAAATTCACGGTTTTGCTCCCTTGGCCAATAATCTAGCACTACCGTCAGGCCAAAAACGCTGCGAAAAAGGCTAGGATGCCTCAACGCCCGAACAAAAGAAGGCAAAGCGAAATGGTACTGGAGATGGATGCCCCAAGCCTTGAATGGGTTGACGCCGTGCGAATCGCATCGCCCGACCAGATCCGCCCTGCAGCCGAAGCCCTCAACCGCATCGCCCTTGATTGCGGCATGCAGGCGGCCCCGGCCCACAGCATCGCCGACAAGCGTACCCCGGTGGACACCGAGGGCAATGTGCTGGCCCGCGACGTGTTTGGCTGGACCAGCGAGAAGGCATGGTGGCGCAACCCGCGCATCGCGCTGGATTCGCCAATCACCTCGGCCTGCCGCTTTGAAAGCGAGCCGTTCTGGCTCAATGAAAAAGGCTTTCACACAAGGCAGGCCAACCGCTATCTGAGCGGCATTGATCTGAGCAATTTTGAAGCGCGCGCGATGACCAGGGCCGCCATTGTCGTGCCGGTCCATCTGCCCTTTGGCCAGATCGGTGCGGTGTCGTTCAACCCGCTGGACCAATCGATCACCGATCTTGGCGACATGTTCGAACGCTATGGCGACATTTTCGGCCTGCTGGGCCGCACCTTCATCGCCAGCTATGTCAACACGATGGGGCTGGCTCAGGCGCTGCCCGCCAAATCGCGCCTGTCCAAGCGCGAGGTGGAATGCCTGCGCTGGGCCGCGATCGGCAAGACCGATCTGGAAATCAGCATGATCATCGGCCGGAGCCGGGCCACGGTGCGTTTCCACATCCACAATGCCTCTATCAAGCTGGACGCCGTCAACCGCAGCCAGACTGTCTTCAAGGCGGCGCAACTGGGCTATATCTCGCTGCACAAATGATCGCGGAGCCGGCTTGGCAACCTTGTTGGCCCCACACCGCCCCGGTGATGGGGCTGTCCGCTTTGGCGCCATGGCCCGCCGGGCCGAACGGGCCTGAAAATTCTGTCAGCCTAGCGTTTTGAAGAGTCGCCAGCGGGCGCATTGGGGCGCTTTATCCAGACTGAGGAATCAACGGGAACCATAAGGAGAGCCGCCCTGTCAGCCGACGCACCCCTGTTTATGCCCGATGCCCCGCTGCATCTGATGGGCGGACGCCATCGGCAGACCGGGCGCGTAACCTTTCCGTATCCCGGCGACCAGTTCGATCCGGTGGCCCTGCCCACGCGCGGCACGGTGTGGTCCTATACGATCCAGCGGTTTCGCCCCAAAACCCCGCCCTATGCCGGGCCGGAGACCTTTGAACCCTGGGCGCTGGCCTATGTCGAATTGCCCGGCGCAGTGATTATCGAGGCGCGTTTGGTGGGCGTTGATCTGGACGCGATCCGCATTGGCATGGCGGTCGAGCTGACACGCGTGGCGCTTGATCCGGCCGCGCAGGACCCGTTCTGGCTCCCCGCGTTTCGTCCGGCAACTGTAACTGAAAGGGAGGCCGCACAATGAGCGCGGCCACCAATGTCTGCATCATCGGCATCGGCATCCACCCCTTTGGCCGAACCGATGGTGTGTCGGGGCTGGATCAGGGCGCCCATGCGGTGCGCGCCGCGCTGGCCGATGCGGGCGTGGCGTGGGGCGACGTCCAATTTGCCTATGGCGGATCGGATGCGGCGGGCAATCCCGACACGATGGTCGACCGGCTTGGGTTGACCGGGATGCAGTTCATCAACGTCAGGAATGGCTGCGCCACCGGCGGATCGGCGCTGTTTTCCGCGCAAATGGCCATCCGTTCGGGTGAATTTGAACTGGGGCTGGCGGTCGGCTTTGACAAGCATCCGCGCGGGGCGTTCAATGCGCTGCCCGCCGAATATAACCTGCCCGAATGGTATGGCGCGGCGGGCTATATGGTCACAACACAATTCTTCGCGGCCAAGATCATGCGCTATATGCACCTGCATGGCATCAGCCGCCGGACACTGGGGCTGGTGGCGCAAAAGGCCTTTGCCAATGGGGTGCATGCCCCCCATGCGTGGCGGCGCGAGGAAGTGGCGCTCGACACCATCCTGAACGCGCCGATGGTCTCTGATCCTTTCACCAAATATATGTTCTGCTCGCCGGGCGAAGGCGGGGTGGCGCTGGTTTTGGCCAGTGAGAAGAAGGCGCGCGAATTGGGCATTCGCCCGATCCATCTGGCCGCGGCCACCATGCGCACCCGCCCCCCGGCCAGCTTTGAAGTCTTTGCCCCCAGCATCGAGATTGGCGGCGGGGTCAACACCGCCACCCGCCTTGCCGCCGCCGCCGCGTTTGAAAAGGCAGGAATCGGGCCGGACGAAATCGACCTGGCCCAATTGCAGGACACCGAGGCGGGCGCCGAAATCATGCACATGGCCGAAAACGGCTTTTGCGCCGATGGCGATCAGGAGCAATGGATCGCCGAGGGGCGCACCGCAATCGGCGGCGCCTTGCCGGTCAACACCGACGGCGGCTGCCTTGCCTGCGGCGAACCGATCGGCGCGTCGGGCCTGCGACAGGTCTATGAAAATGTCGTCCAATTGCGAGGTCTTGGCGCAGGGCGACAAGTCCCCGGCGCCCCGCGCACCGCCTACAGCCACGTCTATGGCGCCCCCGGCGTCTCGGCCGTCACCATTTTGCACACATAGAGCCGCCATGAACCTTGAACTCACCCCCGAAGAACTGCGCTTCCGCGAAGAGGTCCGCGCGTTTCTGGCCGCGCATCTGACGGCGCAGATCCGCGAAGGCGCGGCGGCGACCCCGTCGGTCTTTGTCGAACCCGACATCGGCCAGGCGTGGAATGCCATTCTGCACAAACAGGGCTGGCTGGCCTATCAATGGCCCAAGGAATATGGCGGCACGGGCTGGAGCCCGGTACAGCGCTATATCTTTGAAAAGGAATGCGCCGAGGCGGGCGCGCCCAATCTGACGGTGCTGGGGCTGAAACTGGTGGCGCCGGTCATCTATACGTTCGGCACGGCCGAGCAAAAGGCCCATTATCTGCCCCGCATCCTGTCGGGCGAGGATTATTGGTGTCAGGGCTTTTCGGAACCGGCCAGCGGGTCGGATCTGGCCAGCCTGCAATGCCGCGCGGTGCGCGATGGCGACAAGTATATCCTCAACGGGTCCAAGATCTGGACCACGCATGCCCATTGGGCCAACCGGATGTTCTGTCTGGCCCGCACCGATGCCAGCGGGCATAAAAGCACCGGCATTTCCTTCCTGCTGGTCGATATGAACCAGCCGGGGATTTCGGTGCGCCCGATCCTGACGCTGGCGGGCGACCATGAGGTCAATCAGGTGTTTCTGGAGGACGTCGTCGTCCCCGCCTCCGACCTTGTCGGCGAAGAAGGCGATGGGTGGAAACTGGCCAAGTTTCTGCTGGAAAACGAGCGGGGCGGGTCGTGCCACGCGCCCAAGCTGGCCTATGACCTGCGCCGGATTTACGCCGATGCCGCCGACCAACCCGATGGCGCAGGCGGCGTGATGGCCCACAATGCCGACTGGCGCCGCCGGGTGGCGCGCGCGCGGCTGGGGGTGGAATCGCTGGAGATGATCGAGCTGAAAATCCTGTCCGAAATCGCACAGGGTCAGGCGCCGGGGCCGCAGACCTCGCTGGTCAAGCTGCTGGCTTCAAACCTGAGACAGGAAATCGACCTTTTGGCGATGGATCTGCTGGGCCTTGCCGGGCTGGAACTGGACATGCGCCGTCCGCTTTATGGCCCGGACGCCCCGACGCCCGTCCACAATCGCCAGACCCAGGTTGCCGCCGCCCGCTATCTCAACAGCCGGGCATGGACCATTTTTGGCGGGACCAACGAGGTGCAGGCCAGCATCATCGCCAAGACGGTGCTCAACCTCTAGCCTGCTAAACAGAACAACAAACGCCGGGAGCCGGAAATGCAATTGAGCCGAGAAGCCCTGCTGGCCGCCTATCGCCAGATGAAGATCATCCGCGAATTTGAAGAGCGGCTGCATGTCGAAATCCAGACCGGCGAGATTGCCGGTTTCACTCACCTTTATTGCGGCCAGGAGGCCGTGGCGGTGGGCGTGTGCGAACATCTCTCCCCCGCCGACAAGATCGTCTCGACCCATCGCGGCCATGGCCATTGTCTGGCCAAGGGCTGCGATGTGGATGACATGATGAAGGAAATCTGGGGCAGCCGCGATGGCCTTTGCAAGGGCAAGGGCGGGTCGATGCACATTGCCGATGTGACCAAGGGCATGTTGGGGGCCAATGGCATTGTGGGGGCGGGTGCGCCGATTGCGGTCGGGGCGGCGCTGGCCTCGCGCGTCGATGGACCGGGGCCGGACGGCTTGAAAATCGCCATCGCCTTTTCCGGCGACGGCGCCTGCAATCAGGGCACGACCTTCGAGGCGATGAACCTTGCCGCCGTGACCAAGGCGCCGTGCATTTTTGTGTTCGAAAACAACCACTATTCCGAACATACCGGCGTGTCCTATGCGGTGGGCACCAATCAGGACATCGCCAGTCGCGCCGAAGCCTTTGGCATGAAAGCATGGCGCGCCGACGGCACCGATTTCTTCGCCGTTCACGACACGATGCGTGAAGTGCTGGAATATGTGCGCGCCGGAAACGGCCCGGCGGCGGTGGAATTCGACACCGAACGCTTCTTTGGCCATTTCGAGGGCGACCCCCAGCGCTATCGCGGCCCCGGCGAACTCGACCGTATCCGGGCCACGCGCGATTGCCTGACCCGGTTCCGCGCCTCGGTAAAAGGCGCCGGCCTGCTCTCGCACGCCGATCTGGACGCGGTGGACGATGATGTGATGGCCGCCATCGAAGGGGCTGTGGCCGCCGCCCGCGCCGCCGCAAGGCCAACACCCGAAGACGTTCTGGCCGACGTCTATATCGCCTATTAAGCGCGGGAGAAGTTTGATGAGCAATATGATGTACCGCGCCGCCGTTCTTTCCACCATCATGGAAGAGATGGAGCGCGACCCCAATGTGGTGGTGCTGGGCGAAGACGTGGTGGGCGGCATGGGCACCGAGGGCGGACCGGAGGCCATCGGCGGCATCTGGTCGACCTCGACCGGGCTGTATGACCGTTTCGGCGCAACCCGAGTGATCGACACGCCCATTTCGGAAAGCGCGATCATCGGCGCGGCGGCGGGGCTGGCCCTCTCGGGCAAGAGGCCGATTGCCGAGCTGATGTTTGCCGATTTCATCGGCGTCTCGCTCGACCAGATCTGGAACCAGATTGCCAAGTTCCGCTATATGTTCGGCGGCAAGACGCGCTGCCCGGCGGTGATCCGCATGGCCTATGGCGCGGGATACAATGCCGCGGCCCAGCACAGCCAGTCGGTGCATCAGATCCTGACGGGCATGCCGGGTTTGAAAGTGGTGATGCCCACCACGCCCGCCGACGTCAAAGGCCTGCTGCGCACCGCGATCCGCGACGATGATCCGGTGATTTTTCTTGAGCACAAAGCGCTTTACGCCACCACCGGCGAGGTGCCCGATGACCGCGATTTCATGATCCCCTTTGGCCATGCGCGCCTGTCGCGCGCCGGGGGCGATGTCACGATCATCTCTTCGGGCCTTTTGCTGGGCATGTGCGAGGCGGTGGCGGACAAGCTGAAAGGCGAAGGCATCGGCTGCGATGTCATTGACCTTCGCACCACCAGCCCGCTCGATGAAGAGACGATCCTCGACAGCGTCGAGGTGACGGGCCGCGTGGTGGTGGTCGATGAAGCGCCGCCGCGCTGCGGCCTTGGCGCCGATCTTTGCGCGCTGGTGGCCGAAAAAGCGTTTTCCAGCCTCAAGGCCCCGCCGCTGCAAGTCACCCCGCCGCACACGCCCATTCCTTTCGCCCGCGAATTGGAAAGCGCCTATCTGCCCTCGGTCGACAAGATCGAGGCGGCGGTGCGCCGCGTGCTGGCATGGCGATAAGGGAGGCGATGATGCCGGACATCCGCCCGTTCTGCATGCCCAAGTGGGGCATCGAAATGACCGAAGGCACATTGGCCGACTGGAAAGTGGCCGAGGGTGACACATTCGCCAAGGGGCAATTGCTGTGCCTGATCGAGACCGCCAAGATCACCAATGAGGTCGAGGCCGAATATGACGCGGTGATGGCCCGCGTGCTGGTGCCCGCAGGCGCTGAGGCACAGCCGGTCGGCACGCTGCTGGCCGTGACCGCGCAGGCCGGAACCAGCGCGGAAGAGATCGACGCCTTCATCGCCGCCTTCCGCCCCGCCAATGCGCCGACCAACCCCGGCGCGGTGGTGAAGGAAGATCCGGCCCCCGCCCCCGCATACGCCCCTGCCCCGCGCCCGATCCAGACCAACCGCGCGATCAGCCCCGAAGCGCTCAAACTGGCCGAGGCCAGCGGGCTGGACATTGAGCCGATCGAGGGTTCAGGCCGCCATGGCCGCATCACCTTGCAGGATGTCCAGCAGGCCTTGAACGCGCCCGCACGGCCGGTGCTGGTCGGCACGCTGGCGCTGGCCGAGGAAGGCAAGGCCTTTGCCTCGCCCCTTGCCCGCCGGATCGCGGCCCAGCACGGGATCGACCTGTCGGGCGTCACCGGCACCGGCCCGCGCGGGCGTATATCCAAGGCCGACGTGCTGGCGCTGGTGGCAACGCCTGCGCCCACGCAGGGCGCGGCTTTTGCGCCTGTGCCCAACCCGCCCGCCATCGTCCCGTTTGACCGCGTGCGCAAAGTGGTGGCCCAGCGCCTGACCCAGGCCAAGCAGGAGATCCCGCATTTCTATCTGCGCTCCAGCGCGCGGCTCGATGAACTGCTGGCCCTGCGAAAAACGGCCAATCTGGTGCTGGGAGCCAAGGCCTCGATCAATGACTATCTGGTGCGCGCCGCCGCCATCGCGCTGGCCCGCCACCCTGATGTCAATGTTCAGGTCCATGGCGCCACCATCCACCGCTTTGCCCATGCCGATGTCGCCATCGCCGTGGCCAGCCCCAATGGCCTAGTCACGCCCATCGTCCGTCAGGCCGACCGCCAGAGCGTGGCCCAGATTGCGCAAGCCACCGCCGCCTTGATCGACAAAGCCAAGGCCGGGCGCCTCTCGCTGGGCGATATGGAGGGCGGGACGTTCTCGATCTCGAACCTTGGCATGTTCGGGGTGGAGGAATTTGCCGCCATCATCAACCCGCCTCAGGCCGCCATCCTCGCCGTGGGCGCGGCGGCCCGCGCCGTGTGCGAAAGGCCCGATGGCAGCGCGGGCTTTGAAACCCGCCTCGCCCTGACCCTCTCGGTCGATCATCGCGCGATTGACGGCGCGGCGGCGGCCCAATTCCTCGCAACGCTCAAGGGGCTGATCGAAGCGCCTGAAGCCCTGTTTGCCTGAAAGGACCATGACCATGGCCAAGCGCGGCCCGCTGACCGATATCGGCCCGATTTTTCAGATGGCCTATCTGCCATCCGATTTTGACGCCGCCCTGCGCCATTGGACAGAAGTGATTGGCGCCGGTCCCTTCTTCATCATGGAGAATATCCAGATCGCGGAAATGACCTATCTGGGCCAGCCCACCAATGCGGTGATCTCGGCGGCATGGGGTTATTGGGGCGATATGCAGATCGAGCTGATCCGGGCGGAAAATGATGCGCCTTCGATCTACACCGGCGATTATGCGGTCAAGGACCGGCTGCACCATGTCTGTGTCGCGGTGGACGACATTGATGCGGCGCGTGCAGCGCTCAACGAGGCGGGCGCGACGATCCTGATCGAGGGCAAGGTGGGCGAGAGCGGCGCGGTCATCTATGCCGATGCGGGCGGCGGACCGGGCAATGTCATCGAATATGTCAAGCTGATGGAGGGTGGCCCCGAGCTGTTCGCCATGATGCGCGAGGCCGCCCGCGACTGGGACGGCAACGAACCGCTGCGCAGGTTGGGTTGAGGGCCATGGTGACGCAGCGCGCATCCGATATCGCCGCGCGGGTGGAGGATTTCGTCCGCACCCGCATCATCCCTTATGAAGCCGATCCGCGCCGCGACCATCATGGGGCACCGCTGGACGAACTAGTCTATGAAATGCGCGATCTGGCCCGCGCCGCCGGGGTGCTGACGCCCCATATCCTGCCCGATGGCACGCATTTGACCCAGCGTGAGACGGCGGTGGTGCTGATCGCGTCGGGCCTGTCACCGCTGGGGCCGCTGGCCTGCAACACGATGGCGCCCGATGAGGGCAATATGTATCTGATCGGCCATGTCGCCAATGATGATCTGAAGGCGCGTTTCCTGACGCCGCTGGTCGAGGGGCGGGCGCGTTCAGCCTTTTTCATGACCGAACCGGCCGAACTGGGCGGGGCCGGGTCTGACCCTTCGATGATGATCACCACCTGTCGGCGCGACGGCAACCACTGGGTCATCAACGGCAAGAAGCGCTTTATCACCGGAGCGCAGGGGGCCAGCGTCGGCATCGTTATGGCCAAATCGGAAGAAGAGGACAGCAAGGGCGGCGCCTGCATGTTCCTTGTCGATCTGCCCGATCCGGCCATCCGCATTGACGATGTGCCCAATACGATCGACACCTCGATGCCCGGCAGTCATGCCGATGTGACCATCGACAATCTGCGCGTACCGGCCGATCAATTGCTGGGCCATGCGGGCGATGGATTCAAATATGCGCAGGTGCGCCTGTCTCCGGCCCGCCTCTCGCACTGTATGCGCTGGCTGGGGGGCTGCATCCGGGCGCAGGAGATCGCCGGCGATTATGCCAACCGCCGCATGGGTTTTGGCAAGCCGTTGATCGACCACGAGGGCGTCGGCTTCATGCTGGCCGAAAACATGATTGACCTCAAACAGGCCGAATTGATGATCGACTGGTGCGCGGGCGTGCTGGACACCGGCAGCCTTGGCACGGTGGAAAGCAGCATGGCCAAGGTGGCCGTGTCCGAGGCGCTGATGCGGATTGCGGATCGCTGCGTTCAGGTGATGGGCGGGACGGGCGTGACCGACCGCACCATCGTCGAGCAGATCTTCCGCGAGGTGCGCGCCTTTCGCATCTATGACGGCCCCACCGAGGTTCACAAATGGAGCCTTGCCAAGAAGATCAAGCGCGAGTGGAAGCACGCCCATGGCGGATAAGGCCGATATGGCCGCCGCCAACAGCGGGGTGGGCGCGATGCGGACCCAGTTCGATGTGGGCGCTCTGGAGGGCTGGCTTGGCGCCCATCTCGACGGATTTGCAGGGCCGGTCACGGTGGAGCAGTTCAAGGGCGGACAATCGAACCCGACCTATCGGCTGACCACGCCGGGCGCGCGCTATGTGCTGCGGCGCAAGCCCGCCGGGCCGGTGCTCAAAGGCGCGCATGATGTGTTGCGCGAGGCGCGGGTCCAGCAGGCGCTGGCGGGGAGCGATGTCCCGGTCGCGCGCATCCATGCCGTGTGCGAGGATGGCAGCATCATCGGCAGCGCGTTCTACATCATGGACATGGTCGAGGGCCGGGTGTTCTGGGACGCCAGCCTTGCCGACCTGCCAAAGGCCGAGCGGGCGGCCTATTATGATGAAACCAACCGCGTGATCGCCGCGCTGCATTCGGTCGATTACAACACGGTCGGGCTGGGCGATTACGGGCGCCCCGGCAATTATTTCGCCCGCCAGATCAAACGGTGGAGCGAGCAATATCTGGCCGACGAGCTGGCCGGGCGCGATCCGGTGATGGACGAATTGGTGGCATGGCTGCCCGGCGCCATTCCCGATGGCGATGAGACCAGCATCGTCCACGGCGATTTCCGCATCGACAATGCCATCTTTCATCCCACCGAGCCGCGCATTCTGGCGGTGCTGGATTGGGAGCTTTCAACGCTGGGCCATCCTTTGGCCGATTTTGCCTATCACGCGATGGTCTATTCGATGCCGCCCGACATTGTCGCCGGGCTGGGCGGGGCCGACCCGGCGGCGCTGGGCCTGCCCCCGCTTGAGGATTACATAGCCGCCTATTGCCGGCGCACCGGGCGCAGCGGCATCGAGAATTGGAACTTCTATCTGGCCTTCAACTACTTCCGTCTGGCCGCGATTTTCCATGGCATCAAAGGCCGCGTGCTGCGCGGCAATGCCAGCAATGCGCAGGCCGCCCAAAGGGCGCAGGCCTTTCCAAGGCTGGCGCGCCTCGCCCATTCCTTCGTCTAGAAAGCCGTCCCGCCATGGCTGTGATACCTGCTCATGTTCCCGCCGAACTGGTCTTTGATTTCAACATCTTTGATCCGCCCGGCGCCGAGGCGGACTATATTGCGGCGTGGCAGGCGCTGCGGCGCCCCGATGGGCCGGGTCTGGTATGGACACCGGCCTTTGGCGGCCACTGGATCGCCACCGATGGCGCGGTGATCCGCCGCCTTTGGGCCGATACGGCAAACCTGTCGAGCCAGGTGCTGGCCGTGGTGCCGGGCCTTGGCGAGGTGATGCAGCTCATCCCGCTGCAAAATGACGGGGCCGAGCATAAGGCGTTTCGCACCCCCATCATGAAGGGCTTTGCCGGGCGTCATATCGCCGCGTTGGAATCGGCGGTGCGCGCTCTGGCGCAAGAGTTGATCGCGGAGCTCAAGCCGCGCGGCGCCTGCGATTTCATGCCCGATTTTGCCGAGATCTTCCCGGTGCATATCTTCCTCTCGATGCTGGGCGTGCCGGTGGAGGATCGCGAAAGGCTGCGCCCGCTGGGCGCGCAATTGACCCGGCCCGACGGCACGATGGGCGTGGTCGAATTGCGCGATGCGGTGGATGATTACCTGCGCCCCCATGTCCGCCAGAGACTGGCCGCGCCGGGCGAGGATCTGCTCAGCCGCATTCTGGCCGAGCCGGTGCAGGGCCGCGCATGGACGCTGGACGAGGCGCTGCGTATGGCGCGCAATGTGCTGTTCGCCGGGCTGGACACGGTGGCGGCGATGGTCGGCATGGTGGCGATGCATCTGGCCCGCTATCCCGACGATCAGCGCCTGCTGCGCGGCCAGCCTGATCTGATCCCGGCGGCGGCGGATGAATTGATGCGGCGCTATCCTTCGGCCTCGGTGTCGCGCAATGCGGTGGCGGATTTCGAGGTCAACGGCGTCACCATCAAGGCAGGCGACATCGTCTATCTGCCCAGTATGCTGCACAATCTCGACCCGGCCTGTTTTGACCAGCCCGAGGAGGCGCGGTTTGATCGCGGGCTCAATCCCATCCACCACACCACCTTTGGCGTTGGCGCGCATCGTTGTGTCGGCGCGGGGCTGGCGCGGATGGAGATGATCGTGTTCCTTGAAGAATGGCTGGGGGCGCTCCCTGAATTTGCCATTGATCCGGCCCGGCCGGTGACGATGAAGGCGGGCAATGTCGGCACGTTGACCAGCCTTCCGCTGATCTGGAAATAGCGGGTTGGTGCCGCCGGCCAACACTGCCTGAAAGGATAGGGGGCAAGGGCGCCGCGCCATGCAAATATGACCCCGGCCACGCAGATGGCGAAACGGGAGAATGGCGATGCGTAACAGGCTCGATGGCAAGGTGGCGCTGGTGACCGGCGGCGGAATGGGCATGGGCGCGGCCACGGCGCAGGTCATGGCGGGCTATGGCGCCAGCGTGATGGTGGCCGACCGCAATATGGCGGCGGCGCAAGAGACGGTGCAGGCCATTCTCGACATGGGCGGGGCGGCGGTGGCGCAATCTTGCGATGTCGCCGAAGAAGCGCAGGTGGCCGAGATGATCGCGGCCTGTGTCGCCGCCTTTGGCCGCCTGGATTGTGCGGTCAACAATGCCGCGATTGCGCCCGATCTGCTGCCGATTGCCGATGCCGATATGGAAGTGTGGGACCGGGTGATCCGGGTCAATCTGCGCTCGGTCATGCTGTGCATGAAATATGAGATCCGCCAGATGCTGGCGCAGGGCGATGCGGGCGCCATCGTCAATATTGCCTCGGTCAGCTCTGTGCGGCCCTTGCCCGGCAATTCTGCCTATGTCGCGGCCAAACATGGCGTGATCGGCCTGACCAAGACCGGAAGCGTCGAAGTGGCGCCCAAGGGCATTCGCGTGAATGCGGTGATGCCCGGCGCCATCGACACGCCGATGCTGCGCCAGTCGCTGGCCGACACCGGCTATACCGAGGCCGATTTCGCCCCCACACTCAGCCTGTTTGGCCGGTTTGGCCGCCCCGAAGAAGTAGCCGAAGCCAGCGCGTGGCTATGTTCCGATGCGGCCAGCTATGTCACCGGCCACGCGCTGGGGGTCGAGGCGGGCTATCTCACCCGATAGCCTGTCAATTGCGCCCCACCATGTGCCGCCCCGCCAGATAGGCAAACACCATCCCCGGCCCCAAAGTGCCGCCGCCCCCGCCATAAGTCATGCCCATCATGCTGGCCATGGCATTGCCGGCGGCATAGAGGCCGGGGATAGGCACCATATCGAGATCCAGCACCCGGCCCAGCGTATCGGTCTGCGCCCCGCCCTTCGTGCCCAGCGCGCCGCTTTTCACCTCGGCGGCATAGTATGGCCCGCCATCAATCCGGCCCAGCGTGGCCGCTTTCCGGCCCTTATGCGCCGGATCGCCCCAATAGAGGTCGTAATAGCTCTCGCCGCGCCCGAAATCTTCATCGGCCCCTTGGTCCACCATCGCGTTCCAACGCTCGACCGTGGCGGTCAGCGCATCACCCGGAACCCCCAGCACCCCGGCCAGTTCGCCCAGCGTCTCGCCCCGCGCGATCCAATCCGCCGGTTCTTTGCGATGGCCATCGCCGGTGCCGATCAATTGCGCATCGAGAAAGCCCCATTTGTCGTAAAACGCCTGATTGAAAACGCACCAGCAGGGCAGGTTGCGATAGGTGCTGCTGTTCTGGTCAATCTCGTGAAAGGCGCTGCCAAAGGCGTTGTAATTGGCCGCTTCGTTGCAAAAGCGCCGGCCCTTGCGGTTGACCATGATCGTACCGGGCAAGGTCCGCTCGCCGGTGAACAGCATCATCCCCTTGGCGTTGAGCGGGGCCTCGACAATCGGCATCCACCATGCCTCGCGCATCGAGCCCATCATCGCGCCCGCCCGCATCGCCATCTTTTGCCCGTCGCCGGTGTTGGTGTCGATCGACACCGCATTTTGCAATGGCCCGCGCAGGAAGGCTTTCTTGAACGCCTCATTATGCTCAAACCCGCCCGTGGCCAGCATCACATTGCGCGCCCGCAACATCTGTCCATCCGCCAATTCGACGCCCGCGACGCGCCCGTCCTCCAGCAACAGATCCTTGCCCCCGACGCTCAGCAGGAATTCCACCCCCCGGTCGAGACACCCGCGCAGCAAACGGCCCACCAGCGAATGGCCCAGACCGCGCTCATCATTGGCCGCGCGACGCTCGGCTTCTTCCACCGGCAAGGGATCGGGCACCGCCTGCGCCAGCGATGTCTCGCCCACGGTGAAATAGACGTGGGGCCAGTAATAGGGCGATTTCTCCACCCTCTCCGCCCATTCCCCCAATTCGCCATAGGGATAGACCGGGCATTCCAGCGTCCGCCCCCCGCGCGATGCCGCGCCGGGCTGTTCGGGGTGATAATCGGGGAAATGGGGCACCACGCTGAATTTGACCGGAGTGCGCTCTTCAAGGAACTGCACCATGGCCAAGCCGCCGTCGATATAGGCCGCCGCCATATCCGGATCGATCAATCCGTTCGACATGCTCTCCAGATAGGTCAGCGCCTTGTCCCGGCTGTCCTCCTTGTCATAGGCCTGTTGGTGGGGGTTGCAGGGGATCCAGATCTGGCCGCCCGACCAAGCGCTGGTGCCGCCGATCTTCTCGCCCTTTTCGACCACGAGAACGCGCAGGCCTTCCTCCGCCGCCGTCAAGGCGGCCGTTAGCCCCGCCGCCCCCGAACCCAGCACGATCAGGTCATATTCGGCCTGCGCCATCGCCATTTCTCCCGCTTCAGGCGCTTTGTGTTGTGGCGCCTCTGGCTCGATGATAGCCAAACTCCGACATGCCCGAACCTCTCAAGTGTCTCAGGTGCACCGGCCCGCCAGGCCCGTGCTAAATTCCGCCTGATCGCGCCATTTTTTTCGGAGAAATTCGATGCTGCCCTCCACCACCCGCTCGCTTGTGACCACCCTTTATGACGATGCCCGCATGGTGGTCGAACTGGCCGATCTGCCCCTGCCCGCCCCCGGCCCGGACGAGGTGGTGGTGCAGGTTGAGGCAGCCCCCATCAATCCGTCGGACCTTGGGCTGATGTTCGGCCCGGCGCTGACGGCACAGGCCAGCTATGAAGAGGGGCGCGTTTCTGCCCCTGTGCCGCCCGCCGCAATGAAGGCGCTGGCCAATCGCATCGGGCAGCAACTTGGCATCGGCAACGAGGGCGCCGGGCTGGTGGTGGCCGCCGGGTCTGGCGCGCAGGCGCTGGTGGGGCGCCGCGTGGCCGCCTTTGCGGGCGCGATGTACAGCCAGTATCGCGTCATTCCCGCAGCCGGCTGCATGGTGCTGCCCGAAGGCGTGTCTGCGCGTGAAGGCGCAGCGGCCTTCGTCAACCCGTTGACCGCGCTGGGCTTTATCGAAACCATGCGCGCCGATGGCATGTCGGCGATGGTCCACACAGCCGCGGCCTCCAATCTGGGACAGATGCTGGTGAAGCTTTGTCGGGCCGATGGCATCCCGCTGGTCAACATCGTGCGCAGCCCCGATCAGGTCGCGCTGCTGCGCAGCATTGGCGCCCGCCATGTGCTCGACAGCACCAGCCCTGCTTTCCCCGATGAACTGGCGCAGGCGCTGAGCGAGACCGGGGCGCGGGTGGTCTTCGATGCCATCGGCGGCGGGCCTTTGCTGGGCACGATCCTGACCACGATGGAAAAAGTCGCCAACGCAGACGGCGCCTATTCGCGCTACGGCTCGACGCAGGCCAAGCGCGGCTATGTCTATGGCGCGCTCGATATGGCGCCGATCACCCTGCCGCGCACGCTGGGCTTTGTGTGGGATGTGTCGGGCTGGCTGCTGGCCCCGATGATGGAGCGGCTTGGCCCCGAGGCCCGGGCGCGGATGCATGGCCGCGTCGCAACGGAACTGACGACCACCTTTGCATGCCATTACAAGGGCGAATTGTCGCTCGCAGATGCGCTGTCGCGCGAGGCAGTCGAAGATTACACCAGACGCGCAACTGGCAGCAAATTCCTGATCCTGCCCTCAGCGCCCTTGTGACAAACAGGCAATTGAAAGGTAAGGGAACTGGACACATGACCCATTGATTGGCGGGGCGATGGGCGCGTGCTGAACGGGATCATCTTCGTCAATCGCAACGGGCGGCGCTGGCGTGATGCGCCCAGGGAATATGGGCTGCACAAGACATTGTATAACCCGGACGGAATTCGCGGCACTCCCCCCGCGGATCGCCTGTTCCAAATCCAGTTTCCGCGATCCATTTGCCCTTAGGTCGAACCACCAAACAATAGACGATCTCGCTGCTTTTGGCTGTCTTCTGCGTAAAATGGTGCAAACCATGCCTGCTCGCCCGCAATGGGGGGCCGACGTAAAGTGATCGACTTTTCCGTGCCCCCCGTCGCCTGCATCCTGGTGCGAAAGTTCAGGTGGTCGAACATGCGCAAAGCTTCAATCGCATAGGCCGTCGCCACACGCGCGTCGCCGATCTGAAACAGGTGATCACCATTGCCCTCCTCGCCGCTGACCGAGAGGTTCGATGATCCTGCAAAGACCTTGGCGGTCGGCAGGTTAAAATCGGTGACCACGAATTTGTGGTGGATGGTGATCCCCTGCCCGCCGCTCCATTCGGACTTGAACGGTTCGGGCGCATGATCGGCCAGATAACGGAAATCCACCAGCCCGGTTGAACCATCGGGCTTGGTAAGCTTCAGCCCGTTCTTGCGGTTGGCAATGCCATAGCTGAACAGCGGCTTCCCCTCCAGCCGGTCCAGCGCCTGACGCACCGGCCCCTTGGTGTCCTGATTGAGGAAGGCGACCGCGAAAAACACGCTGGAAGTCGCCTGATCAATCGCCGCCGCCACGGGTGACAGCGACATGTCGGAACCATCGGCGTGGGGCGAATAGCAAGCCCGGATATTGGTGCCTGCCGGCAGGTTCGCGGCGGCGTGCCACGTATCGGGAAAGCTGCCCGCGTTCCATGCCCCCAGGCCCTTGAAGGCCAGTTCGAAGGCCTGCACAAACCAGTCAACCACCTCGGGCGCGGTGAACAGCAGCATATTGTTGGCCTGAATATAAAGCCCACGAAAGGAAAAATTGGTCGATCCGCCGATGGCCCGCTCCGCTTTGCCGTCGCGATAGAGGATCAGCACTTTGTTATGCTGTAAATGTCCAAAGTGATGCCGCACCACCATCGCACCCGCCGCCGTAAGACGGACGGCGGCGCGACTTTCGGCGCTGGTCTCGTCCTTGTGGTCGGCCGAATTGTCGATCAGAATGCGCAAGGCAGGCCTGTCAACACCACCCCGTCGCGCGACAGTTTCCAACGCGGCGATAAAATCGGGCTCGTTGAGATCATAGGCCATCACATCGAGCCGGGTCGCCGGATCGGCAGCGGCGCTCAACATCTGCTGCAGCAGATCGTTGGCTTTGCCCGAGAGCCAGTCATAGACGCCCTGAGGCGCGGCGCCTTTGTCGAAATCATAGCCTTGCGCACCACTGGCGGGCAGGATTTTGGCGCGGGCGGCGGCATCGGGAAACTTTTCGACGAAAGCCTGCGACGAGGCGAAGTTGCGGGTAAAACCGATATCGACAACGCCGGGAACCGTCTCGTCAAACAAAGCGATATCTCCCGCCACCTTGTCGCCTTCGCGCAAATTACCGGTCGCATCCATATGCATTGCGGTCACCTGATACCGGTAGGTGCCCGGCCTTGGATTTTGCGGAAAATGGATCCAGCGGAAGGTCTGAAGCGGTGCCTCGTTGGTGGGAAACTGTCGAAAGCCGGTCACATCCGCCTGCGCCGGATAGGCAAAGGTGAGCCGGTTGCGCAGATAGGTAAAACCATCCGCCCCGGGAGACTGCACAGCAATGGCAAAGCCCACAAAATCGACGGCGGGCTGAGGATCGATGCTCATGCCGATCAGGCACATCCGCTCCCCGCGCCACAGATTCACATTAAGCGCCCCGTTGCTCACCGAAACTGTCGCCATGTTTCCCCCCTGCCCATCGACACGTCTTGTCGCGTCATTTTATCGCGCGATTGTTTCGGTTTCCATTCGCAAAGCGCGGCAAAGCCGGCCGTGACATGGTCGGAATGCGCTTCTAAAGGGGCTGTTGCGCCAACTTCAGGGAATCCGATGAGCATCGCCGATGACAAAGCACATGCTGCTGAGCCCATCATGGCTGCGGCTCTGGATTGGATCGCATCGCATGGTCTGACCGAACTGACCCTGCGCCCGCTGGCCGACAAGGTGGGGTTGAGCCTGAATGCGCTGACCCAGGCGATGGGGTCGAAAGAACAACTGATCACCCGCGTGATCGCCAGCGCCATGGCGCAGGATGCGGCATTCCGCGATCTCTGGCTGCGCCGGGTTCGGGCAATGGCGCCCATCGGTCGCGGCATGCGGGCCGTGTTGGCCGAGACGATCCTCGATGATTGGGTGGTGCGGCAGCGTGGGCCCGCCTGCCTGTTGATCGACCTCATACAGGAAGCCGGGCGATCTGGCACCTGTTCGCCCGCATTGAGCGCATGGTTGGATGAAGCCGGGGCCTTCTGGGCCGAAATCCTGTTTGACAGTCTGCGCCAGGCGGATGCGGCGCTGGGCTATATAATCGACGAAGCAGGCTTCTCCCTGTTTGCCCATGACAATCCGGCCTATCGCATGATCCGCGCGCTCTGCCTGCATCGCTTCACGGGCGGCCTCTTTCCCGACCCTGACGAGGATATCGGCAAGGGCCGCCATCTGGAACAATGGATCGCCGCGCTTGAACCTGAACAGACCTATCCCGACACGCCCGACCGCAGCAAGCGCGGGCTGATCGCGGCGCAGGCCGGACATCTGATCGTCACCCACGGGCTGGAAGCGCTGACGCATCGTTCGGCGGCGGCGGCGGCCGGAACCCCGGCCTCCACGGTGGTTTATCATTTCGGGACGCGCGATGAACTGATGGTGGCCGCGCTTCATGCGGTTGTCACGAATTTCCGGCATGGTCTGGCCGAGAACTTTGGTCAGCCCCGCCCCTTTTATGCCAATTACGCCTCCTCCCGCGATCTGGTCAGGGCCACCTCGATCATCGCCATCGCCGCTGCCCGGCATCCGGGGCTGGCACATCATGCGTTGGACATGCGGCGTCGGCGCGGGGAAAATTTCGTCAATTCGGTGCTGTGGGAAATGGGCCTGCCGCGAGGGCGGATCGGCGACCGATGCACATCGCAAGTGGCGTCCGTCGCCGTATTCGGCATGCGCATGGTGGCCATGGCGCGCGGACTGGACGAACATCAGGTGTTGCTGGCCGCCTTTGCCCGACTGGCCGAGGTGTGCGGCTGAGGAACGGATCTGCACCGACGTACCCTGCCGATGACACACGAATCCCCTGCCCCCGATCGCACCGAAATGCTGGCGCTGTCGCTGCCCAGTTTTGTGTTCTCGGGCTATGAACTGGCGCGCAAGACCTATCTGCCCGTGCTGCTGGCGGGGACGGTGGGCGTCGACATGGCGGGGCTGATCCTGACCATTGTCGGCACGTGGAGCATCCTGATCGAAGTGCTGTTCGGCATGGTCTGCGATCTGGCGCCCGATCCGCAACGTCGTCGCAGTTTCTGGGTCGCGGCGGGCACGGTGCTGCAATGGGCAGGTGGGCTGATCCTGTGGTTTACGCCGCCGCTCGGTCGCTCCCCCTTTGTCTGGCTGCTCGGCCTGCTGCCGCTGGCCAGCGGGTGGGTGATGTCCAATCTGGCGCATGGGGCCTGGGCGCTGGAACGCTCCAGCGGGATCGTGGCGCGCGGACGCATTTTTGGTGCGCGCGCTCAGGCGGGCATGGCCGGTTCGATCCTGTTCGCCATGGCCCTGTTGTTGAGCAGGCATCAGGCCAAAGCGCCCGATGATTTTTACGTCATCCTGCTGCTGACAATGGCGGGGGCGCCGCTGGTCCATGGCTGGCTGATCTGGCGCGTCAGGGAACGGGACGGGACAGGCTCGTCCCGGCTCGATTGGGCTGGGACGCTCAAGCCCTTTCAGGTCTGCATCGCTGCGGCGGCAGATCGCTGGCTGGCGGCGCTGTTTCTGCTGGTGGGCGCGCATATGGCCGTGATCGGCAGCAGCTTTCTGTTTATCGCCCGCCATCGGCTGGAATTGCCCGAATGGGGTACGCCGGGCGTTCTGATACAGGCGCTGGCCGCGATGATCGGCACCGGTATCGCGCCGCGTCTGCTGCGCCATGTGCCGCCGCTGCGCATGCTGGGGGCAGTGTTCGGGATCAATCTGGCGCTCGCTCTGGCCTTGCCATGGTTACCCGCCGGGCAAGTGCTGCCCCTGATGGCGTGGTCGGCAGGCACGGGGGGCACGCTGGCGGTGGATTTCATGCTGCTGCGCGTGGTGTTGGGGCAAAGGCTGGACCACTATCATCAGCGCGATGGGGATGCCCCCGCCGCTGCGTTTTACGCCGGGTTCCATCTGCCGTTCAACATCGGGGCGGTGGTGGGCACGGCGCTGCTGTTTCGCGGGCTGGCGTGGATTGGGCTAGGAGGGGCAGATCATGCGGCCGGGCTGGCTTGGTTGACTTGCGGCATGGCTGGCCTGTTTCTGGTGCTGGCTATGGGGTTTATCCTGATGCTGAGACAGGCGCTGCGGGTGGAGGGGCGGTATGAACCGGCGCCATTCAAGCTGAACAATTGTATTTCAAAGCCTATAAAAAGCCTTCTATGAACTGAACAATCGTCTCAAAATTGTCATCTACACCGCATAATCGGGCCCCAGAACAACTTGGGGTATCGAATCATGTCCAGTCTTCGTCGCCGGGGCGCACTCACGCCTGCCTTGCTGCTTGCCGCCACGGCCATGACGGCTGTTCCCATGACAGCCTATGCGGAAAGCACCGCAGATGCCGCAACTGCCGATGCCAATGGCCAGCCTGCATTGGACCAGATCCTCGTCACGGCCGAGCGGCGTCAGGAAAAGATGCAGAATGTCCCGATCTCGATCATCTCGCTGAGCGGGGATGCCTTGCAGAACAGCGGCTATCAGTCGCTGACCGACCTGCAATATACCACGCCGGGCCTGACTTATGACCCGACGCAGGGCGCCGCCTTTCAGATCCGCGGTGTGGGTTCGACCTCGTTCGACTTTTCCAACGCCAAATCGGTCAATGTCGTGGTTGACGATGTGGTGATGGACGCCCAGCGCGATCTGGGCATCACCGGTTTGGTCGATATCGAGCGCGTGGACGTGCTGATGGGGCCGCAGGGCACGCTGTTCGGCAAGAACTCCACCTCGGGCGTGATCGCCATCACCACGGTCAAGCCCAAGCTGAACGACTTTTCGGGCAAGGTCTACGCCAGCTATGGCGAGCGCAATGACCGCACGATCAACGGCACGCTCAACATTCCGCTGGGGCAAAAGGCCGCGCTGCGCATCAGCGCTTTCGACGTCGGACAGGACGGCAAGGGGCGCTATGTCACGCTCAACCGCAATCTGGGCCGGGTCGATGAATTCGGCGCGCGGGCCAAATTGCTGTGGCAGCCCAGCGATGATCTGGAAGTCATTCTGGCGGGTGAATATACCCATCATTTCGACACATCCGTGCGCACCGCCGTCGGCGGCCCGGCCGGCACCAGTTTTGCCCCCACCGCCGCCGTCACCGCTGCGCAGATCGCGCTGGGCGTGACGCCGGGGCCGCGCAATGTCGATACGGCCGACGGATTCCTAGGCTCGATCAGCACCACCAATCAGGGCGGGTCGCTCCATGTCGCCTACAAGCTGGGCGATCACACGCTGACCTCGATCACCGCCTATCGCGAAACGGCCTATGGCAATGATACGCCCGCCGATTTGCTGCCCAATGATGTCTATTCCTATATTTCGTATAATTCGGGCCGGTTGAAGACAGACAAGTTCAGCGAGGAAGTGCACCTCGCCTCGCCCACCGGCGGTTTCGTGGAATATCTGATCGGCGGCTTTTACAACCGTCTTCATGCCAACCAGACGCAGGTGCAATGGGGTCCGCTGGGCACCAGTCCGCTGGTGGTCAATGGACAGGTGATCGGCAATCTCTATGCCAATACCGGCGCCAATGATCCCGTCACCGGCAAGTTGCTGGGCAATGCGGTGCAGTTCAACGCGCATAATGAAACGCTGGCCGGTTTTGGCCAGGTCAAGTTCAACCCCACCTCGCGCTTCAGCCTGACGCTGGGCGGGCGGTATAATTACGACCGCAACGATCAGACGATCAGCTATCCCAATTCCGACCCCGTGCCGATCCTTGGCCGCACGATCAATTTCACCGCCACCGGCACGGCGCCCACCGCCGATTTTCGCTATGGCGTGAAATCCTCCTCACGCTTTACCTATCGCATCGCGCCCACGTTCCAGTTGAACAAGAACGTGATGTTTTATGCGACCTATTCGACGGGCTATAAGCCGGGCGGCGTGGCCTTTGTCGGCAACAAATACGATCCGTATAATTCGGAATCGGTCAAAAGCTGGGAAATCGGTGAGAAGGGTGAATTCTTCAACCATCGCCTGCGGGTCAATTTTGACGTGTTCTCGTCCAAATACACCAATTTTCAGGCAACCATCCTGACCCCGGTTTCGACGGGCGTCGGCGGCTTCATCCTCGCCTCGGCCATCGGCAATGCGCCCGGTCTGCGCAGCCGCGGGTTCGAGGCGCAGGTGGCGATCAAGCCTACGCACAGCCTGTCGCTGTCGGGCGCGGTGACATTCACCGACGCCAAATTCACCGATTACGTGGCCAGCAGCACCGCCAATTACACCGGCACGCGCCTGACCAATGCGCCGCGCTGGATGTCGACCATTGCCACCGATTACAACGCGCCGGTGAGCGATGACATCAACCTGAAGGCCCATCTGGAATATGTCTATCGCTCGGACCTGCAAACGGTGACGGGCGCGATGCTGGGCAATATCACGGCGCCCGCCGTCACCAATGCCGATGGCACCAAGACGCCGAACGCCAGCTATTCCTATGTGCCGGGCTATGGTCTGGTGAATGGCCGCATCACGCTGGCCCGCGCCAATGACCGGGTGGAGGTGGGCATCTATGCCCGCAATCTGTTCAACCAGTATTTCTCGACAGGTTGGCAGATCTACGGCGCGCTGGGCCTGCTGCATTACACCTCGCCCGATGCCTATCGCACGGTCGGCGCTTTTGCTCAGGTCAAGTTCTGAAAGGCGCTTGCGATGAAACTCAAGCTTTTACGCAACGGCGGCGCCATGGCTTTGGCCATGGTGGCCATGGCCGCCCATGCCCAGCGCGGGGACGATCTGAAGCTCAACCAGATCCAGATCGTCGGCACCCATAATTCCTATTCGCAAGGGGTCGATCCCCAGATCATGGCGATGGCGGATGCCATCATCGGCCCGCGCATGTCGCAAATGGCGGCCCGGATGCCCCCCGCCGCCCGTGCCCAGTACAAGGAATATCACCCCAACGAAGTCAGCATGACCGAGGCGCTGAACTATCGTTACGGTACGTTGAGCGAACAGTTGGATGCAGGGATGCGCAGTCTTGAGCTCGACCTCAACCGCGATCCGGATGGGGCGCGCTTCCTGCGTCCCGCCGCCTATGAAGCGGCCAAAGCCAAGGGCATCGCAGAAGGCCAATTGCTGCCTCATGACAAGACCGGACTCGACCAGCCGGGGCTGAAGGTCATGCATATCGTCGATTTCGACGTGCGGTCGAGCTGCAACCTGTTCACCGCCTGCCTTGCCGAATTGCGTCGCTGGTCCGACGCCCATCCGAACCACGAGCCGATCTTTATCCTGCTGGAAGCCAAGAGCGATCCGGTGCCGATCTTTCCGGGATCCAAACCGCCCCTGCCCTTCACCGCGCAGGCCTTCGACGAGATGGATGCTGATCTGTTCAAGGTCATCGGTCGCGAGCGGATCGTTACCCCCGACAAGGTGCGCGGCGCCTACCCCACGCTGGAGGCAGGCGTTAAGGCGGGTAATTGGCCAAGCCTCAAGGATGCGAGGGGCAAGTTCGTCTTCCTGCTGCTGACAGCGCTCGATACCAATGGCCTGTCAGGCTATGTTGGCGGCCATCCCAATCTGGAAGGCCGCGCGGCCTTTCTCGAATCGAAACCGGGCCAAAGTTATGGCGCGTTCCTGTTGATGGACAATGCCACGATGCGGGCCAAGGAAATCCCCGAGTTGGTCCGCCAAGGCTATCTGGTGCGCGCCCGCGCCGACATCGAGACATGGGAGGCCAAGGCCAATGACATGGGCCGCGCGCGTCAGGCCTTTGCCAGCGGCGCGCAGATCGTCTCGACCGACTTTTACAAGCCGGGCAATGCCTATGGCACCGATTATATCGTGAAGCTGCCGGGCGGCGGAGCGATGCGCTGCAACCCGGTCAATGCGGGCAAGGCCTGCCGATAGGCATATGGGGGCATCTGCGCGATGCCTCCATAAACTGCCCTCACCCCAGTCAAGGATTGTACATGCGCCTGCCTGCTTCCGGCCCCTTGCTGCTGCCCCTTACGATGGGACTAGCCGCCCTTGCCACCCCGGCGGCGGCGCACCGTGATGTCTGCCGCCTCGACGCGCCCGATGTTGCTCATGCCGGAAAGGGCTGCGAGGAGCGCTGGATGGATGTCAATCTGAGGGTCAACGATCTGCTGACGGTTGGGACGCATAACAGCTATAAGCGGGCCATCCCTCCCGCCGATTATCGGCTGATAACGGCCTATAATCCCCGCTTGGCGCAGGAGCTGGACTATGCCCATAAATCCATCACCGCCCAACTGGACTTTGGCGCGCGGGAGATCGAGATCGACGTGGTCTATGATCCGCAGGGCGGCCGTTATGCCCATCCCATGATCGCCGCGCAGACACAAACGGCGCTCGATCCGGCATGGGTGCGCGCGATGCAGCGGCCCGGCTTCAAGGTGCAGCATGTCCCCGATGTCGATTTCCGCTCCCATTGCATCACCTTCAAGGCCTGCCTTGGCATGGTGCGCGATTGGTCCCGCGCGCATCCGCGTCACGCCCCCGTCACCATCCTGATCAACGCCAAGGACGGTAAGACTCTGCCGGGCGGCACCCCCCTGCTCTCCTTCGACGAGGCCGCTTTCGATGCGCTGGATGCTGAAGTGCGGGCGGTCTTGCCCCCTGCGCAATTGCTGACGCCTGACGATGTACAGGGCCGTTATGCCACCCTGCGCGAAGCGGTGCTGCATAATAACTGGCCCCGGCTGGGCGCGGCACGCGGGCGCATCCTCTTCGCGCTGGACGAAGCGCCCGAGAAGGTGGCCCTTTATCGCGGGCATCGCTCTTCGCTCGAAGGCCGGGTGATGTTCATCAACACCGACGAACAATCCCCCGCCGCCGCCTATCTGACGCTGAACCGCCCGGTCGAGGATGCAGATCGCATTGCCCGCGATGTAAAAGCGGGCTTTCTGGTCCGCACCCGCGCCGATGAAGGCACATGGCAGGCCCGCACCAACGATATCGCCCATCGTGACATCGCTCTGCATTCGGGCGCACAATCGGTCTCGACGGACTATCTTTGGGCCGATCCGCGCTTTGCCGGAGGGTTCACCGTCAGCCTGCCCGATCATGCCGCCAGCATGTGCAATCCCATGCGCACCGCCCAACGTTGCGGAAACCTGCCCGTCGAACGCGTCAGCAAGGCAGACTGGGCCAAAGCGCAGACAGCCCCGATCGTCTGGCCTGCAACGCGCTAGGATCAAGGCGTCCCCTAGGCACCGAACAGGTTGTTCTAGCCTTTGGCCAGACCAGGCGGCGGCATAGGCGAAGGCCAATGACCGGGCCAACGACCTCGGCTATCGCTTTGCCCTGTCATCGTTGCTCAACGAATGCGCCATCGCATTGTAACGACTGGCCACCACCTGCCCCATATCGTCTGATAGCTGCGCATCCGAAACGACATGATCGAGCCTGGCAAACGCCAGGCAGGGCAGTGAATGCGGCTAAGCTAGCCAGTAGAGCATTATTCGTTCGTACTCACCTTTAGGGCGAGTGGCCGGGTATCGCAGGGGCTCAATTAGCTTGGACTATCCGCATAACACAAGAGATTGGGAACGCTTCGCTTAGCGCGTGCGTGCGAGGCCGACCGTTGACGCCATGGAATTTGACGCTATATACCGTCAGTATCTATGGGATATTGATAGCTATGAGCCTTGAAGCCTATACCAGTGACGGAATGTTTGATCCTCGTCGTATCGCAGCATCTTTGCTGACCAATGCCGACGATCTGGCGCGAACCGCAGGCTTGGGAAAAGATTCGATTCAGCGGGCAGTCCGCGTGCGGCAACCTAGGATTCAGAAGCGACTGCGCGAATTGGTCGAAGTCCTGAACAAGGTTGAACCAAGGTTCGGCACTTCCCTTGTTGCCTATGCCTGGTTCCGCTCCGAGCCCCTCCCCGGCTTTTCAGGACAAACTGCGATGCAATTGGTTCAGGCCGGACGCGCGCATGATGTGCTGGACTATATCGACGCTGTGGATGCCGGCGTTCACGCCTGAGCTTGATCCATGGACTATGTCGGCACACTCTTCCGAGCCCTCAATCCCATATGGGCGCGAAGCCCGCTCTCGGGCGAAGGTGCTGCGCAATTTGGCGGACGTTTCAACCCAAAAGGTATGGCGGCGCTCTATACCAGTTTGAAACCGGAAACGGCGATGAGAGAGGCCAATCAGGTTGGCGCCTTTCAACCAATCACTTTGGTGGCCTATCATGCCGAGATCAGGAATATTTTTAATGCGACAGATCCCAAAAATTTGGCATCTGTTGCAATGACCCCATCGCAAATTGGCGATCCAGCGTGGCGCGATGTGATGCTGTCGGGCGGCATTGCCCCTACTCAACGTCTGGCGCTGGATTTAGCCGCACAAGGCTATGCCGGCATATTGGTGCCTAGTTTTGCGCCTCATACTCCATTAGGCTCCGAAAATCTGGTCTTGTGGCAATGGGGCAATGAACCCCCTGCCCTTCTGCGATTGATCGACGATCAAGGACGACTTTCGCATTGAGATCTAGCTGAGCACCTGTGAGTTTGGATTTGATCCATTCAAAATTATAAAAAAGGAGGAAGGGCGGCGTTAGCCGTCCTTATTCAGTTATAGGAAGTTATAGAAGTTAAAGGAGAGCTTTAAGCGCCCGACTCAGCCAAATTCAACGAGTCGGTGAAAGCCGCTGTTCCTTCAAACCCGACGATCCGTTCCTTAAACCCCGAATCTGCGTTCCTTCAGCCCCGTGAATATGTTCCCGATCCACCGAGAGGGAGGAGAACGGGCAACATAGGCTGATTTCAGTCGTTCTGGGAAAGTGTTCCTAAAACCCCGTGGCTGATTGTGCATGCGAGAGAGTGGCGGCAAATTGCCGAAAAACGGGCTGTAATCACTGCCTTCGAACTCAAATGACAAGGCCCATTACCCACAAGACAGCGATTTGCCGTGCCAGCAACATTTTTGGGATTCGGCGGCTGCCTTGACTGCTCAGCTACGACACGGGGTTTCAGGAACGCCTATCGTCTGAATGCGCAAGAGTGCTCTTTCTTGGGAGAGCCGATGGTCACGCAAAGCACGGGTTTTCAGGAACAGCGCAGCGGGCACCGATGATCGTCATGCGCTATGGCAGAGGCTGCTTTACCTGTTCGCGTAAGGCGGGGCGGCTACCAAGTTGGTAAAGCGGCCCTAAATTTATGAAAATAAGCGCTTATTCTGTAAGTCGTGCTTCGTTTCGGCTAGCCCAATGGCGTGGAGCAAAGCGTGCGCTTCTGTAGCGTTCCTGAAACCCCGAAGATCGCGTAAAAGAAGCAGCAGATTCCCCTCGAACCTTCCGGGTCCGAGCCTGTCCGACGCGGGCTGCCAAAAAGATGTTCAGATGGCTGGAGATTGCCGCGAACAGAATGTCGCAAAAATTTGAGCGATGTTAATGGCGTCAGCCGGGATCTTGCGCGTGGCAATAAAGCGCCGGAACTCGTCGGCAATCAGGCCAAGGTCTCGTTGGGGATGAGGGAGTGCCTCGCGGGCAATGGAACCGAATGGCGTATAACCGATGTGGCCATCAGCCGGAAACTCTGGCCGATTGTCACGGCTTTCCACTTTCTTTCTTGCAGGACGTTTGAGGGCAGGGGGGATTACTTCTTCGCCTCCAGCGGCCGAAGCGAAAGTGGCCCGGCGCACCATCTTGATGGAGGGCTCCTTGTCCGGATGCTCGACGATTTCGAGGGAATAACCGGGAAGGCTGTTTTCCCGCGCAAGTTTGAGCATCTCAAACTTGAAGCGACGATAAGGCGATTCCGAGCCGGACTTCTCATACAGGGTAGGCATAGAGATGGTGAAGCCATCAGCGCCATTACCACCGGCATGTTTGCGGGCAACGCGATAAAGCCAGCGCATCACGCCGCCCTTAATCTCAAAATAGGCCGGATCAATGGCCAGCACACCGCCATCCATCAGCACGCCATCGTAGAACCATTTGGCAAGCGTGATGCGCATGCCCCGGATCTTGCCGTTAGGATCGACGACCTGACTGTAACTGTCGATCCAGGAGAAAGTGTGCTCGCGGCGGCCATGGGTCCGAATGTTGGTTTTGACTGTCGTTGATTGCAGGCGGTTGAGGGCGTTTGCCAGCCCTTCATATTCCCCGCCGCCTGTGTCGCGCCGAAGCGTCCTGAGCATATCGTAGGGAACGACGCCAAGCGTTTGGGGGATGTCGTTCACACCCCGCCGTTTATGTTCCATCAGGACGGACGCACAATAGATCAGGATGTCCAGATCGTAGATCGTGGCTATGCCATACTCGCTGTTGCCCGTGACGTGGACGGACACTTTGCCGTCCGGGCTGGTATAGTCGATAGGCTTGACGCGCTTGCGCTTGTGCAGCGAGAAAAACGGACGCTCCATCGTATCCCTCTGATCCCGGATGGGGAGGGATGTAATCTGCGGCAGAAACAGATCTGCTTGCAGATCGTGATCAGGGCCTTTGGATCGTGTCATCAATCGCCTTGTGATGCTCTACCAACACGCTGAATTACCAAGTTGGTAGATTGCCATCATCCATTTGAAAATATGAGATAATTAAACCTTCTTTGCAAACTTTGCCGCTTCGATCGCGGGGCGCAAAGCGGCCAGGATCTCGTCCACCGACAGCAATTCAGCCGGATTGATCGTGATCGTCATCCCTTTCTTGGCTGAATCCGCAACGATATGGCCAAGCAAATCTCCCTCGCTGGAAAACAGGGGAGGGGGGGCCTTGCTCTCGGCCCGCTTGGGGCGCCCGCTGCGGTCTTTTGCGGCTGCGATCAGGCGATCGCACACCTTTGCCGCGTCGATCAGCCTTTCGCCATTTTTCCGCAGGGTTGCCTGCTCGTCCGCGATGATCTGAGCTTCTGCTAGAATACGGTCGCGCTCGATTTCCGCCTTCCAATGCGGCGCCAGCTTGTTTGCATGGGCGGCCTTGACGCTTGCCGTGTCAGGAAATGCCGCGATGACCTCGTCGCTGAGTTCGCCCAGGCGAATAAAATTATAGAGGCTGGTCGGTGCAATCGCCAACCGCTCAGCCATTCTTGCGCGCACACCGCCATAATAGGCCTCAACGGCATGCAGGTAATTGCGCGCCCGCTCCAAATCGGTAACGTCCTCACGCTCTCGGTTCTCAAGATCGGCAAGGCGGAAAGCGCCCTCATCATCGAGCGTCTCGATCCGGGCAATGAATTCTACCTCGGAATGGTTGTTGGCATGCAGCCACGAGACAGACCAATGACGACGGGTCCCGACCAGCAGTTCATAGGGCAGGGGGCCATCATTCGTGCGGCGCACGACAACCGCCTCGCGATTGCGCCCTTCTTCTTTGATGGAATTGATCAGACTTTCACAGCGCTGATAATTCAAATCATTGTAATTTCTAGCATTTCCCGGCCAAATCGAGCATTCGCTGGGTTTAAGGCGGATGGTGGGGCGTTTGACTGTCCGGCTGACTTCACCCAGCGATTGAGCGCGCCGGGCGAGGAATGAGGGATGGGTCGGGCCGGCGTCCGCCGCTTCCACTTCCACATCCTCAAGCGGCGTCAGATCCTCGAAGCGCTCTTCGGGCTCGACCTCAGCGGCGGGTGTGGAAGGGGCCACAGGGACGCCCAAACTCTCAATCGCATTGGCCAGCAGGCTGCGGCGCTTTCCACCCATTGCCATTTATGCCGCCTCCGTCAGCTTGTCGGTGCCGATCTGCGTCATGCGCGACGGCCATTGTTTGCAGATCTCGCGCTCAACTTCCTTGAACACCATGTTCAAATTGTCGCGACACCGCGTAAACGTCTGATGCGAGCCATAGGGTTTGTTGACCTCATAGATCGAAGACATGAGCACGCCCGCGTTCTTGATTTCCTCGGACAGCAAAATAGGCGTCTTAATCATCTGCCCAGCATAGGTTTTTTCCATGACTTGAAGCATTTGCGCCTCATTGGTCCGGTTGGGCTGAAACATCGTGCAAACCACCCGAATGAAGCCATAGTCGATGGTGGGATCAAATTTGCTGATCAGATCCAGCGCTTCGCGGCAGGTCTGCATGAAATGGATCGTCGAGAGATAATCGAGCTGGCGCGCGGGCACAGGGATCAGCAAGCCGTCCGCCGCAGTCAGGGTGTTGATGCCAAGAAAGCCCATGGCCGGCGGCGGATCAAGAATGATCACGTCATAGTCGGCGCGCACTTCCTCCAGACCATCGCGCAACCGGCGAAAGGCATCGGCAATTGCGCCTGCTCCGTCCTCAATCGTCGCGGTCAGCTCCCATTCTGTATCCTGCAAACCCAGATTGGCGGGGCAGATGTCGATATTGGGCCAAGCGGTAGGGCGCACCGTTTTACGGAAGGAATCCGCGTCATCCATTTGCGGCGAAAGAAAATTGGAAAGCGTGTGCGTCTCGTCGATCAGCTCTTCGAGGTTGACGTCAAACATCACCGACATGGATGCTTGGGGGTCGCAATCGACCACCAAGACGCGATAGCCACGCAGCGCCAGATAATCGGCCAAATGCTTCGATGTGGTCGATTTGCTGACCCCGCCCTTGAAGTTTTGAACGGCCACAACCACAGCGCGCTCATCCTCGGCTTTGCCCACCTTGATGCCCAGCGCTTCGCGGATCGCAATCAGGTCTTCGACCGTGTAAAAGCGACGGCCATTCGTGGCCGTCTTGGGCGATGGGAGGCGGCCACGCGCTTCAGCCTTCGCAAGGCCTTCCGGGGTTCGGTTAAGGAACTCGGCTGCCACGGATGCCGACAAGGTGATGTTCAGCGTTTTACGCTCAGAGGGGTCAATCGCTGCTTTGCGAAGTACACTTTTGGCATTTTCACAGGCCGTGATCATGGCATCAAGGGTCTGACCTGACAGCACGCGACATCTCCGATTCTGATTCGGGAAAAAGTTCGTCAAAAATTTCCCATTTCAGCTATCAAATCGGGACATGCGGCGCAATAGGTGCCTTGAGGCAAACCTCTCATGTTTGTGAGGGGCATTAGCGTACAATCGAACGAATTTTGGATGGTTTGCGAAACTGGGGGGAGAAGGGCCTTCTCCGTGACCCTTCGTGTACCTTGTCACTCGAATGCAGTCCCCGTGTTGACTGGGGTCTAATCACACCGCTCCTCGGTGCTGGCGCAATGGCTTCGCGCCGCGAAGGGCCTTCTCCAACTTAACGGAATCGATCCGCTGCGAGCCGCAATTCTTGCCTCCCTTTTCTCAGATGCGGAGATAAGCAGCTTCAATGCGACGCAGATTGCGAACCACGTGACGGATCTGCCCAGCGTCATCGTCATGAACCCACCCTTCGCCCGCTCGGCGTCAGGCCATATCGATGGCGCGGCGGCAGCCCGCCTAAGCGATGAAAGCGCGGCCAAGGGGGAGGTCAGCGTGCGGATGGGCTGTGTCCGGCCGGGCGCGGGGGGCGATGGCGCCGGAGTCCCGATTCCAGCTCTCATAGAGAAACGGCATTGCACGTTTACCCCAAGGTGCGCTTCCCACCATTGCCGACGAGAGGCTTAAACTGATCTGCCATTGGCAATGGCGCGATGCACCCGATGATAATTCTTAACCATATCGCAATGTCTCGGGCGTAACCCTTCACGATAAGATCATTTGTGTCTGGAGCATGTGCGCCTCCAGCGTGCTTCTGGCGAGAAAGAAGGGGCAACGATGCTTTCTGCTGCCCTAACCTCCATCAAACTGCATTGGCGTGATTTCGTTCCCGCTGCTGTCCTCATGATTGTCGTGATAGCGGCTATTGTCGCCGCTACGCTCTGGCCTTCCGGGGATCGGGGCCAGTATGCCGTCGTTGCGCCGCCATCCTATGATTTGGGCCAGACGATCACGATGGTGCGGACTGCCGGCGGCAGCATCGTCGATGTTGGTGGTTTGAAGAACGTTGTGATCCTGCATTCTGCCGACAAGAACGTTGTGGCTGCGCTCTATCACGCGGGCGCGTGGCTGGTCATAGACCCCCACCTGCTTCGGGGTTGCGCAGGATTTCATCGCGTTTCAACCTCTCTTGGAGCCTCTGCCTGATGTCCGATCTCGATAGACTGCGAATTCGATTCGGTCGGTTTCTGGTCATCCTGCTATGGCTGCACATTCCCGTGCTCGCGGCGGTCGCCTTTGCTGTGGGTCGTCCGCCCCTCGCGGCCGGTCTGGCGGGCGCGCTCCTTGCCGGCGCCTATCATCTGACCTGGTGGCGGCATGGGATTACCCCTGTCACGCGCTATCTCTCCGCTGTCGCGCTGATGGGAGAGCCCGCATTGCTCGTCTATCTGCTGGCTGGTCACCAATGGCAGATGGACATGCATATGTATTTCTTTGCGCTGTTGGCGCTGACCATCGCCTGGTGCGACTGGCGCGTGGTCGTGGTGGGCGCTGTGGCCATTGCAATGCACCATATCGTGCTGGATTTCCTTTTGCCTCTCGCCGTTTTTGCCGATGGAGCCGATGTGGGCCGGGTCGGCCTGCATGCCGGAATCGTTGCCCTTCAGACCGGGGTGCTGGTGTGGCTGAGCAGGACGCTGGTCGAGAGCTTTGCGCTCAACAATGAGGCGCTGCGCGAAAGGACGCTGGAGGCGGAAGAGGCCAATCGGGCCAAGAGCCTGTTCCTGGCCAATATGAGCCATGAAATCCGTACCCCGATGAACGCCATTCTGGGATTTTGCCATCTAGCGCTGCGCACCGACATGACGCCCAAGCAGCAGGACTATGTTTCCAAGATCAACGGGGCGGGCCTGTCTCTCTTAAGGCTCATCAACGACATCCTCGATTTCTCCAAGATCGAGGCGGGCAAGCTTTCGCTGGAGATCGCCTCCTTCGACCTGCGGGCCGCGCTGGAAGGCCAACTGGCCATTGCTTCGGTGGAAGCCGCCAAAAAGCGCGTTGCTGTTGAACTTATTATGGACCCCACCGTGCCCGCCACGCTGCTGGGCGATTGCCTGCGCCTCAACCAGATCGTGCTGAACGTGGTCAGCAATGCTGTAAAGTTCACTGAAAACGGCACGGTCACGGTCACGGTCGATCTTTCGGCGCGGCATGGAACGGCCGTGTCGCTTGAAATCTCGGTCAGGGACACGGGCATCGGCATGACGCCCGAGCAGCAGGCCCGGCTGTTTCACTCCTTCACCCAGGCCGACAGTTCGACCACACGCCGGTTTGGCGGCACGGGTCTTGGCCTTGCCATCAGCAAGCAACTGGTCGAGTTGATGGGGGGGCATATCGGGGTCGAAAGCCGTCTCGGGCAGGGGACAACGGTCACGTTTAGCCTGGTGCTTCAGGCCGATGACGCCGCGCCGCCGGTGCAGGACATGCCCTCGGCTGAACTTAAACGGTTGCGCGTGCTGATTGCTGATGACAACCCGGCCTCGCGCGAAATTCTGCAGGCCATGTTCGCGGCATGGTCGATGAACGTCGATGTCGTCGCTTCGGGCAAGGAGGTCTTGGGCGCCCTTGTGACGGCTGCGGCCGACGCGGCGCCTTATGATCTGGTGCTGATGGATTGGAGGATGCCGGATATGAACGGCATCGAAACCGCCCGCGCCATCCGCCAGGATCTTTATCTGGCGAAAGTGCCCAGCGTGTTCCTGGTCACAGCTCACGGACATGACGAGGTCAGGGCCGAGGCGGAAACAGCGAACATCGCCGCCGTGCTGATCAAGCCGATTGATCCGGCAACGATGCTTGCGACAATGAACACGGTTTTCGGTGCAGAGCAACCCGGCCTTCCGGTCGATGATGCTCAGGCCGGGGCGGTTCCGATGGTGGCGGCCCATCTGCGCGGCCTTCGCGTTCTCGTTGCCGAGGACAATCAGATCAATCGCGAGATCGCGATCGAGTTGCTGATGGATGCCGGGTTGCAGGTTGAGGTCGCCGAAAATGGCCGCATCGCCTTGGAGTGCATCAGGGATGCGGCCGAGCCCTTCGACGCCATTCTGATGGATGTGCAAATGCCTGAAATGGACGGAATCGAAGCGACAGTGCGTATCCGTCAAATCCACCCGGCCGGGCGGCTGCCGATCATCGCCATGACGGCCCACGCCTATGAGGCCGAACGGCAGCGCTGTTTGGATGCGGGCATGGATGATCATATTCCCAAGCCGGTCGATCCTGCTTTGCTCGTCAGGAAACTGGACCTTTGGTTGAAGCCGCGCCCGTCTCAAACAGGTTTTGTCGAGACAGCAAGTCCGATTGTGATGCCGATCAAGGCCGATATGCTGCCGGACCACCTGCCTCCGTTCGGCATCGAGGCGGCGCTCGTGCGCGTCAACGGCAAGCGGGCGCTGCTGAGAAAACTCATCGTCGATTTCGGCGATACTTTCGCCATGGTCACTTCGACGCTTCGTGGCCAGATCGCCGCCGGAGATCTGAGCGAGGCGCGGCGTCTTGCCCATACATTGAAGGGCGTTGCTGGGACGTTGGAGGTCGGCGCGGTTGCCGAAGCGGCCAAGTGCATTGAAGCCGCGCTGGCCCAATCTGATCTCAGCAGGATCGATGAGCAGTTGGATGTGCTTGCCCAGGCTATCCTGCCCGCGCTCGCCGCCTCGGCAACGCTGAAAGGGGTGTCGCAGCCGACTTTGACGCAATCAGACGTGCAGCTCGATTATTCCGAATGGGCCTCGCAGATCGAAGAGATTCGCGGCTTGCTGCGGCGCCGAAGCCTTGGCGCCCGCAAAGCTTTCCAGGAACTTGAAGAGACACTCGGCACAAGGCCTGAGGCTGCAGGACTGCATGCGGTAAAGGCCGCGCTCGCCAGACTCAATTTCGAAGAGGCTCTTACGCAATTGGATCTGATACCGGGCGCGGATACCCGAGAATGCGGGACGGCGCCTTTGGCGGCGGTGAACTTGTAATGGGCCGGCCTCTGGTTCTTATCGTCGATGACGAGGTCTCGAATATCGAGATCATGAATGCGGCGCTGGAGGATGATTATGAGATCTGCTTCGCCACATCCGGCGAAGAGGCCATAACGGTCGCGCAGGCGAGCCTGCCCGATCTCATTTTGCTGGACGTGCTCATGCCGGGCACCGACGGGTATGAGGTCTGCCGCCGATGCAAGGCCGATCCGCTGATCGCCGATGTCCCGATCATCTTCACCACCGGGCTTGGCGATGAGGAATCCGAGGCGAACGGTCTTTTGCTCGGCGCGATCGACTATATCGTCAAGCCGATCCACCCGGCTATCGTGCGTGCACGCGTTCATAATCATATCGAATTGAAGCGCATGCGCGATCAACTTGCCGAACTGGCGGTCACTGACGCGTTGACGGGACTCAGCAATCGTCGCCGGCTCGAACAGACCCTCGATGTGGAAACCTCCAGACTTTCACGCACCGACGACTGGCTTTCGGTGATCATGCTCGACATAGACTTCTTCAAGCAATTCAACGATGCCTATGGCCATCCCGAGGGTGATAACTGTATCGTGATGATCGCGGCAGCGCTGCAACGCGCGGTTCGGCGCGCCTCGGATCTGACCGCCCGTTATGGCGGCGAGGAGTTTGCCTGCGTTCTGCCTGCCACTGATCACGAAGCGGCCGTGATTGTGGCAAACTCCATCATGGAGCAGGTCCGTTCGCTGGGCATACCGCACCGGAATTCGGAGGTTGGCCCCTATGTGACCGTCAGCGTGGGCATCGCGTCAGCGCGGTGCAGGCCGGGATTGGCGCGGGACCTTTGGGTCAAGGTCGCGGACAATCAGCTTTATCTCGCCAAGGTCGCCGGGAGGAACAAGGTCGTCGGAACTGTGTTTGGGATCGAAAACAGTGAGGAGTCCCAATATATGACGTTACGGGACCATGGAGTTGCACCGGCGAGGTTATAGAAGCCTGCCCTGAGCCATACGGCGATGCCCCATCGGCGCACAGGTTGCGGTCACAGAAAACACCGATCAAAACATAGGGTGCCGGCGCCAAGAGAAGCCGCATCTCCCTGAACGCAGGATGCGACCAGCGCGGGAAAGGCCCGGTCGCGCCCCCGCACCGGAACGCTGTAGAAGTTCAGGGCCTGGATGAGCCTTTCGGCAACAGGCGCAGGCAGGCGACCGCCCAGAACGATGGCTGCCGGATCGACAATCGCGGCGATGGCTGAAATGATCGAAGAGGTGGCAGGGGCAACCCGTTCGATCCACGCGCCGACGGCAGCGCCATCGGGATCGAGAGAAGCCGCGAAATCGGTCAGCGATTGCCCGGCATCAGCCCCCGCCATATCGGCCAGCAAGGCCAACGTCGGGCGATGCCGGCGCAGATCGGGGGGCAGCATGCCGGTAAATTCCCCCGCATTGCCATGAACCCCGCGCATCAGCCTGCCATTCAAGATGATGCCGCCGCCCATGCCGCGGTCCACATAGAGATAGGCGAAACTGGGATATTCCCGTCCCTGACCATAAATGGATTCGCCCAGCGCCGCCGCGCTGCCGTCATTCTCGACCAAGACAGGCAGGCCCAGCGCATGGCTGAAATCCCGCTCCAACTCGCCCGTGGCCCAATCCTCCATGCCCAGCGGGGCGTTGATCCGACGTTGATCATCCACGAAGAAGCCCGAAATCGCCAGACCCAGCCCGCAGACACGGTCGCGCGGCACGCCGGTCTGATCGACGATCCGCTCAACAGCGGCCCTGACCCGGACCATCGTTTCCTCGCGGGTCAGGCCGCAATGGGTTTCCTCGACGGTGGCAACGATCTCGCCCGACAGATGGGTCAGACAGACCGCCAGCGAATCCGCGCGCACCGCCGCGCCAAAAGCATAGGCCGCGTGCCGGGCCAACAGCAGCGGCAGGCTGGGTTGTCCCATCCGGCCCATCATCACCTTTTCCTCGGCCACGATCAGGCCCTCGCCGGCCAGTTGCCCCGTCAGGCGGCTGACGGTGGGCATGGCCAGACCACTGCGCCGGGCGATTTCCGCGCGTGAGATCGGGCCTTCCAGCCTGATCAGGGCCAACACTTCGCGCTCATTGGCCGAGAGCGAGCGAAAGGGATCGGGCAGGACAAGATCGCGTCCGAAAGGTGTGATTCTGGCGTCTGCGGCATCCGATGGTCTGTTCATGGCGGTTCTTATGAGGCTTTTTCCAGCCTATGGCGACGATGAGATTGCACGTCATGGTGTACAAGAATCAAGGCCCCGGCCGCCATGATCAGCAGGATGCCCGCAATGGGCCGGATCGAGGCCGCATCACCGGGCAGGATGGGGGCAAGATATCCTTGAAGCCATGCGCCCATGGCCATGATGGCCAAACCTTGCCCAAGCTTGGCGCTGGCGGTGAAGCCGCCAAAAGTGCTGAAAGCGTCCTTTCGCCGTGTGTTCGCGGCAAGATCGGTCCAGAGCAGGAAAAGGCAGCCCCCGCTGACCAATCCGCATAGCAGACCCGCCACCCCGCTGCCGACCGGCTGGTGCAGAGGTGCCAGAACGAGCGCAATCCCGGCGATTATGCCCGAAATCATGATTTCACCTTGAAGGCGCAGGCGCAGGCGCAGGCGCGGGTGTGGGGCCTGCATGCTGCGCCAGCGCCAGAACGGTTGACCGATGGTGCCGCCCAGCGAAACGCTGGTCAGGAACGTGGTGGCGGCAAACCCCTGCGCGATGACCCGGCTGACCAGATAGGGCTCAAGCTGGGTAAATCCGGTGATCATCAACGAGACCAGACCCATGCGGGCGAAATGAAGCCATGGTTGCGCGCCATCCTGCCCTTCCGCCGCCGGGATGTCGGGCTGTGCGTCCGGTAAATGGCGTGCCAGCAAGGCGACGCCCGTGATCTGAATGATGCTGATCGCGCAGACCAGAGCGAGAAAGCGGGCGGGGCTCTGGCCCGATGGCGCGCCGGTCATGATCGGCACAAATGCCAGAGCGAGCATCATTCGAGCCATGCCCCCCACGATGTTGCGGCCCGCCACCACCGTGGCGATTCCCCGGTCCGACCACTGCGCCCATGACAGGAGCGCATTTTGTGGAATGTCGATCAGCGCATAGAACAGCCGCAGCCCCATCAGCGTCGCCACCGCACAGGCCACCCGCCAGTTGGTGTCAACAAAGGCGGTCAGGGCAAATAGCAGCAAAAGCAGGCCATTGCCGATCCCGCCGATCAGTTGCAGGCGGATGATCTGTCCCGGCCTGATCACGATGGCCTGAAGCATGGTCCCGGCGAAGGCATCGGCCAGCGCCGCCAGCAGGATCGACAGGCCGACGATCAGCCCGGTGATGGCCGGGGCGATCCCGCAAATCTGATTGAGATAGAACACGAAATAGAGATCGCTGATGGTCCAGAACAGCGTTTTTCCGCCATGGGCCAACAGATAGGCCGCTATGCTTGCGGTGGGGGTGTATGGAGCATCCCTGTCGTTTTGCCGGATCGGATCAACGCTGCTCATCTTGATCGGGCCTCTTAACGCGCCCGCGATACCTCGCTGCGGGCAGCCTCCAAATCCTTGCGGAAGCGGGGCGATCCGTGAAGCCCGGCCACGATTGCCGCCGCCGCCTGACGCCCGGCTTCGACCGCCGACACGCTATGCGCGCCGCATATGACCCGGCTGTTACCATAATCCCTTGCCCGTTGCAGGATGGCATCGCCCCTTTCGGGAAAGAGTTCCGCCAGCACCAGCCCCACCGATGTGCCCCAACTGGTATGGCCGGAGGGGTAATCATAGCTGTGGGATAATTGCTGCTTATCCTCGCACACGGGGCCATCGTCACGCAGGAACGGGCGCGGTCGGGCATAAAGCGGTTTGACCGCATTGACGGCTGCCGCCGCATCCGGACGCATGGTCAGCAGCAGCCGGGCCAGCGCGGGATAGGCGCCGGGCGTCAGCGTCCGGCCCGTCGCCTTGGAGAAGTCGGCCAGCATCGCGGGCACGGCTTCGTCCACATCGTTGATGGCCTGTTGCCAGCGCGGGCTATCGGCCGGGGCGCGGCCGGTCAGGAACGTTTCGCGGTCGCGCCGGTCAAGCCATGTGCCCGGTTCGGGCGGGGTTGGGATGAAAGCTCGCAGATCGACCCCGTTGCCTGCAAGGTAGCGCTGCTGCGTCCGGGCCGGCGCGGGTTGGGCCAGTGCTGGTTGAGTTAATATGGTCAGCAGCATGGCCGATATCCAATAGGATTTCATATCGGTCACCTCAGATAGAACTGGCGTTTGAAGGCAAACATATCCGCCAGCAGGCAATATTCCGGCGCGCCCAGCGCAATGACCGGCACCTTGCGGGCCAGTTCGGCCTTCCACCGGGCCAGATCAGCGCGATAGGCGACGACCTCCGCATCGGTAAGCGGGGCGAATTGATAGCCCAGCGTGATGTGGAAACGGTAATTCTCATGCCCCGGCTCGCGGATGCCGGTGACCTGCGAAAGATGGTCGCGCAAATGCCTCAGGCGATGCGTGGTATCTTCATCGGCGGGCAGCAACCGGATGGTGAGCGGCGTTTCGCCGATGGGCGGTTCATCCGGGTTGACGCGCATGTGGAAAGGTCCGGCATCCTTGCCCATGCGAAAACGCTTCAGCCTTTCGGCCAGCACGGCGTTGCAGGCGTCCATCGGCATGTCCAGCGGCAGGCTGGCGGGCCATTGCGGATAGGCGCGCGTCTTGTCATTCGCACCGCCAAAGATGGTCATGTGATAGCTGGACGGCGGCAGGGCGGTCACCTTGCGCATCCAGTCGCGAGACGGCATGGCGCGATAAATATCAAGCAACGCATCGAAAGCCTGCGAAGCTTCGCCCTGTTGCGGCAGGTGGCAGATGATTGTGTTGCCCGCAAAGGGCAGGACGCGGCCATCATCGGCGAATTTTCGTCCGACATCGGGCGGCCGTGACGTCTGTGTTGTGGTTTGCCCCATCGCGTCCTGGGCGTTCATGCTGACAAGGCTCAAAGCTGCCCCTTCCAGAAATCGTCTGCGTGTGGTCACAGCTTCACCCCTCACAATTTGACCTTGGCGCCAAACAGGATTTGCGTGGGCAGTTTCCATGTCGACTGGAACATCTCCTGATTATAGCCATAGCGATAGGTCATGCCCTGTGCCGTCACATTCTGAATGTCGAGGCTGACCGAGATGTTGCTGGTCAGATCATAGGACATTTGCAGATCGACATTGTTTGTCGGCTGCTGAATGCGGTTGGCGTAAAAGCCGGTCGGGGTGAAATTGGGGAAGCGGTCATCCCACAGGCGCCCCAGATAATTCCATGCAATACGGCCATGCATCTTGCCCTTGTCATAATAGAGCGAGGCATTGACGATGCGCCCAGGTTGCTGGGGCAGGCTGTCGAGAATTCTCACCGATCCATCGCTGAGCGTGATGGGCATATGAGCGCGGGCAAGGGTGAGGTTCGCATTGAAGCCAAATCCGTCGAGGGCAGGGGCGATGAAGCCCAGATCATGCGACAGGCTGGCCTCCAGCCCATAGGCGCGGGTCAGGCCCGATGCATTGCGGAATTGCGTGACCAGCACAGGCGCAGCCACGCCGTCGATGGTCTGATAGGCGCCAAAGCTGTAGATCTCGTCTTTGATCCATTTGTAAAAGCCGTTGATCGCCAGCATCCCTTTGCCGCCGTCGAAATACCACTCATGGCCAAGGTCCAGATTGATCGCGCGGCGCGCTTTCA
The DNA here is from genome assembly GCF_014196525.1 of Novosphingobium sediminicola. Lineage (GTDB taxonomy): Bacteria > Pseudomonadota > Alphaproteobacteria > Sphingomonadales > Sphingomonadaceae > Novosphingobium > Novosphingobium sediminicola. The sequence continues at coordinate 25,839 of NZ_JACIDX010000021.1, read as the reverse complement.
GATCAGGGTTGCCCGTGGCCAGAGTGGGCGTCGCGCTGGTGGTGCTGAGCGTACCGCCGTGCAGCGCCATGCCGCCATAGGACGGGCGGCCGAGTGTCATGCTGATGGCAAAGCGCAGCTTGCCCGCATCGCTGTCGTTCCAGATAACGTTGAGCGAGGGGAGCAGGTTGGTGGTGTTGCGGGTCGCGCTGATCGGGGCATAGATGCCGTTGGTGGCCTGCGTGCTGGCGGAATGGAAGTTGGTGGCCTCAAGCCGAACGCCGCCCTGAATGAACAGGCGGTCGCTGCGGTACTGTCCTTGCAGATAACCGGCCCAGATCTGTTCCTTCAAACTGTAGGTGCCGCCCGCGTTCGAGACGGTATTGGGCGTGGCGGTGATGCCCGTGCTGCCTGCAAAGGCGGTATCCAGGGAGGACGGGTTGATGAGCGGGATGGGGCTGTCGCATTGATAGCCGCAGATTGTGCCATTGCTGACATTGGCCAGCGTATAGGCCATGCCGGTATAGGTGGTGCCATTGTAGCCATAGTTCTGGCGCGTGATCATCAGGCGTGCACCGGCTTTGACGCCAAAGCCGATGTCCTTTGCCCCGGCATTGCGCCCCAGATTGGCCTGAAAATCATAGCGGTTGGAGTTGAGGCCATAGGTTTCCTCAACACGGGTTGTGGCGGGATAGAGCGAAAGATTGTTGGCATTGGCCGCGCTTACCGGCGTGAACACCGGCACCGCGCCGCCAATGTCATAGTTGAACGCCATTCTGGTCTGGGCAAAACTGTCGGCGGTTTGCGGATTGCTGACATAGCCGTGCGACCAGCTTGCCCCGAAATCGGCCAGCCAGCCATCGCCCAATTCGGCCTTGCCGCGCCCATAGACGCCATAGACATGGCGGCGCCAGTGATAGCGCCCCAGCATCACCGTTTGCGTCAGATTGCTGAGCGTGCCGGTGGTGGCGGTCTGGTTGGTGTCGGTGGTGCTCGATTGCACGGCGGCGTTAAGCGTGTTGCGCGATGAGTCCTCCTTCTGATCGAAATAATATCCGGTCAGAAAAGCCGAAAGCCCATGATCGCCCGCCCAGTCCAGCCGTCCTTCGATCCCGGCCCGCTGGCGCTCGTTCTGGTAATTGTAATAGAGGCGCTGGCTGGGCACGGGATAGGTATTGCCGCCATAGGGCGTGGTGGCGGCGCCTGCCGCGGTGTACCAGTTTTGCGTGCCACCGGCCTCTTGCTGTGCGACATTGATCTGGCGGCGCCAATAGGTCCCGGAGAGATAGAGGCCGAACTGGCGATCGCTGCCGAAGCGAGTGGCGCCGGACATTTGCGCCTCGCCCACGAAATGATTGCCGCCATTGCTTTTACTGTCCAGCGCCTGTCCGCCTTTCAGCGATGCCGACAGGGTTGGTTTGGCAAAATCAAAGGCGCTGGGCGTGACGAAATTGGCAAGGCCCCCGACAAAGCCGGCTTCGTTTTCCGGGCTGGCGGATTTGATGATGTCAATATGCGAGGCGATGTTGGCGGGCAACACCTCCATCGAGATCTGGCGTCCGTTGGTGTTGGTCGTGCCCATGTTGACGTCGGTGGAGGCAAGGCCGAAACCATCGACCAGAATGTCATTATAGCCCTGTGAAAAGCCGCGAATGATCACGAAGCGCGGCTCGCCCTGATAGAGCAGCGTGTTGACGCCGGTAACCCGGCGCAAGGCGTCGCCCGCGTTGAAATCGGGCAATTGGCCAATTTCGCTGGAGGAAACGGAATCGACAATCACGGTGGCCTGGCGTTTGACGGCTATGCCTTTTTGCATCGAGGCGCGAGTGCCGGTGACGACAATGTCCGAAATGGCCGCGCCCGCTGCCGAATCCCCGGTTGCCGTAGCACCGGCCGGCCATGCCGCAGGTTCCGCATGGGCAGGAATTGCCCCGATAATTGGCAAGCCCGCGCCAAGCAGCAGCGCGCCTTTGAACGTCCGAATCATGCAGCATTCCCTCTCTGAAGATACTTATTTATCTATCGTTAGTAAGTAAGATTTATGACAGACCGGTCGATGATGCAAGAGGGCAAAGGAGTTCTGCGCGTTTCACCGGTCGGAAATGCCACAATTGTCGGCCCAATGTACCGTCGCGATAATCGCGGGGTTGATACAGGGATCGGCGTCACGATGGGCCGGACAGGCGCAGATCATCGGACCGTTGCAGGTCTTTCGCGTATCTGAGGGGAGCCAGCCCACGGCCATTTCGCTTCACAGCCGTGCAATCTTGCGCCGGCATCGGATGGCGTCGTTGGCCCCGACCTGTTGAGTAGCGCCCGATTTTTCCTTCGTTGCAGGCAAAAATGCGTAGGCTTATTGACATGCCCTTCAGTCTGAGCCTATTTATAAGATAAATGAGATTTCAAAAGACTGACGCCAAGCCTTAAGGGAGGGTATTCGTGACTCGCAAAACATATGGCGCCGCAATGGTGAGCGCTCTGGCACTGGCCGTGGCCGCAAGCCCGGCGATGGCGGCCGATGAGACCCCGGCACCCCAGGATATCGTGGTCACCGGCCTGCGCGCTTCGCTGCGTGACGCCATCTCGGCCAAGCGCGCCTCGGCGGTCGTGACCGAAACGATTTCTTCCAAGGATATCGGCGTCTTGCCCGATGTGACCATTGCCGATGCGCTGGCCCGCCTGCCAGGCGTGACGGCCACGCGTGATCGCGGCAATGCCAGCCAGGCTTCGGTGCGCGGCCTTGGCCCCCGTCTGGTGCTGGGGCTGGTCAACGGGCGCGAAGTGGCGTCTTCCGAGCCGGACCGCAATGTGCGTTGGGAAATCTATCCTTCCGAAGCCGTGTCGGGCGTGACCGTCTATAAGTCGCAGGGCGCCGATCTGATCGCGGGTGGCGTGGCCGCCACGATCGACATCCGCACGATCCGCCCGCTCGATTATTCCGGGCCGCGCCTGACGCTGCGCGCCGGGGCGCAGATGAACGATCCGGGCTTCCGCATTCCCAATTATGACACCGTGGGTACTCGCGGCAGCCTGCAATATGTGACGCGGTTGAGCGACACGCTGGGCCTCTCGCTGGGCGGGACCTATCAGAAGCAGAAGAACGGCTATTCCTCGTTCCAGGGCTGGGGCTATAACAATGCCGACGCCGGCAACAGCCCGCCCACCTATAACGGCCAGTCCGTCAACGCCCCGTGGGGCGCGCAGGCCGAGGTCAAGGCGCTGATCGAGGAACGCTGGAGCACCAGTGCGGGGCTGCAATGGAAGCCCGACGATCACTGGGATGTGAACGCCGATTTCCTCTATTCCAATGTGAAGATCAACGAGAACCAGTTCCAGCAATGGCATGGCGGCTGGGGCGATTGGGGCGGCACCTTGCCCGACGCCACCTATGGCGCGGGTCAGTTCACGCTGGCGGGCAATGACATCGTAGGCGCCACGGTGGGCAATTACAAAACCACCGTCACCAATGTGATCGCCAAATATACCGAGGACAAGAACCTGTTGGCGACGGGCCTCAACGCCCGCTATCACGCCGATGATGTCACGGTGAAGCTCGACGCTTCCTATTCGCAGGCCCGCCGCAACAACACCTGGGCCGCGCAGGAATGGAATGTCTGGCCCCAGAGCGTGACCTTCAACACCGCCGCAGGCTCCGTCCCCTCGATTTCGACGGCCACCGATGTGACGGCCCCCTCGGCCCAGTCCTATGCGGGCACCGGCCTGACCGGGCCGCAACGCCTTGTCGATACGCTGGGCGCTCTGGCGATGGACTTCAATTACAAGCTGCATGGCGGGATCATCACCGCGCTCAATGCCGGTCTGCGCTATTCGAACCGCGTCAAGAGCTTCAACTCGCTGACCGGCGGCACGGTCAATCTGACTTCCACGCCCAATTTTTCGTCCTTCAACATCACGGGCGGCGGCTTCAGCTTCCCCAACATGCTCTATGCCAATTACGACGCGATTTCCTCGCTCAACCTGAACACCGCGACGCAGGACAAGACCCAGTACTGGCGCGTGCGTGAGGATGATTTCGAGGCCTATGCGATGGCCGAACTGGCGGGCAATCTGGGCGCTGTGCCTTATTACGGCAATCTGGGCGTGCGCATGGTCGATGTCTCCACCGGGTCGAGCGCCTATCAGGGCGTGACCTCGTGGAACGGCAGCGCCAATGTCACGACCTATAACCCGATCTATGCGCCCAACCACTATTTCCGCGCGCTGCCCAGCCTCAACCTCAATTTCGACCTGAACGATCATCTCAAGCTGCGCGCGGGCGCGGCGCGGGTGCTCAGCCGTCCGCCGCTCGACGAACTGCGCGCCAGCCAGAACCTGTCCTACTATCCGCCTTCCTATCTGTCGGGCAGCGCGGGCAATCCCAATCTCAAGCCCTTCATGGCCACGCAGGGCGACCTGAGCCTTGAATATTACTTCCACAAGGATGCAGTGATCGCGCTGGCGGGCTATTACAAGGATGTCGACAGCAATGTCGGCTATACCCAGTACCCCACCACCATCGCGGGCACGACCTATACGATCACCGGCCCTGCCAATGGCAAGGGCGGCTATATCGGCGGCGCGGAACTCTCGCTCTCCACGCCGTTCTGGTTTGTTCCGGCCCTGTCGAACTTTGGGGTCTATACCAATGTTGCCTTGGTGGATTCGAACCTGAAGGAAATGACGCCCACCTATAATCCGCTGCCCGCCGTGGGCATGGCCAAGTTCACCAGCCAGTTCGACCTGTGGTATTCGGGCCATGGCATCGACGCGCGCATCGGCATCAAGCATCACAGCCCGCAGACCGTGATCTTCGGCTGGGACGCATCGAAGCTGACGCGGATGGAAAGCGAGACGATTGTGGGGGCCAGCGTGTCCTATGCGATCACCAAGGCGATCTCCTTGCGCGTTCAGGCCAACAACCTGACCAATCAGGCCGCCCGCTTCTATTACGCCAACGATCCCAACCAGATCGCCCGTTATGAAAAGTATGGCCCCAGCTATCTGGCCGACGTGACGGTCAAGTTCTGATCCGAGGGGCCACCGGCGTTGAAACCGGCGGCCCTTCCAACCTCTCTCACAGCAAAAGGGCCGCGAGGATTGCTCCTCGCGGCCCTTTTCGTTGGCGCGGGTTTTGCGTTATTTCCGCGTCATTTCCAAAAAACGCATGACGGGCAGGGCCTCATGCCGCTTGATATCAAACCAAGCGGCATTTTCCCAATCCGATCCCACGCCCCAGCGCGTCTTGCATCCGGTCGAAACCCGGTCGGGCGCCCAATAGACCACGCCATTGCCGCCATTGGCCACCACCAGTTTCGTCAGATCCTCCATATAGCGCGCCTGCCCCTCGCGGGTGACGGGATATTCGGGCAGGGCCGAATCCGAGCCCAGCAGATTGCCGGTCGTATCGCCATATTCATTGGTGAAGGGATAGGCCGTTTCCACCACCCAGACATCCGCGCCATAGCGCTTGTGGGCCGCATCGATCACCTTGCCCAGACCGGAAAGGTTGTATTTCGACCATTTGGAATAATAGCTGATGCCGATGATGTCATAATCCATCACCCCGGCGGCCGTCGCATCGTCGAACCAGCCGATCACGTTTTCCGGCTGGGCAATATGCAGCATCACCTTCATCGGATGGGCATAGGCCTTGGCCGCCTCGCGCACGGCGGCGACACCGGCGTTGATCAGGCGCGCATTGCGCTCCCAGTTGATCTTGCCGTCCTTGGTGCCGCCCAGCAGTTCGGGGTTGGTCTCATTGCCGACCTGAACGAAGGCGGGCAATTGCCCTTCCTTGGCCAGACGGTCGAGGATCTCGCGCGTGTAATCATGCAGCGCCTTGACCTGTTCGTCGGTAGAAAGTTTGGCCCATGCGGCGGGCGCGATCTGCTTTTCGCCATCGGCCCAATCGTCCGAATAATGGAAGTCGAGCAGCACCTCCAGCCCCGCCGAATGGGCGCGGCGGATGGTTTTGAGCACATCCTCATAGGTGCTGTATTTGGTCCAGCCGGGCGCGTTCCAGATGCGCACGCGCATGATATTGCCGCCATGCGCCTTCATCGCCACAAAAGGATCGACCGGCTTGCCGCCCTCGCGAAAGACCGCGCCGCAATCCTCCATCTCGTTGGTGAAAGACAGATCCGCCCCCAGATAGAGTTTGGGCGCAGCAGAAGCCAGCAGGGCGGCGGCAAGAAGTCCAAGGGCCATGGTTTCAATGCTTTCAAAGAGTATGGGCAAACAGGTCGAGGCGAGCCGGGGCCAGCCCTTCGCCCTGCGCGGTAAGGGTGATCTGCCCGGCGCTGTCGCTGGCCTGCACCAGGATCTGCGCCAGCCCGTTGAAGCTGCGCCGGTCGAGGCTGTGGTCGGGCGTGGTGTCTGTGGGGTCGCCATTGCCGGTGCCCAGCACGCGTCCCGACCCGGACAGGGCAAAGCGGATGGGGATGGCGGCGGTGGGCACGGGATGGCCCGCCCGGTCGAACACCTCGGCGCGGATGATGGCCATGTCGGCGCCATCGGCGCGCAAACGCGCCGCATTGGCCGACAGACGCAGCGTTGCCGGAGCGTCCGCCGTCACGCGCCTGTCGCGCGCAGTGACCCGGCCCTGCGCGTCATAGCCCACCGCCTCCAGCACGCCCGGCGCATAGGGAACCGACCATGCCAGATGCCCGTTGCGCGGCATCTCCTTGCGCCCAAGGCTGCGCCCGTTGAGCCGTAATTCCACCTGCGCACAATTGCCATGCGCCCAGACCTCGATCGGCTGCCCTTCGCGCCCGGCCCAGTTCCAGTGGGGCAGCAGATGGACCTGCGGCAATTCGGGCCGCCACCATGCGCGATAATAATAGTAATTGTCCTTGGGGAAGCCGCAGATGTCGGCCGCCCCGAAATAGGAGGAAACCGAGGGCCATGCCGCATAGGGCGTCGGTTCGCCGCGATAGTCAAAGCCGGTCCAGATGAAGCCGCCCGCAATGCCCGGGTCCTTGGCCACGATGCTCCACCATGCCTCGCCGGTGCTGGCCCACCATGGCGCCTCGGTGTCATAGGCGCGCACGATATGGCGCGCGGCATCATTGGCATATTCGCCGCGCGTGGCCACGGTGCTGGCGGTTTCGGTGCCGATCACCGGCGTGTCGGGATATTTGGCCTTGAAGGCGGCGATCTTGTCGGTGCGATAGTTGAAGCCCACCACGTCCACCGCCCGCGCGGCGCCATCCTCGTGCCACCCGCTGTCTATGGCCTGCGTGGTCTGGCGCGTGGGGTCCAGTTCCTTGCAGCGCGCCACCAGCTTTGCCGAGATATTGCGCCCGCGCGGGCTGCCCTGATGCCCTTCCTCATTGCCCACCGACCACAGGATGATCGAGGGGTGGTTGCGGCTGGACAGGATCATCCGGTCCAGTTCGTCCATCGCCTCGGGGCTGGTGTTGTTGAGGCGGGTTTCCGCGATCATCATCATCCCCATCTCGTCGCACAGGTCGAGCAGGACCTGTGAGGGCGGGTTATGCGCGCTGCGCCATGCGTTGGCGCCCATGTCCTGCATCTGCGCCACGCGCCAGCGGTGCAGCGCATCGGGGACCGCCGTGCCCACGCCCGCGTGATCCTGATGGTTGCACACGCCCAGCAGCTTGACCGGCGCGCCATTGAGGAAGAACCCCTGATGCCCGTCAAAGCGCAGGCTCCGCACGCCAAAGCGCGTTTCGACCCGGTCCACCACTTCGCCGCCCACGATCACTTCGCTGACGAGGCGATAGAGCGTTGGGTCCTTTAACGACCACAGCCGGGCGTTGGCAAAGGCAAGGCTGCTTTCGGCCACGGTCTTGCCCGATGCGGCAAGGGTGACGGCGGAGCCATCTCCCGCCGCCACCACGCCGCCATCGGGAGCCACCACCCGATGGCGAAGCTGAACCGAGGCCGTCGCGCCCAGATTGGCCAGATCGGTGGAAATCGAGATTGCCGCGCCTTGCCCGCGCGGCTCGGCCCGCACGCAGATGCCCCATTGCGGGATATGCTGCGCCGAGGCGGAAACCAGCCGGACATGGCGATAGATGCCCGCGCCCTCGTAAAACCAGCCTTCGCCAAGGCTGGCGTCGACGCGCACGACCAGCAGGTTGGGCTTGTCGTCATAATTCAGGAAATCGGCGATATCGACGCGGAACGGGGCGTAGCCGCCCGCATTCTCATGCGCGATATAGCCGTTGACGATCACCACCGCATTGCGAAACACCCCGTCAAATTCCAGCCAGACCGCGCGGCCCTTGTCCTGCGCGCCCACAGGCAGGGTGCGGCGATACCAGCCCACGCTGTTTTGCGGAAAATCGCGGCCGATGGCGCGGAAACCGTGGCCCGCGATGAAATCCTCGCGCCCCTTTTCCATGGTCGCGGGTGGGGCATAAGGCAGGGCGCTGGCCCAGTCATGGGGCACGCGCACCGCGTCCCAGCCGCTGTCGTCGAAATCGGGCTTGACCGTTTCGGCCACATCAAAGCCCGGCTTCGCATAGGTGCGGCCCCAATTGCCGAAACCGAAATCGCGCCCCGGATCGGCGGCATGGCCAAGGTGAAAGCGCCAGCCATCGTCGAGCACCACTTCGCGGCGGGGCGAGGGTTCGGGGGCGGGCTGGGGCGGCATGATCTTGGCTGCAGCCTTGGCCAGAGCCTGATCGGCGCAGGCAAGGCCCGAGGCGGCCGACAGCGAGGCGGCAAGGACACGGCGGCGGTCCATCGGGGGGAGCGTGTTTTCCATGGTTTCAGAACTCGAAAGACGGAAGGGAATGGTGGCTGCCCAGCATCATCGCATCGGCCACCAGCGTCAGGGGCCGCGCATCGACATCGCTTTGCCCCGCATCAATCAGGCGAGCAAAGCGGGCGTAGAGGCGGGGATATTCGGCATCGGGTGCGATGTCCTGCGCCTTGCCGTCAATGGCCATCTGCTGGCCGCCCTGCGTCAGTTCCAGCAGGCCCGCATCGGTGTCGATGGCAATATCCCATTGCGGCGCGCCGGGGTGCAGGATCGACAGGTCACAGGCCACTTCGGCCCCGGCATGGCGCATGGTCAGGCGGGCTGTCATCGGCGCCTGACGGTTGGCGGGGATGCCCAGATCCGCGCTTTCCAGCGCCAGCGGTTGGGGCAGGATATGCGTCAGGATCGAAAAGGCGTTAATGGCGGTGTCGAACACGCCAAAGCCGCCCGCCGCCAGCAGCCAGTCCTGACCCGGATGCCAGACGCGCACATCCTCGCGCCAGTTGAGGCGCACGGCCTTGATCTGGCGCGAGGCCAGCCATGCGGCGGCGGCATCGACAGCGGCGCTTTCGCGGCTGTGCCATGTGGCCAGCATGGTGCGGCCCGCGCTCGCCCGGACCAGCGCATCGACCTGCGAGAGACCGGCGGCGGGCGGCTTTTCCAGCATCACATGCAACCCGGCCTCCAGCGCGCGATGCGCCAGCCCCGCACGCACCGAAGGCGGGGTGCACAGCACAATCGCATCCAGCGCCAGTCGCGCATCGAGCAGGGCATCAAGGGTGGGATAAGAAGCAATGCCTTCCAGCCCGCCCATAGGGTCGGCCGTGGCGGTCAGGGCAAAGCGCGGATTGGTGGCAATGGCGGGCAGATGCTGATCGCGGGCGATTTTGCCCAGTCCTACCAAACCCAATCGAATCAGGGAATTACTCATGAATGCATCCTCGCGCTTTACTTTTGTATGATATATATGCTTATAGACGTCAACAGCAAGCTGGCACGGCGCGGGATTCGTGCGATCGGTCGGCGCGAAGGAGACTGAAAAGCCATGTCAGAGCAAAACCCCAAGATCTCGCTGCGCAGCCGCGCATGGTTCGACAATCCGGCCTTGCCCGACATGACCGCGCTCTATCTTGAACGCTATCTCAACTATGGCCTGTCGATGGAGGAACTGCAGTCCGACCGCCCGATCATCGGCATCGCCCAGACCGGCAGCGACCTGTCGCCCTGCAATCGCCATCACATCGTGCTGGCCGAGCGCGTGCGCGACGGCATCCGCGAGGCGGGCGGCATTCCCATCGAATTTCCCTGCCACCCCATTCAGGAAACCGGCAAGCGGCCCACCGCCGGGCTTGACCGCAATCTGGCCTATCTCAGCCTGGTCGAAACGCTGTTCGGCTATCCGCTTGACGGCGTGGTGCTGACCATCGGCTGCGACAAGACGACGCCTGCGTGCCTGATGGCGGCGGCGACAGTCAATATTCCGGCCATTGCGCTCTCGGTCGGCCCGATGCTGAACGGCAATTTCAAGGGCGAGCGGACCGGCAGCGGCACCATTGTGTGGAAGGCTCGGCAAATGCTGGCGGCGGGCGAGATCGACTATAAGGGCTTCATCAAGCTGGTGGCCTCCAGCGCGCCCAGCACGGGCTTCTGCAACACGATGGGCACGGCCACGACGATGAACAGCCTTGCCGAGGCGCTGGGCATGAGCCTGCCGGGCAACGCGGCCATCCCCGCGCCTCACCGCGACCGTGCGGAAAGCGCTTATCACACCGGCCGTCAGATCGTCGAAATGGTGCGGGCCGACCGCAAGCCTTCGGACATTCTCACCCGTTCAGCCTTCCTCAACGCCATCCGCGTCAATTCGGCCATCGGCGGCAGCACCAATGCGCCGATCCACCTCAACGCCATTGCGCGCCATGTCGGCGTCGAACTCTCGCTGGCCGATTGGGAGAGCCATGGGGCGGACATTCCGCTGCTGGTCAATCTGCAACCGGCGGGCGAATATCTGGGCGAGGATTATTACCGCGCGGGCGGCGTTCCGGCGGTGATGGGCGAACTTTATCGCGCGGGCCTGCTCGATGGCGAGGCCTTGACCGTCAATGGGCGCACCGTGGCGCAGAATATTGCCGAGGCCGTGATTGAGGATGAGGATGTGATCCGCCCTCTGTCCTCGCCCTTGCGGCCTGCGGCGGGGCTGACCGTGCTGTCGGGCAATCTGTTCGATGCGGCGGTGATGAAAAAGAGTGTGATTTCTGACGCCTTCCGCGCGCGCTATCTGGCCAACCCGGATGATCTGGAGGCTTTTGAGGGCAATGTCGTGGTGTTCGACGGGCCGGAGGATTATCACCACCGCATCGATGATCCTGCTCTCGGCATCACCGACCGTTCGATTCTGGTGATCCGCGGCGCCGGGCCGGTGGGCTATCCGGGCGGGGCCGAGGTGGTCAATATGCGCCCGCCCGCTGCCCTTATCCGCGCCGGGATCGACGCCTTGCCCTGCATCGGTGATGGGCGTCAGTCGGGCACCAGCGGTTCGCCGTCGATCCTGAACGCCAGCCCCGAGGCGGCGGCGGGCGGCGGTCTGGCGTTGCTGCGCACGGGCGATATCGTGCGGATCGACCTGAAGACCCGCAGCGTCAATGTGCTGGTGAGCGACGAGGAACTGGACCGCCGCCGCGCCGAGAACGCGGAAAATCCCTTCTCCGGCCCCGAAAGCCAGACGCCATGGCACGAAATTGCCCGGCGCGAGACGGGGCAATTCGCAGGCGGCGCGGTGATCGAAAGCGCGGTCAAATATCAGCGCATCGCCCAGACCAAGGGTCTGCCCCGCGACAGTCACTAAGGGGGGGACTATGGGCGACTGGACCATTATCGAACGGGCGCGGCGCGACATTCTGGGCGAGGGCATCACTTATGTCGCGCGCGAGGATGCGCTCTATTGGGTGGATATCATTGGCCAGCGGGTGAACCGCTATGGCCTGGGCGATGGGCAATATCGCGAATGGGCGATGCCCGAAATGGCGGGCTGGCTGATTGAGCGGAGCGCGGGCGGGGGCTTTGTTGCGGGGCTGAAATCGGGATTTCACCATCTCAGCCTCGATCCCTTCGCGCTCGAACCCATCGCCGCGCCCGAGCCGGATCTGCCCTTCAACCGCATGAACGATGCCTGCGCCGATGCCTATGGTCGCATCTGGGCGGGCACGATGAGTATGGATGGCAGCCGGGACGAGGGCGCGCTTTACCGGCTCGACCCGGACCTGTCATGGCATCGCATGGACGCGCCCTACGCCATCGCCAATGGCCCGGCGATCAGCCCGGACGGTGCCACGCTTTACCACACCGACAGCGCGAAGGGGCTGGTCTATCGTTTTGCCCTGCATGACGATGGCAGCCTTGGCCCGCGTGAGGTTTTCCTCGAATTTCCCGATGCATGGGGATCGCCCGATGGCATGACGGTGGACGCGCAGGGCGGGATCTGGATCGCGCATTGGGGCGCGGGCTGCGTCAGCCGGTTCGACCCCGCTGGCGGGCGAGAGCGCTGGATCGACCTGCCCGCGAGCCAGATCACGCGGCCCTGTTTTGCCGGGGCCGATTACAGCCGCCTGTTCCTGACCAGCGCCGCCGACGGGGTGGATGAACCTCTGGCCGGATCAGTGTTCGAGGTGGAGGCGGGCGTGTTCGGCCTGCCGCCCCGCATGTTCGGCGCCTAGGCGATGAGCCTATTGCGCCGCATGGCTGTGCCGGGCGATCAGGTCCATGACATCGCCGATGATCGCGCGCATGGCGTCCTGCGCCGCGCGCGGATCGCGCGCCATGATCGCATCGCGCACTGCGCCATGCGCGGCCAGATCGGCCGTGCGCCCGACAATGCGGTTGGTCAGCCGGATCGAGGTGCGCAGGGCCGTGGCGACCACATCGCGGAACTGAGCGAAGAAGGGATTGCCGCCGGCGCGCAGGATGGCCAGATGAAAGGCGATATCGGCGTCGAGCACGTCGTCCTCGCCCCTTTCGGCGGCCTCCATGCGGGCAAATCCGGCCTCGATCAGCGCGCGCCCCTTGTCGTCGGCCGAGCCTGCGGCCAGCGCGGCGGCGGCCGGTTCGATGGCCGCGCGCAACTGGTTGAATTGCGAGAGCAGCTCGACCGAGAATTTGCGTTCGAGCAGCCAGCGCAGCACATCGGCGTCAAACAGGTTCCAACTGGCCACCGGCTGAATGCTGGTGCCCTGACGCGGGCGGGCGGTCAGCAAGCCTTTGGCCGTCAGCATTTTGACCGCCTCACGCGTGACCGAGCGGCTGACGCCATGCTGGGTCGAAAGCTCGGCTTCGGTTGGAAAAGTGCGGTTTTCAAAGGCGCCCGTCACGATCTGGCGCCCCAGCAGATCGAGCAGGCCATAAGTCAGATTGCGCCCCAGGCCGCCGGAAATATCGTCATTGTCGGTCATCGTGAGGCCCCCTCTGGCGTGCGTTTTTATCATATAAATAGACATAATCGCCTTTTGGCAAGGCTTTCGAGAGGAAAGACCATTCCATGACGCTTTCAACCATCGATACGGCCATGGTGGTGGCCTATGCGATCTTTATCTTTGGTCTTGCCCAATGGGTCAGCCGCCGCAAGGGGGATGCTCAGGAGGATAGCGCCGGTTATTTTCTGGCCAGTCGCGCGCTGCCTTGGTGGGCCATCGGCGCGTCGCTGATCGCGGCCAATATTTCGGCCGAACAGATCGTGGGCATGGCAGGTTCCGGCTATGCCATCGGCCTGGCGATTTCCTCCTATGAATGGATGGCTGCGCTCACCCTGCTGATCGTGGGCAAGTTCTTCCTGCCGGTGTTCCTCAAGAACAACATCACCACCATGCCGGAATTTCTGGAGGCGCGCTTTGGCCCGACGATCCGCACGGTGATGGCGGTGTTCTGGCTGGTGCTTTATGTGTTTGTGAACCTGACCTCGATCCTGTGGCTGGGCTCCATCGCGGTGCATCAGGTGGCGGGCGTCGATCAGGATGTTGCTCTGGCGGTGCTGGGCGTCTTCGCGCTGGCCTATCAGATCCGGGGCGGGCTGAAGGCCGTGGCGTTGACCGATATTGTTCAGGTCGCGCTGCTGGTGATGGGCGGCCTGATTGTCTCGGGCATCGCGCTGGGGCAATTGGGCGAAGGGGCGGGCGCGCTCCATGGCTTTGAGCGGCTGGTGCGGGCGGTGCCGGATCATTTCCATATGATCCTCTCGCCCGACAGCCCGCATTACAAGGATCTTCCCGGCCTTGGCGTGCTGATCGGTGGCTTGTGGATCGCAAACTTGTCTTATTGGGGGTTCAACCAATATATTATCCAGCGCACGCTGGCCGCCAAATCTCTGGGCGAGGCGCAGCGGGGCATTGTATTCGCCGCTTTTCTCAAGCTGTTGATGCCGGTCATCATCGTGCTGCCGGGGATTGCCGCAGTGCTGCTCGCGCCCGATCTGGCCAAGCCCGATCAGGCCTATCCGGCTATGATGCATCTCTTGCCCAATGGGTTGCTGGGTCTGGTCTTTGCCGCGCTGACGGCGGCGATCATCGCCTCTACCGCCAGCAAGATCAATTCGATCGCCACGATCTTCACGCTCGACCTCTATGCCCGCAAAATCGCGCCGGGCGCCGGCGAGACGCAGCTGGTCCGCGTGGGCCGCATCACCGCCTGCGTGGCGACCGTTATCGGCATTGTCGCGGCGCGGCCCTTGCTGGGCGGCATGGATCAGGCGTTTCAGTATATTCAGGAATTCTCCGGCTTTGTGACGCCGGGCATCACGGTGATCTTCCTGACCGGTCTGTTCTGGCCCCGTGCCACCGAGGCGGGCGCACTGTCGGGCGCTCTGGCCAGTGTGGTACTCTCGGCTCTGTTCCGCTTTGGCGGAGTGACGGCGTTGACCGAAATTCCCTTCATGCACCGCATGGCGATGGTGTTTTTTGCCTCGCTGGCGCTGACGGTGGTGGTTTCGTTGCTGGGCAAAGCTCCGGTGCGGCAGGGCAAGGGCATTATGGAGGGCGTTTCCTTTGACACGTCGCGCGGTTTTACCATCGCCTCGGCGCTGGTGGCCGTGATCCTTGTGGCGCTTTACACGGTGTGGTGGTGATATGACGGGTGAAATGATCGCGGTGGATTGGGGAACGACCAACCGCCGCGCCTATCTGATCGACGCAGAGGGTAAGGTCTTGCAGACCGAGCGCGATGGCATGGGCCTGCTGGCCGTGCCGCCGGGGGGCTTTGCCGACCAGATTGCCGAGATCCGTGCGAAAATGGGCGACCTGCCGGTGCTGTTGGCGGGCATGGTGGGTTCGGCCAAGGGCTGGGTCAACGTGCCTTACCTGTCCTGTCCGGCCGGGCTGGCGGATCTGGGCGGCGCGCTGCACTGGGTCGAGCCGGGGCGGACCGCTATCGTTCCGGGCCTGTGCGATCCGGCGGGCGATGTGATGCGCGGCGAGGAAGTGCAATTGCTGGGCGCGGTGGCGGCGGGGCTGGTGCCCGGCGATGCGCTGCTGTGTCAGCCCGGCACCCATTGCAAATGGGCGCGCATGGCGGGCGGGCGTGTGGAAAGTTTCGCCACCGCCATGACCGGCGAGATCTTTGCCCTGCTCAAAAACCACAGCCTGCTGGCCGATTTTCTCGGCGGCGAAGTGGGCGATGATGAAGCCTTCCGAGCCGGGGTGCGCGATGGGCTGACGGGCCGCCTGACCACGCGCCTGTTCCGCGTGCGCGCCGCCGCCCTGCTGGGCCAGCGCAGCATCGAGGACAGCGCCTCCTATACCTCGGGCCTGATGATCGGCCATGATGTGGGCGGCGAAGGCCTGCGCGAGGGCGACCCGGTCCATATCCTTGCCGACCCGCATCTGGGCCGGTTATACGCCAGCGCCGTGCATATTGCCGGTGGCCAGCCCATCCTGATCGACAGCCACGCGGCTTTTGTCGCCGGTATCTTCCGCCTGTGGAAAGCGAGCCAAATATGACTACTCCTATCGAAACCCTGAACGCCGCCCTTGCCATTTGTCCGCTGGTGGCGATCCTGCGCGGTGTGCGCCCCGATGAGGTTGAGGCCGTTGGCGATGCGATCATCGAGGCGGGCTTCTCGATGATCGAAGTGCCTTTGAACTCGCCCGATCCGCTGGCCTCAATCGCGCTGCTGGCGCGGCGCTATGGGCCGGACGTGCTTGTGGGCGCGGGTACGGTGCTGACCGTGCAGAATGTCGCCGATGTCAAAGCAGCCGGGGGCAGCCTCATCATCTCGCCCAATGTGAACGCCGATGTGATCCGCGCCAGCGTGGCGGCGGGCATGATCTCGCTGCCCGGTTTCTACACGCCCACCGAGGCTTTTGCCGCGCTGGATGCAGGCGCCACGGGCCTCAAGCTCTTCCCCGCCGAAGGGGCCAGTCCCGCCTATATGAAGGCCCAGCGCGCGGTTCTGCCCAAGGATCTGCCCTTGCTGGCCGTGGGCGGGGTGACGCCGGAAAACCTGTCGCAATGGGTGGACGCAGGCGCGCAAGGCGCAGGGCTTGGCTCGGCGCTCTACAAGGCGGGCCTCTCGGCGACCGAGGTCGGCGCGCGGGCGCAGGCCTTTGTCGCGGCGGTCGCAGAGCTGCCCAAGGCGGGCTAACCGGCGCCTCGTCAGGGCTTGGCCTCCCATCCTCCGCCCAGCGCGAGAAAGGCGGCGATCTGGTCGGTGTTGATATCCGCGCGCGCATCGGCCACCGCCTGCTTTGCCATGGCCGCATCACGGTCGGCAGCAATTGCGGGCAGGGCGCCGATGCGGCCCCCGGCGTGCAATTTATGCGCCTTTTCCGCCACCAGCGCGGCGGCCTCCTGCGCCTTTGTCAATTCGTTCAGCCGATCGAGGTCCGCCGCATAGGTGTTCAATGCCGTTTCCACCTCGCGCAGCGCCTTGAGCACACTGCCGTCAAAGGCGGCCAGATCGGCATCGACACCCGCCCGCGCGCCCGCGATCCTTGCCCGCACCGCGCTGCGATTGACGGTCCAACTGATCTGTGGCCCCAAAGCAAAGCGGTTGGTCAGCGGCGAGAACCGGTCCACCACCGCGCCGGTCGATCCGATGGATGCGCCCAAACGGATGTCAGGATACAAAGCGCTCATGGCCACGCCGACCCGCGCCGTATCGCCCGCGATCCGGCGCTCGGCGATGCGGATGTCGGGCCGCCGCCGCAAAAGGGCCGCGCCATCGCCAACCGGCAGAGGCTGCATGAGCGCCAAAGGCCGGTTGCAGCCCAGCCAGCTCGGATCGAATTCTTCGGGCGGACGCCCGATCAGACCGGCCAGACGGAAGGCGGCATTACGCTGACGGGCCTGAATTTGCGGCAGGCGGGCGCGGCTTGCCTCAACCGCTCCCTGACGCTTTTCGGCTTCGAAACCGGGCAATCGCCCCTGCGCCACAATCTGCCGGTTCAGCGCAAGATCGCCGCGCTGCGTGGCAATGATCTGCTTCATGGCGGCCATCTGGTTTCCGGCATTGCAGATATCGGCCCATGCGCGGGCGGTTTCGGCGGCCACGGCCACCCGCACCAGATCGCGCGCGGCGCCGGCCGCGTCGCTGTCGGCGGAGGCAGCCTCGATCCCGCGCCGGATCCCGCCGAACAGGTCGAGATCATAACCCACCGATACACCTATATCGTAGAGCGGGCGCTCGTGCGGCTGCACATGGCTCAAGACCTGCTCGGCCGAGCGCTGTTGCTCGCTGACCTCGCTGCTGAATCCGGCCTGCACCTGCCGCCGCGCATGAGCCTCGCTCAGCAGGGCCATGCTGCGCGCCAGATTGGCATTGGCCACGCGCAGGTCGGTGTTGGCGGCAAAGGCCTGTTCGACCAATCCATCCAGCACCGGATCGTCATAGAGCCGCCACCAGCGATCGGGCAAAGGCATGGCGTGATCGATGGCCCTATCGCCTGCGACAAACGGCCCGCTGACCGCCGGGCGGGCGACCAGCGCGGTTTGGGGACCATGGTAATTCGGCCCTACCGGCGCGCAGGCGGCCAGCAGGATCGGCGCCAGAATGGCAAGTGTGCGCCTCACCATGGCAGGCTCCGATGCACGATGCGGCCATCGGCGCGCGGGTGGATTTCGACCGTCGCGGTCTGGCCGGGGATCAGGCGCAAACCGTCGGGAACCTTGTCTATGGCGATCCGCACCGGAATGCGTTGGGCCAGGCGGACCCAGGTGAAGGCGGGATTGACATTGGCCAGTTGCGCGTCGCCCCCACTGCGCTCGCGATCCTCCACCCCGCCCGCGATGCTTTCGACATGGCCGCGAATTTCGTCGCGCACGCCCATCAGCCAGACGCTGGCCGGATCGCCGGGATGGATGATCGGCAGCTTGGTTTCCTCGAAATAGCCCTCGATCCGCAAGGATGCGCCATGCACCAGCGCCAGCGCCGGTTTGCCCGCCGCCAGATAGATCCCCGGCTGCATCGAGACATTGGTGATCGTGCCGTCGACCGGCGCGCGCACGGCGGTGCGTTCAAGGTTGAGCCGCGCCAGATCGCGGGCCGCCGAGGTGCGGGTCAGCCCCGCGCGCATGGTTTCGACCTTGGTGCGGCCTTCCTCGATGGTTTCGGCGGCGACCACATCGGGCATGGCGCGGTTGCGCTGATCCTCACGGATCGCCTGAGCCAGCCCGGCGCGCTGATCGGCCAGCGCCGCCTCGGCCTGCGCCAGGGCAAGCCGGTATCGCGGCGGGTCGATGACGAACAGGACCTGCCCCTTGCGCACGCTCTGATTGTCGGCAATCGCCACCTGCGTCACCAGCCCCGAAACATCGGGCGCCACCGGAACGAGGTCGGAGCGCACCTTGCCGTCGCGCGTGACCGGTTCGACCTGATAGCGCATCCACAGCGCGTAAATGCCGAAAAGAATGGCCGAAATCAGCGCAAGCGTACCGATTGAGCGAAGGAGATTGGTTCGATGTATCATGAGTGATGCGCAATCCACGCTGGGAGAAACGTGTCGGCAAGGGCGGACAGCCCCCACCAGACGGCAATGAACAGGGCGATGTCGATCAGTGCGGGCTGCCACACGAGGCGCTCCAGCGGCAGGCGCAGCAAAGCGGGGCGGATCAGCCAGACCATCACGACCGCCAGCACCGCCCATACCAGCGCGGCGGGGGCATAGACGCCGAGCAGGACGACTTCCTCGATCATGGCATCACCTCCAGATGGGGCGGTGCGGCATCGGGAAACAGGTTGCAGCGCATGCCCACCAGCGCGGCCAGCGCGGCGTGGCGATGCCGGTCCGAGGCCAGCGCCAGCAGCGCCGCCAAAGCGCCGTCAATGGCCGAACACAGCGTGTTGGCCGGTCGCAATTCCTGCCCCATCATCCCGCGCTGCCGAAGCAATTCGACCAGCATGGCCAGAACTTCCCCCAAATGGTGGCGCGCGGCATGGGGCACATGGGGCAGGGCGCCCCGTATCGGCAGGACATTGCGCCCGATCCGCAGATCGGCCAGCGCATCGGCGGCATCGACCGGCCCGGCCGATGAGGACAGGGCCATGCGCGCGGCGATCTGGCCCATGCGGTCGGTAGCCCTTGCGCTCCAGTCACCGGCGCGGAACGGGCGGCGAATATCGGCAAGCCGGGCCATCTCGGACCAGTTGGCCGACAGCACCCGCCGCAGACTCCATTGCGCCTCGACCGAGCGGAACAGGCGCGTGATGGCCAGCGTGGTGACAATCCCGCCGATCTGGGCCAGGCCGGTGTTGATGAAGGCGGCAAAATCGCCCTGAAACCGGGACAGAAAGCCCATGGCCACGATAAAGCAGGAAAACATCGGCAAGGCTTGCGCGGAACGTGCCGGATCGGCCTGAATATAGCCCATGCGGATCAGGGCGGGCGCCAGCGTCAGCACCAGCATAAACCACCCGTCGACCCGGGGCAGGATCACGAAGAGATAGAGCGCGGCCAGCGGAATGGTGCGCAAGGTGGCCGTCAGATAGCGCCCGATGACCGGGGCGGGATCGTCCTGCGCGGCAAAGGAGCAGGTGATCAGCGCGGCAAAGGCCGCCGTGGCCGAACCGGCGGGCCAGGCCAGCAGCACCCAGACCGCGCAATAGAGCATGATCGCGGCCGCCGTGGCCAATCCGGCCATGGCGGCGATGCCGTAATCGCGGGCCAGCGGAAAGCGGTCGGTGCGATAATCTGACAGGTCGGGCGCCTTTGCCCCCAAGGTGGCGGCGAGGCGATGGGCGCGCACCAGCGCGGTCACCATCCCGCCCATGCGCATCGCCGCGCTTTCGCGCAACAGGTCGGTCCATGGATGCGCGCCCGGTTCAGGGCCTTCGCCGGCGAGGCGCGCGAGGGCTTCGCCTTGGGCAATCCATGCCTCATCCCCGGCGCGGGCCTCGCCCAACCATTGCGCGATCCTGTCGCGCAGAGCCATAAGCGGCGCGCCGCAACCGCCACTCGCATCCAGCAACGCGAGCCGGTTTGCCGCCGCCGAGGCCAGCGGGAGGATCTCGGTCAATTCATGTTGCAGCGCCCTGATCGTGCTGCGGGTGGCGGGGGCGGCCGGATCGTCAAAGGGCAGATGCAGCGCGATCATGCCGATTTCGGTGATATCGGTGGCCAGTTTGCGCCGATGGAGCGGCTCGGCCCGGATGCTGCCCATGGCGACGGCATCGGCGCACCATGCCGCCGCGTCCTCCAGAAAAGTGTCGGCCCGCTCCCGGATCGGATCGATGGCGCGCCATGGCTGAAACAGCGCGTGGACCGCCGTGACGCAGAGAATGGCCACCGCCATTTCCTCAACCCGCGCGATGGTTGTGTCGAAAATATTGGCTGGATCGTCGAGATAGGGAAAGCTGATGACGGCGCTGGAAAAGGCCGCCATTTGAAATAGAAAGGCACGCGGGCTGCGGTCCAGCACGGCAAGGGCAATGCACAATCCGGTCCATGCCGCCATCACGAGAACCAGCAGGGCGGGCGAGTTCTGAAGATTGGGCACGACCGTCAGCGCGGTGATCGCGCCCACCGCAATGCCCAACAGGCGATAGATGACCTTGGGACGAAAGGCGCCTGCCATGGGCTGGGCCGTGACATAGACCGTCAGCAGGGCCCACCATGGGCGGGGTAGACTGGCGGCAAAGGCAATGGCCAGAGTGATCGCGGCGGCCACGAAACTGCTGATGGAAAACAGCAGCTTGCGGCGGTCGATGGTCAAAGGCCTGGGGGTCAAAGGCTGGGGCGGCCACATGGGATGAAGTTTTGCCTGGGCTGGTTGCTCTTCCCGATGGGCAAACAGGCCGCGTGCCCGACTGCCCTCTGGATCGAGGCGGGCCACTAGCGGGCAGGGCGGGGGCTGTACAAAAGCAAAATTTTGAATGGAATCAGCAAATAAAATGCATTAAATTGATTTTAAAATGAAATCTGTTTCCGTCTCGGGCGTAATGGGCTTTATCAGGCCCCGTCGTCGCGCCGGGCCATGATCGAGATCGCCACTGACATCGCCAGAATGACAAAAATGTAGAGCGAGGAATCAGCGAAGGCGAAATATCGCTGGATCAACAACAGGACAGCCGTGGCCAGCGCGAGTAGGGCCGTGGCCATCATGGCGCGGGAGGATACGCCCAAACCATTGCATATCCGGCTGTATATCTTCGTCCGAGCCATCGTGATCTTACCCTTTTGAGGCAGGATTTAGCCGCTCTGCTTTCTGCTATCCAATGCCGATATTTGTGGTTCATCCATCGGATTTTTGTGCTTCCCCCGGACGCAGCCGCCAAGGGCGGGCGGCGAGGGTGACGCATTCCCACGCTTTGTGAAGACAGCTTCTCATGCTAATGCCAATCGGAAAATTGCATTGATCGAATTTAACACAAGGATTATGATGGGATGGATATAGGCATCGCCCGCACTTTCCTCGAAGTGGTCAAGACAGGCAGCTTTGTGGGGGCGGCCAACAATCTCAATCTGACCCAGACCGCCGTCAGCGCTCGGATCAGGGTGCTGGAGGAGCAGCTCGAACGGCCGGTGTTCATCCGCAACAAGGCCGGGGCGAAACTGACCCCGGCGGGCGAGCAGTTCCAGCGCTTTGCGACAACGCTGGTGCAGGTCTGGGCCCGCGCCCAGCGCGCGGTGGCGCTGCCGCCGGGGCGCCAGACGGTGGTGACCATCGGTGCGGAGCTTAGCCTATGGAGCCCTTTGCTGCGGCACTGGCTGATCTGGATGCGCCGGGAATGCCCCGATATTGCCGTCAGCACCCAGATCGACACGGCCGATCGCCTGATGGAGCAGGTGCAGGACGGAACGCTGGATGTGGCCGTGCTCTATGCCGCGCCCAGCCGTCCCGGTATCGTCGCCGAATTGTTGTTCGAGGAAAAGCTGGTGTTGGTCAGGACCACGCCGACCTCGGTTGAACTGACGCCCGAGGATCATGTGCAGATCGATTGGGGCGAGGAATTTGCGGCCAGTTATCAGGCCGCGTTTCCCGATCAGCCCAATGCGGTGATGTCGATCAGCTATGGTCCGCTGGCTTTGGAATATATCCTTGCGGCGGGGGGCAGCGGTTATTTCCGTAAGGGTTTCATCCGGCCCTATCTGGAGGAGGGGCGCCTGATACTGGTGCCGGGAAGCCCGGAATTTTCCCATTCCGCCTATGCTGTTCATTCCTCACGCGCGGATGCGGGCGTCATGGATCGCGTCAGGGCAGGGCTGAGCGCCGCCGCGCAGATCATCCTGTGATACTGCCACTTTAATATCAAAAATATTGCGGCAAACGATCAATGCAGCCTGATTGCGTGAAGCGGATTTTGTCCTTGGGGCTGGCCGTCCCGCCGGTTCAACAGCATCGGGCCATAGCGCAGGCAGAACCCGGCAAAACCCGCGATCCATGCAATTCCGGCAAGGTCATGGCCGGTATGTCCACGCGTGGCCCGCGTCATGACGGCCATCGTCATCATGGCGATGCAACCGGCCATCCACCAATGCTGTCCCGCCGCATTGGTGGCAAAGGCAGGGACCACCGCCGAAACCGCCATAACCAGCGCACCGACCGGCAGAAACGCATAGGCAAGGTGCAGCAGATGCAGCACACCCGCAGCGGCCAGCGCCAGAGCCGTCAGGCGGGATGAGGGTGCCATGATCCATGCCAGAGCGCTCACCAGCAGCACCAACACGCCCAGATTGCGCCAATTGCGCCCGGCAATGATCTCGCGCGCAATCATCTCGCCAAGATCATTCAGAAGCTGGCGCAAATGGGCATTGTCGAAACGCGGCGCGGGGGCGGGGCCATTCTGGCACGCCCGCCCGATCAGATCTTTCCTGGCCAGATCATCCGCCGACTTGAGGAGGGACAGGCGCTGGTGGACTGTCTGGCCACGGGGAGCGAGCGGGATTGTTCACTCGACGGCAAATGCCGGTTAAAGTTTCGCCTGATCGCTGCCGAACAGGCCTTTTACGCCGACCTCGACAAGCATAGTCTGGCCAGCATAGCCCTATGATCTGGCGTTACGCGGCGCTTCATGCCGCCATCAGGACAGGAGTGCAGGCATGACAAAAGACCGCCACGATCACCCCCTGCACAGGGAAACCATCGCGGCCAGCCATGGTGTCGCAACAGATCCTGCCTTTGGCGCGGTTGCCCCGCCGCTGTATCTTTCGACCACCTATGAATTTGCCGGTTTTGATCGGGCTCGCCAATATGACTACGGCCGCGCTGGCAATCCGACGCGCGACCTTTTGTGCGATGCTCTGGCTCAATTGGAAGGTGGAGCAGGGGCCGTGGTGACCTCCAGCGGCATGGCGGCCATTGATCTGGTGCTGGGGCAATTGTCGGGCGATGATCTGGTGATCGCGCCTTACGATTGTTATGGCGGGACGATGCGGCTGTTGAAGGCCAGAGCGGCGCGGCGGCATTTTCAGCTCGCCTTTGTGGATCAGTCCGATCTTGTTGCCGTATCGGATGCTCTCGGGCGCGGCGCGGCGATGCTGTTTGTCGAGACGCCAAGCAATCCGTTGATGCGTATTGTCGACATTGCTGCCTTGTGCCGGATGGCCCATGCCGTTGGCGCACAAGTTGCGGTGGACAACACGTTCCTTTCTCCGGCGGTTCAGCGGCCCCTTGCTCTCGGGGCGGATTATGTTGTTCATTCAACAACGAAATTTCTGAACGGGCATTCCGACGTGATCGGTGGAGCGGTCATTGCGGCGCAGGAGCAGGCGGCGGCTTCCCTGAAGCAATGGTGCAACGTGATCGGCACCGCCGGATCGCCTTTCGATGCGTGGCTGACCTTGAGAGGGCTGCGCAGCCTGTTTGCCCGGATGCGGGAACAGCAGTCCACCGCCATGGTCATTGCCGAATTTCTGCACAATCACCCCGCCGTTGCCAAGGTGCATTACCCCGGCCTGACCTCTCATGGCGGACATGAACTGGCCGGAGCGCAACAAACGGGCTTTGGCGCGATGCTGAGCTTTGAACTGGCCGGGGGCGAGGCAGCGGTCCGCCGCTTCGTGGCCGGTATTTCGGTTCTGACTTTGGCTGAGTCCCTTGGCGGCGTTGAAAGCCTGATCGCGCATCCGGCCACCATGACCCATGCCGATATGGGCAAGGAAGCCCGTCAGGCGGCAGGGATTGAGGACAATCTGCTGCGCCTCTCGGTCGGATTGGAGCATCGCGACGATCTGCTGGCCGACCTCGGGCGCGCCTTGGAGGCAAGCGCCGACACGACCATTCCTCTTTGTCGGCATGAAGAATTGGCACGGGCGGAGAATGCGTTAAGGAAGGAGCGGTAGTGGCGATCTGGTGGCAGGACCATTTTTTGAATATTGGTAATTATGTAAAAACTCTAAGGGCGGCCAGCGATGAAGCCAGCCATCGGCTGTGTGATGACTTGGATACTCTTGTCAGTCAGGATCGACATTCAAGATCCCCAATGACGGATCGGATGAAATTAGCGCGTAGGCACCGGCTTTCCGCCTGAATAATCATAGAAACCACGCCCATTCTTGCGACCGAACCAGCCTGCCTCGACATATTTCTGAAGCAAGGGCGCGGGTCGATACTTGCTGTCGCCCGTGGTGCGCAGATAGACCATCATGATTTCGTAAAGCGTGTCCAACCCGATGAAATCAGCCAGTTCCAGCGGCCCCATCGGATGCGCCAGTCCCAATTTCACACCAGCGTCGATATCGACAATGCTACCCGTGCTGTTGCCAAGCACAAAAATGGCCTCGTTAATAAAAGGCACAAAGATGCGATTGACGACAAAGCCCGGATCGTCCTGCGCCAGCACCACCGTCTTGCCCAGCTTTTCGCCAAAAGCCTTGGTGCGGATGGTGATATCATCGCTGGTCGCAAGGCCGGGGATCACCTCCACCAAAGGCATAACGGGGACCGGATTGAAAAAATGCATGCCGATAAAGCGGCTCTGGTCCGGCGCGGAACGCGACATTCGAGTGATCGAGAGCGAACTGGTGTTGGTCGCCAGAATCGCGGAAGGGGCAAGGATACTTGCCGTACTCTCGAAAATCTTGAGTTTGACCTCCTCGCGCTCGGTCGCGGCCTCAATGATGATATCGGCCTCGGCCATGGCGGCCAGTTCGCCTACCGGCGTAATCGCGGCAAGGATGGCTTGCGCCTGATCCTCACTCAACTTCTCCTTGGCCACCAGCCGTGCAAGCGACTTGCCGATGCCTGCCTTTCCCTTTTCAGCCAGCTCCAGGCTGATGTCGGAGAGCCGCACGCTATGTCCGGTTTGCGCCGCAGTCTGGGCAATGCCCACGCCCATCTGGCCCGCGCCGATTACACCAACGATTTTCATGCTTTCTACCTTTCAAATCCCTCAGACGACAGCCTTATGCCTTCCCCGTCAGTTCGGGCACGGCCTGGAACAGGTCCGCGACCAGCCCGATGTCGGCCACCTGGAAGATCGGCGCGTCCTCGTCCTTGTTGATGGCGATGATGGTTTTGCTGTCCTTCATGCCTGCCAAGTGCTGGATCGCCCCGGAAATGCCGACGGCCACATAGACCTGCGGCGCGACGATCTTGCCGGTCTGGCCCACCTGATAATCGTTGGGCACGTATCCCGCGTCGACCGCCGCGCGGCTCGCGCCCACCGCCGCGCCCAGCTTGTCGGCCAGCGGCAGGATCGTGGCGGCAAAGGTCTC
>NZ_JACIDX010000020.1 GCF_014196525.1 Novosphingobium sediminicola | reverse complement strand
TTGAACTCACGGCTAAACTTCCTTCGTTGCATCGATGCTCTCCGTTCGATGAAAACACCTTATCTCGGTGTCCATCAAACCGGCAGCACCTCAGAATGCCCTCGCGAATATAGAGATGCAGGCTTGGCATTTCCCGTTTCAGCACGCCGACAATTCCGGGCAACAGATAAGGCCCTAGGGTAGGTGAAACGCCAAGGCTGATCGTTCCCACCAATTCGCTAGTGCTGCGTTTGGCGCAAGCTTCCAGTTCGTTGAGGTCAAGCAGGAGCTTACGCGCCCGCGCTACAATTTCGTGGCCTATGGGCGTCAGGCACACAGGATTCACATTGCGCTCAATCAGCCGCACCTCAAGCTGCTCCTCCAGCTTCTGCAACTGCAGGCTGAGGGTCGGCTGAGAAACATGCAGGCTGTTGGCCGCTTGGCGAAAATTTTGGCGATCCGCGACGGCGACCAGATATTGCAATTGGCGAAAACTTGTCATGTCGATTTGATAGGTTAAATCTATCGCATGGTCCATATTCTTTCAATTGGACCTATCGCATGGGCTGATGCACTTTCATAAACGAAATGCCCTTTGTGGCGGAGTTGAGGCTGCTGGACGGAAGGAAGTGAGGGAGAGGCAATGGCACTTTTCCAACTGACCAAACAACAATCACCAGGCGCACCCATAGAGACAATTCAATTTGACGCTGCCGATGAGGAAACTGCGCTGATCATCGCCAGGCGATATGTTTCCTCTGTACCCGCATATTTATGGTCCGAAGGCAGGCGTATTTGCCGCCTTTTAGGCAATAGCTCTTCAGGTTCGCAGATTGTCAAAAGGGTTACACGCGAAGTCATGGCCAAGACGAGGGCGTGACAGGCGATGAGCTTACCCAAAATCCTCGTGGTCGAAGACGATGCGCTTCTTTGTTTTGCCATGGAAATTGCCCTTGAACATCGTGGTTTCGAGGCGATCGCTGCAAGTTACGCAAGCAAGGCCATGAATTTGCTCTGCGATTCAACAACCCGCTATGACGCGCTGATAACGGACATCCGGCTCGCCGACGGTGATGATGGCTGGTCTTTGGCGCATCAGGCGCGTGAACTCGTTCCAGAAATTGCTGTGGTCTATGTGACCGGAGAAGGTGTGCCAGATTGGCCCCGCCTTGGCGTCAGTGAGAGCGTGGCTCTCCAAAAGCGTCCATGAGGCCCAGCTTGTCGATTGCATTTCCGGTCTGTTGAGCCGCCGCCGAAAACCGAATTGAACAGCATCGCATTGATTTTATGTAACAAGGAGATTTGACGTGAAACTTATTCGTGGCCTTTTGGTCGCCTCGGCAGCCTTGACTCTTGCTCCAGTCGCCATGGCGCAACAGGCCAATACAGCTTCTGCCACGCACGCCTTGGTCGTGGGCGCTATGACCTATGATCTGCAAGGCGGCGAGGTCGGCAAGATTGACAGCATTTCGGGTGAAATCATCGTCATCGACACCGGGATACACAAAGCTGCGCTTCCTAAGACCGCGTTCGGTTCCGGCCCAAAGGGGCCGACCGTTTCCATGACGAAGGTGCAGATTGATGATCAGGTGACGGCCGCAAGCCAAAAGGCAGCAGCAGCGTTGGAGGCGGCCATGACGTCTGGCGCAGAGGTCAAGGGCAAGGCCGGAACGGTCATCGGAACCATCAAAGAAGTCAAAGGTGATCAGGTGCTTATAGAGCGAGCCTCAGGCCCTGTCTCATTGACCAAAAAGGCGTTCGGTCTTGGGGCCAACGGCCTGTTCATTTCATTGACTGCAGCCGAACTCGATGCGGCCGCTAAGAAGGCAACCGCGTCGACCTGATATCAGCGACACCCGATTTAAAGGCGACCCAAGAACCCGCCGCGCAAGCTTTTGCCCGATACCAGTCTGTTGCAACTCACGCTGTCATTCGAGAGTGAGGCTGACCAATGGGCTGGTATTACCGAACGGGGGCAATGCCAATAAGGGGCTGAGAGCACGAATGCGGCGGCTTGTGGTGATGCTCGTTTCGCGCTAACGGGCCTTATTCGCATGGACCCGGTGAAATTCCGGGTGGCTATTCCGGCCGCCAATCCGCCGGACAACGCATTTCGCAAACACGCCATATTCCGTGCCGCGCCATGGGCGCCTTGCGATCTTCGTGGAAATCTCTTTTGATGCTGTCTCAAGATCTTGTTCGCTATCGTGCCGAATGGTTCGAAAGTCTCGCTGATGCGCGCCGCGATATTCTGGCGGGTATGGTCGGCACCTTTGCCCTGATCCCCGAGGTGATCGCCTTCTCCTTTGTCGCGGGGGTCGATCCTCAGGTCGGGCTGTTTGCGTCCTTCGTGATCGGCATCGTCATTGCGATTGCCGGTGGCCGCCCGGCGATGATCTCGGGCGCGGCGGGTTCAGTGGCACTGGTGGTGGGCGCGCTGGTCCATGCGCATGGCCTGCAATATCTGCTGGCGGCCACGGTGCTGGGCGGATTGCTTCAGATCGTGTTTGGCTTGCTCAAACTTGACGTGCTGCTGTGTTTTGTCTCCCGTTCCGTGCGCACCGGCTTTGTCAACGCGCTGGCAATCCTGATCTTTTCGGCGCAGGTGCCCCAGATGTTGGGGGTGACATGGCATACTTACGCCTTGATCGCGCTGGGGCTGGCCATCATCTATCTCGCCCCCCGCTTCATCGCTTGGTTGCCATCCCCGCTGATCTGCATCCTCGTGCTGACCGGGGTAAGCATGGCCCTTCCCATGTCCGTCCATACGGTATCGGACCTTGGCCAATTGCCCGCCTCGCTGCCCGTCTTTTCGTTGCCTCGGGTGCCGCTCGACTGGGCAACGCTGCGGATTATCGCGCCCTATTCGCTGGCTATTGCAGCGGTAGGGCTGCTTGAATCGCTGATGACAGCCGCCGTGGTCGATGATCTGACCGAAACGACCAGCAACAAGTCGCGCGAGAGCACCGGGCTTGGTCTTGCCAATGTGGCAGCAGGGCTGTTTGGCGGGATCGCCGGTTGCGGGATGATCGGGCAGACGGTGGGCAATGTGCGCTATGGCGGGCGAGGGCGGCTGTCCACGATGACGGCGGGCGTGTTTCTGCTGGTGGTGCTGGTGCCGCTGCGGGCATGGGTGGCGCAGGTGCCCGTTGCTGCACTGGTGGCGATCATGGTGATGGTGTCGATCAGCACTTTCTCATGGGGCTCATTGCGCGATCTTGTGCATCATCCCAAAATGTCCAGCATGGTGATGCTGGTCACGGTCGCCGTGACGGTGGCTACGCATGACCTGTCCGCAGGCGTGGCGGTGGGCGTGTTGCTCAGCGGGGTGTTCTTCGCGTTCAAAGTGACGCGCATGATGCAGGTGACCGTCACCTATGATCCTGAAAGCGACACGCGCCATTATACCGTTTCCGGCCAGATCTTCTTTGCCAGCGCCGATATTTTTGCCGACCATTTCGACCTGCGCGACCGGGCAGGGCGGGCTCATATTGACTTGAGCGATGCCCATCTGTGGGATGTGACCGCCGTTGGCGCGTTGGAGGGTGTGGTGGACACATTGCGGCGCCACGGCACCCTTGTCGAACTTGTCGGGCTCAATCAGGCAAGCGCCGTACTGGTGGACCGTCACGCTCCGCTGGTGCGCGCAGAACCTGGCGCCGTCTCAGGCTGAGCGCCAGAGGAGGGAGGAGCGGACGGAGGAGCGGACAAGCGCAATTTGGCTTCTTGCGACTTGTCCTGAGGATCTGGCGGTGTGACGGATGCGGCAATGCCCGCCTGCTGCAATTGCTGGAGCAGCGGCGCGATCTCATCCTCACGCCCTGCAACGATCACCCGGTTCAGCCCCCAGCGCTGCACGGCCCAGATCGCCAGATCGGGCTTGATGGCATTGGCATCTTCCTTTGCGCCATCCAGAGCGACCGTCAGTTCCGCGCTGGCCGGCGGCACGATGGCCACGCGCCAGCCTTGCGCCGCTTGCGTCGCGGTCTGTTCGATCTGGCGATAATCGGCCAGCGTCCAGCCGGGCGCGGCGACCGGCGCCGCAAATACCATACGTTCGGACCGATTGACCCAGAGCGCAGAGGTCGGCAGCCCGATGGCGGCGCGAATGCGCGCAAAGGGCGGCACATCGGCGGCAATGCCTGCGGCGGTGCGCTCCATCGCGGCATCGACCATCGCCTGCGTCTGGGCGGGCAGGTCAGCGGCCAGAACCTGTTGCAGCTTGACGGTAACCTTGTCCGCACCTGCCGCCGCCAGCGCCTTGCGCAAGGCCTGCTCGGCATCACCGGCATAATGCGGGGTGACGACCAGAGCGCTGACTTCCGGGTCGCCTAGCAGCGGCCATGATACGTCAAGCTGCGCGATCCGGCTGTTGGTGCCGCCCGTGGCCCCGGCAATGGCGGCGCGGGCGGTCTTGCGCAAACCGGCCTCGCGGCTGACCTGCGACAGGGTCAGTCCCAGCGGAACCGCGAGAATGCCAAACGCGGTCAACCCGGCCAGCACATAGCGCGGCGACCAGTCGACCTGCCTTTCGGGCAGGGCCGCGCCGCTCAGCCGCGCCACCAGCGCAAAGGCAAAAGCGATGGCCGAAAGGTTGGTGAGAAACAGCAATAGCGCGCCCAGCGCAAAGGCAGGCTGCCACACCGCCAGCCCATAGCCCACCGTGGTCAGTGGCGGCATCAGCGCGGTGGCAATCGACACGCCAATCGCCGTACCGCCTTTCTTCATCACCGAGGCATAGCCGCCCGCCACGCCCGAGAGCAGCGCCACCACCAGATCGAGCAAGGTCGGTTGAGTGCGCGCGATGATTTCGGGCGTGGCATTGCGGATCGGGCTGGCCCAAGTGATGAGGATGCCCGTCATGATGCCGATGGCCGCGCCCACCATCACCACCTTGGCCGCATCGCGGATACGATGGCCGTCAAGCGCGGCAAAACCGAAGCCCAGCGCCGCGATTGGCCCCATCAGCGGCGAAACCAGCATCGCCCCGATCACCACCGCCGTTGAGGATTGCAGCAGGCCTAGCATCGCAATCCCTGCCGCAAGGCCGCACATCAGCGCAAAGACGCGCGTCAGCCTGCCGTCATCCTCGACCTGTTGCCGGATTGCTGCGCCGTCTTCCTCGCTCATTTCGGGCAGCAAGATCAGATGGGCCAGTTTGACCCGCCAGCGTCGAAGCGTGTGATGCCAGTGCCTCAATGAACCGTCACTCCCGTCACGCCATGGCGCGCCTTGATCCTTTCAATCAGCG
This sequence comes from Novosphingobium sediminicola, assembly GCF_014196525.1. Classification (GTDB taxonomy): domain Bacteria; phylum Pseudomonadota; class Alphaproteobacteria; order Sphingomonadales; family Sphingomonadaceae; genus Novosphingobium; species Novosphingobium sediminicola. Next base: position 91,088 of record NZ_JACIDX010000020.1, on the reverse strand, counting down.
CGCCGATGCTTCCGCCCTGAACGATAACAGCGAACAGGACGACGATATAGGTGGCCGCAAGAATGGCGCTGCGGATCGGGCTGTCGGGCAGGGACAGCGCCAGAGCCACCGAGATGCCCCCGCGCAATCCGCCCCACACCAGCGTGGGTAGGGCGAGCGGCCCCATGTCGATCATCCGCCGCATCAACGCCAGCGGAATGCTTACCGACACGATCCGCCCGGCCATCACCAGCGCAATCGAGATGACCCCGAGCATCAGCAGCGAAAGATGCGGCGCAATGGCGATGACTTCCAGCCCGATCAGCAGGAACAGCACGGCATTGAGGATCTCGTCGATCAGCGCCCAGAATTTGAGCAGATAATCCTGCGTCACATCGCTCATCGCATGGGCCACGCCCGCATTGCCGATGACAAGACCGGCCACCGCCATCGCCACCGGCCCGCTGATATGCAGAGCCATGCCAAGGCTATAGCCGCCCATCACCACGGCCAGAGAGATCATCACCTCGATATTATATTCGTCAATGCTGCGCATGGCGCGAAAGGCGATCCAGCCGATGGCCAGACCCAGCAAGGCTCCCCCGCCCGCCTCATGCAGGAAATCCATCGCGGCATGGGAGAGGTGGAATTCGGCCCCGCCCGTGGCGATGGCCAGCAGGATGGAAAAGACCACTACACCTACGCCATCGTTGAACAGGCTTTCACCCGCAACCGTTGCCTGCAAGGTAGGAGGCATGGCCGCGCGTTTCATCACCGCCATCACCGCCACCGGATCGGTCGGGCTGATCAGCGCGCCAAACACCAGCGCCCATGCCAAAGGCACGCCCAGCCCCATCCATCCCGCCACCAACCAGAAGGCTAGCCCGACTACCAGCGTAGAGATCAGCACGCCGACCGTGCTGAAAATGATGATCGGCCAGCGCCCGGCGCGCATATGCGACCAATCGACATGCAGCGCCCCGGCAAAGAGCAGGAAGGAGAGCATCCCCTCCATCAGCGTGCGATGGAAATCGAGTTGGCCCAGAAAAGCGTTGAATTGCGCCGCAAGCTGGCTGGAGGGCATCAGCCGGTCAATGCCCAGCACCAGCAGCGAGGCCAGCGCCCCCATCACCGTCAGCCCAACCGAAGCGGGCAGGCGCAGCCAGCGATGATTGGCATAGCCCAGCACGGCCGCAGCCACGATCAGCATGGCAGCGGCATCAAAGGGCGAGAATGTCGCGGACATGATGGGCATCCTCCTCTTGTCGCAGCGGCCTATCATGAGGATGTCGCGTAGCTTGTCCAGTAAAACCCGAATATTATCGTGATGTTATGTCGTGAGGCTTGAGGGTTTTACAGCGCCATTTTCACCTCGCCCCCATCGATTCGAATGTTCGAACCACAAATCCACGAGGCTGCCGGAGATACGAGCCAGGCAAAGACCTCGGCCACTTCCTCAGGCCGCCCAAAGCGCGAAATGCCGTTGTTGCGGGCGAAATGATCCAGCGCTTCCTGTTCGGTCAGCCCGTGGGACAGGGCATAGCGGGCCAGCATGGCGCGCCGCCTGTCGGTCATCACCGGGCCTGGGCTGACGGTGTTGACCCGGACGCCATCGGCCTGCCCGACCTCGGCAAAGCAGCGCGCAACCGACAGGATCATCGCATTGATGGCGCCCACGGCGGCAAAATCGGCCTTAGGCGCGAAAGCGGTGGTGCCCGATGTGATGACCACGGCTCCCTCGTTCTGGCGCAAATGGGGCCAGGCGGCGATGACCAGCCGCCGCATCGCGTGGAATTTCAGCATCAGACTTTCGTGCCAGTCCTGATCGGTCAGTTCGAACAAGCCCTTCTGGCTGACATCCCCGGCAATGGCTGCCACCGCGTCCAGTCGGCCAAGAGCGCTGACCGTATCCAGCACCGCCTGCCCGGCCGCGTCGCTCTGGCGCAGGTCGAGGGGCAGGGCGAATGGCTGCGCCCCGGCGGCGCGAATGGCATCGGCGGTGTTGGCCAGCCCTTCGGCCGAACGGGCGACGATGGCCACCGTGGAGAAATCGCGGGCGAGACGGATCGCTGTGGCTCGCCCGATGCCCCGGCTTGCGCCGGTCACCAGCGCGACACGAGGAACGGTGTGATCGTGATGCATGAAATATGTTCTCCGTGAAAAACCGACCCGCCGCCGCCACTGAAAGGGCAAGACAATTCGGCGACGGGCCGGGCGACCCGGCGGGCTCTGCGGCCCGCTTAGGGGGAAGGGTGGCGCGCCGGGCCCCATGCGCTGGGCGAGGCGCGCCGGTGGGGCGTGATCAAGGCGCGAGCGCGAATTCTGCCTTGATTTCGGCGGCGACCTGCGCGGCATTTTCATCCAGCACGAAATGGCCCGCATCCAGCCAGACCAGCCGCGCCGCGGGCAAATCGCGGCGGAAGGCCTCAGCCCCGGCGGGGATGAAGAAGGGGTCTTTGTTGCCCCAGACGATCAGCGTGCGCGGTTGATGCTGGCGCAGGGCGGCATGCCAGGCATCGTAAAGCGCGACATTCTGGCGATAGTCATAGAGCAGGTCGAGTTGATAGGCATCCGTACCGGGTCGGTCCAGCAGCGCCTGATCATGGGCCCAGTTATCCGGGCTGATCGCGGCCTCGTTGCGGGCGCCCACAGTATATTGGAATTTCGTGGTCTGGGCGGCCAGAAAACCGCGCGCGGCCCCCTCGGTCGTGGCATCGCGGCCTTGCCAGAGGGGCAGAAACACCTGCTTTGGCATGTCGCCCACACCTTCGAGATAGGCATTGGCATTCTGCACCACCAAACCGGCCACGCGGTCGGGATGGCGGGTCAGGAGACGAAACCCGATCGGGCCGCCATAATCCTGCATGTAGAGAATATAGCGCTTCTGTCCCAGTTGATCGAGCAGGCCATCAACGTGATCGGTCAGATTTTCAAACGTATAGTCAAATTCTTTGGCCGACGGCGCATCGGACTGGCCAAAGCCGATGTAGTCCGGGGCGATCACATGGAAACGATCCGACAGCAGGGGGATGAGATCGCGATACATATGGCTGCTGGTGGGGAAGCCGTGCAGCAGGACGATGGTCGGCGCGGACGGATCGCCGGCCTCGCGATAGAATGTCCGGCGCCCCTTGATGGTGGCGAAATGATAGGTGGTCAAAGGCAAAGGGTTCACGCCATGATTTCCTTGTGATGAGGGAGAAGCGGCCAGAGCGGGGGCCGCAAACAGCAGGGCCGATGCCGCCAGCGCCATCGCGCGCAGGCCGGAGAAATTATGACGGACCATTACAACCCGCCCGCCCGCACCACCGGAAAGTCGATGTCCGTCTGCGCCACATTGTTGATAAGGTTGGTAAAGACATTGATGGCCACATTGGCCACGATTTCCACGATCTGGGCATCGGACAGCCCGGCCAGACGAATGGCCTCAAGCATACTGTTTTCGACCTTGCCGCGCGTCTGCACCACGCGCTTGGCAAAGATCAGCACGGCATCGGCGCGCGGATCTTTCGAACGGCCCTGACGGTTGGCTTCGACCTCTTCCTGATCCAGTCCGGCCAGATTGAGCGCCAGATAGCTGTGGGCCGAAAGGCAGTAATCGCAACCGGTCGTCTCGGCCACGGCAATGGCGATTCGTTCACGCGTGCGGACATCAAGCGTCCGGTTCAGCGCTCCGCTCAGGCCCAGCAAGCCTTCAAGGGCGGCCGGACTGGCACCCACCAGACGGAAAAGATTGGGAATGACACCCAACTGGGCCTGAACCGCATCAAGCAGCGGCAGCGAGGCTGCGGGCGAGGCTTCGTAGGTGGGGATGGCAATGCGCGACATGAAGGATCTCCTGATGACGCCGGCCTCTTGGGATCGGGGTGCAACGGCGTGTCAGTGGTGAGATAATTCATGGTCATATTGATGATAATATTCTATCATCACATTTCATTATTGCGGATTTCGGGATTATTATGGACCAGCTCGACGCCATTCGGACCTTTGTCGCCGTGGCCGACCATGGCAGCTTTGTGGAAGCGGCCCGCATCCGCCGCATTTCGCCCACCGCCGCCAGCCGCGCTCTGGCCGAAATGGAGGAGCGTCTGGGCACGTTGCTGCTGCGCCGCACGACCCGTTCCGTGCAACTGACGCCCGAGGGGGCGACTTATCTGGAACATTGCCGACAGGCGCTGATCGAACTGGACGATGCGGCCCAAACCCTGCGCGGCGACAACGCGGAGCCGCGCGGGTTGCTGATTGTGACCGCGCCGGTGGTGTTTGGGCGGCTGCGGGTCCTGCCCGTCGTGCTGGATCTGATGCGGCGCCATCCGGGGCTGACGGTTCAACTGACTCTGACCGACCGGGTGGTCAGGCTGGTCGATGAAGGGGTGGATGTGGCGGTGCGCATCGCGCATCTGGCCGACAGCGCGTTGCGCGCGCTGCGGATCGACGAAACGCGGCGGGTTCTGGTGGCCAGTCCGGACTATCTGGCCCGGCGTGGCGTACCCGGCGATGTGGTCGCCTTGCGCGATCACGATCTGATCGCCTTTGATAATTTCACCCAGAATGGTGAATGGCGCTTTGGCCCCGATGGGCGTCAGGCGGTGCGTGTCGAACCGCGTCTGCTGACCAACAGCGTTGATAGCGCGATGGATGCGGCCATGGCCGGGGGCGGCATCCTGCGGGCGCTGTCCTATCAGGTGGAGAACCATGTCGTGGCCGGGCGTCTGGCCTATGTGCTGGACCAGGACGATCCGCCCCCGGTGCCGATTTCGCTGGTGTTTCAGGGCAATCGCGCGCGTTCGCCTAATGTCCGGCGCTTTGTTGAGGCGATGCGCGAGGCCAGACCTGCCCTCTAACGTTCCCGATTGCCGGAATGAGCACCGCGTATAAAGGCCATGCGAAATTGCGCGAGATCGGCCGGATCGAGGTCAGACACGGCCAGAAATTCCAGCCCATCCATCTGCCAGCGCTCCACACCATAGCCCGCCCGCCGCATCAGGCCTTGCCGCAATCCGGAGAGGGCAGGCGTGGGCCGCACGAAAAGGTTGATCATGTGCAGGCGCCGTCGATAGACCAGCACCGCCACATCGCGCCCTTCGAGCACATCCAGCCGCCCGCCGCCCAGTATAAAGCCCGATGCACCCAGATCGGGCACCGGCGGCGCAAAGGTCAGGCGACCGTTGAACCATGGCTTGACAACATGGCGATCAGAAACCGCAACATCGGTCAGGTGCCCGGCTTGAAGCGAGCGGATATGCCCGTCCACGACGGCTTGATCCAACCCCGGCTCGGTCAGATTGGGCGCCAGTAGAAGAAAGGCGAGGCCGGCGGCCAGAGCGCCTCCAACAGCCCCGCCCAACCATGCGCGCGCCGGGCGCCGGGGGCGCATGGGCGAGGCCATTTGGCTGATCCGCATTGCAAGGGCGGCCGGGGCGACATCGCGCAATTCGGGCACGCGCAAATATTCGCGCAACTGGCCGAGCCTGTCGAGTTCGCGCCGACAGGCTGGGCATCCGCGCAGGTGCTCTTCCAATTCAACGGTTGCCAGCGCGTCGGTTTCATCATCTAGCATGGCGTGAAGCGCATGGACCCGCTCCGGGCAAGGCTTGTGGGTCATGACCGCTTCTCCTGCGTTCCGGGGCGGGTTTCGCCATCTTCGGGCGCCAACACAAGACCCGCCAGCATCGCGCGGGCTCGGGCAAGGCGCGACATCACCGTGCCCAGCGGCGCTCCGGTGATCCGGGCAATCTCGCGATAGGACATCTCCTGCAATTCGCGCAGCACCAGAGCCTCGCGGAAAGGTTCGGGCAATTGCTCGATCAGGCCGCGCATCTCGCGCGCCGTGACATGGCTTTCCATGGCGTTCATCGCGGAGGGATCTTCACGGTCATCCTCGGTTTGGGCGGGCCATTCATGGCGCCGGGCGCGCCGCCAGTCATGATGGCAATGGCGCACGATAGCCATCAGCCAGGCCTTTTCGTCGCCCCGGCAATCGCCCATGGCGCGCAGCGCGCGGGCGAAGGCTTCCTGAACGATATCCTCGGCCGCGGCGCTATCGCGGGCCAGATAGCGGGCATAGGTATAGGCCGCGTCGAGATACGGCATGATGGCCATACGAAAGCGCGCAGCATGATCGGGCGATGGGCCATCAGGCTCTTTTCGCAAGATCGGGCGGGGAAGATGCCAGCGGCTGAACATGGCGTGATGGTGCCTTTCCCCGGCGCTATTTCTGGCTGGCCAGATAGGCGATGATATCGGCCCGGTCTTGGCTATCCGGTACGATGTAATACATCTTGGCCCCCGGCACCAAGGCCTGCGGCCCGGCCAGCCAGCGGTCGAGGTTTGCAGGCGTCCACCGCAGATGGGACGATCGCAACGCAGCCGAGTAGGTATAGGCGGGCACCGCCCCGGCCTGACGGCCCACCACGCCCCGATGGCGCGGCCCTACATCGTTTTCATCGAGCGAATGACAGCCCATGCAGGCCTGATAAAGCCGCATCCCGTGCGCGATATTCCCGCTATGCGTCGGTTTGGCCGTATCCGCCCGGATCGCCACAGGCAGCATCGCCGCCGCCGCGATCATCATCCCGGCAAAGATCTCTCGTTTCATCATCGCGGCCCTTTCATCCCAGCGTCAGATCGGTGACGGCGATCGGTGCATCGAGCATGGTCAGGCTGAGCGAGGTCATGCCGATATGGGCGGGCAGATCGGAGGCGGGCACCACCAGCGGCCCCGGACCGGCGCCCTGTCCCGGCGCGGGCTGGGGATAGGCGGTGGAGCGCGCCGCGTGGAACAGCAGATTGCCTTCCACCTTGCGCTGGATCTGGTGGATATGGCCATTGAGCGAGGTGACCGAGCCAAAGCGGCGCAGCAGGGCAAAAGCCTCTGCCGCATCGGCCGTGCCCCAGCCCCAGTCGGGATAAAGCGGCCAGAGCGGGAAATGCGACATCAGCACCACCGGGGTTGATGAGGACAGGCCCGCCAGATCGCTTTTCAGCCAATCGAGCTGCGCCCGGCCCAGCGTGCCCTGTCCGCTGGCGCCCAGCATGGCCGAATTGACGAGGCCGACGAAATGCACCCCGCGCATATCGAAGCTGAACCAGCCGTCGCCCCGGATGTCCTTGCCGAAACGGGCGTTGAAGGCGCGCGGGTCGGCGCCATCGACCATGTCATGTTCGCCCGGCACGGCAAAGACCGGCAGGCCGATTTCGGACAGCAATTGCTGGGCCACGTCGAATTGAGCAGGGTTGGCAAGATGGGTGACATCGCCGGTATGCACAATGAAATCGGGCCGTTGCGGCAGGGCCTTTATGCGCGCGATGGTCTGACGCAGGCTGGACAGCGGATCGGGATTGGCGGGTTTGGCAAAGCCGATATGGGTGTCGCTGATCTGGACGAAGCTGAAAGGGGCGGGCTCACCCCTTGCTCCCGCTCCGGCCTCCAGCATGCGCGAATGGGCAATGCCGCCGCTGAGCGTAAACAGCGCGCCGGTTCCGGCCCAGCCCATGCAGCGCAGGGCGCGGCGGCGATCCATCGGGTCAATCAAAGAGTCTGGGGTCATGGCGATACTCCATCGGATTTCCCGGTTCAGACGGAGCAGACGGGCGTTTTATTCCCGGCCACGGCAAATTTTTCCTGTCGCGGCGGCGGGTGAAACCCTGGCGCGGCGCGCGGCGAATAGGAGGACCGATAGCAACCTTCAGGAACATTATGACGCATCCTACTTTTTCGTTGAGCCGCCGTTCGGCGCTGGGGCTGGCCATGGCGGCTCTGCCTGCCGGACTGAAGGCGGGGGAGCCTCGCCTGCGCGCGCTGGCCTTTGATGGCTTCACCATTTTCGATGTGCGCGCTGTGACTGCTGTGGCTGTCGCCCTGTTTCCCGCGCAGGGGGTGGCTCTGGCGGCCCAGTGGACGGCCAAGATATTTGCCCTGTCGTGGCTGGAAACCGCCGCAGGGCGTTACAGTGGTTTTGCGGCGCTGGCCGATGCGGCGCTGGGGTTTTGCGCGGCCAATCTGGGCTTGAGCCTGAGCGAGACGCAAAGGCGCGAATTGATTTCGGTCTTTGCGCATCTGCCTGCATGGCCCGATGCGGGCGAAAGACTTGAGAAAATGCGTCAGGCGGGGCTGCGTCTGACCTTTCTGTCCAATCTGAGCGAGGCGATGCTGGAGGGAGCTATGCGGGCCAATGGCTTGCATGGCCTGATGGAACCGCCGCTGTCGACCGACCGCGTGCGCGTATTCAAGCCTGCGCCTCAGGCTTATGCGATGGCTTGCGAGCATTTCGCCATGCCGCGCGAGGCGATCGGCTTTGTTGCATTTGGCGGTTGGGACGCGTTGGGCGCCAAATGGTTCGGCTATCGCACGGCATGGATCAACCGGCTGGGCGTGGCGGCCGAGCCGCTGATGCCGCCTGCCGATGCAACGGGGCCGGATCTGGGGGCAGCGATGCGGCTTGCCGGGATTTAGGTCACGCAGGCATAGGCAGGATGCGCGCCGTATCGAGATGTTCGAGATGGCGGGCAAAGCGATCCAGTTCCGCACGGCGCGCATCCTGCTCCATCCGATTGGGGCCATAGACGACAAAAGGCTCCAGCGCGGTCATGCCGGTAAAGCCGAACAGGCCGCGATGGATGGGAAACAGGATCTGCTCCACCTCGTCATACAAGCCTGTCGCACTGTAAACGGCGCGCGGCCCACCCACGGTAAGTGCGCACATCGCTCGTTTGCCGCGCAGCGCGCCTTTGCTGAAATAACGTCCGCCGCCATAGGCCATACCGCAAGCGAAGACCCGGTCGATCCAGCCTTTGAGAATGGCGGGCATCCCCAGCCACCAGATCGGGAATTGCAGGATCAGCAGATCGCAGGCCAGCAGCCGGTCGATTTCGGCCTGAACATCAGGCGCGAACCCGGCCTTGGCCGAAGCGTGCAATTCTTCGGCCTGTAGTTTCAGATAGGCCGGGTCGGCCATTTCGAGAAAGTTGCGTCGGTCCGACACCGGATCGAAACCCATGCGATAGAGGTCTGACACCACCACTTCATGCCCCAGCGAGCGCAACGTCTCGCCCGCCCGCGCGGTCATGGCCGCGTTGAAACTGGCCGGTTCGGGATGGGCATGGACGATCAGCGCCCTCATGCCGGTCGCGCACCAAAAAGCCGGGCATCCAAAGAATGACGCCCGCCGCCACGCACGATCAGCGGCACCAGCAGTCCGGCCCAGCTCAGATGTGTCGACCATGCATCGGGATAGACGAAGATCTCGATCACACAGGTCATGCCCAATAATCCGGCCGCCGCGATCCGCGTGCCCAGACCCAGCACCAGCAGCGTGGAGAAAAGATGTTCGGCAATCGTGGCCATCCATGCCGCCAGAACCGGCGAGAGCAGGGGCAGGGCATATTCGCTGCGGAACAGGTCATATGTGGCATCGGTGATGGTGAACCAGCCTTCGACCTTGGTTCGGCCCGAGAGGAAGAATACCGGCGCGATGGCGAAGCGCCCCAGCAACAACAGAAGATCGTCGGCCTTGGGCCGGAAAGCGGGATGGGTCATGGCGGTGTCCTTGCAAAAAGGGTGGCCCGGTCGCGGCGGAGTGGGAAAGGACGACCGGGCCGGGGCTTCAGCCTTTGGGGGAAAGGGAGCCGAAGCCCTTTGGCGTCTTGATCGAGGTGCAGGTGCCCGCCTTCACCAATTTCCATGCGTCGCCCTGATAATTGACCTTGGACGTGCTCGCGCAACTCGTGCCCGCGCCTGCCTTGCAGTCATTTTTGCCCGCCTTGGCCACGCCATAGCATTTCTCGGTTTTGGGCGCATCGGCGGCATGGAGCGTCGAGGCGGCGCCGGCGGCGACCAAAGCCATTGCCAGAGCGGCGGCAGAGCGTGAAACAGACATGGCAGACATCCTTTCTCAGGCGATGGGGCAGGAAGCGCCCCATCCATGTCCACTCATTCGCGGCCCCATCGCGGATCGTTACAGGCGATTATTTTTCGCAATCCATGGCACGCAGTGTAACCAGAGCACGCCATGCCACGTAATGACCTCGGGGTGACCTTATGCGACCGAGCGAAGACGAGTTGAAACACTGGATGCTGCGCGGCCTTGGCGGCGATGGCGCGGCGCATGGGCAATTGCTGCGTGCGCTGGTGCCGGTGCTGCGTGGCTTTTATCGGCGGCGCATGGCGGGGCGGGATGATGATATAGAGGATCTCTTGCAGGAAACCCTCATTGCCGTCCACGAGCGCCGCGCGAGTTATGATGTGACGCGCCCTTTCACCAGTTGGCTCTTTGCCGTGGCGCGCTACAAGATGATCGACCATTTCCGCAAAAGCGGCCGGACATGCGCCATCGACGGGTTGGAAGATATTCTGGAGGCCGAAGGCTTTACCAAGGCCAGCGATGCTGCCGCCGATATTGACCGCCTGCTCGACACCATTCCCCCAAAACAGGCCGCCGCCATTCGCGCCATACGACTCGAAGGCCTGTCCACCGCCGAGGCTGCATCCCAGCTCAAACTTGGCGAATCCGATATCAAGGTTTCCGTGCATCGCGGCCTCAAGGCGCTGGCAAGCAAGGTCAGGGACAGTTTGAAATGAAGACCGAAGATCTGATCGATGCCCTGTCCGCCGATGTCGCCCCCGTGCCGCGCTATGCGCTTTCGCGCCGGTTGCTGGGCGGGCTGGTGCTGGGCGGGGCGGTGACGCTGCTGGCGGTGGCGGGTTTCCTTGGCTTTCGTCCCGATCTGTGGCTGGCGATGCATGGGGCGATGTTCTGGATCAAGTGGTTCTATACCGGCAGCCTTGCCCTTTGCGCTAGCCTGGCCACGGCGCGGCTGGGCCGGCCCGATGCGGGGGCGGCGGGGTGGCTGTGGATCGCCTGTGTGCCGGTGGTGGGGCTGATGATCATCAGCATTCAGGAACTGGCCTCGGTGCCTTCCTCGCAATGGCTCGGCATGTGGCTGGGGGCCAGTTGGAAGGTTTGTTCGAAAAATGTGTTCCTGCTCTCGGTGCCGATCTTTGCCGGGCTCTTGTGGTCGTTCCGCCGCCTTGCGCCCACGCGGCTGCGGTTGGCCGGGGCCACGGCGGGGCTGACGGCGGGGGCGTGGGGGGCGACGCTTTATTGCCTGCATTGCCCGGAAAGCTCGGCGGTTTTTGTGCTGACATGGTATTCGCTGGGCATTGCGCTGGCCGCACTGGTGGGGGCGATGCTGGGGCCGCGTTTGATGCGCTGGTAAAAAATCAAGGGTGTGTAACCGGGGACCGTTCCCAGCCGAATAGCAAGGGCCACTAACGGCCAGTCTTTCGGAGTAATCCCCATGCAGATCACAACCAAGCAGATCAGCTTTGCCGCCGCCGCCGCTCTCATCGCCATCGCTTCGACCGCCAGCGCTCCGGCCTTTGCCGCTCACAGCGCCAAGGTGGCCTGTTACGGCGTCAACGCCTGCAAGGGCCAGTCGGACTGCAAGAGCGGCAGCCACGAGTGCAAGGGCCAGAACGAATGCAAGGGCCAAGGCTTCAAGGACATGAGCAAAAGCGCCTGCGTCAAGGCCGGGGGCAGCCTGACGGCGCCGAAGTAAGCACCACCCTGCCATGCCGGTCGCTCTGCCATCCCGGGGCGACCGGCGCTTTTTCTGTGTCGATAGGGACAGGTCCGATGTCTTTTTCAGGTCCGCAATTCGGTCTGGGGCTGCGCAAGCCGCATTATCAGGATTTTCTGGAAACCCGCGTGCCCGTCGATTTTGTCGAGGTGATTTCGGAGAATTTCATGGTGCCGGGTGGGCGCCCGCGCGACATTCTGCGCCGGGTCAGGCAGGATTATCCGGTGGCGATCCACGGCGTTTCCATGTCGGTGGGTTCGGCCGACGGGCTGCGGGTGGACTATCTCCTGCGGCTGCGGGAGTTGATCGCGGAAATCGAGCCTTTCATCGTTTCGGACCACCTGTGCTGGACCCGCCATGGCGCGCATAATTCCCATGATCTCTTGCCCTTGCCCTATACGCGTGAGGCTCTGGATGTGGTCTGCGCCAATGTGGGCAAGGCGCAGGATGTGCTGGGCCGCGAGATGCTGATCGAAAACCCGTCGAGCTATATCGCCTTTGCCGATGACGAAATGAGCGAATGGGATTTTCTGGCCGAACTGACGCGCCGGACGGGTTGCGGCCTGCTGCTGGACGTGAACAATATCCATGTCAGCGCGACCAACCATGGGTTTTCCAGCGCGGATTATCTGGCGGGAATCCCCTTCGCCTCGGTTGGCCAGATCCATCTGGCCGGGCACACACAGGGGCAGCACTGCCTGATCGACACGCATGATCGGCCGGTGCCCGATCCGGTCTGGGCGCTGCTGCGCGATGCTTTGGCCCGCGCGCCGCGGGCGGCGGTGATGATCGAGCGCGATGATGCGATCCCGCCTTTGCCTGAATTGCTGGCCGAACTGGCCATTGCGCGCGACATTGCATCGCAGGTGGTGGTCCCATGCGCCTGAGCGAGATGCAGGGCGCGTTTCTGGGCTGGCTGGCCAGTGGCGAGGACGCGGCGATGCGTCGCCTTCCTCTCGCCAAAGGGGCCGAGCATGGGCTGGGCGTCTATCAGAACAATTATCGCGCCGCGCTGATGGCCTGTCTGGCCGACAGTTTCCCCCAAACGCTGCTCTGGCTGGGCGAGGGGCCTTTTGAAGCCGCAGCCGCCCGCCACATCGAGCGCGTTCCGCCCGATAGCTGGACGCTCGATGATTACGCCTCGGGCTTTCCGGCAAGCCTTGCGGAAGACTATCCCTATGATCCCGAAGTGGCGGAGCTTGCCCGGATCGAACTGGTGCTGTCGCAGGTCTTTGTCGCCGCCGATGCTGTGCCGCTTGATGCCGGAGCGATGGGCGCCATTGATTGGGATAGTGCAAGGTTGCAGACCGTCCCGGCGCTCTCGATCCTCTCGCTTCATTCCAATGCGGAGGAGATCTGGATCGCTCTTGCCGATGAGACGCCTCCTCCGGAGGTGGGTTGGGGGAAGGAGGCGCGCCCGGTGCTGATCTGGCGGCAAGGATTCATGTGCCGATTGCGCAGTCTTGATGCCGATGAGGCCGGGATGCTGGGCTATCTTTCTGGCGATGCCATACCTTTTACCGACCTGTGCAGGGACGCTGCGGCGCGATGGGGCGAACATTCGGGCATCGCGCGCATCGGGCAATATCTGGCGCGATGGGTGGCCGATGGGCTGGTACGATAGGATGAAGTTTTGGGTTTGCCGCGGTTCTATGGTGGATCGTTGCGCGCTAACTGAACAGCGCCTGCTTTGCTGGAGCATTCGGCTCTTGAGTGCCAGATGAACGAAAGCCCACTTTCGGTATAATCGCTCGTTCGCTAATCCGCTAATGAACAGCAAAGCTTGGTTGAAAGCCGTCATTCATGTGTCTCGCGTCAACGGTGAACGAATTATTGCTTCCGACGCCCCAGCTCAGTTCGCTAAATGTCGGTTTTGTTGGCGCAACGTCCCGTTATGGGATCGACCAGAGGGCAGCGGCTATAGACATTGCCACAAGGAAATTAGCCTTTCGGTACGGGTGCTCTTGCTGATGGGGTTGACGCCTCCGACGGCATCGATGTGCCATAGTTGAAGTGTTGAACACCACTGGAAGGAGGCGAAGAAAATGCTCTCCCTACGCCGCATATTCCCTCAATCGCAGCGTAGGAAGAGGCATAAAGGTATTTTCAGCCCAAGCACATCGAAAGCTCAACGTCCTTTGCAAAGGGGAGCGAGAGATAGCCGCCACCATGCGCGCGCACCTTAGCCAGATAGTCCGGGCAATAGTCCGCATTGTCGGCGAGGATCAGCGCACCGGGACGCAAATGCGGCTCAAGCAACCCCAGAACGTCGCGATAGAGCGCTTTGGCGCCGTCGAGCAGCACCAGATCGATGGCAGGCGGCAGATCCCGCGCCAAAGTTTCCAAAGCGTCTCCGGCTCGGATTTCGACCAGATCGGCCAGCCCCGCCTCGGCAAGGTGGGCTTGGGCGCGGGCGATCTTGCCGGTTTCAAATTCGCTGGTGATCAGGCAACCACCGCCATTGTCGCGCAGCGCCGCCGCCATATGCAGAGTCGACAGGCCAAATGAGGCGCCGAATTCGACAATGGCCTGCGCGCCCGTGGCGCGTACCAACATGTAGAGCAAGCGCCCTGCCTCGCGCGAGACGGGGAGGGGCATGTCTTTCAATGCGCCATAGAGCCTGCGCCAATCCGCCTTGCTGCGCATCAGCCTTTCGCGTTCGGCCGGGGCGGTTGCAGCAAAGATGGGCAGGTTTTCCGGCCTTGTGGCGTCGGCCTCGACAAACAGTCGATCCAGCAAGGTGTTAAGCGGCGCCTGGGTGAGCAATGACATGGGCTTCTCCTGAGCGGCAGGGAATTGCGCTCTTGGAGAAAATATGAGCAATTGATCGCGTTTTCTAATCGCATTGGTCAAGGCGCAATGAGCACACCAGCAAACCCAAGGCTTTCCGCGCGAAAGCAGCCTCGTCAACAGCGCTCGACCGAGGCCGTCGCCGCGATTCTCCAGGCCGCTGCTCAGGTTTTGGCGGCAGAGGGGGCGGCCCGTTTCACCACGGCGCGCGTGGCCGAAAGAGCAGGCATCAGCATTGGCTCGCTTTACCAATATTTCCCCAATAAGGCCGCGATCCTGTTCCGCCTGCAAAGCGATGAATGGCGTGATACCCGCGCGGTGCTGACCGGATTGCTGGCCGACACGACGCAGCCCTCTTCGGCGCGGCTGCGGGCGGTGGTGCGGGCTTTTGTCGTGTCGGAATGCGAGGAAGCCGCGATGCGGCAGGCGCTTGATGATGCCGCCCCGCTCTATCGTGATGCACCCGAAGCGCAGGCCGCGCGAGCAGAAGTGAAGGCCCCCATCATGGCGTTCCTGACCGAGGCGGCACCCAACGCGACCACTGCGCATTTGACCGTCGCTGGTGACACGATGGTCGGCGCGCTCAAAGTTCTGGGCAAAGCGCTGTCGCAGAGTGATCAAAGCCAGGAGGAGATCGCGGCCCGCACGGAAGCGTTGGCCGATATGTTATGCGCCTATCTCGCCACGCTGGAACCATCTGTCGTGTGAAGCAGTGCGGCCAATGCCCGCCGGCGATGTGGTATGCTATCGGCATTTGCAATCGACCAACTCGTGGCGTTCCCGCGTGGACATAGCGATGACAACTTCTACTGAAATCTGCCATCGCCGTATGACGGGGCAGTCCAGCAGAGGCCAACCCACTTCTCGACGCTTGGTATTTGGATAGCCCCCCAGCTGTGTGTCATCTGCACTGTCAGCAAATCGCGGATGATCGGCCGATTGGCTGGACGTCGACAGCTGATCAATCCCGGATACTGCTGCCTCTTAGCGCGTAGGCGTTCGTAAAGCGTGCTTCGCGCGCCCTTACAAGACCCGGACCACAACCTTCCCCTTGGCGCGCGCCGTCTCGACATAAGCCAGAGCATCCGCCGTTTGTGTGAAGGGAAACACCTTGTCCACGACAGGGATGATGGCGCCGGATTCGATCAGCTTGGCGATCTCCGTTAATTGCTGCCCATCGGCGCGCATGAACAAGAAGGAATAGTCGACGTCCCGGCGCCTTGCCTTTTTCACAATGCCCCGGCTCAGCATCCGCATCACAAAGCGCAGGAACAGGTTCAGGCGCAAGGACTTGGCAAAGGGAACGTCCGGCGGGCCGGAGATGGAGATCAGCTTTCCGCCCGGCTTCAGCACGTTTAGAGACTTTGCCAGCGTCTTGGCATCCTGGCTGTTGAGCACCAGGTCGTAACCGGACAGTACCTGTTCAAAGTCCTGCGTTTTGTAATCAATCACCACATCCGCGCCGAGACTTCTGACCAGTTCCGCATTCGCCGCACTGGTGGTGGTTGCCACGGTAGCGCCAAGATGCTTGGCCAGTTGAATGGCAAAGGTGCCTACACCGCCCGAACCGGCCTGAATAAAAACCTTCTGGCCGGGTTTGACCTGGCCCACTTCGACCAGCGCCTGCCAGGCGGTGAGGCCGACGAGCGGGATCGACGCTGCCTGTTCCATCGAGAGGTTTGCCGGTTTGTGCGCGAGGTCCGCCGCGTCAACCGCGATCATTTCCGCAAAAGTGCCGACCCGCCCGTCACGCGGGCGGGCATAGACCTCGTCACCCGCCTTGAACTGCTGCACATCGGCACCGACGCGGACAACAGTTCCGGCAAGGTCGTGGCCGAGGATGAAGGGGGGGCGATAGGGCAGGAACAGCTTGAATTCGCCATCGCGCACCTTGGAATCAAGAAGGTTGATCGCGGTGGCCTCGATACGAACCAGCACATCATTGGAGCCGATCTCTGGATCGGGCATGTCGGCCAGACGCAGCGGGCCCTTCTTCTGGTATTTGTCGACGACAAAGGCTTTCACGAGCGTTCTCCAAAGTGCGATTGTATCAAGTCAAGTGCCCGGGAAGGGCAGATGTCCCTCAGTCGATGTTGAACTGCTTGCGCAGAGTGCGATCAAACATCGCGCGCGGCAGAAAACGCCGGGCAAAGGCCGTCTGTCGCGCCGCCTTGCCCGAGGGGTAGCGCAACTGCGGTTTTCCGGCCTGCGCCGCAGCGAGAATAGTCTCGGCAACAGCCTCCGCCGTATCGCCGGTCGCCATGGCAGCAGCGAACGCAGCCTGATAGCGCGCAAATGTCTGGCCGTAGGCCGCGACAGGCCGATCACCGCGCGGCGAATTGTCTTCGATGGACGTCTTCGTCGCCCAAGGTTCGATCACCGCGACGCGAATGCCGAAAGGCCGCACCTCATGATCGAGCGATTCCGAATAACCTTCGATCGCGTGCTTGCTCGCCGTATAGTGGGCGCCGAAAGGCCCGGGAATGAGGCCGACGACCGAGCCGATATTCAGGATCCGCCCGCCGCCTTGTTCACGCATGATCGGAAGAACCGCATTCGTCACGCGCACAACGCCCAGATAATTGGTGTCGAACAAGGCCCGAACCTGCTCAATCGAGCTTTCCTCTGCCGCGCCGGAGATGGCATAACCGGCATTGTTGACCAGCAGGTCGATGCGGCCGAGTTCGGAATGCGCGGACGCCACTGCGGCGGCAACGGAGGCGTCCGATGTCACGTCGCACGCAATCATTCTGATACCATCGCGGACTTCGCCGGGCGCCGCCTTGCGGCTGGTGCCGATAACCCGGTAGCCTGCCCGGTTCAGCGCCAATGCCGCAGCCTTGCCGATGCCGCTGGAGGCCCCAGTCACGAATGCGGTCTTGGGTGTTTTGGATGCAGAGGTCGCCATGGCTTTGCTCTCGATCTGGCGTGCGACATTAGCCGCGCTGCCTTTGATTGTCAGGGATTGATGAGGGTTTGATGATGGGGGTCGCACCGGGGCACGGCCCCTGTTGGCTCAAATGCCGGAAGCGTCGGTGAAGCGGGGATAATCCGTGTAGCCCTCAGCGCCGCCGCCATAGAGCGTGGTGGGATTCATTTCAGCCAATGGCGCGCCGCTTTTGAGCCGCTCCACGAGATCCGGATTGGCGATGAACGGGCGTCCGAACGCAATCAGATCCGCCTTGCTCTCGACAACATGCGACGTGGCAAGCTCAAGATCATAGCCATTGTTGGCGATGTAGGTGTTGCTGAAGCGGCGGCGCAGCGATCCGTAATCAAAGGGAGCAATGTCGCGCGGGCCACCGGTCGCGCCTTCGACCACTTGGATATAGGCTATGCCGAGCGCATCGAGTTGATCGACGATATAGTCATACTGCGCCTGAGGATTGCTGCAGGAGATGCCGTTGGCGGGCGAGACCGGCGAAATGCGGATGCCGGTGCGCTCAGCCCCGATTTCGCGAGCTACCGCAGCGGTGACCTCCAGCATCAGGCGCGCGCGGTTTTCTACGGAACCGCCATAGGAATCCGTGCGGAGATTGGCACCGTCCTTGGCAAACTGCTCCAGCAGGTAGCCATTGGCCCCGTGAACCTCGACACCGTCGAAACCGGCCTCAATCGCATTGGCAGCAGCCTTGCGGAAGTCGTCGACGATGTCTGCGATTTCATGGATATCCAGCGCGCGGGGCTCGGACACATCAACGAAGGCATTGTTGACAAAGGTCTTGGTTTCGGCGCGGATGGCCGAGGGTGCGACGGGCTGGCCGTGATTGGGTTGCAGGTCGGTATGGCTGATGCGCCCGACATGCCAAAGCTGCAGAACGATGCGGCCCCCTTTTTCATGCACGGCAGTGGTCACCTTGCGCCATCCGTCGATCTGTTCACGGGTGTAGATGCCTGGCGTGTCCTGATAGCCCTGACCCTGCTGCGAAATCTGGCTGGCCTCGGAGATGATCAGTCCGGCCGAAGCGCGCTGAGCGTAATATTCGACGGTCAGGTCACCGGGCACGAAACCGGCACCGGCCCGGTTACGCGTCAGCGGCGCCATAACGATCCGGTTGGAAAGCGGGATGGCGCCAAGAGTGTAGGGTTCGAAAAGCGCGTTGTTGGTCATGATGCACCTGTGGTGTCGCCGCAGTCGCGGCATAGGGTCGGGTGATAGCGTGATGCTCAGGCGGGCTTGCGATACCGTGCGGCGGGCAGGGCATTGACGATGTTGCCGATCATGGCCTTGCGCGCGCCGTCGAATGCCTCCCACTGCTCTGCATCTTGCAGCGGCGGGATGGTCACCAATTCGCGGCGGTCAAAGCCAACCAGCGCCGCATCCACCAGATCGCCCACTTCCATGACATTGCTCATGGTATCAACGTCCGCGCCGACATGCGCCCAGATCTCGGTGCGGGTCGTGGCCGGAAGCACCGCCTGAACGTAGACGCCCTTGGGCCCAAGTTCTTGCGCGAGCCCCTGAGACAGGAACTGCACGAATGCCTTGGAGGCGCCGTACACCGTCATGCCGAATTCCGGCGCGACACCGACGACCGAACCGATGTTGACGATTGCCCCTTCGCCGGCCTCGGCCAAACGCGGCGCAATGGCCCTGGAAAGTCGCAGAAGTGCCGTTGCGTTAAGCGTCACGAGCTTGGTGATGTCTTCAACGCTCTGGTCAACAAAGCTCCCACCGATGGCCGTTCCCGCGTTGTTGACCAGAATGCCAATGCGCGCATCTTCACGCAGCCTGGCCTCGACCTTGGCAAGATCCGCAGCCTGAGTGAGATCGGCCGCGAGGATGTCGACCATGACACCGGCTTCCTGACGCAGGCGGCTCGCAAGCGCATCCATGCGCGCAACATCTCGGGCGACCAGCACCAGATCATGTCCACGGCGAGCAAACCGCTCGGCATAGGTAGCGCCAATGCCGGTGGACGCGCCGGTGATCAGAACTGCAGGAATTTGGCTCATCGGATTGCTCTTTCTGTCTTGAACCCTATATTCATGATGATGATCATGATTGTATAAATATGATAGTCATCATCTAAATGTCAACGGCGGTTGCGGAGAAATTTAAACATGAAGGTCAGCCGAGAGCAGATGGCGGAAAACCGCCGCCGGATTCTGGAAGCCGCCAGCCGGCTTTTTAAGGACAAGGGATTTGAGGCAGTAAGCGTCGCAGAAGTTATGAAAGCTGCCGGCCTCACCCACGGCGGCTTCTACGGGCATTTCGAGTCAAAGGATGATCTGGTGGCGCAGGCGCTGGCCCACGCACTGGCGGCCGACAGTTTGGATGATGGCGGGTTCAACGACTTTGTCAGATCTTATCTGGCGCCACGACACCGGGATAATCCTGAGGATGGCTGCCCAACAGCGGGTCTGGCTGCGGCCATTCGTCACCAGACGCCAGCAGCCAAAGCGACCATGACTGAGGGTTTGCGCGCCCAGATCGCACACATCGAACAAGCGCTGCCCGCGCTATCCGCAGCCGACAAACGCAGCGCTGCAATCGGAAGTTGGGCTGCCATGGTGGGAGCGGTCATTTTGGCGCGGTCGGTCGATGATCCCCAATTGTCGGACGAAATTCTGGAGCAAACGCACGCATGGATCGACGCCTGTGTCAGGCAGATTTGAGTGCGTCGTCGATTACAGAACCCGTCCTCAACGTGCCGACCGGGTCATTTGGGCCGCCTTTGCTGCAATTTCGACCTGCCTGAAGCGCTTCCTCTTTTGTGGTGGTCACTGTGATTTTGAGCAGGATCTGCTTATTAAAAAATCTGCCGTTCGACCCATCATGTTGGAACGGCAGAAAGGTTGTCTAATTGATTTTGCATTGCGCTTCCTTTTTCCCGTTCGCCAATGGTTGTCTTAGAGGTGATCGAACGGCTGTGGCAGCTTTCCGTCCGAGCCTTCATGATCGCGGCCGAGCGGAGTGGGGGGCCTCGGTGAGTCCCAAACGAGGTTTGACCCTCTATATTTCTGACAAGATCGTCCCGGGCATGGCCGAACGGGAAGAGAAACGCAGGGCTCAGGCCCAGTGAAACTAGATCTCATTCACCTAAAGTGAATGGAGTAATGCAGCAAGTTTGCGGGCGACAGCGGTTCTGGCGCCTTTGGCTTCGGCCATCTTTCTGCCCCACTGCTGGAGGGCGAACGGCCGCTTCGCCTGTGTAAGCGCGACATTGGCGACTTCGTAAAGCGCCTTGCGCAGCATGGGATCGCCAGCCTTTGAGATGTGGCCGCTGACATCGCGATTTCCTGATTGACTGCGCCGAGTCACAAGCCAGGCATCGGCGCCAACGTCTTCGCTTCTGACAAAACGGCGCGGGTATTCAATGGTGGAGATGTAGGTGAGCGCGATGATCGGGCCGACGCCGGGCACGCTCATCAACCGGCTGCAGACCGCATCCGCCGCAGATCCAGCCCCAGCCTTTTGGCGCGGTAATAGAAGGTCTTGCGCGGAATGCCCAGCAGACCGATGGCGCGGGCCATCTCGCCTTTGGCCTCCTGCACTGCCTGAAGAATGGCCGCGCTTTCAAATGCGTCCAGCCGTTCAGGCAGAGTGGCCTGACGGCCGGTCGGCGCTGCTTCGCTATGGCTTTCCAGACCAAGACAATAGCGCTCGGCGAAATTCTCCAATTCGCGCAGATTGCCCGGCCAGTCTCTGGTGTCGAGATGATGGATGCTGTCGTCGATGGGCGGCGCGGCGCGGTCCAGCCGCTCGACCGCCTTTTTCAGGAAATGGGCAAACAGCAGCCGGATATCCGGCCGCCTTTCGGCCAGAGGCGGCATACGCAGCGGGACGCCCGCGACGCGGTGATAAAGCGCGTCGGACACATGCTCGCGCCTGCCCTCGGCCATGCTGGCGATGATGCGTGTGTCGATGGCTTCAGGATCGCGCGTGTCCAGCGCGATGGCCCGCTTTTCGGCAAATTGCGCCAGTCGCCTTTGTAAATCTTCGTCGGCCTGATCCAGATTGTCCAGAAACAGCGTGCCGCGATGGCTGGAGGAGATGCTGCCGCCTCGCGCAAACATTTCCTTTTCGACAATCGCGGGCGGGATCACGGCGCAATCCACGGTCACAAAGCGATGCCTTGAGCGCGCCCCCGCCCGGTGGACACAGCGCGCGAACAGTTCCTTGCCGGTGCCGGTCTGGCCTTCAATGGCAAGATCAATGTCGCTTTGGCCCAGCACCGGGATCATCGCCCGCAAGCGCCGGATCATTGAGGTCTCGCCCAGAAATGCCTGTTCCGCGCCGCTCAGGGCCGCACGGCGAAGCGCCCGATTTTCCAGCACCAACCGGCGGGCCTTGGTGGCCCGCCCCGCCGCGGCCAGCAGGGCATCGGGCACAAAGGGCTTTTCGATGAAATCCCACGCGCCCGCCTTGAGCGCATCTACCGCCATCTGGACATCGGCATGGCCCGAAATCAACAGCACGGGGAGATCTTGATCGCGCTCCTGCAGGAGGCGAAACAATTCCACCCCCGACATATGCGGCATGCGCACATCGGAAATCACGATCCCGGCAAAATCCGCACCAATCGCCTGCGCAGCCTCGACCCCGCCGGAAAAGCCCAGAACCTGATAACCGGCCAGAACGAGCAATTGCGTGGCGGCTTCACGCAGGTCATCATCGTCATCAACAAGAGCCACAAGGGGCAGGGCGGCGGTCATGTCGCGGGCCTCATCGTCATTTCAAATCGGGCGCCCTCCGGCGGATCGACATAGCGCAGCGTGCCGCCCGCATCGGTCATGATATCCTGAGATATGACCAGACCGAGACCGAGCCCATCCGGGCGGCTGGTGACAAAGGGGGTGAACAGGCGGGCTTTCAGATCCTCGGCAATGCCGGGGCCATTGTCGGAAATGGCAAGCGAGATGGCTTGATCGTTCCTGTGCAGCCACAGCGTGATGGCGGGGGCGGGCGTGCCGCGCAGCGCCTGCGCGGCGTTTTGCAGCAGATTGACCAGAACCTGCTCCAGCCTGACCTTGCCTCCTTCCACCATGGCGTCATCATCGGGCAGGTCCACCGCGATGCCTTTCAACTGCTCTTTCAGGATCAGCAGCGCGCCCTCGATCACCTCGCTGACCGCAACAGGGGCCTGATCCGTTGCGCCCCGGCGCGAAAAGCCGCGCAGTTCGGATGTGACCGAGCCGATGCGATCGGCAAGGCGAGCGATGGTGTTGAGGTTTTTATGAACCGTCTCGCTGTCGCCGCGCTCCAGCAGCAGGCGGCTGGTATCGGCATAGGTGCGGATGGCGGCGACGGGCTGGGCGGTTTCATGGGCCACGCTGGCGGTGATCTGGCCCAGCGAGGCCAGCCGGTTGGCCTGACGCAGCCCCTCGCGAAGGTCCGCCGCGCGCGCTTCCAAGGCGGCGCGCTCGTCCATTTCCCGGCGCAGATCGGCGGTGCGGTCGGCCACGGCCTGTTCCAGCTCGTCGGTTCGGGCCCGCCGCTCGCGGCCGCGTTCCAGCCACATCCAGCCGATGATGGCCATGCCCAGCACCAGCGCGGCGGCCACCACCGCAGCGATGCGGGCAAACAGGATCGCCCCATCCACCGGACGCAAAAGGGTGATCGACCAGCCCGGCTGGGCCAGCGCTTCCTGCAACAGGATCACGGGTCGGCCTTCCAGCGTCGCGTGTTGCGCACGCAGGCTGGCGGGAATGAACCTTGCGGCAAGGGGCGACACCATCGCATCGGCGTCAAAGGTGGCCAGCGCGGCCCCCGGCACCGGCCTGGTCAGGTAAAAGCGCCATCCCGGACGGCTGGACACAAGGACAATACCATTTTCGTCGGTGACAAAAGTGGTGCCGTCCCCTTTGGCCCAGTCCGCCTCGATCCGGTCAAATTCGAGCTTGATGGTGACCACGCCGCCCTGCGCGGTGCGCTGGGCGATATAGAGGCCCGGACGGCGGCTGACCGTGCCCATCGCGAAATGGCTGGCGCCGCCATGAGCCAGCGCGTCGCGGAAATAGCGGCGTCGGCTGTAATCGGATCCGACAAAGCTCTTGGGTGATCGCCAGTTGCTGGCGGCAATGGCTTTGCCATCCGGACCGATGACATAGATGATGGGGGCGCCGGTCGTCGTCACCAGACCTTCCAGCTTGTGGTTGAGCGCGGCGCGCGCGCTGGCGCTGCCCTGCAAGGCGAGAACCACGTCCCGATCATCGGCCAGCGCGATGGGCAGCAGGCGAAAGCGCGCCATCTCGCTGGTGATCAGCGCCTTTCGCATCAGCATGTCGGTGCGGGCGGTGTCCATTTCCAGCGCCAGCCCCCGCCTTTCGACCACGACATAGGCCAGCGCCGCCGCTGCCATCGAGGCCATCAGGCCGGCGATGGCCCAGCGCAGGCGCAAAGGATGATTCGTGGGCCACATGCGCCCGTTTTAGTCCGGCCTGCGCGATGTGCCAATATTTGCACTTCGGTGATTGGAGGGAATGTCAAAACTTGCCCACATGTATCTTGCGGATTCCATTTAAGTATATGAAGAAAATATAAAATATTGATTTCTCAATCCTGTTTTGTCCGCATATCGGCCGCCCATATCCTGCCCCTATGGCCACGGATCCATAAGAAGGTTCGCCATGGCCGCGCGGAAAGGACTGAAAGCCAAGACCATGGACCATCTCGCCCTTGCAGGCACCGGCGTGCCCCATTCCGACATTCGTCGCCCCTGGTACAGACATCTCTATGTTCAGGTGCTGGCAGCCATTGCCGCAGGCGTGCTGCTCGGCCATTTCTCCCCCCATCTGGGCGAGGCGATGAAGCCGATCGGCGATGCTTTCATTAAACTGGTCAAGATGATCATTGCCCCGGTCATCTTCCTGACCATTGCGACGGGGATTGCGGGCATGCGCGATCTGGCCTCGGTGGGGCGGGTGGCGGGCAAGGCCTTTGCTTATTTCCTGACCTTTTCCACGCTGGCGCTGTTTGTCGGGTTGATCGTGGCCAATGTCGTCCATCCCGGCGCGGGGCTGAATATCGACCCGGCCACGCTGGACGCCAGCAAAGTGGCCGATTATGCCGAAAAGGCCCATGAAACCACAGTCACCGGCTTTCTGGTGGGCATCATCCCGGAAACCTTCGTCGGCGCGCTGTCCGAGGGCAGCATCCTGCAAACGCTGTTCGTGGCGATCCTGTTCGGCACCAGCCTCGCCTTGCTGGGCGAACGCACCGAGCGCCTCGTGGCGGCACTGGAAGAAGTGTCGCTGGCGATCTTCAAGGTAGTGTCGATCCTGATGCGCGCCGCGCCTTTTGGGGCCTTCGGCGCCATGGCTTTCACCATCGGCAAATATGGCACCGGGGCGCTGGTCCATCTGGCCGGGCTGGTGGCCACTTTCTATCTCACTTCGCTGCTGTTCGTGATCGTGGTGCTGGGTATGGTGGGCTGGGCCTGCGGTTTTTCGATCTTCAAGCTGGTGGCCTATCTCAAGGATGAACTGCTGCTCGTGCTGGGCACATCCTCGTCCGAAAGCGCGCTGCCCAGTCTGATCGAAAAGATGGAGCGGGCCGGCTGCCCCAAGTCAATTGTCGGCCTTGTCGTGCCCACGGGCTATTCCTTCAACCTTGACGGCACCAATATCTATATGACGCTGGCCGCGCTCTTCATCGCGCAGGCCTGCAATGTGGATCTGTCCCTTGGCCAGCAATTGTCGCTGCTGGCGGTCGCGATGCTCTCGTCCAAGGGCGCAGCGGGGGTAACGGGCGCGGGCTTCATCACGCTGGCGGCCACCTTGTCCATCGTGCCATCCGTGCCGGTGGCGGGTATGGCGCTGATTTTGGGCATCGACCGCTTTATGAGCGAATGTCGCAGCCTGACCAATTTCATCGGCAATGCGGTGGCCACGGTCGTCGTTTCACGCTGGGAAGGCAAGCTGGACAAGGCGCAACTGGCGCTTGCCCTGAATGGCGGGGCCACCGCCAGCGCGCCCTTCGCCCCCGCGCAGGCGCCTCAGGCCGCAGAATAACCAGACAAAAGGGGAGGCGCCAAGACCGCCCCGACTGACCGGAGAGCTCCCCCATGACCAGTTTTTCGCGACGCCCCGGCGGCGGCGCTGCCCTTTTGCTCGCCCTTTTTTCCGGCGCCGCGGCCCATGCGCAGGTGGTCGGCCCGCCCGATCGCATCAGTCAGGCGCTGGCCGCGCCTTTGTCCGAAGCCTATCCGGCCGATGGCGCGGGCGACGGCGTGACCAGCGCAGGCTATAACCAGTCGCGCTGGGTTGAGGATTGGAGCAGGCTGCGCGATCCGGCCAAACGGCGCAGCGCTATCGACCACCTCAAATTCATCCCGGTCGATGCGGCGGGCAATATCTATCTCACACTCTCGGGCGAATTGCGGCTGCGCGTGAATGAGACCACCAACCCGGACCTGAAAGATGCGCAGGCTCAAAGACAGGATATTGCCCGCATCGTGGGCGGGGCAGACCTGCACATCGGCCCGCATATCCGCGTTTATGCCGAACTGGCCCATGCGGGCATTTCGGGGCGCAATATCGGTACGCCATCGGGTTATCTGGACAATACCGCCATCGTTCAGCAGTCCTTTGCCGACGTCACCGCCAAGGTGGCCGGGGTCAAGCTGGGCGTGCGCTATGGCCGCCAGACCTTTTCCGACGGGCCGAACCTGCTGCTGGTGCCGCGCGACAATAACACGATCTTTCTGTCCTATAACGGTTTCCGGGGCTGGGCGAAGGCGCGGCATATGCGGATCGACATGTTTGATTTTACTCCCACCCGCCCCGGACAACAGGGCACGGGCGACGATCTGAACAAGGACACGCGCCGGTTTTCGGGCATTTCGGGGGGCTTGCGCATTCCCAATGACTGGCTGGGCGGATCGAAACTCTATCTCGATCCCTTTTACTGGCGCCTGCGCAACACGGCGGCCGTATGGGGGGCGACAACCGCCCATGAAGTGCGCGAATTCTACGGCCTGCATCTGTGGGGCGATGCCGGGCCGGTCAACCTTGACTGGACCGTCAATTACCAGGCTGGTCATTATGACAATCGCCCGATCGCGGCCTGGCAGGTGCTGATGGCGCAATCCTATCGGCTTGGGCGCAACCACTCGGCGCCGCGCGTGGGCTTTCATGCCGATTATGCCACCGGCGGCGGGGCGTATGGCACGGGCAAGCTGAAGACCGCGCTCGCGCCCTTGGGCAACAATATCTATTACAGCTATCAGCTTTATGCCACGCCGACCAATCTGATCGCCATCGCGCCCAATTTCAGTTTTCAGCCTGCATCGAGCCTGCGCGTCTCGCTGGAATATCAGTTTTCATGGCGCGAAACGGTCCATGATGCGGTCTATCGCGCCAATGGCACAGCCTTTGCCGGAACCCAGAACGCTGCGGGGCGCAAGATCGCCGAAACCGCCCGCGCGCAGGCCGTCTGGACCTTGTCGCCCCATGTTTCCGTGACCGGCCGATACGAGCATCTGCATGCCGGCCCGGCGCTGACCAATGCCGGTTTCAAAAGCTCGGATTTCTTGGCCGGCTGGATCAGCTTCCGCTTCTGAATGACAGGAGGATATTATCACACTGCATGGCTACGGCACGGCAAGGGCGCTCCTGAGCGATCCGCTTACCAACAAGGGCACGGCTTTCACACAGGACGAGCGCGACCATTATGGCCTCCATGGACTGTTGCCGCCCCATGTCGGCACGCTGGAGGCCCAGATCGAACGCCGCCGCCGGGCGCTCGATGCACTGCCCGACGATTTCCATCGCTATATTTTTCTGCGCGAGCTTCAGGACAGCAATGAGATCCTGTTTCAGGCGCTGGTGCAAAGCGATCTGCCCCATATGCTGCCGTTGGTCTATACGCCCACGGTGGGCGAGGGGTGCCGGCGTTTCAGCGAG
The DNA here is from genome assembly GCF_014196525.1 of Novosphingobium sediminicola. GTDB lineage: Bacteria > Pseudomonadota > Alphaproteobacteria > Sphingomonadales > Sphingomonadaceae > Novosphingobium > Novosphingobium sediminicola. The sequence continues at coordinate 63,890 of NZ_JACIDX010000020.1, read as the reverse complement.
ATCTGGCGCAAGGCGCGCGGGCTTTTCATCTCATGGCCCAATCGTGACCGGATCGAACATATGCTGGCCAACCCGGCCTTTGACCGGGTCAAGGTGATCGTGGTTTCCGATGGCGAGCGTATTCTGGGACTGGGCGATCAGGGCGCAGGCGGTATGGGCATCCCCATCGGCAAGCTGGCGCTCTACACCGCCTGCGCGGGAATCCATCCGGGCGAAGTGCTGCCGATCCTGCTGGATGCGGGCACCGACAATGCGGCCCTGCGCGATGATCCGCTCTATGTGGGCTGGCGCCATGCCCGCGTGCGTGGTGAGGATTACGATGGGTTCGTCGATCAATTTGTCGAGGTTGTGGCGCAGCGCTGGCCCCATGTGGTCCTGCAATGGGAGGATTTTGCCGGGGCTAATGCCTGGAAACTGCTCGATCGGTACAGGACAATGCTGCCCTCTTTCAACGATGATATTCAGGGCACCGCCGCCACCGCCGTCGGCACATTGATGGCCGCCGTCAGGCGCGTGGGAAGCCCTTTGCAGGATCAGCGGATCGTGATGTTCGGTTTTGGCGCGGCCGGGGCGGGCATTGCCGACCTTCTGGTCAGGGCCATGGTGGAGGATGGGGCCAGCGAGGCGCAGGCCCGCGCCGCGATCTGGCCGGTCGATTGCATGGGGCTGGTGATGGCGGGACAAGACGGCCTTTCCCCAGCCCAGCGCCGCTATGCCCGCCGCGCGCAGGACATTGCCTCATGGGGCTGTGCAAGCGATGCCGCGCCTTCGTTGGCTCAGGTGGTGCGCCATGTCGGGGCAACCGTGCTGGTGGGGACATCGGGCCAGCCGGGTGCATTTTCCGAAGAGGTCATCCGGGCCATGGCATCGGGCACCGCGCAGCCCATTGTCTTTCCCTTGTCCAACCCGATCTCGCATTGCGAGGCCCATCCGGTCGATGTGCAGGCATGGAGCGAGGGGCGCGCCATCATCGGCACGGGCAGCCCGTTTGCGGTCGAGGGCATCACGCAGGTCAACAATGTCTATGTCTTTCCGGGCCTCGGCCTCGGCGTTTTGGCGGCCCGTGCATCGCAGGTTACGGACGAGATGTTTCTGGCTGCGGCCCGCACCATTGCGGGGATGAACAGCAACGGCCCCCTGCTTCCCCCCATCGAGAGACTGCGCGATGTGGCGCTCGAAGTGGCCTGCGCCGTCAGCCAAGGCGCGGGTGGCCCTGACAGGGCCGAGATCGCCGCCGTGATGTGGCAGGCGCAATATCAGGGTGGGCCGATCCGGTTGTGACTGTTACAAATCGCAAACTTTCGGCGGCTCCGCTTTACGATCCATCAGCACCTCGCTAAGGGCAGATTCTGATAATGCAATCGACTCGCATTATCTAAAATGTCCAGCCATAGCGAGAACCTTTGTGTCCCTGAAATCTGCCCTCTTTGCTTCCACGGCCCTTTTTGTCAGCGGGGCGCACGCCCATGCCGACACGCCCACAACGCAGGGAGACACGATCATCGTGACGGCGCGTGCATCGCAGGTGCAGATCGGGGCCGACGACCGCTATCAGCCCACCCCCGATGCCTCGACCCTGCGCTCCTCGGCCCGCGCGCTCGATGTGCCGCAAGTGGTCAATATCGTCGCGGCGCAGGTGATCCGCGACCAGCGCCCGCGCTATCTCGACGATGTGCTGACCAATGTCAGCGGCATTACCCAGGGCAACACGCTGGCCTCGACCCAGGACACGATCATGAAGCGCGGCTTTGGCGGGAATCGTGACGGGTCGATCATGCATAACGGCATGCCGCTGGTGCAGGGGCGCGGCTTCAATGCGGCGGCCGAAAGCGTCGAGGTTCTGAAAGGCCCTTCCTCGCTGCTTTATGGCATCATGGACCCGGGCGGCGTGATCAACATCGTCAGCAAGAAACCCCAGACCAAAGCCGCCACGATGCTGTCGGTTTCGGGCGAAACCTATGGCCATGGTCGCAACGGGGTGCATGAAATGATCGACACCACCGGGCCTTTGGGCGGCAATCTGGCCTATCGACTGGTGGTGGATCAGGAGGATTCAGCCTATTGGCGCAATTTCGGCGCGCGCCATGAAACGCTGGTCGCCCCTTCGCTGGCCTATTATGGGCAAAAGACGCAGGTGGTGGCTTGGTACGAATATCGCAGATACAGCGCCCCCTTTGACCGCGGCACCGTAATCGACAGCAAGACCGGCGCCCCGCTGGCCATCGACCGGCGCGAGCGACTGGACGAACCGACCAACATCATGGCGGGTCAGACGCATCTGGGCCAGCTTTCTATCGACCATCAATTGGGCAAGGGCTGGGGCGCACATTTCAGCGGCAGCTTCAATTCCGAAACCTATGATGCGGGCCAGTTCCGCGTGTCGGGCGTCAACACCACCACGGGCGCCGTCACCCGCAGCAATGACGGCACGCGCGGCGCGCTCAGCACCGATCTGTACAGCACCGCCTATATCGACGGTTCGGTGCAATGGCTGGGCATGAAGCACGACCTGCAATTGGGCGCCGAGGCCGAGCATCGCCGCATTTATCGCCGCGACCTGCTGCGTCAGGCGGTCACCACGGGCTTTAGCTATTTCACGCCGATCTATGGCCGTCAGGCGATCTCGACCACCGTTTCGGCCAGCGACAGCGACCAGACCGACAACCTGCACAATTACTCGTTCTTTGCGCAGGATACCGTGCATCTGGGCGATAAGTGGATCTTTGTCGCGGGCGGACGTTTCCTGCATTATCGGCAAGTCGCAGGCAAGGGGCGGCCTTTCGTGGCCAACACCAATATCGAGGGCGACAAGTTCCTGCCGCGCGTGGGTCTGGTCTATAAGGCGACCGACTTCCTCTCGGCCTATCTCAGCTATACTCAGTCGCTCAAACCCGCCTCGACCATCGCGGCGCTGTCAACCGGCGTCGTGCTGGATTCCAGCTTTGCCCCCGAACGCGGGCGTCAGTTCGAAGCGGGCGTGAAGGTCGAATTGCCTCATCGCATCACCGGCACGCTGGCGGTCTATGATATCGACAAGCGCAATGTGATCGTGTCGCAATATAACACTGCCACCGGCCTGACCGACTATCGCACCGCCGGGCGCGCCCGTTCGCGCGGGGTGGAGCTCGATCTGGCGGGGCAGATCACCGACCATCTCAGCACCATCGCCAGCTTTGCCTATACCGATGCCAAGACCACCCAGGATCCGCTTTATGCCGGAAACCTGCTGGCCAATGTGGCGAAGAATACCGCGTCGCTGTCGGGCGTCTATGATTTCGGGCGGATCGCGGGGGGCGACCGACTGCGCCTTGGCGGAGGACCGCGCTATGTTGGTCGCCGGGCCGGGGACTCAGCCAACAGCTTCTTTTTGCCCAGTTATGTAGTGGCTGATGCCTTCCTCACCTATGACACGCGCGTGATGGGAAAGAAGGCCAGCCTCCAGCTTAACGTCAAGAACCTGTTCGACCGCACCTATTACCAGTCGGCGGTCAATGTCTATTTCGTCTCGATCGGAGATCCGCGCCGTGTCTCGCTCACTGCCTCCATCGCGCTTTAACGGGTCCACGATGATGGACAGGCGCAGCCTCACATCCGGTCTGGCGGCGCTGGCCGCGCTGATGGCCATGCCTGCGGTTGCGGCCCCGACTCCGATCCCGGCCTCGGCGGCCCGGCGCGTCCTGCTGGTGGTGCAGCAGGGCGGACCGAGCATGGCTGTCGATCAGGCCTTGCGCGACCATCTGCTGGCGAGCGGCTTTGCCGTGGAAATGGCCGATCAGCGCGCCGGGCCATCGGCCGCCACAGGCTTCGATCTGGTCATTCTGTCCTCGACCGTGGCGGCCAAGGATGTCGATCCGGCATGGCGTCGCTCGCCCGTTCCCCTGCTGACATGGGAGAACGATTGTCTCGATGATCTGGCGATGACCGGCAAGCGGCATGATCTCGATTTTGGCGAGGCGGAGAAGGAGCGTTACCTCTGGATCGTCAACGCCCCCCATCCGATGGCGGGCGGGCTTTCGGCCGGGTTGGCCAATGTCTATGCAAAGCAGGCGCCGATGAGCTGGGGCAAGCCGGGCCTTGGCGCCATCACCATCGCCACACTTTATGGCCAGCCTGAAAAGGCGGCGATCTTCGGCTATGAAAAGGGCGCGACGATGGATTACGAAACACTGGCCCCGGCGCGGCGGGTGATGATGTTCCTGAACAATGAGACATTCACCAATCTGTCGCCCGCTGGGCTGCGCCTGTTCGACGCGGCGGTGACCTGGGCCGCCGGAGGACCGCGCGCATGAAGGAGGCCGCCATGAACCGGGCCAAGACGGCGTCGAACCCCAAAATCACCGCAAAAGCCAAGGTTTTCGGCACGGGCAAGGCGATGCGCAGCATCGAAACGCTGCATCGCTGGACGGGCGGAATTCTTGGCGTGTTGCTGGCGGTGCTGGGCGCCACGGGCGTCTTTCTGCTGCATCAAACGCTGTTTCTGCGCTGGACCATGGCCCATGCCGCCGATCCGGTGACCCGCGACGATGCGCGGCTTGCGGCGCTGGTTACGCATATGCTGGGCGATCCGGCGCATAAGCTGCGCAGCCTGCGCGTGGCGGGCGACGGGCTGGGCGTGCATCGCGCCTATTACACGGGAGAGGGCGGGGCCTATTTCGATCAATCGGGGCAGATTGTTACCCAATGGTCAAGCGAATGGCAGCGGCCCGAGGTTTGGATCATCGATCTGCACCGCCGTCTGTTCAGCGGCGATACCGGCGAGGCCATCGTCGGTATCGCGGGGCTGATCGGGCTGGGCTTTGTCATCACCGGCGTTCTGTTGTGGTGGCGTACGCGCTCGACCTTTGAATTCCGCCTCACACCCAAACGGCTGAGCCGCCCGGCGATCCTGCGCCATCACCGCGATCTGGGGGTCATGGTCGCGCCCTTTCTCGTGCTCAGCTTTGTCAGCGGTGCGATGATGGCGCTTCCGGTGGTGGAGGATGTCCTGCTGGCCCCGTTTGGCGCGGCGCAGCGGGCCAAAGCGCCCAAAGCGCCCACAGCGCAGGTCCAGCCCCCCATCGACTGGCAGGCGGTGATCGCCACGGCGCGGGCCCAGGTGCCCGATGGTGAATTGCGCTATATCGCCCTGCCTAACGCCAGGGAGGCGCGGATCCTGATCCGTATGCGGCGGCCTGGCGAATGGACGCCCAACGGGCGCACGATGCTGTGGTTCGATGGCAAGGGACAACTGGCGCAATGGCGCGATTCCCGCACTCTCCCGATCCGCGCGCGGGTAAAGAATGCGGAATATCCGCTGCATACCGGCGATGCTTTGCCGGGGGCGGGGCGCTGGATCATGACCATTTCGGGGCTGGGGCTGGCCATGCTGGGTTCGCTGGCGGTCTGGAGCTTCTGGTTCCGGCGGCCTTCGCGGCGGGGATGATGCGTCAGCCGGAGTTTGGGCTCCGGCTGATCAACCATCAGAAGCGGGTCGACAGGCTCATCCGCACGCTGCCGGGCAGGCCTTGAGCCAGCAGGCTCGATCCGGTCGAGGCCCAATAGCGCTTGCCGGTCACATTCTCGGCATAGGCGCGCAAGGTTGTGCGGCGTCCGGCAAGGTTGAAGTCATAGCTCGCGCCAATGTCAAAGGTTTCATAACCGGGCACGAAACCCTGATTGAGCGCATTGACCGCCCGCCGCCCGACATGGAACATGCCCGCCGATACGCGCAGGCCCTCCACCAGCGGCACGCGATATTCGGCAAAGATCGAGCCGGAAAATTTCGAGACATTCTCGATCATTTTCCCGATCACCGCGGCATTGCCTGATTGCTGCTTGGCATCCAGCACCATCGCGCTGGCCGAGAGCGAGAGGCGGGGAAGTACCTCGCCCACCACGCTGAATTCGGCGCCCTGATAGAGCGCCTCGGCATCCTGAACATAGGTATTGGCGCTGTTGAGATAGGCCGAGGGGCGCCGGATATGGAAATAGGCGCCCGTCAGCAGCACGCCCCGGATCGGCTCGATCTTGATGCCCACTTCCTTCTGGCGGCTGATGGCGGCGGGCAGGACCTCGCCCGCATTGTTGGCGATCTGCTGGGCAATCGGGCCGGGCTCCAGCCCTTCGATATAGTTGGCGTAAACATTGGCCCAATGGAACGGTTTGACCATCACGCCATAGGACCATGTGCCGGGCCGGATCTTATACGAACTGGTCTTGCTGACATCGCTATAGTCGGTCTTGCGATAACCAACGGTCGCCTGCAACCATTCGCCCAGCGAGGCGCGGTCGAAAATATAGACGCCGAAGTCCTCCACCCGCGATGGATTGGCGATGATGCGCGCCGGGTTGGGCTGCTGGGGGATTGCGACCGGATTGTAGAGGTTTTGCGCGAAACTGTAGCGTACCGCCGTCGGCACATTGCTGTCGCGGGTGTAATAGGAAACGCCCACCATCAGCGCGTGGCTGATCGGCCCGGTCTGAAACGAACCGGAAATGTCGCTGCGATAGATGACGTTCTTGTAGTCATTGCCGCTGGTCATGGCCACCGAAAGCGTGCCGTCGCCTGTGCCCAGATTATAGCCCGAGAAAGAGGAATAGGCCCGGTTGCGCGTCAGATAGGACTGTCCCGCCGCCAGCGCGAGGCGCCATTTGGGCGCGAAATCGTAATTCACCCGCGCCAGCAGGTTCGTCTCCCACCCGCGCCCCTGCATCCATGCCGCGCCGAGGTTTTTCGACGAAGCCTGAAGCGGCGGGATGGCGATCACGCCGTTGACGGCGGCGGGCAGGCTGAATTCGGTCGGTTCGGTGATGGTCTTGAAATTATATTCCGCATCCAGCAGCACTTCGAGCCCATCCAGCGGCCGCCAGTCGAAGGCGCCGGAGATGAAGCGGCGCGAACCCGAACTGCGCTGGATGCCGGTTTCCAGCGAGGTTCCACCCGCATTGACCCGCAGTCCTGCGCGCGATCCCAAATTGCGCGAAACATCGACGCTGCCGCCAATCGTGCCATTGGAATCGCCCATGACGTCGATCCGGTTCACCGGTGCTTTGCCCGGCCTTTCGGTGACAAGATTGATGATGCCCGATGGTGTGGCAAAACCATAATAGAGGCCTGCGGCACCTTTGAGCACCTCGATGCGGTCCTTGCTCTCGATGGGTTGCTCGATCAGGTTCACGATCGGCAGGACACCGTTCCAGCGTACATTGGTAAAATTGTTGAGCGTGATGCCTCGGATAGCCAAATTGCTGTAGATTGCGCTGTTGATCTGGGCCTGTGTCACGCCCGGCGTGTTGCGCACCGCATCGACCACCGAGCGCACCTGCTGTGCTTCCAGAATATCCTTGGTCATGACCGCGATGGTCAGCGGCGTGTCGCGCAGGCGCGCATCGCGGAATGTTCCGGCCTGAACATAATCGGCACTGAAGCTGTCACGGCGATCGGCGGTGACGACGATTTCCTCCCCCTTCGCTCCATCGCCATCCTCGACGGTCGCGGCCAGAGCGAGGCCCGGCGCGGCCACGAGGGCCAAGGCAAGGAGCGAGGCGCCAGAGGTGCCGGACCATCGCGATGTCTTCTGCATTTTCATTTCGTCCCCACAAACAACATTTTGCAGGGCTAATACGCAAATGAGAATTAATTGCAATAGTGGAGTTTGACGAAAATCGCGGGATTTGGGCAGAACGGCGGCAAATAATCCGGATCAGAATATGTCCTTGGCCTGTCTCGCATAGGCATTGAAAACATCCGTCCGCGGGCAGCCAAGAGCTCTTTGACAGGCCCACCTTTTCCGCCCGCTACTGAGACATGGGCTTGGAGCGTAACGCTTGGCCACGCCCGAGCATCTATGAAAGCTTCCCCGAAGCCCCGGCGATCCGGCTGACTTTACCCACCAGCCCCGGCGCGAAATTCCTCCACCAGCTTGCTTTTCAGCAATTTTCCGGTCGGCTCCCGGGGCAGATCCCGGCGAAACTCAAACCGCTTGGGAGCCTTGATACCGCCCAGCCCTTGCCTGGCATAGGCCTGCAGATCGCAGGCAAGCGCTTCATCACCGACAACCCCCTCAACCGGTTGCACCACCGCTACCGCGATTTCGCCCATTTCCGCATCCGGCGCGCCCACCACGGCAATATCGGCAATGGCGGGGTGCGAGATCAGGTAATTCTCGATCTCCTGCGGATAGATATTCACCCCCCCCGAAATGATCATGAAATTTTTGCGATCGGTCAGAAAAAGATAGTCGTCCGCATCCAGATGCCCGATGTCGCCCATCGTGGCCCAGCCGCGATCATTGTGGGCCTGACGGGTCTTGTCCGGGTCCTGATGATATTCAAAGGCCGGGCCATGGGCGAAATAGACATTGCCGGTATGGCCAATAGGCAATTCCTGTCCCTCGTCATCCAGAATATGCAATTCGCCCAGCACGGCCTTGCCTACCGAACCGGGCCTTTCCAGCCATTCCTGCGAACACAGGGCGGTGATGCCGCACATTTCCGTGCCGGAATAATATTCCTCGATGATCGGCCCCCACCAGTCGATCATCGCCTGCTTCACCGCCACCGCGCAGGGCGCACCGGCATGGATCGCGGCCCGCATCGAGGAAAGATCATACCGTTTGCGCAAGGATTCATCCAGCTTGAGCAGGCGGACGAAATGGGTGGGCACCCATGTGCCATGCGTAACCCTATGCTTCTGAACCAGCCCGAGTGCGGCTTCGGCATCGAATTTGTTCATCACCACGACGCTGGCGCCAAAGCGATGCGCGGTGAGCGCCCAGCGCAGCGGCGCGGCATGATAAAGCGGCGAGGTGGAGAGATAGACCATGTCATGGTCCATGCCGTAGAGTCCCTTGCCCATGGCCATCAGCGGGGTGATCTGGCCCAGCGATCCTTCGGGCAGAGGCGGTTTGACACCCTTGGGCCGCCCTGTAGTGCCCGAGGAATAGAGCATATCCGCGCCGGGGCTTTCATCGCCGATCGGGGTGATGGGCATGGCGACGATCGCTTCCTGCCAGCCCTGCGGCCCGCCGATGGTACGGACGGGCACATCGGGCGCAAGCGCGGCGATCTGCCTGCTCAGTTCCGCCAGACGGTCGGACAGCACCAGCAGGCGCGCGCCGCAATCATGCAGGATATAGGCGGCATCCTGCGGGCTCAGCCGGGTCGAGATGCTGGTGAGATAGAGGCCGCAGCGCTGGGCCGCCCAGGCGATGGTGAAGGTGGCCGCTTCATTGTCCAGCATCACCGCCAAGGCATCGCCTCGCCGCAGGCCCATGCTGCGCAGGAAATGCGCGCCCTGATTGGCCGCTGCCTCCATCGCGCCATAGCTGAGCGCATCGTCTGTATCGGCAAAGATGCAGGCCGGTTTCTCGGGACAGATCCTGGCAAAATGGCGCGGATGAGAAAGCTGGCGGTCAGAAGGAAACGGGGGGTCGAACAAGAGGCCTCTCCATGGCTTTGGCTCGCTTGCCGCGCGGAGCCCAAACAGGGCGGGCGGGCATACGGCGCGCTTTCTTTGACCGGGAAAAGCAGCCGGCAGCACAAGGAGGCAAGGGCAGAGCAGGAAATGCCAAATTTTGCGACAAGGACGTCTAAAGCCATCGCCATCCATTAACGATACATCGATCCTCACAGCCACCGGTAAGGTCCGGACGGCGCAAAAAGCAGCCGAGCGGTAAATGCCGCCGGTTAATGGGAGGAGAGGATAATGGGAACGAAAGTTCTGGCGCATGCGGGATGGCGTGTCGGCCTGCTGACCCTTGGTTCCATGCTGGTTTTGGCCATGCCCGCCCGCGCGGCGGCCGATGAGAAGGACGGCGGCGCCCGGCCCGAGGCCGCCGAGATCGTGGTGACCGCGCAGCGTCGCGCGCAATCGGTGATGGATGTGCCGCTGGCCATTTCCGCGCTGGGGGGCAGCGGCCTGACCAGCAAGGGCGTGACCAATTCGGTCAATCTGGCGCAGGCCGTGCCCAATCTTCAGGTCAGCACCAATTTCGGCGCGGCTCAGCCCAATTTCTCGATGCGCGGCATTTCGGTTGCCAACGAGTATAATTCCAATCAGGTCTCGCCGGTGGGCGTCTATATGGACGATGTCTATCTGGCTGCGCGGGCCAGCCATGGCATGGGCCTGTTCGATCTGGACCGGGTGGAGGTGCTGCGGGGGCCGCAGGGCACGCTGTTTGGCCGCAACACCACGGGCGGTGCAATCAATTTCATTACCCGCGCGCCCAAGCTGGAGGGCACCAACGGCTATCTTGAAGCCGGATATGGCAATTTCAACACGTTTACCGCGCAAGGCGCGCTGGAAACCACGCTGGCGCAGGATCAGGTCGGCCTGCGCATGGCCGTCAATTATGTGAAGGGTGATGGCCAGTTCAGGAACCTCTATCCGGGCGGGGTCAATCCATCGAGTCAGGACACTTTGCAAGGCCGCTTGTCCTTGCGGATCAAACCCACCGGCTCGGGGCTGGACATCAAGATCCGCGCCTATGCCGGGCGGGACAATCCCACCGGTTCGGCCACTTTCGGGCTGCAATCGGCGCGCAGCGGGCTTGGTTTCTTTGAGGTCAATGAGAAGAACCTTGGTCTGAACCGCACCCGTGCATGGGGCGTGGCCGCCAATATCTCCTATGCCCTCAGCTCCGCCGTCACACTGACCTCGATCACCTCCTATGACGGGGGCAGCATCAACATGGGCCAGAATGCCGATGGCGCCCCGCTCGACATCCTTTACATCAACTGGAAGTCCGATTTCCGCCAGTTCGCCGAAGAAGCGCGGATCAATTACAGTTCTGACAGGCTCAAGCTGGTGACCGGCCTGTTCTATGGCTGGGACCGCACGATCACCGACAACAATTTCAGCATCGGCAGCGCGCTGGCGCCGGGCGTCAATGGTGGTTTCTTTCAGCATTTCCGTCAGGCCCGCACCTCCATCGCCGGTTTTGCCCAGGCCGATTACACGCTCGCGCCGCGCCTGACGCTGACGCTGGGCGGGCGCTATACGTCGGACAAGGCGCAGTATCGCGATGGCTATGCCTATCTCTTCATGGGCGGTTTCGGTGCGGCGCAGACGCCGCTGGCCACGACCGTGCCCTGTGCGGGGCTGGCGGGCACCTGCGCCTATGATCCTGCGGCGCGTTTTGCGCTCGATGGGTCGAACAATGCTTTCACCGGCCGCGCGGCGCTCAGCTACAAGTTTGATAACGGGCTGCTGTCCTATGTCAGCTACAATCGCGGCTATCGCTCGGGCGCTTTCAACGGGGGCAGCTATACGTCCTCGGCGGGCATCAATTATGTGAAGCCGGAAACGGTGAACGCCTTTGAGGCGGGGCTGAAGGGGCGGCTGTTTGACCGCAGCCTGTCCTTCTCGACCGCGCTGTTTTATTATGATTATGCCAATCAGCAATTGCAGGACACGCGCGCCGGGCCGGTGGCCTTCCTCGTCAACGCGCCCAAATCCGAAGTCTATGGCGCGGAGGCTGAATTCAACTGGCAGGCGGCGAGGGGGCTGTCCTTCAACGGTTCGGTCGGGTTGCTGCATGCCCAGTACAAGGAACTGACGCTTCAGGGCGCCAATTTGGCGGGCAAGGATCTGCCCTTTGCCCCGCATGTCACGGCCCAGGTCGGGGCGGACATCAACCTGATCGACAGCGGGCGCGATGTGCTGACCCTCTCGCCCAATCTGGCTTATAGCGGGCGCCAGTATTTCGCCCCGTTCAATCTGGCCAATGCGCCGGGCACGGGACAGATGAACAGCGAGCTGCAGCAGAATGGCTATGCCAAGGTGAACGCGCAGCTGCTCTGGAAACACGGTAATTATCAATTGCGCGCATGGGTGAACAATGCGCTGAACGCGCGGGTCTATGCCTATGGGCTGGACCTGCGCGGGGCGGGCTTTCCCTATAATTTCCTCGTGCCCGCAACGCCCCGCACCTTTGGCCTGAGCGGCCGCGTCAGCTTCTGACGCTTTTTCGGAGAACCGCCATGGTGCTTGCCACACTTACCCGGTCATTGGCCCGACCGGATCTGAAAAATCCCGATCTCTATGTGGAGGAGGTTCCCCACGATCTGTTTGCGCAATTGCGCCGGACCGATCCGGTCTATTGGAACGAGGAAAGCGACGGGCCGGGCTTCTGGGCGGTTTTGCGCTATGCCGATATTGTCGAAGTGTCGCGCCAACCCAAGCTGTTTTCCTCCGCCCATGCCAATGGCGGCCATCGCATCTTTAACGAAAATGAAGTTGGTCTGACCGGGGCGGGGGAAAGCTCCATCGGCATTCCTTTCATCTCTGTCGACCCGCCGGTCCATACCCAATATCGCAAGATGATGATGCCTGCCGTTTCTCCCGGCAGGCTGGCGGGGATCGAGGAGCGGATTGTCGAGCGGTGCAGGGTGTTGCTGGACGCCATTCCCCTCGATCAGCCAGTGGATATGGTGCAGGCGCTGTCGGCACCTTTGCCCCTGATGACTTTGTGCGAATTGTTCGATTTGCCGCCCCAGATCGACTGGCATTTGCTTTACGACTGGACCAACGCCTTTGTGGGCGAGGATGACCCCGATTTCCGGCAAAGCCCCGAACAGATGGCGCAGGTTCTGGGCAGCTTCTTCACCATGATGGGGGAATTGTTCGAAAGCCGCCGCCAAACGCCGGGACAGGATCTGGCCAGCCTGCTGGCCAATGCCCAGATTGACGGGCAACCGACTCCGTTTCGAGATTTCCTGGGCAATATGATCCTCGCGCTGGTCGGCGCCAATGAGACCACGCGCAATTCGCTCAGCCACACGATCGTCAATTTCGCGCGGCACCCCGATCAGTGGCAAATACTGCGCAGCAATCTCGATCTTTTGCCCGGCGCGGTGCGCGAAATGGTGCGCCATGCCAGTCCCGTGATGCATATGCGCCGCACCGCCACCGAGGATACGGTCCTTGGCGACAGGCGCATCGCCAAGGGCGACAAGGTGGTGATGTGGTACACGTCCGCCAATCGTGACGAGACGGTGTTTGAACGCCCCAATGATTTTGACATCACGCGCGGAAACATCCAGCATCTAGGCTTCGGCAGCGGCCAGCACGTGTGTGTCGGATCGCGCCTTGCCGAAATGCAATTGCGGGTGGCGTTCCGTCTGCTGGCAGAGCGGGTCAAAGGTTTCGAACTCTTGTTCACGCCGCGCCGGTTCCGGTCGAATTTCATAAACGGGCTCAAGAATCTCGATGTGAAATTGCAGGCCGGGTGATCGCCGGACCCGCGGGGAGAGAACAGATGCAGGAACATGCACGCTCAAATCCGGCGGGCACCAGCGAGGCGATCATTGCCGATGCGCTGGGGCGGGGGCCGGACATGCAATTGGGGTCAAAGCAGGATGGCTGGCAATTGTGCCGGTGGCGGCAATTCGTCGGCTCCTACACCGTGCCGGCCTTGCCCGAACCGCTCTACACCATGCATATCGCCGGGCAGCAGCACAACCGGACATGGCTGAACGGCGGGTGGAGCGAGCATGTCTCGATCCCCGGCTGCGCCACCATCGTGCCGGCGGGGCAACAGACGGGCTGGCTGGTGGATGGCGAACTCGATGTCGTGACGCTCAGTGTTTCGTCCGAGCAATTGTTCCGCGCGCCCGCGCAGGATCAATTCCGCCAGATGCGTTTTGCTTTTTCCGATCCGCTTGGCGCGGCGCTGACGCGGCAGGTGCTCTCCGAACTCTATGCCCCGCAAAGCACGGAGCGTGAGGTCTATATCGGCGCGCTGGTCAACGCGCTCAAGGCGCATATCCTGCGCGGCGCCAATTCGATGACATCGCAGGATATTCCTACCGCCTCCTTCTCCTCCTACCGCATTCACCATGTGATGAACGCCATCCTGCAAAACCCAGAGGCCGAGCATTCGCTCGAGGAAATGTCGAGCGTGGCGGGCCTTACACCTTCGCATTTCTGCCGGGTGTTTCGCAAGGCGACCGGGCTTTCCCCGCATCAATATGTGATGAAGACCCGCCTCGATAAGGCGCAGCAGATGCTGCACCAGAGCGACATGTCGATCGCCATGATTGCCGAAAGCCTGGGCTTTACCAGCCAGAGCCATTTCACCCGTGCCTTCCGCCATTTCTCGGGCGAGGCGCCCAGCGATTTCCGCAAAAGAAACAGGAATTGACCTCATGACGATGCAGCCCGGCTTTGCCGATTTGCAATTGCCGGACCTTAGCCTGTCGGTCGGCGCCGCGCCCTTGCCGGAGGCAGGGCGCTATGGGCTCGAAGATCCCTGCACCGGCGCGATCTTTGCTGATGTGCCGGTGGCGGGGGCCGATGCGGTCGATGCCGCCGTCGATGCGGCGCGGCGGGCTTTGGCGGACCCTTCGTGGCGCGATCTGGCCCCGCTGGCGCGCGAACGCCTGCTCCACCGCCTTGCCGATGCGATGGAGTCCGATCTACCCCGTCTTGCCGCGCTGGAGGCGCTCGATTGCGGCAAGCCTGTCGCCCTTGCCGAGGCGGTGGACATTCCTGCCGCCATTGCGTGGCTGCGCTGCTATGCCGGATGGCCCTCGAAACTGGCGGGCCGGGCCGGGACATTGGCGGCAACGCCGGGCCATTATCACGTCTATTCCCGCCGTGAACCGGTGGGCGTTGTGGCGGCCATCACGCCGTGGAATTTCCCGCTGGTGCTGGCCATGTGGAAAATCGCCCCGGCGCTGGCGGCGGGATGCACGCTGATCCTTAAACCGGCGGCGGAAACCCCGCTTTCGGCGCTACGGCTTGCCGAACTGGCACGCGAGGTCGGTTTCCCGCCCGGCGTCTTCACGGTCTTGACGGGTGATGGGGCAACGGGGGGGGCGCTGGCAGGTCATCCCGGCATCGCCAAGGTGGCTTTTACCGGCTCCACCATGACGGGCCGCGCCATTCTGGGCGCCAGCGTGCCTGATTTCAAACGGATCACGCTGGAACTGGGAGGCAAATCGCCCTCGATCATCTGCGCCGATGCCGATCTTTCGCTGGCCATTCCGCAGGCGGCGATGGGCTGTTTCTTCAACTCCGGTCAGGTCTGCTATGCGGGCAGCGTGGCCCATGTCCATCGCTCGATCTATGAACAGGTGCTGGAAGGGCTGGCGCAGGTTGGGGCCTCGCAAACACTGGGCCCCAGCGCGGATCGTGCCAGCCAGCTTGGGCCGCTGATCAGCGCGCGCCAGAAGGCCCGCGTGTCCGGTTTTGTCGAACGTGCCATGGCGGCGGGCATCGCGCGGGTAGGACCGCAGGCGGCCATACCCGCGCAAGGCCATTATGTCGCCCCAATCGTGCTGCGCGATGTGCCCCATGGCGCCGAAATCGCGCGTGAGGAAGTGTTCGGCCCGGTGCTGGCCGTCACCCCCTTCGACGATCTCGACGAGGTTATCGCTAGGGCCAATGACAGCGCCTATGGCCTTGCCGCCCATATCTGGACCCGTGATCTTTCCACCGCGCATCACGCGGCGGCGCGGTTGGAGGCGGGCACGGTCTTTGCCAATTGCATCATGCTGGCCGACCCCGCTTTCCCGTTTGGCGGGATGAAGCATTCGGGTCTGGGCCGGGAAAACGGGGCCGAGGTGCTGGACGCCTATCTGGAACCCAAAACCGTCGTCATGGCGATCTGAGGAGCGATTTATGCAGATTACCGCCGCCGTTGCCATTGCCCCCCACAGCGATTTTGCGATCCAGACGCTGGATCTGGACATTCCGCGTGCGGGTGAAGTCCTGGTGCGCATCTTGGGCGTAGGTCTGTGCCATACCGATCTGGTGTTTCGTGATCAGTTCGTGCCTTTGCCCTTGCCCGCCGTGCTGGGCCACGAAGGAGCGGGCGTGGTTGAGGCAGTGGGGGAAGGCGTCACCGAACTGGCGCCGGGCGATGCGGTCGTGCTGGGCTTTTCCAGTTGCGGCCATTGCCCGCGCTGCGACGATCATCTGCCCTCCTATTGCCGGGAATTCGTGCCGCTCAATTACGCGGGCGCCCGGCCCGATGGCAGCAGTCCCCTGAGCCGCGACGGCACGCCGGTGTCGGGCGCCTTTTTCGGCCAGTCCTCCTTTGCCAGCCATGCCATCACCCATCACCGTAATGTGGTGAAAGTTGAGGCGGGCGATGATCTGGCCATCCTTGGCCCGCTAGGTTGCGGGTTGCAGACCGGGGCGGGGGCGATCCTGCGTTCGATGGATTGTCCGCCGGGCAGCACGGTCGCAATTTTCGGTGGCGGTCCGGTGGGGCTGGCCGGGGTGATGGCGGCGCATTTGCGTAGGTGCGCCCGGATCATCCTGGTCGAACCGCTGGCCGCGCGTCGGGCGCTTGGGCTGGAGCTGGGCGCCAGTGAGGTGATCGACCCGGCGGCGGGCGATGTGGCGGGGGCGCTGCGTGCCTTGTTGCCCCAAGGCGTCGATTTCGCGCTGGAAACAAGCGGGCGTGAAGCGGTGGTCGAAGCCGCGCTGGCCAGTCTGACCAGCCGCGGCCTGCTGGGGCTGGTGGGCGTGCCGCCCAAACCGGATAGCGCGGTCAGCATCAATCTGGCCGGTCTGATCACCTTTGGCCACCGCATCATCGGGATTGTCGAGGGCGACAGCGACCTTCAGGGCTTCATCCCCGAACTGGTCGCGCTCTATCGCGCGGGGCAGTTTCCCTTCGACCGGCTGGTCAAGACCTTTCCTCTGAACCAGATCAACGCGGCCATTGCCGCGCAGCATCGCGGGGAATGCATCAAGGCGGTGCTGATCCCATAATCAGCGGGGCAGGAACCCATGGGCGAGATGCTGCACCAGATGGCGGGCAATCTGCGCCGGGGTTTCGTCTCCGGCGGGATCGTGCCATCGGGCGGGCCAGTTAAGCGCGCCTGCAAGAGTGAAGGCCAGCATCTTGGCATTGCCGGGCGCGATCGAACCGTCTTCCATGCCTTCCTCGATCAACTGACGCATGGCGGTGTCGATCTTGCGCTTAAGCGCGTGAAACTGCGCCCGGCTTTCGGCGCCCAGCGCCTCATCGCTGGTGCGGATCACGCATCGGCCAAAGTCATCCATGTTGATTTCGGCATAGCGCAAAAGGAAGGCGGTCAGCCGATCCGCCCCGCTGCCCTGCGCCTCACGCGATGCCTGCGCGGCCTCCAGCAATTGCGACAGGCCGATGGTCACGCATTCGAACAGCACCTGATCCTTGTTGCCAAGGTAATGATAAATCGTCGGTTTCGATACGCCCAGCCGCGCCGCGACATCATCGAGCGAGGTTTGATGAAAACCGCGTTCGTTGAACATCTGCACCGCCGCGCGCAGCACCGCGTCCCGTTTGGCCGCGCGTGCATGGCTGCGCTGTTGCGGGGTTTGAAAGGGGGATGGGCTTTGCGTCAAAATTTGTCTCCCGAACCGGCTTTGCCCTGTTGACACGAAACCAATCAGAAGACAATCTACTAATGAGTAGAAAATATACCGGAGAGTTTGATGATTCTCTCAGACACACAAACCGCCATCCGCGACATGGTCCGTACCTTTGCCAGAGAGGCCATTCGCCCCAATGTCATGGCCTATGAGGCGGCGGGCGCTTACCCGACCGATCTGTTCGCCAGACTGGCGGAGCTTGGCCTGTGGAGCATGACCGCGCCTGAAAGCGTGGGCGGGGCGGGGCTGGATGCGGTGTCCTATGCGCTGGTGCTGATGGAGGTGGCGGCGGGCGACGGGGCGCTTTCGACCATCCTGTCGATCCATAACAGTTTGATCGTGTCGGCCTTGCTCAAATATGGCTCTGCGGCGCAGCAGGATCGCTTCCTTGGCGATCTGATTGCGGGCCGTTTTACCGGCGCCTTCGCCCTGACCGAGGCGGATGCGGGGTCCGATGCATCGGCCTTGCGGACAAAAGCGTTGCGGGTCGATGGCGGCTGGAGGCTGAATGGCGCGAAACAGTTCATTTCGAACGGGCGCATCGCGGGCCTTGCGATTGTGTTTGCCGTTATCGATCCGTCGGCGGGCAAACGCGGGCTGTCGGCCTTTCTCGTTCCGACCGACAGTCCCGGCTACGGCGTGGATAAGGTCGAGCATAAATTGGGGCAATCGGCCTCGGACACCTGTGCGATCCGGTTTGACGATGTGTTTGTGCCCGATGAACTGGTGCTGGGCACGGTGGGGGATGGCTATCGCATCGCTCTGGCCAATCTGGAGGCGGGGCGCATCGGCATTGCCGCACAATGCGTGGGCATGGCCGCTGCCGCGCTGGACATCGCCATCGCCTATGCCAGGGACCGCCAAAGCTTTGGCCAGCCGATTATTCAGCATCAGGCGGTGGGCCATCGCCTGGCCGATCTGGCGGCAAGGCTTGAGGCGGCGCGGCAATTGGTGCTGCATGCCGCCGCGGTGCGCGACAGCGGTGCATCCTGTCTGATCGAAGCATCCATGGCCAAGCTGGTAGCATCGGAAATGGCGGAGGCCGTGGTGTCGGGTGCGATCCAGACTTTGGGCGGCTATGGTTATCTGGAGGATTACGGCGTGGCCAAGATCTATCGCGATGTGCGTGTGTGCCAGATTTATGAGGGCACCAGCGATATTCAACGGATGGTGATCGCGCGCGCTTTGGCAACCTGATCGCCGACACAACATTTCAAAAATCTGGAGACGAAAAATGGACATTCAAGGAATGGCGGCCATTGTGACCGGTGGTGCGTCCGGTCTGGGCGCGGCCACGGCGGAGATGCTGGCGGCGCGCGGCGCCCGCGTGACGATTTTTGACCTCAACGCGGGTTTGGGCGAGGCGAAGGCCAAGGAGATCGGCGGCCTTTACCGACCGGTCAATGTGACCGACGAAGAAGCCGTGCAAAATGCGATAGCGGAGGCCGAGGGTCTGCATGGCAAGGCGCGGATTCTGGTCAATTGCGCCGGGATCGGTCCGCCCGCCAAAGTGTTGAATCGCGAAGGCGCGCCGCTGCCGCTCAGCGAATTTGCCAAGATCATCAACATCAACCTGATCGGCACATTCAACGTGCTGTCGAAATTTGCCGCGCGTTTGGCCGATGCTGATGCGCTGAACGCCGATGGCGAACGCGGCGTGATCGTCAACACCGCCAGCGTCGCGGCCTTTGATGGCCAGATCGGCCAGCCCGCCTATGCCGCCAGCAAGGGCGGCGTGGTGGCCATGGCATTGCCCATCGCGCGTGAATTTGCGCGGATCGGCATCCGTGTAAACACGATTGCGCCGGGCATTTTCTGGACGCCGCTGCTGGCCACCCTGCCAAAGGAAGCGCAGGATTCGCTGGGCAAGCAGGTGCCTTTCCCCAGCCGCCTGGGTCAACCGCGCGAATATGCGCATATGGTCGAGGCGATTGTCACCAATCCCATGCTGAATGCCGAGGTGATCCGTCTGGACGGCGCGATCCGTATGGCGCCAAAGTGATGACGGGCATCGGCATGGAGGCGGCAAGGGCGCTGGCAGACAAGGTGGAGGCCTTTGTCCGCGATGTGGTGGCGCCCTATGAGCGCGACCCGCGCCGCGATGCCCATGGCGGGCCGGGCGAGGATCTGATCCTTGAACTGCGCGACAAGGCGCGGGCGGCGGGTGTACTGACGCCGCATATCCTGCCCGATGGATCGCATCTGACCCAGCGTGAAACCGCACTGGTGCTGGCGGCCAGTGGCCTGTCTCCGCTGGGGCCTATAGCGTGCAACACGGCCGCGCCCGATGAAGGCAATATGTTCCTGCTGGGCAAGGTGGGCAGCGCGGCGATCCGTGAGCGTTTTCTGACCCCGCTCGTCGCGGGGCGTGTGCGCTCCTGCTTTTTCATGACCGAACCGGCCGCGATGCAGGGTGCGGGGTCTGATCCGTCGATGATGATCACCACCTGTCGGCGCGATGGCAATCACTGGCTGGTCAATGGCCATAAATGTTTCAGCACCGGGGCCGACGGCGCCGGGATCGGCATTGTCATGGCCCGTTCGGAGGAGCCGGGCACCGAAGGCGGGGCCTGTATGTTTCTGGTCGATCTGCCCGATCCGGCGATCCGCATCACCCATGTGCCGGACACCATCGACAGCTCGATGCCCGGCGGCCATTGCGAGGTCGCCATTGAGAACCTGCGTATTCCCGCCGATCAGATGCTGGGCAATGCGGGCGAGGGTTTCATCTATGCGCAGGTGCGTCTGGCCCCGGCGCGGCTGTCGCATTGCATGCGCTGGCTGGGCGCGTGCCGCCGCGCGCATGAAATCGCCACGGATTACGCCAACCGCCGAATGGGTTTCGGCAAGCTGCTGATCGAGCATGAAGGGGTTGGATTCATGCTGGCCGAAAACATGATCGATCTCAAACAGGCCGAAGTGATGATCGACTGGTGCGCCGATGTGCTGGATGCGGGCAACCCCGGCACGGTGGAAAGCAGCATGACCAAGGTGGCCGTGTCCGAGGCGCTGATGCGCATCGCCGACCGCTGTGTTCAGGTGATGGGCGGAACCGGCGTGACCGACAAGACCATCGTCGAACAGGTGTTCCGCGAAATCCGCGCCTTTCGCATCTATGACGGGCCGACCGAAGTGCACAAATGGAGTCTGGCCAAAAAGATCCGGCGGGATTGGAGGCAGAGCCATGCTTCCTGAACCTCTGGGCGCGTCGGATATTGAGCAGGCGAATAAGGGCGCGGGCGCGGTGCGCGCCGCCCTTGACGAGGCGGCGCTGTCGGACTGGATGGCGCAGCATATTGCCGGTTTTTCCGGACCGCTGACCCTTGCCCAGTTCAATGGGGGGCAGTCGAACCCGACCTATCGCCTGTCCACCCCTGATGCGCGCTATGTGCTGCGCCGCAAGCCGCCCGGCGCGGTGCTGAAAGGTGCGCATGACGTGCTGCGCGAGGCGCGGGTGCAGCAGGCGCTGGCCGGTTCCGATGTGCCCGTGGCGCGCATTCTGGGCGTTTGCAGCGATCCGGCGATCATCGGCAATGATTTCTATATCATGGAGATGATCGAGGGTCGGGTGTTTTGGAACGCCGGTTTCACCGATGTCTCGGTGGAGCATCGCGCCGCCTATTTTGACGAGATGAACCGGATCATCGCCGGGCTGCACGGCGTGGAACCGGCCTCGGTCGGCCTCGGCAATTATGGGCGTCCGGGCAATTATTTCGCGCGGCAGATCGCGCGCTGGTCGCGTCAGTATCTGGACGATGAACTGGCCGGGCGGGACGAGAATATGGACGCGCTGGTGGCATGGCTGCCCGGTGCCATTCCGCCGGGCGATGAGACCGCGATTGTCCATGGCGATTTCCGCTGTGACAATATGATCTTTCACCCGACACAGCCGCGCGTTCTGGCGGTGCTGGACTGGGAATTGTCGACGCTGGGCCATCCGCTGGCCGATTTTGCCTATCACGCGATGATGTATCGCATGCCGCCTGACATTGTAGCGGGGCTGGGCGGGGCGGACCCTGTTCCTTTGGGCCTGCCGTCCGAGGCCGATTATATCGCCCTTTATTGTCAGCGCTCCGGGCGGACCGGCATCGACAATTGGGACTTTTACCTGGCGTTCCAGTTCTTTCGACTGGCCGCGATTTTTCACGGCATCAAGGGCCGCGTGCTGCGCGGCAATGCCAGCAATGCGCAGGCGCAGCAGCGGGCCGGGGCCTTTCCCCGTCTGGCAAGGCTGGCGCGCGAAGCGATGGAGGCATGTTCATGACAGCATCGGACGTTCTTCTTGACCGCCATGGCGCGGTGGCTGTGCTGACGCTGAACCGACCGGCGGCGGGCAATACGGTCAATATGGCGCTGGCGCTGGCATTGGAGCAGCGGGTCGATGAGGTCATCGCTGATGATGGCGTGCGCTGTGTGGTCCTGACGGGCGCGGGCAAATTGTTTTGCGGTGGCGGGGATATTGGCGCCTTTGCCGATGCGGGCACGGATGCAGGGGCCTTCCTGTTTGATCTGGCCGGCGCGCTGCACCGCTCTGTCCTGAAACTCGCCGCGATGGCCAAGCCGCTGGTCACGCTGGTCAATGGTCCGGCGGCGGGGGCAGGGCTCAGTCTGGCCATTTCCGGGGATGTGGTCCTGTGCGCGGCGAATACGCATTTTACTGCGGCCTATGGCGGCGTGGGCCTGACGCCTGATGGCGGGATGAGTTGGCTCTTGCCGCGCCTTGTCGGTCTGCGCCGCGCGCAGGACATGATCATCACCAACCGCCGCATAGGTACCGAGGAAGCCGCCGTCATCGGTCTGGTCACGCGGGTTGTAGCGCCCGATGATCTGCTGCGCGAAGGTCTGGCTCTGGCCGCATCGCTGGCCAATGGCCCGACGCGGGCGATCGGCGGAGCCCGCGCTTTGCTGGCCGCCAGCTTTCAGAACGATCTGGCCAGCCATCTCGATCTGGAGGCCGCGCGCATCGCAGTGGCTGGAGATGGCCCCGAGGCACGCGAGGGGATCGCCGCCTTTCTGACGCGCCGCAAACCCGATTTTACCGAAAGGACCAACCCATGAGCGAAGCTTATATCGTCGAGGCCGTCCGCACCGCCGGAGGCAAACGCAAGGGGGCCTTGGCCGGTTGGCATCCGGCGGATATGGGCGCGCAGGTGCTCAATGCGCTGGTCGAGCGCAGCGGGATTGACCCGGCGGCCATTGAGGATGTCGTGCTGGGCTGTGTGACGCAGGCGGGCGAACAGGGCTTTGCCTTTGCTCGCAACGCTGTGCTGGCCTCGAAATTGCCGCAGACGGTGCCCGCCGTCACCGTCGACCGCCAATGCGGGTCCAGCCAGCAATGTCTGCAATTTGCCGCCCAAGCGGTGATGAGCGGGACGCAGGATGTGGTGATCGCGGCGGGCGCGGAAAGCATGACCCGCGTGCCGATGTTTTCAAACATCAGCTATCATGCCGCCGATGGCGTGGGGGTGGGGCCGTTCAGCCAGAGCATCCTCGACCGCTTTGGAGTCAAGGGTTTCAGCCAGTTTGAAGGGGCCGAGATGATCGCCCGCAAATATGGTTTTGACCGTGAAGCGCTCGACCGCTTCGCCCTGCAAAGCCATCAGCGGGCCCATGCCGCTACGCAGGCGGGGTGGTTCGCCAAGGAGATCGTGCCGCTGGCCATTGAGGGCGGATGGCACGCGCGCGACGAAGGCATTCGCGCGGACGCCACGCTGGAAAGCATCGGCTCGGTCAAATTGCTGAGTGAAGGGGGCGCGATTTCGGCGGCCAATGCCAGCCAGATCTGTGATGGCGCCAGCGGGGTGCTGGTGGTCAGCGCGGCGGCGCTCAAGGCCCACAACCTGACCCCGGTGGCGCGGATCGTCAATATGACCGTGACGGCGGGCGATCCGGTCATCATGCTGGAGGAGCCGATCAACGCCACGCGCAAGGCGCTGACCAAGGCGGGCATGAGCATCGGCGACATTGACCTCTACGAGGTGAACGAAGCTTTTGCCCCGGTTCCGCTGGCCTGGGCTAAGGCGCTGGGGGCGGACCCGGACCGGCTGAATGTCAACGGCGGGGCGATTGCGCTGGGCCATCCGTTGGGCGCGACGGGGACCAAGCTGATGACCACGCTGATCCATGCCCTGCGTGCGCGAGGGCTGCGTTATGGGCTGCAGACCGTGTGTGAGGGCGGCGGCATTGCCAATGTCACCATCGTGGAGGCATTGTAATGGCGCTCAACACACGCATCACCCGGATGCTGGGCATTGCGCATCCCATTGTTCAAGGGGGCATGATGTGGGTGGGCCGGGCCGAGTTGGCCAGTGCGGTGTCCAATGCGGGCGGGCTTGGCATCCTGACCGCGCTGACCCAGCCGACGCCTGATGATCTGCGCCGCGAGATTGACCGCTGCCGCGCGATGACGGACAAGCCTTTCGGGGTGAACCTGACCATCCTGCCCGCGGTCAGCCCGCCGCCCTATGCCGAATATCGCCGCGCAATTATCGAAAGCGGGGTGAAGATCGTTGAAACGGCGGGCCATAATCCGCGCGAACATATCGAGGATCTCAAAAGCCACGGCATCACCGTGCTGCACAAATGCACGGCGGTGCGACATGCGGTTTCGGCCCAGAAGATGGGGGTGGATATCATCAGCATCGACGGTTTCGAATGCGCAGGCCACCCCGGCGAGGATGACATTCCGGGCCTGATCCTGATCCCGGCGGCGGCCGATCAGGTCAGCATTCCGATGCTCGCATCGGGAGGGATCGGCGATGGACGGGGCCTTGCCGCCGCGCTGGCGCTGGGGGCTGAAGGGGTCAATATGGGCACACGCTTTTGCGCCACGGCAGAAGCGCCGATCCATGACCGCATCAAGCAGTTCATCGTGGGCAACAGCGAGCGCGACACCCGCCTGATCTTTCGCCGCTTTCACAACACCGGGCGTGTGGCGGCCAGCTCGGTTTCCAAGCAGGTGGTGGAGATTTCCGCCCGGCCCGAGGCGGTCTTCGAGGATATTCGCCCGCTGGTTTCGGGTGCGAAGGGGCGCGTGGCGCTGGAAACCGGAGATCTGGACGCCGGGCTGGTCTGGGCCGGACAGGTGCAGGGGCTGATCCATGACATTCCCACCTGCGCCCAGTTGCTGGCCCGCATGGTGGGCGAGGCTGAAACCATCATCCGCGACAGGCTGGCTGCTTTCGCCGTCTGAGGAGTTTTATCATGACAATGACCTATGCGCTGGTCGAGCGGGAAGGGCCGCTGACCATCATCACCATCAACCGGCCCGAGGCGCATAATGCGCTGAATGCCGCCGCCCACCGCGAACTGGAAGCGATCTTTGACGATTTTGCCAAGGACGACAGCCAATGGGTGGCCATCATTACCGGCGCGGGCGAAAAAGCCTTTTGCGCGGGCCATGATCTGAAACAGCAGGCGTCGGGCGGCGGGCTGGAAACGCCGCCCAAGGGCTTTGCCGGGCTGACGGCAAGGTTTGACCTGACCAAGCCGGTGATCGCGGCGGTGAATGGCGTGGCCATGGGCGGCGGTTTCGAGATCGCGCTGGCCTGTGATCTCATCGTGGCGCATGAGCGCGCCCTCTTTGCCCTGCCGGAGGTGAAGGTGGGGCTGGCCGCGCTGGCGGGGGGGCTGCAAAGGCTTCCGGCGCAGATCGGCCTGAAACAGGCGATGGGCATGTTGTTGACCGGGCGCCGTGTCTCGGCGACAGAAGGCCATGCGCTGGGCTTTGTCAACGAGGTGACGCAGGACGACGTGCTGGCGCTGGCCCGGGAATGGGCGGCGCAGATCATCGAGTGCAGCCCGCTTTCCGTGCGCGCCACCAAGCAATCGGTGATGTTGTCGCGTACTCTGTCCGTGGCCGAAGCCATGGCGGCGCAGTGGCAGTTTTCCGCGATGGAAGCGATGCTGGCCTCCGAAGATGCCGTGGAAGGGCCGCTGGCCTTTGCCCAGAAGCGCAAGCCCGAATGGAAGGGGAAATGACACGAGAAGAGGCCGTCGGGCAGGGGCCGTTGGCCGGGCTGAAAGTACTGGAATTTGCCGGTATAGGTCCGGGGCCTCATGCCGCGATGTTGCTGTCCGACTTGGGCGCCGATGTTTTGCGGATCGATCGTGAGGGTGGCAATGGCTGGCCCAATCCCATTGTTGACAGGGGCAGGGCCGGCAAGGTGGTCGATATTCGCTCGCCTGAGGGGCGCGACTGGTGCCTTCAGGCGGCCCGTCTGGCCGATGTGGTGATCGAAGGTTTTCGCCCCGGTGTGATGGAGCGGCTGGGGCTTGGCCCCGAAGTGTTGTGCGGCGAAAATGAGCGCCTAATCTATGGCCGCATCACCGGCTGGGGGCAGGAAGGGCCATTAGCGCAACGGGCCGGGCATGATGTCAATTATATCGCCCTGTCCGGCGCATTGGCCGCGATGGGGCGGCCGGGAGAGCCTGCCGCGATCCCGCTCAATCTGGTGGGTGATTTTGGCGGTGGGTCGATGTTCTTGCTGCTCGGTATTCTGGCGGCTTTGTGGGAGCGGGAGCGCTCCGGCAAGGGGCAGGTGGTGGATGCGGCGATCATCGACGGCGTGGCCTCAATGATGACGATGTTCACGGGCCTTGCGCCTTCCGGGCGGCTGTCGCTGGATCGGGCGGATAATCTGCTGGGCGGGGCCGCGCCTTTTTACCGCACCTATCTGTGTAGCGATGGCGGCGAAATTTCTGTCGGCCCGCTGGAGCCTGCGTTTTTCCGGAGCATGATGGACCGGCTGGGTCTGTCGGAATGGGTGTCGGCGCAATATGACACATCGCGCTGGGGCGGTTTGACGGGCGTGCTGGCGGCCACTTTTGCCAGATGGCCAAGGGACCATTGGGCCGCCCTGTTTGAGGGAAGCGATGCCTGCGTCTTTCCGGTGCTGACCGCGCAGGAAGTCGCCGATCACCCCCACCATGCCGCGCGCGCGAGCTACATCGAGCATGATGGCCTGATGCAGGCCGCCCCGGCGCCTCGATTGGTGCGAACGCCAGGGCGAATAAGGTCTTCCGGCGATGCGGACAGGATGATTGAGCGGTGGCACACCTTGGCCTGAATGTTGAAACGGCGGATGGTCGGCGCAATGTCGCCCGGAATGCGCATGGGGCTTGAGGATCGTAAATAGATCGGCGTCAAGGCTCTGCCTGATCTGACCTCCGAAAACCGGACCGTTCGTGATCGGAATTTTTCGGGGTAACCTGTCACTATTATTCGTTCCGTTGGAGCAGGCCGCCCTTGAAGCCTGCATCCGAGTGATCTGTGAGACCTACGTTGGCTATGGCTAGCGGCGGGCGTATGTCCTTAGTTGTTGTGAAGGCTGGAAGATCAACATGAAACGGGCTCGCGGGATTTACAACCAGTCGAATCTACAGCTGCGCAACAAGACGTGCGGGCGCAACAACGATCCGGAAGGTGGGGCCAGTATTGCGCGAAACTACTGGTTCGATTTGTTCCCAATTCGGCATGCAGAGGCGGCGCCTGAGAGCCAGATCCGAAAGTTGTGGCGCGATACCAGCATGTTGTGATTCAGCCGTCTTTGCGAAGAGATGGGATGGGACTGGTACAGCTCGGATGGATCGCGAATGGGATGTGCTGGCGCCTTTTATCGCGCCAGCCAGGACGGGCGGTCGCCGCGATGCTGCCGGATGTAGTCGCGAAACGGCCGCCCTGCCAGAAGCGTTGGCGTTGGTGTGGGCGCCTTTGGCGCGGAAATGGGGTTACGGACAAAGGCGCGGGCAGGGCCGATAGCAGTGATCTTCGTCGAAATCTTTACAGGCGGGTTGCCGAGAAAGTGCCCTGACGGCCCTTGGCGCTGATGGTGCCCATCATGCGTGCGCCATTGATTTGTCCGGTAAACCTGATTTCAACCGGCATCAGCATCACCTTGACCCCATAGGACCATGTCATGTCGTTTCCCCGTAGGCTTCCATCGATCAGTTGATGGCTCTTGCCCACTTTGTCAGGACCGGAGGCGCCGGTGACGAGATCAACGCAGTTACCGCCCAGATGCTGGCCTTTTTCCTCGAACTGACATTTCACCACAAAGGATTTGCCGCTGATGTCACCGGCAATACGCCATTGGCTGGTGCCATGCGCCATGGCCGGGGTGGGGGTAAGAAGGATGGTTGGGGTCAGCAGGGCAAGCCAAATGCCTGTATGCATGAAATGACCTTTCTTTCGATGGGGTAGCTTTTCTTCAGGCGCGTCCTGCCACGGAATGATGGAGGTTTTGTGGAGGCGGCAATTACAGCTTGATCCCCGCCATCCGCAGGCCCATCGCTGCTGTCGGCCATGGAATTATCGTTTACGGCAGGGTTGCTATGCTTGGACGCTTTCGCTTTCCTTTTCAGACCATTGTCGGGCGCATGTGGCTGATGGCCTTGATGATGACCCTCATCACCTCGATCATTGGCATGATTGTTTATTATGCGGCGATTAGCCTGCAATTGATCGATCTGAAGCGCGACATGCCGTTGCAGGCACGCGCGGAGATTGATTACCTCGTCACCCATGGACAGATGCACAGCAGCCGCTTCTACGAGATTTATGACCGCTATGGCTGGACCAGCCTGAGGGTCGAGCATATTCCGGCTGTGCTGTTCATCATCCTGATGTCCACCGGCATCGGAGGGTTGATGGCGATGGTGGTTGCGCGCCGGATCAGCAGGCCTGTGATTGCGGTGGCCCAAGCTGCCGCCCAGGCTGCGGCCGGAGACCGCAGCGTGCGGGTGGACTCCAGCGGCGCCTCCATTGAGGTCGCGCAATTGATCGACAGTTTCAACGCACTGGTCGGCGAGGTTGAGACCTACGAGCGTGAACGTCAGCTTTTGACGGCAGGCGTTGCGCATGAATTGCGCACCCCTCTCACCATTCTGAAAGGGCGCCTGCACGGTATCGAGGACGGTATCATTGACCCTGCTGTCGGAGAGGCAAGCCGTCTGTTGCAGCAGGTCGAGCACCTGCTGACGCTGGTGAATGATCTTGATACCCTGGCTCGGGCCAATATGCGCCAGTTGCCCCTTGATCGCCGCCAGGTGGATGTCGGCGAGGTGATGCGTCGCGTGGTCGCCGACATTCGCCCGGTGGTGGCGCTGCGTGGAGTGACGTTTTCGGAACAGTATCAACCTGCGCCGGTGATGGCGGACCCGGTCCGTCTGGCGCAGGTTTTCACCAATATCGTTGCCAATGCGATCAAGCATGCGCCCAATGACTGTCTGGTCACGCTGGATCTGCGGGTTAATGACGGCAAGGCCATTGCAAGCATCACCGATGAAGGCCCGGGATTTGCCGAGGACAGGCGCGATATGCTGTTCACGCCCTTCTGGCGGGATGAGGCCAACCGCCACGCCGGGCGGCCGGGTATCGGCTTGGGCCTGGCGCTCGCTGCCAGGCTGGTGGAGGATCATGGCGGACGGATTTCCGCCCATAATCGACAGGATCGCAGCGGCGCCTGCTTCGTGGTTGAACTTCCGCTTGCGCCGTAGCCTCAGTCGACAGGCTGTCCGGCGCTGGCGCCGGGCAGATCACCGCGCAACAGGTCCTGCGTCAATTCTTTCGCGCCTTTGTCGATCCCGACCTTTGCGGCCTTGAGCGCGCCAAAACTGGCCGGAATGTTCAGGGCGCCGGGATATTGCTTGGTCACCTGCGCATGCAGCAAACGGTTGCTTTGCGCATCGCGAATTTCCACGGCATAGACCACCGCGCCGGACATCATGCCCTGCTTTCCGCGCACCCCCTGCATCGTGTTGTACAGGCCGCCCGCCAGATCGAAATGAGTCAGCGTGCCGACCACGGGTGGCGTAACACTGGCACCGGTCAGTATCAGGTGCAGCCGCAGCGTGTCTGGTCCTGTTCTTTCGACGATGCGGTAATCATGCGAGAGGCTTCTGGAGAAGCGTTCGTGCATATATCGGGCCAGGGTCTCCTGATCGCGCGGGCGGATCTTGCCAAAGTCGGCGTCAGCACCCTTGTAGACCTCGACAGGGTCAATGATGATCTGGCGATAACGGTTCCAGTCGGCGGCCTCCGAAAAGGTGAGGGGCGTGCGGGCTGCATGGCGTCCGTCATTGACATGCAGTTGGGTGCGTGACGGCATGTCGGCATAGGCATGCGGCTTTGGGCCGATGCATCCGGCGAGGACGGGTAAGGCGAGCGCGGCTATTGCCCATGGTAGGCGGGGGAAGTCTGGCATTGGATCAATCTCCGGATCATAGGATAAGGTGCGGCTGCCCGGCCCGGGGATGGATGGGGCCGAAAGCACGGGCAGCCACAACGTGATCAAAAACGGTAACGGAGACCAATCGCTCCTGACCACGTGTTCAATTTGGGGTGATAAGTGGTGTTTATCGTATTGTTTTGGCCGGAAAAGCTCAGACTGCCGATCTGGCTGTAGCGTCCGCCGACCTCCACCGTCATTTTCGAAGTCAGCCGATAGCCGACACCGGCATCCGCATGCCAGAGAAAGCCCCAGTCCTTGCCGTTGTAGGCGCTCGACAGGCTGTTGGCGGATTGCGCGGCGCGGGCCTGAACCCGCGCCGCTCCGGCACCGGCGCCGACATAGGGCTCAAAGCGCGTGCCGGTGGGAATGTCCACATAGCCTGCCACGCTGACCGTGAAGGCGTCGGTGTTGCCGATGGCGCCACTGCTCGCCTTGGGCTTGAATTGCGTGTAGCCTGCGGTTTGCTCCACCCGAAAGAGGCCAAAATCATAGCCAATGCCCAGTTCGCCCGTGATGCCCGGCTTGTAATCGGAATCGGCGCTGAAGGCAGACCTGTCGGGCAGCGAGCCCAGTTTCTGGCCCGTGCCGAACGTGGCGCCAACGCGCCCCACGCCGTAAATGCCCTTGTCCGTGTCGGCTTGCTGGGCAAGCGCCGGGAGGCTGATCCCGCACAAGGCTGCGGCCAGAACGAGTGTGAACTTGTTGTTTCGCATGGTGACCCTCGATGTTGACGCAGGCCTTGGTGGCCCGCGTTACAACCGCTTGATCCGGCCGGGATGTGTAGGGCGCATGGAGGAATCATGGAGAAACGATGAAGGTGCTTCTCCATGATTCCTCCATATTCCATGGCCAAGGAGTGGCGGGGAAAGGACATAAAGATGGCACAGCGTATCCTGATTGTTGAAGACGAGCGTGAGATTGCCGAATTATTGGCGACTTATGTCAGGAGCGCCGGTTTTGAAGTGGACCGCGCGGTGAGTGTCGCCGAGGCGATCCGCCTGCATGCCAGCCAGCGACCTGATATGCTGTTGCTTGATATCGGATTGCCCGGCGGGGATGGGCTGGATGTTTTGACCACGATCCGCAAACGTTTCGAAACGCCCGTCATCATGGTGACCGCTGTGCATGACGATGTGACCAAATTGTCATCATTGCGGGTCGGAGCGGACGATTATATCGTCAAGCCCTTCAATCCTAATGAGGTGATCGAACGCATTCGCGCCGTATTGCGCCGGGTGGAGGGACAGGCCTCACGCAGGTCGGTTCATGTCGGGCCGCTGTTGATTGATACCGAGGCGCGGATTGTGACCTGCCGGGGCGAGGGGGGGGATATCCGTTTGGCGCTGACTCCAACCGAATTTGCCATCTTGGTCCATTTGGCCCGACAACCGCATCGGGCTTTCTCGCGCAGTGAACTGCTGGAATCCGCGCTTCCCGATAGCGATGCCTATGACCGTGTGGTTGACAGCCATCTTTCCAAATTGAGACAAAAGCTGGTGACGGCAGGCTGCAGCGAGATGATCGAAGCTGTGCGTGGTATCGGCTATCGTCTGATCGCTCAATGAGGCGCGCTTTTTTTTGAGTCCTCTACCTTGGAGGAACCATCTTACTTTCTTGGACTGAGCCGGTTGGCCTCAAACCTCTAAGGCGTCCTTGATGCCCATACGGTCAAACCGACTTCGAATGGGGCATGATCGATCCGTTGCTCTGTGGCGTGACCTACCCGAACGCTACGGTCCGCGTAGGGGGAACTGCAAAATTCGTCGCGATCTACGCGTCGAGTTGCTCGATATGACGACCGATTTGGTTCAGGCGATGTGACGTGACCTGACCCTGTCCCGGAATTGCCACCGGCCAGAACGAGAGATCCGGCGCTTCATCGGCCGGGGTTAACCCCGGCCGATGAAGCAAATTCGGCAGGCGTCATGAACCCCAGGGATGTGTGAGGACGGCTCTCGTTGAAGTCCTTTCGCCACGCCTCGATCTTGCTCCTGGCATCGTCCAATGACAAGAACCAATGCGTGTTGAGGCACTCGTCGCGCAGGCGGTCGTTGAAGGATTCTACGAAGGCATTGTCGGTGGGCTTGCCGGGTCTGCTGAAGTCCAGCGTCACCCGGTTGATGTAGGCCCAATGATCGAGCGCCCGGGAGATAAATTCGGGGCCATTGTCTACCCTGATCTTGGCTGGCGGAACGCCGCGCTGAAACAGCAAACGATCCATGGCCTCGACCACCTGCTCACCCTTGATCCCCTGATCGACGTGGATTGCCAGACATTCGCGGGTGTAGGCATCGACAACGGTCAGCGCCCGGAATCGCTTGCCGTTGAACAAGGCGTCAGACACGAAGTCCATCGCCCAGATCTCATTGGCGCGCATGGGCAGCGGACGCTCCACCCGCCGGGCGGCCATAACATGCCGACGCGGGCGTTTAGCCCGTAAATTCAAGCCCTCCAGGCGATAAAGGCGATGTACGCGCTTCACATTGATCGCCCAGCCTTCCCGCCTAAGCAGCACATGGATACGACGATAGCCATAGCGCACGCGCGTCGCGGCGATGTCCTTGATCCTGTTTCTCAGTGGCGCCTGGTCGCCTCGGATTGATCGGTAACGGTGCGTCTTGCGATCGAACCGGAGAACGGCACAACTGCGCCGCTCGCTCACCCGGTATCGATCCTGCACCCAGTAGGCGATCTTCCGCAGTCGGCCAGGCGCTAGACTTTTTTTGCCAGAACCTCCTGGAGCATGGCCTTGTCCAGCGACAAGTCGGCAACAAGCCGCTTCAGCTTCAGGTTCTCCTCCTCGAGCTGTCGCATCTTGCGTAGTTCAGATGGGCCAAGGCCGCCATACAATTGCTTCCAGCGATAATATGTCGCCTCCGAAACTCCCATCTTCCGACACACCTCTGCGACCGGTGTGCCAACCTCGGCCTGGCGCAGCGCAAACGCTATCTGCTCGCCCGCGAACTTCGATTTCTTCATGCAAAATCTCCAGCTCCAATCAGCTTCAATTTTGCCAGATTCCTCTCATTCCCGCTGGAGGCATTTTCAGGGACAGGGTCATTCAACCCCAAGCCTCTCGTTATGATCGAGGGACTACCGGGGGGCAGGTCACGATGATAAAATCGTCCTAGTATTGCTACAGATCGTTCTATCTTATTGCATGTGATTGGCGATTGCAGCGTTTGCGCAACGATTTTTCGCCAATCATTGCGGCGAACAACTCTGCCGATATGATTGTGCAGAGGCAAAGCAGACTTCTTCTGCCCCTGGTACCTTATGCTGCCGTGTTCATTGTACGGCATAAGGCAAGCGCTGCGAGAGCTCCGCGCGCCATAATCGCTCCGTAACATTGCGAATACTTGTGTCGGGGTCTGGTGGCCAGATTGCGCCGATCAAGCCTTTCAGGGGGCAAGTTTATGCCAGCATAATATCAATTTTTAGATATGTTTAGGAGATGTAATGCCATGAAAACGGATGTCCAATTGCAAGGCGATGTCGTCGCTGAACTCGAATGGGAACCGAGCATTGACCAGGCAGACATTGGGGTTGCTGTAGTTGATGGAGTGGTCACGTTAAGCGGTTATGTGAAGAGCTATGCCGAGAAACTCGCGGCCGAACGGGCTGCGCGGCGGGTCAGCGGCGTCAAGGCCATCGCTCAGGAATTGCAGGTACGCTTCAAAACCGACCCCAAGACGGCCGACCATGAAATTGCCAAGCGCATTGTCGATATCATGCATTGGGCGGTCCTCATCCCTGAGGATCGGATCCATGTGACGGTCGAGCATGGCTGGGTAACGCTGACCGGGACAGTCGATTGGCATTATCAGCGTGATGAAGCCAGTCAGGTCGCCGCACGGATCAGCGGGGTTACCGGCGTTTCCAATAACATACTCGTCGCATCCCATGTATCTTCGCCGGAAGTGCGCAAGCGAATCCAAGATGCCTTTGAGCGGCAGGCCGATCTGGATGCGGCTGCTGTCACCATTACGCTGGATGGCGGGAAAGTGACGCTTGGCGGCAAGGTTCGCGCACCCTATGA
This sequence comes from Novosphingobium sediminicola, assembly GCF_014196525.1. Classification (GTDB taxonomy): domain Bacteria; phylum Pseudomonadota; class Alphaproteobacteria; order Sphingomonadales; family Sphingomonadaceae; genus Novosphingobium; species Novosphingobium sediminicola. The sequence continues at coordinate 30,271 of NZ_JACIDX010000020.1, read as the reverse complement.
GCGGCGCGTTGCCGAACAGGCGGCATGGGCGGCCCCCGGCGTCACGCAAGTGGAAGATCACATCATCGTGCTGTGATGCCGCAACATGAGGGCGCAGAGCCAATCCATGCAGGCATCATAATAGAACTCGCCCGGGCTGCCTCAATCTCGATTGCGGACGTCCGGGCTGTTCATCAAAGGACGGTTGTTTGGCCTGCCGTCGGCAGGAGGGACAGGGCTGATCTGTCCTTTGCCGTCAGCCCTTCGCCAGTGACGGTTTTCAATGGGCCAGAACAACGGGCCGATCGCTCTTTGCCAGTATCGAGCGAGTGACACCGCCAAAAAATGACTCAAGGGTGGGCGAGTGCCCATAGGCGCCCATCACGATATAGGCGGCATTGGCCGCGCTGGCTCTGGCAAGGATTGCGGCATAGATTGTCTGGCCGCTTTCGATCTGGACTGTTTCGACAATGGGGTGAATGCCGTGACGGGACAGATAGACGGCGGCTGATTCCGCGGCAAAAGGCCCATTGGGTTCATTGGCATCTATCATAATGACCTCGCCCGCAAGGTTTAGCAGGGGCACGGCGTCATGCAGGGCCTGATCGGCCTCGCGCGAACCATCCCAGGCAACAAGGGCGGTTCCGTTCAGATCGAGCCTCTTGCAGCCCTTGGGAACCGCAACAATCGGTCGCTTTATTCCTATTACAATCCGGTTGATCAGATGGCGCAGTTCGACAGGATCGTCTTTGTCGAGATCGCTGGACAGGACGAGGATGTCTGCCGGTCCGACCGCATCCTCAATGGCTGTATCGGGCATTCCGATCACTCTGTGCCAGTCCCATGAAACACCTTCGCGCGCGAGATAGTCGGTGATGCGGGTACGATTGGCGGCGGAGCGGTCATGTTCTTCGCATACCAGTTGGGCGGCCGCCATGCTGCTGTGGGAATCGGCCGCCACCATCGGAAGCAGTTCGACATCGAGGCAGGCAAGGTGTCCCTCGAGCGCTCTGACCATATCAAGCGCGACCTGAAGGCGGGCCTCCTGACCTTTGTCATCATGAACAAGCACAAGGATGTTTTTCATAGATTGCACTCCGAAAACGAGATGCAAAACTATCCGCGCCGGACATGCCCACCATTGGGAAAGATACCGATATGAGCGGTCAGGGAACCAGCACAAATGCGCCCTCGACCTCGCCGGAGCGGAGCCGGTTCAAGGCTGCATTGGCCTCAAGAAGGGGCATGGACGTCACTTTTGTGCGGATCCGGACCTGTTCGGCCAGTGCCAGAAATTCGGTGCCATCCGCTCTGGTGAGATTGGCAACGGACAGGATGGCCCGCTCTCCCCAGAGGTCGTTATAGGCGAAGGAAGGTATGTCGGACATATGGATGCCCGCACAGACCACCCGGCCGCCCTTGCGTATATGTCGCAGCGCGGTGGGCACCAGCGCACCGACCGGAGCAAAGATGATGGCGGCATCCATCGCTTCGGGGGGAGCTTCGTTCGAACCTCCGGCCCATGCGCAGCCCAGACTGCGCGCAAAGGCCTGTCCGGCAATATCGTCGTCACGGGTGAAGGCGAATACCTTGCGCCTTTCCCAAACGGCGAGCTGGGCCAGAATATGGGCCGCCGCGCCAAAGCCGTAAAGGCCAAGGACGGGCGCCTCGCCGGCCATTCTGTAGGCTCGATATCCAATAAGCCCCGCGCACAGCAAAGGTGCGGCATGGATATCATCGAAGCTGTCAGGAAGGCGAAAGCAGTAGTTCGCATCGGCAACACAATGGCTGGCAAAGCCGCCATCACGCGAAAACCCGGTAAAGAGCGGAGCATCGCAGAGATTTTCACGATGGCTGGCGCAATAGTGGCATGTGCCGCAAGTCTGGCCGAGCCATGGTATTCCTACCCGCTCTCCGATTGCGAAGGAGGACACGTCGGCGCCGATCTTCGCAATTTTGCCGACGATCTCGTGCCCCGGCACAATGGGCAGCCCGTTGCGAATGTCCCCATCCACCACGTGCAGGTCGGTGCGGCACACGCCGCATGCGGATATGGCGACAAGGACTTCTCCCGGCCCCGGTTCCGGGATTGGTCGGTTTGTAGGCCTGAGCGGCTGGCCCGGCGTATCAAGTTGCATGGCACGCATGGTTGATGTCGACATAGGAGGCCTCCCAAAAGCCTGCCGGTGAGGGTGGTATGCCTACCTGTCCGGCAGACATCCGTATCATACCTGATATGGCAGCCCGCAGCCACGACGTAGCCCTTGGATCAGCCCGGTCCGGGGCAAGATCCGAGAGCCGGCTGCCTCACCACCAATTTCAGGAGTGCATCATGAACGAGCAGACGAGTGTTCCCGTATTGGGCACAAAGCAGGCTGTTGAAGTGAAATCCGGCGGCCCGATCAACTGGTTGCGCGGCGAGATTGACCGATTGTTTGATGACCTTCCCTTTGGCAGGACCATGCACGGACTTCTCACATTCCCGAACATCTCGCTCGATACCATGCCGGTTACCGAAATGGTCGAAAAGGATGGCGGCTATCTGCTTTCTGTCGAGATGCCGGGGGTGCCGGAGAAGGATATTTCGATCGAACTCGACAATGATGTTCTGACAATATCCGGCGAGAAAAAGGCGGAAACCGAGACAAAGGAGGACGGCTATATCATCAGCGAGCGCAGTTACGGCGCGTTTCGCCGCCGCTTCACTTTGCCGCGCGACGTGGATCCGGCCTCGATTGAAGCCAAGATGAAGGACGGGGTCCTCAAACTCGAGATGAAAAAGGACAAGGATGCGGATCAGCGACTGCGCAAGATCGCAATCGGCTAGATCCGGCCATCGGCGGACGGGCGGCAAGGCGCATTTTGATCGTCTTTGCCGTCTGTCAACGTTGTGCTTGCCTCTTCATTCTGACGTGACAATCGGCCGGTCTGATCGCAATGTTTGGATGTGAATTATATTAAATAAATGATTTTGTATAAAAATATTGGTTGCGCATCCAACTTCGCAAACCTTACCCGTAACATTCCGGATAACGTCGATCAGCCCATTTGCCGAAGTTTTGGACCTCAAACATGTGTGAGCCTTTGCCGGTCTTCCAGGCAATCCTCGCATCCCCTCTTTCAGCCCAAGGGCCGTTAATCATGGCACTCCCGTCCAATCCGCATAACTTCATTCTCAAGGCGTCGGCAGAAAGTCCGGTGATTGCTTTTGTCGACGGTTCACGCCATTCGCGCGACGTCGTGCTGGCTGCCGCCGATTTTGCAAGGTCCAGCGTAAGGCCGTTGATCCTGTTTCATGCTATGCCTGAAGCATCCGATCTGTCGGCCATTCCCGATCCTCTTGCCTGGAGTTTGCGCAGGCAGGAAGCTCGTAGAGAACTTGCCCGTTGGCGAGACATGTTGCCGCAGCTGCCCCAAGCTGTTTCCGTGGAGCTCAGCGAGGGTGACTGGCTCAGTGCGCTAGGCCATCGGGCCTGCGAGGCGGGCGCCCTGACCGTGATCGGTTCTCCCCATGCCGACGAGTATCGCGAAACCGCCGGACAGGTGGCCAGGCTGATTGCCGACTCCCAGCTGGGCTCGGTTTTGCTGGTGCCCTCCGGCTATACGCCGCGTGAAGTCATGATGCGGCGCATCGCGGTGCCTGTCGATGGTTCGAATTATGCCGAAGCGGCCCTTGCCGAGGCGGTCCGGCTGGCCCGGAAATCGCAGGCGGAACTGTTGCTGGTTCATGTCGTGCCCGACGGCGCGCTCACTGAATTCGGACCGCTGGCCACCGGCGACATCGAACTGCGCAAGCGCCTTGACCAGCGCAATGAGCAGGCGGCCTGCGGATTTATGGAATCCACCCGGCGGCACCTGATCGATCAGGGACTGGCCGCGAGCATCCTTTGCGCCAAGGGCGATACGCGCAGCACCTTGCTCAGGGTGCTCGGCGAATTGGCGCCTGACCTGGTCGTGATTTCGGCCAAAGGGCAAGGCGGCAGGCATTGCAGCGATCTGTCGATCGGGGGAACGGCCAGCTATCTGCTGGATCATTTGGATTGCCCGGTGATGCTCGTCCGCCCGCCTCGACCGATCGCCGGCCGCGCCAACGTGCATTCACAGTTGGGCGCCCATGGGCCGCGGAGCCCCCTCGCGCCCCACACCGCCTGATGGACCCCGCATCAGAAGATCCAGTCGCCTGTCATGCATGGGAGACCGGCAAGGCGCACGCTTTGGCATGCCGTCCTGGACCGCCGCGATCGGTTGAAGCCTGGGCGCGCATCGAACGTATCGGCGACTGGCTTAAAGCTGCCATGGCGGCTGCTGCAAGCGCTGAGCCGTCCAATTCCTCGGCGGCTGAATGGCTTCTCGACAATGGCTATCAGGTGCAGCGGGCGGTATTGCAGATCGCCGAAGATTTGCCCTCCGGTTTCTACTGCAAGCTGCGGACCATTGCCACCGGGAGGATGCAGGGTGATCCGCGGATACTCACCATCGCGCATGACCTGCTCTATGCCACGCATTTCCAGATCAGCCGTGAAAGCGTGTTGGCCTATCTTGAAGGCTATCAACAGCACGATCCGCTTGATATCGCGGAGATCTGGGCTTTGCCTGCAACCTTGCGGATCGCCTGTCTTGAACTGTTGATGGCAGGCTTTGCGCGGGCGTTCCCTTCGGTGCCCGAACCCATTCTCGTCAGCGCGAGCTGCAGGGAGTATCTCGGTTTTTACCAGCCGGTGGAATGCGTTGCGCGCTCAATCGCCAATCTGGGCATTGTTTCCAATATCGCCTGGTCCGACGTGTTCGACGCGATCAGCCATGTTGAGCGCACGCTGGAGCGAGATCCTGCAGGCAGCTATACGAGCATGGATTTTGAGACGCGCGATGCCTATCGGCGCTCGGTAGAGCGGATCGCCGAGCATTGCGGGGCAGGCGAGGTTGCGGTTGCCGAGAGCGCCATTCTGCGTGCCGGTGAAAGCAGCGAACTGCCCCATTCCCATGTGGGCTACTGGCTGATTGGAGCAGGCAGGCCGGAGTTTGCCAGGCAGCTTGGCGCGGGCCGGTCGCTGGCCGGCAGGCTGTGGGCTTTCTTGCGCGAAAATCCCGGCGCGGCCTATTTCGTGGCGCTGCTCTTATGCGGGCTGGTCGGACTGGTTCTCCCTTACGCCTATCTCGCGTTCAACCGGGCATCGCTGTGGCAATGGGTGCTTGGCCTGGCCTTCTCTGTGCTCCCGGCAACGGTTCTGAGTGTCACGCTGGTCAACTGGCTGGTCACAAGCGTGGTGGCGCCCAGACGTCTGCCCAAGCTTGATTTCTCACGCGGCATCGCGCCTGCATGGCCGACGCTGGTTGTTATGCCTGTCATCATAGGCGATGCGGGGCAGGTGGCAGGTTTGCTGGCCCGTCTCGAGGCGCATTGTCTGGCCAATCCCGAGGCAAAGGGGTTTGTCATGCTCTCGGACCCATCCGATGCGGCCCTCGAACGCAGACCGGGCGATGAAGCGATTGAGGCGGCGCTCCAGCAGGGGATCGACAGGCTGAACCGTAAATATGGCGCGGGCGATGCCACGGCCGGTTTCTGTCTTTTACACCGAAACCGCCGATATAACCCTGCGCAGGGATGCTGGATGGCCTGGGAACGAAAGCGCGGAAAGCTGGAGGAATTCAACCATTTCCTGCAGACCGGAGACAGCCGCGCCTTCCCCTTGACCGCAGGCCCGGTTGATCTGCTTGTCGGAGCAAAGTTTGTCGTGACGGCCGATGTCGATACAAGGTTGCCGCCCGGCTGTGTGGCACGGATGGCCGGAGCTTTGGCTCATCCGCTGAATCGGCCGATTTTTGACGGTTTGGGCAGAGTGGTTTCCGGCTATACCGTGATGCAGCCAAGGGTCGAGATCGCCCCGCATGGTTCGGACAGCCTTTTCGCCAGACTGTTTGGCGGCGATACCGCGATCGATATCTATTCCCGAGCCGTCAGCGATGTGTATCAGGACCTTGTCGGTACAGGCAATTTCGTGGGCAAGGGCATATATGACGTCCCCGGTTTTGCCCGCAGTCTTGAAGGACGCATTCCTGAAAATTACCTGCTGAGCCACGATTTGTGGGAAGGGCTGCACGGTCGTTCGGCGCTGGCGAGCGACATCATCGTCTATGAGAGTTTTCCATCGAGCTACGGCGAATATGTGCGTCGTTGGCATCGCTGGGTGCGCGGTGACTGGCAATTGCTCCCCTGGCTTTTGCCCAAGGTGCCCGGGCCGGGACAGATGCGCCTTCGGAACAGGCTGACGCTGTTTGATCGCTTGCGGATCTGGGACAACATGCGGCGCAGTCTGGTGCCTGTCAGTGTCCTGTTGCTGATGATCGGCGGGTGGTTCCTGCTGCCGGGCAGTCCTTTGGGCTGGACCATTCTGGCTCTGCTGGTTCCGGGCGCCTGGCTCTTCACGGATTTGGTGACCGGGCTGGCCCGCGGTCGCCGCCGAGGGGTGATGATCAGCACTTTTCGTCAGACGGGAGAGCATCTGGCGCGCTGGCTGCTGCAGATCGTTTTCCTGCCTTCCGATGCGGCAACCGCTCTCCATGCCATTGCGGTCACCATGTGGCGGATGGGGCGCCGCAGACATATGCTGGAATGGACCAGTGCAGCCGATGTCGAGCGCAAAATGGCAAAATCCACCCATCGCGCGGGGCAATGGCGGATAGGCTCTGCTTCGACCATCTTTGCGCTGGGGCTGTTTTTGGCCTTTATGCTTGACGGACACGGATTTGTCGCGGCCGTTCCCCTCCTCTGCCTGTGGCTGATTGCTCCGGAAATTGCCGTGGTCACCGGTACGCCACGTTCACACGCCATGTCGCAGCTGGATGAGCAGGCACGGATTTTCCTCCGCCGCACGGCAAGGCGCAGCTGGCTGTTTTTCGAAACCTTTGCCCGCCCCGAGGATAATTGGCTCCCGCCCGACAATCATCAGATGGAGCCGATCCAGGCCACCGCTCATCGCACTTCGCCCACGAACATCGGCATGATGGCGCTGTCCATGCTCTGCGCCTGGCGCCTTGGGCATATCAGCACAGAAGAGTTGCACACCCGGTCCGAAGCGATGTTTGCATCTCTTGGTCGGCTTGAGCGGTGGCATGGTCATTTTCTCAACTGGTACGATACCACTTCGCTGGCTCCTCTCGAACCGCGCTATGTGTCCACTGTCGACAGCGGCAATCTGGCCGTCAGCATGGTTGTGCTTGCGCGGGGATGCCATCTGGCGGCTGATGAGCCGGTCTTTTCAACGGCCCGCTGGGACGGGCTGGAGGATTGCCTGGGCCTGCTGTGTGAACAGCTGGAGCAGGGTGGCCATGATGACAGGGCCTTGCTTTCGTTCATTGCGCAGATACGCCTTGCGCGCACCGAGCCGACACGCTGGCCCGCGCTTGTGGAGCAAGGTCTGGAACAGCTGGCGCAATTGCGGGCCGAACTTGTGCACTCAAGCAAGGAAGTGACCCTGCAGTCAGGCGAAAGATTGCGGCAATTGCAGATCTGGATGGAGCGCAGCGAGCACCATCTGGCCGCCTGCCGGCGCGATCTTGACGCTTACTTGCCATGGCTGCGGCTGCTCGCCCATGCGCCCCCGGAAGCGGAGGCGAGCGCAAGACAGATCATCGAAGGCCTGTCGCCCTATGCGCGTCTGAACGATATTGCCCGACTGAGGAATGCGGCCAAAATGCTGGAAGGCATGTTTGCCCAACAGCACGAATCCGATCCGGTGCGGATTTGGAAGGCGGAACTGGGCAAGGTCACGCGGCGGGCTCTGGTTCGGTGGCGCAGATTGAGCCGCGCGTTGAAGCGCAGCGCCGACCGGGCCGCTGCTCTGGCCTATGAGATGGACTTTGGCCCTCTCTATGACACGCGCCGCAAGCTCTTCCATATCGGTTACGATATCAGCGCCCAACGGATTGATCCGCATTATTACGATCTTCTGGCCAGCGAGGCGCGATTGGCGAGCTATTTTGCCATCGCCAAGCAGGATGTCCCGCCCGAGCACTGGTTCCATCTGGGCAGACCGATCGTGAAACATCCCGGTGCGCTGGCGCTGGTTTCGTGGAACGGGTCGATGTTTGAATATCTGATGCCGGCTCTTTTCCTGCGCAGCGATCCCGAAACGCTGCTTGGTGAGAGTGAGCGCAGCGCGGTCCTGAGCCAACGGAATTATGGCGCGCGCATGGAGGTGCCTTGGGGCATTTCGGAATCGGGCTTCGCTTCGGCGGGGGCGGACGGCATTCTGCGCTATCGCGCCTTTGGTGTGCCCGAACTGGGGCTGCGTCGCGGCCTCAATGAAGATCTTGTCATCGCGCCCTATGCCACGGCTTTGGCCCTGGCGGCTAATCCTCAAGCTGCAGTGGCCAATCTACAGCGCCTCAAGGCATTTGGCGCCATTGGCCCTTTCGGCTTTTACGAGGCGCTCGATTTTACCGCAGCGCGCTGTCCGGAGGCTGGAAAGCCCGCTGCGGTGCAGTCCTTCATGGCCCATCACCAGGGCATGATGATTGCGGCAATCGGCAATGCCTTGTGCAATAATCTCTTTGTTTCGCTCTTTCATGCCGATCCCAGAGTGCAGACTGTCGATCTTTTGCTGAATGAGCGCATACCATGGGAATTGCCCCCCGAACTCGAACGGCTGGACCGCATGGTCCAAACACCTCCGTTCGGTTCGGAGATGGCGCGGCCCCAGCCATGGGAAATTGCGGTCCGCCCCGAGCAGGGGCGCCATATACTTGGCAATGGCCGCCTTTCCCTGCGGCTTGGGGGAAGTGGCGATGGTGATTTGCGCTGGAACGCAATGGCATTGACCCGTCCTGCTTCTGTGGATCAGGACGTTGGCCATTTCTTCTATTTTCGGGACCAGGAAAGCGGTGCGGTGTGGTCGGCCGCGAAAATGCCATTGGGTCGGGGTGTGCATCATACCATCTATAATGCGCATAAAGTCGAATTCCGGAATGAGGCGGAAGGTATTGTTACTGTTCTGGACGTGCTGTTGGCGCCTTCCGAGGATGTCGAGATCCGCCGGCTGCGCATGGTCAACACGACCGGTAAAGCGCGGCGGATCGGGTTGATCAGCGATGCCGAGATCGCGCTGGCACCCATTGCAGAATGGCAGCGCCACCCCGTTTTTGCGCGCCTGTTCGTCGAGGCCGAAACCCATGTGGAAATGAATGCCTTGCTGTTTGCCCTACGTCCCCGTTCTCCGGGAAACCCGTCTCCTGTGCTGGTCCAGCGCCTTGTGATGTCCGATGACCGGGTGTCTTTGCGAGGATGGGAAGTCTCACGGGCAAAGTCGCGGCAGCGGTTGGCCAATTCCCGAGACTGTCCCTACAGTTCCGGTGAGGTCGGTGCACGCGGCAGGTTTCCGCTCGATCCGGCGGCGGTTTTCGACATGGACATCGAATTGCCCGCCCATGGCGAGACCGAATTGGCGATTGTGACCACGGTTGCCTCATCGCGCGAGGAAGCGCTGGATTTGTCGCGTCGTTACGGCTCGCTCGGCGCGCTGGATTGGGCGGAACAGGAAGCCGCAGCCCGATCTGCACGCGATCTCCATACACTGGGCCTGAGGCCGGATCGCCTTGCCGAGGCGCAAGCGATGTTTGCCCAGCTTGCCGACAATCTTGCTCCGCGCCATGCGCCGTCGGACCTGGGATACCGGGATGATCTTTGGGCGCTGGGCATTTCGGGCGATTGTCCTTTGCTGCTTGCGGAACTGGATGAAGACTTTGCTGCCGAAGAGCTGCGCTTTGTCCTCGCTGCCCAGCGCTTCTGGCGATGGCGCGGTTTTGAAGTGGATCTGGTGCTCCTGCACTCGGGCCTTTCGGGCTACTTTGAGCCTTTGCGCGACCGGATCGTCGAAGCGGTGCGTCAGGCCGGAAGCGATGATCTGCTCGGCGCTCGCTCGGGCGTGCATATTCTGGCTCGCGAATATATCGAGGCGAGGCGCCTGCGCACCCTGCAGCATGCTGCCACTCTGTGTTTGCACAGCACAGGCGGGGCATGGAAGATGCCGCCGCGTGAGGGCGAGGACGAATTGGGTCCTCCCTTCATTCCGGCGGGGCGCAAGGTGGAATTTCAACCCCTGGCGCAACCGGAGGAGATCGTTGCGCTCCAATTCGGCAATGGTCTGGGCGGTTTTACTGCCGGTGGGGATTACCGCATTGACCTTGATCCCATGCGTGCCACGCCCGCGCCCTGGGTCAATGTCATTGCCAATGCGGATTTTGGCAGCATCGTTACCGAGGCGGGACCTGGTTTTACTTTTGCCGGCAACAGCGGAGAAAACCGGCTGACGCAGTGGCATAATGACCCCCTGTGTGATCGGCAGGGCGAAGCGCTTTACCTGAGGGATGAAGAAACGGGGCAGGTCTGGTCGGTGACGCCGCTGCCTGCCGGACGAGGCGGGCCCTGCCGGGTGGAACACCATCTGGGGCAAACACAATGGCACCGACAGGGCATGGGGCTTGTCCAGGATTTGTCCTGTTTTGTGGCCGCCGACGACCCGGTCAAAATCTTCCGTCTCAAATTGACCGACTGCACGGGGATCGCCCGCCGCGTTACGGCCACATGCTTTGCCGATTGGCTGTTGGGCGCGATCGCGGGTGAGCCTGCAATGCTTCGCCACAGCGTCTATCGTCCGGAACTGCGCGCCATTCTCGCTGTCAATCATTGGCATAGCGATTTCTCCGGTCGTATTGCCTTCCTTGCCGCCAATGCTCCTCCGCACAGTCTGACAACGTCGCGCCGCGCTTTTCTTGGCGCCCCGGCCGATTGGCAATGCCCGGTCGGGCTGCAAAACTGGGATCTGGGCAATCGTTCTGACGACGCCGGAGACGATGCCATCGCCGCGCTCCAGCTCCACATGGATATTCCCGCCAATGGGGTCTGCGAGATCGCCTTCATGCTGGGCGAGGGGGCGAATGAGGAGCAGGTGGCCGATATTATCGGGCGCTGGCAAACCGTCCAGCAGATCGATGGCGGTGAGGCCCGTCTGGCGCAGACATGGGGTCGCCATTGCGCGATCGAGATCGAGACGCCCGATCCCGCGTTTGACCTCATGGTTAACCGTTGGCTTCCCTATCAGACGATGTCCTCGCGTCTTTTTGGCCGTGCCGGATATTATCAGGCATCCGGCGCTTTCGGTTTTCGCGATCAGTTGCAGGACGTGCTGGGCCTGCTCTGGTCGGATCCGGACCTCGCGCGGCGGCAGATCCTGCAGGCCGCCGCCCACCAGTTTTCACAGGGAGATGTCTTGCACTGGTGGCATCCGCCGGCCGGAAGAGGGGTGCGGACGCGCTGTTCGGACGACCTGCTCTGGCTTCCCCATGCGGTGACCCAATATGTCTGGGCTACCGGTGATGCTTTGTTGCTGGACGAAGAAGTGCCCTTTCTGGATGCCCCTGAGCTGAGCAGACAGGAGCATGATCGTTTCGCGCAGTTTCCTGAAGGGGGAAAAGCGACGGTGCATGAACATTGCCTGCGCGCCTTTGGGCGTGCCTGGCATCTGGGCGACCACGGTTTGCCATTGATCGGCGACGGCGACTGGAATGACGGGATGAACCGGGTGGGCAGCGCGGGCAAGGGCGAGAGCGTCTGGCTGGGCTGGTTTATGGCGGCCACCATCCGTGATTTCGCTGAACTTGGAAGCGAGGGGGACCGCAAAGACTTTGCCGAAATTTGGCATCCGCGCGCCCGGATGCTGACCGATGCCATTGATCGCTTTGGCTGGGATGGCCAATGGTATATCCGGGCGATTGATGATCAGGGTCGAAACTGGGGCGCGCAATCCAGCGATGAATGCCGCATCGATTCCCTCGCCCAGTCGTGGGCGGTGATCGCCGGCGGCGGTGATCCTCTGCGGGCAAGGCAGGCTCTCGACAGCGCCTTTAAAGAACTAGTGCGTCCTGAGGATGACATTGTTCGCCTGCTGCATCCCCCCTTTGACGCAACGGCGCGCGATCCCGGTTATATCAAGGCCTATCCTCCGGGGATCCGCGAAAATGGGGGGCAATACAGCCATGCAGCGGCATGGCTGGGCATTGCCGCCGCGATGTTGGGTGATGGTGCGCGGGCCAAAACGGTGTTTGACCGCATCAATCCCATCAAACACAGTTCTACGCCCCAAACGGCCCAGCGCTATGCGATTGAACCCTATGTTGTGGCCGGAGATATCAGCGGCGGCGAGGAACACCTGGGGCGTGGGGGCTGGAGCTGGTACACAGGCGCGGCGGCATGGAGCTGGCGTCTTGCCAGCGAATTTATCCTTGGGCTCAGGCTTGAAAAGGGTGAACTGAGGCTGGTTCCCTGTCTGCCGCCGGACTGGCCCGGCTTTACCGCAACATTGCGCGGCCAGGGTATCATCGAAGTGACTGTCGAACGGGGCGGGGAAACTGGCCTGAGCGTGGATGGTGAGGCTTATTCGGGTTCGACAATTCCGTTTCCCGGACAGGGGGCACGGCGCAAGGTTGTCCTCGTTATCGCCCCGGCCTGAGCCGTGACCTTCTATCTTAGAAATCCCATATTACCTTTAATTCATAGGGGAATATGAGAAATTAAATGGCTGCATCGGTTTAAGTTGATCCGGAATGTTAAGTATAATTACGCGTAGATAAAATTTCAAATTTGCGAAAATAGATGGTCCCTCAACTGGGTTGCAGTCGGTTGAAGGAGGCCGAAAGAGCTGCGGCTTTACCACTGGAGGGGACGTGATTTGGTGGTACAGAGGGATTGCGCTTGATGCGTCTGGTTCAAAAATGGGGGTGTGCTGGACGCATGCGGGGCCGGATGGCGAAATTGCTGCAGAGCGGAGACATTGCAGATCTCTTTTTGACCCACCTTCCCATAGCCGTCGCCATATTCGACTGCGAAATGCGCTACTTGGCCTGCAGCCGCCGCTGGTTGCAGGATTATGGCATTCAGGATCAATGTATTGTCGGAAAATCCCATTATGAAATCTTTCCCGAGATCGATGGTCGCATAAGAGAGACCCATCGTCGCGTTCTTGGCGGTGAGAGTCTTTGCTGCGATGCCGAAGCATTTAAGCGGCAGGACGGCTCAATTGATTGGGTCGAATGGGACATGGTGCCCTGGCATGGGCCGGCTGGAGAAGTTGCCGGAGCCATTTTGTTCACCCGGCTAGTCAACGATTTGGTCCATATGCGCCGAGAGGCCATGACGCTGCAGACAGAGCTTAACCTGTTGATTGACAGTGCCCGGCAATATGCCATTTCCATGTTCGATCCGGACGGAAAGGTAGTGCTCTGGAACAAAGGTGCCGAGCGGCTCTATGGCTGGAGCGAAGCCGAAACGCTGGGCAGGCACATCAGCTTTTTCTTTGAGAACCGATCAAGCGATGAGGAGCAGGTCCGGGCATGGCTGCAAATGGCGCTGGTATCCGGGCCGGTCGTAGAGCGCAGCTGGCGCAAGAAAAAGGACGGAACTTCGTTTTTTGGCGAAATTAACATCAGCAGGATTGATGCTGCTGCTGGCGGCCTCATCGGATATAGCTGCGTCGTTCGAGATATTACGAAAGAATACGACCAGTTGAGGCGCATAGAGGCCAGCGAGGCCCAGTTGCGTGCCATTCTCGATACCGTTCCCGATGCGATGATGACAATCAATGAAAATGGAATTGTGCAGTCCTTCAGTAATGCTGCGCAAAATTTATTTGGATATAAAAAAGATGAAGTAATTGGAAAAAATGTTTCCATGTTGATGGATGATCATGATGCGCAGCGGCACGATGAGTATCTGAAGCGTTATCTGGAAACAGGACAACGCCACATCATCGGCAATATGCGCTGTGTGACCGGAAAGCGTAAGGACGGTACCCTCTTTCCCCACGAGCTTTACATAGGCGAGGCTGTCTCTCAGGGCAGCCGTATTTTCACAGGTTTTCTCCGCGATCTCACGGCGAGGCGCGAGGCGGAGGCGAAACTGCAGGAATTGCAGTCTGAATTGATTCATATTTCGCGCGTGTCCGCGATTGGAACCATGGCCACGGCGTTGGCGCATGAATTGAATCAACCTCTGACCGCCATCGCCAATTATGTTCAATCGACAGCCATTCTGCTTGCTCCTTATGAAGACGAAGCGATCACGTTAGCCCGTAGCGCGATGGATGAGGCTGCCCGCGAGGCATTGCGGGCAGGGGCGATCGTCCGGCGGCTGCGTGAATTTGTTGCGCGCGGCGATCTGGAGCGCGTGATTGTCCATCCCTACGATCTTGTGTCGCAGGCAAGCGCGCTGGGCGCGGTCGGCAGCAAGGCCCGCGGTGTTCTGTGTGATATAGACGTGCCTGCCTCCTTGCCCTGCGTTTTGGTGGATCGCGTACAGATCCAGCAAGTGCTTCTCAATCTGCTGCGCAACGCATTGGAGGCCATAGATGACTCCGGCCGTATAGTCATCAGCGGGCAGGTGATGGGCGACATGGTCCATATTGCAATGGTCGATAACGGGCCGGGAATTGCCCCCGACCTGGAGGCCGATCTGTTCGAACCCTTTGTCACCAGCAAGGCGACCGGAATGGGCATCGGGCTGGCCATCAGCCGCACCATCGTGGAGGCCCATGGTGGACGGCTTTGGTACGAAAGAGCCGACGGGGGAGGCGCTGCTTTTTACATGACCTTACCGATCGCGGAGACAGGCGATGCATAAACAGGGACTGGTTCATATTGTTGATGATGAGGATTCGGTGCGTCGCTCTCTCGACTTTCTTTTGCGAACATCGGGTTATCGTGTCGAACGCTGGATGGATGGAAACAAATTTCTCGATTGCGCCGATAATTCCGTTGCGGCCTGCGTGCTGATGGACATCCGAATGCCTGGTCTTGATGGTTTGACGGTCCTGGAACGCATGGCAGGGCACGGCCTGAATTTCCCCGTCATCGTTTTGACCGGTCATGGAGATATTACACTCGCAGTTCAGGCGATGAGAGGCGGCGCTATCGACTTTCTGGAGAAGCCGTTCGATCGCGAAAGACTCATACAGTCGATTGAACTGGGATTCCGGCAGATCGATGATCGCACGGCGCTGTTTGAACGGGCGCAATGGGCAAGGGGGCAAACCGCCAAATTGACGGAGCGCGAGCGTGAGGTGCTCGACGGGCTGGCTTGCGGATATCCTAACAAAACGATTGCCTACGATCTTGGCATCAGTTCGCGAACAGTCGAGGTCTATCGCGCCAATATTATGGAAAAGTTGGTTGTCACAAATTTTGCCGATGCCTTGCGCATTGCGTTTGCCGCCGGGTTGGGGCGGGAGAAGCACTGGAAACAGACCCATCGCATCCGTTCCCGAACAGCCTGATCCGAACAGGCTTTGAACCGGACAATTATGTTTGTGATCAGTGCATTGCTTGTGGCGACCGAGAATGTCGGGTGAGCGGAGATGGGCTCAGATCTCTATCTTTGCGCTATGTATATAACCCAATGCCGCATTGCCGCGCCCTGCTTAGTCTGACTGGTTCAGTCAAGCTGAGGTGTCAGAATCGCCATGAACAATTTTGTGGAATTGGAGCCGCGGCGTTATGAAATCGCCATGCCGGCAAGATCAGGAGAAATGCTCTTCCTGGAGGGCGATCCTTGCGAGCATGTCTATGAACTGCGGGCCGGGGTTGCACGGGGTATAAGCGTGTCGGTTGAGGGATACCGACAGGTTACCGCATTCTTTTTTGCCGGTGACCAGATTGGACTGCCGGTAACTGAGTCTTACCGTTTTACCGCCGAGGCCGTGACGGATCTGCTCTATGTTCGTCACTCACGCCAATGGTGGCATGAGGCGCTGATCCGCAGTTACCGCGAGGATGGAAGGCTGCTGCCTTCTATTTGTGCCGAACAGGACCCCATTTTTCGTCGCGGTATGATTCTGGGTTGCAATGGGGTTCTTGTCAGGCTCTGCGCATTGTTGACCTCGATTGTCGACCGCCTTCCCATGAGGTCGGACGGCAGCCTCTTTCTGCCCCTGCCGCAGGTCGATATGGCGGCCTATCTTGCCACGACGCCGGAATCGATCTGTCGTGCCTTGCGACGGCTGCGTGAGGAAAGCATCATCAGCATGCCGCGGCGCGATCAGATCAACATTATTGATCGCGACCGTCTCGAGTGCTTTGCGAATGGAGGAGCTCGGCAGACCGACACGGTTTTTGTTTAGCCGATATTATGCCTCAATACGCTTTGGCCCGATAGAATTCTCTTCGTTCCTGCTTTTAAGAATTTTCTTTGAAAAAGTGAGGGTTTGTCCAGGTTTCCTCGAAATACGTGATTAACCTAGGCGGATGATTGCGAATAAATGCCTCCCTTGGATAGTGCAAAGTCCCAATTTCATCTGTAAGTGCAAGGAGGGAATTGCATGTATAAGGTAATAATTTCCGCATCTGCTTTGGCTATCGTGGTAGCTGATCCGGCGCTTGCCGCGAATGCAGATGATCCCATTAATTGGAATGGTCCCTATGTTGGCGTCAATGTTGGACTGGGCAGCAGTACGCTGAAATATCCATTGAGCGCGACCATTCATACCAGCACGGACACGACATTGTCGGGCGAAGCGCGTCAGACCTCGAGCGGGGTCATTGGTGGCGGCCATTTGGGCTATAACATCACAACGAGCGGCGTTGTGCTAGGGCTGGAGGCCGATATCATGGCAAGCGATGTGAAGGGCGAAACCTCGCTTTCCGGCAGTGCCGGGGGCGGGGCAAGCGGAACCGCTTCCATCGGCATGGTTTCCAGTCTCGACTATCTCGGCACGGTTCGGGCGCGCATCGGGGCGCCGATCGTGGAGGGCCGCTTCATGCCTTTCGTCACGGGCGGCTTTGCCTATGGCCGCGTCAAAACGAAATTGTATGGAACGATCAGCGGCTCTTTGTCCGGGGCCTCTTCATCGGTCAATTTGGCCGGTGACAATTCGTACCATTCGGATCGGACAGGATGGGTGCTGGGGGGCGGGGCGGATTATGCCCTGAGCAAGAATTTGATATTCCGTGCCGAATATCTCTACACCGATCTGGGCACCAATACGGTTACGAACCCATCGCTTTCTTTATTGGGAGCGGGCATTGCTGCCAATTTCCAGATGAAGACAACGGCCAATATCCTTCGTGTCGGCCTGTCTTACCACTTCTGATAAAGCTTGACCGTGGGGCTTGTGTCAGGCGCATGAGCCTTCGGCGGCTTCCGATCGGATTAGGGCAGGTAAGACCATGCCGGAGCGATGGTGTTTCATCGCTCCGGCATGGTTATTGGATGCTGTCCTCAGGATTGGATATTGCGCGTCGTCCCCGCGCGGTGAGATTCACTCATCCAAGCTTCGAGGCGAGACGTGGCGGGCCTGCTTTACCGCTTCCTCGATCTGATTGAGCAGAAACGGCCCCTTGACCGTTCCCTGATCTTCGATGGCCAGTTTTGCACGGATCGGGTCGGCCGTCACCATCAGCACAGGAACCGGCACCTTTTCGGTGATCGCTTGTGCTGCGCGCAGCGCGGAACCTTCCTCAACATCGTCACCGATCACGATGAGATCGGGATTGCGCCGATCAGCGGCCGTCAATGCCTGAGCCTCGGTCCAGGTCTTGTCGAAGGACCGAAAACCAATTCCTTCCAGCCGTTTCTGGACCGAATGGCTGAAAATCATATTGTCGTCGATAATCAAGGCGTGGGTCACAGTTGATTCCCTCATTATTTCGCAGACAATTATTGGACTGCCGAAATGTTGCAGAAACTCCGCAAATAAACGGAAACGACCGGAAAGAATTTTGGCTCTGACCATCGACGGAATTAGCGTTCGGGATGCCCCGAAAACGGGTGTCTGCCGGGCGCGACAATGGCGCAACTACTCGCCAACGGCTGCCTGATACCCTCCCAGAAGGCGCGTGATGTCGTCCAGCGAATGCTTGACCAGATCCTTGTCGATTTCTGCGATCAGCCGGACACGAATCCGCTCATCATATTGGCGGCGCAATACGCCAAGCGCGCGGGGCGGGGCCGCAACGACAAGGCCGCTGCTGTCCTCTGCTGCCGCAGCGAGCGCTTCTGCGCAAGCGGCAAGGAATGCGTCCTCATTGGCCTGATGCGGATCTGCACGCGCCATTGTATCGTGCCCCGGATAGGCTCGAGAAAAGCCGACGCCCGGCGCATCGGCAAGCAAATCCCGGTTGGGAGGGTTTTCGAACTGGCGATGTCCGATCACGCGCAAATCGGGCTCCAGTTGGGTCCCGCAATTTTTGAGCAGGAGCATGCGCGCGCCATCGGCGAGCAGAATGATGACATCATGAGGCAGTTTCATGTGGTGGTCTCCCAATCGGTTGGGTGTGCAGCAAAACCTCGCCGTGATCCCGTCCCGCTCGCCCTGCGGCCTTGTCTGCGGCCCGCATCAACAACTGTCTTCCGGCATCCTGTGCGATCTGTCGCGCGATCTGCATTGCCTGCTCGCGGTTCGAGTCTGACTTTGTGTCCGGGATGTTGGCTCGCGACATCCATAATTCCCTGATTGTCAACAGCGACGCGCCGCTATTCTGGATCTCGCGCATCAGCACCAGTTGCGCCCGCCGCGTATTTCCGCCCCCGGCCATAATTGCGATGGTGCTCTGGCCGTCAAGATCGGCGCGATCCAGATAGTCCTGTGTCGGCCAATCCGGCGCCCAAAAGAAAGTGTTTGAAACCACGGCGATGATCGCAAAACCTCGCGGGCGCGTGGGTGTGTGCCTGGACATGCTCCACCGTTCCACGGCAAAGCCATCGGCCTCAAAGCCGCTTGCGAGCGCCATGGTTATATCATCGCTGAAATGAGCATCCTTGCTCGGATGATAGAGGATGAGTGCCTTGGCACGTCCGGCGCCGCCCAGTCGCTCCCGGCGGAACGGCGTTTCTGCCTGTACCCAGACCGTGATGCCGATGATGCACAGAACGGCAATCACCAGAAGCGCGAGCATCAGGAAAATCAACCATTTCCACATAGGATCATCCTTGTGCGGCGGATGCGGGACGCAATCGATATGGAGGGCGTGATGCCATGGTTCCAAGGCTGGTGCCGGGCGGAATGGTCATCACAAGGAGGCGGGAGGCCAGTATCCTCGTGGTCCTTTCCTTGCGGGAAACAATGGTCAGCCCGCGGCGGAACCATCACTGTGCTAGCTGCCTTGCGGACAGTGTCAGACAATGGTCGCCACGGGCCTAGCCATCGAGGTCGCTGTCGGTGAGGCAGGCTGTTCTTGGGGATCTAGCTTTCCCTTTTGAACCGATGCCTTCCGACTCGCCGTCTGGCCATTACTTGATCGCATGACCGGATTTTCGCGAGTTGATGGGCATCAAGTATGATGAGCGGTAACGGCTCGAAGTGTCTGCGCCAGTACCGAAGTTGAGGCGCGGGCCGCGACATCGCCCAGACTGAGCATGCCCACCATCCGGTGATTGTCGTCGATGACGGGCAAGCGCCGGATCCGCTTGCTTTCCATGATTATTACAGCATCTTCCAACTCTTCGTTGGCATGACAGTAGATGATGGGTTCGCTCATCACGTCGCGCGCGGTGAGCTGCAGCAGGTCGGATTGTCCATCGAACCCGCGCAAAACGATATCGCGGTCTGTGACCATTCCTACCAACCGGTCATTTTCGCCCACCGGCAAGGCGCCGACGTCTTCCTTGCGCATGCGCTCAGCGATGTCGGACAACAGGGCATCCGGAGCGATCCAATTGGCACCGCGATGCATGGCTTCTGAGACTTTCATGGAGGCCTCCTTCGTTGGTCAGCTCAGGTTGCGCCTATTGCCCATGTTTGACTTGCGCCTCGTCAAGCCTGCCGGTGGATTGCGCCCGATTTTGGATGGAGACACCTTAAAGATAACAATACCAGCCCGTTGGATGAGTTGGCCATAAGGTCAGCGCTTTCCGTTGGGCGTCTGATCACCGTCTCCGTACAATTCCCAGCATCGGGGAAAAATTCCGGTGCCTATTCTTATCAGACCGCTGCCGCTTTGCGCTGGGCAGACCTGAACGGAGAAGCACGATGATGGAAGGACATGAGCATCCTGAGGCGCATGGCCAGGGCCATTGCCATCAATGCGATTGCCATATCGACGGTCATGACGACATGGCGGCCAAGATGTTTCATCTGGCCAAATGCGCGAAACATGCGCTTCTCAAGCGCAAGATCGAACAGCATCTGGACGCAAAGATCGGTGCGAAGCTGGACCGCATGGCACAGCTCGCAGCCGACGCTCTGATCGACAGCATGCAGCGCACTGGTGCCAGAAAGCAGGCCTGCCGTCGCTATGAGGATGACCTGCTGGCCGAGATGCAATCGGAATGGCCTTCGTCCTTTGCACCTATCGAATAGGGAGGCTCAAACCATGAAAGACCCTGTTTCAGGACCATCGCCTGCCAAAAGGTGGCTCTCAGCAATCGTGGTCTTGCTCTTCGTGCTGGTCCTGACCGTCTGGTATGTGGCCCCGCCCAGCAAGCCCAAACAGGAGCAGCAGGCTAGACCCGCTCCCAGATCGACTGAATGGGCGCCCGAACCAACGGGGCCTGCAGTCCCGGTGGATTTGCCCAAGACCCCGATGACCAATGTTCCGGATCAGAAGCAATGATCGGACAGCGGCGAGGGCTTGATAAAGACAAGGCACCGGCACCGCAGGCCGCGGCCCTTGCAAGTCGGCTGCGTGAGGCGGGTGAGCCTTTGCCTGCGGTCGAAGCTGCCGATTTTGCCGATGCATTTGACAGGTTTGGGGATGCGAGAATCGTCCTGCTTGGCGAGGCGACTCATGGAACCCATGAGTTCTATGCCGCGCGTGCTGCGATTACGCGGCGTTTGATCGAAGCCCATGGTTTCAATCTTGTCCTTGTGGAAGGCGACTGGCCCGATATCGCGCGCATCGACGGATATGTCCGCCACAATGCTCCGCGGCTGCGGGCGGGGGAGGCATTTCTGCGCTTTCCGACATGGATGTGGCGCAATCAGGAGGTTCTGGCCTTCGCTGATTGGCTGCGCGGACACAATGCGCCCCTTGCCGAAGCGGCGCGCACGGCGGTGCGGGGGCTCGATGTCTACAGTCTGGGCGAATCCATCCACGCCGTGATCGCCTATCTTGAAAACCATGATCCCGCCGCCGCCGCCGAAGCGCGGCGCAATTACGGATCGCTGATGGCATGGCGCGGCGCGCCCCAGCATTACGGGCAGGCGGTCGAACACGGACACATGGCCGGTTGCGAAGAGGATGTTGTTGCCCAGTTGGGCGAGCTGCTGCGAAAGCGCATTCAACTGATCGCCGACGATGGCGAAGCCTATTTCGATGCTGAACAGAACGCACGGATAGTGCGGGCCGCAGAGAGCTATTATCGCGCGATGTATCGCGGGGCAGTGGCCAGCTGGAACCTGCGCGATCGGCATATGTTCGATACGCTCCAGCGTCTCATGGCCTTTCGCTGCGATGCCCGTGCCGTGGTCTGGGCGCATAATTCGCACATCGGCAATGCATCGGCGACCGCAATGGGGTGGCGCGGCGAATTCAATATCGGCGAACTGGTTCGCGCGGCTTATGGCGAAGAGGCCGCGCTGATAGGTTTCGGCACAGATCGCGGGACAGTTGCCGCCGCCTCCGACTGGGGAGGCGACATGAAGGTGATGGAGCTTCGCCAGGCGCGCCAGCACAGCTGGGAGGAGGCGTTCCGCCATACAGGCTACGCCCGCAGCCTGACCGACTGGCGGGGCGGCAAACGTCAGGCTCTGGCGGAGGTCTTGTCGCAACCCCTCCTCGAACGGGCCGTAGGCGTTGTCTATCGGCCGCAGTCGGAGCTTTTGAGCCATTATTTCGAAGCGGTTCTTGCCGATCAGTTCGACGCTTATGTCTGGTTCGAGGAAACCCGTGCCGTCACGCCCCTTGGGCATGAGCGCCCGAAAGGCGCGCCGGAAACCTGGCCTTTCGGGCTATGACAGTGCCGATCGCCATGTCGATGCCCGGCTTTCCGCCGCTGGCTGCCATTCTGGGCGTACCTCCCCGGCCGCATGGTCTCGTAATTTTCGCCCATGGCAGCGGCAGCGGCAGGCTCAGTCCGCGCAACAACCATGTTGCCGACCGATTGCGTGAAGCGGGGCTGGCGACGCTGCTCCTCGATCTGTTGACGGGGCCGGAGGAAGCCGACCGCCGTAACGTCTTTGACATCGGCTTGCTGGCTTCGCGCCTGCGCTGTGCGGTGGATTGGGCGGCGGGACATACCGCGACGGTTGGTTTGCGGCCCTGCTATTTCGGTGCGAGTACAGGCGGCGGAGCGGCGCTGCGCGCAGCCGCAGGGGACGCCCGCATTGCCGCCGTTGTCTCGCGCGGCGGGCGGCCCGATCTTGCCGGGGGCGATGCCCTTGCGCGTGTAAGGGCTCCCACACTGCTGCTGGTCGGCGCGCTGGACCGGGTGGTGATCGAGCTTAACGAACAGGCTTATGAGGCCATGACCTGCGGCCGCAAACTGATGATCATTCCGGGGGCGGGCCATCTGTTCGAGGAACCCGGAACGCTTGATCAGGTCGTCGATTTGGCGCGCGACTGGTTTCTGCATCATCTCGGAGTCAGGCCATGACTGTGTTGTTCAGGGATCGCCGCGCGGCGGGCGTGCTTCTGGCTCGTGAGGTGAAGGCGCTGGGGCTGGAGGACCCTGTTGTACTGGCATTGCCGCGCGGCGGGGTGCCTTTGGGGTTTGAGGTGGCCAAGGCCCTGGGCGCGCGGCTTGACATATTGCTGGTCCGCAAAATCGGCGCACCGGGCAACAAGGAATATGGCATTGGCGCCCTCGTCGACGGCGCTTCACCTCAAGTGGTGATCGACGAATTGGCGGCGCGGATGGCAGGCGCGGACAAGGCCTATATCGATCACGAAATCGGTCGCCAACTGAATGAAATTGAACGCAGACGCGCTGCCTATCGCACAGGCCCTCCTGTATCGCTGAAAGGGCGGACGGTCGTGGTCGTCGATGATGGAATTGCCACCGGCGGCACTGTCTGCGCTGCCCTGAAAGCTTTGGCAAAGGTGGGGCCACGTGGCATCGTGCTGGCTGTGCCTTTGGCGCCGCCTGAAACGCTCCAGAGTGTGCGTAAACTTTGCGATCAGGTGGTGTGCCTTGCTTCGCCCGACCCGTTCTATTCGGTGGGCGTGCATTACGGCGATTTCACCCAGACTCAGGACGCCGAGGTCATTGCTCTTTTGGAAGAGGCTCGCCGCTGGCGTCAGGAAGGCACCCATGCTGACAACGCTCGGGGAGGTGGGAAATGACTTGCACGATGCCCAGCATTCTGTGGTTTGAGCAGATCGGCATGGGGGATGTCGGTTGCGTCGGCGGAAAAAATGCCTCGCTCGGCGAGATGGTGTGCAAATTGGGCGAAAGTGGCGTTCGCGTCCCCGCAGGATTTGCCACAACCTCCGCCGCCTATCGCGACTTCATCGCCGAAAATGCCATCGAGACCCCCATGCAGGAGCGGATCAGGCTCTATCAGGCCGGTCGGATACCGCTGGAGCAAGCGGGGGCCGAGATCCGGGATCTTATTCTGAGCGCTCATCTGCCGGACAATTTCGCCCGCGATATCCGCGCCGCCTACGATCAGCTGGAGGAACGGGCCAAGGCGAAAAATCCGGACGTGGCTGTGCGCAGCAGCGCAACCGCGGAGGATCTTCCCGATGCCAGCTTTGCCGGACAGCAGGAAACCTTTCTGAATATCCGGGGACACCGGGCCCTGCTGGAGGCTTGCCTGAGCTGCTTTGCCTCGCTCTTTACCGATCGCGCGATCAGCTATCGCGAAGCCAAAGGGTTTGACCATTTCTCGGTGGCTCTCTCGATCGGAATCCAGCAGATGGTGAGGTCCGATCTGGCGGGATCAGGAGTGATCTTTACCATCGATACCGAAACCGGTTTTCCCCATGTCGCCGTTATCAGTGCCGCGTGGGGTCTTGGTGAAACGGTGGTTCAGGGCTCTGTTGATCCCGATAAATATGTTGTGTTCAAGCCTCTTCTGGCCACACCGGGCACCTGTCCAATCATTGAAAAGACCTGCGGCGAGAAAGCTGTCAGGATGATTTATGCCGATGGCGGCGGCAAAAGCACACGGATCGTCGCGACCCGTCTTTCTCAACGCGGGAAATTTGTGCTCGATGATGCGGAAATTGTCGAACTTGGCCGCTGGGCCGTGCTCGTCGAAAAGCACTATGGCCGCCCGATGGATCTGGAATGGGCTAAGGATGGGCAAAGCGGTCTGATTTATCTGGTTCAGGCGCGGCCTGAAACGGTGCAGTCGGGGCGCAGCGGCGCCGCTTTCCGCACCTATCGCCTCAAGGCAAAGGCGCAGCCTATCCTTTCCGGGGCAGCGGTCGGGGGCGCCATCGCTGCGGGTAAGGCCTGTGTCCTGCGCAATGCGGGCGATATGGCGCGCTTTCCCGACGGCGCCATTCTAGTGACGGGCAACACCGATCCGGACTGGGTCCCGCTTATGCGGCGGGCGGGCGGTATTGTGACCGATCATGGTGGCAGCACCAGCCATGCCGCCATTGTCAGCCGCGAACTGGGCGTGCCTGCCGTGATCGGAACCGGTCATGCGACGGCGCTGCTGCGCGAAGGACAGCCGATAACGCTTTCCTGCGCCGGGGGTGAGCAGGGTTTTGTCTATGACGGCCTGCTGGACTACGAGAGCGAGGAGATCGATCCGGGCAGCTTTCCTGCCACACGCACGCAGGTGATGGTCAATATCGCCGAGCCGGCCTCGGCTTTCCAATGGTGGCGATTGCCTGCCAAGGGGGTGGGGCTGGCGCGGATGGAGTTCATCATCAATACGCTGATCAAGGCGCATCCCATGGCCTTGCTGCATCCCGAAAGGGTTGCCGAGGCGGACAGGCGCAAGATTGCCGACCTGATCAAAGACCATGCCGACGGCGCGGACTATTTCGTCGATCTGCTCTCGCGCGGTATCGCGCGTCTGGCCGCGCCGTATTACCCGCATCCCGCGATTGTCCGCCTCAGCGATTTCAAGACCAATGAATATGCCCATCTGATCGGCGGAAGCGGCTTCGAGCCGCATGAGGAAAATCCGATGCTCGGCTTCAGGGGGGCATCGCGATATTATGACGAGCGGTACCGGGAAGGCTTTTCGGCGGAATGCCAGGCGTTAAAGCGGGTGCGCGAGGTGATGGGCTTTGCCAATGTCATCATCATGGTGCCATTTTGCCGCACCCCGGCAGAAGCCGATCGCGTGTTGGCCATCATGGCCCAAAACGGCCTTCGGCGCGGCGAGCATGCGTTGCAGATCTATATGATGTGCGAAATCCCCTCCAACGTGGTTCTGGCGCAGGAGTTTGCCAAAAGGTTCGATGGTTTTTCGATAGGCTCCAACGATCTGACGCAGCTCGTGCTGGGCGTTGACCGGGATTCCGAATTTTTGGCCACCCTGTTCGACGAGCGTGAGGAAGCCGTCAAAATCATGATTGGCGATGTCATCGCCAAGGCCCATGCGGCCGGCATCCGGATCGGAATATGCGGGCAGGGGCCAAGCGATCATCCTGATTTTGCAGAATTCCTGGTCCATCAAGGCATCGATTCCATCTCTCTCAACCCCGACAGTTTTGCCAAGGCCATCAAAAGTATCGCCGAAGCAGAGGTGGCAGGAGGATAAGCCTATGGATCTGGAACAAGCCATTTACGGCCGTCGCGCAACGCGGGCCTACACGCATGAAGCCATCGACCCGCCTTTGCTGGAGGCGGTGATCGATGCCGCAATACAGGCACCCAGCGCGATGGACGGTCAGCCCTGGGGATTTTGCATTCTGCGCAATCCGGCCTTGTTGGACCGCATATCCGATGAGGCAAAAGCGCTGATGCTGCGCAGCCCTTCGCCCGATTTGGCGCTGCATCGTTTCGAGGAAATGCTCGGAAACCCTGACTTCCATATTTTCTATCATGCTCCTGTCCTCATCCTGATCTGTGCGACAAAGGACAGTCCCTGGTCGCAGATCGACTGCACATTGGCTGCGCAGAATCTGATGCTGTCCGCCTATGGTAAAGGGTTGGGCTCATGCTGGATCGGTTTCGCCCAGAGCTGGCTTGAAACGGATGAGGGCAGGGCTGCACTAGGACTGCCATCCGGTTGGCGACCGGTCGCCCCGATTATTGTCGGACATCCCGGCGGGGTCGAGCCCGTGCCGCTGCGCGAAAAACCCGAAGTGCTCTGGCGCGAGTGAGACGCCAGTCTCGGAAAGTTTTGGGAGAATGAGCCATGGCCACCCAACCGGAATTCTTTCCTCTGCCCGATGCCACCCCGCCGCCGCCGCCTCCGGAGACCCCGGCCGATCCCGAACCGCAGGAAGAGCCCTTTTTCGAGCCGCCTGAAGTCCTTCCCGATGTTCCGGACGAGGATTATCCGGATCGGGAAAATGAACCGATTGAAGAGCGTTTGGGACAAAAAGGGCGTGTATGACGCGCGAAATCGAACTGAAACTCGACCTGACGCCAAGCGCTGCCGAGGCCTTGGAGGGTTCGACCATTCTTGGGGGGAAACCGGAGAGGATTCCACAGAGATCGGTCTATTTCGACACATCCGATCATGCTTTGTCCATGAATGGATTTTCGCTGCGGATACGTCGGTCGGGTCGAAAGCGCACGCAGACGATCAAAGCCGACAGGGCCTTCCCTGCGGGCCTTTTTGTCCGTTCTGAATGGGAGCGCACGGTTCGCAACGACAGGCCTGTCCTTGATGACACAACGCCTGTCCCTACTGTGCTGGGGGTTGGACTCGAGGAACTGGCGCCGGTTTTCGAGGTGCGGATCGCGCGGTCAGTTTGGAAAGTGAAGCATGACGATGCCTTGATCGAGCTCGTCTTGGATCGCGGCGAGGCAACCACCGATGATCGAATATCGCCGATCTGCGAAATCGAACTCGAATTGAAGTCGGGCACGCTGTCCGCGCTGTTCTCGTTGGCTCGGCACATTGATTCTGTTGCTCCTGTCCGACTGGGGGTTCAAACCAAGGCCGAGCGGGGCTATCGGCTCATCGGCCCGGCCATCTGCTCGTTCAAGGCTGAAGCGGTGCGTTTGTCCAAGGCCATGACGGCGGGGCAGGCATTTCAGCATATAGTGCAAAACTGTATCAGGCAGTTCCGGCTAAACGAGGCAATGCTGCTGACGCATCGAGATGTCGAAGCATTGCATCAGGCGCGCGTTGCTCTACGTCGTTTGCGATCAAGTTTTTCGATCTTCAAACCATTGCTCGCAGGTGCCGAAGAGGCCAAGCTGGATAATTCATTACGCCGACTGGCAACCAAGCTTGGCGATGCGCGCAATCTGGATGTTCTGCTCGAACGCGCTCGTCCCGGTCTGCTGCATGATCATTTGGAAGCGGCGCGAGATAAGATTTATAGCGGCGTTATCGGTGAACTGGCATCGCCGCGCCCGCGATCACTGATGCTCGATTTGGCCGAATGGCTTTCGAGCGGAGATTGGCGCATCAGGCTCGACACGTGCGAGGATCGCGACCAGCCTGCGCGTGAATTTGCGATTGCTGCGCTGGAACGCCTGCGTCGCAAGCTCAGAAAGCATGGTCGCGATCTTGCCGCTAAGAATGATGCTGCGCGCCATCAGATCCGCAAGGACGCCAAGAAATTGCGGTATGCGGCCACATTTTTCGTGTCGCTGTTTGAACGTAAGCATGAGCCGCAAAGATATGAGGCATTTCTGATCGCATTGGAAAAATTTCAGGACCTGCTCGGTTCGCTGAATGATCTGGCGACGGCGCCATCCGTGCTGGAAAGGCTCGGTCTGGCCGATCTCGATGATGCCGCCGTGCTGTTGGCAGGTCACAAGAAAGGGGCACTGCTCAAGGCCGCTTCCGATGCTTATGATGCGCTGAGCGATACACACTCGTTCTGGCGCTGAGGGACCTATTCCGGGATGACACGGACGAGGATTTCCTTGGCTAGGCGCGCAGGGCGCTTGATGGCGGCATCCATCGCATCACTTCGCCTTACCGAGATGGCAGGCCGACCTGTATATAGGTTATTACCGCCCAAATGTCGTCTGCGGGCAATGTGTGATCATAGGCCGGCATAGCCGACTTAAATGGCGCGCCGCCTTCCGCGATTGACCAGTACAGGAAGCCGTCGATGCGTGAGACTTTCATCTGAGAAAGCCAGACAAGTTTCCGTCATGCGCAAGCACGATCAGCGACCCATAATCTATCTGCTTTGATGAGGGCATTTGCCATCACCACGAGCTTGCGCATCAAGGTGACGACGGCAACCTTTGGAGGCTTTCCTGCGTCGATGAGGTTTTGATATTTGGCTTTGAGATCCGGGTTGTAGCGGGCAGCGACAAGGGCCGGCATGTAAAGCGCACGTCGAACATTGGCCCTTCCACCCTGGATGAAGCTGCGCCCTTTCCATTGTCCCGATTGGCGAGCGACAGGAGCAAGGCCAGCCAGGGAAGCAGCTTGCTTGGGATCGAGCGCGCCCAGTTCGGGCATAGTGGCAACCAGTTGATCAGCGGTACGTATGCCTACGCCAGCAATGCTGGAGATAATTTGGTGGCGGCGCGCCAGCGCCGGGTCAGCCGCGATACCCGCCGCAATTTCTGCATCAACCTGCCCGATATGCCGGTCGATCTGGGCCAGACGATGCTTATACTGCCGCTTGAGCAGCGGCACCGTAAGGTTCTTTGCTTGATTCTGGATGGCAATCTTATCGCGGATCAGGCCATCGCGAGCGCTGATTAACTCGGCGAGCCTCGCCTGTTGCGGCGTAGTTGCCGGGCGGATCGGAGGCTGAAGTGTCGTGGCCATGCGGGCCAGGATCGCCGCGTCAATCTTGTCCGTTTTGGCGAGCGTGCCCGCAGCTTGGGCAAACCGGCGTGCGCGGGCCGGATTCAATTTAACGCAGGGCAGATCTGTCAACGCCTGCTCCAGCTGACGGTGATACGCGCCAGTGGCTTCATAGGCGATCCGCTCGATCTGCCATTGGGCGAGCCAGCTTATCAGTTCTTTGTGCCCCTTGGCCGAATTTGGGAACTGCCGCTCACAGCCCGTGGGATGGGCAAACACATCAAGGGTTGCTTTGGAGATGTCGATGCCAACCGTTTGTGGTAGGGAGTTTTCCATCTTTTCCGCTGTCCTATTCTTGTCATCCGGGCCCGAAGCCCTGGTTTCCGTCCAGGCCTGTTGGAAAAGAAAGGGGTGATCACACTAATCGACGGTCCTCGACGACCGAGACAACTTCGATCCATCCCCTTCCGCCCGATCCGGGGTGGCCACCCCGGATCGGGCATCTCATGATGCCCCAGCAGGCGGAAATGTCATAAGACAAGACGACTCCATCAATTCTCGGCGTTACTCAATAGTTTAACTTCAAAAACCAAGCCTGAACCGCCACATTCGTTCCGCGTACGTTGCCCTGCGTCATTTATGATCGCCGCCCACCAGTGTGATCCGCGCGCTATGAAATGCGCGCTTACCATGAACGAACGTCAACCAGGACTGGTTGGCGGGGCAAAGGAGTCCCCCAAAGCCGTCAAAATAAGCCGTGTTGAATTCGTGTATCCGAAATGCATGGACTGGAAGAGATCCGCACAATGTTCGCGGTTCCTAAAACCGATGCTCGACACAAAGGGAGAAAAGCAAGGGGAAATGGGATGAGGCGAGGGGGATTGAGCCCCTACCTCGGTAATCCCAAGGAGACGGCAGATGAACTCTCTTGCCCCTATGATCGAAACCTCCCCTCAGACCGCGCCTTGGCGGATCAATGTCAACCGCGGCCAGCGCATTGGCCGGGTATCCTCCGAATGGTTTTCTCGGCCTGACGACGAGAAGTTCCTCTCGCTCAAAGACCTCTATGCCAGCGTTCGCACCCGCGCCGACAAGGCCAGCACGCGCATCGTCGAAAGCCGCAGCCTTCGCGTTGAGGCCCGCAGCGACAATGCCGAAAGGCTGATGCTCCTTGCCCCGGGCGATGATCACCCCATTGCTCCGACCAACTGGTCCTTCGGCCAGCTCTCCAGTCTGGTCGGGGCGCCGGCTTCCTATCTGCGCAACCTGCCCGCAGCCCTAGCCGGGATCAATCTCCAGCATGGCCTGATCCACCATCGCGGCGAACAGGTCAAACTCCTCCAGACCGAGGATGGTCGCACCGAACTGCGTGCCGCGACGGGCGCCGAATATGGCCGGATCTGGGACCACGAACTCGTTGCGGCGGTGATGAATTTTGCAGGAGACGGCACCGGTGATACGCGCTGGAAAGTCCCGGGGACCATTGACTGGTCCAACATGCGCTACAATCC
>NZ_JACIDX010000019.1 GCF_014196525.1 Novosphingobium sediminicola | reverse complement strand
GCTCAGTTCGCTGTTCTCTTCGGCGATCGTTTCGTTCGGGCCATGGCGGCCTGATGTTCAACCGCCGCCCCGTACACGGAATTCCTGACACTCCCGCAACCCCAGAAGCGCGGGCGCCGCCGACCCGATCCTCTCGTCGAGGTCACCGACCAGTTACGTGTCTGGTTCGAAGATGACCCGGGGAAAACAGGCCGAGAACTGCTCGAACGATTACAACGGGAACAACCCGGCGATTACTCCAGCGGGCTGCTTAGAACGGTGCAGCGTCGCCTCAAAGGGTGGCGGAGTGAAAATGCATGGTCTCTGGTATTCGGCGACAAGCAGGATCCGACCGGCCGTGCCATGATCGCCAAGCCAAACGACGAGGATCTGACAAGCGCCGCCTGACGGGATACCGTTCCACTTCGCCTTCGGCTCCGTTGCACGGTATCCCGTCAGGTGAGGTCATGGTAGGAAGCATTTACGTGAGGCAATGACCATGCCGCTCGGGAACATTCATTCGTGAGGCAACACGCTCTCTCATCATGTTTGCCGCGCTGCACCGCCACTTTAGCGCGCTGATGCAGCAGGGGGCCTTTTCAGCTTAAGCTGATTTTTGTCTCGAACCAAAGGCGAGGGCAACGGCTCAAAAAGAAATCTGAATGGTGTTTTGGCTGCTGCTTTTGCGATGCCGATGCATAGCAAAGTAGCAAGGGTCGCAATAAGGATCGGAACGAGCAACTGAATGGAGAGCATCATATATTGTTGCTCAGCATGGGCAGGCAGCAGTCGCGTGGCTAGGGTAAACCCCGTCAGTACGGTTGTGTGCATCACATAGACCGGCAATGTGTTCCTACCAACAAATGCGAGACACTTGCCAGCGTGCGTCTGAATATCAACGCGTCCCAGAACCTCTATCGCAAAGCGCAGTGCAAGGGCGGAGGAAATGACGGCGAGGTAGTCTTCGAGATCAAAATACTCTGACACAGCGACAACAAGGCCATAAAGCAGGCCTGCTAACCAAAGCATTATCCAGCTACCCTTGGCGACCATCACGATCCAGACATCCTTGCCCTTGAGACCCAGATAAAACCAGAACAGGTTGAAGGAGACGGTTTGGACATGCACCGGATCAAATGGCGGGCCGGTAATAGGCCCGCAGGCTTGCCCGATGGCCGGAGCGGCAACTGACAGAAGCGCCATTGGGACAAGCGCGTAAATACTTCGGGCGCCCAACAACCGTTCCAGACCCCACGCGATCAGATAGAATACCGGAAGAGCCCAAATATACCAAAGATAAACTGGTAGCACGAGCGCAAGAATCAACTGATCCAAGTCGGGATAGGGAAACGGGCCGCGCGCGGAAGGCATAATCAACTTCACACAGTAGAGCGCTGTCCATAGCAAGTAAAGTATATAGAGACCGGCGGTCTTGCTCCACAAATTACCTATAGGCTGTTTAATTTTTCCCGCTGCCAGAAGGCCAGATACAGCAAAGAAAAGCGGCATTCTGAGCGGATGCAGCCACTGCGTGAAAGTCGCGAGGTAAATCGGCGCGCCTCCGGTCAGATGCCGCATGTACCATTCGACACTATGGCCCAGCACGACCAGTCCGATGCAGGCTCCTTTGGCAACGTCGATCCAATCCAGCCGCAGAGATTTTTGATTAGCCATTACCTCGTGCAATAGATCGAAATTATTCGGATAAAAGACAAAATCTCATAAAGAGCATCTGTGATGCAGGGGAGGTTGCCGGGTCGTTGAATGCAGCGCCGGCGGCCGATCTGACACAGGGACAGCGTGGACGGAACGGGACATTTAATTTCTTATGCGAGGCTGGCGGCTTCTCTGATGATACGAGCTCCCCATAGGCGGAATTGGCCAGGCTGCCGCATTTTGGATGCGGGTACCTCGCCGGCAAGATACGTTCGGTCAAAACCCTCCAGTTTTACCGGGTTTCAATTCAACCCCGCCAGGGATCGGCCATCCGTCCCAAGCCTGCTCTTCAGGGGCAAGAGTCGGCTTGCGCGGGCATTCCCTTCTTGAGAAAACTTGCTGCCTCTTGCCGTCTGACAGGCTGGATACAATCGAGCGTCGGCAACCAGATCAGGGCGTGGGTTGCGCATGTCGCGGACCACGCATTTCCCCTCCGCTCCGCTCTCATAATGACTCGATGACGGATCACGGGCAATTGGCCCCATCCTGGACATGGAATAGGTCGGATAAATCCGATCATTTTTTGTGAAATGCCAGCCAGGCGCAGCCGTTTCCGGTAACCATCCGTCCAGGGCGGGCGCAAAGGTGCTGGACGACGAAATCGAACAGGCGATCCGGGAGGAATGTCCGCGTCAGGATCTGGACACGCTGATGCAGCAGTTCGACGCCTTTTTGAACGCCAATCCTGACGCATTGCCGCGCAACAAGTTCCAGCTTCTCAGCCATTAGGTCCCTGGCCTATAGGCCACCCGTGCAATGATGGCCTTTAGGCGGCGGGTTCGGCACTCAAACGTGTTTTCGGAAATCAGGTCGATTGAGGCGGCGGGCCAGGCCTGTCTCGGCGATCCAGCCTGGGCAAAAAAGGCATGGGCGGGCCGGTCATCGGGCCATTTGGAGTCGCAAAAACGCGCTTCCTAACCCCAAAAAACTCCCTATTTGCATAGATCTGCCGATGACTCGGTTCGAAACTCCCTGTCCTCAGGCCATTTTCATTGCGCCATGCCCCGATCGCTCCGCACCCTCAAACCCGCATTCCTGAAAACACGTCAGCCGCCGGTATGAGGCATTCCCAAAAACACGTTCGATTCTCGTGCAACAGGGAAATGCTCGTGCATCGCCGCTTCGCCCCCCTCTTCCGCGACTCGAAAACCGTGCGCGGGTGGGCCAACGGCGCGAAATTCCCCTTCCCGCGCTTATCCGCAGGCTCAAAATCAGCGGCGAGTTTTCAGGTCGAAATCAACGTGCTTTTGGAAACGGGTCAACGTGTTTTCAGGTCGCATCCCTCGTGCTTTCAGATTCTGTCCACAGGCTGCGACACGTTCCAGATCCTCGTCTTTTCTCTTCAGTGGCCTCTTTATCTTCTTAATCTAACATGTAACTCCCCTGACCCGCTGCCCG
Source organism: Novosphingobium sediminicola (assembly GCF_014196525.1). Classification (GTDB taxonomy): domain Bacteria; phylum Pseudomonadota; class Alphaproteobacteria; order Sphingomonadales; family Sphingomonadaceae; genus Novosphingobium; species Novosphingobium sediminicola. Next base: position 101,228 of record NZ_JACIDX010000019.1, on the reverse strand, counting down.
CGGCGGGAGATGTGATGATAGATTCAAAGAGGGAGAAAAGAGCCTGAGCATCAGATCTATGGTCAAAAACCGATTCCGGCACTATTCTGGCCCATCGCTCCCCTCTCGAGGTTTTCATGAGCCGCCAGACCATCGACATGACCAGCCGGCAGCAGCAGAGCCTCAAGGTGCTGGCGGTCATGCAGGGCAAAACGATCGGTCAATATGCACTCGGACGCCTGTTTTCTCAGGACAGCATCGCCGCATGGGACGAATTGCAGGACCTGCTGAGCGAGCGGATTAAGCAGGGGCTGAGCGGGCAGCTTTCCACCAGGAGCATCGGCGCGATAGTCGATGAGGAACTGGGTGCAGGTAATCTTTCTTGAGCCCAGCGCTGTAGTCTGGCCGGCGCGGCGGAACAGGATGTCTGCTCGATCCTTGGCTATGGGCGCCGGTAGCGGGGTGAGGCGTTGGTGCGCGCCTATATGAACGGCCTTGAACGGGGCATCGCGCGACTGGCAACTGGGCAGGGGACGATTGCTACATGGGCGCCATGCCCAAAGGTCTGCGCATGGCGCGATGCCGCCATTACCATCTCTTCTGTCTGAGCCGCGAGAATGGCCCCGCGCCGATTCCGGCCATCCTGCATGAAAAATGGATCTGATCGCGCAGCTCAGCGACCGCTTAGTCCAGAAGCTGCGGTTTTACCGCAGCTTCAAGATGCAGTGAAAAAACGTCTGGCCGCGCATAATGGCCCGCCACATCGAGATCATAGCGCGCGCGTACCACATCATCCAAATCAATGGTCGCGGCCAACACGCCCTCGCGCCCGCGCAGAGGCCCGGCCAGAATCTCGCCCAGCGGGCTGACGATCACGCTGCCGCCTTTGATCAATTCGGTGTCGGGGGCCATATCGGCAAAGGCAGCATAATCCTCGGGCGCATCGGCGCGGGTCATGTATTGGCAGGCGCTCAGGACAAAGAGCCGCCCTTCATAGGCGATATGGCGCATCGAGGATTGCCAGATCTCGCGCTCGTCGACGGTCGGGGCGCACCACAGATCGACGCCCTTGGCATACATCGTCTGGCGCAGCAGCGGCATGTAATTTTCCCAGCAGATTGCCGAACCCAACCGCCCTATCGGCGTCGCGATGGCGGGCAGGGTGGAGGCATCGCCCTGCGCCCAGACAAGACGTTCGCTGGCGGTGGGCATCAGTTTGCGATGCTTGCCGAGAAATGCGCCGTCAGGCCCGAAAAACATCGCCGAGCAATAAAGCGTTGTGCCCTCGCGCTCGATCACGCCGACCACCAGATGCGCTTTCATCTCGGCGGCAAAGCCGCCCATGATGCGGCATTCCGGCCCATCCACCTCGATGGCCGCGTGCCAGTAGCGCAGATAGTCCTCGCGCCCCTCGGGCGTGCGCGTGCCGATCCTTGCGCCGAAATCCAGCCCCTTGGGATAGCCGCCGATATAGGCTTCGGGAAACACGGCCAGTTCGGCGCCCTCCCGCTTCACCGCCTCGCAATGGGCGGCCATGCGTTCCAGGGTGAGGGTTGTGTTGAACAACTGGCTGCCGGCCTGAACGACGGCGACGCGATGCTGGCGCATGAAATGTCCTTTGCGAATTGATCGGTACAGTTTGACGTAAAGGCCTATCATCGGGCAAACCGCATATTATGAAGAAAATTATCGGTTTGAACGATATTGCTCGCCTCGATCTCAACCTCGCCACCAGCTTTCTGGCGATCTGGGAGGAGCGCAGCGTGTCGCGCGCGGCCATTCGCCTGAACCTGAGCCAGTCGGCGGTGAGCGGGGCGTTGGCGCGGCTGCGGGTGATCACCGATGACCCGTTGTTTGTGCGCAGCCGCATCGGCATGGAGCCGACGCCGCGCGCCACAGCCATGGCCCCGGTGCTGAGCGCCGCGCTGGATCGGATGAGCGAGGCGCTGGCGCCGCTCTCACCCTTTGTGCCCGAGGGCGTGGCGCGGGCGCTGGTGGTGGGCATGTCGGATGATTTCATGCTGGCCTGCGGCCCCGCGCTGGTCCGCCGCCTGCTGGCCGAGGCGCCGCAAGCCTCGGTGATCTTTCGCCAATGCAACAGCCGGACCGCCGCCGCGATGCTGGAAGCGCGAGAGATCGACGTGGCGATGATCGCCGGGGGCAAGGGGAGGGGACAAGCCATCCGCTATCAGGCGATTGGCCAGTCCTCCTACCTATGCCTTGCCGATCCGATCGCCCATGCGGCCCCGCCAACGCTGGAGGACTATATTGCGCTGCCTCATGTGCTGGTGTCCTATTCCGGGCGCAGCGGCCTCATTGACGAGGCCTTGCAGGCGCTGGGCCGCAAACGGCGGGTGATCACCGCGCTGACACAATTTGCCGCTCTGCCGCCCTTTCTGCAGGGGGCGGGCTGGATCGCCACTTTGCCCACCCATGCGGCGCTGGCGCTGGCGCGTTCAACGGGGCTGGCCACATTTGCGCCGCCGCTGGCGCTTGAACCCTACGAGGTGATGCTGTGCTGGCGGCGCGATGGCGATGCCGATCAGGTGTCGCAATGGCTGCGGGGCCTGATGGCGGATGTGTGGCAGGCGCTTTAACAGCTCAGGATGTCCTCCAGCGCCTGCAACAGTACGGAAACCTGATCCCCATTGCCCACGGTGATGCGCAGGAATGGATCGATCCGGGGCGCGTTGAAATGGCGCACGAGGATCTTTTTCGCCCGCAGCGCCTGCGCCAGTTCCGCCCCGCCGCGCGCGCTATGGCGGGCAAAGACGAAATTGGCCTGAGAGGGCAGGACCGCAAAGCCAAGGCGCTCCAGCCCTGTCACCAGCTGCGCGCGGTTTTCGATGATCGCCGCGCACCCTTGCTGAAAATAATCCTCGTCGCCCAGCGAGGCCAGCGCCCCGGCCTGAGCCAGACGGTCGAGCGGATAAGAATTGAAACTGTCCTTCACCCGCACCAGCGCCTCGATCAGATGAGGCTGGCCCAGTGCATAGCCGACCCGCAGCCCCGCCAGTCCGCGCGATTTCGATAGGGTGCGCACGATCAGCAGATTGGGATAGCGTGCGATCAGGGGCAGGGCGCTCTGCGCGCCGAAATCGACATAGGCCTCGTCGATTACCACCGGCGCGTGCGCGTGCATCGCCAGCAGCCGCTCGACTGCGTCCAGCCCCAGCCCGACCCCGGTGGGCGCATTGGGATTGGGCAGGATCACCGCTCCGACTATGGCCCCGGTTGCGCGGCGATAGTCCTCGATATTGACCTGCATCGCGCCATCCAGCGGCACGGTTTCATAGGCAATGCCGAACAATCGGCAATAGGTGGGATAGAAACTGTAGGTGATGTCGGGAAACAGCAGCTGGCCGTCATGCTTGAGCAAGCCGGCAAAGGCATGGGCCAGCACCTCATCCGAACCATTGCCCACGAACACATGATCGCGCGGCATCCCGTGATAGGCGGCCAAAGCCTCGCACAACGCGCCCGACTGCGGATCGGGATAGAGCTGCAAACCCTCCCGCGCCGCCGCCTCGATCGCCCCGGCCACGGCGGGCGAGGGGCCAAAGGGCAATTCATTGGTGTTGAGTTTGATGAGGCCCTCAACGCGCGGCTGCTCGCCCGGAACATAAGGCGACAGGCGGTGGACCAATGGACTCCAGAACTGGCTCATGCGATTTCAACACTCCTCGCCGACAAGGCGGCGGCCCTTGTATTTGGTGGGCGGGGTGGGGGCAACATAGAGGATCTTGTGCATGGCAAGCGCGATCTGCACCTCGCGCGTGTCGTCGGACTGGCCCGTTTCGACATAATCGGCATCCGCGCCATAGCTCTGCGCGTGCAGATAACGGGCGGCGGGGGAACGGGCGGCGATGAGGCTCTTGGCCACGCCGGCCTGTTCGGTATGATCCGCACCTTCATCGCGCGCAGTTGTGACCGCGACACCGGTTACTGGGCACCCGCCGCCGAAGCCGAGCGGATCGAAAAGGCCCGATACGCCCTGTTGCAGGAGGCGCGCCGATGAGCGCGCATCAAGACCATTACGCACGCCAGCAGGATGGATCGAGAGCCACGCCGGGTTTCTGGATCTATCTGATGAGCGATTGCCGCCCCTTTGCCAGCCTGTTCGCCACATTCGCCGTTCTGGCGGGCAATGTGGCCGGCGGGCGGGCCGAAGCGGAGCTTTTCGATCTGCCCTATGTCGGCGGGGAAGCGCTGCTGCTGCTGGCGTCGAGCGCGACCCATGCCGGCGATGGAGCGCGAGGACCGTCCCGCCTTGCGCAAATGGCTGCTGGGCGCGGTCTTTATCGCAATGGAGCCGTCTGATGGCCCATTCTTCTTCTCATGGCAGCGCCGCCTCGTTTCCCTGGGGCTTCCCGCTCTCGTCGGCGCTGACGGCTCCGTCCTTTCGCGCGGTAATGGCGCGCGCGGCGCGGGGCAAAAACTGGCCGCCCCCGCCCTGCGGCCGTAATCCGCGTGCTATAAAATTTGCGCTTCTACCGGATCTACGATGATTCATTTTGATTTAACCCGGGGGTGCGAGATGCTGTAGGGGCTTTCCGAATTTAGCGGAGACATAAAGTGACATCGCCAGTCTCCGAAGAACACCGCCTTGAGGCAATGCATTCCTACGAATTGTTCGGCAGCCCACCCGAACTTGACTATGACTATTTTACCGAGCTCGGAGCCCGCTTATTCAGTGTGCCGATATGCCTTGTGTCGCTAATCGGCGAGCATGAGCAGTGGCTGAAATCACATCACGGATTAGCTGTTTCCAGCACACCACGCGCGGTTTCATTCTGCGCGCACACTCTTACGAAATATGAGCCTCTGATCGTTCTTGACGCCGCGGTCGACGTACGGTTTTGCGACAATCCTCTCGTGAAGGACGAACCTCGTATCCGGTTCTATGCTGGCGCTCCGCTGATAGACGATGAAGGCATCCATCTCGGCGCGTTCTGCATCATTGACACCAAGCCTCGTGAAAATTTCAGCCCTGAAGAGCGGGACCTTCTGGGACACCTGGCAAAAATGGTTGTTGCGAGCATGCGGAAAAACAGAGCCATGCGCGGAGGGATGGCGTTGGGCGGCTTCGCCAATTCCACGTCCATGGCGCTGATCACAGCTACTGTGGAAGGCAGAGTCACATTCTGGAACAAGGCTGCCGAGAATATATTTGGTCATGCGGCTGCGGACATGATCGGCCGCTCGCTCGATATCATCATCCCGCCAAGATTCCGCGATCAGCACAACCACGGCTTGAAGCGCATTGTTGCCGGCGGTCCCGTCACCCTGTCGGGCAAGACCGTAGAAGTGGTGGCGATCAAAGCAGACGGGACCGAGTTTCCAATCGAGATGACGATTTCCTCCTGGCTCGGGTTGCGCGGAATGGAGGTCGCCGCCCAGATTCAGGACATCACTGTTCGCCGCGAGCGGGAAGCCCGTCTCCAGCATCTTGCAAACCATGACGCATTGACAGGCTTGCTGAACCGCTCGTGTTTTACCCAGAGTGTCGCCGACTGCCTGAAAGAGCAAGGTGCCGCAGCCCTGCTTGCGCTGGATCTGGACGGGTTCAAGTCGATCAACGACAGCTTCGGTCATTCAACCGGTGATGCCCTTCTTCAGGCCGTCGCGCTCAGGCTGACGTCAACCATTGGCGCCGACGCTGCATTGGCCCGCATCGGAGGCGATGAATTTGCACTGCTTCTTCCGGGCAGTGATGACCCGCTCGGCGCACGCACGCAGGCCGAGCACATCCTGGATGCGTTTTCGCAGCCGTTCCAGATAGCAGGACATCTCTTGTATGTCGGGACCAGCATTGGGCTTTCATTGGCTCCGCTCCACGCTGCCGATGCGGATGAACTGCTTCTTCGTGCCGACCTTGCGCTACTCGCCGCAAAAAAAGATAGTGGGCGCAGAGTCCGGCTGTTTGACGCCGGAATGGCAAATCAGCTCACCGCGCAGCGCGCGTTTAGGGCCGAATTGCGGCAGGCAACGGAACGTGGCGAATGGGAACTGTTCTACCAGCCGCAGGTTCGGCTGAATGACTGCGAACCGATCGGTGCGGAGGCGTTGCTTCGCTGGCGCCATCCCACGCGTGGCTTGCTTCTTCCCGGGGTCTTCATGCCGGTGCTTGAGACGCACAGAACCGCCTTCACGGTGGGAAGCTGGATCATCAACGAGGCTTGCGCGCAGCTGGTCCGGTGGCGTGCTGCTGGTCGGCACATGCCGCGGATCAGTGTTAACCTGTTCGCAGCGCAGCTTACTTCCGGCAATCTGGCGCAGACCGTGAGCGAAGCGCTGGAACGACATGCACTTCAACCGGCTGATCTTGAACTGGAGATCACTGAAACGATTGCACTTCGGGCAGACGAACATATCCTCGCGAGCCTCAATCAATTACGCATGGCCGGGGTGGGTATTGCCCTCGATGATTTCGGCACCGGTTTTGCCTCACTCAGCACGCTCAAACAGATTCCGGTCACAAGACTGAAGATCGACAGGAGTTTCGTGGATGATATCTGCAGTGAGCCGCACAGTGCCGCGATCGTAAGCGCTGTCACGTCACTTGCCGTCAGCCTGAATCTTGAGGTCATTGCCGAGGGCATCGAGACACCCGAACAGCGGGACATGCTCGTTCAGCTAGGGTGCGGCGCAGGCCAGGGCTACATGTTTGGTAAACCGGAGGCGGCGGAGAGGGCCGCTGCGGCGCGGCCGTTGGGAACTTTGCTGCCGCAGGCTGCATCCGGAAGACAGTATCGCTTCTCGATTGATCCCCAAGGTCCTGATCGAAACCTCTAACCTGTTGCTCCAGACCCTTTGCACAGCCGGATCAACATCGCCGTGATGTGGGCGTCTATGCCATGGTCGCCAAACAACAGCGCCTCTGCGCTCATCATCCGCGGTGCGATCTTTGCAAGCGGCGGCCCTTCCAGTCGGAAGGGGGCAAGGCCACTGACTGAAAACGTCCCTGGTGAAAGGTGCTAATTCCGAAAAGCCCAAAGGATCAGGCAAGTCAACCATGGTCCGCGACCGTGCTGACTGCGGTTCTCGGGCCTTCAGGAAAAATGATGGAAGACAAGGCGAAGTCCGCAAAGCAAATCATGTCCGATTGGATTGCAAATTGAATCGCCGCGCTTTTTTGGAGGTTTCCGTTTGTGGAAGGGGCTATGGCTGCCCGCGCTGCTGTCGAGATCGGCATCGCAAGGCCGGTCTATGGCCCGAGATAATCGCGGGAGCGCGCTTCATCTGGGCATGATGCGACATGCCAGCTGCGGAAGCTTTCAGGAGCCCGGCCCCTTCATCACGAGTGCATGGCCAAGGAGACGAGCCAATTTGAAGCAGATGGAGATTACGGTATGTGGAGATCAAGACCGGTCAGTTCGAGCGAATTGCGAGTCAGGCCGGGGCGCCAAAAGGGCTTGAAAAACGGCATAACTGCCTGAGATGAAGCCGCAGCCGATAGCACTGCTCCCGGCCTGGTTACGGAGCTTCAATGACAGCCGTTGAAAGCACGGCAATATCCGCAATCTGGAGATTCAATTTTGTTGACGGCTAAGCTCAAATTGGTCTGGACGCCCTTCACCGATGACGGCGAGCATGCGATGCTCGGCGACATAGTAATTGCCTCAATCACTCCAATCAGTTCGGATCCGGGGACATGGGCCTATTCGGTTGATGGGGTTTCCATGAAATGGATAGGAAGAGGGCGCGGTCTTGTGCAGGGTAAGGCCTCAGCAAAACGTGCCGTAGAGCGCGCCTGGGCCAGCTGGCTGGCGCAGGCAGGCCTTGATTGCGGCAGCTAGTTCTCCGGGAGATGGCTTCTCCTTGTTGCCCGGCGGTGCCCAGCATTGATGCGCCCCAGGGATTGCCGGAGGCCTGAATTCCTGAGAGGACAGGTTTTTTCATGACGCGCGGAATAGCGCGGAGATGCCGGGAATGCTTCATTTTTCGATCTAAGCACTTGAAGTGTATAGGTAAGAAATCGTGCCATTTAAAACAAGCAATGACAGATTTGCGGGATTTCCGGCAGCTGTTGCGCTCGTCCGTGAGAGCCTTTCAGGCGCCATTCATGGCTGCAGCCATACTCGGCCGACCCATGAAGCTCGCCCGCGCCATAACTTTTGCCCTGCCGTTATCGATGGCACTGTGGGAGCTGCTGTTTGTGGTAGCGCGCGACAGCATGCCGACCGGCTATCGGCATGTCATTGACGCTGACCTGCATTATGCTCTTTCTCGCGTGCGCCCCGCTGTTGTTTCGCGGCGTGAGGTCTAATCCGCGGGTGGGCTCCCGGTGAGCCAGCCGACCGATTTCGGCCGAGCGGATAACAAGTCCGGTGCGAAATATTAAGCCTGCAATCCGCACGGCGTCCCAACTGATCGCTTTGCGATGAGCTGCTTTGTCATACAGTCTAAATCGGATGCGGCGGCGGCCGGTTGTCGCCGCTGTTTGCATGCCAATTCGGCAAAGAGTTCGAAGAAACGAGCGCTTTCTGTCTGAAAAATGATCGGAAGCCAGGGAAGCGAAACAGCCAAACCCACCTCTTCACGGTCCCAAAATCCGCTGTTGACTCACTACGTCGGGCCTGACGTAATCAACATTACAGGTGGGCTTTTGATAAGGGGTTTGTGCGGGCAGGGATGATCGAGATTCTTTCTGGTTGATCTTTCAATAATTCAATATAAATTATTATTTTTAGTCCCTAATATGAGCGTGCGGCAATTTTTGATGCGTATTCACTTGAGAGGCGGATGAGAGCGAGCGCTTTGCCGTTGACCGCCCGCATAATTACGGTGAGGTCTTCATGACTCAGGCGACACCCGAATTGCCGCCGAGCGAGGAGCGGCGCGGCGCTCCTCGCTTCGCCCTGCTGTTTCGTACGGCCAAAGTGGTGGTCGACCAGAAGGAATATCTGTGTGTTCTGCGTGACGCATCTGCCACGGGCTGCAAGATCCGGCTATTCCATGCCTTGCCGACAGGTGCGGAATTTGCGCTCGAGTTGGGCAATGGCGGGCGCTATCCGGCCGATGTCATGTGGCACAGCGATGACTACGCTGGTTTGAGGTTCAAGAGTGAAATCGATGTGGGCAGGCTGCTCAGCGACAATTACGGTCAATATCCCAAGCGGCAGATCCGCATGAAATTTGATCGCCCTGCACTGGTGACGGCGCAAGGTCGCTCATTTGAGGTGCTGTTGCGCAACATATCGCAGCAGGGTGCCTGCATCGAGTGTTCCCACGTTCTGCGGGTGCTCGAGCCTGTCAGTATCGAAATTGAGGGCTTTCCCTTGATCTACGGCAAGGTGTGCTGGCGCCGCTCATCCCGCCACGGCGTGGTTTTTGAACGGGGTTTCGGGCTGACGGAACTGGCGGGTCTGCTGGGGCACCTCCATTGTACCACTGCGGGTCAGTTCTCTTTTTCTCCATCCTCTTAGCTGTCAGGTTGCGAGGCGTTCCTGTCGCCTTTCAATTTGAGGACGGAGATTGACAGGCTGCTTACAGCTTGATTCAAAGCTTTCTTTTGGGGGCGACGTTGGAAGAGCGGATTGGATTGTCAGACGCGGAATGGGAGATCATCAGTGAATTGCTTCCCCCTGAGCGAGGGCGTTGCTGTCGACCGTCGCGGGATAACCGGCTGTATTTTGAGGGCATGATGTGGATCGCTCGAACGGGTTCTCGATGGCGGCAACTCCCTGGCGAATACGGCAAGTGGAACAGTGTTTTTCGCCGATATCGGCGCTGGGCGGAGGCTGGCACGTTCGATGCTGTAATCGATGAGCTGGCTGAAAGGGTGGAACAAGGCGCGGCCATTGATGTGGTCGACAGTACGGTGGCGCGGGCGCATCATTGTGCAGCCGGCATAAAATGGGCGCTCATCAGGTCGGGGCGCTCGACCGGTTGCGCAGCGTCTGCCCGTTCAGGTTCCAGACCTCCCAACGCGCCCAGGATTGGCTGTTCTGGGTCGTTTTGATGCCGGGCAGGCTCATGGCGTCCCCCCGCTCCGACCTGTTGATCCGCATGGTGGTGGGCAAAATCGCGGCATGCCTGGCTCGGCAGGGGCGGATGCTATTCCATTTGTGTGGAGTCTGCCGGAACTGGAGCCGGCGCGCCGATCCCACGGCCCCTGTCCTGCCGGGCTCAATCCCGCCAGGCCCAATCCCGCCGGGGTTCGTGCGGCGGCGTGTTTTGAAGACAGAAGTGCCGGGAAGTCTGAAGGGCAATTGCCGGCCTGGATTGTACCAGCTCATTCTTCGCGTAAGAGAAGCGATACGTCATTTGCCGAAAAGACCTGCTGCCATCCGGTAATACCGTGGTCATTTTCCGGAGGTATAACCAATATGGGATGTTGCGCGGTGCTGTGATATCTGTGATTTTTCGTGACTCATGCATAAATATGGGTTAATTACCTCCGTTTTCTAAGAAAAGCGGGGCATCTTAGGTGGTCGAAAAGAAATTGAACCGTCACCGGTCACTGGTGACGCGCTTTGTCGTGCAGGCCAGTACGCTGGCTCTGGCAGCTTCCATCCCGTCGCATGCATTCGCGCAATGCAGCCCCGATCCGACGCTGGCCAATACTGCTGTTACCTGTTCGGGAACGGATGCCAACGGCATCACGATCACCACCTCCTTTTCCCCGCTGACCGTCAATGCCGGGGCGACGGTTTCCGGTTCAGGTGGAGATGCGATCACGGTCAATATTCCGGCCTCGACCAGTTATTATCAGCGCTCTGCCAATATCAAGGTCAATGGCTCGGTGGCCGCCGTCGGAGGTGCTGGCATTGCCATTCAGTCGGGCTCACTGGGCTCGAGCAGCTATGACTTTTACGGCACCAACGCTTTGGTCACCGTGACCGAGGGTGCATCCATCAGCGGCGCCAACGGTATTACTTTGGGCCAAAGCGCTGGTAATCCCTATAGTTCCGTCACGGTTTCGCTCGATAATGCCGGCACGATCAGCGGGACCGGCGGCGTGGCATTGCTGACCCTGGACGGTTATTCTTCGTTCCCCTCGATCATCAATCGGGCAACCGGGACGATCGGCGCGATTAAGGCCACTGCCTATATCAATAATGCAGGTATTATCGACGGCGGTTCGCTGAGCGCCATCGCCCCGGGGCTGGGTTCGGCATTGAATTACGGTTCGATCACCAACAGCGGCAAAATTACTTCAGCCGGCGCTGCCGGTACAATTTTGAATTACAGCGGCACCATCACCAACAGCGGTGTAATCACCAACACCGGCGGCGGGGCTGCCGTTGATGGAGCATCGCTTTCGGTCAACAATCTGGCGGGCGGCTCGATCAGTTCGGGCGGAGCCAGTGTCATCGGCGGCAGTGCTGCCTCGGTGAACCTGACCAATTCGGGCAATATCACCAACACGGGGACCGGCGCGGCTGTCGCGCTGTCCGCCGGCTCGCTGTTCGTCACGAACAATGCCGGCGCCACGATTTCCGCTGGGGCGGGAAGCAATGCGTTGAGCGTCTCGGGGCAGCTCAGTCTGGTCAACGCGGGCACGATAACGGGCAATGTGGTGGGCGGTTCGGCATCTTCCACATATTTTTACAACAGCTATGTCGATTCAACCTCGGGCATTCTCAACGGCAATCTGACACTGGGCTACGGCAATGACACGCTGGTGGCCACGCTGCGGAACGGCAGCCTTTACACCGGCATTTCCGGGACTGTCGACGGCGGCGCAGGCATCAATACGCTGACGCTCAGGACAGCCGGCGATGCCACGCTGACATCGGCGCTGACATTGCCCACCAATTTCAGTCAGATCGAATTTGCTCCCGGTGCAGGTACCACGCTGACCCTGACTGCGGCACCGGCCTCGGGCTTCACCTTTGGCGGCGCAGGCACACTGTACAATAAGGCCGACATTACAGGGACCGGCCAGATTGTCGGACAGGGCTACAATTCGGGAGGCACTTTCAGGAACAGCGGCAGCATCACGACTGTCAATTCGAGCAGCGATGCAGTCATCAATCTGGCCAGTGCATCGATCAGCAACAGCGGGAATATCACGGCCAGCGGCCTTGGTGTGGTGCTGAGCAACGGCAACGGATTTGCAAACAGCGGTTCGATTACTGCAGGCAACACGGCCGCTTCCGTCTATCTGAACGGAAATAATTTCAGCAACAGCGGTACTATCCGCTCTACATCGGGTACAGGGCTTTCGCTCATGTTCTCATGTACGTGCAATTCCGGTACCAATAGCGGTACGATCAGCGGCGGATCGACCGGAATTTTTCTGAATGACGGTAAATTGATCAATAGCGGCACGATCAGTTCCTCGGGGACCGGTGTTCTGCTCAACAGCTACGGCACGATCGATAACCGGGCGGGGGGCGTGATTTCGGGAGGATCTTCTGCGATTTCAACGGCATATTATGCAACATTTCTTGCCAATGTTTATAATGCCGGTGTGATTAACGGCAATGTCAATCTTTCGAATGGATTGAATTATTCATTCGGTAGCGGAAATACTTATGTCGCATCGGCCGGCGGCATCCTCAACGGCAATCTGACCCTGGGCTATGGCGATACGCTGGTAACGACTGTTTCGGGCAGCGGGACCAGCGGCTATGCCGGCATCAATGGCGCCGTCTATGCCAATAATTCGGTGCTGCGCTATGATGTAACCTCTGATTCCAGCTCGACGCTGACTTCGCGCGCGGGCTTCAGCACCATCGGCTATCAGGTCGCCGGAGGCGCTACGCTGACGCTGGGGACCAGCAGCACCTACGGTTCGACGCTCACCCTGGCGGGGCAGGGCAGCGTGGTGTTCAACGGATCGGTGAGCACAATCGACAGTCCGGCGCTGACGACCGGCTCGGCCATCATCACTGCGGGCGATTACACCCCTACGGCGCTGACGATCACCAATAACGGAACATTGGCTGCCTCGCGCACTTCATACAGTAATGCAGGCGGCACTGTGCTGCTTCCCGCCGTGTATGGCAGCAGCGGGTTTACCGGTTCCGGCTTCATCAACAACGGTACAGTCAGCTTTACCGACTCATCGTCCTCTGCCGGCGCGTATGCCGCTGTTTCGGCCCAGACTGTGGTGAACAATGGCACGATCAGCGCGGTGGGAGGATATGGTGTAGCCGCCACGACATTGACCAACACCGGAAGGATCACCGCGGCAGGCTACGCTGTCCTGGCAAACAGCAGCAAAATCACCAACAGCGGAACCATCGTCAGTGCCAGCAGGGCTGCAATCGTTACCCAGGGCTATTACGGCAGCAGCGATAATGTGACGAACCTGGCCGGCGGCACGATTACCGGGGTCGGCACTGCCATTCAATTGATCGGCGGAACCGTTTCAAATGCCGGAACGATCAATGGCAGTGTGGATCTGGGCTACTCGCCTTACGGCTATACCAGCTATGCCTCGGGCACTTATATCGCCGGCGGCGGCACACTGAACGGCAACCTGACCTTCGGCGGCGGTGACGATTACCTGGTTGAAACCGGATCGGGCTTTGGCGTTACCGGAACCATCGATGGCGGCCAGGGAACGAACTGGCTCGGTCATCAGCGCAGCGGTACTGCCGCGGTCACGCTGGGGGGCCTCCTGCCGACGACTTTCTCCAGTGAATTTACCGTGGCATCGGGTCTGACCTCGCGCGTTACGCTCAGCGGCCCTGCCAACTTCGCCGGAAATATCTTTGTCGGCGGCGATGGTACGATTGTCAATCAACTGGCTACGACCGGGAACGTTTACGGGCTGAGCTATGCGGGCAGCTACACGCCCTATGCCGGCACGGAAATGGCTGGTTTCGTCAATCGCGCCGCGATTGGTGCAGTAGCGCTCAACACCGGAGGGTTCGACAATGCGTCCACCATCGGTTCGACCGGCCTGGGCGGCCCGGCCGTGGCTTTGAGCACTGCCAAGGGCTTTTCTTTCAGCAACAGCGGCACGATCATCAATAACAGCGCGTCACCGGCGATCTATCTTTCCGGCACCGCAGCCACCGGCAGCACGATCAGCAACAGCGGTACCATCACCGGCGGCATGAGCCTCAGCATGACCGCCGCCGCCGACGCCAGCGTAAGCATTGCCAATTCCGGAACCATCAACGGCTTCACCCAGACGGGCTATTACTACATCCCACAGCCGCCTTACTACATATCGACAAGCACGACCTACTCGCTGCTGGCCTTCGCCAATGGTGCCAAGAGCTTGAATCTGAATAACAGCGGCACGATGAAAGGCGATATTACGCTGTCCGGCAGCGATGTCTCGCTGGTAAACACCGGGTCGATCATCGGCAATATCGCCACGGGCAGCGGCAATGACCGCATCGCGCTGAACGGCGCCTTTGCCGGCGCCGTCAATGGCGGGACCGGCACCAACACGCTTTCGATCAATGCGGGCAGCCAAAGCGCGCCGGTGGCCTTTTCCTCGATCAGCAATATTGCCGCCCTGACGCAGGGCGGCGGGTTCGCCACGGTCTCGGGCACTGCCATTCTCGGCTCGGCAGCGCTTACCGGCGGACGGCTGGTGGGGCTTGCGGGCTCGACCATCAGTGCTTCCTCGATTACCGTGGGCAGCGGGGCTACTTTCGGGTCTGCGGGTATCGTAAACGGGAACATCGCCGTCAGCGGCATCCTGAGCCCCGGCGCTTCGCCGGGCACAATGACGGTCAACGGCAATGTGACGCTCAATTCCGGTTCGACCTCATTGTTTGAAATCGCCCCGACGGCGCAGGACAAGCTGGTCATCAACGGCAAACTGGTCATCGCTTCGGGAAGCACCTTGCAAATCGCGGCTTCCACTCCGGTAAAGGTCGGCAGCACTCTCAATCTGATCAGCGCTTCAGGCGGGGTTACGGGCAGCTTTGATGCGGTAACGGGCCTTCCCGGCGTGGTCAGGACCCAGGCTAATGGCGATTTGGGCCTGCTGGTGCAATTTGCCAATTCGGGCAGCTTCACCCCGCAGGTGCAGCGCGCGATCACCTATGTGAACAATGCGATGGCTGCCAACAGCGCTCCTGCTGCCCTGTTCCCGGCCCTGGCGGCCCTGCAGGACGGCAATGGTGCGCCGATTACCTCTGCCTTTGCGCGCGTCACGCCCGAACCCTATGCTGATGCGCTGCAGATCGGCGCTGAAACCGCGCTGTCGCTGGCTGCCACCAGCCGTACTCTCGGATTGGGCGAGGATCGCGGTCCTCATCACTTCTTTAGCTTTGGTCAGACACTGGGCAGCCTGCGTCAGTTCGCAGGCAATGACTATCAGGGCATCAACCGTGCCACGATCAACGGCTACGGCGTTCTGGGCGGTGTTGGGCTGGCGGGTGAAGGTTATGCCCTTTCAACTTATGTCGGTTGGGTGGATCAAAGCCAGTCGGTCGCGGCAATCGGTGCCTCGACCAACGCGCACGGTGCCGTGGCTGGTTTTGCGCTGCGCTTTAGCGACCGGGCAACCACGGTCACTCTGGCGGCAAACTTCGACGCGGCGCGGGCGGTTTCGCGGCGCAATGTCCCCGATGCCGGTCAGGTCACGGCCAGCTATGACCTGCCTACGGTGTCCTTCGACGGCTCGATCAGCCATGCTTTTTCTCTTTCGCAGAGCTGGCTGCTGCGCCCCCATATGGGGGTGACCTGGGTGACGACCCGCCACGGTGCAATCGTTGAGGGCAGTGGGCATCCTTTCGCGTTGAGCGTGGACGCGGCCAAACGGAAGCAGCGCTTCGTCGATGCGGGCGTGGGCTTTGAAACTGCGGCCGAGGCTGCGGGGCCGTGGCGTCGCTTCCTCACGCTGGGGCTGCGTTATCGGCCCAAGAATGATCCCATTGCCGCCACCGCGACTTTTGCGGGCAGCGGCACCGGACTGGTGGCTTATGGCGTCGAGCGTGACCGGGTCAGTGCCACCGCTGCGGTCGGCGCGGAATATCGCCTGAAGGGTGGCGCTGTGCTGTTCTTCAACGCGGCAGGTGAACTTGGTGAGACCGCCAAGCGTGAAAGTGTGAGTGGCGGCATCCGCTGGCTGCTTTGATGCCCTTTGGCAGCGAGCGCCTGTTTCCCTCTGTGGAAA
Organism: Novosphingobium sediminicola; assembly: GCF_014196525.1. Classification (GTDB taxonomy): domain Bacteria; phylum Pseudomonadota; class Alphaproteobacteria; order Sphingomonadales; family Sphingomonadaceae; genus Novosphingobium; species Novosphingobium sediminicola. The sequence goes on along the minus strand of NZ_JACIDX010000019.1, from coordinate 85,210 downwards.
TAGGCGCTCGCTGCCGGAATAATGGTTACGCTGCAGTTCAGGTCGCCCTGCGGGGATGCGGATGAAAAATTGGGCGTAATTACATCGAGTAATCGCGGGGGTGGGACACCGGCGCGGTTTACATGCGTTGGAAGGGTGGTTTCCCCCCGTTAGGATGTAGTAGGGCTCACGATTGAGACCGAACCCAGCATTAAACAGAGGGCCGCCATGGAAGCATTTTATCGGCCTCGACGTGTCATTGAAAGATACATTTCTCTAGGTGCGCGAAGGCGCGCTGGCGGATATGGCGGGGCAAGTGCCCATCCGATCCCAAATTGATAGCATAGGTCATCCGCAAGTGAGCCCCGAACGGTAATTACCTACCTGTGCATTGGGCTGTCAGGCGCAGGGCGGGAGCGAAGCCGCGGATCGGGCTGCGGTATCAATTGTCATAAAGGATCATGCATTCTCTTTCCGAAGTGAAAGTGATTTGTAGGTGCTTTCTCTATCGATCATATCTTGCAATTATATGATGGATAGAGTTAACCTCCATCCATCATGCGCTGGAACTGGCAACAACCCGATTGGCCCGCATTTCGCTACGATGCCGCCGCTTTGCGCCCTATCGAGGATCGCTTCCTCAAAGGGGCAGGGGTGGCGGTTGGCTCTCTGGCTCATTTGGATGACGAGGAGCGGCAGGGTTTAACCCTCTCGCTTATCGCGCAGGAGGCGGTCGATAGTTCAGCCATTGAAGGCGAAATTCTTGATCGTGCCAGTGTGCAGTCTTCGGTGGCCCGCCATCTCGGTCTCAAAAACGATCAGCGGCGCGCCAATGCCGCCGAAGCGGGCGCGGCAGAGCTGATGGCCAGCCTCTATCAGGATTACCGTGCGCCGCTCTCCAATGCGATGCTGTTCCAGTGGCACGCGATGCTGATGAATGGCAGGCGGGATCTGGCCGATATCGGGCGCTATCGCACCCATGATGACCCGATGCAGATCGTGTCGGGCGCGCTTCACGCCCCCAAGGTTTATTTTGAGGCACCGTCGTCCTCAAGCGTCGCGGAGGAAATGGCTGCCTTCATTGCATGGTTCAACGCCAGCGCGCCCGATGGGGCGGCACCCGTCAGTGTGCTGGTGCGTGCGGGCATCGCTCACCTGTGGTTTGAAAGCATCCATCCGTTTGAGGATGGTAATGGCCGCCTTGGGAGGGCCTTGGCCGAGAAGGCGCTGGCGCAATGTCTCGATGCGCCGGCCATCACCGCCTTGGCAGAAATTATTCAGCGCAATCGCAAGGCCTATTATGAGCAATTGCATCGCGCGAGCCTGTCCAACCAGGTCGACGTGTGGCTGAGTTGGTTTGCCGATAGTGCGGTCGCGGCCCAGCAGCGGACCATTGAGCGCGTCCAGTTTCTGATCGCCAAAGCCCGATTGCTTGACCGCTTGCGGGGGAAGATCAATCCGAGGCAGGAAAAGGTCTTGCTGCGCATGTTTGCCGAAGGACCGGACGGCTTCAAGGGTGGCCTTAGCGCGGCCAATTATCGTACGATCACAGAGGCCGCGTCGGCTACAGCTACGCGCGATCTTGCGGAATTGGTTGCCCTTTCCGCGCTGCGCAAGGAGGGGGAACTGCGGTACACGCGGTACTACCTTTCCCTCGGGGCTTGAGCCCGGGGGATCGGGGCGCCCTGTTGGCAACTCGGCTCCGGTGGATAATTGCAGGATCCCGTGTGGAGCCAGCCTGGCCATATGACAAAGGCGCGTGGGTCGAGGAGTTGTATGCCCATCTTCGCTCAAGCTGTCTCAAGATGTGTAAAAAATTCGCATGAAACAGCCACTTGAGCGGATTTTCCGTCTCAGGCATTATTGTCCCGTCTCCTTTGATCGCGCCGCGAAAGAGGAGTCCTAAGAGGGGGGCGATCCGATTCCTTTTTGCCACGTCAGACCATGACCCATGGCGGGAAGGGGTCTTGAACGAGAGTTCAAGATCATGACCAGCCGTACTCTCAATATCCTTTCCGCAGCAAAGGTACAGGCGATCCGCGAAGCGGGTCGTTACTCCGACGATGGAGGGCTTTTTCTCTATGTCGATGCCACGCGTCGAAACTGGATATTCTGCTACACCTGGCGCGGCGGCAGAAAGGAACTGGGCCTCGGCAGTGCCCGTTCGCTTTCCCTTGCCAAGGTGCGGGAACAAGCAGCCGAGTATCGCGCAATGCTGGCTGAGGGGAAAAATCGCAGGCTTGAGCGAGACAGAGGCTCCTGCCTTCGGTGGTTTTGCCGATGCTTTTATCGATACGATGTCCGCATGGCGGATGACGCTGACGGTCTATGCGGCTCCTCTAAGGGGGCTGTTTCTTCATGAGATCGACACGGACGATGTGCTCGGGGTGCTCAAGCCGATCTGGAACAAGATTCCCGAAACAGTCGACAGGCTGCGCGGGCGGATCGAGAATGTTCTTGATGCGGCCAAGGCCAAAGGTTTGCGCAAAGGAGAAAACTGCCCGGTGGCGAGGCCATCTCGATCAACTTCTCCCGCGTCGCAGGAAGGTGCAGCAGGGGCATCATGCGGCCTTGCCGTTCGAAGACATTCCGGATTTTATCTCGCAATTGCGCGGGCGGCCCGCCCTCGCCGCCCGTGCACTGGAATTTGTCATCCTGACAGCGGCGCGCACCGGCGAATTGGAGAGAAATCCGTCTTGAGCAGCGCCTGTGGGTGGTTCCGGCGGAGCGCATGAAGGCTGGCCGGGAACATCGTGTGCCGCTCAGCGATCGGGCAATGGAAATTTTAAAGGCGACGCCTGAAAGCGAACGCCATGGCTTGGTCTTCACGCCGGGGGCAGGAGGCAGGCCTCTGACGAACATGGCTATGCCAATACTGTTAAGGAGAATGGACCTGGAGGTTACCGTTCATGGCTTTCGATCGACTTTCCGCGATTGGGCGGCCGAGACGACCAACTTTCCAAACGAGGTGTGTGAAATGGCTCTGGCGCATACCATTCCCGGCAAAGCCGAGGCTGCCTATCGGCGCGGCGACCTCTTTAATAAGCGCCGCAAGCTGATGGAGGCATGGGCGGAATATTGCGGATGCAAAGAAGGTAAGGGCTAAATGCAGGATCGGCCCCGGCGGTTCTATCGCCGGGGCCACTTCTTCGGCCGGGTGCAGGGATTATCGCTCGCGGTTCAACTGTTCGCGCAGGAGGTCAGGATTGGAGTGAGCGTTTTTATATGCGCGTCGATACGGTCCAGGACTCTATCGGGAACATGAGCACGTTCGGGCAATTGCCACCAGTTTTCGTTGACGAGAGCAACTGTATCCGTAACGGCTCGCAGAACGGCTGGCTCGGGCATTCTGGCGCGATGGGCAAAAGCCTTCCATCGGTCCGCAGTCAGGGCCTTGAATGATCGCTCACCTCCCAGCGACAGTGCCATTCCATCAGCGGGAATATAGGGAACGGTCGACAAGAGGTCATAGACCGGCGATAAGGCTGGGGTGTTGCCATCCCCGCGATAGATGAGTGACCAGTTTTTGAGATGCATGTCTCCGTTGCCGGTGATGACTGCGAGTGTCAGACGGCGGACAAATTCCAGTGCGGCTGATGGCGAAATTGCCACATTCAGTGCAGAGGCGATATCGTGATAGGCGGCACCGTCGTATTTACGGGCGGGGTAAATGCCGAAGACCTGTGCCATGTCTTCGATGTGAATGCGGCTATGTCCTTCATCGCGATCAAAACGCCGGATCAGCAGAACCTTGCCGTCCGACATCGTGTCGAAGTCTTCCGGAATTCCTGCAAAATCCGATTTCTCGACAAGCTCACGCTCCGGGACTTCCATGCTGATCGCCTCAGCCAGAGCAAGGTTTGCGAACTCATTCTCGGAAACGCCCGGAAAAGCGGTCGAAGGAAATTTGGCGATATACTGGCCGTCATTGTCGTCCAATGGGAGCGTCAGGCCTCCGCCTTTGCCGGTATTTTTCATGACAGACAGCTTCATCTGAACACCAGCCAGCGAGAAACGTGCTTTGCCTTTTCCCTCCTCGCGCACAGGCTGAACGGCAAGCGACCCTTCGCTCGGCACAACCCGAATTGCTCCAGGCAGGTCGGCCCCAAGGGCTGCCAGCAAATCGAAATCATTGCCGGGACGCACCGCTTCGGCATGATGCTTTTCCATCGCTTCGCGCAGCTTGTCTTCCGGCAGCAGATTGGCAAAAAATGCGGGCACCGTCTTGCTGACCGGCTTGGGGTCTTTTCGCAGACCTCCGCTAGCTGCCCGCAGCGACAGGCTCAGAACCGGGTGGCCGCCGGTCTGGCGGTAGCTCTCATTGAGGCTGAAGGCACTGAAGTCGCCGGGGGTGCGGACAATCACGCCCACCTTTAGCGAATTGAGATAAACATCAAGGGAGGTGATGGCGTTAGGAGCGCGAGAATTTTGTTTCATGGTAATCATCATCCGGAAGTGCGGAAAAGGCGGGCAGGTCATCCTCCTCGTCGGGTCGCATCAAAGCCTGCAAAGCGGGGAGCAGGGCTTGCGGAATGAGCACCATTTCAAGACCCAGCGCCCGCGCGATGTTGGTGAGCGTGGTGGCGCGAGCCGCAACGGTGCCTTTCTCTATATCCCGGTAGCGAGGGCGCGATATTCCGGCGAGTTCGGCGAGTTGCTCCTGCGTCAGGCCGGCGGTCAGTCTGGCCGTGGCGAAAGCATTTCCGATAGCTTGCAGCGTTTCATTGTCCGAGGGCATGGTGATCTCTTTGCAGATCGTTTTTTTAAGAAATGAGATGCAAAGATATCATTTTGGAATTGGTGTGGCAAGGTGGTGTGATCCTTTTGAGGATCATGCCTCATTATAAGGTACGCAAACATATCATTTCGTCTTGGTCGGCACTGGCGGCTGTCAGGACTCTGCCTTTGGCTCAGGCTGTCCTTTGCCACGGCTATGAGGAGGGTAGAGCGCTTTGGACAAAACTGAGCATTTCGTTGATAGCCCACTCCCAACCTTTCCAGAACGAATTGAGTTCCGCTTTCGTCCAGGAAATACTGTCCTCTGTCGGGAAAGGATCCACATATGGTCCCCATCGGCACGCCAGAAGACAGATCTGCGCATGAGGTAGCTCCCGAACTGCGCCTGCGCGATTACATCTGGCGTCTCCGCATCGCTAAAGCATGGTGGAGCGTATCCCTCGTCTGGTGGGCCGGCTTTGTGCAGGCACAGGAGAACGGCTGGCTGCTGGATTATTACGAGACTGCCTTAGCCGGTTATCTCAATGTGTTGTTTTTCCCGATGACGATCTTCATGGCGCTGGGCGTTCCTTTCGTCTGGGCAAAGCTCGATCGTGGCGATTGGGTGATTTCACCAGAGCCATTACCGCAAGATCAGCCTTTTCTGTCTCGCTCGGTCGGCGGCATGCGCGATCCTGCGTCCGACCCGCTGGATCCGAGGTCGGGGCTGCATTGGCAGCGTTTCAACGACAGCCAATGATTTCAGTTCTCACGGCGGCCTTTAGATTTGGTGTCGCCATCGCCAAGGCCATGCGGAAGGTCGGTCGAGAAACGTCCGGTTCTTAGCGTTGATTCTTGCTCCAGAGAGGTAAGAGGGGCGGTGATATCAAACGTTCCGCGACCGGCATTGGCTTGACCCAGATAGCGGTTGCGCATTCCCTCTTTGCCGAGGATTTGATTGTGCAGTTCTTGGGTGAAAGTTTTTGCCGGTGCTTGGGATTGGGAGGCCTTGCGTTCGGCAGCGGCAATTGCATGGCGAACATCATAATTTACAATGTCCATGGTTGATTGGGCATTTTCTACGGTAATCCCACGATCCGAACTCTGAAACCCGACGCTCCCGCTGACATTCGCCCCAACCGAACCGCCTGTCGCCCAACCTCCCGTCTTGCCAGTCCCGCCCGCAAGCTGTCGCCCCGCCGACCCGGAAATCCCGGCATTGATATCCGTGCCCATTGAGGTCTGATCCTGCGCCGAGCGCGAGAGCGAACGGGTCCAGCCGGTTTGCGCGATGATCGCCTGAACATCGCGCTGGAGCGTGTCGGCGACTTGAGGTTTCAAACGCCATTGCCCCTTGCGGTCCATCTCGAACCCGCCTTTGAGCCATCCTTCCATCATCGCCTGCCCCTGCTGCCCGTCGCCGAGGAAATGCTCGATCGTATCGGGCCCGGCTTGCTTGCCCGCCTCGAAGCGGGTGCTGGTGTCCGAACGCGCCGACTGGCTGAAGCCGGTGCTGCTCGATACCAGCAGATCGTTATGCGCAAAGCTGAAGCGCGCCCGACCGCCATTGGCGATGGCGCCGAGCTGACTTTCATTGATCAGTCCGCCTTTCCACATCGCGGCCGCGCCTTGGGGTGACAGATTGAGATTGAGATCGCCATTCTGATCCATCGCGATCTGGCGTCGCGACAGGTTGACGCCATGCTCGCCCAGCAGCTTTTGCATACGGGTAAGGCGTTCCTGCTCGACAATCCGGCCGAGCCTTTCGTTGCGTGTGCGATCCGCGATGCCAGCAGCACCGCCTTCCGCCATATCGGTCTGATTGCCCGATGTGCGTCCCAGCGCCTGAATGAAACTGTCGAGCCGCGCGGCTTCGCGCACCGATGCGCCGGCAGCAGCGGCCCCTTGCGCAAATCCGGCGTTGTCGGCCTGCCGCCTTGCTTCGCCAATGCGCGCCGCCGAGCGGGTGCCTGCAGGCCCCACCTCGCGCTGAGCATCGAGCCTGCCCGACCTTTCGGCAAAATCATAGCGGGAGGCCTCCCGGCTGCGGCCATAGATGCTGGTATGCTCGCGCGCCGCCTCGGCATTCGCGCCATCGGCCGTGCCAAGCTGGCTGGCGGTATGATAGGTCGCTAGCGCGCGCTCGACCTGCGCTTCATTATGCCCGGTGCTGCGCGCCAACTGGCTGACCGCCGAGGAGCGTGCTTCGCCGGCCAGTGTGTTGATGAAGCCGATCTTGCGGCTGGCCTCGTCAAGCGGCAGGCCAAGCATGGCGGCGGCTTGCCTTTGCCCCGCATTGGAGCCGGTCCTCCATGCCTGTTCGGTCGCCACATTGCTGCGCTCGCCGGCCGCCACCCGGTTTCCCGCAAAGTCGCGACGTCCTTCCATCGCCCCGGCACTGATCTGCGCGCCGGTGAGATCGTTGCGCAGCATCTGCTCCTGATCGAAAGCATTGGCCGAGAGCTTGGCAAAGGTCGGATCTGCCGAGGCCTGCGCGATGAGAGTGGAGGCCTTGAGCGCGGCATCCCTGGGTACATAACCGCCGCGCTCGAAATGCCGCTGCGCGCCCGACATCATCATGTCATAGGCATTGGTGTCGCCAAAGGCCTTCCATTGCACCATATTCTGGCTGAAGGCGGCAAAGGCGCGTTCGCCTGCCTGCCCGCCCCCGAAATAGCCTGTTCCCAGACGGCGCAGCGCATCCTTCTCGGCAAAATTATGGATCGCCCCGGTGGCGGCATTGGCACGCACGGCCTGGGCGCTGGCCGGATCGGCCAGATCGCGGCCGGCAAGGGCAGGGGCAAGGCCGCCCAGCTCGCGCGACGCATCGATCCCGCCAAGCGCAAAGGCGGAGCCGCCCGCCAGAGCACTTCCATGTTCACCGACCACAGTCCCGGCCATGCCAAAACTTCGATTGGCGCCAAAATTGCTGCGCTCGCCAAAGTCGCCGAAATTTGCTGAAGCACTGCTCCTCGCCATGGTTCCCGACGCCGAAGCCTGACCTTCCATCGCGGAGGCATAGCCTTCCCTGGTCATCAACGGCGCGGCGGCGGTGCTGGCCATGCCCTGCGCCTGCAGAGCCTCGCCGGTGAAGGAGGAGAACACATTGCCCGAGAAACGGAAGACGGTGAAGGTAAAGGCGCCCGCGACGCCTGCGGCGGCCGTGCGGAAGGAGCCGAAGATCGCCAGCGCCTTCATCGCCGAGGAGGGGGCGAGCAGCCAGGCATTGGCGCCGACATGGTTCGAGCGCATCTCGGCCAGCACCGCCACCGCCCGTCCGAGGGTCAGCTGATAGATGCCAGCATCGATCACGCCCCAGAGCGCCACGAAAACGAAAAGCCCGAAGGCAAAGCTGGCGACCCGCAGATTGATCGGGGTGAGGATGAACATCAGTGCGATCGGCGTCATGAACAGCATGATGCCAAAGACCGTCGCGCGGATGGTCGGCATCCATTCATTGGCGACCGACATCGAGGCCAGCCCGCCCGAGATCACCGCGCGATTGGCCATGACGCGCGAAGCGGTCGCCGGGCTATCCTCAAAGAGAACATCGCCTACCGCATTGCCCAGCATGATATCGCTCATCAGCGCCTGCATGGTGAGCGAGGCGCCCATCATCATGTCGCCCATCTGACCCAAATTGCTGCGGCAACGCGAAAGCTGACCTGCATCGCTCACATCATAGCCGGTGCGTGCGCAGACCCGTTTTGCGTAATCGTCGAACAGGGCCGGGTCAGACAGGCGCGTCTGGATCGCGTCCCAGGCCTCGGCGCATGTGACCGTGGTGCCGGCCTTATCACTGGCGGAATAGACAGTGCTATAGGTGGCGGGCCCGGCCATGGCGGCGAAACTGGCGGGCAGATCAGTGGATGTGCGCAAGAGCTGGTCGTCATCGACCTGATAGGCACTCGACGTTCGGGCGACCGGATAGCATTGGCGAACATAGTCCCTGACCGTGGCCTCAAGGAAGGCGTCGCTCATCGGCCCGCGCGGTGAAACCGCGTTGAGGAACAGGTCGAAGGCATGGCCGCCTGCGCCAAATTCCAGTTTGGCGTTGGGCTCAGTGGTATTGTCGTCGATCACCTCGGACAATGCGCGTTCCATTAAATTGGTGGTGCCTGCGACCATCACGATGAGATTGGGAACCCCGCCGACACCCTGATAGGCATTGCGCACCTTGTCATAGACATGGACCGTGCCGGTGGTCGAAACGAGCCCGACGAAAAGACCGATGCCGAACAGCATCTGAAAGCCGAAAGTGACGATGCCCATGCCCTGTCTGCGGATGCCGGCCAGCAGCGCCCCTAGTGCGATCCCGGCCACCGCGCAGATTACCACCAGCGTTTCATAACGCGCGTCTGCGAAGATCAGCGAGACGAGATGGAACGCGTCGACCGTCTCGGCAAAGCCGTCGTAGCTGTAGAAGCTGGCGTCCAGCGCGCGAGCCGGACTGGCGATCAGAGCCGGCGGGACTGCCAGCAATCCGGCAACGATCTGGCGGCGCGCTGTCCGGAAGGGAAAACACGAAAGGGCCAGACGCATGGGCAGGGGCCTTTCCATCAGCGGTTGCGATAGGCTACGGCGCCTGCGGCATCGCGGGCATCGCGGTCGCGCTGGCGCAGCAGCCCGGCGTAGCTGGCCGAGAGATTGGCCTGGCTGAGAGCCGCCAGATAGGACTGGCGCATCTGCGCGCGCTGCCGCAGCACATCCTCGCGCAGGTCGCGCAATTGCTCGATCCCCTTCGAAAGAATCCTGGTCTGGCAGATCTTGCTGCTCTCGGAACTGGCGGCTCCGGCCACCGTGGCTCCGCGTTCCGCATTGGTCAGCGTAAAGTCGATCGAGCGGGTGAGATCATTGAGCATCTGATAGGCAAGGCTCAGGGCCACCAGCTGATCGGTGTCGGAAATCACGGAATCGGGCACGCCCTGCCGCACGCCCCATTCGAGCAGTCGATAGACGGGCAAGGTCTTTACATTGGCGACGAACTGCTTTTCCTCCGATGTAAGCCCGGCGCGGGTGCGGATCTTGGCGCTGATCGAGACCATGCGCTCGCGGGCCAGTTCGAGGGCGCCCTTGCCGGTCTGCGCCGAACAGTCGGAGGCAGTGGCCGGCACATTGAGGCTGCGGGTCTGCACTTTGCCGGTCAGAAAGTCCTCTGGCGTGTCACTGTCCTGATGCGGGCAGGCCGGGATCGCCGAAAAGACCGGCACTTTGTCACCCGCATCCCAGCGCATATAGACATCGCCCACGCGGGCGCGCATCACGCCCGCCCAGTCGCCCGCGCCGACGCGCTGGGCCGCATGAGCGAGCAGTGAACCGGTGCGGAAGATGTCGGTGACTTCGGCAGGGCAGTTTTCCAGAGCCTCCTTTAAGTCCTCGGTCGGATTGCCATTGTTGGCTTTGAGCTTCTCCCGGCTCTGCTGATAGCTCTTGGCAAAGCCCGCCGAGACCGATTTGGAGCCGGTCATCTCCTCAATGATCCCGCTCATATTCTCATCGCCCCGCGCCATCTGGACCATGCGATTGGCAAGGCGGCAATCATTGACCTGGATCGAGTTGAGGTAATTGGTGGCTGCCTCCATCTTTGAGATGATGTTGCCCATTTTCTCGTCGAGCGTTTCGAGGAGATACTGGAAGGCAACGGCTGGGGCAGCCTGCAATATGCTCTCGAGTTTCTGGACAAGGTAATCGGGATCGAGGAAAGACATGCCGCCCAGAAACATGTCGATGCCGCCGCAGCCCGCTTTGACCTTGGGCAGCGAGAGCGACATCAGATAATCGTCATGGACATCGAAGCGCCCCGACATGCCGCCTGCGGTGACATAGCCGCGCGTCTGGTCGCTGAAGCTGCCGGGGGAGCTATAGGTCGCATTGTCGAACCAGCTTTCGGTCCAGCTCTGCGCGAAGGCGGGTTCACTGGCCGCGCAACTTGCCAGCAGCGCAGTGAGGGGCAGGTTCAGGAACGGGTGGGTTCTGGGCATGGCGGTTTTCCTTGTTCCGGGGAGCAATCGGAAAGCCCGCCGCCATTCGGGCCTCCCTTGAGGTTGTGGAGGTGATGGAAGATAACCTTGCAAATTCGGAATAGAGATCCAATAATGCATGCATGATTGAAAGAAGGATCAAGCCCGAACTGATCGTAAGGATCGATCACGCGCCTTCGGTTGCCCTGCTTGGGCCCAGGCAGGTCGGCAAGACGACGCTCGCTCAGGAGATCGGTGATGAACGGTCCGCGCTTTATCTTGATCTGGAATCGGATGCGGATCGCGCAAAACTGAGCGAGCCGGAGCTTTACCTGGAAAGCCAGGCCGACCGGCTCATCATTCTCGATGAGGTCCACCGCATGCCGGATCTGTTTCAGATCCTGCGTGGCCTGATCGATCGGGGAAGGCGCAAGGGCAGGAAGTCCGGTCGCTTCCTGCTGCTGGGATCGGCTTCGATCGACCTGATGGCTCAATCGGGCGAAAGTCTCGCGGGGCGGATCAGTTTTCTGGAAATGCGCCCTTTCGATGCGCTCGAAACCGTCGAAGCGGACAGTGAGCAACTGTGGATCAGGGGCGGCTTCCCCGAGAGCTTTCTCGCCGCTTCGGACCAGCTTAGCCAGCGATGGCGCCGGGATTTCATCCGGACCTATCTCGAGCGGGACATTCCGATGCTGGGACCCCGCATTCCTGCAGAAACTCTGCGTCGCTTCTGGACCATGCTGGCGCATCACCAGTCCGGTCTGCTCAATGCCTCGGAATTTGCCCGCAGTCTCGGCGTCGACAGCAAGACGGTGGCATCTTACCTTGATCTCCTGGTGGATCTGCTGCTGGTCCGGCGGCTTGAGCCTTGGCATGGCAATGGCCTCAAACGGCTCGTCAAATCGCCGCGCGTCTATGTGCGTGACAGCGGCCTTGTGCATACGTTGCTTGGCCTTACGGGCAGGGACGATGTGCTGGGCCATCCGGTGGCGGGTGCGAGTTGGGAAGGTTTTGTCATCGAGAACCTGATCGCGGCATCGCCCGAGGGCACGGCGGCTTGCTTTTATCGCAGCGCAGCCGGCGCGGAAATCGATCTGGTGCTGGATTTGCCGGGGAAGGGTCTTTGGGTATTCGAGGTCAAGCGCAGCCTTTCGCCTAAAGTTGAGCGCGGCTTTCACCACGCCTGCGAGGATCTTCAGCCTGCGCGCAAGATTGTCGTCTATCCCGGCAAGGAGGCCTTCCCACTGGGCCATGGGATTGAGGTGATGCCGCTCCGGCAGGCTGCCGAAGCGTTGCAGGCTCTCGCACTTTGAAAGGAGACGCGGCAGGCTGGCCATAGATCATGGCCTCCCTTGCGGAGATCGCGCCACCACTGCAACAATGCCGGTATATTTGGCCATCGCGCGAAGACCGACATCGGGCCTGACGCCCGAGAGCATCTTGGTCGCGAGATAGGCATTGCGCGCCAGATTGACGAGGTGATCGGTGCCGATGGCAATCGGGATGGCCCGCCGTTCGTCACCTATCGGCCTGACCCAGGCGACCGGGTGTCCTACCCATGGCAGGCCAAGCCGACCCGAGCGGAGCATGGCTTCATCGCGGCCTATGATCCGCACCTGCCAGCGATAGCGGGCGCGAAACTCACCCAGCCTTGCCCAGAGGTCGGCGCAGGGGAGACAGCCGGGCGCAGTGGTCATTTCGATCACATTGAGCGAGGCTGCGCTGGAAAGGGTCTCTGCAAAGTCAGGCGGAAAATCCCGCGTTACGGGCACGCGAGCGAGCCATGCCTGCATGTGCAGCGTGTCACCGACCGGATGGACCGCGGCGCGGGCGGCATCGGCATGGGTGGTGAGGCGGGCTGACAAGGGGGCTACCCATTGAACCACAAAAAGTACAATAAGAATCTTGATGGTAAGGGTATTTTGCATTACTTTGACAATGTCACCAAGGATACAAGCCATGACCACTCTGACCGTCACGACCAAGGGCCAGATCACTCTCAGGAGGGATCTGCTCCAGCACTTGGGAATCCGCCCCGGATCGAAGATTACTGTGCAGAAGCTGCCCAATGGCCGGATTGAGGTGGCGGCCGAGCGGCCCAAGGGCAAGATTTCCGATGCCTTCGGCTTGCTGAAAAGAGAAGGCCAGCGGGTCATCTCGATTGACGAAATGAATGAGGTGATAGCCAGGGGTTGGGCGGGTGAACTGTGAAGATTACCGCTGATACCAATGTTCTGGTGCGTGCCGTTGCCGCAGATGAGCCTGAACAGACCCGAATTGCCCAGAACCTTCTTGAACGTGCCGATGTTGTGGCGATGCCGGTTATGGTCCTGTGCGAGTTTTGCTGGGTTATGGGGCGGGCCTATGGGTTCGCGTCCGCAGAGATTGCCCACGCTCTTCGACTGCTGACCGGCGGTGACAATGTTTCCGTCGATGGGCCTGCTGTTGAAGCGGGACTTGCCATGCTGGATGCGGGAGGTGATTTTGCCGATGGCGTGATCGCGCATGGCGGACAATGGCTTGATGGCGAGACATTCGCCTCCTTCGACCGTAAAGCCGTTTCCCTGCTGCGGGCGCAGGGCGTGAAGGTCTTGCTGCCTCAGTGAGGCCGACTGCCTGATGGCCCCTTCTGTCACGGCCTCCTCCCGCTCACCATATCGCCGCCGATCACCCGAGGGTCGGAAGCCGATACCGGCCCGTTGGCCAGAGCATCGAAGAACCCGTCTTCTTCACCGGCTCCGGTCAGGAACTGCTCGGGCCTGATATCTCCCGAGAGCAGGCGCACGGCATTATAGGCGGTCTGGACAAGATTGGGATAGGCCTCGACGCCATTGGCGATCACCATGCGCTGGGATGAATTGCGACGGATGACCATGGTGGTGGGCGTAACCTCAACCCCGAAACGGGCGGCAAGGTCGGCGCGCTGGTCGAGATCCACCCGCGAGACCTGCCAGCCTGTCTCTTCCTGAAACCGCTGAAGGATCGGCCATTGCACGCGGCAATAGGCGCAGGATGCGCGCGAAAACATGACAAGCGCGAATTCGCTGCCATGGGCGCGCAGATACTGACGGCGCAGCGCGTCCTTTTGCGCCGTCATCCGGTCGCGGGCATCGCCCACCATCGGATTGGCCGATTTTGAATTGAGTTCAGGATGGGCGAGCATGGCGATCTGGGTGACCCCGGCAAAGGCGCGGGCCTTGCGGCGGGCAAAATCCTCCAGCTTCCAGAAATCGGTGACCGCCTCGACACTCAGGACCGTGGCGGCATAATCGCGCTGGTCCTCGATCAGCTTGCGGATCCTTGCCGGGGGCAGGCGCGCAAGTTCGGCCATCGGCGGGATGGCGGGCTTTACCAGTTCATCCGGTTCGCTTGCAGGTTCATCCGGTGCGGGCCTGGGTGGCGGCTGGTACCACCAATAGCCTTGCGTGCCGGGCTGGGTGGACGGTGCACTTTGTGCGAGTGCCATTGGAGCATGGACAAGAGTTACTGCGAGCAGCCCGGCGCGGATAAGCGGGATCACAGCACTTTCTCCATGCGGCGCAGGCGGGAGATGGCGATGGGCCCGTAATAGCGGCTGTCGAAACCACGGGGATGGGCCGAGCCCACATAGATATAGCCTGCCGGGATGACCGGGTAGGCCGGCTGCCAGTGCGCCAGCTTTTGTCCTTCGCGCCGGGCAGGCAGGCTCGAACCGAGCAGCCTGCCATTGCAATAATACCAGCCGTCTTGAGATCCGGGGTGCATCGGCGAAGGCTTCTCGACCATCGCAATCCGGTCGCCGGGCAGGCACAGGGCATATTTGGTGACATCAACCGGCGCGGGACCGGCGAGCGGATGGGAGAGCTTGAAAGACACCAGATCCCCGCGCCGGATTGGGCCGGGCGCGGCATGGACCAGATAGGCATCGATAGAGGGGCTGGCGACCAGCGTTACGCTGGGAAGAGCATACCAGGTGAGGAGGCCGATCGGCAGAACAATGCCATAGGCTTTCCAGAGCTGCCGCGGGCGCGGTGGCTCGCCAAGCCCGGCGCTGCCCAATGTCACGGCAGCGCGCAGAGGGAGCAGTTTCACCTCGGGCCAGAGGCGCTTACCGGCGTTGCAGACGCGTTGTAACATCGCGCACCCCCTCTTTGCCGCCGAGGCGGGCATATTCATCGAGCAGCGCGGAAAGCGAGGCATCGCCATAGACGAGATGGGCGCCGCGCTCGCTGTCCTCCTCGCGTTCGCAGTAGGGCCGGGTCGGATCGCCCGGGATCAGGGTGAGGGCAGGGACCTGGCGCACATCATGCTGACGAAAGATCAGCGGATCGACGATCACCTGCACCTTGCGCATCGCGCAGGCAGGCCCTTCGCAGCCGGGATCGAGCCGCAGAGCCTGAGCGATCAGTTTCGCCATCGGGCCAACGCGGCCCATCCCGCCCACCATCCCCCGAAAGGCGATCACTCCGCCGACCGGTTCAAGCTGCACAGCATAGGCGCGAAGCTGGGAAAGCGGCATCGAGGAGGAGGCAAACAGAACCGGCACATAGGCCCTGGGGCCGGTGGGCGCGATAGCACCTTCAAGCGCCGCGCGGTCAGGGGCTTCCAGGCCCAGCGCTTGGGCTACACGTTTCGCCATGGCTTCGCGGCTTGCGGCAAGCCCCGCGCGGCCGGCATCCAGCGCCGCGTGGGCGCGGGCTTCCATGGCGGGAGAGGGGGCGTGTTTACGCAATCCCTCAAAGGCTCGGCGGGCCTTGTTATCTTGTATTGCAGGCAGAACGGGCTGTGTCGCTCCTCCTGCAGGTTCGTGCTTTTGCCGCGCGGCGATGGCGGTTTTCAGGCGTTCCATTGCAGCATCGCCCTGCGCCTTTTCGTCCGCGCTACCTGGCGCAGCCCTGTCCTGCGCCAGCGCGGTTGCGGACAGCATGACCGGCGCAAGGGCGAGGCACAATCTAGGGTATGACCGTCTGCATATAGGCATCGATCCGCTCCTTCATGTCGATCTGGATGTTGCTCTGGGTTTTGGCGGTCAGGTCCGAATAATATTCGGAGAGATCCATCCTGCTGAAATCGAGCGCCTGGAACTCTTCGGGGGTAAAGCCCCGGCAATAGGGGCTCTTGGGACTGCCCCAGCCGATGCTGTTGAAGGATTTGAGCTGCGGGCGGCCCTGTTCCTGAATGATGCGACCGAGCCTGGTGTTGAAGCAGCAATTGCCGACCGACTTCTGTATGCAGATGCCAAGGATGCTCGAAGAACAATAGGCGCCGACCTCGTGGCACATGCCCGAGCCGCGCAGGATGCCTGCTTCCATGTCCTGCTGGTCGCAGCCCGAGAGCAGGAATTCGAGGACGAGATTGATCGCCAGACTGATCGCGAGCGAGGTGGGATCGATGCCGATGATGGCGCCGGCCCCTGCACTTGCCGCCTGACTGGCCGAGGCTCCGGCTTGAAACGCGGCATAGGCTGCCCGCATCCCCGAGAACACGCCTTTGGCCACCGCGATCTTGGTCGAGAGCGAGGTCAGCGCCGAACCGGTCCCGTCCTTGATGATCGATCCGCGATTGCGGCAGCAGTTGGAAAATGTGGTGAGCAGACCCGCCGGTCGGCAGCGCAGAGCGCGCCCGGAAAAGATCTCGATCGCGCCATTGCAATTGCCCGCCTCATCGAGCGTGCCGTCATTGGCAGCGCCGAGATCGTCGACCACCGGGCTGGTGGTGATGGCGCCGGCGCTGGGGGTGCAGGCATTGGGCGAACAGGCTGGCGTCCCGCCACTGTCAGGCGTCAGGCATGGATACAGGCTGCCGAGGGGACAACTATAGTCGCCCTGCGCATCGGCGGTGCAGGTGACTTGCCCGAGCGGGCAGAGAAAAGTGCTGCCCGTCATCGCGGTGCAGGTCGCGATCTCGCCCGGATCGGCGGCATCGCCATTGCCGTTGAGATCGGCGGCGCAGAGCTGTTCGGCCTGAGACTGTGCCCGTGCGGGCATGGTGAAGAGCAGACTGCCTGCACCAAGCAGCGCGGGCAGGATCAGGTGCCGGAGGATGTGCCGGGCGGGGGAAGGCGCGCGGTTCATCACCGGCTCGCCGTGCAGACCAGATCGGCCCCGCCAAGGCGCAGGCTCTGCATCATCACTGCCGCTTCGGGAAAATCATCGAGGCAGCCGCAGGCACTGACGAGTTCCTCGCCAGCGCCAAGCGGACAGACATTGTCGCTGCCGCAGCTATGGTAGAATGTGTCATAGCCGGTCGGCGCATTCTGTTTTGCGCCCACCACGCCATCCACCGCGGCATCATTGTTGGCTTTGGGCGCGCGGGTTTTGCAGATGGCCTCGCAACTGGCCACCGAAGCCTGGCCCGGGAGGGCAAAGGCGCGGGTCGTGGCGGAGACCGTGCCGTCACTTGCAGTGATGCGGTCGGCGAGCAGGTTTGGGCTCGAATGGTCGATGATATAGGTCGCGCGTGAAAGGTCCGGCGTGGTGGAAGTAGCCACGCATTGATAGCGCCGCTCCTTCTCGAAAAAGCTGCGCGTCACGCTTTGCGAGCAACTGGCTGAACTCACAATCCTGGTCTGGGCCAGCGGTCGCAGGCCGGTGGCGACGCCATTGCGGAAAGTCTCGACACCATCGACGCTCTCGCTCTTGAGCGTGCAGGTCGGATCGGCGGCATTGCCCATGCAGGCATCGGTGAGTGTTTCGGCAAGCTCGCAGGACGTATCGACCTCGGCATGGACCTGCAGATTACCCTCGCCGCGGTCGCCTACCGCGAGGCGCAAGACGATGGTATGGTCGCCTTTGGTCATCCAGGGCATCAGGTCGATGTCGGGATAGAAATAGCTGGTGCGGCCGCGATCGCAGGATCCGGGCGGATTGCCGGAACCGGTCCAGGCGCCCGGCCCGTAGGAAATCAGCGCACCATCGATGCGGACCTGTCCCCAGTCATCGGCGAACCATGCGGGGATGGTGACAGACTTCAGCCGCTCGGGTTTCTCGACATGAAGCGTTATATGATAGTCGAAGAGGGTGCAGGAGCCGCCATGGAGCGAGTTGTCGCCGGGCGAGCCCGTCAGGAAATCGGCGCTGCCGGGCGTCGGATTGGAGGTCGCATAGCCGCCCGAGGCGCGCTGGATCACATCATCGAGCGAGATGGCCGTCAGCGTCAGATTTCGGGTGATGGTGCAATCGCGTGAGGAGGAGGTTCTGCCGGTTCCGACGGGTGATCCGGCGAGAGTTTGAAAGACGCTGCTGCTCTGCGCGGCGGCATAGGCGTCGCCGGAGAGCGCTGATGGATTGGTCGCATAGCTGCTGACGGCCAGCGAAGGGCTTGATGCGCAGGCCGTGGTCTGCGTGCCGCTATAGCGGATGAGCGGGCCATCGACGCTGGCTTCGAGCACGCCGATGCGCGGGTCGGCCGAAGTGAGCGCGCCCACCACGCCGCCGCCCAGATCTTTGAGGATCGAGGCCATATTGCCCCAGACCAGATTGCTGCCGCAGGCATTGTTGATGCAATAGCAGCCCGCCAATTGGCTTAGATCGACCTCGGTGAGTTTCAGATTTCCAGTCGTTCCGGTTGCCCATTGAAAATTCCGGCAATTGTTCCAGCTGCCGGGATCGCAGGCGATGATGCCATTGGCGCAGACGCCTGAGACGGGTCTCGGTACGCTAAGCGCCTCATCGAAGGATCCGTCGAGATTGCTGTCGCGCGAGATGGTGAAAGTACCGATATCACCGCCGGCGGCGGGCTGGGCGAGCAGTTCGAGCATGGTCGCGCTCTTCCGGCAGGCGATGGTGGGGGTAAAACTCTGGCTGCCATCGACGGTGCTGACACCGTTGCCTGCCAGAGCGGGGGTGAGGTAATTCCGGCGGAGCGTTTCGCTGGTGCCGCTTTTCGCCTGGGCTGCTGATGCGGCGGTACGGGCGCGGTCTTCTACGGTCTGGGCGTGGGCCGCATCGGTGAGCGTGAGGCTGATGGCGCTCAGGAGCAGTGCGATCAGGATGTGGCGCAAACTGGTCATTGCGTGCCTCCTGTCACCAGGCGTTGCCCCTTGCGCAGGCGAAACAGCATGCCGTGCGGGAGCGCGGGTTCCTCGCCCGCCACGATTCGGAAGACGGCCTGCCCTTCAAAACAGGTCAGAACCGCGACCGGAACCACTGGCCGCATTTCGGTTGCGGCTAGCTCTGCGTCAACGCTAGGCAGTGGGGGTGGAGCGACGCCGCTGAGAGGCGGCGGCGTCGCTCCTTCTGCGCAGTAAGCCGGACTGCCAGGGGGGCTGTGGCGGGCAGACCGATCCAGGTCCGGCTCGGCTTCGCAGAATGGGGGAAGAGGGGGGCTCATGGCGTGGCAATCCCGGCGCAGCAGATGGTCTTCTCAAAGACCATGAACTGGGCATTGTCCTTGCCCGGCGCGCGCTTGCCCGAGGTCCACAGCGAACCGGGGCGGCCGATATTGACGCATTTGCCGCCTTTGACCGGCTCCATGATCTGGAGCTTGTAGCGGCTCTTGCTCCAGATCGGCTGGGCCTTGAACGAGCAGCCGTCAGCTGAAGAGATGGTCGAGAGCCCGAGCCGGCCCATCATGAAAATGCCGCGCGCGGCAAGGCCCGCCCAGGCCTCGACACTGTCGCTGAAATGGATGTCGCCCGCGATGGGGTAAGTGTTGCCCCAGCTGCCCATGCACCAGAACAAGGGGTCGAGCGTGGTGCCTGCGGCGGCGGCTGCGCTGTCGGCCATGCAGGCAAGGCCGGCGGCGGGATTGCCGAACAGGATGCTCTCGGGCTGGATGATCGCGCCCAGTGTCCCTGATTGCCAGGTCGGCATGACCTCGGTGATGAGTGCTACATCGAAGCCCTCGTCGGCAAAGCAGGGCAGGTCGGTGAACATGTCGAGCATCTTCCAGACCGGCGCGATGTAATAATGCATCTGGGCAAAGAGCTTTTGCGTGTTGGTGCCGTCGGCAATCGAGGATTGGCTGCCCTGAAGTCTTCCGCGGGTGGCCATCAGATCCGCGCCCAGACCCATCATGCAGCCCGGCTCGGTCACGACATCGACCATGCGGCTGGGCGACCAGAAGCTGACCTTGAGCCCGAACCAGAAGCCGGCGCCCTTGCGGCAGGCGCAGAGCGGCTTGGAGGCACTTTGCGCGTCGAGCGATTTGTCGAGTCTGTCGCCGCCGATGCGCACGCCGCCGATGGTGATCGGGAAGATACAGGACCAGCGGACCTTGGTGATCGGGTTGAAGACGGTGCCTGCCTCGCACTTGGAGGCGTGTGCGGGGCTGGTGACTGCGACGAGCGAGGCAAGCAGCGCGCCGCTTGCGACGAGGGCGAGGGAGTGGTGCTTCATGAGCCTGCCCTCCGGGGCGGCAGGTGATATTCGTCGAGCTGGAGGCGCTGACCGACCTGATGGACGATGACCGGGGCAAAGGTCAGGCCAAGGCGTTCCTTCACCCGTGGCTCGAGGATGAAAAGGGCGCGGGCCTTCTTCCTGCTTAATGTGATAGCATCGCCATCCTTCGGCCCACCCGCCGTCAGCAGGATGAAATCGCTCTGTTTCGCGCGGGCAAATGCCCAGTCGAGATCGCGCGGCGCCACAATGATGAGGCGCTGGGACAGTGTCACATAGCTCAAGGGGTTGAACGTGTAACCTTTGGCATAGAGCAGCTTGCCGTCTGGCAGGCGGATGTCTTCCTCGAGCGTATGGAAGGGCACGGAAAACCTAGTCCGGTTGATGGTGGCGGGCGCGAGCGGGGCTGAGCGCAGCGCCTGCCACTGGCGCATCGGGCCGAAACGGCTGGCCATGCCCGCGGGCTGGGCGGCAACCTTGCCTTCAATCTCGCTCAGCGCATCGGCTTCGGCGATCGGAAAGGTCCGTCCGATCTTGGAAACCTCGCCATGGGCGAAGCCGGGCAGGGCCAGCGCCAGCAGCCAGAGGGGCAGGAAGGCGCGGGGCCTGATGCGACCGCCCTTGCCGTGGGTGGCTGTGGAGGCCGGGGTGGTCATGGCCGCCAGGCAGGCATGGCGGTAAAGCCGGTGATGCAGGTGGCGAGGAGGCCGGCCACGCCCGATGCCATCGGCGGCAGGCCGGAGGCCAGGGCGAGGCAGGCGATGGCAAGGCCTGCTGTCAGCGCCAGGGCCTCGTCAGCCATATCCAGCCGATCCTGGCCATCTGCCCCGTCCCCGCCCGAGACATCGAACAGATCCTCGATCAGGCGATCCTCGGCATCGTCAGGGTTCGGCGCCAGACGGGCAAAGCTGCGGGGCACCGTTGTCTTGCCGCCGCTCACAGCTTGTCGCTCCGATCCTTGCGGAGCGCCTGCCGCCGGCGCGACAAACGCATGAGCAACCGGCTTGCCAGCGCCGAGAGGCCAATGAGCAGCATGCCGGTCAGCAGGCAGGCGATGCCGACCAGCACGGCGTTCTGCAGAGCGCTGCGGAAACCATGGTTCATGGCAAGGCCGGCGCCCAGCATCAGCGCCGCCATCATCACGCTCTCGATAAAGACGAGGCGCGCTCGCCAGCGGATCGCCTCGCGTTCGCCTTCGAGGGCGGTGAGCGGCGGGGGCAAGGGTTGGGGGGACTCGCTTTGGCCATAGAGGATCGGCAGCTGGTCGGGATGAGGCTTGCGTCCGTTCATGGTTGCATATCCTTCTCGTTGGGGAGGATCTCGGCCGGATCGACCCCGGCCAGATGGCAGATCGCTTCAAGCGGGCTGGCGCCTTGCCGGATCAGGCTCTCGAAAGCGGCGACCTCGCGCGGGGCCGAGGTGTTGATCCAGTAGGAGAAAGGATCAACGACGAGGCGCGCGATGCCGACACCCAGCGGGCTGTCGATGAAGATCTCGCTGTAATGGGGCTTGGCGTTGCGCACCGATTTGAGGAGATCGAGCAGGAAGGGTGAATAGTCGATGATCCTGTTCTCGGCTGCCTGCGCATAGGTCGAGCCTTGCAGCAGAAAGCGCGTTGCGGCGTTCTCGAGGATCACCTGGCCGGTGCCGCCAAAGAGCAGCAGATCGTTGAGGCTTTGCAGAACCACGCCGAAACTGCCCTGATATTTGCGGGCGCGGCGATAGCCCTGGCCGAAGGCCTCGGCGAGGCGCGAGAGATCCTGCCCTTCCGAGCGGGTGAGGAATTGCGCGGCCTCGTCGCAGAGCACGAAGCGGGGCCGGTCGCGGGCCGAGAGATAGAGCTCCTGCGTCACCGCATTGACCACGACCATGACGATCACATTGAAGAGATCGGGCATGGCTTTGAGCCGTTCGAGTTCAAGCACGACAAATTCGTCGCGGGAAATGTCGAAGCTCGAGGGGCCGTTGAAGAAATGGCCGTAAGCCCCGTCGGAAGCAAAATCGCGCAGGTTGAAGGCCAGTTCGCGCGCGGTCGGGATGAGATGCTCGACCCGGTCGAGGTCGCTGGCCGCTTCAGCGGGATAGGCGCCGAGCCACTGGCGCACCGCATCGATACCGTCCTGCGCTCGCCCGCTTTCGATCGTCCATTGCACAGCGGATTTCAAAAGGTTCCACTGCGAGGTCGACACGCCTTTGCGGGTGGCGGCATTGGCCATCTCGGCAACGATGGCAACCGCCATCGAGATGGCCGACTGCTTGTCCTCGCCATCGAGGGCAAAGCCCATGTCGAACGGGTTGAGCACGAGGCGTTCCTCGCCAATGTCGATATAGCGGCCCGAGCAGAGCGTGCAGAGCTTGCGATAGGATCCGCCGATATCGATGATGCGGATGAGCGCGCCTTGCGCAAAATATTGCTGGCACAGATTGTTGAGCAGGAAGCTTTTGCCCGCGCCGCTTTCGGCCGAGACGATGAAATTGTAATTGTTGATGCGCGGATCGAAGAGGTCGAGCGTGACGAGCTGGCCCTTGCGTCCGGCATAGAGCAGGGCCGGACGGCCCCCGCCGCGAAAATCACTCTGGACCGGGCTGAGCAGGACAGCAGCCTTCACCGGCATCTTAAAATCCCGTTCGAGCAGGCGCATCGTACGCTTTTCCGGATAGAGCCCGAAGGGCAGGCTCATCGGCAGCAGCACGGGATTGAGGTAGCTTTCCTCCTGCATCATCCAGGGCAGGGGTTCAGCCTCCCACAGGCGCTTGGCGCGCGCGGCCAGCTCGCGGGCTTCAGCGCGGGTTTTGCCAAAGACCCAGACGACGGGGATAATGGTAAGGAAGCGGCTGCTTCCGGCCTCGTCGAGCACCCAGCCGATCTCCTCGATCTGCTTGCCGACCTCGACGGCAAAGGAGCCGGCGGCCTTTTGCGCGGAAAGGACCTGGGCGCGCTTGTGGATCTCGAATTGCGAATGGTCGAAAAGCACGTTGAGAGTGAAGAGGAAGGGACCGCCGATCTGGTCGCTGTCTTCGGCCGCGCCGCGCATGCCGCCCAGCAGCCGATTGGCGCGTTCGGCGGTGATGCGGCGGGCCGGGCTGCGCGGGGTGAGACAGCGCGCGACCTGGTTGCCGAGAAAGACTTCGGGCCCATCAAAGACAAGGTCGGGTCCGGCATCGATGATCTGCTTGCGGATCGGGCGGCGGAGCGCTCCACCCCCGCCATCATCAAAATGGCCCGGAGCATGGGCAGTGAGGCCATTGAAAATGCGGCGATAGAGACTGACCGTCTCCTGCGGCTCCATCGCACGGATCGCGAGTTTGGCGAGCTGTTCCTCCACCTGCCGGCGCAGATCCTGTCCCAGCTTCTGCCTTGTCTTGACCGAGAGAAACAGGCGGAAGTCGCGCAGGGGAATGCCGTGGAGCGCATCAAGCCCATCGGTTCCTGCGCGCAGATAGTCGGCCATCCGCCGCGCCGAGGCCTGGATCAGCGGATCGGGCCTGGTCTTGAGATCGAGGAAAGCGTCGAGCGCGTCATCGATCACCGGATCGGCCAGGCTGTGGAGCTGCAGCACCGTGCCTTCGGGGAAATGGATGTTGAAGAGGCCGGTAAGCGCCTGCTGGACATGGGCGAACATATAGGCCGAGGGAGTCAGCTCCCAGCCATAGGCCCAGCCATCGTCGATGCAGATGAACGCCTGCTCTTCGTTGTCCCAGGCGACGAGCGGCAGGAAGTCGCTATAGGCTTCGCGCGCGACCGAGCGCCGGAGCCGGGCGAAGGTCAGGCCGCCCGCGCCCTCATGAGCAGGCGCGCTCATTGGCCCTGTCCTTCGGGCGGCGCAGGAACGGGGGCGGGATCGCCCTGCGCGGCAGGATCGCCCGCAGGCTTTTCCTTCACCTGTCCCAGCACGGGCAGGCGCGCGGCGGGCGCGGCCGAGCCTGCCAGATAGTCGCCGACCACCCATTGCGGGCGCTCAAGGATCGAATAGACGTAGCGCGGCATATAGAGCCGGTCGGGCCTCTCGCGATCAGAATAGGGCATGATGAGTGTGCGCACGGTGCGTCCGGCGCGCAGCATCGGCGTTTCCGGCGCCTCGATCAGGCCCTGCATCTCGCGGTAGAGACTGTCGCGATAGGACAGGTAGGGCGCGGGTTTTTTGCCCTGCGTCTTTGCCTGCGGCGCAGCGGGCGCGGTGGCATCGCCGGTGCCGGCACGATCCCTGAGCATCGCCTTGTCATGGGTGACGGCGGGATCGGAATGCGAGGGAATGCCTGCGACCGCATCGGCATAGGCCCGGTCGGGATGAATGCACTGCCCATGATCGCGGTTCCTGCAGGAGAACTTCTCGCTATAGGGCGACATCATCGAGCCGATGGACGCGCAGCCGTTCAGCAAGGACAGCGCGGCGATCGCCATAGCCGGGCATGGAAAACGGCGGGCGGCGAACCGGGCGGCGCCACGGTTTCTGCGGCGCACGTCTGCACGGGACATCGACGTGGGCATGGGTTGATCTCCTGAAAGGGGGCGGGGCATCAGAATTTCTCCCCGGCGGCAGGCTTGATCTCGAGGGTCACACCCTCCTGGATCACAACCACGACTTCCTTGGCGGCGCCGACCTCGACGATGGGACCGGCCTGACGGGCGAGATCGAGGTAGAAATCACTGAGTTTGTCCGAGGATTTGGAAATGCCCCCCGCAAGGCTGCTCTTGGCAGCATCGCCTGCATTGAGCGTGCGGATCGAACCCAGCGCCGAGGTCGAGGTCGAGCCGAAACTGCCTTCGACGGCACTCGCAAAGCCCGAGGCGGCGCCGGCGAGGAAAGTGCGGGCGAGGGCGGCGCCCGCGCGGGTGATGACCTTGCCCGACAGGCCCTTCTTGCCGTCGGTATCGACGAAGAAGCCTTTGACCGGCTGATCGACCACCGAATGCTCGTCAAAATCAATACAGGAAAGCGAGACGAGCTGGACCTCGACCCTCTCCTTGGCGAGGCTGCCGGTGGCATTGCCGATGACAAAGCAGCCCGAGAGGTTCGCCTTGACGTCATTGGGCAGCACGGCAGGGGCCTGAACCCTTGCAATCAACGGTTCGGGGTTTTGCGTCGCATCACGGCTCGCCATCGCGTCGATCCCGGTGAGCAGCCGCGCCTTCATGAAACCAGGCGGTAAAAAGATCGTCCTGGTCTTTTTTTTAGCGCCATTCGGGGACCGATCCTTCGCGCTCGAACCATCGGCGGCGGCGGGCAGAAGGCTGCTGGTGGCAGAACCGATGGCACCGACGCTCTTTTCCTGCGGGGGCGCAGGAGGAGCGGGCGGTGTGTTCTGCACCGACAGGTTCGTGGGCGGCGGAGGCAGGCTGTCGAGTTCGCTGCGCTCCCCTGGCCGGCTGCGCCCGGCGACAGGCGGGCTGGCGGGAATGTCGAGATCGGGAAGCGCGGGGGGCAACTCGCCGGTATCATGGGCGCCGCTGACGGGTTTGGCGGCAGGACTGATCTTGCCTTCCTCGATGGCGGTGATGCGCTCGGCAAGCTGCTGCTGGCCTTCCCGGATCTGCTGAAAGTCGCCGTGCAGCTTGGTTTCCAGACTGTCGCCGCGCAGGCCTGTTCCCATTTCCAGCTTGGTTGCGCTGACCTTGGTGGCAGCCTCGTTCTTTGAGGGTGAGGAGGCGGTGTAGAGGCCGTAAGCCAGCATCAATGTCGCAAGGCCGACAAGGCCCTGCTTGAGGCGCAGCTGTTGCCGGGCCGACAGCGCCTGCCAGCGTCCTCTGAAATCGGGAAACGGATTTGCCGATGAAGCCCTGTCAGGTGACGTGCCTTGCCCATCTTCGTGCGCGGCGCGATTGAGCTGGGCCTGATAGGAGCTCGCATCGCTAGGCGTTTGCGCCTCGGTCTGTCCGTTATCGCTCATCGGATCGGGAGGGGGAGGGTTACTCATTGGCCTGCCTCCCGGCGCACGACGATCACGCGCCCCGGCTCTCCAGCCTTGAGCGCCAGATGATCGGCGCTCACCGCGAAAATCCGCGCGCCAAAAATGTGGTCGAGGAAGGCGCGTTCATCGAGCGTAGTGTCTGCCGCAACCTCGACCCGGTATTCCGAAGCCGAAAGACCTGCGCCCTCGATCTCGACACGGCGGCTCTCGATGATGCGCGCACCGGGCAGGGCGGCAAGGGCAAGCGCGCCTGCGCGCGGCGCCACGCTCGAAAAGCTGGCGGGGATGCGGTCCTGGAGCATGGCAAGCGTGATCGAGACCGCGCGTTCTTCCTCGACCAGCGGGCCGAGCAGATCGTCATTGGCCCGCGCGCGCTGTGCCTTGCCCGGCGCGAGAGTCACGGTCTGAGCAGGGATCTGCGAAGGCTCGGCATAGAGGGCATAGATCGCCCCGTTGCACGAGACGAAGAATTCCGAAGGCTGGGTGACATAGCTGCGGGTAACCTGGCCTGCATCGTCGATTTCCTTGACCAGAAACTTGATCCAGGCATCCGACCCGGCCTTCTCAACGGCGATCGCTTTCTCGGCTGAGAATTTGACGTCCTCGATCTCGCCGCCAAGGCACACGACATGGTTCACATCGCGGTTGGACAGACGGATGGTGCTGGTCTGATCGGGCAGCGCGGCAATGGTGCGGCCTGAGGTCACCGGATCGGCTATATGCTGCGGTTCGATGTTGTGCGGCGCTGCATTTGGCTGCTGGAGATTCCCATTCCCGACATTCTGCACCGCAAAATGCTGGACCACGGCATTCTGGGCGTGCAGGGCACCGCCACCCGTGACGCCTGAAAGGGAGAGGAGCGGGACGGCAAGGGCGAGCGCGAGCGGGTGCGTGACCCGTGCATGATCAGCGGGTTTCGGCATCGAACTTGTCCTCGATGAGATGGGTGAGCCAGAAGCGACCGTTCTCGATGGCGTAGCCAATGCGCAGGTTGCCCCGGAATTTGCGGATCGTGCCGCCGATCACCCTCACCTTCTCGACCGGCACGGTGATTTCGTTGGAGGTCCAGGTGACAGGCTGATCGGCGCGGATATAGGTGGCGATCGAGAGCGTCGGATTGCCCGACAATTCGTCGAGAATGGCGTTGAGACTGTCGCGCATCGCATTGTAGGCCGAAGGGTGCGCGATGCCGAGCAGCGCCTGAAACTGTTGGCTCGCCGAATAGGCCGAATAGGTCCCGGCCAGTGCCACGACATTGCGGGTCATCGCGCGCAGATAGTCGCTCGAAGGCACGCTGCCGGTGACATAGAGATCGCCGCCCGCGCCGAAGGGCACGATCACCGTGCGCCGGTTCCGGTCGGAGGAATAGATCTCGGCGCCCAGCACGGCGGTGATCGCGAAAAGGCCGACAATGGCGAATTTGAGCAGGCGGTTCTCTTCAAACAGATTGGCCGAGCCCTGCAGGTAGCGATGGATGCCAAAGCTGGCAGGCTTGCCGAGCAGGGGATCCACGTCGTCCTGTCGATGGCGCTTGGGGAAGATCATCGTGCACCTCACTCGAAAAAGCGGGTCTGGGTCGGGCCCGGATAGTGGGGGAAGGAGACGAGGCCCCAGCGCCAGGCCAGATGCGGCAGGAAGCCGCGCGGCTTGGAGCGCTTCCATGGGATGAAAAGGAGAAGAGCCGCGACCAGACCCCAGCCGGGCAGTCCGCCGACGATGGTGGCGACAAAGATGCCCGAGAGCGCCAGCACGAACTCGTCCGCGGCAAACCACAGGATCTGCACCGGGCGATGGAGGTATTGGGGCAGGCGTTCGTCCACGTCTCTTCTCCTTCCCGCTTACACCTCAGGCAAAGGCCTGGGGGCTTTTCCGACCCTGTGTTTGCAGGGGCGGTTGAGGTTCGTGCCCATGCGACGCCATGCCGGCCGGACCGATGGTTCAGATCAGCATGCCGAAGGTCTGGAGGATCGAATCCGACTTGATCAGACAGACCGCCGCCACGATCGTGGGGATGCCGATCATGATGTTGGAAAACAGGCGCGAGACGCCGAACAGGAAGGCGGCGACCCCGCCGACAAAGCCCAGCGGTCCCTTGACGCCCTTGTTCACGACGATGTCGTAAATGTCGTAACCCAGATCGCCTTGTGCAGGCGCTGCAAAGGCATGGGCCACGCCGGTCGTGGCAGCCAGAGCGATAAGGGCGGTCAGCGCGACATCGGAGCGTGACAGGGTTTGGGCCAGCATCTGTGTCATCGTCCGGCCGCCGAATGGGTATTTGTTAAACAGTCTGATCATGGTGGTATTTCCTCTGCAAGGAAGCCGTCCGTGAACCTGTGCCGCCGGGAATTCCGTTGGCTGCCGGCGCGCGTGTCGGACGGCTTCATGGAGCCGCGTGCGTCGGCATTTCGATCCGCCGGGCTTGCGGGCGATCCCGCAGGCCACGCAGCGGCCGCCAGAAATTGAGAGGATGGATCAGCCTGTATCCGGTTTTGCCGGGAGTGCCGGAGGTTTGGCCGGTTCGCCTTTCGGAGCGGCTTTGACATGGCCGGCCAGAAAGGCTTCGAGTTCGCCTTGCTGAAACCCGGAGACGAGTTTGCCATCAAGGATCAGGGTCGGCGTGCCGGTGATGCCCACTTTGACAACCAGCGCGGCATCATCGGCAACCTTGGCGTGGCCTTTGGCACAGGTGGCGAGCGGCGAGGGCGCCGCGCCGCTGTAAAGCGCCTTGAAGCCGGCCGCAGGGTCAGGAGAGCACAGGATATGCTCGGCCTTGGCCGCGGCCTCAGGATGGATCCCGGAAACAAAATAGATGAGGCGCCGAACCTGTTTGCCTTCGGCCTGTTTGCTCGCCCAGAAGCGGTCGAGCGCGCGGCAATAGGGGCAATCGGGATCGGTGAACTCGATGATGGTCGGGGCATCGGGCGGGCCAAGGACGAGCGCTCTGGCCGGGTCGATGGCGGACAGGCGCTTTTGTACGCGGGCGCCTTCGGCCAGCGCGGTCACATTGACGCCATTGGTGTCATAGACCGTGGCAAAGAGGATATGGCCGCTCTCCGGTGCGTAATAGAGGATGCGGTTGCCGGCGCTCGCCTGATAGATCGGACCTTTGACAGGCGCCGGGCCGAAGTCCTCGAAGGCGAGATTGGTGAAGCTCTGATGGAGCTGGCGTTCGGCCTGCGCAGCGGCACCGGCGATTGTGGCGGAAGGCTCAGGAGTTTGCGCCATAGCGCCGCTCATGGCCAGCATGGCGGGAAGGACGAGCAGCGTTGCCGTCAGCGTACTGGCCCGCCTCACTTGCCCTGCTCCTGACGCTCTGAGGGGAGGGCAGGCAACGGCCTGCTTGCATCAAGCATCTCGCTGTCGAGCCAGATGTTGCTGCCAAGCTGTTGCGGGGGGAGCCTCAGGAATGAGGCCGGTCGGGGCATTGGCTGGATAACCGGGGCGGAACGCCGGGTGATGATAAAGCTGTCGGCCCGGTTGATGATGGTGAGCGGCTCTGTGCAGCTTGCACCTTGTGTTTCTGCTTGCTCCGGGGGCTGGCAGGCCTGTGCGAAGGGGGCGGGCAGCGCGAGGGCCAGGAGAGCGGCGATCATCTTGCAAGGCATGAGCATCATTCACCTCCTCATGCTGCGTCGCCATCGGCGGAACGCATCGGGGACAGGAAAGCGAGTTTTGCCGAAATGGTCGGCTCGCTCCTCGTCGGGATGAGCCAGGGGATGCGCCCAGACAGCTCGAAGGGGCAACGGCGGAGGAAATGTCTTGCCGGTTTGGGGAAATGAAGTGCCGACTATCGGAAGTTCATTGCCTCAAACCGGAAGTAAAGTTCCGGTTTCCTGGTTTGTTCTTTTCGCGCGGTGAGTCGGGATCTCGCGGTGGAAATGGTCTTTGGGCAGGGTGGATTCGTGGTCACGCTGCGGTGTGAGAAGCGGAAAGGGGAAACGTCATGCGGGCGACGAAATCGCGGGCCTACAAGCTTCAACTGTCCGAGGAAGGCATCCAGC
This sequence comes from Novosphingobium sediminicola, assembly GCF_014196525.1. GTDB lineage: Bacteria > Pseudomonadota > Alphaproteobacteria > Sphingomonadales > Sphingomonadaceae > Novosphingobium > Novosphingobium sediminicola. The sequence goes on along the minus strand of NZ_JACIDX010000019.1, from coordinate 55,327 downwards.
TCTTTTTGCGCTGCCATTGCAGGCTGTGCCGTCTCGCAGGTGATCTTCTGCCCTACGGGATGACCTTGCTGGTTGCAGTTGCGCTGCTGCACGAATGCGATGCTGAGGTGCAGGCGGACGAGGTGCTTGATCCGGAGCTTGAAAGATATGGGGGGAGGATCATTCGCTATGTGGGGACCACGTCTGCGCTCTCCGGTCTGGTCGGCGCGATTGGGGGTAATATTGAGCAGACTGGCAGAATTTATCCAATTCCGCCGGTGTGGAAGCTGTTTCTGGCAGCCCTGGTCCACATGGAAAGCGCAAGGCCGGAAAGGCTGGCGGGATGTTGGAGGGAGAGGCTCGATCTGACGGTATGAAATTTGCAGAGCACCGCCTTATTTGCGGCAGGAATGGCATTGAACTTCTCAATTGGTGCGTTGAGAGGTTGATCTGAGGGAGTAAACTGTTCAGTCCGTCGGCAGGATCGCTAATTTTGCAGAGGCGCGCGCCAGCTCGGGTCTGATCATTAAATTCCATGGAATGAGGACATGGATTGATGAGGTGGATGCCCCCTTTTTGTCCGGCATCGTATGATGCTGATCGGCGCCAGCGTGGCGCACAAAGGAGGATCAGATGGCAGAAGCATATATGCTGGCAATCGACCTTGCAAAGCGCAGCTTTCAGGTCTGCGCTACGGATCGCGCAGGGTCGGTTCTGTACAACCGGGCAGTTTCCCGAGCAAAGCTTGAACAGCTGCTGGAATCGCAGGCGCCCTGCATTGTGGCTATGGAGGCCTGTGCGACCAGCCACTTCAGGGGACGATTTGCGCAGGCTCTGGGGCACGAGGCTCGCCTGATCTCGTCCATTTATGTCAAGCCGTTCGTCAAGTTATGTGCAGGTGAGCATAATGAAGAGCGTTACGCATTATGGCGACCTCATGATTAGTCAAACGGCAAAAGAATGACGCAGCAGATGCAGCGGTAATCGCAGAGGCAGCTGTCCGCCCGAACATGCATTACATGGCGGTGAAGAGCCCCGAGCATCAGGCGCGCGCGATTGCCTATCGAACACATCAATGTTTTGTCGGCCAGCGCACACAGATCGTCAGCGCGTTGCGCAGCCATCTTGCCGAATTTGGCCATGTCTTTGCTAAAGGCGCGGCCCATGTGAAAGATATCCGCGTCGCGATCGAAAATAAGGCGCTGGAATTGCCGGATGGCGTGCGCGAAGTCGCCCACCTCTATCTCGAGCAGATCAGCACCTTGTCGGAAAAAATCGACTTCCTGAGTTTCAAGCTGTGCGAAGCCACGTGGGTCAACTGCGAGATGCAACGGCTCTGCACGGTTCCTGGCGTTGGGCCAGTGACGGCCGGGGCGATCATGGCCTTCGCGCCATACCTACGTAGCTTTGCCAGTGGCAGGAACTTCGCGACGTGGCTGGATTTGGTGCCGCGACTGCGCTCCACGGGCGGCAAAGCCCGGCTCGGCGGCATGAGCAAGATGGGGCAAGGCGACATCCGCAAACTTTTGACCGTCGGAGCGATGAGCAGGATAAGATGGATTGTGCGCAAGGGCGTGCTGCCGGACAATTGGCTGGGCAGGTTGCTTGCCCGCAAGTCGAGAATGGTGGCCGCTGTCGCATTGGCCAACAAGATGGCGCGCATTTTCTGGGCTATGATGGCACGGGAGGAAAGCTATCGTTTGGCGTAGCCGACATCAGAGCCGTCAGCGCCAGGGGCTGCGGCCACAGCAAGGGAGATCGACTGAGGATTATGCGGCAAGGACTTCAAGTCCAGAACGAGGCAAACCAGTCCCGGGACCCGAGCGATCGAGCTCGCTGAACCGATGTGGCCCCCGTTCTTCGGACTGCATACCGGCCCGTGGCGTCAAAGCCACATCAAGAGGCCTGACACACGACCGATGAAGCGCTGCGTCGATAATCTCTGAAAATCCCTTTGCAATCCTGGGGGCATCCACACACGCGCCATCATTGCAGACAGATCGCGAAGGTTTACCACCGAACGCATTTTCCCCTTCAAAACGCATCTCTTCCCTCCGCGATATTCAACAATTCCGGAAACACGAAGGTTGCGGGCGCCCGCCCCGATGACGGCACCAATTCCCGCAGCAAGCCGTTGTCGCGCAGGTCACGGATGATCTTGCGTGCGGTTGCCGGTGGAATCTGGGCCGAGGCGATGAAGTCCGGCGTCTGGAAGATCGGGCGCTGAAAGATCCAGTCGAGCGCGCGCACCGCATATTGGGAATGGGTGATTTCCACGACCCAATCGCGTTTGTCTTGATGCAGGGCCAAGATCGCCTGCGCCTTTTGCGTGTTGGCTTCGGCTTGGGCGATGATCCCGCGAAGGAAGAAGGCTACCCACCCGCTCCAGTCATCGTCACGCGACACGGCCAGCATCCGGTCATAATACTCGTCGCGGTTGGCCTCGAGATATTCCGAGAGATAGAAATTCGGGCGCGATAGCATTCCGTGGGCATAGAGGAACAACGGGATGATCAGCCGTCCGATGCGCCCATTACAATCCAGAAACGGGTGGATCGATTCAAACTCGGCGTGAACGATGGCCAATTGAACGAGCCTGTCCGGCGCATCGGCGTGGATGTAGGCCTCCCAGCCAGCCATCGCGCTTTCGATACGGTCGGCACCGGGTGGCACGAAACGGGCTTGCTCAATGGTGCAGCCTTCCGGGCCGATCCAGTTTGGGATGCGGCGGTATTCGCCCGGATCCTTGTGACGGCCGCGCACCCCGTCCATAAGCACGCGGTGTGTCGCCTTGATCAGGCGTTGCGATAGCGGGAGTTCGGTCATCAGCCGGTCTGCCTCGCGCAGGGCGGCGCGATAGTTCAAGACCTCGCGTGCGTCGGCCTTCTTCGGCGTGCTTTCATCGAACAGATGGCCCTGCGCTTCGAACTCCAGCACTTCGCCCAACGTGACCTGCGTGCCTTCGATCTTGCTGGACAGCACGGCTTCGCGCGCGGTCAGCGGGGAGAGCAGGATATCCGGATTGGGAATGCCGGAGAGGACGCCCTCATACCGCGCAATGGCCGCGTTGGCTGGTCCCACCAGCGGGAACAGCGCGCCCAGATCGAGCGCAGCAGGAGGAAAACGTCCTTCATGGTAGGCAACAGACAATTGGCGTCTCCGTCGGGCGCCTCGTGAGATTTGCCTCGGGTCGCCTGTCGATTTGATGATCGTCTATCGACAGCTACACCATTTGATGATCGTAAAATAGAGTTTCACTTACATCAAGCCGCTTTGATTTTCACAGACGATCATCAAAAAGGAAAGAGAGATGGGGCAAGGAGAGCTTGGTAGAACAAGATATCAGGCGTGCTTGACGGGTGCGGAAGCGCCTAAGATTCAGCCGGGTGCGGACCGCGTCAAACCCGGTACGTTCGATGAACTGATCATCTGCTATTATCGGTCACCCGAATTTCTCGATCCCTGCCCCCGAACGCAGGAAGTCTATCGCGGTGTGATCGAACGCTGGCGCGCCAAATATGGAGCGGACGCGTGGCCGACCTGGAAACACGCCACGTCGCGGCCATGATGGCCGATTACCGCTCTTGCTGATGAGGTTTCGTGATGGTGCAGATACATCCCCGGGCTCGGACCACGCCTGTTGTGCGGGCGGAAATTGCTCGTTCCACTGAGCCCGCCAGTGTCGTGGCCAAGCGCTATGGCATCAGCGACGAGACGGTCCGCAAGTGGCGCAGACGCGGCGAGCAGGCGGTCCAGGATCGTTCAGGCCGGCCCAAGCGCCTGGCTTGGTGCATGACCGAGGAAGAGCGAGCCATCATCTGCGCTGTGCGTAGGTCGACTGGCTTTGCCCTGGATGATCTCACCTTCGTGCTCCCGCACTTCCTGCCACACCTCAATCGCGACAGCATCTGCCAGGTGCTTAAGGCCGAGGGGCTCAACCGTCGTCCGCCCAAGCCTGAGGTGCAGCCGCGCAAAGGACAAGGCAGTTTCAAAGACTATGATCTGGGCTTCGTGCACATTGATGTAAAGCATCTGCCCCAGCTGCGTACCGCAGATGGCGAGATCCGGAAGCGCTTCCTCTAAGTGGCCATCGATCGCTGCTCGCGGTTCGTCCATCTCGACGTCTGCGACGCCGAGAATGCCGCCAACGCCATCTCCTTCATCAAGGCTGCCCGAAAGGCCTTCCCGTTCCGCATCACTCATGTCCTGACGGACCGGGGATCCTGTTTCACCGACGATGATTTTGAACGCAACTGCTCCAGGGCTGCGGCTTGCCCCGTCCTTACAGCGTGAGCAGAATGGGCGCATGCTCCTTGCCCTGCCATTTCAATGTCGCGCGGATGAGCGCCCGGTTGACGTTGCAGCGGTTGGTCGGGTCGCCCTTGTTCTGCATGGCGTCGCGCACATCATCCATCTTCAGGCCGGTCTCCTTCATCACTTTCGTCACCAGTTCGCCGGGTACCTTGGCATTGGCAGGGCCAATCGCCGAGACTGAAACCAGACGACCGGCTTCCGCCTGAGCGGCAAACAGCTTGCGGGCCGCAGCGCTCAGCGCCGCGTCCGGCGGAAAGTCATCGGGCGTTACGCCTTTTGTGAGGAATTGTGTGCAGATCCGCCCATCTTCCTTCAAGGCATCGGCAACCGCCAGACGCACCTGCATCGCCTGATCCAGTTCTTTGCCGCCCGCAAGCCGCGCCGCGGCATAACTGCGTACGCGCGCAATATCGGCCGCGATGTGTTCGACCTTCTGATCCGATTGACTCAGGCTGAGATTGGCCGCCAGCGTGCGCGCCAATTCTTCCTGATGGGTCTTGAGCCATTCTGATGAATGATCCGGGCCGAAAGTGGCCTTCACCACCTGCTCCATCCGAGGGGCGAACTCGGGGTCGCTGAGTGCAGCCACTTGCGAGGGAGCGGCGTCGGGTTGGGTCAGGCTGGCGAGCAGCCGGAAGGCCATGATGGCGGCGGGAACATACCAGCTGAAGCTCCAGTTTCTGCCATCAGATTTCATCCAGGACTGAATCCGGAAATGGTTGAGAGTATCCTCAAGCTCGGGATGATTTTGGCGCAGATGCTGAAGCAGGGCGGAGATGCGCTTCGGGCGAAAGGTTATCCGCCGCAGCAGACCGGCTTCACCCTCCCGGCTCAATTCCTTCCATGCGGCATGATGCGGGTGGAGCGGCGATTGCACATCGCGCTGAAAGTGATAGCCGGCAAGACGGGCGGTCAGAAAGGCGATCTGTCGGCTTTCTCCCAGTCTGCCCGCATGACGTTGCCAGTCGAGCGCGATGGCTGCCTCTTCCAGCAGGGGCGCGCAGCGCGGCCAGCTGCGGGCCAGTGTATCGGCAAGCCAGTCTTCGATGGCATCGTGGCGTGCCAGGCTGCCCGTGGTGGCGTCATGCAGCAGGCAGCGCAGACAGGTGCGCGCTTCGGCCTCTTCCTCTTCGCTTAACGGCTCAAGGTCCTGTGCCATTTCCAGCAGCAGCCGGTAAAGACGGGCATCGGGCCGCTGCACCGGGCGCACATCCGCCATTTCGAGATTAAGGACCGGCGGAGCAAAAGGGAAAGGCATTGCATTGCCGACGGGAGCAGCAATGGCCTCGGCAAAGCCGTCAGCAAGCGGCGGGCAGGGAGTGATCTGAACCGGGATCGCGACCTTGAGATCGCCATGCCCATCGCAGAGGAAAACAGATCCGCTCAGCGACCAGAAAGGCAAAGGACGCTCCGGTGCATCATCCGAAATCGTCTCGACGACCGCATCCGGAGCCGAGCCGGATGCCCGCGCGAGCCGCAGAGCGGTGTCGCGCGCCTGCCGAAGCCGGGCATAGCCATCGGGATCGGCATCAGGATCCATTGCCTTGAGCCTTGCTGCATAGGCGCGGCGGATGGCGCCGGCATCGCTGCCCTTGGCCAAGCCAAGTTCGTTCCAGGGAAAACCGCTGCTCACAGCAGGGACTGCCCTTCAATTTTGTCGAGCCGGACTGTCAGCAAAGCCCGCGAATCGACGATCCGGCGTGGGTCCTGCGATTCCAGCGCGGCGGCAAAGGAGGTCATCCATTGTCCCACCATCTGACGCAGTTCGCCAATGTGGTCCTCATAGATCCGGCCTGCCCGCGCCATCAGCGCGACATTTTCGGCATCCTCGCGCGGGTGAAACTTGAGCATGGCCAATGCTTCGCGTCGCCTGGCCATTTCTCCGGCATCGCGGCGATCCTCCTCATCCACGATCACCAGGTTACGGGTTAGCCCGGTCTCTGGCACGCAAACATCGACCTCCAGCAGACCTGAACTGTCATAGCTGAAGCGCACCTCGATGCCGATCTCACCAGCCGGACGAGGCGGTACCGACACTGACAATTTCCCCAGCTGAATATTGTCAGCCACCAGCCGCGCCTCGCCCTGATAGATCCCCATTTCGATTTTCTTCTGATTGTCCGACATCGTGTGATAATGAGCCGCCCGGCTTGCGGGCACAGCGGTGTTGCGCTCGATGATCGGGGAGAACAGTCCTTGCACCAGCACACCATGCGTATCGCGTTCAACAACGTCGATTCCCAGGGTGAAGGGGCAGACATCGGTGATGCGGATCTCATCCAGCGCAGCATCGCGTGCCAGAAGGCCTGCCTGCGCGGCCGCACCCAGCGCGACGGCATGATCGGGATGCACCGTGCTGTTGGGGAAACGGCCAAACATACGGGTGATTGCGCGCCTTACGACCGGCATCCGCGTGGCCCCGCCCACCAGCACGATCTCGCTCAGATCCTTGGGGTCAATCCCGCAATCGCGCAGGCTGCGTACCACAGGATCGCGCAGCCTGCGCAGCAGATCCTCAGCGGCCTTCTCAAATTCGGCTTCGGACACGGTGGCCGCAAAGCTGCGATCGCCAAGGGTGAAGGAAAAGCTGGCCTCCGGGCCATGGCTCAATTGTCGCCGGGCCTTTTCCGCAGCGCGCAGCAACACGGCTTCGCGTCTGGCCTGAGGCAGGTTGTCGAGCGCGCCCTCCGGATCGGCGGTGCGGCGGGCCATGGCGGCCAGCGCGATGTTGAAATCGTCCCCGCCCAGTCGATTGTCGCCCGCCGATGCGCGCACCTCGACAATGCCTTCGAACATCTCGACGATCGAAACGTCAAATGTGCCGCCACCCAGATCGAAGACCAGAAAGGGTTCGCGATCCGCCTTATCCTGCAAGCCAAAGGCCAGCGCCGCGGCGGTGGGCTCATTGATCAGGCGGCGCGCAGTCAGGCCGGCCAGTTCGCCGGCCCGGCGGGTGGCCTTGCGCTGGCGATCATTGAAATAGGCGGGCACGGTGATGACTGCCTCGGTGGGGGTCTCGCCTGTATAGGCGATCACATCCTCGCGCAGTGAACGCAGCACCAGCGCTGAGAGCTCTTCGGCGGTATAGGCCTTGCCGCCCAGCACTTGATGGCGCTGCACGCCCATATGACGTTTGAAACTGGTGGCGGTGTTGAGCGGATCATCGGCCATCCGGTCCAGAGCGGCTGTACCGACGGAAACTATGCCATCCTTGCCGATATGCACCGCCGACGGGGTGAGGAAATCGCCGCGGGCATTGGGAACCAGTTCACTTGCTCCATTACGCCAGATTGCTACGGCGCTATTGGTGGTTCCAAGGTCTATTCCAATCAACATGTGAAGCTGCATTCCCGTGTCGCTATTGGATTTATGCGTAACGGGAAAAGGCAAGGTGTAAAGCCGGCATTGAGTTGACAAATTAGGCGATTTATCCAGTTTTTTGAGGATATGCTGAACCACTCAGAGTTCACGCGTCCGTAGGGCTTGATAAAAGAGCGTTTTGCGCTCCCGGCGTCGGGTGCAGGCATATCAGCTCTTGAGGCCCTGCGTGATTGACGGATAATATCTATGGAACTTCCCGGTGGTGATCCGCCGCCAGCACTTTCGCCGAGGCATCCCCGTTCGCGAGATCAGGCAGCGACCGGCTTATCGCGAAACGCGATCCGCAAATACCTTCGTGCCGTCGCTGTGAAACCGGTGTTCAAGGTTCCCGACCGGCCAGGCAGGTTGAACCTGATGGCAGGAAGCGGGAGGGTGGCCGGGGACTGTAATGGCCTGGAAGCTGAAACCTGTTGCGCTCAAACCTGCAGAACCGGCGGGCATTGTTCAATGGCTTTGGGAAGGGCAGACGGTTCTGTGATCAACCCTCGTCGGCGCCCAGGGCGGATGCCCTATATGCAAACCATGGCAGTTTGCACCCCGCAAATTTGCAATCACTGCATTGGCGTGATGATATTGCTCTTGCCGGTATAAAAGGTTGATTGCTTCAACCAAGTCGCCTGCCTGCGCGAATTGTGCTGCCACACCCCCCAATGTTGCCCCTTTGCGCTGTTTTCACAAACGCGTGTCGTGCCGCGCCTGTTGCTTGGTGAGGTAGCCTTTCAGGCAATACGTCAATCTGCGCTGCCCTCTTGTTTGACACCCTGCGGCCAGTGTGAAACTTTTTGGACAAGTGTGAAGGATTGAGCATTTGTCAAACCGCTCGATCCCCTTCTCACGGCAGGGAGGATGCCCCCGCAAGGCAGGCCAAGCCAACCAGACAGGGGGAAATATGGAGCAAGCATCGACCGGCCGCGACCTTCCGCAAGGCGCCCCATCGCAACATCGGGCCCTTTGCGCGGCCGGTATGAATACTTCCAATAAAACCGCGCCGATTACGCATTAGAGGCGTTCGCGTCTGCGCGCTTATTTCGCCCGCCAGCCATTCGGTTCTCATCCGACAATGAAATGCGCCGCGCCTGCCTGCGGCAACAGGGGACATAGCCATGAACATCCGCGCCAAAGACATCCGCCATGGGCGCAATCTTGCCCTAACCGCCTCCTGCGCGCTGGCCGCTTTGGCCGGTCCTGCGCTGGCTGCCGATGGGGAGCCGGATGCGGGCACGATCATCGTCACCGGCACCCGCCAGGTCGCCCGCAGCGCCACCGAAAGTTTGGCGCCGATTGACGTGCTGTCCACCAAGGATCTTCAGGCCAGCGGCAAGCAATCGGTGCGCGACCTACTCGGCACGCTGGTCCCCTCGATCAACGTGTCGAACAGCGGTGCGGGCGCCAGTTTCGCGGTCAAAACCCTGTCGCTGCGCGGGCTTGCGGGCGATCATGTGCTGATCCTGGTCAACGGCAAGCGCCGCCACAACACCGCCACGATGTTCATCAACGGCACCACGCAGAACGGCCAGTCGCCCGCCGACCTTGACCTGATCCCGTCCAATTCCATTGCCCGTGTCGAGGTGCTGCGCGATGGCGCCTCGGCGCAATATGGTTCGGACGCGATCGCGGGCGTGGTCAATGTCATCCTGAAGGAAGACACTTCCGGCACGGCCACGATGCTGGGCGGCACAACCAAGGACGGCGGGGGAGAGACCGGGCGCATCTCGGTCGACAAGGGCTTCAAGCTGGGCGAGGCGAGCCTGCATCTGTCGGCCGAGAGCTGGCTTCAGGCGCGTACGATCCGCTCGGCCTCCAATCCGGGCCAGTTCTACGCCCGCGTGGGCCAGCTCTACAGCGCCACCACCGGCGCGCTCGACCCGCGCGAGGCCACCGTCGACCGCAATGTCAACAAGGCGGGCCAACCGGCCAGCGAGGGCTTCAACCTTGGCTATGACCTCAATATCCCGGTCGGCGCGGTCAAATTTTACAGCTTCGGCACGTTCAGCCACCGCAACAATGACGCATGGCTGACCTATCGCTTCCCCGACGCCTCGAACAACATCCCCGAGATTTACCCCAACGGCTATTCGCCCCATCTGCATATCAGCGACCATGACTATCAGGTGACGGCGGGCATCAAGAGCCAGAAGGGCGCCGCGATCAATTTCGACTTCTCCTCCTCCTATGGCGTCAGCCTCGTTTCGCTGGTGGAAAGCACCGCGCTCAATGCCTCGATGGGGCCAAACAGCCCGACTACCTTCTATATCGGGCGCACCAAGAGCACCGAATGGACCAACAATCTCGATCTGCAAAAAGACGTCAATCTGGGCCTTTATCAGCCGCTCTCGGTGGCGATCGGCGCGGAATATCGGCAGAGCACCTATGGCATCGAGGCGGGCGAGGCGGCCTCCTATATCGATGGCGGCTATAAATCGACCACCGGGGCCAATACGGGCGTCTTGCGTACCAGCGGTTCGCAGGGTGTGACCGGTTTTGCCCCCAGCATGGCGGGAAGCTGGAAGCGCAAGGCGTGGAGCGCCTATGTCAACCTCGAACAGAAAATTCTGCCCGGCGTCGAAGTCGCGCTGGCCGGACGCCATGAGGATTATTCCGACTTTGGCAAAACCGACACGGGCAAGATCTCGGCCCGTATCGAACCGGCCAAGGGCTTTGCCCTGCGCGGCACGCTCAGCACCGGTTTTCGCGCGCCCACGCTGCAACAGCAGCATTATTCCTCGGCCAGCACGATCAATGTCAGCGGCGTGCTGCTGCCCGTCTCGGCCCTGCCGGTGGATTCGGCGGCGGGCATCGCGCTGGGGGCCAAGCCGCTCAAGCCTGAACGGTCCACCAACTACTCGCTGGGCTTCGTTTTCAATGCCATCCCCCGCTTCAACCTGACGGTGGACGCCTATCAGATCAAGCTGAAGGACCGCATCCTGCTGTCCTCCACGCTGCAAGGCGCGGTGGTGCGCTCGGTGCTGGCGGCGGCGGGGATCACCTCTTCGGCGGGCGGCTTCTATTTCGGCAATTCCACCGACACGCGCACGCGCGGCATTGACGTTGTGGGCACCTATCGCGCCGACCTTGGCGATCTGGGCAATGCCAATCTCAGCCTCTCGGCCAATTTCACCGAGACGGTGTTTACCCGTGTCGATTCCGTCCCGGCGGTGCTGTCCTCGGCGGGGTTGGTGCTGATCGGGCGCGACCGTCAGGGCGACTTTACCGTGGGCACCCCGCGCAACAAATTCATCGCCAATGTCGCCTGGGAAAAAGGCCCGGCGGCGATCAACCTGCGCGCCACCCGCTATGGCAGCGTGACCCAGGTGAACGCCAGCGCGGCCGGGCCTGATGCGCGGATCGACCCCAAGGTTATCTTCGATCTCGATGCCAGTTATAAGCTGACCAGCGGCATCAAGATCGGCGTGGGGGCGAACAATATGTTCAACATCTATCCCAACACCTTGCCCACCTCGCTTCAGGGCAACGGCTTCTCGCTTTACAACGCCTATTCGCCCTATGGGGTCAGCGGCGGCTTCTATTACGCCCGTCTCAGCTTCGGTTTCTGATGATATTTGCGGGGCCGCCTATCATGGCGGCCCCGCGTCTTCTTGCGTGGAGTATCCCATGAATTTCGCCAAGCGCCCCCTCCTTTGGGCCTCGCCTGTCGCGCTGGCCCTTGCGCTGTTCGGGGCGCCCGCGATGGCCGCGCCCGCCAATCTGCCGCCGCCCGCCAATTTTCCACCACCGGGAGGCGAAACTCCGCAAGCCTTCGATGTCCACGCGGGCACATCCTATGCCGTCGCCGCCTCGCCCGATGGGCAATGGCTGGCCTTCGACCTTCAGGGCAGCCTCTGGACCATCCCGGCCAAGGGCGGCGAGGCCAAACGCATCACCGACTATTTCAACGATGCGCATCTGCCCACATGGTCGCCGGACGGATCGCGGATTGCCTATTACGCCTATCGCGACGGCGATTATGACCTGTGGACCGCGCGCGCCGATGGCAGCGACGCGCGCCAATTGACCCATGGCGAATTCGACGACCGCGAACCCAGCTGGTCGCCTGACGGCAAGACCATCGCCTTTGCCAGCGAGCGGGGCGGCGGCTATGACATCTGGACCATCGACATTGCCAACGGGGCGCTGACCCAACTGACCAAAGGCCCGCGAGAGGACCGCGCACCCGCATGGTCCGCCGACAGCGCCACCATCGTCTTTTCCGGCGCAGGCAGTCTCTATTCCGTCCCCGCGCATGGCGGGGAAGTGACCCCCCTTCGCACTGCCCCAACGGGCGCCCGCTATGACAGCCCCTCGCTGTCGCCCAAGGGCGAGTTGGCCTATGTCGTGGCCGATGGCGCGGGCAGCCATCTGGAAATCGACGGCAAGGCGGTGTCAGGCAAGGAGAATGTCTTTCCGTTCCGCGCGACATGGGTGGGGGGCGATGCCTATTACATTTCCGACGGGCTGATCCGCCGCCGCAATGGCGCGAAACTGGCCACCATCCCCTTTACCGCGCGGCTGGAGGTGGTGAAGCCGGTTTACACCCGCGCCAAACGTGATTTCACCAGCACCGCCCCGCGCCGTGTGCTGGGCATTCAGCATCCCGCGCTTTCGCCTGATGGGGCGCAGATTGCCTTCATCGCGCTGGGCGATCTCTATGTCGTCCCCTCGACGGGCGGCAAGCCGCAAGCCCTGACCCATGACGAGGCGCTGGAGGCCGATGCCGCATGGTCGCCCGATGGGCGCAGCCTTGCCTATACGTCCGACAAGGGCGGCGGCTTGCCTCAAATCTGGGTGCGCGATCTGGCCACCGGCAAGGACCGGCAGGTGACGAGCAGCCGCAACCAGCCTTTGGGCGCGGCATGGTCGCCCGATGGGCGGCGCATCGCCTTCCTCGATACCGACGGCCGCTGGGGCGTGGCGGGGCTGCAGGTGGTGGATGTGGAGAGCGGGGTGATGACCCGCCTGCAACCCAGCCTGCCGCAGCCGGGCAAGCCGACGTGGAGCCCGGATGGCCGCTATGTCGCGGTCGCGCTGTCCAAACCCTATTCCACCAGTTTCCGCGAGGGCAACAACCAGATCTGGATGGTGCCGAGCGACGGAAAAGGCGCGCCCTTCTGGCGCGATGCGGACAAGGCTTCGCTCGATTCGCGTGGCGGTGGCGGGCCGGTGTGGTCGCCCGATGGGCAGAAGATGGCGGGCATTCAGGATGGCGTGCTCAAAATCTGGCCGGTCGCGCCCGATGGCACGGCGCTTGGCTCTCCGCGCGCCTATACGTCCGAAATCTCACATTATCCGACATGGAGCAGCGACGCGAAATCCGTGCTGTTTCAGGCGGCGGACAAGCTGAAGATCGTGAGCGTCGAGACCGGCGCGATCCGCGAGGTGCCGCTCGACTTCACCTATACGCTGGCCATTCCCAAGACGAAAATCGTCATCCACGCAGGCGGTCTGGTCGATGCGGTGAAGGATGCCACGCAGGCCAACAAGGATATCGTGATCGAGGGCAACCGCATTGCCGCGGTGCTGGATCATGACCCCAGGAACTACGCGGGCGCCGACAAGGTGATCGAGGCGCCGACCCTGACCGCGATTCCCGGCCTGATCGACCATCATGCCCATGCGCAGAAGGATTTCGGGGCCAATCTGCATCTGGCGTGGCTGTCCTATGGCATCACCACGGTGCGCGATCCGGGCAACCAGCCCTATGACGGGATCGAGGACCGCGAGGCATCCGAGGCGGGCGTGCGGATCGGGCCGCGCATCTATACCACCGGGCCGCTGCTGGAATGGCGGCGGGTGTTTTACCGGATGGGTGTGGCGGTGTCCGGCCCGGCGCATCTGGAGCGGGAAATCGTGCGCGCGCGGGCGCTGAAATATGACCTCATCAAATCCTATGTCCGCATGCCCGATTTCGGTCAGCGGCGTCTGGTCGAGGCGGCGCATGACATGGGCGTGCCGGTGGCCACGCATGAGATCTTCCCCGCCGCCTATACGGGCGTCGATAATACCGAGCATCTGGGCGCAACCAGCCGGCGTGGTTTTTCGCCCAAGCAGGGGCCGCAGGGCAAGGTCTATGAGGATGTAATCCAGTTGTTCGGCCGTTCGGGCCGCACGCTGACGCCGACCAATTTCGGCTCGATCAACATTTTCCTTGCCAAGCATCCCGAATTTCGCCGCGATCCGCGCCTGTCGCTCTATCCCGAATGGGCGCGCAAGACGGTCAGCGAGGGCGAGGCTTTGCCGCCTGCCTTGCTGTCGATGCAGGCGGGGCAGTTGGAGGGGCTGAAGGCCATGAAGGCGGCAGGCACTCTGGTTACCGCAGGCACCGACACGATGATCGCCCCCAATCTTCAGGCGGAAATCTCCTCTTATGTCGATGGTGGGTTCACCCCGTTTGAGGCGCTGCAGACCGCTACGGTCAATTCGGCCCGCGCGCTCAATCTGGACGCGGGCACGATCGAGCCGGGCAAGCTGGCCGACATTGCGCTGGTCGAGGGCGATCCGCGCAAGGATATTGCCGCGACCTTCCGGGTGAAACAGGTCATCACCAATGGCCGCCCCTTTACCGTCGAGGAGCTGATCGCCAAGGCGCAGCGCAAGCCGTGAGAGGTTACAACACGCTGTTGCGCAGGAAATGCGTCACGTCCTCGCCCGCATTGGCATAGGCATAGTGCTGATCGCTGGCAAAGACGCGGAACTCGCCGGGGTTCAGCAGGACCGTCTCGCTCTCCAGTTCAAGGGCGAGGCGGCCCTGCGTGACATAGATGATTTCGTGCCAACCGGCCGGGTCGGGTTCGGCCTGATAGCGATGCCCCGGCGCCAGCGACCAGACCCAGAGCTGGGCCTCTTTTTGCGCGGGCGCGCTGCCCAGCAACAGGGCGAAATCGGCCGGATCGGCGCCGCGCCACATGGCTTCGTTGACGTTGCGCATCTCGGCGCCGGGGCCTTTGACCATGGCCGTGAAATCGACCCCCAGCGCGATGGCCAGCCTGTCGAGACTGGCAAGGCTGACATTGGCCTCGCCATTTTCAACGCCCACGATCATCCGGCGGCTGATGCCCGAGGCATCGGCCAGCGCCTGCTGGCTCATCCCCGCAGCATGGCGGAAACGGCGCAGGTTCTGGCTGACGTGGACGAGCACATCGGATTGAGATCCGTGCGATTTAGGGTTGTGCAGTATATTGCTCATTGCTAGTTGTGCATTATGTTGCACATCGCCGCCCAAGACAAGCCCCAGCGCAAGCCCGCATCATGGTCGATCAGCCGCGAGGAAATGGTCCTTATCGGCATCACCATGCTGTGGGGCACAACCTTTCTGATCGTCCACACCGCGATGCAGTACAGCGGGGCGCTGTTCTTTGTGGGCCTGCGCTTCATGGTGGCGGGGGCGGGGGGCTGGCTGCTGTTTGCCCGCACGATGCGCGATCTCAACCGCCGCGAACTGGGCGCGGGGGCGTTGATCGGCTTTGCGATCTTCCTTGGCTATGGCCTGCAAACCTACGGCCTGCGCACGATCACCAGCAGCCAGTCGGCCTTTATCACCGCGCTTTATGTGCCGATGGTGCCGCTGCTGCAACTGGTGGTGCTGCGCCGGATGCCGCATATCATGAGCTGGATCGGGATCGCGCTGGCCTTTGCCGGACTGATCCTGCTGGCCGGGCCAAAGGCGGGGCATATTGGCCTCAGCACCGGCGAGATGGCCACTTTGCTCAGCGCCGTCGCCATTGCCGCCGAGATTATCCTGATCAGCCGCTTTGCCCATGGCGTGGACAGCCGCCGCGTTACGGTGGTGCAATTGCTGGCCGCCGGATTGTTTTCCCTGGCCGCCATGCCGCTGGCGGGCGAGGGGGTTCCTGCCTTCTCGCCGGTCTGGCTGGTGGCCGGTGTCGGCCTTGGCCTTGCCAGCACCTTGATCCAACTGGCGATGAACTGGGCGCAAAAGACGGTGTCGCCCACGCGCGCCACGGTGATCTATGCGGGCGAGCCGGTGTGGGGCGGGATCGTCGGGCGCATCGCGGGCGACAGGCTGCCCGCGCTGGCCATGCTGGGCGGGGTGCTGATCCTTGTCGGCGTGCTGGTCAGCGAGTTGCGCGGTTCTGCTCAAGACGCTCCATAAAGTGCTCGGTGTCGATGATCGCGCGGCGGTGCCTGCCTTCGCCGATCAGGCCGGATTCGTCATAACAGGCCACGCGAAACTCCAGCCTGCGCCCCTCTGCCGCGATCAGCTCGACCTGCGCGGTGATGGTCGCGCCCGCCAGCGTGGCGGCGATATGGCTGATATCGACATGCGTGCCCACGCTGCACTGGCCGGGCGGCAGATGGGGGCGCAGCGCCAGAATGCAGGTGTTTTCGATAAAGCCCACCATCATCGCCGTGGCCAGCACCGGGGGCATATCGGCAAAACCGGCCCAGTCGGGCGTGACATGGGGCACGGTGTGGCGCTCGGCCACGACCATGCTTTCCTGATGCGTGAGGCCCGGTATCATGCCCCGTGTCATGGATGCGCCAGCGTCCAGACATAGGCCGCCACCGCCTTTACATCCGCCGCCGAGAGCGCCGCCCCGCCCAGCGCGGGCATGGCGCCGCTGGCCTTCTTGGGCTTGTCCACGCCCTTGGTGATCGTCGCGGCCAGCCCTTCGGGCGAACCGTCGCTCCACAGGAACTCCGGCCCGATCAGCGATCCGCCCGCCATCGACCCGCGCCCGTCGCTGCCATGGCATCCCACGCAGGTCCCGCCCTTGGCCTGACCCAGATAGATGGCGCGGCCCTGCGCGATCTGCTGCGCGGTGATTCCGGCGGGCAGGCTGCGCCCGGCGGCGCTGGCCTCTGCCGCCTTCGCCTCGACCTTGCGCGCAGGCGTCAGCGGCGCATTGGCCGCCCCGCGATAGGTGACGCGCCAGATCCGCCCGCGCACATCATCGGCAATATAGAGCGCGCCATCCGGCCCTACCGCCAGCCCGGCGGGGCGATGCTGCGCGCGGCCCGGCTCTTTGAATCCCCCGGCAAAACCATCGGCAAAGCGGATCCATTTCCCGCTCGCCTTGCCCTCGCGCAGGGGCTGGAAAGCCACGAGATAGCCATCCTGCGGCGCGGGCGCGCGGTTCCATGAACCGTGAAAGGCGATGAAGGCGCCCTGCTGATAGGCGGCGGGAAAAGCCCGCCCGGTGTAGATCGCCACATCATTGGGCGCCCAATGCGCGGGGAAGGCCGCCACAGGCCTATCCTTGCCTGCGCAGGCGCCCTGCGCCTTGCCGTCGCCGCCATATTCGGGGGCCAGCTTGTGGCGGTTTTCAAACCCGTCGAAATAACAGGTCGGCCATCCGAAATCGGCGCCCTTGTGGGGCGAGAACAGGATTTCGGCGGGCAGTTCGACGCCCTGCTGCTGCGTGTAATACTGGCTCCAGTTCTGACCCAACTGGTCGCGGCCATGCTGGGTGGCGAATATCCGGCCCGCGCTGTCAAAGGTGATCCCGCCGGTGTTGCGGATGCCGGTGGCCCAGCGCGCCTCGGGGCCGAAGGTCTGCCCGGTCTTGTCCGCGCGATAGGCCCAGATCCCCGCGCGCGTCAGCGCCTCGGTGCAGGGGGCAAGGCCCTTGGCGCCGGGTTGGCGGTTGGGGCTTTCGCAGGCATTGCTGGCCGAACCGGAATTGACCAGCAGCGTGCCGTCGGCCTGAATGGCAAAGGGGTGCATCGGGTGATCGCCCGAGAGCGGCAGTGCGCTCACGACAGTCGAACCCGCGCCCGCCGGGGCCAGCGCGCCCGGCTTCATCGGATAGCGCATGATCGTGTCATGCTCCTCGACAAACAGCGCGCCATGCCACAGGGCGATGCCGGTTCCGCCATGGCCGCCCTTATCCTCGCTGGCGCCAAAGCGCGCGGTGCGGTCGGCCACGCCGTCGCCATTGCTGTCGCGCAGGGCGATGACAAAGCCGCCGCCGGGCGCCGCCGGCGCATTGCTGAAATAGCGGCCCGACCATGAATTGACATAGACCGTGCCATCCCCCGCCACGGTCAGGTGGCGGGTATGCCCCAGTTTGTCGGCAAAGACCGTGGCGCAGAAACCGGGCGGCAGCGACAGGCCGCCATTGTCCTTTGCGCATCCGGTCCCCGGCGCTTTTCCGGCGGCGGTCAGAGCATAGGTGCCACACAGCAACAGCGGGGCAGCCAGCAGGGCGGCGCGGAAAGCAAGACGCATGGATCCATTCTCCGGGTATCAGGGTGTGCTTCGCATATCAGCCTGCGGCTTGGCGCGAAAGGTCCTGCTGCGCGCCCGTGCCGGGCTGCTTGTTTTGAATTGGCGTTGCCGCGCTTGTGATCGCCGGGATTGCTTCTGCGCCCCCTATTTGGCGAACAGACAACTGGATGGCGAGGAGAACAGATCATGCGGGCAAAGTCCTTTGCGGCGCTGGCGCTGGTGATAATGGCGCAACCGGGCCATGCCCAGACCGAGGCGCGCAACACCACGCCCCCCAGCCCGCAATCCATGCCCGGCGACTATTTCGACATTCCTCAAAGCGCCCAGTTGAAGGTCCCCCTGGGCCCGCCCGCCGGGGGCAGGGGGCAGCAGGCCTCGCGCCCCGCCTCCTCGCTCAGCCAGGCCCTGGCGACGATGGCGGCGCAGGCGGCGCTGGCCTCCTGCGCTGCCGATGGCTATGCGATCACCGTGGCCGTCACCGATGCGCAGGGCCATCTGAAGGCCGCGCTGGCCGCCGACGGCACGCGCGAGAATGGCATTTACATGGCCATGCACAAGACCTTGACCGTGGTCGGCTTTCGCATCTCAACGCTGGAATTGCGGCAAAGGATCGAGAAGGACCCGGCGCTGCTCGATCAGGTGAAGCCCAATATGTCGCTGCTGCCCGGCGGGGTGCCGATCTTTGGCCATGGCGCATTTCTGGGCGCCATCGCCACCAGCGGGGCCAGCGCCCATATCGAGGAAAAATGCGCCGCCGACGGCATCGCGGGCATCGCGTCACAGTTGTAATCTGCAATATCTGGCGCAAGGCGCGGGCTTGGGTTAGCCTGTGGCCATGCATGACGAACCCCACGCTGCGCGCCCCGGAACCTGGATTTCGCCCAAGCCCCACGCGTGGCGGCGGGAGCAGAGGATCGCGGCGCTGGTGGCCATTGCGCTTCTGGCGCTGGCGGGGTGGTGGACGCTGCGGCCCTTTCTGCATGCGCTGGGCTGGGGTGGGATTTTTGCCGTCTCGCTCTGGCCGCTTTATCAGCGCTGTGTGCGCCGCTGGCCAAGGGGGCAATCGGTGGCGCTGCCCGCCGCTTTTACGCTGTTCATCCTGCTGATCTTCGTCATCCCGCTGGTGATGGTGGCCAATGCGGTGTTTCACGACACGATCTCGCTGGCGCAATGGCTGGCCGTTGCGCGGGTGCAGGGGGTGCCTGTGCCCGAAGTGCTGCACCATCTGCCCTATGGCGAGCAGGCGGCGGCATGGTGGCAATCGGCGCTGGGCACGCCCGAAGGGATCAGCCGCCTGTCGCAACATGCCGGGCCTTCCTCGGGCCTGTCGCTGGGCACGGGGGAAAAGATCCTTGGCGGATTGGCGCATCGGCTGCTGCTGGTGGGCTTCATGCTGATGACGCTCTTCTTCCTGCTGCGCGATGGGCAGAGCGTGGCGCAGGCGATGCGCGTGGCCACCCGCCGCGCCTTTGGCCTGCCGGGCGAGAATGTGGCCGATCAGGCGGTGCTGGCCATTCGCGGCACGGTCAACGGGCTGGTCATCGTCGGCTTTGGCGAAGGGCTGATACTGGGCGTGATCTATGGCCTTGCCGGGGCAAGCCATGCTGCGCTTCTGGGGCTGCTGACGGGCCTGCTCTCGGCGATCCCGTTCGGGGCGACGGTGGCGGTGGTGGTGGCCGCGGCCATTCTGGTGGCGGGGGGCAAGCTGTGGGCGGCTGCCATTGTTGCGGTGATCGGGCTGGCGCTGGTCTTTATTGCCGATCATTTCGTGCGCCCGGTGTTTATCGGCGGATCGACCCGCCTGCCCTTCATCTGGGTGCTGCTGGGCATTCTGGGCGGGGTTGAGGGCTGGGGGCTGATCGGGCTGGTGATGGGGCCTGCGGTGATGGCAGTGCTGATGCTGCTCTGGCGCGAATGGATCGGCGCGGTGAAAGGCCCGCTCAACCCCGTGCGCGGCGAAAGCGCGGCGGCGGAGCGGGCCGAGAGCTGAGGCGGATCAGTTGTTCAGCACGGCGTATCCGTCATTGGCATAGGTGATCTGCACCAAGGTTGCCGCCTCGGCCACCTCGATGCCGGGCAGGAGCTGATCGCGGGCAATGTTGCGCCCCGCCG
Source organism: Novosphingobium sediminicola (assembly GCF_014196525.1). Classification (GTDB taxonomy): domain Bacteria; phylum Pseudomonadota; class Alphaproteobacteria; order Sphingomonadales; family Sphingomonadaceae; genus Novosphingobium; species Novosphingobium sediminicola. Next base: position 35,355 of record NZ_JACIDX010000019.1, on the reverse strand, counting down.
CCCACTGGCCGCAGACCATCATCCGCACGCCCGCCTGACGCAGCGCGTTGAAGATCGCCTTGTTTGGATTGTCGATATTGTATTTCCTGCGATATTCCGCGTCGGTCAGCACCGCTTCGGCCGCCGCTCCATAGAGGATCATCGCAAAGGAAATATGTGAGGCCGGCACTTTGGCCGCGATCAGCCCGTTAAGCTGCAAGGCCACCCGCCCAAACGCGGGCAGGGGCCGGGCCGGAACGGGCGCGCCGGTCGACGCGCTGAACAGCGCCTTATAGCTGCGCTTGGGGTCGCGGGTGACGGCGGCGCCGGGAATTTCGACATAGCCGCTGCTGCCAGCGATGGCGGGCGGGGTGGGTGCGGGCCATACTCTGGCGTCTGCCGCATGAGCCGCCAGCGGAGCGCCCAGCGCGGCCAGAATAGTGATAAAACGCAATGTGATATCCATCATGGTCTTGATCTCCCAAGACCATGATGGGGCATGGGCGGCCTATACTCAAGCCGCCATTTCTTACGCCTTGGCGGCGGTGACGATGATCTCGACCTTGTAATCGGGCGTGGCCAGTTTCGATTCGCCGGTCGCGCGGGCCGGGGGGGCAATATCGGCCACCCATGCATCCCACACCGCATTCATCGCGGCAAAGTCGGCCATATCGGCCAGCCAGATCTGCGCCATCAGCATATGCGCCTTCGAACTGCCCGCCTCGGCCAGCAGCCGCTCGATTTCGGCCAGCACGGCCTGCGTCTGCTCGGTGACGGTCTCGCCTTCTTCGCATTGGCCCGAAAGATAGATCGTGTCGCCATGGATCACGGCCTGGCTCATGCGCTTGCCGGGTTCGATACGGGTAATGGTCATGGGGTCGGGTCCTTTTAATAGCGCGAGAGCGCGAGGTCGGCGGTTTCGATGGCCGGAGTGCGCGCGCTGATGATGTCGGCGATGACATGGGCCGAACCGCAGGCCATCGTCCAGCCCAGCGTGCCGTGGCCGGTGTTGAGGAACAGATTGCCGATGCGCGTGGCGCCGATGACGGGCGTGCTGTCGGGCGTCATCGGGCGCAACCCGCACCAGAAGGACGCGGCGGAAAAATCGCCCGCTCCGGAAAAGAGCGTTCCGGCGGAATGTTCGAGCGTGGCGCGGCGGGCCTCGGGCAGATCCATGTTGAAACCGGAAATTTCCGCCATGCCGCCGATGCGGATACGGTCGCCAAGCCGGGTGATCGCCACCTTGTAGCTTTCGTCCAGCAGGGTCGAGACGGGGGCCAGCGGTTCATCGACAATCGGCACGGTCAGCGAATAGCCCTTGACCGGATAGACCGGGACTTTCAGGCCCAGCGGCCGGACCAGATGGGGCGAAAAGCTGCCCATGGCCACTAGATAGGCATCGGCGGTGACGGGGCCGCGATCAGTATCGACGCTTGTGATGCGTCCGCCTTCCTCGACGATGCGGGCGATGCGCGTGCCGGTCATGAATTCGACGCCCGCCGCGCGCGCCATCTCGGCCAGCGCATTGGTGAATTTGAAGCAATCGCCCGTCTCGTCATTGGGCAGGCGCAGGCCCCCCGCGATCGGCGCGGCGCTGCCCGCAAGGCCCGGTTCGGCGGCGATGCAGCCCGCCTTGTCCAGCACCTCGAACGGCACGCCATCGGCTTTGAGCACGGCGACATCCTTGGCAATGCCTGCCAACTGGCTTTCTTCGCGGAAAAGCTGGAGCGTGCCCTGCATCCGCTCATCATAGGTGATGCCAGTCTGGGCGCGCAATTCGATCAGGCAATCGCGGCTGAATTCGGCAAGGCGCACCATGCGGCTCTTGTTGATGGCATAATCGCGCGCGTTGCAATTGCCCAGCATCGCCACCAGCCATTTGAGCATCGCCATATCCGGGCGCGGGCGCAGGATCAGCGGCGCATGCTGCATCATCAGCCATTTGACCGCCTTCATCGGAATGCCGGGCGCGGCCCATGGCGAGGCATAGCCGGGTGAAATCTCGCCTGCATTGCCGAAACTGGTTTCCAGCGCAGGCCCGTCCTGCCGGTCGATCACCACCACTTCATGGCCCGCCTGGCGCAGATACCATGCCGACGTGACACCGATGACGCCGCTGCCAAGGACTGCGATTTTCATGGAACAAGGCTTTCGCTCAGGGCTGCCGCGCCGATGTATTGGCGCTCGTGACGGCGGCTCAATTGGGTCAGGATTTCATAGGAGATGGTGCCGGCGTCAGCCGCCACATCATCGATGGTCTGGTGCGGGCCGATCAGTTCGACCGGGGCGCCGGGGTAGAGATGTTCGCCCGGCACATCGGTGACATCGAGCGTGAAGCTGTCCATCGAAACGCGGCCGATGATAGGCGCGCGATGGCCAGCGATCCACGCCGCGCCGCGATTGCTCAGCGAGCGGGGCCAGCCATCGGCATAGCCGACCGGGATCGTGGCAATAGTGCTCTCGCGCGCGGTGTGAAAGCTCATGCCATAGCCGACGCCCGCGCCCTTGGGCACCTTGCGCAATTGGGCAATCGCACTTTCCAGCGCGACCACCGGGCGCATCGGGTTGGGGCCAACCTTGGGCGCGCCGCCATAAAGCGCGATGCCGCCGCGCACGAGGTCGAAATGACCGCGCTCCAGAAAGCATCCGCCGCTGTTGTCGAGCGCGCGGGGGAGGCCGGGGAAACGCTCGGCTATGGTGCGGAAGCGGGCCGCCTGATCGGCGTTGGCGGGGTGCTCCGGCTCATCGGCGCAGGCCAGATGGCTGATGAGGAAGCCCAGGTCGAGCCATTGCGCCATGGCGGGGTCGGCCAGATATGCGTCGATCTCGGCGGCCTCCATCCCCATGCGCGACATGCCGGTGTCGATCTGAAGGATCGCGGGCAGGGGGCGGCCCAGCGCCCGCGCCAGATCGGCCCAGCGCCGCGCCTGATCGAGTGAATTGAGCACAGGGATCGCCCCGAGCGCCTCGCATTCGGCCTCCTGACCCGGCAGCAGACCGTTGAGGACATAGACCGGCACGCCCTTGGCCATCAGCGGCTGCGCTTCGCACAGCAGTGCGACGAAGAGATGGCGGCAACCCTGCGCCAGCAGCACATCGGCCACGAGCGCCGAACCCAGTCCATAGCCATCGGCCTTGACCACGCCCCCCACTTGCGCGGGGGCCACGGTATGGCGCAGCAGCCGATAATTGGCCGCCAGCGCACCCCAGTCGATTGTCAGCTTTGCTCCTGCGCCCATCTGCGCCTCCACGAAATTGCGTGGGCCGATGCTATCGCATTATGTGTGGAATTTACGCTCGATCATTCGACGATTGTGCTAACCATGGTCTTAATACGCAAGATTTGACGACAAAGGCGTGCAAGCATGTCATTTATCATGGACGCTATCGACCGCGCCATCCTGCGCATCCTGCGCCAGGACGCCCGCAAGCCCAATTCCGAGATTGCCCAAACGGTCGGCCTGTCGCCCTCGGCCTGTCTGCGCCGCATCCGGTTGATGGAGAGCAATGGCGTCATTCAGGGTTATACGGTCATCACCGGCGGCGAGGGCGATGGCGAACAGGCGGTCGATGTCGTCGTGCAGGTGACGCTGGACCGCCAGAGCGAGGATTATCTGATGCGCTTTGAGGCCGCCGTGCGCCAATGCCCGGAAGTGCGCGAATGCTTCCTGATGACCGGCGATGTTGACTACTGGCTGCGCATCCGCACCGAGAGTGTGCGGGCCTATGAGGCGATCCATGGCGAAATTCTCTCGCGGCTGCCGGGAGTGCGGCGTATCAGTTCGAGCATTTCGATGCGCGATGCCATGCGCCCGCGCCGGTCAAAACCGGGCAGGCGGGTGTGACCGCCGGCCGATGCAATTGACGTGCCTGGCGATCATACGCGACATGCCTCTACAGCGAAGCATCAGCCAGGCGGATCATTGCGGGAGAACCGAAAATCACAGCTTGCAGGCAGATGTAAAAAATTCATATAAAGCATGGAAATTGATTTGGGACTCAGAAATGATCCGCTCAACAAAGCTGTTTCGTGCCGTTGCTTCAGGCTCACTTTTTGCGCTCGTCGCAGGCTGCGGATCGGATGATATTCCGGCGCCGTCGGCCACCGAGGCGGGCGCGGAAAGCAGTTATAATACCACAGGAAATTTTTCCTGCCATGCGGGCAAGCCTTCGCATGAGGCCCAGATCACGCAGTCTGTAAATGTTGCTCCAGGTGCAACGGCACAGATTACGGTACAAGGGCCGCCTGGCCTGCCGGAATCGCTCAATCCTGCGCGAATTTATGCATATTGCACCGTTGATGGTCACGCTTGTGTCGGCACATCCTGCGCCGGCAAGCCGCCGGTCGATTTCATCGGCAAGAACGGAAAGGGGCCGACCTGGGAAAGCATTCGCTCCATTGATGGCAACAACCAGATCTCTTTTACCGCGATGGCCCATAATGGGGATAGTGAAGCCCATGATGTGACGCTTATGATTGACGTTCCGGTAAACTGACGGGCGGGCAAGCGGTCCTGACATAGTTTGTGGTGCAGTGGCTCGTTCTGCGTTGCCTCGGGTGCGGGGCTGGCATCAAAGGCCGGGATTTGCCGTAAACGTCGGCGTCCCCGCCCTGGCGGATATCCCGAGGAACCCGTCGAAATGCTGCGATATGAGATTGAAGAGGCGCTGACCGAAGCTTTTGGAACGGGAAGCGGCAGGTAGGAGCTATCTTGGAGACCTCCCATCGGCTATTCGATCCTTATGAAGCAGATGGTCGATGCAGAATTGATGGAGCAGGTGGTTGTCGCGATGCGGGAGGCCGCGCGGCTAAATAGGCGTGATAGTCCGTATACTGAACTTGAGGCCATGGCGTGTGCTGCCATCCGGATCATCATGCAGTCTCGGTGAAGATTTCCGGTCCCGCACGCATGGTTCTTGGGGCATGGCTTACGGTCGGGGTTTTGACTCTTGCCATGCTGATCGCCGCACCGCGCTGAAACAGAGCACAGGTGCTGATATTATCGTTGACATTGAAGAGGTTTATGCAACCCTCCTGGTGTCAGGTTAGGCCCCAACTTGGCGGGGCGGTGGCCATGTCCTGAACTTGTCACTGCCCCTTATTGCCATCCCTTATTGTGATTCTGACATTGAGCGGAAGGAACCGCCATGAACCGACTGCGAATTGCCGGGCAATATGTGATCGCTTTTTGTGTCGTTGCCCTGTGTATGACCGTTGTTGCAACGGTCGGTCTGGCGCTGTTCAGCCTGTTGCCGGGTGATCCGAAATCGGGCATCGCGGGCATCTTAAATGCTTTCCACATCGGCTAAACTCTCTGTCGCGATTTTCCAAGGAATATTGGTTCTTCGCCGTTTTCAGGCTTTGCTGGAAATGGCTGATACCCTCGGCGAAATCCCACATTTTTGACGGCTGGCAGGATCCAAGTTGACGGAGGGTCGCAACCTGTTGGATGCTGACCAATCGGAAGGTCATTCGCTGACAGACCCAAGCGGGCCGGCTTGTCTTTCCTCATGCACGTGAATTCCTGAGCGCCGGGCTTCCGGCCTCAGTCCGCTTGAAAGAATGTTCGACTGGCGTGGCAGCAGGGGCGACATGGACCAAAAAGATCATTTCATTGCATTGGATGGCATGCGCGGCATTGCCGCGATTGCGGTAATGGTCTTCCATTACATGTCCGATTTTTCCATGCTGGGATGGTCGCGGCCGGATTCCTTGGCTACGCCTTTCAAATGCGCGCCCTTGGCAGTCGACTTCTTCTTCATGCTCAGCGGCTTCGTTCTGTCTGCGGCCTATACTCCCGGCTTGCTGCGAGATGCGAAATGGGGCGGTTTTTTCCGCAAAAGGCTGCTCCGCCTTTATCCCATGTATGCCATCGGGATGGCGTTTGGAATGATCGCGCTGATCCTTTCGCTTCATCTCCGCCCGGTCGATGCCGGTCCCGTGTCTGGCTGGGGCGATGTTGCAGCAAGCCTCGCGCTGAGCCTTGCAATGGTCCCCGATTACATCGGCCATTATGGACTGATTTTAGGATCCACATCTCTGGAGGGGGCGGCTTTCCCTCTGAATCCTCCGGGGTGGACCTTGTTTTACGAACTTATTGCCAGCCTTATGCTGGTGGCCTTGGTCAGGAAGTCCGACCGGGTTCTCGTGGGGATGGTGGCGGGCTCCTTGTTCGTGATGCTGGCCGCGACCCCGTTCACGGCGATTGTCTTCCATCAGCGGGGGCATACATTTTTTTTCTCAGGGGGCGCTCGTCCTGATCTCTGGTTGGGGCTTTCGCGCGTGGTCACAGGTTTTGTAACAGGGGTGCTGCTGTGGCGCCTTCGATCGGCAAACAAGCTTCAATTCGCGCCTTTCACATGGCGCATAAGGCCGGTCACCGCCTACACAATGCTGATGGCCAGTTTCGCGCTTCCCAGCACGCTGAAGGGAGCATGGCCTCTCGCCTTTCTGACGTTTGTTGGCCCTGTATTCCTGGTGTGGGGAGCCAATATCCGGTTCCGACCGGGGCTGGGCAGAGACATTTCCGCAGCGTTGGGTTGGATTTCATTCCCGCTTTACTGCGTTCATTATCCGGTGGGGCAAATTGCCTGGCTGATTTGCAATCGGCTTGGCTTATCGGTGTGGATCGCATTCGCATCGGCGATCGTGCTTTCGCTGGCTCTGGGCGCGATAACAGCTCGCTTCATTGAGGAACCTGTACGCAGGAGGCTTGCCGGGCGTTTATATCACCGTGAGCCGGCTGTAACGGTGCATTGATACTTGAGCTCTTGCGGTCGTCCGGTAGCTGATGTCTCCGCCGCACCGGCCTTAGGGATTGCGGGGCGCGACCATTTTTTCGGTACGATAATACTGATCGTTTCTCTGCTCGATGTCCAATTTTTGCAGAAGTCACCATTATGGCGATGACAGTAACGGAAATTTGGACTTCATTGTGGCGAACAGCTTTGAAAGCTATTGACCTTGCGTCTTCCGAGTTTAAGGAGGGTAGTGCTGAATTCTACCCGATTTCAGCGGGGCGGCTCTTCTTTCTGGGAAGTCATCAGCCGCCCCTTATTCCCCCAAGGTCCCCTTCTCCCGCTATAATTACGACATCGGCGCCCTGTGGGAGGTGGCCGTCAATTATTGGAGGTGAGCTTGGGCATTAGTGATCGCGAGCCGCAAATTGGATCAATCAGCGCATGATCAGCGTCATTTGGGGCGTCGCCGAAGTGGCCGATAGATCAATCCATAGCCCCCATTCCGGAAAGCTGTCGACAATCATGCTGCAGTGCGACAAGCTTCGCCTATGAATTTCCCCCAATCTTATGAAGAGACAATCGGATGGATTGTCAGTCTCTGCCCGGAGCCTGATAAATTCGCTCACACCTATGCGGGCATCACCATCTGGCTTCTGTCGGCATCTCTGACCAGAAAGTCGCTCAAATCATGGCTTCCCGTCTTGGTGACGGCCCTATTTGAGGGAGCGAACGAATACGTTGATCGGGTGGCGAATGGCTCCTGGCGATGGCATGATACATTGGGTGATGTGGCAGCAACCCTTTTTTGGCCGTTTGTGATCACGTTTTTGTTGCGGCGATCCCTTATAAAAACCAGCGGTTAGCCCGTAAAATTTACGTGGGCATCGCGAATGTGACGTAGCATCAGGATTTGACATATGATTTGGCTGGCTTGCACCGACCACCGTCATTTTTGGAGAGTCAGATCCGCAATGGATGACCTATGCTGCCATTGAGCGGTTTGTCATCTTGTTACCAGGTTTAATGGCGTCATGCTTTCCTCCGATGACGCCCTTGCGCTGTTGCGCGAGGGCGAGCAGCGGCGATCATATCGCGTCCTGCATCAAGAGGATCCGCGCGCGCCTGACCGCATCCCCCCACAGCCTGGCTGGCATGATCCGTTTCTGGCTGATGATGATCGCGGCGGGTTATGAGGCGGGCCTTGATAGACGAAAATCGTTCCATACCCGGGCGTGTTCCCGTGCGCCGGCTGGCGGTTCAATCGATCAAGGTTGCTCCAAACTGGCAACTCGGATGAATTTTTACGGGCCAGGTCATCGCCTTCGGTCCTTTGCGCTGGAGAATCGAGAGTGGCCGCAACGCCGGCCTGCCTGGCCGCTTCTTGTCACGTTCCCAATCGGAAACGAGGTTCTTCGGGACATTGAGGTAACGTGCAAATACCGTCTGAGAGACGTGCTGCGCCTCGCGGATGGCCTTGATCTCATCGGGCTGCAGCGGCGCTGCAGGAGTCAGACACGCCTCATCAAACCGGCGCAATGTCAGCTTGTCAATGCTGCCCGCCCCGCGTAGCCCTTCCATCATTTCATGGATGGCTGCCAGGGCTTCGTTCTTATACGTACTGGTATGCCTCCAGAACATCGTCATTCACCTGGAATAATTGATCTGGTTCTACTTCCGCATCATTTTGCGCCACTTTGGGGCAAGCCGACGCGCCGGCGTAATTCTCAATGGGTCAGGCTTTTGAATCGGAAGGAGATCTTCTTCCCTGACATTAACGCGCAAAGACGGCATTGCCGATGCTGGCCATCGGTGGAGGCGTGGTTGAGCGGATCAGGTCCGTGACCATGGAATATCGCAGCGGATAGTGTGCTATTGTGATCGACGGCAGGCAGGACTGCAGGCATTGCAACGGCGCGTATCACGAACAGAAACAATAAAATTACTCTCGTGCTTGCGATAAGTTGCTGGTTGACCAATTAATTTTTATGCACCAGCTTGGCGTCGGGCGATGCATTCTGGACTTTGGGCCGCTGTCAGGGAGACCTGCAGATGGTGCTTCGGATGTCTTATAGAAGCGACGGTGACATTTTCTCCGAGATCAAGTCGCTGTCGGGCAGGCTGATCGAACGCCGACGCCGCAGGGACAGTGTTACCCAGCGCCATCTGGCGCAGGCGGTGGAGCGCAGCGAGCGCTGGCTTCGGGAAATCGAAGGCGGCTCGCCCCATTCAATGATCGAGGATCATGTGCGCTGTGCCCATTCGCTGGGCATGACGACGCCTCACCTGTTTATTCCAATATTGGCGAGCGAGCATAAGATGATGATACCGCGCGAATTGTTGATGCAGGACGATCTGTGGGACCTCGAGCATGAACTGCTCGAGGTGGTAGAACGGTTTAATGCTGCGGTCATGGCTCGGCAAACGCGGCGATCCGGCCACCCCGACGGCCTGCTGTAGGCCCGGTGCGATGATGGCTCCCGAACCTGTTGCTGCCGAGCGGGCGTATCAATTGCTCAAGAAAGACATCATCTGCGGTCGTTTCATGCCCGGCAGCACGGTGATCGAGCGGGTGATGGCCGGCGAATATGGTGTGTCGGTCTCACCCCTGCGCGATGGGGCGCAGCGTTTGGTCGGCGAAGGGATGCTCGAAATAGCCGGGGGCGGAGGTTACTGCGTTCCACCCATGCCTGCCGAGGCGCTGCATGATCTTTATGCCTGGCACAGCCACCTTATTCGCCTCGTGATCAAATCCGCGCTCCTGAAGCTGGGAAGTTCGGCACCGGTCGATCCGCTGCCAACAGGTGCTTCCGACACAGACGTCGCCGAAGCCGCCACCGAACTGTTCCATGTCTTTGCGCGCAGCGTCGGCAACCTGGAATTTGCCCGCGCGCTTCATGCCGCCAATGACCGCCTCCACCCTGTACGACTCCGCGAAGGGCGCGTGCTCACCAATCTTGCCGGCGAATTGAGCGCGGTGATGATGACCACTGTCCATGGTTCAGGTCCGGACCGTTTCGAGGTGCTGTGGGCCTATCACCGGCGGCGTCTGCGCCGGGTGAACCGGATCGCGGTGGCCCTGCTTATGGCATGATTCCTGAGCTTTGCCATATGCTTGGGTTACTGGGGAATATCGCAACCGTGCACTGGCCGCCGGAGTGGTTGCGCAAGTGAGATCTTATAAGATCGTCGATCTTCGCGGCCCGCCTCTATTCTGCTGACGGCTGCAATCAGGCAGCCAATCTCGATGGAGGTAATGATGGAACGGATGAACGAACAGCAGAGCGATCTGATCGATCTGGGTGAAGCGACCAGCGAAACCCGGGGCGCGCAGGGCAATGGTCTGGACTCGGTCGGCCAGCAGATCGCCGGCGGCGGTCTGACCGACTGAACCTGAAAGTGCAATCCGGCGGGGCCGCCCCTGCCGGATTGTTTTATGAAGGAGATCCCATGGCGTTCGCTTTAAAACCCGGCATCCATTGCTGCCTGCGCGATGACACGCCCGTCTTTCTCGACCTTACCGCCAATCGCTATTTCCAACTGGGCGAGGAGGCGGAGCATGCCTTTCTCGCTCTGGTCCAGGGCGTGCCGATGGCTCAGAATCATACTGCCTGTCTGCGGCGGCTGCAGGCCGACGGCTTGCTGGAACAGGTTTCGGGGGAGGCTGAGAACGCTGCCTCCCTGCTTACCCAGCATGATTGCCCCACTCACGAAATCTTAGGGAAGCCCGGCGTGACCGCGCTGGCGCTGCTGCCGCTTGTCCTGCCCATGCTGCTGGTAACAAGGCTCCGGCTGCGCCTGTTTCCCAAGTCAGTCCTGTACAGAGCCGGTAAGCGGCGCCTTCGTCTCTATTCTTCACACCCAATGGCAAGCATTGCTTCGTTTGCAGCCGCCTTCGATCTTGCCGGTCTGTTTCTCTCCCGCGCGGATCGCTGTCTGGAGCGCTCGTTGGTCATGCGCGACCTGCTTGGGCTTGCCGGACACCGCGTCGATTTGGTGCTGGGCGTCGCCACGCGCCCGTTCGGCGCTCATTGCTGGGTCCAGCAAGGTGACGGGCTGATCGGCGACAGCATTGAGCGGGTTTCCTTCTTTCAGCCGATTGCCGTGCTGTGAGACAGGAAGATTTCCTTTTGCTCGTTTCTCGCCAAGGTGACGAGGCTGGTCTTGACGAAGGTCGCCTGCAGCAGATCGAGCGGCACAGCGGCCTGTCGCTCACCCAGCGCTGGCCGAGGGCCGCCTTGTTTTGCCGCGACACGAACACCGTGCTGTCCAACGACCAGAACGGTGCCTTTCTTGGGAGACCACGGCATGGAGGCGAGCCGCCCTTTCATGCCGTCACGCCCGCTATGGCGACCGGAATGTTGGGAGCGTGGGACGGAAGCGGACTTTCCAGAAAGCTGTGGGGCGATTTCATCGCCATCCGCGTCGATCGCCGGCAGTCAGGCTCTTTCAGCCTCCACCGATCCGCGATGGGCCATCTACCCTGCTATTACCGGATGTCTCGATCAGGTGAGTTGGTCGTCTGTTCACTGGTCCGCGATGGGCTGGCAGTCATTGGCGAGCGTCCGAGCGTGGACTGGGGGCAAGTCGCAAACCACCTCGCCCGGCAGCAATTGCGTCTCGATGCCACCTGCATTGAGGGCTTTCATGAACTGGCCGGGGGCTGCGAACTGGTGATTGAGCAGGGCCGGATGCCGGCGATAAAACGCCGCTGGAATCCGTGGACCTTCGCTTGTCCCAATGTCTGGATCGCCAGCGAGGATGAAGCGGCATCCCGCCTCCGCAACGTGATCGAAGGGGTTATCGCCGCTCAGGCATCGCGCCATAACCATCTGCTGCTGGGGCTTTCGGGTGGACTTGATTCCTCGATTGTGGCAGCGGGGCTCCAGGCCTGCGGGGCGAGATTTTCGGCGATCAACCTCGTCACCTCCGATCCCACTGGTGACGAGCGCGACTATGCCGCAATCGCCTCGCAGGCCACCGGAGCCGATCTTCACCTCGCTCCGGAAAGCGAGGCGCTGGTCGACTGGCGCCGCTCTGATGCCGCTCATCTGCCAAGGCCGGTCGCTTCCTCCTTTACCCAATCGGCGGACCGTCAGCATCAGCATCTCGCTCGCCGCCTCGGTGCAAGCGGCTACGCGACGGGCGGAGGCGGCGATCACATCTTCTGTTATACCCAGTCCTCGACACCGCTGCTCGATAGTCTCAGGCATTACGGTCCGGGGAGGAGGGCGCTGCGCACCTCTATTGATATTGCCAGAAGCGCCGACGTATCTTTGGCCAATGTGTGGCAGGCCGCTTTGCGCCGCAGTCTGCGCCTTTCCAATAGCTATCGTTGGGAGGCCGATGTCTCCTATCTTGCCGGTGAGATCGCTGGAATTGTGGCGAAGGCCCCCCGGCATGGCTGGGGCGATGCGCCGCATGAGATTCCTCCCGGCAAGGCGATGCATGTCGCATGGCTCCAGCATGCGCAGAACCATATGGAAGGCTATGGGCGCGAGCAGGATCTGCCGATGGAATGGCCTTTGCTGGCCCAGCCCGTGGTCGAACTGTGCCTGCGCATCCCAAGCTGGATGTGGATTGCGGGCGGGCAAAATCGGGCAATCGCGCGACGGGCTTTTCGGGGCGCTTTGCCCGACACTTTGCTTGATCGCCGCTCCAAAGGGTCGCCGGAATCGGTGCTGATCCGGACTTATCAGGCAAGCCGGAGCGCCATACTTGACACTCTACGGTCCGGGCATCTGGCAGGACATGGTCTGCTGGACATCGCGTCATTGCGGATGATCCCCGCGCGGGAGGCCGCTTTTCGCTCGGTCGATTACCGGCGCATCATGACCCTGCTCGATGTGGAGGTCTGGCTGCAAAGCTGGCTGGATGTCTGAGTCAGGCACGCGTCCAGCTTCGCGCGCCAGCTTGTCCCAGCGTTCATAGACATCTGAAGCGAGCTCCGGATCATGAAGGCCCCTCAGCCAATAGTCGAACCACGCCAGATTGCGCCGATAGATCGCGGCGCGATGAGCCGCTTGCGTTTTGAGATGATACTCGCCGGGGAAACTGTAGAGTTCGAGCGGCCAGCGATGGTTGCGCAAGACCGTGTAGGTTTCCAGACCGAGCATATATTCGTGATCGGCAAGCTGCATCAGCAGGGGGACTTTGGGCAGGTCTGGATTGAAAGCGAGCGAGGTCGCTTTCCAATGGGCCTTCCCCTCATTGTCAAAGGGCGGATCATAGAGCGGAAAGCCCATCCTCGCGCGTTCCTCGATCAGTGCCGGTCCGCCATAGACCATCATCTGGCTGTCTGAGCCCATTGAACTTAGAGCCGCAGCAGAAAACAGCCGCGAATGGATCAGCGCGAACTGCACTGTAGCCGCCCCATCGCTGAGACCCGTAATGCCGATGCGGGAAGGGTCGGCAATGCCGCGATCAATCACCATCTGCACACCGGTTGTGAGCGAAGAGAGGACATTTGTGCGCTCATGCGCGGCGTGGACGTTGTCCCGCTCAGCTTCCTTCCATGTCGTCCAGCCACGGTCACCAAGACGCAGATAAAAGGGCGGCGGGTTCTCGACGCTAAGCACCGCATAGCCGCGCGCGGCAAAGAGCTGGATCGGATATTCATCGCCCACCCCGCCGCGTAGAAACCCCCGCGTGCGATATTGCACGACAATCAGCGGCAAACGCCGTCCTTGTTCGTAGGAGGGCGGCAGGACCAGATCGCCGAAACTCTCGACCCCATCTGCCCCACGCCACTGCAAGCGCTCAACCTTGCCCAGCCGGACCCCGGCAAATTGCGGGTTAGGGTCGAAAATCACCCTTTCCCTGCCGGTACGCGTATCAAAAGCAACGATTCGGCGCGGTTCGGTGGATGTCTCGCGGGCGCAGAGGAGAAGTCTCCCCGAGATCTGGCAACCGACAAGCAGGTTCTCGGTGCTGAAAACGGTCTCGGCGCGGAGCGCGCCGGGACGCCAGCGCATCAGGCTTGTCTGGCTGTTGCCTTGCCCCGAGCGGCGCATGAACAGCACGTCCTTGCCCGATGCCGACCACCACAGGCCGAACAGGCTGTTCATTTCATCGCCTGTGCATGGCGTGTCGGGGCAGCGCCAGGCCTTGCCGCCCCGCTCGGCCCAGAGCGAGATCGGCGCCATCCAGCGCTTCATGTCATCCTTGACCGTCCATGCGCCGGCGCCGCTCCCGCTTTTGGCACGCAACAGGCGAAAGGCCGTGGTGTCGGCAGCGGGCAGAGGGATCAGCTTTTCCCGCTCCTTCGCGCTGGCTGGACGTAGCCGGCGCGAAGGCAAGGACAGGGCAAAGCCCGCATAGACAGGATCTTCTGCCAGGGCAGGAGTGCTGGAATTGAAAGGGACCATGCGCCGGTCATAGAGGAAGCCCGATTGCCCCTCCTTTGTCATCGCGTCCCTTGCCGCATTGAGCGAAGGCCGGGTTGCGAAAAGGACCGAGGCACCATCATCCGACCAGGCAACCAGTTCGACGTCATCAGGCATATGGGTCAGCTGCTCGGCCCCGCCGCCATCGCTGCGCGCGATCCAGAGCTGAGTGGAAGCCTTTTCCCGCCGCAGATAGGCGATCCACCTTCCATCGGGCGAATATTGCGGGCGATTGACCGAAGGGTAGCCGTAATCGCCGGCAATGCCTCTGATGTTGAGGAGATCATAGATTGGCTCCCCGCCGGAATCGAGGATCAGCGCCTTGCCCTTGCCGTCGAGCGGAATGCTGACAAGTGTCCGACATTCCGAATTGTTCTGCGGATCGCCGCGGGTGAGGAAGAAGGCCATCCTGCTGCCATCGGGTGAGATGGCGCTGAAAACTTCCTGCGAGGGGCGCCAGCGCGGGCCGATGTCGCGCAGGCCAAGCAGGTCGTCGGGACGAATATCCCGATGACCTGCCGCTGCCTGTTCCGGCATGCTCAGCATGTCGGAACAGGTGGGGCTTTCCCGTACATCCGGCATGGTCGCCCCATGCGCGCAGCTGATCGCCATGGCGTAGCCCAAACCGGCCAAGAGGACTTGAGGGCGCAACCTTACCATTGCCGCGACACCGTCAGACCGACCACCCGGCCAAAAGGCGTGTAATTGGTGGAATCGTAAGGCGTCTCATAGGTGAGACCGCTGATCGGGGTCGGCTCGGCGTTGAGCGCATTGGTGACCGAGAGCGCGAAGGTCATGCCATGCAGAGGGCCATGGGCATTTTTCGGCGACCAGGTGGCCGCCAGATCCCAGGTCATCATTGCCCCGATCCGTGCAGTTCGGGTCGTACGGGTATCGTTGAGCCCGCCCGTGTAATTCAATGACGTCGAGAGCGTGAGATCGGGCTGGGCCCAGATCAGCCCGCCATTGGCGCGGACATGGGGCGGATTGAACAAGGTGCCCGCCAGCGTGGTGGTCGGCTGCAAATCGCTCAGTTTCTGGATACTGTGGAGATAGCTGCCCCGCAGATTGAAGGTCAGCGAACGGTCTCCGTCGAAACTGTGCCTGTAGCGCGCCGTGGCATCGACGCCGTAGATCTTCTGGCTCGAGGCATTGGTGCTGTTGTCATGGACGATGGCCACGACATCGGCCGGGTCGTAGGTCCGGCCCAGCGCATTGGAGAAAGCCCCGGCATTGGCGAGAACTGCAGTCTTGGCCGCATCGGATGGATTGAGGTCGACCAGATCGGCATAGATCGGGTTGCTTAGCGATTGTGTGAGATAGGTGATCGGCGCGACGATACGATCACGGTAGAAGACCCGGAAAAAGCTTACTTCGAGCTGCGCGCCTTCGAGCGCGCGCGGATGCAGCGCTGCTGTTGCGCTCCAGGTTTCCGCGCGCTCGGGCTTTAGGTTGGGATTGCCGCCGGTGAGCAGCAGGACCGAGGCGGTGCCGGGGTAGCCGCTTCCTCCGGCATTCGAAGCCCCCCATGCGGTGACGCCCAGACTGTTATATTGCTGGAAAAGCGTCGGCGCCTTGAAAGAGCGCCCCCAACTGCCCTTGATGTCGAGATCGGGCGAGGGAGCATAGATCAGCCCGAGCCTGGGTGTGACCACTTTGCCGACGCCGGGGTAATTGTCATAGCGCAGCGCAGCCGAGAAATTGAGGCGGTCGATGCCCGTTACGCCCATGTCGGACGAGACCAGCGGGAGGCTGAGTTCGCCGTAGGCATAGTAATCCTGCTGCGAGACAGCGATGTTCTGCGCATTGCCAAGGGTGCGGTAGGCATGGAAGAAATTGGTGCGCAGACCCCCGCCCAGCGCGACCCGTGCTTCGCCGCCCGGCAAATTCAGCAGCGCGCCATCGGCGGAAATCTCGACCGAATTGGCCTCATTGCAGTAGCAGCCATAGGTCGGATAGGTGTTGACACCTCCTGAAAAGCTGCTCCCCCGGTAATGCGATTGATCGAGCCCATAAGTGCCGCTCAGCGTGAATTTCCAGGCGCCGAGGCGGTATTTGAGCGATGGCGCCACGGTGAAACTGTCGCTGTCATTGGCAAAGTCGCCGCCGCTCGTCAGCACATTGCCCGCACTTGTGAGCGCATAGGCCATGTAGCTCCAGCGTTTGCTGTAAAGCGCGTCGGCAGAGAATTCGAGATTGGAGGCGAGTGAGGTGTGGCCGCTCAGCACCAGCGAGTGATGCTTGAGGCCGGGATAGAGGGTCAGGCCGGGCGACCTTGTCGCGGCATAGGAGCGGTCCGAGGCTTTGATCGCGTCGCTCTGGCCATATTCATAGCCCAGGATAAAGCCGCCCGAGGACCATTGGCTGCCGGTGACCAGATTATATTGCTGCTGCACCCCGCCGCCGCCGGTCGGCAGCCCGACATGGGCCGACGTGATCAGACCCTTCATGTCGCGCTTGAGCACGATATTGGCAACCCCTGCCACGGCGTCCGAACCATAGAGCGCCGAGGCACCGTCGGCGACGATCTCGATGCGGTCGATCATGCCGAGGGGCAGCGTGGAAATGTCAATGCTCTGGAGCGAGGCATTGTAGGACAGGCGCTGCCCGTTGAGCAGGGTAAGCGTGGCATCGCCGCCCAGCCCGCGCAGATTGAGTCCGGTGCCCGCTCCGATATAGGAGCCGCTGCCTTGCGGCACATTGCGGCCGATACCGGCGCTCTGGCCGCCATTGAAATTCTGCGGAATGTCGCGGATCGCCTCGCCCATCGTGGTCTTGTTCTGCGCGAGAAGTTCACTCTGCGAAAGCGTGATGACCGGTGAGGTCGGCGGCGCTCCGCGAATGCGCGAGCCGGTCACGATAATGCCATCGTCGTCGCCTTCGGCCCGGCCAGAGCGGCTCTTGCGGATGAAGATGCTGCCCTGACGGATCTCGATTTCGAGGCCGCTGTGGGCAAGGATCGCGTGTACCGCTTCCTGTGCCGAATAGGTGCCATCCAGCGCCGGGGCGGTGAGATGGCGGACGTCGGCAGGCTGGAACAGGATTTCGGTATCGGTGGCCTTGCCGATTGCGAGCAGCGAGGCGGCCATATCCTGCCTGGGCAGGTGCAGAGGACTCTTGCTGTCATTGCCGCATTGCGCGGGCTGGCTGACGGCCATTGCCAGAACCGATGCCGCGATGAGAATGTGCGAACGCTTCAAATACCTCATGAAAGCCCCCTTTGCAGCGCGATTGGCGGGCTGCTGAAAGGGATGGATGCTCAGGAGGCGGGATTTATGAGAGGGCGCGAAAAAAAACGCGCCCGCCTTGCTATTTACCTTCGATGCAGACGGTAGGCGTCGGCATCTATCGCGATGCCGAGATCGAGCAGGGCGGCAAGCTTGTCGGCAATCTGCTCCGTATCCCTGAGGCGATAGGTGCCCGACACATGGAGCGTCCCCATGGCCGGATCATCGAGCAGGATGGGTCTGCGGGCATAGCGATTGGCTTCGGCCACCAGTTCGGCCAGCGGAACATCGTCGAAGGCCTGCACTCCTTCTATCCACTGTGCGTTGCCGGCCCGGGCAGGCAATGGCGAGGCCAGGCGGTCAGGACCGGCCGAGAACTGCCGGCCGGCGGCCAGCGAGGTCACGGTCGGTGTGAAACCATGGCCCGATCCTCCGTCGGTCTGGGTCTGGACCTCGAGCGGACCCTGCAGCGCGAAGACCGAAACCTGCCGGTTGCCGAAGAGAGCCACGTCGAAGATCGAGCCTGTGGCCCGGATCAGCGCGGTATCGGCACGTACCACGAACGGCCGGGCCTCGGGCGCCGGGGTAAAACGCGCGCGGCCTGTGATCAGGCGCAGGCTGCGCTCGCCTTGGGTGTAGGAGGCCAGCACCATGCTGCTGGTGTCGAGCGTGAGCTTCGAACCATCCTTAAGGGTGAAGCTGCGGATTTCTCCGATGTTGGTGGCAAAGCGGGCCTCAAAGGCCAGCGTGCTCGCCTGCGTCTCACCAGGAAAGGGCAGGCCCGGATAGTGGCGGCTAAGTCCGTACCAGCCAACGCTCAGGAAGAGCGCGCAGACACCGCAGGCGAGCAATGTGCGGACCAGTCCGGCCGGATGACGCCCGGTCATATTGCTGATCGCTTCGCCTTTGAGGGCTTTGCCCAGATTGAAGGTTTCAGCAACGCTGTTGTAAGCGCTGCGATGCAGCGCGCCCCGCGCCAGCCAGCGATTGAAATCATCGCGGCGCGCATCCGCCTCAGGCCCGCGCATGATCGCGAACCAATTGGCTGCCTCTTCGCGGAGTTGGTTGCGTGGAACCGGTGCCGGGCTGATCTTGTCGTTCATTCCTGCCCCAGAACCGCGTCAATATGCGCCAGCGCGCGCGCCATGTGATATTGCACCGTGGGAATGCTGATCCCGAGGCGCTGTCCGATCTCCCTATAGGCAAGCTCATCGATCCGGTGAAGCAGAAAGACTTCTCGTGTTTTTGCAGGCAGTTCGTCGAGCGCCCGCCGGTAGGCTCTGAGCATATCGTCATACTCCAGCCGGTGGCTCTGCTCGGGGGGGCACGCGGGTTCGAGATCCACCGACAGGGGCACATCGAGAAGGCATGGCTGCTGCCGCAGGCGGCGATTCCGCTCGAAGAGGAGGTGACGGGCGATCCGCCGCAGATAACGATGGGGCTGGAGGATCGGCTGGGCCGACATGGTCCGTATCAGCCGGGCGAAGACCTCATGGACATAATCGGAGGCCTCATCATGCCCCCGATCATGCTGAGGCCCATGCCCGCGCAGATTGCGCCCGAAATAGCGGGAGAGGTTGCCGGCCTCGATGCGATACAGGGTCTCGATGATCTGAGGCGCAGGGTCTTTGCCCGGCTCGGGTCCAGTGGGCAATGGTTCTGAAACGGATCCGGGTCCGCGCGCTCCGGGCGGCATCGCCATAAGGACACTTCCTCGCAATGCGGCAGCAACCGCCCGCCAGAAGCAGCAGGGCAGTCAATCGCAGAGGTGTGCCTTCATCTTGGCCGCCCGACCCGTATGTCGAGCGCGGTAATACCTGACAATAAACCCGCAGGCGGCTGCCAGCGTTCCAGCCTGCTTGACCTGACTATGCTGCGCCGCGTGGCCGCGCGCAATGACCTATATTGCGTAGAGGTTTCTTGCCGATCCCGCCCGATATCATGCATCGACGGCTGTTGTTTTTCACCAGGCCGGCAATGAGCAGCAGTGCTAACCGAGCAAAAAGGCGATGTCCTCGTCATTGAGCGCGCTGCTGCCACCTCCTGCGTCTTCGCTCCAAAGCAGGTCGGCCAGGTCCTGCTTTCTCTCCTGCAATGCGAGGATCTTGTCTTCGATCGTGCCGGTCGCGATCAGACGGTGAACGAAGACCGGCTTCGTCTGGCCGATGCGATGAGCCCGGTCGACGGCCTGCGCTTCGACCGCGGGATTCCACCAGGGATCATAGAGGATCACCGTGTCGGCGGCGGTCAGGTTGATGCCTGCGCCGCCCGCCTTCAGGCTGACAAGAATCAGCGCGACCTCGCCGTTCTGGAAGCGCCTGACCGGACGGGCGCGGTCGCGCGTGGTCCCGCGCAGCTGCTCGTGATCGAAGCCTGCAGCCGAGAGGTCCCCTGAAATGCGGTCGAGCATCGCAGTAAACTGGCTGAAGATGATCACCCGCCGTCCCTCGCTGATCAGTTCCGGGATCATTTCGAGCAGGCGGGCACGTTTGGCCGAGGCGATCCCTGTGCCCGCACCGCCGGGAAGCAGTTCCGGATCACAGCAGATCTGCCGCAGCTTGAGCATGGCATCGAGGACGATGATCTGCGCGCGCATCAGGCCGACACGGGCGATCTCATCGCGCACGCGGGTCTGCATCAGCAGGCGCTGGCTTTCGTAAAGCCGGTTCTGCGCTTCGGTGAGTTCGATACGTTCGGGGATCAGTGTTTTGGCCGGGAGTTCGGTGGTGACCTGATCCTTTGTCCGGCGCAGCAGGAACGGGCGCAGGCGGCGGACAAGGGCGGTTTTTGCCGATATGTCGCCATGCTTCTCGATAGGCGTGCGATACGTTTTGCGGAAATGCTCGAAAGTGCCGAGCAGACCCGGATTGGTCAGCGTTGCCAGTGCCCAGATGTCGTTTAGACGGTTTTCCAGCGGGGTGCCGGTAAGTGCAATCGTCTGACCCGCGCGCAAGGCCGCGGCGGCCTTGAATCCGGCTGTGGCCGGGTTTTTGAGCACATGAGCCTCGTCCAGCACTGTTACGGCCCATACCCGCGCGGTCAAAATATCCTTGTCGCGACTGAGCAGCGGATAGCTGGTCAGAATGATATCGGCCTCGGCCATGGCCCCGGCAGCCTCGCGGCGATTTTGCCCATGCCACAGATGGCAGCTGAGATGAGGCGCAAAGCGGGCAAGTTCGGCCTGCCAGTTGGGCAGGACCGAGGTTGGAGCAACGATCAGCGACGGCCCCTTGCCGGTCTGAAGCAGGTGAGCGATGGCCTGCAGGGTTTTGCCCAGACCCATATCGTCGGCAAGGATGCCGCCGAGACCGGCGGAACGAAGCGCCTGAAGCCATCCGGCACCGGCTCGCTGATAGGGCCGCAACTGCGCCCGCAAGGTTTCAGGTGGGCTATAATTGGCGTGCGCGGGATCATGCAGCGCTTCTGCAAGGCTGCGCAAAGCATCGGCGCTCGTCCAGGTTACGCCGTCGCCTGCCAGGTCATGGACGACGCCGGCATCATAGCGGTTGAAGCGCAAAGTCGTGGCGGCGCTGTCGGCAAGCGCCAGGCGCAGCAGCGAGGCGAGCAGCGGGCGCAGCGGGCCCAGCGCAACCGTGGTGAAATGCAGCTTGTCGATGGGGATCGCGATCTGGTGATCGTCGGCAAGGGCAAGGAGATCTTCGCCGCCCTGGGCCAGCCACTGCCGCAAAGCAGGAAGGATGTCGATCCTCCTGTCGCCGACCAGAGCCGGCAGTTCGAGATCAAACCAGTCGATCGCCGCGTCCGGTTCATCGGAAGTCGGCCGAGGCGCAGGGGTCAGGGCAAGGCCAAGATCGGCAGGGGTCGAAGGCGCAGGAATATGCGGCCAGTCGGCGCCATATTCGATCAGCCAGCCTTCCGCCTCCAGCATCCGGGCGGCATTGGCTATGAACTCAGGGTAATCGCCGGCCTCTTTGGTGAGGGAATGGTCCCAGCCCTGATGCGGCCTGAGGCGCACATCCCCGAACACCGAGAGGGGGGCAACCGACAGATCGGCAAGACGGTCGGCGGCGGCCTGTTCGGCGATGAGGTCACGGATCAGGCGGACGGGACCCTCTGCTCCTCGAACGATCACATCCTGCGTGGCGGCAGGAGCCTGCACCCGATGACCGTCATAGTCGAAAGCCAGACGCGTGATCTTGCAGGGCGCGGCGCGCCAGCTCTCGCGATGCCAGTAGCGCTGCGTATCGCGAAGATCGAGCTTATCGACGAGAAAACGCAGAACGGGGCGCGGCGTGACCGCAATATCCTGTGCGGTGCGGAAGGTGGGCGCGGGGATGGCATCGCCTGCCAATACGGCCCACCGCGCGGTAATATGAGGGATGTCGGCAGGCGTAACCGGCGGCATGGCGAGCAGGCGACCGGTGCGGTCAGGGGCCATGCCGGTGTCGATCAGGGTCATGGTCGCGGTGGCCTCGTCAATGACCAGGGGCGGATCGCCGGCGGCGACCTTAACCCGTGCGGGCAGACCGGTCAGGTCAAGGCAGCGGCTGCCGTCGGCGAGCAGGCGCCAGACGAATTCTGCTTTCATATTGTCAGGGCCAATGGTCAGCGCCGGGCCTCCAGGTGCCTTCCAATGCAGCAGGCCGAGGCCGGCCGCCTCGCACAGCCATTGCCAGCCATGGTGACCGCGCGGCACCTTGTCGCCGGTAAAGTCTCCGCCGAGTCCTTCGGGTGCCATGCGGGCGAGCAGGCGCAGGGCCGGCAGCGGGATCTGCAGACGGTTTTGCTGGATTTCCCAAAGATGGACGGGCGTCCATTCACCGGCGCGGCCTCGCTGACGAAAGGGTCGGATCTGCAGCAGACAGCGGGCGGGCGTGTCGTCAGGCTGTCCCTTGGAGCGCTTTGGCTTTTTGAAGGCCGGTTTGGGTTCAATGACGAAGCAGACGGGTTCGAAACGTAGTCGCTCAACCAGGACATCCGTATCGATCTGCGCCAGCCATTGACCCACAGCGCCCGATACAGCAGTGCCTGCGGGCGGGGCTGCATCGATGCGCAGGCGCGGCTTCGTCGGTGCGGCCTCCCGCATGGCAAAGGCGACGGCAGCGGCATGTTTGCAACCATAGCCGACGGGGCACGTACATTCGGTCTCGATGTCGATATCGTACTCGGACAGGACCAGTGATGTGAAATAATGGTTGTCCCCGCTGCCCCGAACGATCGCGGTGACGAGGCCCATTTCCTCGTCATAATCGAGACCGGTAACCCGTCCCTGCCGGGCATAGTCGAGACCGGCCCGCATCATGGCGACGGTCTGGACCATATCACCGACCTGTTCATCGGTGATTTCCGGGAAGGGGCTGGGCATCAGGCTGGCTCCGCTGAATTACGGGACCTTGCATAAGCGCTTTGGATGCATGTGGCTATTGTGCCGGGCGACGGTTCGGGTGGAAACCTATCGCTATTGTGCCGCTGCTTCCAGTTCTGCCAGACGCTCGCTGCAGATGGTGTGGACGATGCGGCTCAGTTCCTCGACGCGTTCGCCAGCCACGTCAGTTCTTCGACATCGATCCTGTAATGCTTGGAATAGCGGGCCCTGGACTACCCAACAGCCATTCTGAGGGGGCAAATTGCCGGTACAATTTTGGGAGGAAAATCGCGGGTAAGCGGCGGGCTCCAATCAGCTTCAATTTTGCCAGATTCCTCTCATTCCCGCTGGAGGCATTTTCTGGGACAGGGCCATATCCGGAAGGGGAACGTCAGGAATGAAGGCGTGAGGTGGTGCCGTTTTTCTGGACAGGGTGATAAGCTCAGCCTGACCTGAGGAATGGACTGGAATGAAGACGACGAGAAAGCGCTACAGCGCTGAGTTCAAGGCGAAGGCGCCTTCACGGCGCACCATGGCCGCCGTAGAGGATCACCTTGACTATCCTGCCCTGCCGCCTGCTGCTTTCGGCGTCGCTATGGGCCGCCCCGAATTCCTCGAACAACAGCTGCACCACGCGGTCGAGTTCGCGCTGCTTATGGGCCGGAAGATGATCGAGATCGGTGCGCATCAGGTACCCTTGCGGGATGGAACGGCGGCGTCAGGCATCTCTATCCCACCACTTCTATCGCTATGCCGACATCAAGATCGGCCCATGCCCGATCGGTGGTGAGGGCAACGGCCCTGCCGGTCCATGCTAGGGCCAGACAGCAAAGGTCGCCCAGCGAGAGGCCGGCGGCGCGGGTCAGCGGTCGCAGCGCGCCGGCGATATTGGCCTGCGCGCGGTCCATGGGCACGATCTCTATATCCAGCCAGCCCAGCATGGTCTGCGCGTCTTCCAGGTCTATGCCCCGATCAACAAGCGCAACCAGCACCTCCTGGTAATTGACCGCGCAGACCCGCGCAAAATCAAGGCGGGCCTCGACTTTCCCGGCGCCTGCCTCGTCGAACAACAGGCATAGCAAGGCCGTCGCATCGAGCACATGGTGAAGGGGTGGGGTGCTATCCGCCACGGGAAGCCTCAAGTCTGCGCCGGGCAATGAGCTCGCAGGAGGCCGGTCTGTCCAAAGGCGCGAGGCTGCGCAGTTGCTCCTGTATCAGGCGCAGGGCGTGACGGTCAGACTGGATCCGAACTTCGCCGCCGGACAGTTCGAACCTGACATGATCGCCATTTCGCAGGCCCAGCACATGACGGACAGGGGCCGGCAATGCGATTCGTCCGCCGGCAACGACCCTGCCGCGCAGCACTGCGGGTGCCATTTCCTGACGGACGGTATCAATGCCAAGACAGGGTGATGACCTGCTTTGCGCTGCCTGGCCTATCTCTCCTGTGCCGTCGGCTGACGGTGGGGCCGGCGCGGAGACAATCCTGTCCATCACCTCATCAAGGGCCTGCCGGACTTTGGGAGCAAGGCTGAGGTTGATGCGCCGATGATCGCCTTTGTCCGGCACGCGCTGCAGGATGCCGCATTTTGCCAGTTCCGCCGAGCGGCGATGCGTATTGGCCGGCGGCTCGCCCGTTGCCAGGCAGGACTGAAAAGTGGCGGTGCCTTCCTGTTCTGCCAGATAAAGCTCGAGCAGAAATGTCCGGTAGGTTCCCCCTGAAAAACGACGTCCCAGCCTGCCTGAGAACATTTCTTCCAGCTGAAGCAGCATTCTACAATGCAAAGCTCTCAATCGCCTGAGCCCGCGCACCCCGTCAGCATCGGAATGAGCGTCGGGAGCCGGACCGGTCATGGCCGGCACCATGAAATTTCATGCCGCGTGTTGGACGGCAGGCTGCAGAAAGAGGCCGGGCACATCAGTTTATATTGCCTCTCCACGGCGGGTCGCGTCCGTTTTGCATCAGCCTCATCTGATGGCGCCATGTACCGATGACCAGCATGAGCTGTATCAGCCAGCTCCAGAGTGCTGTGGCATTCAGATAGACCTCCCAGTGGACCTGCGGGGCAACGATCAGACCCAGATGGACCAGGGTCTCCGCCCCGAGCAGCCCGGAGATCCAGATCGGCCAGAAACGTGTGCATCGAAAGGTAAGCCATAGGAAAATTCCCAGCAGCGCAATGTCTGTCATCAGGATACCGGTCTCGATATGACGGAAGCGCAACCCCCGGGGGCGAACCACCAGAAAACTGATCAACGCGCCTGCGAACAGGGCAATGGCTCCGATCTTCTCAGGGCGGCCGCCGCGTGTGAGGGCAAATAGGGTGCTGAAGATCAGCAGTGCCAGAAATTCCTGCTGTCTCATGAGCTCCGCCGGAAGAATTCGGTGCTGTTGTCCATCGGAATCCAGTTCTGGCCCTACGTGGCCGCGCGCAGGCGGGAGTCCGCCTCGCGCAGCGGCCGGCCCGGCTTGATAAGATCGCCGTAGCTAAGCTCGGTAAGTCCGATATCATCGCCGGCCTGTTTGAGACTGGCATGGGCGGCCACGATCCTGCCGCGCGTTTCTGTGAGCAGCATCAGCGCGTTGGCGGACTGGATCAGCGCATCCTGACCGACAGCGGCGGCAAGACTGGCGTCGAGCCTGGCGAGCGGCAGGGCAGCATTGAGTTCGGCGATCCGCGCAACCGCGAGATCGACGGCTTCCTCGGCGGCGAAAAGATGTTTGGCTACACGTTGGGCAATGGCTTGGCGTTGGGCACGCATAGTTTCCCTTTCCTGTTTCCTCATGAAGCAGGTTTGCAGGATAGATGAACTCGCCGCTCTAATGGGAAAACAGGCTGTTCATGCCTGTGAGCAGCGATACGGCTGAACCGACGGCGACAAGGACGCCAACAGCAATGACCGCTATGGCGATCACCATGTGGTTGATACTCAGGTCATTGGCCTGCCTCCCGCTATTGCGTAGCGGCGCCAGATCGATGAGCGATGGGGTCGTCCCGTTCCCGGTCGCAAATTCAGGAGCGGCAACAGAAGCATCGCCAGTCGTATCCGGCGCTACCGCGCTGTCATCGACGAGCTCAGAAAACTCCAGAACCGCCAATTCCTGAAGACCCATTATTTGGGAGCCCATAAAATGGGTGGGGTGTCGACCATCTGATTGAAGCGCGTCCCACTTGATGAATTGGCGAATGGCTTCCCCGCGGCTGGAAGTGCCGAGCTTTTTACGGATGCTCTGGACGAGCTTGTTGACCCGATCCTCGGAAATCGCGAGGCGCTGCGCGATTTCCTTGGTCTGATAATAGCCTTGTACGGAGAGGCGCAGGCATTCACACTCGCGCGGAGACAGACTGGCAAGGGCCTCCAGTTGCCGGTCCGACAATGGGGTTGAGGACTTCTCGTTCACGGCGACACATCTCCCCCTTTTGTGAAACGCAGCACGTTCAACGGATCTTGTACCTATGTGGTTTCAAGAAGCGCACTGCATGGACGGTGAGAATATGTAAGTGGATCGTTTTTTCGACGATTCGGCAAGGCCTTATACGAAGATAATATGGTTCCGGGCTGTTTCGCAAAATGGGTCGCTCCGGCATCAAAGTGACGGCGAGGAAATTCATTTCTGAAGGCGGTTTGGTTAACAATGGATTTGAGATGAGCTGGATTGAAATAATATCGGGCAGGAGGACCGGACTGTCCGCAAGGAGCTTATGGAAGCGGAGTGGGGAAAAGGAGGCGATATCCCCTTCGCGCAAGGAGCGAGCCAATGCTTCCCTCTGGATTTGCCGCAACCCTGTTCTGGTTGCTGGCTAAACTTGCCCGCCATATTGCCCGAAACCCCGTTTCCCGGGGTTCGGCGATTGATGCTCGACAGGTCGGCTCGGCAAAAGATGATCCTTTGTCCGAAGAATTAGATCAGTTGTCGCGCTTGTGCGAAAGGCTGAAACCCCTGTCTGCCTTAACGGACGATCGCCGGCTGCGCTTTTGCAAGGCCCTTGAGGTTTTACCTCGGCAGACCTGCGTAATTTATCTCCTGCATAGCCGACATGACCTGGATTTTCCGGCCATCGCCTCGCTCTTGGAGATCACGATCGATCAGGTCCAGCTGGAACTGGCCAAGGCCCTGAGGCTGCTTTGCGAGGCCATCGATGGAGAATAGCGGCTCCAAACGCCCGCGCCCGGCTGGAACTGACCTGGAGGTTCTCGGTGCAGGGCTGGTCCGGGGGCTGGGCGGCATGTGGCAAGGGAAGCAGGGCATGTGCCTCTGTCCTGCTCATGATGACCGTGAGCCGAGTCTGTCGGTGCGGATCGGGAAATATGCGCTGCTGTTCAAATGTTTTGCCGGCTGCGATCGCCGGGAGGTGATCCGCGCAATACGGCTAAGGGACCGCGATGCGCTGATGCGAGGCCGGGGCGGCCCTGAACGGGAATTCAGGCATGCCTTGCCCGGGTCAACTGATCCAGTACGTCGACTTTGGGATTGTGCCCGGCCCCTGGCAGGAACAAGGGCTGAAGCCTATCTGCGGCGGCGGGGGCTCGGCACCAATCCGCCGGCGCTGCGCTATCTGTCCAGGACTCCGCTTGGGTGCGGACGGGACGTCGTCTTTCGTCCGGCAATGATTGCGGCTGTCCATCAGGGGAGCAAACTGGTTGCGGTGCAGCGCACATTCCTTGCGCCCGACCGTCCCATCCGGGCGCGCGATCTGAGCAACCCCCGGCGCATGCTGGGCAGACCGCTTGCAGGCGCGGTACAGCTTGCACCGGCAGGCGACATATTGGGACTGGCCGAAGGAACCGAGACAGCCATGTCGGCGATGGCCCTGCTGGGCATCGGCGTCTGGGCCACACTGGGGGCAGGGCGGCTGCACCGGGTTGCCCTGCCCGCCGGAATATCGCGCCTTGTCCTGCTTCCG
This sequence comes from Novosphingobium sediminicola, assembly GCF_014196525.1. Classification (GTDB taxonomy): domain Bacteria; phylum Pseudomonadota; class Alphaproteobacteria; order Sphingomonadales; family Sphingomonadaceae; genus Novosphingobium; species Novosphingobium sediminicola. Next base: position 7,793 of record NZ_JACIDX010000019.1, on the reverse strand, counting down.
GACAATGATCATGCCGGGCAGGCCGGGGCTGCAAAGGCGCTTGAGACCTATCGGATGCAGGGAAGAATCATTGAGGTCCTGTGGCCGCCGGCGGGCTGTAAAGACTGGAATGACGCGCTTCGAAAGGGAGAAAAGGGGGTGGTGAAGATCGGCGACGGGCAGCCCGAATGGACGGGCTGCGACGCCCGGAGACCATGACCCATGTCCCAGCTTCCTATCCTCGTTCCCGCAGCGAACCTCGAAAAGTCGCCCGCCAATGTCCGCAAGAGCAGCGATCCTGATGTCGATGCCCGGTTGCAGGCCAATATTGCCGAGCGCGGCGTGCTGCAAAACCTGGTCGGCGTACCCATCGCCCGCAAAAAGGGCCATTATCGCATCACCGCAGGCGGGCGCCGGCTTGCAGCTGTCCACCGTCTGATCGAAGAGGGCATCTTTCCTGCAGACTACGCCGTGCCGTTGCTCGTGCTGAAGAACCAGGCTGATGAGGTCGAGGTCAGCCTTCAGGAAAACTTCTTCCATCTCGAGATGAACCCCGCCGAAGCCTGCCGCGCCTTCCGTGATGTCATTGAGGTCGAGGGCAAGTCGCCCGCTGATGTCGCCAGGCGCTTTGGCGTGACCGAGCGCTTTGTGCTGGGGCGGCTGCGTCTTGCAGGCCTTGCCGAACCGGTCTTCGACGCGCTTGAGGCCAATGCCATCACGCTTGATGTTGCGCAGGCTTATGCTTCGACCAGCGATACCGCGCGCCAGGCCGCCGTCTTCGAATTGCTGCGCCATAGCTACACCCGCGCCAATGTCAGCGAGATCCGCCGTCAACTGGCGTGCTACAGCTACCGGGCCGGCGATCCCAAAGCAATGCTGGTCGGGCGCGAGGATTATGTCGCCGCGGGCGGCAGGATTGAGGAAGACCTCTTCTCCGATGCCGGCACCGTATGCTGGCTTGATACGCAGATCGTCGATGATCTGGCCGAGCGCAAGCTGGCCGAGGCTGCCGAGGCGATCAGGCTGCGCGAGGGTTTTGGGGAAATCCGGGCGGTCGCGGCAACGCATATCCCATACAGCCAGACCTGGGGCCTGCAGCAGCTTCATGGTGAACAACCTGACCTCAGCGATGAGCAGCAGGCCCGGAAGGATCAAATCGAGATCGAACTGGCCGAATGGAGCGACGCGCACGACTCAGGTGAGTATGAACCGAGCGACGAGGATGAGGCCCATGTCGCGTCACTGGAAACAGAACTGGCGAGCCTGACCGCGCCTGCACCGGTAATCGAGGAAAGCCGCAAGGCCGAGGCGCTGGCCTATGTCGTCATTGGTGACGATGGTGTCCCACGGATACATGAGCAGTTCTATGTCATGCCCGCGCCCGAACCGGAGGTCGAACCAGATGCCGAGGAAGAGAGTGATGGCACTGGGGGCGAGCACCACGATGGTGATGTGGCAGGTGACGACAAGCCGGTGTTGAGCCAGCGCCTGCTCGAACGCCTGGCGATGATGAAGGTTGAATTGCTTGCACTTCATGTTGCGAGCGATCCAGGTTTTGCGCTCGATCTGGCTACCTTCATCCTCGCCGATGCTTCGGCCATGACCTATGGCCCTCACGTGCCTAGCGAATTACGCGGCCCGGCATCGGCGCGGCTTGTCCATGATTTCAACAGCGATATGCCCGCTGCGCTGGAATGGGCAAAGCTTCAGGACGGACTGGATCGCAGATGGCAGGGCCGTGGCTCGGCGGTCGAGCGTTATAAAGCTTTTTGTGCACTGCCTGAGGAGGTCCGTGCGGCCTGGCTGGGCTGGGCAGTTGCGCGTACTTTGCGAGCCGTGCCGTATGGTCATGGCGAAGCAGCTTTTCTTGATCACCTTGGCAGCAAACTTGCCATCGATGTTGCGGCTTGGTGGCGGCCCACGGCTGCAGCCTATTTCGACAAGATCCCCAAACCTGCCATCCTTGATCTCTTCGCCGAAATTGGCGGGGCCGATCTCAAATCGCGTTATGCCGGTTCTAAGAAGCATGATCTGGCGGCGGCGGCCGAGCGCCTGTTTGAAGGCGATATTCTGGTGGAGGCCGAGGTCAAGGAACGGGCGCTGGCGTGGCTTCCTGAGGCCATGCGCTTTGGACAGGATGCTGAAATCGGGCCAGGCGCAATCGCTGTGGAAGCAGGTGTGAATGCTCAGGATTCTGGGGATTTCGCGATAACTGAAACCTCAGGTGCCGACGCAGAAACTGGTAAGGTGGCTGGCCGTGAACAGCCGTAGTTCTCCGACGGACGCTGGCTGATCAGTTCCCGTTGCAATGACACGTCGGGCAGGGCGGTGGTGCGCGCCCATAGTCCAGCCGTTGGTGGCCGGCACGTTGAATTTCGTGTTGCAGCTTTCGAGCAGATCCTTGACCAGGGCGACCGGCATGACCTCGTTGAATTGCGGCGAGAAGACCTCGATCATGATCTCGCAGCGCGTGTTCCGTCAACAGGAACTGGACCTGCGTGCGATAGAAGCGTCATCACCCCAATCAACGGGGTGCCAGTCGCCGGGCCAGTCGAAAAATTCCGACTTCATCCTCCCCTTCGGGGAGGTCCAGAACCGTCGGGGCCTGGGACTTTGCGGTCATACCCGATGTGGTGCCGATTGGCGGCTTTCGCCTCAGTTTGACCGATATCAGAACCCCATCCGCACACTTGTCCCACCCTTGGCCTCGCTTTCGTCACGCAGGCGGGCGAGGATGTCCGCCGCATCGCGCGCGGGCGCATGGCGCAATTGCCGGGTCACCACCGCGAAATCCCCCGGCGTCAGATTGCGCAGAGCGGCAAGACCTTCAGGCGCCTCCATGCCGAAGCGCTGACGAAAGGCACGGATTAAACGCTCCGGCCCCAAAGGCTCCAGCTTCAGCTTGAAAACGAACCGGCGCAGGCTGGCCGGATCAAGCTTGTCGGCATGGTTGGTCGCGGCCACCACCGGCAGGGGATGCCGATCGAGGCAGGTCAGCAATTCGTTGACCTGCCCCACCTCCCACGAGGCGCGCGCCTGACGCCGGTCGAACAACAGCGAGTCCGCCTCGTCGAACAGCAAGACACCATCGCGGCGGCGGGCCTCCTCGAAAGCCTCGGCAATCGCCTTCTCCGTTTCCCCCACCCATTTGGAGAGCAGATCGGAGGCGCGCTTGACCAGCAAGGGCCGATCCAGAGCGCGGGCGAAATGATGCGCCAGCGCCGTCTTGCCCGTGCCCGGCGGGCCGGAAAGCAGCAAGGAAACATCGCTGGCTCCACCTGCCGCAACCGCATCCAGCAAAGGCGACAGCGGGCGATCCGTCTCGAACAGGTCGAGGTCGATCATCTCTTCCGCAGCCAGCGGTAAAGGGCCGCCGCGCAGGGCCTGCACCAAGGAGCCCGCCGCCCGTGCGCCACCATCCCGCTCGCCCGCCAGACGCGCGACCCGCGCCGCCACGCGCAGCACGCTGGCCGTTTCGGGGGCCGCATCGATCAGCGCCGTGATCGCATCGCTGCTTGCCACACCTTCATCGCGGGCGATGCGCTGCGCCATGCGCAGGGCCGTGCTGCGCGGCGGGTGGCCCATGCGCAGCACGAAACTCATCCGGCGCAGGATCGCATCATCCACATTGCCCAGTGCATTGGTCGTCCAGATCACTGGCAGCGGATTGGTCTCCAGCATACGGTTGATAAAGACTTTACTGCCCTCGCGCCGGTTCATCCAGTCGCCATGGCTACGCTGGGCGTCGCCGATCAGGTCTTCCATCTCGTCAAACAGCAAAATGGCCGGGTGAGACTGGCCCGACAGCGCACGCTGCGCCAATTGCAGCGCCTGAACCCGATCCCAGCGGGTTGGCTCTTCGCCATCATCGTCGGCCTCGCCAATGGCGTGGAGCGGCGCCTGCGCCCCAGCAGCCAAGGCCAGCGCCAGCTCAGTCTTGCCCGTGCCGGGCGGCCCATGGATCAGGATGTTGATACCACCGGTACGATGGGCCAAGGCCCCTGCCAGCAAGCGGCGCAGCACATCGGCATCGGCGACATGGCCGAAATCCTCCAGCGTCAAGCGCGCCTCTTGCCGCGCGCCGACCAGCAGCGAGAGGAGATCCTCGCCCGAAGATGGAGCGCGGTTGAGCAGCCGGTTCAATTGCCAGCGCAGATCGAGGCGCAGCACTCCATCGCGGCCCAGTTCGAATGCTGCTAGCCCCATGCGCAGCACTGGACTGCGGCGCACCGCGCCCTCGGCGATGGCGGTTTCTGCTCCGGCCAACTCACCCAACAGCACCGGCATGTCATGCCCGTGGCGCGCAGCGATCTGGACCAAGGCCTGAACGCGAGGAATGCGCTCGGCGGCAATCGTCAGTTGCAAGAGGTGCGCGTCGAACTCGGCAAAGCCCAGAAGATCGGCCAGTTCTTGGGCCGTCGCCAACCCATGCGAAGGCTCGCTGGCGCGCGTTTCGCTGGCGCCGAGCTTGGTGCAGATCTCGGCCCAGTCCGGGGCCTCCTCTGCCGCTTTGTCCAGCAGCCACGGCAGGTTCGGCCCCGCCCATTCGGCCAGAGCCAGCGCAAGCGCGCTTTTTGCAGGGATGCCCTGCCCGATCCGCAGCGCAAGGCTGCGGACAATCGCAAATTCGTCCATGATACGTCCCGTTGACGCCGACGGCGCGCGCAAATCTGCGTAGCCATCGGCCCGTTCTTTCAAAGGCTAGAAAATGCGCGGTGGGCTGTCCCTCAGCCCTGCCGCAGCGCCTTTGGGACGCTTACGAGAAAGGCTGGAACAGCACGGGCGCAGAACCCAATATGCAGCCGTATTCAAACACGGTTTTTCTCCGAGAAGACGGACTTCTTGCCCAGTCAACGGGCGCTATATACTTCGCATTCAATACCCAAGGCAATGGGTTCGAATGGAATTTTCTGTAAGCGGCTCTATTTGCAAGCATCGAACAAATACATGACGAGACTCTATTTTTTAATAGCTCCCGCTCGAGGTTTCGACGCAATAGATGTTCAAGGTGTCGCCCCATTGTAAGCTGGCCTGATCCCGCCTAGCCTGCGATCATGTCATGCCCCCAGTCTCAAACCAACACTACGATCCTGCTCGACGCCTGCGCCTATGCCACGCGCATGCATGGCAATCAGCAGCGCAAATATACCGGCGAGCCCTATGTGCTGCATTGCCTGGAGGTGGCGCGGATCGTGGCGGAAGTAGGCGGCTCCCCGGCGATGATCGCGGCGGCTCTCCTGCATGATGTGGTCGAGGATACCGAGGCGAGCCTTGAAGATGTGCAAGCCCGGTTTGGGAAAGAGATCGCCCAAGGCGTGGCATGGCTGACCGATGTCAGCCGCCCGGAAGATGGCAACCGCGCCGTTCGCAAGGCTATGGACCGCGAACATCTGGCGCAGGCGCCTGCCGACATGAAAACGGTGAAGCTGGCCGACGTTATCTCCAATACGCGCTCGATCGTTGATCACGGTGATGGCTTTGCGCGGGTCTATCTGCGCGAGATTGCCGCTCTGCTGGAGGTGCTGAGCGAGGGCCATCCCGAACTGTTGCGGCGGGCAAAGGCTGAAGTGGCGCGAGGTGAGGCCAAATGGCTGGCATGACGGCGCTCGACGACCTGCGCTTGGCGGAACATGGCGCTCAGCTCTTTCGAGGAGCAACCTTGGCGGATTTGCCGGAATTGGCGGCGGCCATGGCTGGGCTGCCGCCAGATCAGGCCGGGATCCGCCTTCATGGTGTCGCGGCCTTGCAATGCTATCTGGCGCCATCTGGCTCCATCGGCATGGTCGCCAGCAAGGCAATTGGCGCAGAGGCAAAGCCCGTTCGCGCCATCCTGTTTGACAAGAGCGCGGCGACCAATTGGTCACTGGGTTGGCATCAGGACCGAACCATCTGCGTGCGCGAGCGGATTGAAGTGCCGGGATTTGGGCCTTGGTCGATCAAGGCTGGCCTCCATCATGTTGCTCCGCCCATCGCGTTGCTATCACGCATGGTGACGCTGCGGGTGCACTTCGATGATGTGCCTGCCACCAATGCCCCGCTGCTGATCGCGCCCGGATCGCACAGGCGCGGGCGCGTGCCGGAATCTTCGGTCGTTCAGGTGGTCGCGGAATGCGGCGTAATAGCTTGCCTTGCCGAGGCGGGCGATGTCTGGGCCTATGCCACGCCTATCCTTCATGCTTCCGATGGGGCCAGCAGCCCTGAGCACCGCCGGGTGCTTCAGGTGGATTTCAGCGCGGATGACTTGCCGGGTGAACTGGAATGGCTTGGCGTGTAGCCAGCATTAGCGGGAGTGTCCTGAATTCCGTGTACGGGGCGGCGGTTGAACATCAGGCCGCCATGGCCCGAACGAAGCGATCGCCGAAGATGACGGCGAACTGAGCTTTTGCCATAGTCCATTCGCGGGCTGGCATCACCCATTCTTTCTCGGATCTGTGCAGGATCAGATAGAGCAGCTTGCTGGCGGCCTCATCGCTGGGGAAATGCCCTCTGGCGCGAACAGCCCGGCGCAGCTTGGAATTGAGTGCTTCAATGGCATTCGTAACCGGTATGATGATGTCGGTGCCGAAGTTTCTGCTGCGACTCACGGGTTGTGGCGTATGGTGCGACCATCCGGGACAGAGGCACCGGGAGCACGAATGTGCGGGCAGGCCGATCTTATACGATGAGCTGCGAGCTCGTGTTAGTAGCTGGCCGCCTCTGCGACTCACCCGGTTGCGCTGCGAGCGCGGATCCGTAGTTGATGTGGTGGAACGGCCCCGCTTCCGACAGCATCGAGTGCTAGAAGTGGTCGTTAACGCGCATCCACAAAGCAAAGGGACCGTTCCATGTAAAAGATTACTACAATCAGGTTGGATTTGGCCAAAAATGTCTTTCAGGTTCATGGGGCTAACGCAGAAGGCTCACCACTTCTACAGCGCAAGCTTCGACGGGCGGAAGTTCTTGGGCTCTTTGAGAAGCTCTCGCCTTGCCTGGTCGGCATGGAGGCGTGTGGAGGTTCGCATTACTGGGCCCGCAAAATTGCCGAACTCGGGCATGAGGTCCGGTTAATTCCCCCGGCTTACGCCAAGCCTTTCATCAAGCGTGGCAAAACCGATGCGGCCGATGCCGAGGGTATTTGTGAAGCGGTCGTTCGTAAGACGATGCGTTTCGTACCAATCAAAACGGCGGATCAACAGGGTGCTACCATGGTAATGAAGACGCGCGAGCTTTTGGTGCGTCAACAAACCTAGACTGCCAACGCCGTACGGGCGCACATGCATAAGCTTGGCATCATCACTGGGCAGGGTGTTGATGCGCCCCGGGATTGCCGGAGACCTGAACTCCTGAGAGGACAGGTCTATGAGCAAGACGACGAACAAATTTGCCCCTGAAGTGCGCGAGCGTGCTGTGCGCCTGGTTTTGGAGGGTGAGAAGGAGCATGTTTCCCGCTGGGCGGCGATGGTGTCGGTGGCTGAGAAGATTGGCTGCTCGGCCCACACCCTCAATGAATGGGTCAAGAAAGCGGAAGTCGAGAGCGGTCAGCGTACGGGCATGCCAAGCGAGATGGCGGCGAAGCTGAAGGCGCTGGAGCGGGAGAACCGTGAGCTGCGGCAAGCCAATGAGATCTTGCGCAAGGCCTCAGCATATTTCGCCCAGGCGGAGCTCGACCGCCCATTCCGCAAGTGACTGCTTTTATTGATGATCATCGTGGTGAGTATGGGGTCGAGCTGATCTGCCGGAGGGAGTGTCAGGAATTCCGTGTACGGGGCGGCGGTTGAACATCAGGCCGCCATGGCCCGAACGAAACGATCGCCGAAGAGAACAGCGAACTGAGC
>NZ_JACIDX010000018.1 GCF_014196525.1 Novosphingobium sediminicola | reverse complement strand
AACCACCAAAACAGCCTCCACCGCATACGACGTACATAACGACGTCAATAACGACGTCGCTTAACATCGTCAGGCGGCCTCAATCGGGCCGTTACACCGCACCGACGCCAGGGATCGTGGAAAGCAACTGGCACTGCTCGCTCGCGCGTGCCGAAACGACGAGTTGCTTGCTCAACTCCGCAACACGGGCACGCATGCCGCGCCAAGCCTCCAGCACTGGCAGCATGATCCGTTCGAGACCCGCGTTGCCCGCCAGAAGGCTACGCACATGTTCCTCGAATACACGCCCGGCGCCCTTCGGAACCACCAGACCGAATGTCTTCATCAGACCGCGGATCTGGTTCGACAGTTGGATCGTCGCTTTGAGCATCTGGTTGCGCGCCGCAATCAGCGTCCGGGTCAGCATGCTGTCGAAGGCCTTGACGCGCACCTCGCGGTAAAAGCCGACCTCGGCCAGATGTGCCAGGCCGTCCGCGTCGTTCGCATCGGTCTTGTTGCGCGCCATATCGAGGGCGGCCTTGGCATGGCGGGCGTCAATGCAGATCGCCGGCAGTCCTTCTTGCTTCAGTGCATGATAGAACCAGATCGAAAGCGGCCCTGTCTCGAACACAACTCGTTCCACGTTCGGAACTCGCTTGCGGATGACCTCTGCTATCAATTTGGGATCGGATGGGCACTTGCCCCGCCATATCCGCTGACCGCCTTCGCGTACCGAGAGAAATGTGTCTTTCAAAGACACGTCGAGGCCTATAAACTGACCCATGGTTGTTCTCCGTTGATGCTGGGCCCGGTCACAATCGTGAGCCCGTTTTCATCCTATCGGGGGGCAACCACCCTTCCAACGCATCACAACCGCGCCGATGTTTCCAACCCCGCGATTACCCTATGTAATTACCATGGTTCGCTGGTTGCTCTATGAAGCCGCCAACTCGGTCCTTACCCGCTGCAAAAGCCAGAATTGGCTCAGAGACTGGGCCCTCAATGTCGCGCGGCGGCGCGGGATGCGCAAGGCACGCGTCGCTCTCGCTCGCAGGCTCGCCGTCGTCATGCATCGCATGTGGATCAATCACACACCGTTCTCAGCCCTGAGGCCAGCATGACCTGATCGGATACGACCTGCCGTGGAATACGGGATCGTGTGGAGGTGGATGACCGCGTTGGACGACTTGTGATCATCGATCACGGCTTCGAGCTTGCGGCACCCGACCCACCTTTCGCCTCTCTCAGCCAGCGGCCAACCAGGACCGCGTACAGAAGCATGAGGCCCGTCTACCCGTCACGGCACCTTGACCGATTACAGAAGGTGTCCAGGTGGGTGCGATGGCCAAGGTCCTCGGCATCGCGTAGTGTCCTCGGAGGTGGAGATCTGGCACGATAGCGGACACAAGTATGATCCCCAGGCTGATCTATCTTGCTCCTGGACACGCAATGACAGTTGGTGTCCAGCCCCTTTTAGTCAGTTCTTCGGGCTACTCAACGGTTTGAGAGCATCTACTGCGAGCCTCCTGATTTTCAAAAATTGGAAAGTAAGCTCTGATTTCCGTTACGTGGCCTCGTTTGGGCGCAAAAATGTCTGGCAGTTGGCTCTGCAATTCCGATGTAGGCAACTAAAAGGTTTCTGGAAGCTCCAAAATATGCGACCAGCGAAAAAGACCGTGTTGATGGAGGCCCGCGCTTAATATGTCGCAAACGCTTTTGCCCAGTTCGCTGCTAAGCCAGCTTGGTGAGCGGGAGGCCGACACCTCTTCCCCATTGTCCCTGTCCGACCGGCGGACATTGACCGGGATGATCCTGTGTGTAGGGCTGGTCTGTCTTTCGGTTCTTGGCCCCTATATTGCGATGATGACATCTGAAGGCGCGAGTGAAGGCAGCTCTGTAAGGCAGTTCAGCTATCTGGTTTTGCTAGCGGCGGTGCTGATATGGGCTGCACCCTGGCGGAAAGGAGTACGCGTGATCGCGGTGCCCTTGCCGTTGCTGGCTGCTCTAGTCTGGTGTTGGCTCAGCGTGATTTGGGCGATCGAACCGGAAATCGCGCTCCGGCGTCTGTTATTGACCACCAGCGTGATCTGGTCTGTATGTATTCTCGTTCATGGCAATGGCTATCGCAAGAGCGTGGATGCCTTGCGGATCGCCATGCTGATTATCCTGATAATCAACTATCTGACAGTCTGGCTTGCACCGGAGATTGGAATGCATCTCGGCCTGGATAGCTGGGTGGGGACGGCGCTGGCGGGGAACTGGCGTGGACTGACCACGCACAAGAACTTCGCAGGCGCAGCAAGCGCGCTTTGCCTCCTGCTTTTTCTTTTTGATGCTAAGCATATAGATTTTCGTATTCGTGTCGCCGTGTTGCTGGCTGCTAGCATCTTTCTTTATAATAGCATGTCCAAGACATCAATGGGCATGGTTGGCCTGTCGGCGGTGATCGGCTTTTCTTATAATTCGATAGATCGTAAACTGCGGCAGTTTTTGCTGCCCATAGGGCTGCTGATAATCTGCGCGCTTGCCACCTATTCGAGCGCTTACCTCGATGTAATTAATCGCCTTTACATGGCGCCGACGTCTTTTACCGGGCGTGGCAAGATCTGGTCCGCCCTTATGCTTTATGCCAAGGATCATCCCTTTCTGGGGGCGGGCTTTGAATCGTTCTGGAATATCGGTTTCAGCAGCCCAATTTTTATTTACGGACACGGCTACGAAACAACAGTGACCGTGGGGCATAACGGTTATCTCGATCTTTTGATTACCGTTGGGATTCCTGGTCTCCTGCTCATTGTTTGGGGCACACTGTTATGGCCTCTACTGAGAGTTATTTCTAACGAGCGGATCGACGCGGCCAAAGGTACGCTTTTGTGTGCGTTGATACTTTTCTGCGCTGGGCACAATGTGACCGAAAGTAGTCTTTTCGAACGCGATGCATTTACCGGTGTCTTTGCAATATTTGCGGCTGCATTCGCCAGCTACACCTTGCCCAAACCCGGCAAAGGTCGTCGCAGGCGCAGCCGTGCTGCCCGAGCTGGCAATGACATCATGGCGGAAATGAACGTCCGTATGAACAAGACTTAACAGCAATCTCGGGCGTTTCCATCGGCTATGGCAGAGCAAAAAGGAGGGTGATGTGAAACACTCGATCCCGGCGCCATTTTTTGCTTCTAAGACGTATTGTGTTTCGCTTCTTGCGGGACTGGCGCTACTGTTGCTTATTCCGGGATTGTTGCTCGCTGCGCCATTCGGGACCGACGGCCCGGTCCATATCCGTTGGCAGATAGCCTTTGCGCATGAAATTATGGATGGTCATCTTTTTCCGCGCTGGTTGCCAGGGATGAATGACGGTTTCGGTTCGCCAGCCTTTTTCTTCTATCCGCCCCTGCTGCAATGGGTAGGGGCCTTGTTTACTCCTCTTTTACCGAGAGACGATCAGGCGATTCGGCGCTTAGCTCTGGCATTGTGGCTATTATCATGGATGGGCGCATTAGGGTGTCAGGCATGGCTCCGGATCCTTGGTGCAACGCCTCGGGCAGCTTTACTTGGCGCTATGCTCTGGCTCGCCGCGCCCTATCGAGCCTTTGTAGATACCTATCAGCGCAGTGCTCTGGCCGAATGTGCCAGTCTTTGCTTGTTGCCTTGGCTTGGCTATTGTGCCGTGCGGGTCAGTCGAAGAGTGCCGGGTAGCTGGGCGTTGCACGGTCTATCGATTGGCGCTCTGGCGTATGCCCATATGCCCGGTATGGTAATCGGTTATTTATTCGTAACAGGTCATGCGCTTGCGCTGATAATGGCCGAGAACGGGCTAAGGGCGCGCTTTGAGGTGGCGGCCGCGCTGAGTTCCTCCGCTTTGCTCGGACTGGCTCTGGCCGCCCCGATGTTGTTGCCCGCGCTCGGGCTACTAGATCATATTGTTGATGCCACAGCTATTTCTGGTGAACGCAACCAGCCGCACAACTGGCTCCTCTTTTCGTCTATCCCCTGGATCGACCATGTAGCTTGGATTATGACGCTGGGGCTGGTGGTGGTGACGGTACTTATCGCGGTGCTGATGGCGCCGGCGGCGGTTTTAGTTCATTCGGCGCGGTCCAGAGCCGTGGCATGGGCGATGCTGGCAACAGTTGGCGTGGTGGCGGTGCTCAATACGTCGATTTCTATGCCGTTTTGGGAGTTGCAAACACCGGTCAGTCGGATTCAGTTTCCTTTTCGTCTACTAGGCGCATCTAGTTTGGCTGTTAGCATTCTGGCCGCTTTGGCTTATGATCACTTCAGGGCGGCAGGAGAGACGCGGCGAGCCAGCCTCTTATGTTGGCTATTGGCAGCTATGATACTTGGCGATCTGACGGCTTTTGCTTATCAGCGTTTGCGGCCACGAGTTATATTTCCGCTAACTATTCATCAGGTTATGGCCAGCAATCACGATACATCCGAATATATTCTAGGTGATCTGAACGAGGTGGTACAAAGGTTTAGCACACAACGTGCCCTGGTTGTTGATGGTGGCGGCATCGCCGGCATTACGCTTGGTCGGATGGAGGGGGCTGGACGGCGGTTATCGGTGTCATACCATGCATCACGCGGCGCGGCGCTGGCGTTAAGGCAATTCGGCTTCACAGGCTGGCAATGCAGAATTGACCGTGGCGAGTGGACGGATGCGAGGCTGTATCGTTTCGGCTCTTCGCCGAGATCAGGGACGGTTCCAGTCTGCGCTATTCCTGGGGGCACCCATCGACTGGAGGCGCGACTTACTATGACTATGCCGGAGCGTCTTGGCCTTTGGCTGGGCTTCGCTTCCTCGGTGGTGTTGTTCATCATGCTCTGCCAAAATATCATTTTGCATATTATGCGGCATCGTCAGGAAAGTGAAGGTGGTATTATTTAATGTGACGCTTTTCCTATGTGGCATGGGTGGAATTTTTGATTGGATTTACTTTTAATTTTATTCGATTGACACATATGGAATTCAAATTGCGTCCAGCTTACTACGGAAGGGCGTGGAGAGACATGCGAAACATCGCGAAGATACTTGGTTGGCAATGAGTATGCTGCATAATTCGCCGTTGAATGGTGCAGTCTGTACGTTTGCACCGTTGTAATACACAAGGTAAAGAGGGCTTCACGATTCTAAGTGCTAGGTACCTTGGACCTAGTGGATTGATTCCAACGTTTGGTGCCCGCGCCTGACAGCGGCGATGATCTCCTCGGGATCGGCTTTCCAGACGAAGGGGCGCGGTTCCTGATTATGCTCTTTGATGAAGCGGTTGATGGCAGCCTGAAGATCAACCACGGAATGGAAAACACCGTTTTTCAAGCGCCGCCTGGTGAGCGTGGCAAAGAACCCCTCGACAGCATTCAGCCAAGAGCATGAGGTGGGCACGAAGTGGAAGGTCCAGCGCGGATGCCTGGACAGCCAGGCGCGGACTTTGGGCTGCTTGTGAGCGGCATAATTGTCGAGAATGACATGGATCGCCTTATCGGCGGGCATCTGCGCCTCGATGGTATTGAGAAAGCGGATAAACTCCTGATGTCGGTGGCGTTGCATGTTGCGGCCAATCACAGATCCATCCAGCACATTGAGCGCGGCAAACAGCGTGGTTGTCCCGTTGCGCTTGTAATCATGGGTCATGGTGGCGCCGCGCCCGCGCTTGAGAGGCAGGCCTGGCTGCGTGCGATCAAGCGCCTGAATCTGGCTCTTTTCATCGACCGACAGCACGATGGCGTGGGCGGGCGGCGCAACATAAAGCCCAACAACATCGCGCAGCTTTTCGGCAAAGGCCTTGTCGTTCGACAGTTTGAAGCTGCGCCACCTGTGCGGCGCCAGGCCGTGATCATGCCAAATCTTCACAACAGAGGAGGCCGCGATACCAACAGCCTTGGCCATCGCGCGGACCGTCCAATGCGTGGCCTCCTGGGCCGGTGGTTCCAGCGTCAGCGCCACGACCTTGTCAACCACCCCGGTTTCCAGTGGCGCGATGCCGGGAGGCCGGGTCTTGTCGCGCAGCAAACCATCCACGCCTTCAGCCATGAACCGCTCCTGCCAGCGCCAGACGCAGGTTTTGGATTTGCCCGTCGCCGCCATGACCGCCTGGGTGCCTTCACCCTGAGCGGTCAGCAAAATGATCTTTGCGCGCCAGACATGCTTCTGCGGTGAACCTCGTGCCGCAACAATCGCCTCAAGCCGCTTCCTGTCCCCTGCCGTGACATCAATCTGGATACCTGTTCGCATGCTATATTCTGGCATGCCGCCGACAGCGAGGGAAACCCTCAATCGGACTCATTCGTTCCGATCAATCCACTAGGGCGGCCACCGAAGCCAGTCGCTGCTGGTGGAATCAGGGCGTAGTGCTCCGCTTGGCGACGGTGAAGCTGCCCGTCACGCGGCCGGATTCGCTCTTGTCGCCCGTGCCCGAGGAGGCGCCGACAAAGTTCGAGACATGGCGGTCAAGATCGATCACCAGCCGCTCGCCCTTGCCGCTGCCGCGCGCGTTCTGCAAACGCACATGGCCGACCACGGTGATCACCCGCCGGGTGAAATCATAGGTGGCCATATCGCCCCAGACCCGGTCGTCACCCTGATTGATTTCGACATTGCCGGTCGCGTCGATGCGCTGGATCTTGATATTGTTGTTGTCGCCGCCTTCATTGGCATAGGCCACGATCGTGCGGGCGGCTTTCATGCGCAGGTCCTGCTGGGTAATATCGACATTGCCCGTCAGCAGCACGCGCTTGGCCTTGTCCTGCACCTCGATGCGGTCGGCGGCATAATCGACCGGCTTGTCGCTGTCATGATTGCCCAGCCCCTGCGCCAGCAGGGCCCCGGCCGATCCGCCAAGAACAAGTGCCATTGCGCTAAGGGCGGCAAAGCGGCGGGAAGGGGCAATCTTTGACATGATAGACATGACCTGGCTCTTAGCCCAAGCCTTGGCTCGGGTGAAGGGGCGTTTGTGGGGAATGGGAATCCCCTATCGGGGGGCTTTCATCTTGCTGGGCGTCATGCGCAGCCGCGCCCGCCCTTGCAGCACCACCGTCCGCGCGGAAATATCGGCGGCCATATGGTCGGCGGCAAAGGTTCCGGCCGGCACGATGCCCGTGACCCCGCCGCTGGCGGTGGCCTGCCGGGTTTTCAGGTTGATCGCCACGTCGCTGGTCTGCATGCGATAGCCGTCGCCTTCGGAAAAGCGGACGGGGCCCGCCACCTGCATGACCTCGCGGTTGATGTCATAGCGCGCCGAGGGAGCCTCGACCCGCGCCGCGCCGCTTTCCATCGCCAGCGTGGCGTTCAATCCGCGCATTTCCACGATCGGCACCTGCGCCGAATGCTGCACCGCCTGTCCCGCGTTCAGAGCGAAGGGGCGGCCCTTGTCATCGGCCCCGCGATAGGTCGCGCTGGTCACGGCAAGGCGCTCCTTGGCCACGGCCACCTTGTTGCGGTCGAGCAGGAAGGACACTTCGCCATGGGGAAAGATCGGGCTGACCACCATGACGGCGGTGACCATGCCAAGGCCGACGGGCAGGGCGGTGAACAAAAAGCGGATCATGCGATCCTGCGCCCCGCCGGGCGCGGCTTTCGCGCGGCGGCGGTTGCGCAGCAGATCGGCACCGATGGTCACGAGGTGCCTCAGGCCGACATATGGCTGAAGATGTCGTGATCGGGCCAACCGGCCAGATCGAGCTGCGCGCGCGCGGGCAGGAAGTCGAAACAGGCCTGCGCCAATGCGGTGCGCCCTTCGCGCTCAAGCCGGGTGACCAGAATCGCATGGGCGGCATGCAGATAGCGCACGTCGCTGGCCGCATATTCGCGCTGGGCATCGGACAGATCAACGCCGCCCCAGTCGCTCGACTGCTGCTGCTTGCTCAATTCCTTGCCCAGCAATTCGCGCACCAGATCCTTGAGGCCATGGCGGTCGGTATAGGTGCGCACCAGCTTGCTGGCGATCTTGGTGCAGAACACCGGCGCTGCCGTCACGCCCAGATAATGCTGGATTGCGGCAATGTCGAAACGGGCGAAGTGATAGATCTTCACCCGCTCCGGATCGGCCAGCACCGCTTTCAGGTTGGGCGCGGCATAGGTGCTGCCGGGCTTGAAGCGGACGAGATGTTCGTCGCCCCGCCCGTCGGCAATTTGCACGACGCACAGCCGGTCGCGGGCCGTGATAAGGCCCATGGTTTCGGTATCCACCGCAATCGGGCCGGGAGCCAGCACGCCTTCGGGGAGATCTTCTTCGTGGAGATAGACAGCCATTGTGCCAAAATGCTTAGGACGAAGCGGGCAAACTGAAAAGCCCTGAAAGCGGCGGGAAGGCAGATTATGACGGCAAGTGACGCAGTTCCCACAAGTTGGCGCGAAGCGTTGGATGGCGCGCTCTCCACACCCGAGGCGCGGCGGCTGGGCGGTTTCCTGAAAGCCGAGGAGGCGGCGGGCAAGGTGATCTTCCCTCCGCGCGGGCAAAGGCTGGCCGCACTGGAGCTGACGCCGCTGGATGCGGTCAAGGTGGTGATTCTGGGGCAGGACCCCTATCACGGGCCGGGACAGGCCCATGGGCTCAGCTTTTCAGTGCAGCAAGGGGTGCGCATCCCGCCCAGTCTGGTCAATATCTACAAGGAGCTGAAAACCGACATCGGCTTTGCCCCGCCCGCGCATGGCGATCTGTCCGCCTGGGCGCGTCAGGGGGTGCTGTTGCTCAACAATGCGCTGACCGTGGAGCAGGGGCAGGCCGGATCGCATCAGAACCGGGGCTGGGAGGCGATTACGGACGCCTGCGTGGCGGCGGTGGCGGCCGGGCCGCATCCTTGTGTTTTCATGCTCTGGGGCAGCCATGCGCAGAAGAAGGCCGCGCGCGTGCCGGGGTTGAACGATGGGCGGCATCTGGTGCTCAAGGCCCCGCATCCCAGCCCGCTCTCGGCCTATAACGGCTGGTTCGGCAGTCGGCATTTTTCAAAAGCCAATGAATTTCTTGAATCGGTTGGCCGTCAACCGGTTGATTGGAACCTGTAAAATCGTATTCCCAACAGTAGGCAATGAATCATTGCCTACAAAGGAATGATTATTCAAAATATGGCCATCCGCTTCTGAAAGGGATGGCCATGAACATCATCGATTTGCAGAAAGCTATTGGTGCGAAACCCGATGGCGTCTGGGGTGACTTGTCTCGCAAAGCCTTGCTCAGTACTTTTACCAGCGCGAACACTGCCCCGCTCGATGCCGACAGGATCAAGACTTTGGCCGCGCGGCTGGGCGTGTCGGTCAAACAATTGGCCGCCGTGGCCAAGGTCGAGGCCGCAGGCAGTGGGTTCGACAAGGATGGCCGCCCCAAGATCCTGTTCGAACGGCATAAATTCCATAAATACACCGGCGGCAAATATTCGGTGTGTAGTTTCAGCAACCCGCAGTCGGGCGGTTATAACGAAAACAGTTGGGACAAATTGCTGGGCGCGATCGTCACCGGAGAGGTCGACGCCGCCTTCATGGCCTGCTCATGGGGCAAGTTTCAGGTGCTGGGCGAATATTGGGACGATTTCGATTATGCCTCGCCCTATGCTCTGGCCCTGTCCACCGTGGCGTCCGAGGCCGGGCATTACCTCCTGCTGGTCCACTATGTCGAGGCCAACAAGCTGCAGGACGAAATGGCCGCGCTTTCCACCAATCCGGAAACCTGCCGCGCCTTTGCCAGAGCCTATAACGGCCCCGGCTATACGCAATTCGATTATCACAACAAGCTGGCCGCCGCGATGAAGTGAGGCGCGCAGCCTAGAACCGGTGCCAAAGTGCCAGCGCGATATCGAAAAAGGTGATCCCGGCAATCGGCGCGATAAACAGCAGCAGGAGATTGATCCCGACCAGCGACATGACCAGCCCTTCGCGTCGCCGGTTGGGATCGCGGCGGGGTGGGGGGCTCCACGGGTCGGGCGGAGGCCAGGGATCGCGTGTGTCGAGGAACATGGGCATCGACTCCGGTTTGTTGCCGGTATTCTACGCCACGGTCTGCCCGATGCTCCATAGAAAAAAGCGCCGGCAGGAAATCCCGCCGGCGCTTCTTTATGCCCGTTTTCCGCGCCCGATCAGCGCGGCAGTTCGGTCACGCCCATCAGCGCCTCGTCCACCGCACGCGCGGCCTGACGGCCTTCGCGGATGGCCCAGACGACAAGGCTCTGGCCACGGCGCATGTCGCCACAGGCAAAGATCTTGTCATCGCTGGTGCGATAATTGTTGGTGTCGGCCTTCACATTGCCGCGCGCGTCCAGAGCAACACCGGCCTGATCGAGCAGACCCTGCTTGCGCGGGCCGACAAAGCCCATGGCGAGGAAGATCAGGTCGGCCTTGAGCGTGAACTCGCTGCCGGCCACTTCGACCATCTTGCCGCCTTCCCATTCGACGCGGACGCATTCGAGGCCGGTGACAACCCCGTTTTCGCCCACGACGCGCTTGGTCAGCACGGCGAATTCGCGCGCCACGCCTTCTTCATGGCTGCTCGACGTGCGCAGCTTGAGCGGCCAGTTCGGCCAGCTCAGAGCCTTGTTTTCCTTCACCGGCGGCTGGGGCATGATTTCCAGCTGGGTGACGGACAGGGCGCCCTGACGGTTCGACGTGCCGACGCAGTCGCTGCCCGTGTCGCCGCCGCCGATCACCACGACATGCTTGCCCGTGGCGGTCAGCGAGCCGCGCGGCGCGGCGCGGATTTCATCGTCGCCCGCCACGCGCTTGTTCTGCTGGGTCAGGAATTCCATGGCAAAGCGCACGCCCTGCATTTCATAGCCCGGAATGTTCAGGGGACGCGGATCTTCCGCACCGCCCGCCAGCACGATGGCGTCGAAGTTTTCCTTCAGCGATTCGACCGAAACATGCACGCCCACCTCGACCGAGGTGCGGAAGGCCACACCTTCGGCTTCCATCTGCACCATGCGGCGGTTGATGAGGTGCTTTTCCATTTTGAAGTCGGGGATGCCGTAACGCATCAGCCCGCCCACGCGGTCGTTCTTTTCAAACACCGTGACCGAATGGCCCGCGCGCGCCAATTGCTGGGCCGCTGCCAGACCCGCCGGGCCAGAACCCACCACGGCCACCGACTTGCCGGTCTTTTTGGCGGCCACCTGCGCGGTGATCCAGCCATTTTCCCAGCCCTTGTCGACGATCGAGCATTCGATCGACTTGATCGTCACCGGCTGGTCCACGATGTTCAGCGTGCAGGCCGCCTCGCAAGGCGCGGGGCAGATGCGGCCGGTGAACTCGGGGAAGTTGTTGGTCGAATGCAGCACTTCAAGCGCATTCTGCCAATCGCCTTCATAGACCAGATGGTTCCAGTCCGGGATGATGTTGTTCACCGGACAGCCATTGTGACAATAGGGAATGCCGCAATTCATGCAGCGCGAGGCCTGTGCTTTCAGCGCAGGCTCGGCATGCGGGATCACGAATTCCTTGTAATGCTTCACGCGCTCCTTCGGGTCCGCATAGGTGCGATCCTGACGGTCAAGCTCGAGAAAGCCGGTTTCCTTGCCCATGTGTAATTCCTTCCTTCTCGAACTTATTCTGCGGCCACAGTTTCTGCGGCCAGACGCTCAGCTTCAAAGCTGCGCAGCGCCTTGGCATAATCACGCGGCATGACCTTGACGAACTTGGCCAGCGCGTTGTCCCAGTCCTCCAGCAGTTCGGCGGCGCGCTTGCTGCCGCTGTGGAGCTTGTGACGTTCGAGCAGAATACGCAGACGTTCCGCATCGTGGCGCAGCATGTCGCCCATGCCCAGATCGTGGACCGAGACGGTGCGCTGCTGCGGACGGCCTGTGCCTTCATCAGCATCGGCTTCGGCGCTGATCGGGAACAGGTCGACCTGAGCCGGATTGACCAGATCGGCAAAGTTGCCCGCCTCATCATAGACATAGGCCACGCCGCCCGACATCCCGGCGGCAAAGTTGCGCCCGGTCTTGCCCAGCACGACCACCACGCCGCCGGTCATATATTCGCAGCCGTGATCGCCCGTGCCTTCGACAACGGCGATCGCGCCCGAATTGCGGACCGCGAAACGTTCGCCCGCCACGCCCGAGAAGAAGGCCTCGCCGCTGATCGCGCCATACAGCACCGTGTTGCCCACGATGATGTTCTGGGTCGGCTCGCGGTTGACGTAGTCCGGCTGCTTGACGATCACGCGACCGCCCGACAGGCCCTTGCCCACATAGTCATTGCCATCGCCCGTCAGCTCCAGCGTCACGCCATGCGCGAGGAAGGCGCCGAAGGACTGACCCGCCGTGCCGGTCAGCGCGATATGGATCGTGTTGTCGGGCAGGCCCGCATGACCATAGCGCTTGGCCACTTCGCCCGAGAGCATCGCGCCGACCGTGCGGTTGACGTTGATGACCTTGCGCTCGATGCGCACGGCCTTGCCCTCGATCAGCGCATCGCTGGCCGCGACGATCAGGTCATTGTCCAGCGCGCCGGCCAGACCGTGATCCTGCGTTTCGCTCCAGTTCAGGCTGGGCGAGATGCCGTCGGGAACCTTGTGCAGCAGGCGCGACAGGTCGATGCCCTCGGCCTTCCAGTGCTGGATCGCACGCTTGGGTTCCAGACGGTCCACGCGGCCCACCATTTCGGCGAGGGTCTTGAAGCCCATCTCCGCCATGATGGCGCGCAGCTCTTCGGCCACGAAGAAGAAGTAGTTGATGACATGCTCAGGCTGGCCGGTGAAGCGCGCGCGCAGCACGGGGTCCTGCGTTGCCACGCCCACCGGGCAGGTGTTGAGATGGCACTTGCGCATCATGATGCAGCCAGCCGCGATCAGCGGAGCGGTGGCGAAACCGAACTCGTCGGCGCCCAGCAGCGCAGCCACCGCCACGTCGCGGCCCGTGCGCAGGCCGCCGTCGGCCTGAACACAGATGCGCGAACGCAGGTTGTTGAGCATCAGCGTCTGCTGCGTCTCGGCCAGACCGATTTCCCACGGCGAACCGGCATGCGTCAGCGAGGTCAGCGGCGAAGCGCCGGTCCCGCCTTCATAGCCCGAGATCGTGACGTGATCGGCGCGCGCCTTGGAAACGCCAGCAGCCACGGTGCCCACGCCCACTTCCGACACCAGCTTGACCGAGATACGCGCGCCGGTGTTCACGTTCTTGAGATCGTGAATGAGCTGCGCAAGGTCTTCGATCGAATAGATGTCATGGTGCGGCGGCGGCGAGATCAGGCCGACACCCGGGGTCGAGTGACGGGTCTTGCCGATGGTCTTGTCGACCTTGTCGCCGGGCAACTGGCCGCCTTCGCCGGGCTTGGCGCCCTGAGCCATCTTGATCTGGATGTCATCGGCATTGACCAGATATTCGCTGGTCACGCCAAAACGACCCGAGGCCACCTGCTTGATCGACGAACGCAGTGAGTCGCCATTATCCAGCGGCTTGAAGCGGATCGGATCCTCGCCGCCTTCGCCGGTGTTCGACTTGCCGCCGATCCGGTTCATGGCGATCGCCAGCGTGGTATGCGCTTCCCAGCTGATCGAGCCATAGCTCATCGCGCCGGTGGCGAAACGCTTGACGATTTCGCTGGCCGGTTCAACCTCGCTGATGTCCAGCGGCTTGTCGGCGCGGCGGAAGTCCAGCAGCCCACGGATGGTCAGGTTGCGCTGGGCCTGATCGTTGATCGTCTCGGCAAATTCCTTGTACTTTTCAGGAACATTGCCGCGAACCGCATGCTGCAGGCTGGCAATATTGGCCGGCGTCCACGCATGCTCTTCGCCGCGGATACGATAGCCGTAGATGCCGCCCACATCGAGCATGTTCTTGTAGATCGGGTTGTCGCCATAGGCCGCCGCGTGACGACGAACGGTTTCTTCCGCGATCTCCTTCAGGCCCGCGCCCTCGATGGTCGTGGCCGTACCGGTGAAGTAAGCGTTGATGAAGCTGCTCGACAGACCGATGGCGTCAAAGATCTGCGCGCCGCAATAGGACTGATAGGTGCTGATGCCCATCTTGGACATGACCTTCAGGATGCCCTTGCCCACCGCCTTGATGTAGTTCTTCTTGACCTGATAACGGTCGAGGGGGAACTCCTTCTTCACGCGGATATCTTCCAGCGTTTCAAAGGCCACATAGGGGTTGATCGCTTCGGCGCCGAAACCGGCCAGAACGCAGAAGTGATGCACTTCGCGCGCTTCGCCCGTTTCCACGACAAGGCCCGCCTGCATACGCAGACCCTGACGCACCAGATGGTGGTGGATCGCGGCGGTGGCCAGCAGAGCGGGCATCGGAATGCGATCCGGACCCTGCGCACGGTCGGACAGGATCAGGATGTTGTGATCGGCCAGCACCGCTTCGGTCGCGGCCCAGCACATTTCCTTGATCGCCTGCTCCAGACCCTCGGCGCCAGCCTTGGCGTCCCAAGTCGTATCGACCGTGGCGGTGCGGAACGCGCCGTCAAGGGCGGCTTCCACGCTGCGGATCTTGGCCACGTCTTCGTTGGTCAGGATCGGCTGGTCGATTTCCAGACGCTTGTGGCTGCCCGCTTCCTTGCCCAGCAGGTTGGGACGCGGACCGATCATCGAGACCAGCGACATCACCAGTTCCTCGCGGATCGGGTCGATCGGCGGGTTGGTCACCTGCGCAAAGTTCTGCTTGAAATAATCATAGAGCAGACGCGACTTGCGCGACAGCACGGCAATCGGCGTGTCGGTGCCCATCGAGCCGATGGGATCATCGCCATTGCGGCCCATCGGTTCGAGGAACTTGGACACGTCCTCCTGCGTATAGCCAAAGGCCTGCTGACGGTCGAGCAGCGTGGTGGTTTCCACCGGCAACTGGGCCAGTTCGGGCTCCACAACATCAAGGTCCTTGATGTTGTACTGGGCCGATTCCAGCCACTCTTCATAAGGCTCGGCATTGGCGAGGCTGGCCTTGATTTCCTCGTCCTCGATGATGCGGCCCTGTTCAAAGTCGATCAGCAGCATGCGGCCCGGCTGCAGACGCCACTTGCGCACGATCTTCTCTTCAGGAATCGGCAGCACGCCGCTTTCCGAAGCCATCACCACCATATCGTCATCGGTGACGAGGAAGCGGGCGGGGCGCAGACCATTGCGGTCCAGCGTCGCGCCGATCTGGCGGCCATCGGTAAAGGCCACGGCGGCCGGCCCGTCCCAGGGCTCCATCAGCGCGGCGTGATATTCATAGAACGCGCGGCGCTTGGCATCCATCAGCGGATTGCCTGCCCATGCTTCGGGGATGAGCATCATCATCGCATGGACCAGCGGATAGCCGCCCGCCACCAGCAGTTCGAGCGCATTGTCGAGGCTGGCCGTGTCGGACTGACCATGCGGAATGATCGGCCACATCTTGTCGAGGTCGGGGCCAAGCAGTTCCGACTGCATCGAGCGGCGGCGCGCATTGATCCAGTTCACATTGCCGCGAACCGTGTTGATTTCGCCGTTATGCGCGATGAAGCGGAACGGATGCGCCAGCTTCCAGCTAGGGAAAGTGTTGGTCGAAAAACGCTGGTGAACCAGACCCAGCGCCGAAACACAGAGCGGATCGGTCAGGTCGGGGTAAAAGCTGCCGACCTGTGTTGCCAGCAGCAGACCCTTGTACACGATGGTACGGGTCGAGATGCTGGGCATATACAGTTCGGTCAGACCCGGCAGACCATGCTTTTCGGCCAGAGCGGCCAGCGGGTTCTGCGTCTGCTTGCGGATCGCCAGCAGCTTGCGCTCGAAGGCGTCCTGATCAGCGCAATGTTCGCCCCGGCCGATGATGCACTGGCGAATCACCGGCATCGATTCGAGCACAGCCTTGCCCAGACCATCGATGTTCACCGGCACATCGCGCCAGCCGATCAGGGTCTGGCCTTCCTTGGCGATGAACTTTTCGAAATATTCGACCACGAAATTGCGGCTGCCCTCATCACGGGGCAGGAAGCACATGGCCACCGCATAATCGCCGGGCTGGGGCAGGGTCAGACCTGCGCCCTTGGCCCAGTCGCGCAGCAGCGCATCGGGGATCTGAATCAGGATGCCCGCACCGTCGCCCAGCAACGGGTCGGCGCCCACCGCGCCGCGGTGGTCAATGTTTTTCAGAATTTCCAGTGCCTGCGTAATAATGGCGTGGCTTTTCTCGCCTTTGATATGGGCAACAAAACCTACGCCGCACGCATCGTGCTCGTTACGCGAATCATAGAGGCCCTGGGGCTCTGGAAATCCCATCGATTATCTATCCCAATCTCGCGCCCTCTGCCGTCTCTCTGGCAGGGCGCAACCTGAACCCGTGTATCTGGAGCGCGAATCCCCTGCCCGCGCAGGCGCGGGGGAGATGACGCATCATGCCCCATGGCGTCAGAACGCAGCTTTTGCAACCGCGAAAGGTCACAAATGGCGTATTTGGCGCGTTTCTGACGAAAGGATTTGCCGTTTACGCGCCATTTGTCGGTGTAATCATGCGCTGCGGCAAGGGGTGGGGAAATTATTTAACGTCGCGCAGCGAGGCCAGCGCGGCACGCAGCGCATCGCCCGTACCATCGGGGGCAGAGGCCAGAACAGGCTCGCAAGTGGTTGTTTTGGTTTCCTGCGAGGCGTTCTGATGGCGCTGCAAGGCGCGCGCGAGCCGTTCGAGCAGCTCAACATGGCTGAGCGAATCGAGCGAGGCCGAGGCAATATGTTCAGCAGCGCTGGGCCCTTCGAGCGTCAGCGAAGGGAAACCCGCGCAGGTCTTGGATGCGGGCGGCATGACGGGCGTTGCTGCGATGGGCTCCGCTGCGATAGGAGCCGCCTCGAGAGCGGCGACTCCGGCGCCCACCATTTCCAGCACAGCCAGCTCCACCGGAGCCCGCTCGGCTACGGGGGCCGCCATGGGGGCGTCAAAAGCGGTGATCGATTCGGTCACCGGCTCCACCGGTGCGGCGTCGATCTTGAAAAAGCGGAAGGGCTGAATGACCGGCGCTTCGGCCTCAGGCTCGATCCTGGCCGACTCGATCTTAGCCGGCGCGGCTTCCTGCGGCGCGTCGATGGCCGTCTGCTCGGTTTCCACTACCGCCTGCTCGATAACCGCCTTTTGGGGCTTCCAGTCCCACGAGGGTTCTTCGGCCGGGGGCGGGGGCGGGGGCACGTCATGCAGCACCTGCCACGTTTCGGCCACCGGCGGGGGCGGTGCATAGCTGGGGCCCGAGACCGTTTCGGCCATCTGCGGCCCGGAGGCGGCGGTTTCGGCGACGTCCTGTTCGGACGGCTCATTGTCGAAACCATGCGCGCCCAATTCGGCATGGGCCTGAATCGGCTGGCGCGCGGGGAAATCGGGGTGAGAATCGGCGCTGCGGCGGCGCAGCGGAGCCGAATCGCGAGTCTTTTCGCGGCGGGCCTGCTGCCACGCGGTCTGCGAAAAGGCCTTGCGCGGGGCCAACAGCCGTACCGCCGCCCAGCCCAGCAAAGCGCCCACCAAGCCAAAAGCCACCGCCAGCAACAGCCGGGCCGTTGTCCCCAAGGGGGGCGTCGCCATTGGCAGGATCAGGTCAAGCTGAGCGGAAAGCACGATGCGCTCGATCAGCTCTCCGCGAACTGCCAGCGTCGAAAGCGCGAAGGTAGCCGCCAGCCACACCGGCACAACCGTGGCGAACAACGGATGTTGGGTGATGCCTTGCCAGCCCTGTCCCGCAGAAGTGTGCTTCGTTGCCAAAGTCGCGCCCTTACGTCCTGCCCGTTGCGTGTCCGGAGTTTGCTTTCCCCGCGTATTCCGGGGCGAATCGGGGTATCATGCCGCCTCGCTTGCCGAATTTACACCATTAACGGGTGCCAGCATTTGGTAAACATTGAGATAACGCTTGGCATTGGTTGCCCAGTCATGCGCATTTTCCACATGAGAGCGCCCCGCCGCAAGCCTTTGCGGCCAGTTTGAGCGATCCGAAAGCAGCCCGGCCAACGCTTTTGCGCAGGCGGCCGGATCGTCGGGTGTGAACAGGGTGCCCGTTACGCCGTCGCTCATCAATTCGCGGTGGCCACCCACATCGCTGGCCGCCACCAGCTTGCCCTGCGCCATCGCTTCCAACGGCTTCAAAGGCGTGACCAGATCGGTCAACCTGCTCTTTTTGCGGGGATAAGCCATGATGTCGCACAGCGCATAGTAACGCTCGACCTGTGAATGGGGCACGCGGCCCATGAAGCGGATCGCATGGGCCGCGCTCGACCCTGCGGCGCGCTCGCGCAGCGCCGCTTCCATCGGCCCGCCGCCCACCAGCAGCAGGCGCGCGTCCGGATGGACCGCGATCAGGCCCGGCATCGCGTCGATCAGATCGTCAATGCCTTCGTAATCATAAAAGCTGCCGATAAAGCCGATCACCGGCCCGTCGCCCAGCCCCAGTTCGTCGGCCAGCGCGGATTCGCGCGCCACCGGCTGGCCAAACATGGCCAGATCGACGCCATTGGGCATGATGGTGATTCGCGCCGGATCATTGCCCCGCGCGATCAGATCGTCCTTCAGCCCCTGACAGATCGTGACTACCGCGTCCGCGCCGCTCACTACGTGATTTTCCAGAGTGCGGGTCAGCCTGTATTTGATGTCGCCCGCGCGCCCGGTGCCATTGCCTACGGCCGCATCCTCCCAAAAGGCGCGGATTTCATAGACCAGTGGAATGCCCAGTTTCTTTGCCACGCGCAGCCCCGCCATCCCGCACAATGCGGGCGAGTGAGCATGCAGCACATCGGGCCGCCATTCGCGGCAAACCTGCTCCACCGCGCGGGAAAAAGCGCCGATTTCGCGCCATTCGCGCAGGCCCGCCGGGCCTTTGGCCTCGCCGCGAGTGCGGTAAAAGGTCAGCCCCTCGGCTTCTTCGCAATCCGGGCCATCGGCATAATGGCGCAGCCCCGTGACGCCGCGCACCTCCAGCCCAAGTCCCTCCTGCGCCTTGAGAATGGCGCGGGTGCGGAACGTATAGCCGCTGTGCAGCGGCAGCGAATGGTCAAGCAGGTGCAGGATGCGTGTCATGGCGCATTTCCTAGGTGATAAAGGCTTAACGTCCCGTCAACTGCTGCTTGCTATGGCTTTGCAATAAGGCCTCGACGCCGCCGATTCTTGGCTGAATCCATGAAGGGCGAAGTAAAGGCAAAGAGGGCATCTCTTCGATGATTGACTATTTCTCGATCGCCTTGACTCATGGACTTCTGGTGCTGGTCTGTCTGCGCCTGTTGATGCGCGCCGATCTCGACCGTGACCCCGCGCCCGAGGAAGAAGTGCCGTTGGAAGCCGAGCCCGAGAAGAAGGCCAAGTGGAGGGTGCGCCGTGCTTGATCTTTTCCTCACCGGCTTTGTCGGTCTGATCCTGCTGATGGGGCTGCGCCGCCCGTTTATCTGGGTGCTGGCGTTCCTCTATGTCGATATCGTCGCGCCGCAAAAAATCTCCTATGCGCTGCTCACCAATGTTCAGCTTTCGCTGGTGGTGTTCTTTCTTGCGGTGGTCGGCTGGCTGTTTTTCGACAACAAACAGGGCGCGCGGGTCAGCGGCCGTCAGGTGCTGATGCTGCTTTTGCTGATCTATTGCTATTTCACCACGCAATCGGCCGATTTCCCGGTCGAGGCGGCGGATAAATGGTCGTGGGTGTGGAAGTCGCTGGTCTGGGCGATGTTCCTGCCACTGGCTCTGCGCACGCAATTGCGCATCGAGGCCGCCGCGCTGGTGATGGTCCTGTCGGCCGCCGCGCTGATCCTTGACGGCGCGCTGAAAACCATGGCGGGCGGTGGCGGCTATGGCACGCTCAAGCTGTTCATCAATGATAATAACGGCCTTTATGAAGGCTCGACCATTTCCTGCGTGGCGATCGCGATCATTCCGCTGGCGCTCTGGCTGGCGCGTGACGGCACGATCTTTCCCGCCAACAGCCGGACGCGCCTGTTCGCCTATGGGCTGGCCTTTGCCGGTCTGCTGATCCCCATCGGCACCGAGGCGCGCACGGGCCTGCTCTGCGCGGGTTTGCTGGCGGTGCTGATGATGCGGGCGGTGAAATATCGCTGGCTCTATGTCGGCGGTCTGGTGCTGGCGGCCTTGCTGGTTCAACCTTTGCTGCCCAACAGCTTCTCCAACCGCATGGGCACGATCCAGAACAACCAGTCCGACCAGTCGGCGGCAACCCGTCTGGCGGTGTGGAAATGGACGATCAATTATGCCGCCGAACATCCCTTTGGCGGCGGTTTCGACGCCTTCCGCGGCAACAAGCTGGAGATCGTGACCAGCGAGGACGATGGTTTCGGCAGCAATTCAACCAAGATCATGGATCAGGGGCGCGCTTTCCACTCGGCCTATTTCGAAATGCTGGGCGAGCAGGGCTGGCCGGGTCTGGCGCTGTGGCTGACGCTGCAGATCAGCGGTTTGATCCAGTTGGAAGGCGTGCGCCGCCGCCTGCGCAAGAGCGAGGCTCCGTCGGACCGTCGCTATGCCGATCTGGCGCTGGCGCTTCAGCAAGGGCACTTCGTCTATCTGTTGGGCGCGGCGTTTGTGGGCATTGCCTTCCAGCCCTTCGTTTACATGCTGATCGCGCTTCAGATCGCGCTGGTGCAACAGGTGCGGCGCAAGACTGCGCCCGTGGCCGTGGCCCATCGCCAGATGCAGGTGCCGGGCAAAATGACGGCCGGCTCTTCGACGACTCCCGGCGCCCCGGCCGGCGCCAACTGAACGCCGGAACATGGGGGCGGCGTTGATGGACAGGACGCAGCAGGCCGCCGCCCTGCCCGGCGCGCGGGCGCTGGCGCCCCAGCTTGATGCGCTGACGGGGCTGCGCGGGCTGGCGGCATGGTATGTCGTGCTGTTCCACACCCGCGTCACGCTGAAGGCCACGGTGGGACCGATGGTCTATGGTTTTCTCAGCCATGGCTATCTGGCGGTCGATCTGTTCTTCATCCTGTCGGGCTTTGTGCTGTGGCATTCCTGCGCGGATAATCCGGCCTATCGGGGCGCGCGGGGCATGGCGCGTTTCTGGCTGCGGCGGATCGCGCGGATCTGGCCTTTGCATATGGTTCTGCTGGGCGGCTTTGTCGCGCTGGTGGGGATGCTGGCGGCCACGGGGCGCGATATTGCCTTCTATCGCTGGGGTGAATTGCCGCTTCATGTGTTGCTGATGCAGAATTGGGGCATGACCATCGGGCTGATGTGGAATGAACCGGCATGGTCGATTTCCTGCGAATGGGCCGCCTATCTGCTGTTTCCTTTTACGGTGATGGCCGCGCCATGGCGGAATTGGTCAACCGGCGCGCTGGTGCTGCTGGGCTGCGGCTTGCTGGCGGGGCTGTGGGCCTATTTCGCGCTGCATGGCTCGGACGATTATCTGGGCTTTGAAATCCAGCGCACGGGCCTGATGCGTTGTCTGCTTGAGTTCTGGACCGGCAATGTGCTGCGGATGTTGTGGGCGCGCTGGCGCGATGTGCCCGATATCTGCACCGGGGCCTGGGCGGCGATGATCGCGCTGCTCGAAGGGGGCGTGGTGCTGCATCTGCCCGAGGCGTCCTATGTGCCGGGCGTCTTTGCCGCGCTCATTCTGGCGCTCTCGCTGGAGGATCGCACGCCTGCGCGCCTGCTGCGTTCAGGCCCGCTGCACTGGCTGGGCGAGATCAGCTATTCGACCTATCTGTCGCATTTCCTGCTGTTTATCGTCTTCAAGATGCTCTTCGTCGGCCCCGATCTGACGGTGGGGCTGGGCAAGCTGGGCCTGTTTCTGATGATCGTGCTGGCGGCCTCGGCGGCGCTCTACCGGCTGGTGGAAAAACCGGCGCAGCGTTGGCTGCTGCGCCGGGGAGAAGCGCGTTTAGCGGCCTGAGCGGCCCAGCACCAGATCCATGGCCGTGGCAAAGGCCCGCGCATTGTCGGGGTGAACCATCAACAGGTCGCTCTGTTCGCGCGGCAGGCTGTGGACGATTTCCAGCGGCTTGTCCTCGTAATGCAGCGCGTCGAGCCAGTCATAGCTGTTGAACATGCGGATCGGCACATAACCGGCGGCCACGAAGCGGTCGAAGAGCGCGGGCCATGCGCCATCCTCGGCCGGCGTGGCCTCGACCGCCAGCGTCGGGCGGCGGGAAAAGCGGTCGATCTGGTCGAGGAACTGGTTCAGCACCGGCACTTCGGCGCCCTCGATGTCGATCTTGATGAACGAGCAATCGGCGCATTCCTGCGCGCTCAGCACCTGATCGAGCGGCATGGCCCGGACCTTGGCCCCGCCGGTGCGATGCGCGCCGGGCAACAGGCTGGTCATGCCGATGTTGCTTTGCGGTCCTTCGTAAATGGTCAGCTCGCCCGCCTGCGCGGCCACGGCGCAGCCGCGCACATCCACATTGGTGGCACCGTTGCGGGCGCTGTTGGCCCGCCCATATTCGGCCAGACGCGGCAGCGCCTCGACCGCGATCACCCGCCCGTCAGGTCCGGCCAACTGGCTGAACATCAACGTATAATAGCCGATATTCGCGCCAATATCGACGATCACCGTCCCCGGCTCGATCAGATGTTTCATCAGCGCCGTCATATGCGGTTCCCACAAGCCGAAATGCAGGATGCTGGCCTGAATGAGATCGCCCGCCTCGCAATCGAAACTGGCGCCAAACACGGTGGTGGCGCGGCTGCGCGGAAAGAAGCGGTTGTACACGCGCTTGTAAAAACGCAGCAAGGTGCGCTCGCCCCAAGGCACGCTGGCAATGGCTTTGAGCACAAGGCCCGGATTGGGTTTTAATTCTTTCGCGGCGATGCTGGTGCCGCCCATTGCCAAGGAAACAGCCACGTCACTCTCCTGTTCTTAGGTGAGGACGTGGCTATCATGGGTGTATTTACTGGTGTAGACTCGTTAACCATCCCGCATTTTTACTGTGCCGAATCGTAACACGGGCCTTTTTACTTGGAATGGTGTCGAATCAACGCGATGCGTGCGCGGCCATCCATTCCTCGACCACCGGAGCAATTCTTCCACGCCATTTGCTGCCGTTAAATATGCCGTAATGGCCCACGCTTTCGGCCAGCAGATAGCGCTTGTTGGCCTCGGGCAGGTTATGCGCCAGCGTCAGCGCGGCGCGAGTCTGGCCGATGCCGGAAATGTCGTCGCGCTCGCCCTCGACCGCCAGCAGCGCGGTGTCGGTGATCGCGCCCAGATCGATCGGCTTGCCGCGATGGACAAATTCGCCCTTGGGCAGCGAATGCTTCTGGAACACATGCTCGATGGTCTGCAGATAGAAATCCGAGGTCATGTCGCAAACGCTGCGATATTCCTCATAGAAACCCTTGGTCGAATCCGCGCTGTCGCCATCGCCTTCGACCAGATGCTTGAACATCTGCCAATGGCTCATCATGTGCGAATGCAGGTTCATGCTGATGAACCCGGCCAGCTGCAGGAAGCCGGGGTAAACCTTGCGCCCCGCGCCGGGGTAATGCAGCGGAACCTGCGCAATCACATGATGCTCGAACCAGCTGAGCGGCCGGGTGACGGCCACGTCATTGACGCTGGTGGGCGCCTCGCGCGTGTCCACCGGGCCGCCCATCAAGGTCAAGCTCAGCGGGCGGCAGGGGTGCTTGTTGGCGCCCATGATTGCCGTTGCCGCATAGGCGGGCACCGAGGGCTGGCACACGGCCAGCATATGGGTGTTCGGACCGATGAATTCGAGATAGCCGATCAGATAGTCGATATAATCGTCCAGATCGAAGCGCCCGGCCTCCATCGGCACCATCTTCGCATCGGCCCAGTCGGTGATGTAAACCACCGCGCGTTCCATCATCCGCGCCACCGTCCCGCGCAGCAGCGTGGCATAGTGCCCGCTCATCGGCGCGACGATCAGCAGTTTGGGCGCATCGGCGGGCAGGCCGTCATGGCTGAAGCGCAGGAGATTGCCAAAGGGGCGGTGCTGCACAATGGCCTCGGTCACGCCATGCGAGACGCCATCGACGGTCACGGTCTCAATGTCGAAATTGGGTTTGCCCCGCGGCATGGCGGCGTGGGAAAAAACATCCAAAGCCGACGCCATCACCTGTCCCAGACCCAGCGCCGCCATCGGATTGGCCGGATTCGTCAACGTTTCGGCCATCACCGAGGCCCAGGCGCTGGCGCCTGAAAGAAGGCTGCGTTGCATTTCATAAGCGTTGTATAACATCAACTTATCCTTTGCGCGGCGTCATAGAGGGGGAATACGCCAACGTCTTGTTGTCATACATATCGCCATATTCCTTCAATGTTGCAATCCGACCATGGCTTACTATTCAGTAGTCGGAGCAATATGACGGCCTCTTCTTGCTAACCATTCTTCGCTTGCCCGGTTCCAAACCGCCTAAAAATCCTATAGGGCGCTGGCCCATGTCTGCGAGCCAAGCTGAAGCCCCCGTTTCCCCCGCCCCCATGGCATCTGGCGCGCCAGATGGCGCTTCTGGCGAGGAGGCCGTTTCCCCCAAGCCGTCGAAGGATCTGGGCCCGCTGCGCATGGTGTGGCGCGCGGCGGTGGCCTATCCGGGGCGGCTGGCGATGGCGGGGGCGGCGCTGATCGTCACCTCGGCCACCACGGCCAGCGTGCCCTGGGGCTTCCGGCAGGTGGTGGACAAGGGCTTTTCGCGCGGCAGCGATCCGGCCACCATCGACCGCTGGTTTGAAACCCTGCTGGCCATGGTGGTGGTGCTGGCCATCGGCACGGCGGTGCGCTTCTTCAACGTCTCGTGGCTGGGCGAGCGCGTGGTGGCCGATGTGCGCCTCGCGGTTCAGCGCAACCTGCTGCGCCAGCCCCCCAGCTTCTTTGAGGAAAACAGCCCCAAGGAAATTTCCAGCCGCATGACCGCCGATACCGCGCTGATCGAACAGGTGGTGGGCACGACGGTGTCGGTGGCGCTGCGCAATGCGATCACGGCGATTGTCGGCATTGCGATCCTTTTCTTCCTCGCGCCCAAGCTGACCGGGATGCTGGTGATCGCCATTCCGGTGGTGGTGGGGCCGATCGTGTGGTTTGGCCGCCGCCTGCGCCGCGAATCGCGATCCAGCCAGGACCGCATCGCCGACATCGGCGCGATGGTGACCGAGGTGCTGGGTGCGGCGCGCATCGTGCAGGCGTTTAATCAGGAAGTGCGCGAGAGCGACCGGTTCGCCGCCGCCGTTGAGCGCAGCTTTGGCACGGCGCTGCGCCGGATCAAGATCCGCTCGACCATGACCAGCGTGGTGACGCTGTTGGTGCTGGGTTCGCTGGTGCTGCTGATGTGGCGCGGGGCGGCGGGCGTGGCCAGCGGCGAGATTTCGGGCGGGATCATCGCCCAATTCGTGCTGACCGGCGCGCTGGTGGCGGGGGCCTTTGGCTCGCTGACCGAGGTGTATGGCGATCTGGTGCGTGCGGCGGGGGCTGCGAGCCGCCTGTCGGAATTGCTGAATGAACGCCCGGCGATTGCGCCGCCTGCCAAGCCGATTGCACTGCCGAGCCCTGCGCGCGGCCAGATCAGTTTTGAGAATGTGACCTTCCGCTATCCCACCCGCCCTGAAGTGGCGGCGCTGGCCAATTTCGATCTCAAGGTCGAGCCGGGCGAGACGGTGGCGATTGTCGGCCCTTCCGGGGCTGGCAAATCGACAATCTTCCAACTGGCCGAACGGTTCTATGATCCGCAGGGCGGGGCGATCAAGCTGGATGGCGTGCCCTTGACCGGCGCCGATCCGGCGGAAATCCGCCAGCGCATGGCGCTTGTGCCGCAGGAAGGCGTGTTGTTTGCCGCCAGCGCGCGCGACAATCTGCGCTATGGCAATTGGGGCGCGTCTGACGAAGCGATCTGGGAGGCTGCCCGCGCGGCCAATGCCGAGACCTTCCTGCGCGATCTGCCGGAGGGGCTGGACACGTTCCTTGGCGAAAACGGTGCGCGCCTGTCGGGCGGCCAGCGTCAGCGGATTGCCATTGCCCGCGCGGTGCTGCGCGATGCGCCGATCCTGTTGCTGGACGAGGCCACATCGGCTCTGGACGCCGAAAGCGAGCGTCTGGTGCAGGATGCGCTCGACCATCTGATGCAGGGCCGCACCACCCTGGTCATCGCCCATCGTCTGGCCACCGTGCGTCAGGCCGACCGCATCGTGGTGATGGAGGGCGGGCGCATCGTCGAGCTGGGCCGCCACGAGGAACTGACGCAGGCGGGCGGACTTTATGCCCGCCTTGCAAGTTTGCAATTTGACGAACGCGCCTTTGCAGGCGAAGCGTAATTTCCTCCTCTCTCGCGAATTTTAAGGACATCTCATGCCCTTGCTAGTCACCGCCATCCTGCTCGGCATTGTCGAAGGTCTGACGGAATTTCTGCCTGTGTCCTCCACGGGCCACCTGATCCTTGCCGCCAAGCTGTTCGGCTATGACGATGCGCAATGGTCGGTGTTCAACATCGTGATCCAGCTGGGCGCGATTCTGGCCGTGGTGGTGCTGTATTGGCGCACGTTCTGGGCGGTGGGTCTGGGGCTGATTCGCGGCGAAAAGACCGCGATCCAGTTCGTCATCAACCTGCTGGTGGCCTTTATCCCGGCGGTGGTGCTGGGGCTGATCTTCAAGAAGAAGATCGACATCCTGCTCGAAAGCCCGCTGGTGGTGGCATGGGCGCTGGTGGTGGGCGGCGTGGCGATCATCGCCATCGAACGCTTTGCCAAGGGCGGCGATTATGTCGGCATCGGCCAATTGCCGGTGTCCAAGTGCTTTGGCGTGGGGCTGATGCAATGTCTGGCCATGGTGCCGGGCGTGTCGCGTTCGGGCGCGACGATCATGGGCGCGCTGTGCATGGGCATCAACCGTTCGACGGCGGCCGAATTCAGCTTCTTCCTTGCCATTCCCACCATGCTGGGCGCGACCGTGCTGCAATTGGCCAGCCATCGCCATGAACTGGCCGCCGGAAC
Source organism: Novosphingobium sediminicola (assembly GCF_014196525.1). Classification (GTDB taxonomy): domain Bacteria; phylum Pseudomonadota; class Alphaproteobacteria; order Sphingomonadales; family Sphingomonadaceae; genus Novosphingobium; species Novosphingobium sediminicola. The sequence continues at coordinate 82,110 of NZ_JACIDX010000018.1, read as the reverse complement.
CTCGGCTGTGGGCTTTACCGAGATCGCGGTGGGCTTTGGCGTGTCCTTTGTGGTGGCGCTGGCCGTCATCAAGGGTTTTGTCACCTATATCAGCCGCCGTGGTTTTACGCCTTTTGCGATCTATCGCATCATCGCGGGCGCGGTGGCGATCTATGCGCTGGGTCATGTGGGGTGATGTTGGTGCCGGGGGAAATCGTGGATGCGATTTCCCAACTGACAAAAAGACGCATAAGTGTTTCAGCAGGTTTGTAGTATCCTGAGCCGGAAAGGATTCGCGCGATGACCCTGCTTGCCCTTTTGCTGATCGGTGCTGTTGTCGGCCTGTTGACCGGAGCCTTGCTGCGCCGCGTGGGTTTGATCACCCGGCTGGCCGATATGGGTTTTGGCCTGATTGGGGCCTTTGTGGTGGGGGCCATGGGCTCCGGCGCGCTGTTGCAGGGGCTCGACCCCACCTATGCCGCCTTTGCCGCCGCAGGGGCCGCAGGGCTGGTTGTGCTGATTCATGTCGCCTCGGCGCTGCTTCGGCCGGTTCACGCCAAATATTACAAGCGCCGATAGGCAAGTCGCGCTTGACTCTGCGCCCCGGCTAAAGCATGGGGCCACCCTCTTGTTGGGCGGCGCATAAGGTGCCGCTTGGCTCATGTGAATTTTGCCCTGGTTGGCGCGCCGCTGTTTCAGCGATGCAAGGACCGGGTCTGGAACAATTAGGAAAGTGTCATGGCAAAGCCCGCAACCGTCAAGATCCGTCTGGTTTCCAGCGCCAACACCGGCTTCTTCTATGTGACCAAGAAGAACCCGCGCAACACCACGGAAAAGTTCAGCTTCCGCAAGTATGATCCCGTTGCCCGCAAGCACGTGGAATTCAAGGAAGCCAAGATCAAGTAAGATTCGAGCGATATAAGATTCACGGGCGGTTCAAGCCGGCCTCGCTATAAGTGCGGGCATGAACAAAGCTCAGATCTTATCGAATCACTTGGCGCCGCGTCGCAAGATGCTGTGCCTGGCCATGGGGCTGCTGGTTGCGGGACCGGCGGCCCTTTCGCTTGTGGCCCCAACCCCCGCGATGGCCAATGCCGGGGCCAATGGCTCGGCGCAGGTCGATCAGGCCGTTGCCGCCCTGCGCGGGATCGAGACGCTGCGCGCCAATTTCGTGCAGCGGTCCGATTCCACCGGCCAGCAGGTGACCGGCGTGCTGAGCCTGAAACGGCCCGGCAAGATCCGCTTCCAATATCAGCGCGGCTATCCGGTGCTGATCATTTCGGACGGCAAGGCGCTGACCATTGTCGATTCGGAGGTCAAGCAGACCCAGCGCTGGCCGATCGGCAAGAGCCCGATGGGCGCGCTGCTGAACCCGGCCAAGGACGTGGCGCAATATGGCACGCTGATGCCCAGCCTCGATCCCAATGTCACCAATATCCGCGTGACCGACCGCATGCACCCCGAATATGGCGTGATGACGCTCAGCTTTGCCCATAAGGCCGGTGTGCCGGGCGGGCTGGAGCTGGTGGGCTGGCAGACGATGGACGCTCAGAATCGGCGGACCACGATTATCCTGTCAGGTCATCAATATGGCGTGGATCTGGGCGACGACCTATTCAAATATCTCGACATCAGGCCCAATTCCCGCCGCTGATACGCTTAAATTTCATTGTTGTGACAATCTGCGACAATGCTGGCGATCTCGTTCATAGGGCAGCAAGGCAAGCGGGCCTATACCGGTTTTCGACAAGACGGACGAGCCGGTGGGTTTTCCCCCCTGTTGCCCACCCCTCTCAATGAGATCCGCCTGTCAGCGTGACGAACGCACACACGGACCCTCGCTCCCCATGCCCCCGGGGAGCGAGGGTTTTCTTTTTATCGCAACCGGGCATTAAGCCTTTGCCTCGGTTCCGTCTGATGTTCTAAAGCCCTGCGCCATGATCTCTATCGCCACTTGGAACATCAACTCGGTGCGGCTGCGTATGCCGCTGGTCGAACGCTATCTGAAAGAGCATGGGCCCGATGTCCTGTGCCTTCAGGAAATCAAGACGGTGGCGGAATTGTTCCCCGCGCAGGCCTTTGCCGATCTGGGCTACACCTATCAGGCGGTGCATGGGCAAAAGGGCTATCACGGCGTGGCAACGGTTGCCCGCATCCCTTTTACCGAAGTCTCGCGCTATGACTGGCAGGCCAATGGCGAGGCCCGCCATGTCGGCGTCCGGCTGAGCGACAGCGGCGTGGTGGTCGAAAATGTCTATATTCCGGCGGGCGGCGATGAACCGGACCGCACGATCAACCCCAAGTTCGGGCAGAAGCTCGATTTTCTTGCCCGCATGACCGAGTGGGCGGGCCGGATTGCCGATCCCACGCTCATCCTTGGCGATTTCAACATCGCGCCCTTGGAAAGCGATGTGTGGAGCCACAAGGCGCTGCTCAAGGTGGTCAGCCATACGCCGATCGAGGTCGAGACGCTGGCCCGTTTTCAGGCCGCGCATGATTTCGTCGATATCGGCCGCCAGTTGATCGCCGCGCCCGAGCGTTATTATTCCTGGTGGTCCTACCGCGCCAAGGACTGGCGCGTGAATGACAAGGGCCGCCGCCTCGACCATATCTGGGGTTCGCCCAGCGTGGCTGCGCAGGCCCGCGCGCACCGCGTGTTCGAGGACGCGCGCGATTGGACCCAATGCTCCGACCACGTGCCGCTGATCACCGAGTTCGATCTGTAATGAGCGCGACGCGGCGGGTTGCGCGGGCGCTGGACGCGCTGCGCCATGGCTGGGCGGTGCGGGTGGGGCCTTGGGTGTTGCTGCCGGCGGAAACCGGCTTTGGCGCCGATGTGTCCGCGCGCCGGATGCTGATCTCCGCCGCGCGGGCCACCACGCTTAAACTGGCCAACCAGCGCGATGCGGCAGAGCCGGAAAGCCCGGTGCTGATTCGCGGGGCCGAAGGGTTCGATCTGGCGCTGGCCCGTGCGATGGGCGATCCGGCGCTCGATCTGGCCAACCCGCTCAAGGGTCCGTTTTTGGCCGAGCCGATTGCCGATCATGACAGCGCGGTGGCCGCGATGGAGCTGGCCAGGCTGGCCGGTGTCCTGCCCGCCTTCCTCGTCGATCCCACGGGCGTGGAGGAGGCGCAGGAGGTGTCCGCCGCCGATCTGGAGGACTGGAAAGACCCGCGCCATCTGAGCATCGCCAGCCGCGCGCGCCTGCCCGTTTCGGTGTGCGAGAGCGCCGAAATCGTCGCTTTCCGTGCGCTCGATGATCTGCGCGAACATGTCGCCCTCGTGCTGGGGCGGCAGAGCGCGGATCGGGTGCCGCTGGTGCGGCTCCATTCCGAATGTCTGACGGGCGATGTGCTGGGCAGTCTGAAATGCGATTGCGGGCCGCAACTGGACGCCGCGCTGGCGGCGATGGCGGATGAGGCCAATGACGGCGGCTGGGGCGTGCTGCTCTATCTGCGTCAGGAAGGGCGGGGCATTGGCCTCGTCAACAAGCTGCGCGCCTATCAGCTTCAGGATCAGGGCTTTGACACGGTGGATGCCAACCAGCGGCTTGGCCTGCCCAATGAGGCGCGCGATTTTCCCGTGGCGGCGCGGATGCTCGAATTGCTGGGCGTGCATGGCATAAGGTTGATGACCAACAATCCGGCCAAGGTGGAAACGCTTAAGTCCGTGGGCGTCAATGTGATCGAGCGTGTGGCCCATGCCTTGCCCGCCAATCCGCATAATGCGCGCTATCTGGCCACCAAAAGGGACCGTTCGGGCCATTTCCTTTGATGAAGCCGGTTCATAGGCTCTATCGAAGTCCCCTGATTATCGAACGGGTTTGAATGGCGTATAACTCCGGGCAATCAATGCCGGGAGGATAAGTCATGCCCAAGCTCACCGTGAACGGTCAAAGCCGCGAGGTGAAGGCCTCACCCGATACGCCGCTGCTCTATGTGCTGCGCGGCGAGCTGGAGGTGATGACGCCCAAATTCGGCTGCGGGCTGGCGCAATGCGGGGCCTGCTCGGTACTGGTCGATGGCGAGGAGATGCGCGCCTGCATCACGCCCATCGGGTCGCTCGATGGCAAGGAAGTCACCACGGTCGATGGCCTGCCCGCGCGGTGGAGCAAGCAGAAGGGCCTCGCGCACAACCCCGACCGCCTGCATCCGGTGCAGCAGGCATGGGTCGATGAACAGGTACCCCAATGCGGCATCTGCCAGTTTGGCATGATGATCAAAGTCACCGAACTGCTTGAGCATAACCCCAAGCCCAGCGATGCGGACATCAAGGCGGCGCTGACCACATCCGGCCCTTCGCCGCATCTATGCCGCTGCGCGTCCTATGCGGCGATTCTGGACGGGGCGCATCGCGCGGCCAAACTCATGGCAGGGGAGGCGTAAGATGGCCGACATTATGGAAACCCCCGGAGATTTCGACATTCACGGTGCATCCCTCTCCCGCCGTGGCTTTATCGGCGCGGGCGGCGTGCTGCTGGTCATGCTGGGCCTTCCTGCAGGTCGAGCGAACGCCCAAACCAACTCGCTCGACGCCGCCAAACCGGCAAGCTGGATCGAGATCCACGCCGACTCCACCGTGACCATGCGCACCGGCAAATGCGATTTCGGGCAAAGCTCGATCTACACCGCCTATCGCCAGATCGTGGCCGAGGAACTGGGCATGGGGGTCGAGGCGATCACAACCGTCATCGCGGGCGACACCGACCGCACCCCCGATGGCGGCGGCACCTTCGGCCTGTTGCGCAATGCCTCGGTCAATATGCGCAAGGCCGCCGCCTATACGCGCGAGGCGGTGCTGGAACTGGCCGCCCAGCGTTTCGGCGTGGCGCGCAGCGCTCTATCCATCAGCAAGGGCGTGATTTCCGGCGGCGGCAAGAGCGCGACCTATGGCGAACTCATCTCCGGCCAGACCCTGCGCCTGACGATCCCGGTCGAAGGCTCGCTGACCGATTTTCGCGGGCTGGTGGTAACGGGCAATCCGCCGATGAAAAATCCCAAGGATTATACCGAGGTCGGCAAACCCATTCTCAACCCGATCATCGCCCCCAAGGTTTCGGGCAAGACGCAATGGGTGGGCGATGTGAAGCTGCCCAATATGCTCCACGCCCGCGTGATCCATCCCGCCACGCTTGGTTCTACGCTCGTTGCTGCCGGCAAGCTGGACCCCGCGCAATATCCCGGCGCGCGATTGGTTCAGGTCGGCAATCTGCTGGCGGTCGTCTCGCCCGACGAATGGCAGGCGGTGCAGGCCGCGCAGGTGGTCGCCGCTGACACCAAATGGAGCGACTGGGCCGCATTGCCCACCTCCGAAAAACTGGCGAATCATCTGCGCACCAAGGTGGACTGGAGCATCGTGCCCCCCACCAAGGGCGCCAGCAAGGGCGACACGGCGACCCCGGCAGCCAGGCACCACAGCGGCGCCTATTTCATGCCCTTCCTCAAACATGCCCCCATCGGTCCCTCGGTCTCGCTGGCCGATGTGCGGCCCGATGGCTCGGTCATGCTCCACACCCATACGCAGAACGCCCAGTTCCTGCGCGCCGCCATCGCCAAAATGCTCTCTGTCGGCGAGGATAAGGTCGTTATCCGCACCTATCCGGGGCCGGGTCATTTCGGGCGCTCCAATGGCGGCAATGCCGGGTCCGAGGATGAGGCGGTGCTGCTGTCGCGCGCGCTGGGCGTGCCGGTGCGGGTGCAATGGATGCGCCACGATGATATGGGCTGGTCCACGCAAAGCTCGGCCATGGTGGCCGATATCGCCATCGGCCTTGGGCCGGACGGGCGGATGCTGACCTATCAGGCCACCCATTCCGGCCCGCCGATGCAGGATGACCGCCCGATCGGCGCGCTGCTGGCCGGATTGCCGACCATTTCGGCGCCCACGCCCGACAATCCCTCGCCGATCCACACGGCCAAGATGGGGATTGCCGACCGCTGGATCTATGGCGCGGTGCCCCATGTGTCGGAAACCGGGCGCGGCACATTCCAGATCGGCGAGCATGAATCGCCTTTGAAAGTCGGCCTGCGCGACCATTCGATGCGCACGCCCATTCAGTTCCAGCAGAATTTCCCCCGCGAGGTGGCAATCAGCGAGGCGGCCATGCTGGCGGGCAAGGACGCGCTGCAATTCCGCATCGACCATACCGAGGACCCGCGCGTCCGGGCCGTGCTGGAGCGGCTGCGCGTCGAATCAGGCTGGGACAATCGCCCATCGCCCGCCGCCAAGGCCAAGGGCGCGAAGGTTTTGCGCGGACGCGGCGTGTCGATGATGCTGCGCGACAATGGCTATTGGGCCTGCGCGGCGTTTCTGGCCGTCACCCCGGCCACGGGCGAGGTCAAGGTCGAGCGCATGGTGCTGGTGGCCGATCCGGGCATTGTGGTGAACCCGCTGCAATTGCGGCGTCAGGCGCAGGCCGGGTGCCTGATGGGCATTTCCGAGGCGCTGCATGAAGAGGTCAGCTTTGACACGGGCGCCGTCACCAGCCTCGACTGGTCAACCTATCCGATCCTGACGGCGGCCGAGATGCCCGATTTGAAAGTCGTGATTGCGCCCTATGCCGGGGCCGATGTCTATGGTCAGGGTTCGGAAAGCGCCAATGCGCTGGCCGCGCCCGCGATGGCGGGGGCGTTTCTGGATGCCACCGGGCGGCCTGCGCGACGCATCCCGCTGCGGCCGGAATACGTCAAGGCGATGCTCGCCTAATCCCGATACCGAAGGGCCTCGACCAGCAAGGCAAAAGCCGGCGAGGCCTGACGGCGGCTGGGGTAATAGAGGTGGTATCCGGCAAAGGGCGGGCACCAGTCCTCCAGCACCCGCACCAGACGGCCCGATGCCACGCTGTCATGCACGATGTCGTCCACCGTCATGGCCAGCCCCATGCCCGCCTCGGCGGCCTGCAGCACCATGCTTGATCCGCCAAAGGTCAATTGACCCTCGACCCGGACATTCATCACGCGGCCCTCTTTTTCAAATTCCCACGCATAGAGGCCCCCGCTGCTGGCCATGCGCAGGTTGATGCAATTGTGCTGGGCCAGATCCTGTGGGGTCTGGGGGATGGGATGGCGGGCGAAATAGTCGGGCGACCCCACACAGGCCATGCGCAGCGAAGGCCCGATGCGCACCGCGATCATGTCGCGCGCAATCGCCTCGCCCAAGCGGATGCCCGCGTCGAAACGCTCCTCGACAATATCGACAAAGCCATTGTTGATGCTGACCTCGACATGGATGTCGGGATATTGCGGCAGGATGCGGCGCAGGGCGGGCCAGAGCAGCGTTTTGGCTGCATGTTCAGAGGCGGTGATGCGGATATTGCCCGCAGGCCGCTCGCGCATCTGGGTGATCTCGCCGATCCCGGCGCTGATCTGATCGAGCGCGGGGCCGATCACAGCCACCAGCCGCTCGCCCGCCTCGGTGGGCGAGACCGAGCGCGTGGTGCGCGTCAGCAGGCGCACCCCCATCTTGGCCTCCAGCCGTCGCATCGTGTGGCTGAGCGCGGATTGCGACACGGCAAGCTTGGCCGCCGCGCGGGTAAAGCTGCGTTCCTCGGACACCACCAGAAAGGCTGCCAGATCGGCCAGATCGGTGCGATCAACCGCCATGCTTCCTCTCCTTGCCGTTCAACCCCAGACAGGCATAGGCCGCGATGCCGCCAAAGGCGATGGTCAAGGCCATCGGGCGCGGGGTGCCATCGGCGAAAAAGCTGATCAGGGCCGATCCGACCATGCCGCTGCCATATTGGGCCGCGCCCATCATGGCCGAGACGGACCCGGCATGACGGGGATGCTGGGCCATGGCGCGGGCCATCGAATTGGCGACGATCAGGCCCGATGCGGCGACAAACACGAAACAGCATAGCGCCAGAGCGACCATCCCGCCCCAGTCTGTGGCCGCCACAATCGCCATGCCCAGCCCAGAGGCCGCCGCCAGCCCCACGCCCCAGCGCATCAGCGCCCAGCCGCCATAAAGCGGCAGGAGCCGCACATTGGCCATATTGGCAGCCATAATGCCCAGGATGCCAAGGCCGAACACCACGCCAAAGCCTTGGGCGGGAACATGGTGATAGGTGATGAAGGCCAGCGGGCTGCCCGCGACATAGGCATAGACGCCCACGTAATAGAATCCGCCGATCAGCGCGCAGGACAGCACCCGCCGGTCCACCGCCAGACGGCGATAATCGCCAAAGGCCTGCATCAGCCCGGCCTGTGAACGCCGCTCTACCGGCAGCGTTTCGAGGATCGTGGCAAGGCCGATCCCGGTGAGAATGCCTACCGCCACCAGCAGCCAGAAAATCGCCCGCCAGCCCGCCCAGAGCAGGATTTGCCCGCCCAGCAAAGGCCCGACCAGCGGGGCAATCGCCATCACCGTGATCAGCGTGGAGAGCATCTGGCCCGATTTTTCCGGGCCATAAAGATCGCGCACCATCGCGCGCGACAGCACCACCCCGGCGCAGGCGCCGACCGCCTGAACCATGCGCCAGCCAATCACCGCCGCCGCCGATCCGGCCATGGCGCAGCCCGCCGAGCCGATCACGAAGAGCACGAGGCCAATCGCAATCGGCCGCTTGCGGCCAAAGCGGTCGCCCGCCGGACCCCAGAACAATTGGCCGGAGGAAAAGCCCACCAGATAGGCCGCGATGGTCCATTCCATCGCGCCGGGGCCGACATGAAACGCGCGCGCCATCGTCGGCATCGCGGGCAGATAGAAATCGGTCGAGATCGAGGCAAAGCCCATCAGCGCGCATAGCACCGCCATCAGTCGCAGCGGATTCTGGCGCTCGATCTCGACCGGTTGACTCACAGGCCGGTCATCGCTTCGGCCGCCGGGGTATAGCGTGCGCCATGGACCTCGATCCCGGCAAGCAGCAGGCCGATCTGGGCCAGATCGGTGTCGGACAGGGTGATGTCCGCCGCGCCAAGGTTTTCCTCCAGACGGTGCAGCTTGGTCGTGCCGGGGATGGGGACGATATAAGGGCGGCGGGCCAGCAGCCATGCCAGCGCGATTTGGGCCGGGGTGGCGTCATGCTGGGCGGCGATGGCCTTCAGCCCCTCGACCAGCGCCAGATTGGCGGCCATGGCATCGGCCTGAAAACGCGGCAGGGTGGCGCGGAAATCGCCCTGCGACACGTCCGAGGTGCTGGTGATCGCGCCGGTCAGGAAGCCTTTACCCAGCGGCGAATAGGGGACAAGCCCGATGCCCAGTTCGTCGCAGGCGTCCAGAATGCCATTGCTCTCAACCTGCCGCGTCCAGAGCGAATATTCGTTTTGCAGCATGGCGACAGGTTGCACTGCATGGGCGCGGCGCAGGGTAGCGGCAGAGGGTTCACTCATGCCGAAATGCTTGACCTTTCCCTGCGCGATCAGGTCGCGCACGGTTCCGGCGACATCCTCGATCGGCACATTGGGATCGACGCGGTGCTGGTAAAACACATCCAGCGCATCGACGCGCAGGCGCTTGAGCGAGGCTTCGGCCACGGCGCGGATGCGGTCGGGGTGGCTGGAAACACCGCGCATTGCGCCGGTTTCCGGGTCGATGTCGAAGCCGAACTTGGTGGCGATGGTTACCTGACCCTTGAAGGGTTCGAGCGCCTCGCCCACGGTTTCCTCATTGGTCCATGGACCATAGACTTCGGCGGTGTCGAAGAAGGTCACGCCGCGCTCGACCGCGGCGCGGATCATGGCGACGCCGTCCGTGCGTGAGAGCGTGTTGGCATAGCCGAAATCCAGCCCCATGCAGCCATAGCCAAGGGCGGAAACTTGCGGGCCGTTCAGGCCAAGCTGGCGGATTTTCATAAGCCGGTCACTCCGAAAGGGTGGGGTATGACGGGGCATTTAGCCCAAACGGCTTATGAGGATTAGCAGGGGATGGCGGCATGCGGTTATGAACAAGTTTCATGAAAGGTGAGGGAACCTTTCCCACATGCCGCCTTGGGTAATCAAAGGCCCATCAGGCGCCGGTTGAGATCGCGATCCTCGCCGCCCGCGGCGAAATCGTCGAAGGCATGCTCGGTGACCGGGATGATGTGCTTGGCGATGAAGGGAGCGCCTTCGGCCGCGCCCACTTCGGGGTGCTTCAACGCGCATTCCCATTCCAGCACGGCCCAGCCGGCATAGTCATACTGCGCCATCTTGCTGAAGATCTGGCCGAAATCGACCTGACCATCGCCAAGGCTGCGGAAACGGCCCGGACGGTTGACCCAGCTCTGATAGCCGCCATAGACGCCGCTGCGGCCCGACGGGCGGAACTCGGCATCCTTCACATGGAAGCACTTGATGCGTTCGTGGTAAATGTCGATAAACTGGAGATAATCCAGACATTGCAGCACGAAATGCGACGGATCATACAGGATGTTGGCGCGCGGGTGGTTGTTCACGCGCTCAAGGAACATCTCGAAGGTCACGCCATCGTGCAGGTCTTCGCCCGGATGTAGTTCGAAGCCGATATCGACGCCGTTTTCATCGAACACGTCAAGGATCGGCTTCCAGCGGCGGGCCAGTTCGTCAAACGCATCCTCGACAAGGCCGGCGGGACGCTGGGGCCAAGGGTACACATAGGGCCATGCCAGCGCGCCGGGGAAGGACGCATGGGTGGTCAGGCCGAGGCGCTGCGAAGCCTTGGCGGCAAAGTGCATCTGCTCGACCGCCCAAGCCTGACGCGCGGCGGGGTTGCCGCGCACGTGCTCGGCGGCGAAACCGTCGAATTGCGCGTCATAGGCGGGGTGAACGGCAACCAACTGACCCTGCAAATGGGTCGAAAGCTCGGTGATCTCCAGCCCCTTGTCGGCGAGCATCCCCTTGATGTCGTCGCAATAGGTCTGGCTTTCCGCCGCCTTGGCCAGATCGAACAGGCGCCCGTCCCAGCTCGGGATCTGGATGCCCTTATAGCCCAGCCCCGCCATATAATCGGCAATGGCGGGCAGCGAATTGAACGGCGCAGCATCGCCCGCGAATTGCGCGAGGAAAATGCCGGGGCCTTTGATGGTCTTCATAAAGCGGTCCTTTTAAACCGTGAACTTGGTCCAGCCCGCGCCCGCTTTGGAAAGCGCAACGGACTGTTCGATCAGCGCCATGCCGCGCAGGCCATCGGCGATGCCGGGGACCAGCGAGCCTTCCTCGCCCCGGATTTGCCGGGCGAAGTCGCGATAGAGATTGGCGAAGGCTTCGAGATAGCCTTCGGGGTGGCCGCCGGGGGTGCGGCTGGCGCGGACGGCATCGGCGCCAAGGCCGGGATCGCCCGCCTGCACCAACTCGCTGCGGCCGTCATCGTGATAGATCCAGAGCATGTTCGGATCTTCCTGACGCCAGCGCAGGCCCGCTTTTTCGCCATAGATGCGGATGGTGAGGCCATTGCGCTCGCCCACCGAAATCTGGCTGGCCAGCAGCGCGCCGCGCGCACCGTTCGCAAAACGCAGCAGGATCTGGCAATCGTCATCGACGCGGCGGCCCGGGACGACGGTGCCAAGGTCGGCAAGGATTTCGCTCACCTGAAGGCCCGTGATGAATTCGGCCAGATGGAAGGCATGGACGCCAATATCGGCCACGCAGCCGCCAACGCCGCTGCGCGCCGGATCGCCGCGCCATTCGGCCTGCTTGCCGGTGTCGGGCTTGGACAGCCAGCCCTGCGGATATTCGACCACGACCTTGCGGATCGGCCCCAGAGCGCCTGCGGCAATGCGCGCACGCGCCTCGCGCACCAGCGGATAGCCGGAATAAGTGTAGGTCAGCGCAAAGGGCTTGCCCGCCTTTTCAACGATGGCGGCCAGTTCATGGGCCTGCGCCAGCGTGGTGGTCGCGGGCTTGTCGCAGATCACCGCGAAACCGGCCTCCAGCGCGGCCTTGGCGGCGGGCAGGTGCATATGGTTGGGCGTGGTGATCGCCACGAAATCAATCGGATCGGCGCGCTTGGCTTCTTCGGCCAGCATGGTGGCGATGTCGGCATAGGCGCGGCTCGGATCGATCCGGTACGCTTCCCCCGCCGCACGCGACTTTTCCGCGCTGGAGCTGAAGGCGCCCGCCACCAGCTCGATCTCGCGGTCCATTTCCGCCGCTATCCGATGCACCGGGCCGATAAACGCCCCCGGCCCACCACCGATCATTCCCATCCGCAAGCGGCGCATTTCACTCTCCTTGGAGACAGGCTATCCTGCCTGTCAATAATCAGAATTGCTATTCTGATTTATTCCTCGCCTCGCCCAATCTGTCAAGTCCGACGGCCACGGGCAGGCATGAAGCGCCCGTGGCCGCCATCGACCTGTTAAGCGACGAATTTGGCCAGATAATCGTGGCTGATCTTCATCGAATCGAACCGGTCGCGCGTGAAGGGCGCTTCCTGTTCGACGTAGAAATTCTCGACTCCCGATTCCGCGCAGGCAGGCAGGATCTTGTGCCAGTTTAGCATGCCGAGGCCGACTTCGGCGGGGTCCTGGCTCAGCGCGTAATTGGTCTTGGTCGAGGCCTTGATGTCCTTGAGGTGGACCATCTTGATCCGCCCCTTGAGGCGACGGATTTCGGCCGCCGGGTCAAGACCGCCCGCTGCCGCCCAGCCCAGATCGAGTTCGAGGAACACAAGCTTGGGGTCAAGCTCGCCCAGCAGCACGTTCCAGCCCGTGGTGCCGCCCTGCGGACGGAATTCCATGTTGTGGTTGTGATAGCCCAGATCAATGCCATAGGGCTTGAGCGCATGGGCGCGTTCGTTGAGCAGCCCGCCCAGACGCTTCCACATGTCCAGACCGCCCGCATCGACCGCCGCGACCAGCGCGGCGCGCATGTCGCCTCCGGCGGCGGGCATTTTGAAGTCGTCGGGCAGCAGCGGCATAGGCAGCACCGCCTTGCGGATGCCCATAGTACCCAGCGCGTCGGCGATTTCCTGCGGGCTGCTCATGAGCGTGAGCGAGCCTGCGGGCAGGCGCTGGGGCATGCCCATGTGGATCGAGCCGAAGCGGACGCCCGCTGCATCGGCATCGGCGCGCAGGTCTTTGGGGCTGCGACCATAGAGGCCGGGCAGTTCAAAGTCGGTGTAGCCCATCGCGGCAAGGCGCTTGAGCGTGCCGCCCAAATCCTTTTGCGCGGCCTCGCCCAGCGCATAGAGCTGGACGCCCAGCGGCTTGTTGATGCGCTTGAACAGCGGCGTGCGCGGGGCGCCAAAGGCGGGAACAGCGGCCGCAAGGCCGGTTGCGCCCATGGCGGCCAACAGGCCGCGGCGATTAAGATTGATGGTCATCAGGCGTCCTCCAGAGCCCCGGCCGGTGCGGCCGTTGGCGGGTGAAAAGCAAAGGCCAGAACCAGCGCGCCAAGCGTGGCGAGGCCGGCAGGCACAAGGAACAGCGTGCGGTAATCGACCACGCCATCAACCCCGGTCAGTTTGGCGACAAGGTTGGGGAAGAAGGAACTGGCCACCATATTGCCGACGCCAAGGATCAGCAGGTTGAACAGGCCCTGCGCGCTCGAACGCACGTCCTTGGGGAAGGCTTCGTCCACGAAGATGTAGACCGTTGCGAAAAAGAAGGCGTAGCAGATGCCGTGCAGCAATTGCACCGCGACAATCGAGGCGACGCTGTCCGACAGGAAGGAGAAGGCGAGGAAACGCGCCGCGTGGCCCAGAATGCCCACGATCATCGTCTTGCGCCAGCCCAGCTTGCCCAGCACCGTGCCCAGCACCAGCATGGTCAGCACTTCGGCGATCTGGCCCAGCGAGAGGACGACCATCGACAGATTGCCCGCGATGCCCACGCGGTTGGTCAGGAACGCGTCGGCCATCACGAAATAGCCGTTATGCACGACCGAATCGATGAAGGTGACGAAGAACAGCACCGCCACGAAGGGCTTTTTGAGCAGGCCCAGCGCCCGGCGCCATGCCAGCGCGTCGACATCATCGCCGCCCTTTTTCGGCGGAGTATGGGGCAGGGTGAGCGAGAAAGCGGCCAGCACCAGCGAGATCACGCCCGACACGATAAAGATCGAGCGGACTTCCTCCGGCCCCGAATGCGCGCCCAGAATGAACACGAAGGGCCAGGAAGCCATCACCCAGCCCACGGTGCCGCCTGCGCGGACCGTGCCGAAATCCTTGCCTTCCTTCAGGTTGGCGAAGGCGATCGTGTTGGTCACCGACAGGGTGGGCACGTAAACAAGGCTATAGGCCAGATAAAAGGCGAAAAACGGCATGAAGGCGGTCGAATAGGCCGCGCCCAGCATGCAAAGGCCGCCGATCACATGGCTGACCGCCAGAAAGCGTTCAGCGGCGAAGTAGCGATCGGCAAAGTGATTCGAAAAGAAGATGCCCACGACCGAGGCAATGCCCCAGCATGAGCCGACAAGTGCCTGTTGTCCTGCGGAAAAGCCGAGCATCCCCATGTAAGGAAACAATTTCGGCGCCCAAGCCCCCCAGATGGCAAGCTGCAATGCCATCATGATGAAAAGGCTTATTTTTCGGGTCTGCGATGAAGTGGTTGTTGACAAGGCCTCGTCCTCTGTCCCATATTTTTGTAAACGTTGCCAGAACGCGATGGCATCGGTCAAGAATCAAATTTCGGGAAGAGGAGAAGATGAGGATGATCGAACTCGATCGCCGTCACATGCTTGAAGGTCTTGCGGCGCTTATCGGCCTGTCGGCGCTGCCCGCCGATGCCCTTGCGGCTGCTGCGAAAAAGCCTCCTCTGCTGGACGCCCCCACCACCGCGCTGCTGGCCGCGGTCAGCGACACATTTATCCCGCGCACCGACACGCCCGGCGCGGTTCAGGTCAAGGTGCCCGCCACGGTTGACGCGCTGCTGCGCGATTGGGCCAATCCGGCCCATCGCGCCGCGCATCTGGCCGCGCTCAAGGCCATCGACACGGCCGCGCGCGCCAAGACGGGCAAGCCCTTTGCCCTGCTGACCCCGGCGGCGCGCAAGACGTTCCTGACCGGCTATGATCTGGAGAACTTCTCCAATCCCGATTACTACAAGCTCAAGGACCTGCTGGTCACCGCCTATTACATGAGCGAACCGGGGGCCACGGTCGAATTGCGCTACGAGCATGTGCCCGGCGCGTGGGAGCCTTCGATTCCCCTGACCAAGGACACGCGTGCATGGGCCGGTCACAACGTCGGCTGATAAGAATTCTGGGAGAGTAAAATGTTCGACGCCATTGTTATCGGCTCTGGGATGAGCGGCGGGATGGCCGCCAAGGAATTGTGCGAACTGGGCCTGAAGACGCTCGTGCTGGAGCGCGGCCGCAAGATTGAGCATGGCGCATCCTATAATGACTGGATGCAGCCGTGGGACCTGCCCAATGGCGGGGGCGTGCCTGAGGAAGTGCTGGAAAAGGACTATCCGATCCAGCGCCAGTGCTATGCGGTCAACACCGCGACCCAGCAATATTGGGTCAAGGACAGCCAGCACCCCTATGAAACGCCTGAAAACAAGCCCTTCAGCTGGATTCGCGGCTATCATCTGGGCGGGCGCTCGATCATGTGGGGGCGTCAGACCTATCGCCTGTCCGAAATGGACCTCAGCTCGAACGCGCGCGACGGGCACGGCGTGGACTGGCCGATCCGTTATGCCGATCTGGCGCCGTGGTATGACAAGGTGGAAACCTTCATCGGCGTGTCGGGCGAAAATGATGGTCTGGCCCAATTGCCCGATGGCAAGTTCCTGCCCGTGATGCCGATGACCGATGGCGAAAAGCTGTTCAAGACGGCGGTGGAAAAGAGCTTTGCGGGCCGCAAGGTCATCATGGGCCGCTGCGCCCACCTGACCCAGCCCCAGCCGCACCATATCGAGCTGGGCCGCAATCCGTGCCAGTATCGCTCGCTGTGCGAACGCGGCTGCTCGTTCGGCGCTTATCATTCCAGCCTGTCCTCCTCGCTGCCCGCCGCAACGCGGACCGGCAATCTGACGCTGGTGACGGATGCCATCGTGCATTCGATCATCACCGATCCGAAAACCGGCAAGGCCACCGGTGTTCGCGTTATCGACCAGAACACCAAGAAGGCCACGACCTATGAGGCCAAGGTGGTGTTCCTGTGCGCTTCGACCATCGGCAGCGCGCAGGTGCTGCTGCAATCGGGCAATGAAGCCAACCCGCGCGGTCTGGCCAACAGTTCCGATCAGGTGGGCCGCAATCTGATGGACCACGTTTATGGTCCGAGCGTGATGGCGGTGATGGATGGCCCTGAAACCTTCCACCGCGGCCGCCGCCCCAATGGCATCTACATTCCGCGCTATCGTAACCTTGATGGTCAGACCGAGAGCTATCTGCGCGGCTATGGCTATCAAGGCCGGGTGATGCGTCAGGGGTGGCATGGCGTAGCCATGGGCGCGCCGGGCGTGGGCGCCGAGCTGAAGGAGCGCATTCGTCATCCGGGCACATGGATGGTCGGTCTGTCGGGCTTTGGCGAAATGCTGCCCAATCCGGAAAACCGCGTCACGCTGAACGCGACCAAGAAGGATGAATGGGGCCTGCCGCTGCTCAACATTCATTGCGAGCATGGCGAGAATGACAAGGAACTGGGCCGCCGCATTCTGGAGGACGCCAAGGCCATGGTCACGGCCGCAGGCGGCCGCATCATCAAGGAAAGCGGCAAGCTGCACCCGCCGGGCCTTGGCATTCACGAAATGGGCACCGCGCGTATGGGCCACGATCCCAAGACCAGCGTGCTCAACAAGCACAATCAGGCCCATGACGTGCCCAACCTGTTCATCACCGACGGCGCGGCCATGACGTCGAGCGGTTGCCAGAACCCCTCGCTGACCTATATGGCGATGTCGGCTCGGGCCGCCAATTACGCTTCGGAACTTCTGAAAGCGGGCACGATCTGATAGAAGGAATACAGCAAAGCGTGGTCACCATTCGCGATATTGCCAAGCGTGCAGGCGTTTCGGTGGCCACGGTTTCGCGGACATTGCGAGAGCCGGAGGCGGTTCGTCCGGCCAAGCGCGATGCGGTCAATCAGGCGATTGAGGAAATGAAATACGTGCCCAACGCAATTGCCCAGCAATTGCGGCGGCCACGTCATGAAGCGATCATTGTGATCGTGCCCGAAATCGCCAACCCGTTCTTTTCCGAGATCGTGCAGAGCATCGAGAATGTTGCGCATGAGCTGGGCTATCGAGTCTTGATCGGCGAGACGCAGGGTAAGCAGGAACGCCTTGATTATTATGCCGAAATGGTCACATCACGGGTGGCGGACGGGTTGATTCTGCTCGGCTCGCTGCTGCCCTCGGTGGTGCGCGCCACGGTCAAGGCGGGCAAGCCTTTGCCGATCCCGTTGGTGCTGGCATGTGAAAGCTATGCCGGGTTGAATTGCCCCCATGTGGGGATCGACAATGTGGCCGCGGCCAAGCTGGCGGTGCAGCATCTGATCGCGATGGAGCGCAAGAGAATCGCTACGATCACCGGGCCGATGGTCAATTCGCTGTGTGCGGACCGTTTGCGCGGCTATCATTCGGCGATGGTCGAGGCCGGATTGACTCCGGAGGCCGGGTGGATCGTCGATGGCGATTTCTCGATCGAATCGGGCCATACCGCGATGCTGCGCCTGCTCGAACTGGAATCGCGGCCCGATGCGGTGTTTTGTGCCAATGACGAAATGGCGATCGGCGCGCAGCAGGCGATTCATGAAAAAGGCCTGACGATTCCGGACGATATAGCCATTGTCGGCTTTGATGATCTGCGCTTTGGCGCCTATGCTTCGCCGCCTTTGACGACTATTCGTCAGCCCACCAATGAATTGGGCGAAACGGCGATGCGGATGATCGACGCCATGTTGCATGATAAGCCCCTTACAGAGCAAAGTGTTGTATTGGCGCATCAGTTGATCGTCCGTCGATCTTCCGGGGCCCAGGAGCGTCTTGCATCGAATAAGTGAAGTGGTTAGAGGATACAGAACAGAAAGCGCGGAGCCAATCGATTGGCCCGGCTCCAATGGAGAGGATGGAAAGGGGTTTGCGGCTTTACGCCGCATTTATTTCCCGAAGTTTTGAAAACGATACCAAGCCTTACTCTTGTCGCGACGGACGAGAGCTAGGGGGCAATCCGCAGCAGGTCATTGTCCAATTGATAACGTTTTCAACCGATGGCCGCTGTCCCTGACGCTGTATTTGCGGCGGCGGGACGGCAAATTGAATTGCTTAAACAGGAGAGGGATAGGCAATATGAAGTTCGCACACATTCTTGGAGCATCCGTGCTCGCGCTGGCCATTGCCGGCCCTGCCATGGCGCAGGAAACCAAGGTCAGCCCCGACGGCGACATCATCGTGACCGCCACCCGTTTTGAAACGCTGGCGTCCAAGACCCCGATCGCGCTGACCGCCGTTTCGGGCGATGCGCTGCGCACCGCGGGCATCACCAACCCGACCAATCTGGGCGATCAGGTCCCCAGCGTGATGATCAACCGTAACAACGGTCTGCAGATCACCATTCGCGGCGTGACCAGCTCGGACGGCACCGAAAAGGGCGATCCCTCGGCCGCCTTCATGATGGACGGCGTTTATATCGCCCGTCAGCAGGCGCAGGAAACCAGCTTCTACGACATCAGCCGCGTCGAAGTTCTGCGTGGTCCCCAGGGCACGCTCTATGGCCGCAACACCACGGCCGGCGCGGTCAACCTGATCACCAACCGTCCCACCTTCGACAAGGTGAAGGGCGACGTGAACGTCGCCTATGGCAACTATAACAACACCCAGGCGGGCGGCGCGATCAACGTGCCCGTGACCGACAACCTGGCGGTCCGCGCGGCGGTCAACTATGACCATCGCGACAGCTTCCTCAAGGCCGGTGCCAACCTGTCGGATCTGAACCTCTCGCCGTTCAAGGATGTGTTCTCGGGCCGTCTGTCGGCGCTGCTCAAGTTCGACCACGGTGAACTGCTGGTTCGCGGCGACTATAACCAGATGAAGGGCATCAGCTCGAACGCGCTGCCCACCAGCAACTTCTATTCGGGCTACACCACCAACACGGTGATGCCGGTCTATACCGCCAACGGCAAGTCGAACGCCCAGCTCCTGACGCTGAACGCGCCGACCGCCGATGGTCTGCCCCAGCGGGTCTTGGCCGACAACCTGCGCCGCAACAACGCCACCTATGGCGTCGATGTGGACTTCAAGTATGACTTCGGCGCGGTGACGCTGAACTATCTGGGTTCGTATCGCGAATTCAAGCGTCACGAAGGCAACTACAGCTATTACGGCCCGGCCAGCGCGGTCAACGTGGGCGGTCTGGCTCCCAACAAGTTCGACGGCTGGTACTGGCAGAACAGTCAGGAACTGCGCCTGTCGACCAACGGCACGGGTCCGTTCCGCGCTCAGGCCGGTGTGTACTACTTCAAGGAACGCGCCGACATCCAGCTGGCCATCTATGATCGCACCAACGGGGCCACTGGCCTGCGTTATGCGCCTTCGGATGTCGGCTATGTCTTCGCCTTCCCGCAGCACTATGTGATGTCCTCGTCGGTGGCCGGTTTCGGTCAGGTGACCTATTCGCCCAACGAAAAGCTGCACATCACGGCTGGCGGTCGCTACACCAAGGATGAAAAGGCCCGTACCGGCGCCACCGTCCAGTGCGCCTATACCATCGCCTGCAACAACACGGGCGACATCGTCACCCCGAACATTGCCAAGCGTTCGTATGAAAAGGCCACCTGGAAGGTCGGCGTCGATTACAACCTGAACGCGGCCACCATGCTGTTCGGCACGATCTCGACCGGCTACAAGGCCGGCGGTTTCAACGACGGTTGCGAAGCCGGCACCGGCACGGGTTGCACGCTGCCCGCCAGCACGCTGTACTATCAGCCCGAAACGCTGACCGCCTATGAAATCGGCGCCAAGGCCCGTCTGCTCGACAACAAGCTGCGTCTGAACTTCTCGGCCTTCCACTATAACTACAACAACCTGCAGCTGACCCAGGTCGGTCCGTTCTGCGCCGGCGGCACCCAGTGCACCCAGACCACCAACGCTGCTTCGGCCAAGGTGGATGGTATCGAAGCTGAAGCCGCTTATAACATCGTCAAGAACGGCAAGCTCGACGTTCAGCTCTCGCTGCTCGACGCGCGTTACGGCACGTTCTATCCCAATGCCGCGACCTATCCGACGCTGAACCTGGCCAACACCCGTCTGGACCGTTCGCCCACCACCACGCTGACGGTTGGTTACACCCACACGGTGCCGTTGGCCAATGGCGGCGAAATCATTGCCGGTGTGCGTTCGAAGTATTCGTCGAGCTACAACATGCTGGCTCTCTCGATCTACAGCCGCTTCGTTCAGCCTTCCTATACGCAGACCGAAGTCAACGTGACCTATAACTCGCCGAACAAGGTCTATTACGTTCAGGCCTACGGCAAGAACCTGGAAAACAACCTGCTCGTCACCGCCGTTGGCGCGGGCGTGAACGGTACGCTCCAGGTTTCGGACCCTCTGATGTATGGCGTTCGCGCCGGCTTCAAGTTCTGATAGTAACCTAACCCTGACCTGTGGCCGGGCTGTCCTTTGGGCGGTTCGGCCACCTTTATGTCTGAAGCCCTTTTATTGGCTCAATTCGGGAGAGAATGTCTTATGCTGCGCAAAACCGTTGTGATGTCATCTCTCCTTGCGCTTGCTGCCCCTCTGGCGGTTCATGCCGCCGCGCCGAAAAAGCCCGCTCCCAGTCAGCCTGCGGTGGAAAGCCGCGGCAAGGCGATCATCACGATCAAGGGTCTGCGTTTCCGCGACCTTGACGGCGATGGCAAGCTGACCCCCTATGAGGACTGGCGTCTGTCGCCTGCCGTGCGCGCCGCCGATCTGCTGGCCCGCATGAGCATCGAGGAAAAGGCGGGCCAGATGCTGCATGGCACACTGCCGGGCCTTGGCGGCGCGATCGGTCAGTCGAACAAGGGCTATGATCTTGAAGCGGCCGCGCCCATGCTGCGCGAAAAGCATATTTCCAGTTTCATCACCCGTTTGCCGCTGGCCCCGGCCGCGATGGCGGAGCAATCGAACGCGGTGCAGGCGCTGGCCGAGGCCACGCGCCTTGGCATTCCCGTCACCATCAGCGCCGATCCGCGCAACCATTTCCACCATGTGCTGGGCGCGGGCGAGAGCGCGACCGGCGTGACGCAATGGCCCGAACTGCTGGGCCTTGGCGCGCTGGGCGATGCCGCGCGGGTCAAGCGTTTTGCGCAAATCGCGCGCATGGAATATCGCGCCGTCGGCATTCAGGAGGCGCTGAGCCCGCAGGTCGACCTGGCCAGCGAGCCGCGCTGGAGCCGCATCACCGGCACTTTCGGCGCTGATCCGCAGGTCGCCAGCGTGCTGGGCGGGGCCTATGTGCAAGGCTTTCAGGGTGCCCCCAATGGGCTGGCCCGCAATGGCGTGATGACCGTTGTCAAGCACTGGGTCGGCTATGGCGCGCTGCCCGAAGGGTTTGACAGCCACAATTATTACGGCCGCATCGCCAAGCTGACCACTGCCCAGCTCGACATGCATATTGCCGCCTTCAAGGGCGCGCTGGCGGCGGGTTCGGCGGGGATCATGCCGACCTATCCGATCATCACCGGCCCTAAGCCGCTGGGCAAGGATCTGGAGCCTTACGGTGCGGGCTACAGCCGCGTGCTGCTCAACGATCTGCTGCGCGGCAAGCTGGGCTATAAGGGCATCATCCTGTCCGACTGGGCGATCACGGTGGATTGCAACGAGCGTTGCAGCAACCCCACCGCCGAAAACCCCCAGCGCCCGCAGGATATTTCCACCGCTTGGGGCGTGAACGATCTGACCGTCGAACAGCGCTATGCATTGGGCATCAAGGCAGGCATCGACCAGTTCGGCGGCACGCAGGACGTGGCCCCGCTGCTTTCGGCGATCAAGGATGGGCTGATTACCCCCGCGCGCGTCGACGAATCGGTGCGTCGCATTCTGGTCGCCAAGTTCGAGCAGGGGCTTTTCGACAATCCCTATGTCGATCCGGCCGCCGCCGCGCGCATGATCGCCAATCCGGCCAACCACGCCCTTGCCGCCCAGACCCAGCGCGAGGCGCAGGTCCTGCTGACCAACAAGGGCCTGCTGCCCGTCGCGCCGAAAGGCAAGAAGGTCTGGCTGTTCGGCGTTGAGCCCAAGGCCGCGCAGGCCGCCGGCCTGACCGTGGTGAGCGATCCGGCGCAGGCCGATTTCGCCGTGGTGCGCGCCGAAAGCCCGTCCGAAATGCTTCACCCCAACCATTTCTTCGGCAGCCGCCAGAAGGAAGGGCGCCTGGACTTCCGCGATGGCGATGCCGCCTATGACGCGCTGAAATCCGCCAAGGCGGCGGGCAAGCCCACGGTCTTTGCGATCTTCCTCGACCGCCCGGCGATCCTGACCAATGTGGTGGACAAGGCCGACGCCATCCTCGCCAATTTCGGCGCCAGCGACGAGGCCGTGCTCGACATCGTGCTGGGCAAGGCCAAGGCCAAGGGCCATCTGCCCTTCGAACTGCCGTCGAGCATGGCGGCGGTGGAAAGGCAGGACCCGGCCGTTCCCAATGACAGCGAGAAGCCGCTGTTCAAGCATGGCGCCGGTCTTTGATACTGGCGGGCCTTTGATCCATGCTGGCGGCTGACATCTGGCTGCTGGGCATCAGCATCGGCGGGATCGCTCTGGCGATCCTGCTGATTGCGCGGCTGGGGCTGCATCCGTTTCTGGGCCTGCTCTCGGGGGCTTTGGCCACGGGCCTTGCCGCGCAATTGCCGCCCGACAAATTGGCCCAGACCATCGAGAAGGGCTTTGGCGACATCCTGCGCGGCACGGGCATGGTGGTGGCGCTGGGGCTGGGCCTTGGCGCGATGCTGCAGATTTCGGGCGGGGCGCGGGCGCTGGCCAAGGCGGTGCTGGACCGCACCGGCGATCGCTACGCCACGCTGGGTGGATTGGTGGCGGCGCTGCTGATCGGCATGCCGCTGTTTTTTGAAACCGGCACGGTGCTGCTCTTGCCGATCATCGCGGCGGGCATGGCCGACCGTGCCCAATCGGGCAGCCTGCGCCTACGGGTGATGCTCTCCACGCTGGCGGGCCTGTCGGTACTTCATGCGCTGATGCCGCCGCATCCGGGGCCGTTGATCGCGGTGCGCGAACTGGGCGCGGACCCGGCGCGCACGATGCTGCTGGGCCTGATTGCGGCGGTGCCCACCGCGCTGATCGCCGGGCCTTTGCTGGCGCGGATCACCACGCGCGGGGTGATGACGGAAAATCTGCCGCTGATCGAGCCGGATGAGGGGCTGGCCACGCCTGCATGGCGGGCGCTGATCGTGCTGCTGCTGCCGGTGGGGCTGATCGCGGCGGGGGCCTTGATGCGGATGGGCGGGGGCGAATTGCCGCCCGCCGTCGCGCTGGTGTCCGATCCGGTGGTGGCGCTGCTGATCGCCAATGGGGCGGGGCTGGCGCTGCTGCTGGGGCCGCGCATGGCAGATCGCACCCTTCAGGACATGATCTGGCGCGAGGCGATGCTGCCTGCGGGGGGCATCCTGCTGGGCATCGGCGCGGGCGGTGCGTTGAAACAGGTGCTGGTCGATATCGGCCTGCCCGCGCTGTTTGGCCGTTTGGCGCAGGCCAATTTCGTCGGGCCGGTGGTGATGGCATGGCTGGTGGCCGCCGCGATCCGCGTGGCGACAGGTTCAGCCACGGTGGCGACAATCACCGCCTCGGCCATCATGGCGGGCGTGGTGGGCGGGCATCAGATCGACCCCAGCCTGATCGTCATGGCCATCGGCGCGGGATCGGTGTTCTTCTCCCACGTCAATGATCCGGGCTTCTGGCTGGTCAAAGCCTATCTTGGCACCAGCACGCGCGACACGTTCCGCACATGGTCGATGCTGGAAAGCGCGATCTCGGTGGTGGGGCTGGGCTGTGTGCTGCTGCTGGCGCAGGTGGTTTAAGGCCGAGCGTATTTCACCACGCCCGGATCGATCTGGTTCGCGCCGATCACGATTCGTCCGCCCGACCAATCGCGCACGAATGCAGGCCCGCGCGGCGCGCCCGGCGCCATTTTCAGCGTGTTACCCTCGATCACCAGCCCATCGGTGGGGTGGTCGCGGCTCTCGGCGGACAGGGCGATGATCGTGCCGGGGTTCTCCTTGCGTGGCCCTTGCACCATCCAGTTGCCCGAAATCCGCCCGGTGCTGCCCGCGGGCAGGTCGATCAGATAGTTCGAATTGCGCCCGCCCGTGTCATCGATCACATTGTCGCGGATGTCGACCACGCGGGCGCGCGCCTTGATGTAATGCCCGCCATCGCCCATTTCGAAACGCGAATTGGTGATCGTCACCCGGTCGTAAAAGTTCAGATAGACCGAATGCGCGCAGGACAGGCCCCGGTCGCAGCGGCCCAGATGGGTGAAGGTCGAATGGTCGATGGCAATCGTCCCGCGCGGGTCATTGTTGGCCAGAATGCCCTCGTCGCTGTCCTTGAACCAGCTTTGCGTGACCGCCAGATTGCCATGTTCGAGGCGGATGCCCGAACCATTGCCGTCCTGATGGCGCATATTGGCAAAGATCAGCCCCTCCACGCGTGAGGATCGCCCGCGCAGCACCAGCGCGGCCTTGTCTTCGCACAGGCGGCCGTCAAAGATCGTCTTGCCCGGCACGGCGGCGACGAAGCGGACATCGCCTGCGATCTGCGCCGCGCAATCGCGCCAGCGGCCGGAATCGATGCGGATCGTGCCGGTCTTGTCGCCAATGGCGAAAAGCGCGTCCTGCAGCCGGTTGAACTTCTGTCCCGTCTCGACCACCGTATAGGGGCTGGTCTGCTGATAGGCAGCCTGAGCATGAGCCAGAGCAGGAGCGCATAGCGCGGCGAGCAGGAGGATGGGGCGCTTCATGGCCCCCGGCTTTAACGGCCGCGCGTTAAAATCCGCCCAACGGCCTGCGCTATCCTCGACGGCCACCGTATAGGCCAGCGCGCGCAGTGGTCGCAATTCCCGCAGATGCGCGGCGGATCATCCCCGAAATGGCGCAGCAAGACCTCGCGGCGGCATCCCCATGTGCGGATCAACCGCTCCATGGCCCGCCAGCGCGCCTCCTGTCCGCGTTCATTGTCGCTGGCGATGGCGCGGTGAAGGCCGCCTTTGAGATCCTTGTCCTGCCACAGCAGCAGTGCCAAGGCGGGGCGCCCATCGCGTCCGGCCCGGCCCGTTTCCTGATAATAGGCCTCGACCGATAAAGGCGGGACAAGGTGGACGATGAAGCGCACGTCCGGCTTGTCCACCCCCATGCCAAAGGCGATGGTCGCCACCATCACCGCGCTGGGGCTGTCGAAGAAGCGTTGCTGATGGGCGCGGCGTTGTTCGGGGCGCATCCCGGCGTGATAGGGCAATACGCGGCGGCCTGTGCCGGACAGCGCATCGGCGGTCTTTTCCACCTCGGCGCGGGTGCGGGCATAGATGATGCCGGGGCCGGGATTGTCCGCCAGCACCTTGCGGATTTGGGCCAGCGTGTCGCCCCGGCGCAGGACGGCATAATGGATGTTGGGCCGGTCATAGCCGCCGATGATCCGGCCCTCAGGGGGAATCGCGAAATGCTCTGTGATGTCGGCGGCGGTATGCGCGTCCGCCGTGGCGGTCAGGCACAGACGCGGGGTGGGATGGGCGTTCAGCAGGGGCAGCAGGGCGCGATAATCGGGGCGGAAATCATGGCCCCATTCCGATACGCAATGCGCCTCGTCCACGGCGAACAGGGCGATGGGGATGCCCGCCAGAAGCGCCGCGAAATCATCGCGCGCGGCCCTTTCGGGGGCGACATAGAGCAGGTCGAGTGCGCCGCGTTTCAGCAGGTCGATGGTGCGGGGCTGATCCTCGTCGGCGCTGGTCAGGGTGGCGGCGCGCAATCCGTGGGCCTTGGCCGCGCGCATCTGGTCCTGCATCAGCGCGATCAGCGGGCTGATGATGATCGCCGTGCCGGGCAGCAGCAGCGCGGGCAATTGATAGGTCAGCGATTTGCCGCCGCCCGTGGGCATGACCGCCAGAGTATGCCCGCCCGCCATGACACGCTCGATGATCGCGCGCTGGGTGGGGCGGAAATCATCATGGCCGAAATGCTCGCGCAGCGCGGCCGTTAATTCATCCATGGTCACGTATGACGTGCAGGAAAGCCTCGCCATAGGCATCGAGCTTGCGCGCGCCCACGCCCGAAATCTGCGCCATCTCATGCATCGAGCCGGGCCGGTCGCCGGCCATCTGGCGCAGGGTGGCATCGTTGAAGATGACATAGGGCGGCACTTTGGCTTCGGCCGCCAGATCGCGGCGCAGGGCGCGCAGCGCCTCGAACAGGGGATCGCCGCTGGGGTTAGGGGTACTGCCCCGGTCGCGGCGACTGCTGGAACGGGTGCGGGCCGGGGGCTGGGCCATGACAAAGGCCATCTCGCCCTTGAGGATCGCGCGCGCATCGCCCGATAATTGCAGCCCGCCATGCTCGGTCGCCTCAAGGCATCCGCGCGCCTGTAATGCGCGGGCGAGGGGACGCAACAGCGCGGCTTCCTCGCCCGAGACGATGCCATGGACCGAGAGCGTATCATGGCCGCGCTTCACAATCAGCTCGTCCGCCGCCCCGGTGAGGACATTGGAGACATAGCCCAGCCCGAACCTCTGCCCGGTGCGATAGATGGCCGAGAGCAGCTTGCGCGCCAGCTCCGTCACCTCGATCACCTTGGGCGGGTTGAGGCAATTGTCGCAATTGCCGCATTGGGCGGGCGCGTCCTCGCCGAAATGGCGGCGCAAAAGGGCGCGGCGACAGCCCGCCGTTTCCACCAGCGCGGCCATGCTGTCCAGCCGTGTGCGCTCGCCCGACTGGCGATCGGGTTCGACCTCGGAGATGCGCTGGCGGGCGCGGACGAAATCCTCGGCGCCCCACAGCATCAGCGCCACCGCCGGATCGCCATCGCGCCCTGCGCGGCCGGTTTCCTGATAATAGGCCTCGATGCTCTTGGGCAGGCCCGCATGGGCGACAAAGCGCACATCGGGCTTATCAATCCCCATGCCAAAGGCGATGGTGGCCACCATCACCATGTCTTCGCTGGCGACAAAGGCGGCCTGATTGGCGGCGCGCACTTCGGGCGGCAGGCCCGCGTGATAGGGCAGCACCCGCCGCCCGGTCGCGCCCAATTGCTCGGCCAGTTTTTCCACGCCCGCGCGCGTTCCGGCATAGACGATGCCGGGGCCGGGAACCTCGGCCATCAGCGTCTTGACCTGCGACAGAGGATTGTCGCGCGGGGCGATGCGATACTGGATATTGGGCCGGTCAAAGCCCGAAACGATCAACCCGTCCTCGGGAATGCCCAATTGTTCGAGAATGTCGCCGCGCGTATGCGCGTCCGCCGTCGCCGTCAGCGCCAGACGCGGCACATCCGGGAACGCATCCATCAGCGGGCGCAGCAGTCGGTAATCGGGCCGGAAATCATGGCCCCATTGCGATACGCAATGCGCCTCATCAATGGCGAACAGGCCGATGTGGGATTGTTCGAGCAATTCCCGGAAATGCGGCTGGCTGGCGCGTTCGGGCGCGACATAGAGCAGGTCGAGCGATCCATCGCGCAGCGCGGCCATCGTCGCGCCGCGATCCGTGTCGGCGCTGGTCAGGCTGGCCGCGCGGATGCCATTGGCGCTGGCCGATCGCAATTGATCGTGCATCAGCGCGATCAGCGGCGAGATCACCACGCAGACGCCGGGCAGCATCACCGCGGGCAATTGATAGGTCAGCGATTTGCCCGCGCCCGTCGGCATCACCGCCAAGGTTGAATGCCCCGCCAATATGCGGCCCACCACATCCTCCTGCACCCCGCGAAAGGCGGAGAAGCCGAAGATGCGGTGCAAAGTGTCGAGCGGGTTGAGCGTCTGGGTGTTCACGCGCCTGCTATGGCAGAGCCGGGCGAGGAGCGAAACTTCTTCGTCGCGGAAAAAGGACCCGTCCCATGGGCCTTCCCCCCGATAGGCAATAGTGCGGGGCAAAGGCTTGGGCGCAAATTCATCATCTTGCTTCACACAATTGCGACCCAGCAAGGCAGGCGCTCCATGACCAGCATGACCGACATCGAGAATGAAGCCGTCGAAGAGGAGGTTCCGCTCAGCGAGGAGGACGTGCTGCATCTGATGGTGGCGCGGCTTTGCGATGGGCTGGATCATCCCGAGATCTGGGAAGATCTGCCGATTTTCCTTCAGCATTTCCCCGGCCTGCATCAACGCCTTGATCATTCGCAGGCCAATAACACCAAGGGGCGGCTGGCGCTGGATGTCTTGCGGGCCGTGGCGGGGGCCGTGGCCAGGTTGGGGGATGATCCCCTTGCGGCTCGCGCGGCCATCGCCCGGCTGGCTGCGGCGCACAGTCTGTCGGCGCTGGTTCAGGGGGCGGTGTTCTTCATTGAATCGCGCATCGATCCCGACAATCCCAAATATGATCTGACGGACCGCTTCTGCCCCACGCCTTTTGAACAGATCGACGTGCTTGATGGCAGCACGCATCTGTGCTGCGCCAGTTGGATCACGCAAAGTTCGGGCAATCTGGGCGAGCGTCCATGGCAGGACGTGTGGAATTCCAACGAATCCATGGACATCCGCCAGAGCATTCAGGACGGCTCCTATCGTTATTGCAACAAGACCGCATGCCCGCGTATCGCATCGGGCACGCTGCCCAAGCGCACGGATATTGCGGCCAGAAACAGCTTCTGGGCCGAGGTGGTCGAGGGGCGGCTGACCCGGATGCCGCGCGGGCCGGGGCGGGTGAATCTGTCCTATGACCAGACCTGCAACCTTTATTGCGAAAGCTGCCGTTCGCACAAAATCGCCTCGGACAGCGCCAAGCGCGAGAGCTTTGCCCGGATGCAGGAGGAAAAGATCCTGCCCATGCTGAAAGACGCCCAACTGGCCATCGTGACCGGATCGGGCGACCCGTTTGCCAGCAAGAATTTCCGCCAGTTGATCGAGCGGATGACGGCGGAGGAATTTCCCGATCTGCGCTTTCAGGTGATGACCAACGCCATGCTGCTGACCGAGCGGGAATGGGCGAATTTCCCCGCGCTGCACGAACGCACCGCCCATTTGCGTATCAGCATCGATGCGGCCACCGGCCCCACGCATGAAAAACTGCGGCGCGGCGCCAAATGGGATGTGATGGAGCGCAATCTGCGCTTCGCCTCCCAGTTGCGCTTTACCGGGCAGGTGAAAAGCCTCGATCTCAGCTTTGTCGTGCAGGTGGATAATTACCGCGAGATGGGCGATTGCGTCGATCTGGCGCGCTGGTTGGGCGCGGACAATATGGATTTCCTGCGCCTGACGAATTGGGGTACGTTCAGTTCGAACGAATATGCCGCGCGGGCGGTTTTCCTGCCCCAGCATCCCCAGCATGAGACGTTTCTGGCGGTGATGGCCGATCCGCGCCTGCGCGATCCCATTGTGCGCCTGTCCGATCTGGCCGATTTCGCGCCCAAACAATAGGGCGGGGAGCGCAAGGCCCCCCGCCTTCATACTCAGTCGAGATTGGGCCGCAGCCAGCGGCGGGTTTCCTCGATGGTCTGCCCGCGCCGCTCGGCATAATCGGCCAACTGGTCCTCGCCGATGGTGGCGACGCCGAAATACTGGCTTTCGGGATGGGCGAAGTAGAAACCGCTGACCGCCGCCGTGGGCAGCATGGCCTGCGATTCGGTCAGCACCAGCCCGGCATTGTCGCCCGCCTTCAGCAAATCGAACAGGATCGGCTTCAACGTATGGTCCGGGCATGCCGGATAGCCGGGCGCCGGGCGGATACCGCGATATTGCTCGCGGATCAGCGCCTCATTGGTCAATTGCTCGCCCGCCGCATAGCCCCACAACTCGCGGCGGACATGGGCGTGCATCCTTTCGGCAAAAGCCTCGGCAAAGCGGTCGGCCAGCGCCTTCAACAGGATGTCGCTGTAATCATCATGGTCGGCCTTAAAGCGGGCCAGATGCGGCTCGATCCCGTGGATGCCCACGGCAAAACCGCCCAGCCAGTCGTCGGACGTATCGATGAAGTCGGACAGGCAGAAATTGGCGCGGCCTCGGCTCTTGATGAACTGCTGGCGCAGCATGGGCAGGCGCGTGCCGTCGTCGAGCAGGATATCGTCGCCCTCGCGATGCGCAGGCCAGAAGGCGCAGACGCCGCGCGCGGTCAGCCACTTTTCCTCGATGATCTGGGCCAGCATCTTTTGCGCATCGGCATAAAGGCTGCGCGCCGATTCCCCGACCACCTCATCGTTCAGTATCGCCGGATAGGTGCCCGCCAACTCCCATGCACGGAAGAAAGGCGTCCAGTCGATATAATCGACCAGATCCGTCAGGCTCCAGTCGTCATAGCGATGCAGGTCGGGCTTGGCCGGAGCCGGGGCCTTTTGCGCGGCGTCGATCACGAAAGCATTGGCGCGCGCGTCCGCAATCGAGAGCAGTTTGGAACCGCCCTTGCCCGCCCGCGCGATCCGCACGGCTTCATATTCATCGGCGGTGGCGGAAATAAACCCATCGGCCTGCGTGTCCGAGAGCAACTGGCTGGCCACGCCCACCGCGCGCGACGCGTCGAGAACATGCACCACCGGTCCGTCATAGGCCGGATCGATGCGCAGCGCGGTATGCACCTTCGAGGTCGTCGCCCCGCCGATCAGCAGCGGGATAGTCATCCCCGCCCGCTGCATTTCCTCGGCCACGGTCACCATTTCGTCGAGCGAAGGCGTGATCAGGCCCGACAGGCCGATGATGTCGGCCTCTTCCTTCTGCGCCGTCTCGATGATCTTGCTCCACGGCACCATCACGCCAAGGTCGATCACCTCATAGCCATTGCATTGCAGGACCACGCCCACGATGTTCTTGCCGATGTCGTGAACGTCGCCCTTGACGGTGGCCATGATGATCCGGCCCTTGGCCTTGGCGCCTTCTTCCTTGGCCGCCTCGATGAAGGGGATGAGGTGCGCCACGGCCTTTTTCATCACGCGGGCCGATTTCACCACCTGCGGCAGGAACATCTGGCCCGAACCGAACAGGTCGCCCACGCGGTTCATGCCCGCCATCAGCGGTCCCTCGATCACCTCGATCGGGCGGGCGTGGAGGAGGCGGGCCTCCTCGGTGTCCTCGACGATATAGGCGTCGATGCCCTTGACCAGCGCATGTTCGAGACGCTTGACCACATCATAGGAGCGCCATTCCTCGGCGGCCTTTTCCGCCGCCTTGTCCTGCCCCTTATAGCTTTCGGCCAGAGCGATCAGGCGCTCGGTGGCGGTCAGTTCGCCCTCTACAGGGCGCATCAGGATCACATCCTCGACCGCATCGCGCAGGGCCGGGTCGATCTGGTCATAGATGTCGATCTGGCCCGCATTGACGATGGCCATGTCCATCCCCGCCGGAATGGCGTGATAGAGGAACACCGAGTGCATCGCCCGGCGCACGGGTTCATTGCCGCGGAAAGAGAAGGACAGGTTCGACAGGCCGCCGCTGATATGGACATGCGGACAGGCCGCCTTGATGTCGCGGCAGGCCTCGATGAAGTCGAGCGCATAGCGGTCGTGCTCCTCGATGCCGGTGGCGACGGCAAAGACGTTGGGGTCAAAGATGATGTCTTCGGCGGGGAAAGCATTCTCGGTCAGCAGCTTGTAGGCGCGGCAGCAGATTTCCACCTTGCGCTCGCGCGTGTCGGCCTGGCCCTTTTCGTCAAAGGCCATGACCACCACGGCCGCGCCATAATCCATGCATTTGCGCGCCTGGGCCAGGAATTGCTCCTCGCCCTCCTTCATGCTGATCGAATTGACGATCGGCTTGCCCGAAACGCATTTCAGCCCCGCCTCGATCACGTCCCATTTGGAACTGTCGATCATGATCGGCACGCGGGCGATATCGGGTTCCGACGCGATCAGCTTCAGATAGGTCGTCATCGCCTCATGGGCGTCGAGCAGGCCCTCGTCCATGTTCACGTCGATGATCTGCGCGCCATTATCGACCTGCTGGCGCGCCACTTCGACGGCCTTGGCGTAATCGCCCGCCAGAATCAGCTTCTTGAACGCCGCCGAGCCGGTGACATTGGTGCGCTCGCCGACGTTAACGAAGCGGGCGGAGGATTGAGTTGTCATCGAAAATTCCAGCGATCAGGCGAAGATAAAGGGTTCAAGACCGGCAAGGCGCGTCACCGGCGTCAATTCGGGCAATTGCCGCGAGGGCAGCCCGCCCACCGCGCGCGCCATCGCCGCAATATGCGCAGGCGTCGAACCGCAGCATCCGCCAAGGATGTTGACCTGTCCGGCATCCGCCCATTCCTTGACCAGACCCGCCGTGGTTTCGGGCAGTTCGTCATAGGCGCCCAGCTCATTGGGCAGGCCCGCATTGGGATAGACCATGATGAGCGTATCGGCGATTTCCGACAGGGCCTTTACATGCGGGCGCAACTGCGTGGCCCCGAAAGAGCAGTTGAGGCCAATGGTGACAGGCCGCGCATGGCGCACCGCCCACCAGAACGCCTCGACCGTATGGCCCGACAGATTGCGGCCCGACAGGTCGGTCAGCGTCATCGAGAGCATGATCGGGATTTCCCGGCCCAGCTTTTGCTCGACATGGCGCACCGCCATCACGCCCGCCTTGGCGTTCAATGTATCAAACACCGTCTCGATCAGGATGAAATCGGCCCCGCCTTCGACCAGCGCCTCGACCTGCTGCGCATAGACATCGACCAGATAGTCCCAGTCGATCTCGCGATAGCCGGGATCGTTGACGTCGGGGCTGAGCGAAAGCGTCTTGTTCGTCGGCCCGATGGCGCCCGCCACAAAGCGGGGGCGTCCATCCTTCGCGGTGAACTCATCGGCCACGCGGCGGGCCAGTTTCGCGCTTTCCACATTGATTTCGCGCACCAGATGTTCCGCCCCGTAATCGGCCTGCGAAATGCGGTTGGCGGAAAAGGTGTTCGTCTCGGCAATATCGGCCCCGGCGGCGAAATAGGCGCGGTGGATCGCCTCGGGCACCTCCGGCTTGGTCAGCGCCAGAATGTCATTATTGCCCTTCTGATCGTGGCTCAGGCCCAGCGAACCGGCATAATCGGCCTCGGACAGGCCGTAATTCTGGATCTCGGTGCCAAAGGCGCCATCAGTGATGAGAATGCGGCTGGCGGCCTGTTCGAGCAGGGCCTTGCGGGCAGCAGAGGGAATCAGGGACATATCAGGCAGCCTTTACTTGGGCGACGCGGGCGGGGTTGGGGCGCACCCCCAGCAGATGGCAGATCGCATAGGACAATTCGGCGCGGTTGAGCGTGTAGAAGTGGAAATCACGCACCCCGCCGGCATAGAGCTTGCGGCAGAATTCGGCGGCAATCGTCGCCGCCACCAGCGCGCGCGCAGGCGGATGGGTGTCCAGCCCGGCAAACAGGCCCTCCATCCACGCCGGGATCGCCGCCCCGCAGGCGTCCGCGAATTTGCGCGTCTGGGCGAAATTCGACACCGGCAGGATGCCCGGCAGCACCGGCGCGTCGATGCCCGCTGCGGCCAGACGGTCGCGGAACCGGAAGAAGGTTTCCGGCTCGAAGAAGAACTGGCTGATCGCGCGGGTCGCGCCCGCGTCCAGCTTGCGCTTCAGATTGTCGATGTCCGCATCGACATCGGCCGAATCGGGGTGTTTTTCCGGATAGGCCGCGACCGAAATCTCAAACGGCGCCACGCGCTTCAAGCCCGCCACCAGATCGGCGGCATTCTGATACCCCTCCGGATGGGGCACGAAAGGCGCGCCCGGCTGGCCCATATCGCCGCGCAGCGCGACGATATGGCGAACCCCGGCCTCCCAGTATGCTTCGGCCACGGCATTCACCTCGGCCTTGGTGGCGTCCACACAGGTCAAGTGCGCGGCGGCGGGCAGGCGCGCCTCGGAAATGATGCGCGCCACCGTGCCATGGGTGCGGTCACGCGTGGTGCCGCCCGCGCCATAGGTGACTGAGACAAAGGCCGGATCGAGCGGGGCCAGCGTTTCCACCACTTCCCACAATTGCGCCATCATCGCATCGCTCTTGGGCGGAAAGAATTCGAACGATACGCGAATATCGCCCGGCAGCCCGGCAAACAGCGGCGCGTCCAGCGCCTTGCGGGCCTCGTTCAGCGCTTCATAGCTGGCGTTCATGCGGAAACCTTTGCATTGCTTGGGGCGGTGCCTGCGCTTTCGGGCAGGCGGCGCCCGGTCCAGATCTTGACGGTCAATTGCCCGCCGTTCAGCGCCAGCGGCGCATCGGCGGAGAATCCTGTGGCGGCAAACCATTGCGCCATCTGCTCGTCGGAAAAGCCGAGGCGGGCGTGGGCATGGGTCGTGCGCAATTCTTCATGGGCATGCGCGGCCAGATCGACGATGGCCAGACGCGCGCCGGGCCGGGCCACGCGGGCGGCCTGGGCCAGCACCAGTTCGGGGGCCTGAGCATAATGCAGCACCTGATGCATGAGCAGCGTGTCAAATGCGGCATCGGCAAAGGGCAGGGCGGCAAAATCGCCCTGCACCAGATCGACCTTGCCTGCGGGCAGATCCTGCAAGCGGGTGCGTGCGATGCGCAGCATGTCGGGGCTCTTGTCCAGCGCGGTGACATGGGCGGCGCGGGGCGCGAAACGTTGCGCCATCCGCCCCGTGCCCGTGCCGATGTCCAGCAATTGGCCCAAGGACGCGGGCAGCAGGCGGCCCAGCGCTTCCTCGACTGGTTCATCGGGGCTGAGCAGCGAGCGGATCTGGTCCCATTCCCCGGCATGACGGGCGAAATATTGGGCTGAGGCCGCCTCGCGCCCGGCGCGGATCGCGGCCAGTTGGCGGCGGTCCTCGGCGCATTGCGCGGCGAAATCCTTGTCCTCATCCTCAGCAGCGGCCAGCAGGCGGGCGCTGGCGGCGCGCAGGGATGGGCCATCGGCGGCAAAGGGGGCGATTTTCAGGAACACCCAGCTGCCCTCCTTGCGCCTTTCGGCAAGGCCCGCATCGCACAGGATCTTTACATGGCGCGATACGCGCGGCTGGCTCTGCCCCAAGACCTGCGCCAATTCGCCCACGGCCAGCTCCATCGCGGCCAGCAGGCGCATGATGCGCAGCCGCGTGGGATCGGCCAGCGCGCGCAAAAGAGGGTCGATGAGCAGGTTCTGTGTCATGGCTGATAGGGCATATAAAGATATCTTTATATGATTACAACCACTACCATGATAGGAATATACCTAGCTTGATACACCCTTGCCTTTTGGGCGCGTGGGCCTACCTAATAAGGCCAGTTTATAGCCCCATAACGTGAGGATTCCCATGATTTCGCAACGCCAACGCGCTCTTGCTTTTGCTGTTGTCGCCTCGCTGGCGGTGGCCGCCTGCGGCAGTTCGGACAAGGCGGCCGATGCGGTGACGCCCGAAAACGTGGAAATGCCCGCCGAATCGGCGCTGGCCCCGGTTGATGCCGCGCCTGCGGCCGACTCTGCCGCCGCCGCATCGGCCGCCCCCACCACCACCGAAGGCGTGGCCGCCGCCGCAGGCCAGGCTGCCGCCGACGTGGCGGCCGCCGCCGCCGCCGCAGGCGCCGACATCAGCCCCACTCCGGCACCCGCCAAGAAGCCCTGATCTTTGATGAAAAAATGGCCCGGCCAAGGGGGATGCCTCGGCCGGGCCAGTTCGATGGCGTGGTATCGAAAGACCACCAGCCCATCGGGTCGCTGAACAAGTGTTAATGTTGGCCCCGGCCCGCCGCATCCCATGATTATGGTATAAAAGAAATTTTATACGTGGCGGTCTGAGGGCGATCCGGCCCAATGCTGGATGCCCAATGCTGGACTGGGGCCCCGGCCTTGCCTATGACACCGCCATGCCCCGCATCCCCGTCACCCGCTCGATCAGCCTCGATGAAAGCGAACTCGTCGAAAGCACGACCCGATCCTCCGGGCCGGGCGGACAGCATGTGAACACCACAGACAGCGCGGTCATCCTCAAATTCGATGTCGCAGCCTCGCCATCGCTGCCCGATGCGGTCAAATACCGCCTTGCCCGCATCGCCGGGTCGCGCATGACCGCCGAGGGCGTGATCGTCCTGCGCTCCGAAGGCTCCCGCTCGCAATTGATCAACCGGCAGGATGTGCGCGCGCGCCTGATCGCCATGATCGTCGAGGCCACCTTTGTCCCCAAGGCCCGCAAGGCCACCAAGCCCACCAAAGCCTCGCAAACCCGGCGCATGGACGGGAAATCGCGGCGGTCTTCGGTGAAGGCGGGGAGGGGGAAGTGGAAGGAGTAAGGGTATGCCTCCGGCGGGCAAAGGGACTTGTCCCTTTGCAATCCCGTTAATGGGGTTGTGTGCCGGTTTGTGGGTGGGGTTTCTTTATAAAGCCTGCGGCGCGGCGGACTAGCGCTGATGGGCGCCGCAGGCTTTCAATTTATAACGCTGCGTCCGACACCTAAGGCCGAACCCCATACGCAACGAAGACAGTAACGGGAGCGCGAGGGTCTAGACCCTCGCATTATCCTCACTCCCCGTGATCTTCCTGTTCTTCCTTCTGTTCCCAAACCTTGGTCAGATCGATCCCTTCCTCAAACCCCAGTTCGACGAAATCTTCCGGCATGGGCGCCACGGCATGGATCGGCGGCTTGCCCTCGCGCAGCACGGTCAGTTCGACCGCATGGAGCATCGTGCGGCCCGCCCCGGCGCCATCGCCATAGATCGGATCGCCCAGCAACGCCGCGCCCAGCCCCTTTTGCGCATGGACGCGGATCTGGTGGGTGCGGCCGGTTTCGGGGCGGAATTCGACCAGCGTGAGGCCATCCACTTCGGCGATCTTACGCCAATGGGTGACGGCGGGCTTGCCCTCATGCGAGGCGACGATGCGCCATCCGCCATATTTGCTGGAGGTTTTGAGCAGGTTGAGCGAAATCGTGCCCGATTCCTTGCGCACCGGCCCATTGACCACGCCAAGGTAGCGCTTGGACACGACGCGCGCCTCGAAGGCGGCGCAGAATCGTTTATGCGCCTTGGGATTGCGCGCCAAGAGCAGGCAGCCCGACGTATCCTGATCGAGGCGATGGACCGGCAAAGGCTCGCGCGCGAAGCCAAGGCGCAGATCGGGAAGGAAATCTTCCAGAGCCACGCCGCCCTTGCGCGGACGGTCGAGGGGCAAGCCGGCGGGCTTGTTGACGATAAGGGCTTCGCCGTCTTCAAACAGGATGGGAATGTTCATTCCCACCCCATAGATCATTTGAGGGCCGAAGCAATCCGGGCGAAAGCCTGCGTCAGTTTCGCCTCATCGGCGGCGAAGGAAATGCGGAAACCGGCAAAGCCGCAATGCGCCCCGCCAAAGGCGCTGGCCGCGACGATCGCCACGCCATTTTCGAGCAGATGCATGGCCAGCGCTTCATCATCGCCAAAGCGGGGCATCAGCGGCGCCGCATCAATCATGCAATAGAACGCGCCATCGGGAATGGGCGTCGACAGGCCGGGAATCGCATTGATCGCATCGACGCACAGGTCGCGCCGCGCCCGGAATTTCTCGCGCCAGTCGAGCAGGAATTCCTGCGGCCCTTCAAACGCAGCCACCGCGCCCGCCTGCGAAATCGAGCAGGCATTGCCCGAAACATGGCTCTGCAAACGCCCCATCGCGCCGATCAGCCATTCCGGCCCCGCCGCCACGCCGATGCGCAGCCCGGTCATCGCATGGCTCTTCGACACGCCCGAAACGGTCAGCACCCGCTCGGCCAGATCGGGGCATTCGACCGCCAGCGTGGCATGAACGCCCCCATTATACCGCAGCGGCGCGTAAATATCGTCGCTCAGCACCAGCACCTGGGGATGGCGGCGCAGCACCTCGCCCAGCGCCTGCAAATCCGCCGCGCTGTATGTCGCGCCCGTCGGGTTGCCGGGGCTGTTGAGCAGCAGCCAGCGGGTCTGCGGCGTGATCGCGGCGGCCAGAGCATCGGCCGAGAGCCGGAAACCATCCGCCGCATAGGTCGCCACCGGCACCACGCTGGCGCCCGAAAAGCGCACGATTTCGGGATAGGACACCCACCATGGCGCGGGGATCAGCACGTCATCGCCCGGATTGAGCGTGGCCATCAGCGCGAGGAAGATCGACTGTTTCCCGCCCGAGGACACCAGCACCTGTGATGGCGCGACCTTCAGCCCCAGATCGCGCTCATAATGCAGCGCCGAGGCGCGGCGCAGCGCCGCCGTGCCGGCCACCGCCGTATAGCGCGTGTCGCCCGCATCCAGCGCATCCTTCATCGCGGCCACCACATGGGGCGGGGTCGGGAAATCAGGCTCGCCCACGGATAGCGAGATGATGTCGCGTCCTTCATCGCGCAGCGCGATGGCGCGGTCGGTCATGGCGTTGGTGCGCGAGGGTTGGATGCGCGAGAGGGCCTGAGAGATGTTCATGGAAAGCGCGTTAAACGCAAAGCTGCGCCCGCATCAAGCCGCGCAGGCCATTGCCGATAAAGAATCCGTCCTCCAGATCCTCCAGCGTCAATTCCGCCTCACGTGCGCGCCCTTCCTCGATCAGCGTCCGGCGCAAGACCCCCGGCAACAGACCCAGCGCCAAAGGCGGGGTCAGCAGCACCCCGTCGCGCTCGACAAAAACGCTGGTGAAACAGCCCTCGGTGATCAGCCCGTCATCGCGGACGAAGATCGCCTCTTTCGCGCCCTCGGCCCGCGCCGCGCGCAGGCCCGCGTCATAGAACCAGCGGTCGGATGTCTTGTGCCGCAGCCGCCAGTCGCCCGTGTCCAGCGGGATCGGCAGCGCGATCACCGGCACCGGCGCATCGCGATCCAAAGGCGCGGGCAAAGGCCCGACCTCGACACTGACCGCCCCGCTGCGCCCCAGCACGAGGCGCAGGCGCGAAGGCTTTTCGACTTGGAAACACAGCGCATGGATGGCATTGCGCGCGCCGTGGCGGTCAAAGGAAAAGCCCAATTCGCCAGCGCTTTCCTTCATCCGCTCCAGATGCGCCTCCAGCAGAGGCACGCCGATTTCGGGATCAAAGGCCATCGTCTCGATCAGATCGAAAGCGGCGATCATCTTGTCCGGCGCTGGCTGATGCACGAAACCCCCTTTGACCAGACATTCCCGCCATTCGTCGATGGCCACGGAATCCGCCACCACCGCCGACCCCACGCCCAGCACCGCTTTCCCATCGGGCGCCAGACGCAGCGAACGGATTGCCACATTGAAAGAGGCGCTTCCAGTGGAATTAAGCGCGTCGGGCGGGTCGATGTGGCCCAGCGACCCGCAATAGATCCCGCGCGGATCGCGTTCATGGGCATGGATCAATTCCATCGCCCGGATCTTGGGCGCGCCGGTCACCGATCCGCAGGGGAACAGCGCCCGGATCACATCTACCAAAGAGCGTCCCTCCTCCAGCCGCGCCGTTACGGTGGAGACCATCTGATGCACGGTGGGATAGGACTCGATGGCAAAGGGCGCATCGACGCGCACGCTGCCTGCATCGCTGACGCGGGCGATGTCATTGCGCATCAGATCAAGGATCATCAGATTTTCCGAACGATCCTTGATGCTCTCGACCAGTTCGCGCGCCAGCGCCGCATCGGCATCGGGCGTGGCGCCGCGCGGGCGGGTGCCCTTCATCGGCTTGGCGCGCAAATCTCGCCCCTGCGCCTCAAAGAACAATTCGGGCGAGAGGCTGAGCAGCCAATATTGGCCGTCGAACAAGATGCCGCCATGGCCGCCCCCGCCGCTGCTGCGCAATTGGGCATAGAGCGCCAGCGGATCGCCCGCCCATGGCCCGGCCAGCGGAAAGGTGAAATTGGCCTGATAGATGTCGCCCGCGCGGATCGCCTCGGCAATATGGTCAAAGGCGGACGTATAGGCCCCCGGCCCGATCGCGGGCACCATGGGGCCGATCCGGGGCGCTGGATCGAATTGCGCCTGCCCGGCCAGCCATTCGCTCACCTGCGCGCCGGACATATCCTGCCAGCCATCAAAGGCGCCCATCCACACCAGCGGCCCATCGGCCCCGCTGCGCGCCGCGGCCAGCTGGGCAAGGCGCGGCTCCAGCGCCAATCCTGCCTCATAGCCGAAATGGCCCGCGCAGGCGTAGCCCTGCCCGATCAGCGCCTCGATCCGCGCCAGCGCCGGGGCGACTTCTTCGGGCCTGCGCGCGATGATGATTTCGCGCGGGTTGGTATAAAGCCTCGCGCGACCTTCATCCGCACCCGATGCCCCATTCCGGCGTGCATCGTCGAGCAGGACAAAGGGCGCGTTATACGGCCGGTCGTTTCTTATGGAATCTCCCATGATGGGCGGCTTCTAGCGATGTAAGGCCAAGGTTGCAAAAACCCTTTGTTCCTTGGGCATCTGTGTTGTGCTTTCGATGCAGAAAGCGATAGAAATGGCCTAACATCGCATTATATTGAATGAAATAGAGGGGCTGGCCCGTTCGGCCCGGTCAAAATCCGGCCATTATGAACGGGGCCATGAACGGGGCAGGGACGGCCCCTTGGGGGGAGAGCGATCATGCGTCATCATCGGCTTTTTGACACTGTGCTTTGCGCCGCCATGATGCTGCCCCATGGGGCATGGGCCGCCCCCCATCCTGCGGCGCGCCCGGTTGCCCGCCATGCCGCACCCGCCGCGCCCGTGGTGGCCGAGCCTGTGGCGGCGCCTGCCGCCCCGGCCCAGCCTTTGCCGCCCCCGCCTTCCGCGCCGCGCGGGCGGCTGGAGGGTGCGGTCACGCCCGCCTTCTACCGCCTCGACCTATCCGTCGATCCGGCCAAGGAGCGCTTTTCCGGCCATGTCGAGATTGACGCGCTGCTCCATGGGGCGACGCATTATGTCTATCTCCATGGCCGCGATCTCAACGTCACGCGGGTTTCGGCCAACGTCAACGGGCGCAAATTCCCCGGCCATTGGAAACAGGTGGATGAAACCGGCGTCGCCCTGCTGACGTTTGACGAAGAATTGCCCGCAGGCCAGGCCACCTTCGCCTTTGACTATGACGCGCCGTTTCAGGACGGGCCGCAGGGCATGTTCCGCGTCAAGGTGGGCGATGCGTGGTATAGCTGGACCCAGTTTGAATCGATCGATGCGCGCGCCGCCTTCCCTTCGTTTGACCAGCCGGGGTATAAGCAGCCCTTCACCGTCACGCTGCGCACGCCCAAGGGCATGACGGCGGTGTCCAACGCGCCCGAAACCGATACGGTTGATGACGGCGCGCAAACCATCCACCGCTTTGCCCAGAGCGCGCCGCTGCCCTCCTATCTGGTGGCGATGATGGTGGGGCCTTTCGCCGTGGCCAAGGGCGAGGTGGCGCCCACGCCGCAGCGCGATAAGCCTTTGCCTCTGCGCATCATTTCGACCCAGCAGAACAAGGACAAGCTCGCCTTCGCGCTGGAGAACAGCAAGAGCATCGTCACCCATCTGGAAAGCTATTTCGGCACCGCTTTCCCCTATCCCAAGCTGGACCAGATCACCGCGCCCGTCATGCCCGGCGCGATGGAGAATGCCGGGGCCGATCTCTATCAGGACAATCTGCTGATTCTGGACGATGCCGCCACCACGGCGCAAAAGCGCGCCTTCGGCATGGTGGTGGCGCATGAGCTGGCGCATCAATGGTTTGGCGATCTGGTCACGCCCGCGTGGTGGGATGACATCTGGCTCAACGAGAGTTTCGCCAACTGGATGGGCTATCGCATCGGCAACGAGTGGCGGGCGGACCTGAACATCGGCGCAGGCGCGCTGGAGGAAGGCTTTGCCGCGATGGGCACCGACGCCCTGCTGGCGGGGCGGCCGATCCATCAAAAGATCGATACCAATGCCCAGATCGACGCCGCCTTTGATTCGATCACCTATGGCAAGGGCGGCCATGTGGTGGCGATGATCGCGGCCTTTATGGGCGACGATGCGTTCAAGGCGGGCGTGCGCGACTATATGGCCGCGCATCGCTATGGCAATGCGACCAGCGCCGACTTCTTCGCCTCGCTGGCCAAGGCTTCTGGCGATCCGCGCATCCTGCCCGCGATGCAGAGCTTTACCGACCAGCAGGGCATCCCCTTGCTGACCTTCAGCGGCGGCAAGGGCGAATATTACGCGGTGCAGAGCCGCTATGCCCGGTTGGGCACTGTCGCGCCGCCCCAGAAATGGTCGATTCCCTTTTGCGTGCGCGTTGAAAAGATTCGCCAGTGCCAGTTGCTGGACGGCGAGGCGGCGATCATCAGCATCATCGTCAATGGCGCGATGATCCCCAATGCGGGCGGCACCGGCTATTACCGCTTCGACATGCCGCAGGCCGATTGGGAACGCCTGCTGGCCGTTTCGGCGGGCCTGCCCGGCGGCGAGGCGCTGGCCGTGGCCGACAGCCTGTGGGCCAGTTTTCAGGCCGGGAGGGCGCGGCCCACGCTCTTGCTGCAAATGGCGCGGACCATGGTGAACAACCCCGATTCCTATGCCAGCGCGGCGGCCACCGGATGGTTGCAGACACTGGATCGCGCCGGTTTCTATGATGCGCCCGCGCAGGGGGCCTATCGCGCGCTGTTCAACCGGCTCTATGCGCCGATGCTGGCCAAGGCGGGGTTCAATCCCGCGCTGGGCGCTTATGCGGGCGAGGAGGCGGAAGGCTCGCAGCGTCGCGCGCAACTGGTGCGCAAGATGGCGGGCGTGGCGCGCGATCCGGCGCTGCTGGCCACGCTGGCGGGCGCGGCGGGGGCATGGTTGGGGGGCAACAAGGCGGCGCTCGATCCGGCGTGGTATGGCGTGGGGCTTGGCGCATGGCTGGAGGCGCAGCCGGATGGCTTGGTCGCGGCCAAGTCCTTGTTTGAACAGGCGCTGGCCTCGCAGGACCCGTTGTTCCGCCCCTCCGCGCTCTCGGCTCTGGCCGGATCAGGCAAGGCGGATGTCGCGCAATGGCTGCTCGATGACGCCAAGGACAAGCGCCTGCGCCTGTCCGAAAGAGTGCAACTGGTGATGGACGTGGCGGTGAACACCAAGACGCGCGACATGGGCTATGACTGGTTGCGGGCCCATGCCGATGAATTGCTGTCGGGCAGTTCGGGCATCTTCCTTGCCTCGCGCCTGCCGCAGGTGTTCGGCACTTTCTGCTCGGTGGAAAAATCCGATGCGATCCAGAAGGATTTCGGCGCGCGGCTGGCGGGCAAGACCGGTGAACTGGAACTGGCCCGCGTCATCGAACAGGTCCACAGCTGCGGCGTGTTGAAGGACGCGCGCGCAGCCGAGGTTTCCGCCGCGATGATGCGAGCCAAATGATCAGTTAGGAAGCGGCAGCCAGAGCGTTGCCATCAGGCCGGTCACCGCCCCGCGCTCATCGGTCTGATTATGCAGCGTCAGCCGCCCGCCATGCTGGTCCGCAATCGCGCGGGCCAGCGTCAGGCCAAGCCCCGCGCCCCCTGTGGCGGTGTTGCGAGAAGGTTCGCCGCGGGTGAAAGGCTCGAACATCTTCTCGATGTCGCCGCCGATCCCCTTGCCATGGTCGACCACGCGGATCACCGCCCAGCCGTGGCCCTCGGCTTCCTCGCGCACCATCGTCACTTGCGCGCTGCCGGCATAGCGCAGCGCATTGCCGATCAGATTGCGCAAAGCCCGGCGCAGCCATGTTGCACGCAAAGGCATGACCAGACGCGGTGCATGGTCGAATTCCACGTCCTCGCCCATATCCTCATATTCCTCGACAATCGAGGCGACGAGGGCGGCCAGTTCGGTTGATTCCACCGGATCGCTGGGGCGGCCCACACGGGCCAGCGAGAGAATATCGTCCAGCGAGCGGGTGATGTCCTCGATGGTCTTGGCCATCTTGTCGCGCTCGGCATCGTCCTCGACGCTCTCGATCCGCACGCGCAGCGCGGCCAGCGGTGTTTTCAGGTCATGCCCGATGGCGCCCAGCATCACGTCCTTTTCATTGATCAGCGAGGTGATGCGCTGCTCCATCGCATTATGCGCCTCGATCAGATGGCGCACGTCGGCGGGGCCTTGGGGCTCCAATTGGCCGGTCGATTCGCGGGTGCGGGCGAATTGATCGACCCGGCTGGTCAGCGCCGCCAGAGGCCGCGCGATCCGCCGCAGGATCAGCGCAATCGCGCCCACCAGCACGGCATAGATAAACAGCGTTTGCGCAATCAGCGTGGCCAGCAGCCATGGATCGCGCGCCGGAACGCTGGAGCGCACCACCATCCATTCGCCGCCATTTTCAGCCTGCGCCGCCGCCACCAGCACATGCCGGGGCTTGGGCGGGGCATGGTCGCCCATCATCGCATAGCGGCGGTCGACGCGCTTTTTCCAGAACGGATCATCGGCAATATCGCGCTCGACCACCATCAGATGTTGCGGTTTCAGATCCTGCGAGCCGAGCAGTTCATTGAGACGCTGGGTGATTTCGGGCTTGGCCTCGTCGCCCGCATTGGGGCGGAAATCGGCCATGCGCACCGGGCGGGGGCCGCGCGGCATGTCATCCGGCCCGCGCCCCACCATCAGGGGCGGGCCGTCATGGCGGTGCGGCTCGCGCGTCCGTTCTTCGCGCAGGCGCTCTGCGCGCATCATCTCGGCGGGCGGCGGCGGGGGAGGCGGGCCCCCTTCGGGCGTGTCGGCTTCGTCGCGGTGGCGCAGCGCAATGGCCGCGCGCATCGCCAGTT
Source organism: Novosphingobium sediminicola (assembly GCF_014196525.1). Lineage (GTDB taxonomy): Bacteria > Pseudomonadota > Alphaproteobacteria > Sphingomonadales > Sphingomonadaceae > Novosphingobium > Novosphingobium sediminicola. The sequence continues at coordinate 37,616 of NZ_JACIDX010000018.1, read as the reverse complement.
CCTGCGTTACCTGTTGTTCGCGATATTCGGCCTGCGCCTTATACAGCAGAATCGCGCTGATCGTCTGGGCCAGCAGCAGCGCGCCCGCCAGCGCCAGCATGACCTGTCCGGTCAGGCTGCCCGGTAAAAGTCGGGGCGGCAAAAACCGACTGGGATTCCAACGCTTCATGCCTCCACCGTGGGCACCCGGCGCACATCGGCGGCCAGCATATAGCCGCCGCCCCAAACGGTCTGGATCAGTTGCGGATTGCGGCTGTCGACCTCGATCTTGCGGCGCAGGCGGCTGACCTGATTATCGACCGCGCGGTCGAACAGATGCGCCTCGCGCCCCTGCACCATGTCGAGCAGGCGGTCGCGGTCCAGCACCTGCCTTGGATGTTCGAGGAAAGCCATCAGCAGGCGGAATTCCACCGAGGAAATCGCCACAATCGCGCCATCGGCGGCAATCAGCCGCCGCTTGAGCGGATCGAGCCGCCAGCCATCGAACTGGAAATCCTCATTGGCCTGTGTTTCGGCCAGCACGCCGCGATGCGTCCGGCGCATCACGCTGCGGATGCGGGCGACCAGTTCGCGCGGTTCGAAAGGTTTGACGACATAATCGTCGGCGCCGATTTCCAGCCCCACGATCCGGTCGGTCGCTTCGCCCCGCGCGGTCAGGAAGATCGTCGGGATCGAGCGCGCCTCGGTCAGATGGCGGCACAGCGACAGCCCGTCCTCGCCCGGCATCATGATGTCGAGCAACACCAGATCGGGCACATCCAGAGCGATGATGTTGCGCGCCTCGGCCGCGCTGGCTGCCTGCCGGACGGCAAACCCCTGACGCTCCAGATAGGAGGCCAGAGGTTCGCGCAGATCCGGCTCGTCATCGACCAGCAGGAGGCGCAGCGGAGTAATGTCGCTGTCGCTGTTCACTTCATCCTACCTTATTGCCCCGCAGGAGGCGGGGGCGGCGGCATATCATGACCGCCATGTTGACCGGGGCCGCGTTGACCGGGGGCATTGGGACCCATCCGGCCCGGACCGCGCCCGCCCATGTTCGGACCCATATGGGCCTTCATCGCGGCGCGGCGTTCATCGGGCGTGACCTTGCCATCGTGATTGGCATCCGCGCTGTCAAACATCTTGAGCGCGGCGCCGACAAAGGCGTCTTTGGTCACAGTGCCGGTGTGATTGGGATCGGCCTGACGCATCAGGCCCATCATCATCATGCCGCCGCCCATACGGTGCGGACCCATGCGATGATGGCCGCGCGGGCCCATATCACCGGGGCCGCCGGGGCCCATCTTGCCATCCGGCCCGCCCGGAGGCGGCGGAGGGGGCATATCTTTGCCGCCCATAGGGCCCATGCCCTGCTTCATCCGCTCGCGCATCTTGTCATGGGCGGCTTCAAATTCCTGACGGCTCAACTGGCCGTCGTGGTTGGTGTCCATGGCGTCGAAATGCTTGGCTTCGCGCGCTTCGCGGTCGGCCTTGTCCAGCTTGCCGTCATGGTTGATGTCCATCATGTCGAACATCTTTTCGGCATGGGCCTTGGCCTCGGCGCGGGTCATGTCCTTCATCGGGGGCATATCGCGGGGGGGCATGTCGCGGCCCATGGCGTGGGGGCCGGCAGGCGTCGCCGGGGGCGTGGCGGGCGCCTGCGCATGGGCCGCCGAAACCGCCATGAGGGCAATGGCGGAAAGCCCGATAGAAAGTTTCCTCATCCTAGCGATCCTTACAGTGAACTCTTCTTGGGGGGCAAAAGAGAGTTGGATGAAAGCCGCAACCGTTACCCGTACCTTGAAGGGGGAGGGGAGAGGCCGGGGCGGCTGCAGCTTTCATGACTGTTCTATGCCCCGACTGTCGCGCCATTATGCCGGAACCGCCGATTTTTGTCGCCAATTGTCGCGCCATTCTTGCCCATTACGTATGATCCGCCCTATCGCGCGCGGCCCTGTGTACCCCATCCTGCGGTGATGAACAGTACCCGCGCCGATGCCGCGACATTGGCCGTATGCCACACCCCGCGCGGATTGATCGCACATTCCCCGGCGCTTAGCGCCACCTCCTGCCGCACCCCTTGCGCATCCTCCTGAATCAGCGTGATTTCGCCATCAAGGCAGATCACCACTTCCTCGCCCTCAGGATGCATTTCCCATGAATCCCAGTCCTGCGTGAACGTGTACAGGCTGACCAGCCGCCCATCGGCCCCATCGGCGGCATGGCGCGCGATATAGGGACCGTACCAGTCCATGCCGGTAAATTCCGGCTCCGCGCAGGCCGTCCCGCCAAGGCCGAGGTGGACCGGATGGGAGGCCAGATTATGCGTCATGGCCCTCTCCAAATCCCGGCGCAAAGACGAAGGCGTTGAGCTTGTTGCCATCCCGGTCGCGGAAATAGGCGGCGTAAAAGCCGGGGAAGCGCTCGCCCGGCACGCCCTCGCACGATCCGCCCAGTTCCAGCGCCAGCGCGTGGATACGGTCGACCTGATCGCGGTCCTTGGCCTCAAGCGCGACCATTACGCCATTGCCCACGCTGGCGGGCTGGCCGTCAAAGGGCAGGGTGATGCCGATCCCCGCCGGGCCGCCCGGCACGCCCCACGAGATATAGCGCTCATCGCCGCCCATGCGCCCCGCGCCCAGCTCCGCCGCGATGGCGTCGTAAAACTCCGCCGCGCGGCGCAAATCCTGCGTGCCCAATGTGACATAACCGATCATGCCTGCTCTCCCGTTGGTATCGAGTCGTTTGGCTGGAACAATATGGGAACGCTGGCGCCCCCGCAAGCATCACCCCAGCGGCTTGCATTGCTCCTTCAGCCAGTCCAGCGCCTCGCCCGACAATTGCGGGGCGATGATGCTTTCCACCCGCGCGTGATAGGCGTTCCACCATGCCACCTCGTCGCGGGTCAGCAGGCGATCATCGACCAGCGCCCGCTCGATCGGCACATGGGTCAGCGTTTCAAAGCCGAAATAGGCCCCTTCGGCCCCGTCCATCGCGCGCTCCTCGACCAGCACGAGATTTTCGATGCGGATGCCATAGGCCCCGGTCTTGTAATAGCCCGGCTCGTTCGAGAGGAACATGCCCGCCAGCAATTCCTGGCCCGTGCCTGCCTGTCCGCCGCTGGATTTGGCGATGCGCTGCGGCCCTTCGTGGACCGAGAGGAAGCTGCCCACGCCATGCCCGGTGCCATGGGCATAATCCAGCCCCGCCGCCCAGAGATATTGCCGCGCCAGCGTGTCGAGCTGGCTGCCGTTGGTTCCGGCGGGGAAGACCGCGCGGGCAATCGCGATGTGGCCTTTCAGCACGCGGGTGAAGCGGTCGCGCACCTCGTCCGGGGCCGCGCCGGGGCCGACCCAGACGGTGCGGGTGATGTCGGTGGTGCCATCGGGATATTGCCCGCCCGAATCGACCAGATAGACGCTGGAAGGATCAAGCGCCCGGTTGGTTTCCTCGCTGACACGGTAATGGACGATGGCCCCGTTCGGCCCTGCGCCGCTGATCGTGTCAAACGACAGGTCGCGCAGGTCCCCGCATTCCCGGCGGAACTGGTGCAGCGCCTCGGCGGCGCTGATTTCGGTGACGGTACCTTTGGGGGCTTCGACGGACAGCCAGTGGAGAAAGCGCGTGACCGCTGCGCCGTCGCGAGCCTGCGCGGCGCGGTGTCCTGCCTGTTCGACGGGGTTCTTGATCGCCTTGGGCAAGACGCAGGGGTCGCGTTCCTCAATGATCTGCGCGCCGGAAAGCGCCTCAAAGATCGCCGCCACGCTGCGCTCGGGGTCGACCACCACCTTTCTGCCCGCCAAAGCGCCAAGGGCGGGGACAAAGGCCTCGCGCGGCTGGATACGCACGGCATTGCCCAGATGGGCGCGCAATTCGGGCGTCACCTTTTCGGGCGCGATGAACAGATCGGCCGTGCCATCGGCATGGGCCACCACAAAGGACAGCGCCACCGGGGTGCGCGACACATCCGTGCCCCGCATATTCAGCAGCCACGCCACCGAATCGAGCGCGGCAATCACCGCAGCATCGGCCCCGCGCTCGCCCAGCCATTCGGCCACGGCGGCGCGCTTTGCCTCCGACCCCACGCCCGCCAGCGCGGTGGAATGGGGCGCGGCGGGGGCAAGGCTGCGCTCCGGCTGATCATCCCACACGGCATCGACCGGATTGCGATCCACCGCCGCCAGCGTTGCGCCGCGCGGCTCCAGCGCCTTTTCCACGGCCCGCGCCCATGGGCGGCCATGCAGCCATGCGTCATAGCCGATCCGCGCGCCCTGAGGCGCATGGGCGCCCAGCCATGCGGCGGGGCTGATGGCCGGGACATTCTGATACTCATACAGCGCGCCATCCACCTGATCGCGCACCTGAAGCGTATAGCGCCCATCGACAAAGATCGCAGCCCTATCGCGCAGCACCACTGCCGTCCCCGCCGAGCCGCCAAAGCCTGTCAGCCATTCCAGCCGCTGGGCATAGGCGCCGACATATTCGCTCATATGCTCATCGGAAATCGGGATGACAAAACCGTCCAGCCCCTGTGCGGCCAGTTCGGCGCGCAGGGCGGCAAGGCGTTCAGTGTGGATATTGTTCGGCATTGGGACGCGCTTTCCTTCGATTCCCTCGCCAAGGTCGCTTGCCGCGAGGGGTTTGCCAACATAGATGCAAGCTATGAGCAATTCCAGCCAGCCTCGCCCCCCGATTGCTGCCAAACAGGCGCATAGTTTCACCCACCATGGGATCACCGTCACCGACGATTATGCGTGGTTGCGCGATGCCAATTATCCCGAGGTGGGCGATGAGGCGGTGCTGGCGCATCTGAACGCGGAAAATGCGTGGTTTGAAAGCCGGATGGCCGGGCAAAAGGATCGCATCGACGCCCTGTTCACCGAAATGCGCGCCCGCATCAAGGAAGCCGACAAGAGCGTGCCGCAGAAGGATGGCGATTACCTTTATTGGATCGAATATGAGGAAGGCGCCGAATATAAGAAATGGTGGCGCAGGCCCGTGGCGGGCGGCGATGACGAATTGCTGCTCGACGAGGTGGCGCTGGCGCAGGGCAAGGAATATTTCCGGCTGGGCGCCATTTCGCTCTCGGCCGATGGCAAATTGCTGGCCTGGAGCGTGGATGACAATGGATCGGAGCGTTTCACCGCCCGCATCCGCGTGGTCGCCACTGGCGAAGTGCTGCCCGATGTGATCGAGGGGACGCTTTCCTCGCTGGTCTGGGTCGCGGGGGATACGGGGCTGGTTTACAGCCTTGCCAATGACAATTGGCGCACCGACAATGCCCGCCTGCACTGGCTGGGCCGTCCGGTGTCCGAGGATGTCGAGCTGTATCACGAGGATGATGAGGGTTTCCGCGTCGGCTCCTCGCTGTCGGCCAATGAGAAATGGCTGATTATTTCGACCAGCGACCATGAGACGTCCGAAGTCCGCCTGATCCCGGCGGACGATCCGCTGGCCGCGCCGATTCTGGTGCGCGAGCGGGTCGATGGCGTCGAATATGATGTCGATGAGCGCGATGGGATGCTCTACATCCACGCCAACGATACGCATGAGAATTTCCGGCTGGCCAGCGCGCCTTTGGCCGATCCGGGCAACTGGACCACGCTGATCACCGGGACCGATGAGTTTTACCTCACCGGCTTTGACCTGTTCCGCGATTTCTATGTGATCGAGGGGCGCGTGCGCGGGCTGGATCGCATCGAGTTGCGCTATTACGACGATCCGGCGCGAATCGAGCCGATTGAATTTCCCGAGGATTCCTATGAGGCCGGATTGGCCGACAATCCCGAATGGGCGGTGGACCGCCTGCGGGTCAGCTATGAAAGCATGGTCAGCCCGGCCAGCGTCTATGACTATCATCTGGCCGATAAGAGCCTTGAGCTTTTGAAAGTTCAGGAAATTCCCAGCGGCTATGACGCCTCATTGTACGAGACGAAGCGGCTGGAGATTGAGGCGCGCGACGGGACACTGGTGCCGGTCAGCATCCTTTATCGCAAGGATCGTGTGGGGGCAGGCCCGCTGCACCTCTATGGCTATGGCGCCTATGGCATCGCGATCAGCCCGGGCTTTTCCACCACGCGGCTTTCACTGGTGGATCGGGGCTTTGCCTATGCCATCGCCCATATCCGCGGCGGCGACGACATGGGCCGTGCATGGTACAAGGCGGGCAAGCGCGAGGCGCGCGAGAACACGTTCAACGATTTCGTCGATGTGGCGCGCGGGCTGTGCGACCTTGGGTTTACCGCGCCGGGGCGGATCAGCATCTCTGGCGGATCGGCGGGCGGCGAGCTGATGGGCGCGGTCATCAATTCCGATCCGGCCCTGTGGGGCGCGGTGGTGGCCCATGTGCCCTTCGTCGATGTGCTTTCCACCATGCTGGACGAGAGCCTGCCCCTGACGCCGGGCGAATGGCCCGAATGGGGCAATCCCATCGAGGACAAGGCGGCGTTCGAACTGATCCGCTCCTACTCGCCCTATGATCAGGTGAAGGCGCAGGATTATCCGCCGCTGATGGTGACGGCGGGGCTTAACGATCCGCGCGTGACCTATTGGGAACCGGCCAAGTGGGTGGCGCGGTTGCGGGAATTGAAAACCGACAGCAATGAGTTGGTGCTGAAAACCAATATGGGCGCGGGGCATGGCGGGAAATCGGGGCGGTTTGAAAGCCTGACCGAAACGGCGGAGGAGTTTGCGTTTATCCTCTGGCAGTTGGGGGTGGTGGGGTAAGGTTTTGCCTCCGGCGGGTTAAGGGTCTCGACCCTTAACAATCCCCAGACTGTAGAGGTCGCGCGTGAGATCGCCCCATGCGCAACATTTCAGCGCCGCAGGCTTTATAAACCGCTTCGCGGAATGGCGTCTGTTGGCCGGTCTTGGCGCCACCCCGTAACGGGATTGCAAAGGGTCGAGACCCTTTGCCCGCCGGAGGCACAATTCCTTTTACCGAAAACCCCTTGCCTTCCTGATGCCTGTCCGCAAATTCCCCCCATGCCCAACCGCTTCACCCACATTTTCACCGCAGGCCCCGATGACATTGACATCATGGGCCATGTTAACAACGCCGTCTGGGTGCAGTGGATGGAGGCGGTGGCCACCGCGCACTGGATGCAGGACGCCGCGCCCGATCATGTCGAGCGCTATGTCTGGGTCGTGACCCGGCACGAGATCGACTATCGCGGCAATATCGCGCAGGGGCAGAGCGTTACGGCCGAAACCTTCATCCCCGAAGGCCCGGTCGGCGCGCGCTTTGACCGGCGGATCGACTTTCGCAATGATGCGGGCAAGGTCATCGTTTCGGCGCGCAGCACATGGGCGATGCTGGACAAGGAGACGCTGCGGCTGACGCGGGTGTCGGGGGAGATTGCGGCGGCTTTTGCGCCGGAGGGTGGCTGGCCGGGGTGATTATGCCTCCGGCGGACAAAGGGTCTCGACCCTTTGCAATCCCATTATGGGGTGGTGCTAAGGTTTTCAGATAAAAGCTTATCCGCGAAGCGGTTTGATAGCCTGCGGCGCGGCGGCGTTGGGCTTTGGGGGATGCTGTACCAAACCTCGACAGTCTGGGGATTGTTAAGGGTCGAGACCCTTAACCCGCCGGAGGCACCCTTAAACTTTTATCAATCGCGCATCGCCAGCTTGGCGCCGTCCAGACGGTCGGCCTTGTTGGCATAGATGAAGCCATAGGTTGGCGAGGAGCGCATACCCAGCTTGCCGGTGGGAGCGTAGAACACGCGCACTTCCGACCAGTCGCCATTGGCCGAGACGTCTTCGGCCATGGCGCTGCGCTCGATCATGCCGGGGCGCGACCAGTTGGCGTGGTTAAGCAGGACGTGGCGTTCGTCGATTACCTTGGACACCATGGCGACATGGCCCGCGCGCATCGAGTGGGTGGCGCGGAAGGCGAGGACGGCGCCGGCCTTGGGTGCAGTGCCGCGATCATAGCGGCCCTCGGCCTGATCCCACCAACCGGCGGCACGGCCCGACAGGGCGATGCCGGAAACTTCGCGGGCATAGGGAGCGCATTGCAGCACCTGCGCCGAGGCCGGAACCGAGATGAAAGTGGCGAAAATCAGGGCAATAGCGGCGCGGATCAGCTTTGCGTTGGAAAAGGAAACCCGGACCACTGAAAACCCCTTGGCGCTTGTTGGCGTCGATGGCCAAGGTGTAGCCAGAGGATTGCAATTAGGGAATGTCCGGAGGTCGCGCTCTACCGTGGCTTAACAACGGTTCATCGGCTTTCGCACCCGCAGCATGGGGATAAGCCGTTAACGCATCACAGCACATTCCCGTCTTTATCCCTATAGACCTCGCGCCGCCCGACATGGTTGGCGGGTCCGACAAGACCGTCATTCTCCATCCGTTCGATCCATTTGGCGGCGGTGTTATAGCCCACGCCCATCTGGCGCTGCAGCCAAGAGGTGCTGGCCTTCTGGCTCTCGAACACGATGTGGCAGGCCTGACGGTATTTGCGCTCTTCGGGATTGTCGCTGGCGGTGGCGTCCAGATCGTCAAAGCCGAAGCTGCCCTCTTCTGGTTCTTCCGTCACCGAATCGACGTAATTGGGCTTGCCCTGCGCGCGCCAGTGGTCGGCGACATGCTCGACCTCTTCGTCGGAAACGAAAGGCCCGTGAACGCGCACGATCGGCCCGGACGAAGGCTTGAAGAGCATGTCGCCCTTGCCCAGCAATTGCTCGGCCCCCTGTTCGCCAAGGATGGTGCGCGAATCGATGCGGCTGGTCACGGCAAAGGAAATGCGGGTGGGCAGGTTGGCCTTGATGACGCCGGTGATGACATCGACCGAGGGGCGCTGGGTGGCCATAATCAGGTGGATGCCCGCCGCGCGCGATTTCTGGGCAAGGCGCTGGATCAGCACTTCGATCTCCTTGCCCACCGTCACCATCAGGTCGGCCAGCTCGTCGACGATCACCACGATCAGCGGCAGCACCTCGTAATCGAGCTGCTTGTCCTCGTAGAGTTCCTCGCCGGTATCGGGGTCAAAGCCGACCGAGATGCGCCGCCCCAACGGCTTGCCCTTGGCCGCGTTGCTGCGCACCTTTTCATTGAAATTGACGATGTTGCGCACGTTGATCTCGCTCATTTGGCGATAGCGGCGCTCCATTTCCTCCACCGCCCATTTCAGCGCGCGCACCGCCTTGGCAGGCTCGGTCACCACCGGGCTGAGCAGATGGGGAATGTCCTCATAGGACTTCAATTCCAGCACCTTGGGATCGACAAGGATCATCCGGCACTGTTGCGGCGTCAGGCGATAGAGCAAGGACAGCAGGATACAGTTGAGCCCCACCGATTTACCCGACCCGGTCGTGCCCGCCACCAACAGGTGAGGCATCGAGGCCAGATCGACGATGATCGGTTCGCCCGCAATATCCTTGCCCAGAATCATCGGCAGCAGGCCCTTGGCGCCGACGAATTTCTCGGATGCGATCAGCTCCTTGAAGCTGACCATCTGACGGTCGGCATTGGGCAGTTCGATGGCCATCACGGTGCGCCCCGGCACCGGCGAAACGCGGGCCGAAATCGCGCTCATGTTGCGGGCGATATCGTCGGCAAGGCCCACCACGCGCGCCGCCTTGATGCCTGCGGCCGGTTCCAGTTCGTACATGGTGACCACAGGCCCGGTGCGAACGCCGGTGATCTCGCCCTTGACGTTGAAATCGTCCAGCACGGTTTCGAGCAGCTTGGCGTTGCGCTCCAGCGCCAGCTTGTCCACCTTGGGTGCGCTGTTGGGCGGCGGGTCGGCCAAAATGTCGAGGCCGGGCAATTCGCATGTGCCGAACAGGTCGCCCTGCTTGGCAAGGCTGCCCATTTCGGCGGGCTTGGCCAGACGGGCCGAATCGCTGATCTGCGGCGCCTTGCGCGGGCCTGCCGACGGTTCGTCGGGGGTGAAGGGCAGATCCTCGGCTTCTGCTTCAGCCTCGGTTGTCGCGGGTTTGGGCTGGCGCTTTTCGCGGCGGGCGGGGGCCGGGGCTTCCTCGCCATCGGCATGTTTGCGCCGGAAATGCAGCGGCATGGTCAGCACCCAGCCCCAGTCGATGGCAAACACCCGCGTGATCGCCGCGATCCCGCCGACAAAGGCCAGCACGCCCAGCAATCCGGCCACCCAGCCCTGCGCCGCAGCAGGCAGCCATCCGGCCATGCCCCGAATCGCCGCCGCGCCCAGCAGCCCCATGATTCCCCCCGGCGAGGCGGGCAGATTGCCCGGGTGCTCGCCAAAGCCGAGCGAAAGCGCGCTGGCCAGCAGCCCCATGCCCAGCACCAGCACGGCGGTGGGCCGCAGCCAATATTGCTGATGCAGCGGCACGGCCTCATCCTCGTCGGCATCCTCGGCCTCGGCCACCAGCCAGAGCTGGCGCGCAAAGATCAGCAGCAGCGGCACCGCCAGCCCCGCCATCGGCCCGAACATCAACAGCGCGCCATCGGCCACAAAGGCCCCCGGCCGCCCCAACCAGTTGAGCACCGCCCCCCCCGATGCCGTCGAGGCCGAAGGGTCGGTTTGATGATAGGTGAGCAAGGCCACCGCCAGCAGCACCGCGCCCAGCCCCAACAGGCCCGCGCCCAGCAATTCGGCGCTGCGCAGCACGCTGCGCCGCAGGATCAGGCGCCATGATGCGCCGCTGTGCTTGATGGGCCGTGTGGCCATGGGATGTTCATCTCGACAAAAGGGGTGGGAAATCCCCGCCATCATGCGCCTTTGGGCGAGTCCGCGTCAAGAATCGCCGCGTCAATGCGTGGGGGAAAGCCCGTCAATCGCGGCCCAGCGCGGCCATTTCAGCGTGCCCGCCCGCGCCCGGTTCATCCCGCCAAGGGCAATGACGGGCACCGAGCTGCGCGCAGCCAGCAGGCGGAAACGCACCGCCCCCAACACCGGCGCGCCCGGATGGCTGCGCGTGGGAAACACCGGCGAGAGCAGCACGCCCGCCGCGCCCCTTGCCTGTCGCAATTCGCGCAGATTATGCGCCGTGGCTAAAGCCTGTCCCGCGCCATAGGCCCCGTCCGCCCCCCAGCGCCGCGCCATTGCCGCATCGCCCGCCAGTACCACCGCCATCCCCCGCCCCCGCGCAATCCGGGCCAGCGCCTTGAACCGCGCCCGCCTTTCGGCCTGAGGCAAATGATAGTGGCGATAGATCAGTCCGCTGCCCCTTGGCATCCGGCGCAGCGCGCGATCGAGCATGCCATCATTGCGCGCGTCGGAAATCAGCCAGATCCGGGGCAAAGGGGAAAGGGGCTGGCATGGACGCATCAGCGCGCTATAGCACCGCGCCATGATGGAACCAGATTCTTCGCTTGGGCAAGTGCGCGAAAAAATCGCCGCCGCCGCCCGCATCGCCCGCCGCAAGGACAGCGACATCACGCTGATCGCCATTTCCAAGACCAAGCCTGTCGAGGACATCGAGCCGCTGATCGCGCAGGGCCAGCGCGTTTTCGGTGAAAACCGGGTGCAGGAAGCGCAGGCCAAATGGCCTGAACTGAAGGCGCGCTATCCTGATATCGAACTGCATCTGGTGGGCCAGTTGCAGTCGAACAAGGCCGAGGATGCGGTCGCGCTGTTCGATGCGATCCATTCGGTTGATCGGCCCAGTCTGGTGACGGCGCTGGCCAAGGCGATGGAAAAGCTGGACCGCCGCGTCCCCTGCTTCGTTCAGGTCAACATCGGCGCCGAGGAGCAGAAGGGCGGCTGCGCCGTGGCCGATCTGCCCGCTCTGCTGGCCCAGATCCGCGAGGCGGGGCTGCCGCTGGCGGGGCTGATGTGTGTGCCGCCCGCCGATATTGAGGCGGCGCCTTTCTTTGCCCTGCTGGCCAAGCTGGCGGCGGATAATGGTCTCTCCGGCCTATCGATGGGGATGAGCGGCGATTTTGAAACCGCCATCACGCTGGGCGCGACGCATATTCGCGTTGGTTCTGCCCTGTTCGGGGCGCGGGATTAAATCATGCGCGGGCTGATCGTTACCGGCACGGATACGGGCATCGGCAAGACCGTTCTGGCCGCCGGACTGCTGGGCCGCCTTGGGGCGCGATACTGGAAGCCCGTGCAATCGGGACTGGAGGAGGAGACCGACAGCGAATGCATCGCGCGGCTCGTCCCCGGCGCGACGATCCATCCCGAAGCCTATCGCCTGATCACGCCCGCCAGCCCGCATTGGGCCGCCGCGATTGATGGCGTGACGATTGATCCGGCGTGCCTGACCTTGCCGCAGGGCGATGGGCCGCTGGTGGTGGAAGGGGCGGGCGGGGCGCTGGTGCCTTTGACCGACACGCGCCTTTATGCCGATCAGTTTGCCGATTGGGGCCTTCCTGTCGTGGTGGCCGCGCGCACTGGTTTGGGAACGATCAACCATACGTTGCTGACGGTCGAGGCGCTGCGCGCGCGGGGCTGCGCGATTTTGGGGCTGGCCTTTATCGGCGAGGCCGGGGCGGCGGAGGTAGAATCGATGCGTTTCCTCTGCGCCCATACCGGCCTGCGCCGTTTGGGCCATCTGCCGCGCCTTGCCTCGGTGACGCCTGAAACGCTGGCGGCGGCCATGGCGGAGTTTGACCTGTGATGCGCTCGCCCATCTGGCATCCGTTCACCCAGCATGGCCTTGGCGAACCGATTCCCCTCATCACGCGGGCCGAAGGGGCGAGCCTTTATACGCAGGATGGCGACCGGATCGTCGATGCAATTTCCAGCTGGTGGGTGACCACGCATGGCCATGCCTATCCCCCCATCGCCCGCGCGATTGCCGAGCAGGCGGGCAAGCTGGATCAGCTGATCTTTGCCGGATGGACCCATCAACCGGCGCAGGATCTGGCCGAGGGTCTGGTGGGCATCACCGGCCTGCCCTACGCTTTCTTCTCCGATTCCGGTTCCACCTGCGTTGAGGTCGCGCTGAAAATGGCGCTGGGTCATTGGCGCCATCTGGGGCAGGGCCAACGCCAGCGCATCGCCGTGATGCAGCATTCCTATCACGGCGACACGATCGGCGCGATGAGCATCGGCGAGCGCGGCGTTTACAATGCCGCCTATGAGCCTTTGCTCTTTGCCGTGGACACCGTGCCCTTTCCCCATGCCGGGGCGGAGCAGGCGACCTATGACGCGCTCGCGGCCTTTTGCGCGAGCGACGATGCGGCCGGTTTTATCGTCGAGCCTTTGGTGCTGGGCGCGGGGGGAATGCTGTTCTATCCGCCCGCCGTTCTGGCCGAGATGGCGCGGATTTGCGCCGCCCATGGCGTACTCTTCATCGCCGATGAGGTGATGACCGGATGGGGCCGCACCGGCACCATGCTGGCCTGTGATCAGGCGGGGGTGAGGCCCGACATCCTGTGCCTTGCCAAGGGGATTACCGGGGGCGCGCTGCCTCTGGCGGTGACGATGGCGTCCGAGGCGATTTACGAATCGCATTACGCGCCCGACCGCTCAAAGACCTTCTTCCACTCCAGTTCCTATACCGCCAATGCGATTGCCTGCGCGGCGGCGGTGGCCAATCTTGGCGTGTGGCGCGACGAGCCCGTGCAGCAGCGGATCGACACGCTGGCCGCACGGCAGGCGGCGGGGGCGGCGATGCTGGCGAATGTGGCGGGGGTGGAGAATGTCCGCCAATGCGGCACGATCCTCGCGCTGGATTACCATGTGCCGCAGGGGGGCTATCTTTCAGGGCTGCAACCGCGCCTGCTGGCTTTCTTCCGTGAACGGGGGCTGCTGATCCGGCCCTTGGGCAACACCGCCTATCTGATGCCGCCCTATTCGATTACGCCGGAGGATCTGACCTCCTGCCATCAGGCGCTGGCCGAGGCGGTTGAACTCTTAGCGTAGCATTTCGGCGCGGCGCAGATCCTTGGGCCGCCCGAAACTTTGCAGGATCGCGCGCATTTCCTCGCGAGAGGGCGTGTAGAGCACCGTATCGCCCAGATGGTGCGTGATGCGGCTGGTAGGAATCACATTCTGCCATTGTCCATCATGGTTCAGGGCAAAGTCGGCCATGAATTCCACCGGCAATTCGGGCGCATCCCATCGGGCATAGATGCCCGAGCGGAACCGGCTGTCCACCCCGCCCGGCGCGGCGTTCAGCCCCAGCGCGGGCAGGATGTGCGCCGCATCGCCGGCCGAGAGCAGGACATCAAGATCGGCCACCGTGCCCGAGCCGGTGCTGAGCAGGGCGACCGCGCCGCTGCCGATGATCCACCAGGGATCGCGGGCATCGGCCATCGCGCCCGCCACGGCGCGCAAGCTACGTTCCAGTGGCGGGGCGAGGGGATGCATAGGTCTTCCTTATTCGGCCTGGTTATTCGGCATCGCTGCCGTCTTCCTCAACGGCGCGATAGAGTTCGAGTTCATTGCCGCGCAAAGTCACGACATGGAGCAGGTTGGTCGCCCCCGGCGTGCCGAAGGGAACGCCCGCCAGCGCGACCAGTTTGCTGCCCGCAACGCCGAACCCATGGCGCAGCGCCATGCGCTTGCCCTTGGCGATCATTTCCTCGAACGAACCGATGTCGCGCGTGTGGACCGCATGGGCGCCCCACAGCAGCGCCGAGCGGCGCGCGGTGTTCATGCTGGGCGTCAGCACCAGCATCGGCACCGAGGGGCGTTCGCGCGCCACGCGGCGCGAGGTCGAGCCCGAACCGGTGAACACGATGAGGCCCGTCAGCGTGACGGTATCGGCAATCGCGGCGCAGGCCTTGGCCAGAGCGTCGGCGGTGGTCTGATCCGGGTTGATCTCGGCCAGATGGACGCGCTGACGATAGTAGGAATCGTTTTCGACCTGCGTGGCGATGCGATGCATGATCGTCACCGCTTCTTCCGGCCACTGGCCAGCGGCGGTTTCGGCCGAGAGCATCACCGCGTCGGCGCCGTCATAGACCGCATTGGCCACGTCCGACACTTCGGCGCGGGTGGGCGCGGGGCTCTCGATCATGGATTCGAGCATCTGCGTCGCCACGATCACCGGCTTGCCGCTGCGGCGGGTCAGCTCGACAATGCGCTTCTGGATCGGCGGCACTTCTTCGGGCAGCAGTTCGACGCCAAGGTCGCCGCGGGCCACCATGATGCCGTCCGACAGTTCGATGATGCCTTCGAGCGTTTCAAGCGCGGCGGGCTTTTCGATCTTGGCGATCAGCGCGCCATGGCCGCCCATCAGGCGGCGGCATTCGGCCACGTCCTCGGGACGCTGAACAAACGACAGGCCGATGAAATCCGCGCCATGCTCGATCGCAAAGGCCAGATCGCGGCGGTCCTTTTCGGTCAGCGCCGGAACCGGCACCACCGCGTCGGGAATGTTCACGCCCTTGCGATCCGAAATCACGCCGCCCACTTCGGCGCTGCACAGGATTTCGTTCTCATCGGCGCGGATCACGCGCAGGCGCAGCTTGCCGTCGTCGATCAGCAGGCGCTGGCCCTTTTTCAGGATGCCGAACAATTCCGGGTGCGGCAGGCACACGCGGTTTTCATCGCCCGGTTCCGGGTTGCGGTCGAAGGTGAAGTGGCCCGAGTGACGGATCACCGTGCGGCCATCCTTGAACGCGCCCACGCGCAGTTTCGGCCCCTGAAGGTCGGCCAGAATGGCGATGGGCTTGCGCAGCTTCTTTTCAACAGCGCGCACATTGGCGATGGTTTTGGTATGCACCGAATGATCGGCATGGCTCATGTTGACGCGGAAAGCATCCGCCCCCGCACGCACCAGCTTCTCGATCATCTCCGGATCACTGCTGGCCGGGCCAAGCGTTGCCAGAATCTTGACCTTGCGGCCGCGCGGATTGAGTTTCGTCACACCGATTTCTCCCTTTGGGACGGGGTACAGCCTATGGCAAAGGCTGATTGCAAACCCAAGAACAACTCAACCCGGATGGACCCATGAATATGAATGCACAACAAACGATTCCCGATCCGCTCGATGAACTTGATGATGCACATGCCGCCGCCGCCTTTCGTCGGCTGGTCCGCCATCTGCGCCATCGTCATGATGCACAGAATATCGACCTGATGGGCCTCTCCGGTTTTTGCCGCAATTGTCTTGCGGACTGGATCGTAGCGGCGGGCGCTCCGCTCGACAAGGGCGCGGCGCGCGAACTGATCCACGGCATGCCCGCCGATGAATGGAAAAGCCGGTATCAGACCGAGGCGACGCCGGAGCAGATGACGCGCATGAAGGAGAGCGTGGCCAAGAACGCACCGGGGCATTGATGGCGGCATTGATCGCAACGCTGGGGATTACTCGCCCCCCGTATTCCCCTTGAGGCTCTGCCCCGCTATCTGGCCGGGCAAATCGATTCTCAACTTTGACCAATTTCGGAGATTTGACCCATGGCTGAAATGGCTGCTGACGAACGCCTGCGCCTGCTGATCGAGCGTATCGAGCGTCTGGAAGAAGAAAAGAAGGGCATCAGCGACGACATCAAGGACGTCTATAACGAAGGCAAGGCCACCGGTTATGACCCCAAGGCGATGCGCCAGGTGGTCCGCATCCGCAAGATGAAGCCGGATGACCGCAAGGAAATGGAAGCGATCCTCGAAGTCTATCTCAACGCACTGGGCATCGACTGATCGATCTTGGGCGGGGGGCGGATTTCTGCCCCCCGCCTTGCTCAAAGCCTGCATCTCGGCTATCGGCGCTGCCAACTCCACACATAGCGATATGAAGTGATCCATGGCAGGCCATTCCAAATTCAAGAACATCATGCACCGCAAGGGCGCTCAGGATAAGAAGCGTTCGGCGCAGTTCTCCAAGCTTTCGCGCGAAATTACCGTGGCGGCCAAGATGGGTATGCCCGATCCGGACATGAACCCGCGCCTGCGCGCCGCCGTCAACGCGGCCAAGGCCCAGTCGATGCCCAAGGACAATATCCAGCGCGCCATCGACAAGGCGAGCAAGGGCGATGCTGAAAACTATGAAGAAGTGCGCTACGAGGGCTATGGTCCGGGCGGCGTGGCGATCATCGTCGAGGCGCTGACCGACAACCGCAACCGCACCGCCACCAATGTGCGCACCGCCTTTGCCAAGAACGGCGGCAACCTTGGCGCCAGCGGCGCGGTGTCGCATGGCTTTGACCGCCTCGGCCTGATCGAATATCCCGCCAGCGTGGGCGATGAGGACAAGGTGCTGGAAGCGGCGATCGAGGCCGGCGCCGAAGACGTCGAATCGGATATGGGCGATGGGGACGAAAACCCCGGCAGCCACTCGATCTGGGTTGCGGTCGATTCGCTCCACCCCGTCGCGCGTGAGCTGGAAAAGGTGCTGGGCGAAGCCGAAGGCGTAAAGCTGGCATGGCGCCCGCAGCTCAAGGCCTCGGTCGATGCCGATGCGGCGGCCACGCTCTTGAAGCTGATCGACGTGCTTGAAGAAGACGATGACGTCCAGACCGTCTGGGGCAATTACGAAATCCCCGACGAGGTGATGGCCACGCTGGGCTGATCCGGTTTTCCGCGATCCCATAAGGGGCGGGGGGATGATCCTCCCGCCCTTTTGCTTTATAGGGCCTGCATGATAATCTTAGGCATCGACCCGGGCCTCGTCTGCACCGGATGGGGCATCGTCGCCAAATCGGGCAGCCGCATCAGCCATGTCGCCAATGGCCAGATCCGCACCGACAAAGAAGCCTCGATGGCCTCGCGCCTGCTCGAACTGGACACGACCATCGCGCGCGTGATCGAGATCTACAAGCCCGACTTCGGCGTGGTCGAGGAAATCTTCGTCAACGTGAACCCGCAATCGACGCTCAAGCTGGGGCAGGCGCGGGGGGCGGCTTTGTTGTCGCTTGCGCGGGCTGGGCTGCCGGTGTCGGAATACCCTTCCAAGGTCGTGAAAAAGGCGCTGGTCGGCACGGGCGGGGCGGCCAAGGAGCAGGTCCAGCATATGCTCAAGGTGTTGCTGCCCGGCGTAAAGCTGGCCGGGGCGGATGCGGCGGATGCTCTGGCGGTGGCGATTACGCATGCGCATCATGTGGGGGCGCATTTGTAAGGTTTGCCGGGAGTTGGTGCCTCCGGCGGGTTAAGGGCGGGGGCCCTTAACAATCCCGATACTGTCTTGGTTGCGCTGTGGGGGCGGCGTTGGTGGATTGGTGTGGGGTTTGAATTTTAAAGCCTGCGGCGCTTTTGGCGCTGTGCTTGCCGCGCCGCAGGCTTTAAAAACATCGGCTCCATCCACACCTTGGCCAACCTCGCGCCACCCCATAATGGGATTGCAAAGGGACGAGTCCCTTTGCCCGCCGGAGGCAAACCTTCCCCTCCCTGTCAAAAAATGTTCCCAAATCGTTCTCCCCCGTCTAGGGTGCGCGCATGATTGCGAAACTGACCGGCATATTGGACGACTTCGGCCCCGACTGGGCTGTGATTGACGTCAATGGCGTGGGCTATCTGGTGTTCTGCTCGGGGCGGACGCTGACGGCGCTGGGCATTCGAGGCGATGCCTGCACGGTGTATACCGAGATGCAGGTGAGCGAGACGGACATGCGCCTGATCGGCTTTACCAGCGCGGGGGAGCGGGCGTGGTTCAAGCTGCTGACGGTGGTGCAGGGCGTGGGGTCCAAGGTGGCCTTGGCGATCCTGTCCGCGCTGACGGTCGAGGAATTGCAGCGCGCCTGTGCTGGCGGAGATGCTGCGATGGTCGCGCGGGCCAATGGCGTGGGGCCGAAGCTGGCCGCGCGCATCGTCAATGAACTGAAGGACAAGGCGGGGGCATTGCCGGCTGGCCCTGCCGGCGCGGCGGTCTCGGCGGGGGTGAGCCTGCCGGAGGGCAATGTCGCGGGCGATGTCGTCTCGGCCTTGCAGAACCTCGGCTTCAAACCCAACATCGCCGCCAGCGCCGCCGACGCCGCCATCGCCGAACTGGGTGAGGAGGCGGGGGTTTCCGCGCTGATCCGCGTGGCGTTGAAGAAGGCGAGCGCGTGATGGGTGTTTATGAATGACCGATAACCCCCTCCTTTCCGCCCATCGCCAGATTGAGGATATGGACGCGGCGCTGCGTCCTAAATCTTTGGCCGAATTCGTGGGGCAGGCGGCCGCCAAGGACAACCTTCGCGTTTTCATCGAATCGGCCAAGTCGCGCGGTGAGGCGCTGGATCACACGCTGTTTTTCGGCCCGCCGGGGCTGGGCAAGACCACGCTGGCGCAGATCATCGCGCGCGAACTGGGCGTCAATTTCAAGGCCACCTCCGGTCCGGTGATCGCCAAGGCGGGCGATCTGGCCGCGCTGCTCACCAATCTTGAGCATGGCGATGTGCTCTTCATCGATGAAATCCACCGCCTCAATCCGGTGGTCGAGGAAGTGCTCTATCCCGCGATGGAGGACCGTGCGCTCGATCTGATGATCGGCGAGGGGCCGTCGGCGCGCTCGGTACGGATCGACCTGCCGCCTTTCACGCTGATCGGGGCGACCACGCGCGCGGGGCTGCTGCAAACGCCATTGCGCGACCGTTTCGGCATTCCGGTCCGTTTGCAATTTTACAGCGTGGACGAACTCGAACGCGTTATCTCGCGCGGGGCTGGCCTGCTGGGCATTGGCATTGCGGCCGAGGGCGCACGAGAGATCGCCCGCCGTTCGCGTGGCACGCCGCGCGTGGCCGGGCGCTTGCTGCGCCGGGTGCGCGATTTCGCCCATGTTGCGGGCAGCGAGGTGATCACCCAGACCATCGCCGACAATGCGCTGACCCGCCTTGAGGTCGATCATGCGGGCCTTGACGCACAGGATCGCCGCTATCTCCATATGATCGCGGACATCTATAAGGGTGGGCCGGTGGGCGCGGACACGCTGGCGGCGGGCCTGTCGGAACCGCGCGATACGATCGAGGAAGTGATCGAGCCTTACCTGATCCAGCTTGGCATGGTGGCGCGCACCGCGCGCGGACGCTGTCTCAATGATCGTGGCTGGCAACATCTGGGCATGACCCCGCCCGGCGGACAGGGGCCGCAGGGCGGACTGTTCGATGCCGATGAGGGCGAGTGAGCCGCGATTCCTGTACCATAGTGGGACGGAGGATGGTTAAATCCTGATGAATCCGGGGCAATCCCGATTCAGGACAGTCCAGCCGCCTTCACGCGGTTGTTCCCTTGCCGCTCCTGCATGATCTCTCTGGTGAGGGCAGAATCGCCTTTCGTCCGAATGGATGAAAAGCCTCTGCCGACCACAGGAAAGAGAGATTGTTATGTCGGTTCGTTTGGGGCTCGCCAAAGTTGCCGGTCTGGTGGCAGGCACCGCGCTGATTGGCGGCGGGGCGGTGCATATCGCCGAAAAGGCCAGCAGCAACAAACCGCAATATGTCAAACACGCCAAGGCGCATAAGGCCCCGGTGGTGCGCAAGCAGGTGGTGACCCGCACGGTGGTGGTGCAAAAGGATTGCTGCACCAAGACCGTGACCCGCACCGCGATGGTGACCATGCCGCCGCCGGGCCTGCCCGCCGCCGATCTGACGCCCAACACGCCCGCCCCCGCGCCCAGCCCGCTCTCGGCAGAGCGCGCGCGCGGCTATTACAGCAATTGGGGCTTTGGCGGCGGCTATATCGGTGGCTTCTTTGGCGGGACCAGCGGCAATGTGATTGTGGTGAACTCCAGCGGTTCCACCTCGGGCTCGACCTCGACCACGGGCGGCACGACTACCACGGGCGGCACGACCACCACCACAACCGGCGGCACCACCACGACCACCACCGGAGGGACCACGACCACGACCACCGGCGGCACAACCACCACGACCGGGGGCACGACCACCACCACGGGCGGCACGACGACCACAACGACCACGGGCGGCACCACCAGCACCACCGGCGGCACGCAGGTTCCCGCTCCGCCGATGCTGCTGCTGTTTGGCGGGGCGGCCGGGGCGATGTTTGCCCGCCGCCGCAAGGGCAAGGCTCAGACCGCCTGAGACCCGCCATCCGCGTATAAAAAGGCGCCGCCCGGACCCATCCCGGCGGCGCCTTTTTTATGGCTATCCCAACCATCAGCCCACAAAAAAGGGCGGCCCGTGAAGGCCGCCCCCTCTTTTTGGCATCAAGCGATCGCTTACGCGGCCAGCTTGCGCAGCACGTACTGCAGGATGCCGCCATTGTTGAAATACTCGATTTCATTGGCGGTATCGATGCGGCACAGCGCGGTGAAGGTGAACTTGGTGCCATCCTTGCGGGTGACTTCCACGGTCACGTCCTGACGCGGCTTGAGCGAAGCAACGCCGTGGATCGTGAACGAGCAGTCGCCGTCGAGGCCAAGGCTCTGGCGGCTCTCGCCATCCTTGAACTGCAGCGGCAGCACGCCCATACCGACCAGATTCGAGCGGTGGATACGCTCGAAGCTTTCCACGATCACCACGCGCACGCCCAGCAGGTTGGTGCCCTTGGCGGCCCAGTCACGCGACGAACCGGTGCCATATTCCTTGCCCGCGATCACGACCAGCGGCGTACCGTCGGCCTTGTGCTTCTGGGCAACGTCGAACACGGCGCCGACTTCTTCACCATAGCGGCTCATGCCGCCTTCGATGCCGGGGACCATTTCGTTCTTGATGCGGATGTTGGCAAAGGTGCCGCGCATCATCACTTCGTGGTGGCCACGGCGCGCGCCATAGCTGTTGAAGTCGGCCTTGGCGACCTGACGCTCCATCAGCCATTCACCAGCGGGGCTGTCGGCCTTGATGTTGCCGGCGGGGCTGATGTGGTCGGTGGTGATCGAATCGCCCAGGATCAGCAGCGGCTTGGCTTCGATGATGTCCTGAACCGGGGCCGGTTCCATGGTCATGCCTTCGAAGTAGGGCGGGTTGGCGACATAGGTCGAACCGGCCTGCCACTTGTAGGTTTCCGAACCGGTGACGTTGATCGCCTGCCAGTGCTTGTCGCCCTTGTACACGTCGGCATAGCGCGCGACGAACATCGGGCGGTCCATGCAGCCGGCCATCGTGGTGGCGACTTCTTCGTTGGTCGGCCAGATGTCCTTGAGGAACACTTCCTTGCCTTCGTTCGACACGCCGATCGGGGTGGTGGTGAAATCTTCGATCACCGTGCCCTTGAGCGCATAGGCCACCACGAGCGGCGGCGAAGCGAGGAAGTTGGCGCGCACGTCAGGCGAGACGCGGCCTTCAAAGTTGCGGTTGCCCGAGATCACGGCGGCGGCAACAAGGCCGTTTTCGTTGATCGCCTTGCTGATCGGTTCGGCCAGCGGGCCCGAGTTGCCGATGCAGGTGGTGCAGCCATAGCCAACCAGGTTGAAGCCCACGGCATCGAGATGCGGGGTCAGACCGGCCTTGTCGAGATAGTCGGTGACAACCTGCGAGCCGGGGGCCAGCGAGGTCTTGACCCACGGCTTGGGCTTCAGGCCCAGTTCGTTGGCCTTCTTGGCCACCAGACCAGCCGCCACCAGCACGCCGGGGTTCGAGGTGTTGGTGCAGGAGGTGATCGCCGCGATGGTCACGTCGCCATCGCCGATGGTGAAGTCCTTGCCTTCAACGGCCACGCGCTGCTGGGTCTTCTTATAGACATTGGCCATGTCGGCGTTGAACACGTCGTCCACTTCGGGAAGCGAGACGCGGTCCTGCGGACGCTTGGGGCCGGCGAGCGAGGGAACGACCGTCGAGAGGTCGAGTTCGAGCGTGCTCGAGAAGATCGGTTCGACGGCGGGGTCGATCCAGAAGCCCTGTTCCTTGGCATAGGCTTCGACCAGTTCGATCTGGCCTTCGTCGCGGCCGGTCAGGCGCAGATAGTCCAGCGTCTTGTCGTCAATGCCGAAGAAGCCGCAGGTCGCGCCATATTCCGGGGCCATGTTGGCCAGCGTGGCGCGGTCGGCCAGCGACAGGTCGGCAAGGCCGGGGCCGAAATATTCGACGAAGCGGCCCACCACGCCATGCTTGCGCAGCATGTTGGTGGCGGTCAGCACGAGGTCGGTCGCGGTCACGCCTTCCTTGAGCTTGCCGGTGAACTTGAAGCCGACCACTTCGGGGATCAGCATCGATACGGGCTGACCCAGCATCGCGGCTTCGGCCTCGATGCCGCCCACGCCCCAGCCCAGCACGCCAAGGCCGTTGACCATGGTGGTGTGGCTGTCGGTGCCGACGCAGGTGTCGGGATAGGCGACGGTTTCGCCGTTCTGGTCAACGCTGGTCCACACCGCCTGCGCGATGTTTTCCAGGTTCACCTGGTGGCAGATGCCGGTGCCCGGGGGAACGGCATAGAAATTGTTGAGCGACTTGGAACCCCACTTCAGGAAGTCATAGCGCTCCATGTTGCGGTGATATTCGATCTCCACGTTCTGTTCGAACGCCTTGGGGTGACCGAATTCGTCCACCATCACCGAGTGGTCGATGACGAGGTTGACG
Source organism: Novosphingobium sediminicola (assembly GCF_014196525.1). GTDB lineage: Bacteria > Pseudomonadota > Alphaproteobacteria > Sphingomonadales > Sphingomonadaceae > Novosphingobium > Novosphingobium sediminicola. The sequence continues at coordinate 14,363 of NZ_JACIDX010000018.1, read as the reverse complement.
GGGACCAGCGGGTTGATCTTCGAGGTGTCGCCGCCCAGCGTGGCGATGGCATCGCGCATCGCGGCAAGGTCGACCACGCAGGGCACGCCCGTGAAGTCCTGAAGCAGCACGCGCGCGGGGCGGTACTGGATTTCATTCGACGATTCGCTGGGGTTCTTCTGCCAGTCGACGATCGCCTGGATGTCGGCGGTCGAAACGGTGAAACCGCCGTCTTCAAAGCGCAGCAGATTTTCCAGCAGCACCTTCATCGAGAACGGCAGGCGGCTGATGTCGCCAAACTTTTCGGCGGCCTTCTTCAGCGAATAATAAGCGACTTCCTTGCCACCGGCGCTCAGTTTCGAGCGGGTGCCGAGCGAGTCCTGTCCGACCTGGGTCATACGGGCGTCTTCCTCACCTCAATTGGCCCAGAGACGAAAAAAAGACGAAAAGGCGCGTTCAGGCGCGTTCTCGCCCTGCCTTTGGGCGGTTGCAGCATGAGGGCCGATGCGCGTGATTCCGCCCCGCGTCAAGGGCGCGAAAGGTGGAAAAAGGAATGAAGAGGGGCAGGTTGCTGCGATATTGTTGCTATTGCGAATTGTTATCGGAAATAAGCGTAAATGGCCCTAAGTTTGTCGGAGAAATCGCCGCAAAAGCCCTTTGCCCGGATCAAAGCCCCACCTGTTCGGTATGATCGCCCTTCTGGCCGCCCTCATGCCCGCCGGCGCCCACCCAGCATCCCGCCACCACCAGCGCCGCGCCGCCCAGCGTATAAATATCGAGCCTTTCGCCAAACCAGATCCAGCCCATCAGCGCCGCCCAGAGGAAGGCTGAATATTCCACCGGCAACAGGCGATGCGCCGGTGCCCGCGCCCAGCCCCATGACAAGAGCATCAGCGACACGAAAGACAGGCCTGCCGCCCCGCCGATATCGCGCCACACTTCTCCCTGCGGCACAGGGGGCAGGCCGACCATCAGCCCGGCCAGCGCCAGAAACATCGCGGTGAACAGCGACTGGAAGAAAGCGATCTCGGCCGGAGGGGCCATCTGCGCCTGATGGCGCTGCATCACCAGATTGGCGGCATAGAGCACCGCCGAGCCAAGGATGGCCGCCATGCCCTGCCACGCCTGCGGCTCCATCGCGCCGCCGCTCTGCATCCGCCCCAGCCCGATCACGCCCACCCCCAGCAGCCCCAGCGCCGAGGCCCCCAGCGCGCGCCGCGTGATCGCCTCGCCCAGCGCGAAACCGGCCATGAACAGCGCGATGATCGGCGCGATGAAGGACAGCGCCATGCCCACCGCCATCGGCGTGCGCACGATGCCCCAGAAAAAGGCGAAAGCCATCCCGCTGGTCACGCTGGCGCGCATCGCATGCATCACCATCCGCCGCCCCGGCCATGCGCGCGGATGGACGATTTGCCACACCACAATGCCGATCCCTGCCCCGATGATGTTGCGCCACAGCAGGGCGGCATGAACACCGGCCTCGATCGAGGCCCGCTTCATCAGCGCGTCCATGATGCTGAAAGTGGCAATTCCGCATGCGGCGGCAACAAGGGGAAGAAACAAAGGGCGCGCCATGATCGTTAAGATCCTAGCGGCCTTGCGCCAAGCCGTCACTATGAGAAGGTAAGTCGAGCTTGCGCCGCGTGCGGTGTTCAGCCAACAGACAGGGGTGATACTGAATGGTATGCGACGAACTGTGCTTGGCTGTCGTTGAGTTGAGTGATTTGAGCCGGGCTAAAAGGGGCGTTGAATGATGAAGAACACGCGCAAGCTGATGACGGGTCCGGTGATTCTGGCTTTGGCGACGGGGCTTTACGGGCTTTATCCCGCCATGGCGCAGGATCGGCCCATCGAGGGCAAGCAGGGTCTGGGCAAGCTGCCCAATGTTCGCCCCGCAGGCATGAACACCCCCACGCCCAGCCCCAGCGCATCACCGAGCGCATCCCCCAGCCCGCGCCCCACCGGCGGCCCCAGCCCGCGCCCCGTACCGACGCTCTTGCCCACGCCCTCGGCCACACCCTCCGGCACGCCGTCTCCTTACCCCACGCCCAGCCCTTCGCCCGGCGCTACGCCGGTGCAGGAAGCGGTGGTCAACTGGAGCGTGGCCGATGCGGGCGATCTGCTGGCCGCGATCATGGCGATTGGCGATGAGGGCCTGTTTCCCGCCGATTATCAACCCGATGCTCTGCGCGCCGCGATCAAGGCCGGGGCAGGGGATGCGCTGGACCAGCAGGCCAGCAAGAGTTTCGCATGGCTGGTCGAGGACCTGCGCGATGGACGCACGCCGATGACCGCGCGGGTGCAATGGTTCGCCGTCGATCCCGATCAGGATGACAATCCCACCACCGCCCTGATGCAGCGTGCCACCACCAACCATGACGTGCCCGGCACGCTGGCTGGTCTTGCGCCGACCTATCCTGATTATGCTGCGCTCAAAGAGGCGCTGGCCGCCACGCCCAAGGCGCAGACCAAGCTGCGCGATGCGATTCGCATCAATATGGACCGCTGGCGCTGGTTGCCGCGCGATCTGGGGCCGGTCTATCTGATCACCAATGTGCCCGAGTTCCAGCTTCGCCTTGCGGTCAACGGCCGCAACATCCGCACCTATCGCACCATCGTGGGCAAGCCGGGCCGCACCGCCACGCCGCAACTGGCCGAAAAGGTCGAGGCGGTGGTGTTCAACCCGACATGGACCGTACCGCAATCCATCGTCGTGGGCGAGGGGCTGGGCCAGCAATTGCTCGCCCGCCCGCGCGCCGGTTATAAGGTGACGCGGATGGAGGATGGCAGCCTGCAGGTTGTGCAGCAGCCGGGCAACACCAATTCACTGGGCCGGATGAAGATCGACATGCCCAACCCTCATGCGATCTATCTGCATGATACGCCTTCGAAAAAACTGTTCGATGCTCAGGTGCGCGCCTTCTCGCATGGCTGCATCCGCACTGATCGCGCGGTCGAACTGGGCATGACCATGGCGATTCTGGGCGCGGGGATGAGCCAGGAGGATGCCGTCGCCACGTTCGAGGCGGGCAAGTACAAGAAGGTGCCGATGACGCGGACCTTCCCGGTCTATCTGACCTATGTCACCTATGGCCGCGACATCAATGGCACGCTGGCCAGCTTCAATGACCTTTATGGCCGTGACGGGCCGGTGCTGGACAGTTTCCGCGCGCCGCGCGCGCTGCACACGACTCAGCGCAAGAGCAATGAGGAAGTGATCAAGCTGGATAACCCGCTGTAATCATGGCGGCGGCGCTGCTGAACCAATCAGCGGCGCCGCGCCGGAATCACGCTTCGCTGATGCGGTCGGCGTAAAGCAGGCGGCCCGCGCCCAGATGACCCAGCACAAGGCTGAAATCCTCGGGCGCCATGGCAAAACAGCCTTCCGAACGGCCCAGCTTGCCGAATTTGGCCAGCATGTCGGGCGCGGCATACCAGGCCGGATGCATCACAATGGCGCGGTCAAACGCATTGGAATTGTCCAGATCCAGCCCGCGCAGCCGCATCGAGGCGCCATATTTGCCTTCATACTGGCCCGCGGTCAGATAGGCCCCGCGCGAGGTGGCGAAGGAGCCGACGCTGTTCGAAAATTGCTTGAGCCAGCCGACATGGGCCGGATCCGACCCGCGACCATGCGCCACCAGATGCGAACGCACCGACCCGCCGACCATGTCGACAAAGTGCAGGCGCGCGTCATGCGAAGGCTTGCTGAAGTCGGCAATGGCCACGACATCGGGGCGAGCCAGCATCGCGCCGACGCGATCCCGCTCGCGCATGGCGATGCCCACCACGCGGCGTTCATATTCGGAGAGGCCCGAAGCCTGTGCGGCAACACGCAATGGAGTGGCCATGGCGACCCCTCCAAGGGCCAGTCCACCCAACAATGCACGACGGCTCAACACGTTATTCTGATTCGCGATTCCCATGTCTGTTGCCCTAGGGCAACGGGGTAAATTTTTCTATTCGCCTGCGATGGAATCACGCGAGTCAGCGGCGAGTTGAGCCAGAGTCGCGCCATCAACGCGCATCACCGTCCATTGTTCCATCGGTTTTGCGCCCATACGGCGGTAAAATTCGATCGAAGGCGTGTTCCAGTCGAGCACGCTCCATTCCAGCCGCGCGCAGCCTCTTTCCTGCGCCAGAGTGGCCAGGTGGAGCAGCAAAGCCTTGCCCAGCCCCGAGCCGCGCGCGGCGGGGCGGACATAGAGATCCTCCAGATAAATGCCCGGACGGCCCTCGAAGGTGGAGAAATTATGGAAGAAGAGCGCAAAACCCTGCGGCGTCCCGTCGATCTGGCCGATTACCACTTCGGCCATCGGATGCGGGCCGAACAGGTGGCGCATCAGCGCGGCCTCGTCAAACCGGACCTCGTGCGAAAGCTTCTCGTAGTCGGCCAGATCGCGGATCAACTGCGCGATCAGGGGAATGTCATCGGGCGTAGCGGGGCGGATCGTGTTGGTCATGCCGCAAGGTGTAGCCCGATTGGCGATCAAGAACAGCATCAGGCGTAAATTTACAAAAACTTGGGTTGACCGATGCCGTCGGAGTGTGGCAATCGGCCCGCCTGTCTGAGGGGTTCATTCCCCGTATCAGGCACCGCAAGCGAAGGCCCCGATGCTTTCCACGCGCTCGCGGGTGTAGCTCAATGGTAGAGCAGCAGCTTCCCAAGCTGAATACGAGGGTTCGATTCCCTTCACCCGCTCCAATTCTCGAACCAGCAGCGTTCTCCATCACCTCCTAAAGCACAGAAAACCTGCTATATTTCGCCTTATCAGGGCCGTTGGCGTTCGCCTGCATTCCCTCACAGTCACCTGACTGTGGGGGCCCCGCTGGGGGTATGCACCGCCTCGTCATAGTCGATACCCCCAAGGTTGGGGGTATCTTGGGTCTAATACCTTGATAATGCGAGGAAATAACATGCTCACAGATATGGCAATTAGAAACTTCAGGCCGGGCCCAAAGGCCATTAAGCTGGCCGATGGTGGGGGGCTCTTTCTTTTGGTCACTCCGGCTGGAGGCAAGCTTTGGCGCTTCAAATACCGGATGGATGGGCATGAGAGGCTGCTCGCCTTGGGTGGCTATCCGGACGTCAGTCTAGGCGAAGCTCGCGTACGCCATGTTCAGGCTCGTGAGCTCGTAGCGGCCGGAGTTGATCCTTCCCGCGAAAAGCAGCGCGTAAATATCTCAAAAGAGAGTAATGGCGAAGGAACGTTTCGGTCATTGTCTGAAGAGTACTGCATGAAAAGAGCACGTGATGGTGACAATAAATGGGGAGATGAGACCGCAAAAAGGAATCAATATCTGTTGAGTTTGATGCTGGGTTCGATCGGTGACATGATGATCGGCGAAATTGAGCCGATCCATGTACTCTCTGCCATCCGAAATATCGAGAGTAGGGGTAATCTGGAGAGCGCTCGCCGCACCATGCAACTTGCTGGTGCGGTATTCCGTTACGGGGTGGCAACTGCGCAGCTAAAATCCGATCCGACGCGTGATTTACGCGGAGCTCTTTCCTCGCCAACGGTCATGCACCACGGAGCTCTTACAGAGCCTCGTCGTGTTGGTGCACTGCTGCGTGCCATTGATGGGTACGAGGGTGGAGAAGTTGTCAGGATTGCATTGCAGCTTGCTCCGTATGTATTTGTCCGGCCAGGAGAGCTTCGTCACGCAATGTGGAGCGAGATCGATTTGAATACAGCGGTCTGGATTATTCCTGCCGAGAAAACCAAAATGCGCAAGGAGCATCACGTCCCTCTGTCCGTCCAGGCAGTTGCCCGTTTTCGTGATGCGCTTAAGATTTCAGGGCCATCCAGGTATGTATTTCCTTCGGTTCGCACTCGGGAGCGCCCGATCAGCGATAACACGCTCAACGCTAGCCTGCGACGATTGGGCTATTCCAGCAACGAAATGACCGTGCATGGCTTTCGGGCCATGGCCTCAACTTTGCTGAATGAAAGCGGCAAGTGGTCTCCCGATGCAATTGAGCGTGCCTTGGCTCACGGCGACAGCGACAAAGTGCGGGCCGCTTACCACCGCGGTGCCCATTGGAAAGAACGTGTGAAGATGGCTCAGTGGTGGGGTAACTATCTCGATAAATTGCGAAGTAAGGATTCGTAAAAATAGCGGCTTAAAAAATCTCCGAAAATCTCTGATTTATAGATAAAAATCCTAAAATGTCATATATTCATTGAAGTGATGTTCGTGGGTGTTCGCCATCGTATTTTGACGCCATCTGAATTTTGAAGGGTGGTGGAGGTGGTGCTGTTTGATTCTGGCAATGGTTGCGGAGCACACTTCGTGGAGCATCGAACAATGGCTTTGAGTGATCTTGCAATTCGTAACGCAAAGGCGCGCGAAAAGTCCTATAAAATAGGTGATTCGTTGGGTCTGTTTTTGCAGGTGCAGCCTACAGGAAGTAAGCTTTGGCGCTTCAAATATCGTTTTGAGGGACTGGAGAAGAAGCTAGGATTAGGTATCTATCCTTCGGTGGGGCTTGCCGAAGCCCGCAAGCGGCGTGATCAGGCTCGTGAATTGATCGCTGCAGGCTCTGATCCGTCGCGCGAAAGGCGTCGAGAAAAGCTTCGCAGGCAGGAACTGGCCGGAAATTCATTTGCTTTGCTCGCTGCTGAATATTGCAAAAAGCGCAAAGGCGATGGCTACAAGCCTTGGGCTCCGGCAACGGCTGAGCGCTGCGAGCATTTATTGAGCCTGGTATCGGTCTCGATTGGGCGGATGGCTATTGCTGACATTGAGCCCGCCGACGTTTTGGCAGCTGTGCGCAAGATCGAACGTAGGGGGAAACTTGAAAGCGCGCGTCGCGCATTGCAGTTGGCGGGCAGCGTGTTCAGATTCGCCGTTGCCACCGCTCGTCTCAGATCCGATCCAACCCGCGATCTGCGTGGCGCTCTGGCGTCTCCGAAGGTCACACATTACGGCGCGATAACCGAGGCTCACAAGGTTGGCAAATTACTACGAGATATTGATAGTTACCAAGGCGTTGGAGTTGCCAGGTTGGCGCTCAAAGTAGCGCCCCATGTTTTTGTAAGGCCCGGTGAGCTGCGTCAAGCTCTCTGGAGTGAGATCGATCTGGAGGGTGCGCTGTGGGTAATACCTGCTGAAAGAATGAAGGTGCGTAAGGCTCACCACGTGCCTCTTTCGAATCAGGTTGTTGATTTGCTGAAGGATGTTCGTAGTCTTAGCGGCCCGAAGGGCTATGTATTTCCGTCAGTACGAAGCCGGGCGCGTCCGATGAGCGAAAACACAATCAACGGCGCGTTACGCCGCTTGGGGTATGCCACCGATGAAATGACCGGACACGGCTTTCGAGCGATGGCAAGCACCTTGCTGAATGAGTCGGGAAAATGGTCGCCGGACGCAATCGAGCGTGCCCTGGCGCACGGCGATGTTAGCAAAGTGCGCGCCGCCTATCATCGCGGAGCTCATTGGAATGAACGCGTTGAGATGGCGCAATGGTGGTCCAATTATCTTGATGCATTGCGGGAACAACGCGATTCGGTAATTTTGCCAGAGCATTGGCATGATTAGCTGCGATGCTGCTGGCCACGTTCCAGCAATGCCTCCAAGCTGGATAGCGGGATCAATGTGGCCCTACCAATCTTGACGATGGAAAGTTCGCCATTGGTAATGAGCGCGTAGATCTTCGTTCGTCCAAGGCCGGTTATCCGCTGGACTTCGGATACGCGAAGAGTGATCGGCCTATTAATGTCTGAGACAGCATTCAACCGAGTAGCCAGAAGATGGCTGGATGATACGGAATCCTTCATTTGGGCATATCCATTCTGATGGATGGTCAGCCCGCCATTGAAGGAAGTTATCATCAAAATGACGTGGAGGAAATCTTCTTCCTTGGTGGGCATGCATTTATACAACCGCCGTTGGAAATTAACCTTGTGTGACGTGACCCCCAGCTTTCCGCCAGTTGGGATTAGAGGCCAGCAGCTTTGTTGCGCATGAGCGCGTTTGAAGCAATGGCCTGTGGAGCGGAGCCCGTAGGGCGCAGCGCAGCAGGCCATTGCTTATGCAGTTTGGCGGCAAACGCCGCCGGAGTTTCGTAGCCAAGGGATGAGTGTGGTCGTTCCTGGTTGTAATCCTCTACCCAGGCCGCAATCTGGACGCGGGCATGATCCATGTTGAGAAACAGCGTCTCGTTGAGCAGTTCGTCACGCATCCGGCCGTTGAAGCTCTCAACATAGCCGTTCTGCATCGGCTTGCCCGGCGCGATATAATGCCACTCCACGCCGGCCTCTCCAGACCATGCAAGCACGGCATTGGAGATGAATTCCGGGCCATAGCACATTGGGAAGCTACCCCTTGAAGGCAGCATTCGCCTTGATGGAGACAAGGGCGCGTAGCGCCCGCCGGCTTCATCAAGGCGGTCATGACCGGCCAGCAGGTCTCTAAAGTGAAGTTGTCGACTCAACACTTTGGGGACTGACCGACCATGACTAAGCGCAGTTCTACTCCCGCCGACGCCATGCTGGTAGCCATCGATATGTCAAAGCACCGCCAGGAGGTTCTAATTGAACGTCCCGAGGGCGGACGACGTCGCCGCATGACGGTCATGGCAACGAAGGCGGACTACGACCGGCTTGCACATGATCTGACGGATATCGGCAGGCCGATTGTCGTCGGCTTCGAAGCGACCGGCAACTATCACCGGGCACTGGCTCACCGCCTCCTTGCTGCCGGTTTCGAGCTGCGGCTGATTTCGTCGGTCGCCTTGGCACGGACGCGGGAAGCCCTGCACAACGGTTGGGACAAGAACGATTCCAAGGATGCCCAGGTGATCCTGCACATGCTGCGGATCGGTGCAACTCAGCGTTACGTCGATCCGCTGGCTGCCGGCATTAACGATCTTCAGGATATGTCGAAGACGCACGAGGCAATTTCCAAGGCGAAGACCCAGACTTGGCACCGCATTCTGACCCACTATCTGCCTTTGTATTTTCCGGAGATCGAACGTTTCGCCGGCAACAGCAGGTCGGACTGGTTTCTGGCCTTGCTGGAGCGGTTTCCCACACCGGCAAGCATGACTGCGCTTGGTCAGGAAGGCTTCGCACGTGAGGCATGGGCACTGGTCGGCCGGAAGGTTTCCAAGGCCCGGTTGCTCAACGATATTTATGAGACCGCCTGCGCATCCATCGCACTGCCGATCGAGGAAGATTCCGTCTCGATCGCAATGTTCCGCATGGTGATCGCGCAGGCGCGCAGCCTGATCCGGCAACGCGACGAGATCGAGCGAACTGCCCATGCCATTCTCAGCGGCAACCGCGATTACCAGCTCCTGCGCATGATCCCTGGGATCGGCCCGATCAATGCACTCACTATCCTCGCTGAGGCCGGCGATCTGCGGCGCTTCAACCATCACCGCCAATTCCTGAAGTTTTGTGGGCTCGACCTGGCCACATGTCAGTCGGGCACTTTCCGCGGGCGAACCAAGCTGTCGAAGTACGGCAATGCCCGGTTACGGCGTACCTTCTGGATGGCGACCCAAGTTGCCGTCCGCCAGCGCGACAACAGCTTCCGTGACAAGCTCGGACGATACGTCGCCGGCTACGGTAATGACCCCGATCGCCGCCGCAAGGCGATGACTGCACTCACCGCCAAGATGGCGCGCGTCGCGCACGCCGTCATCAAGACGGGAGCCGAGTACCGTCCGTTCGTTGAGCGGGCGGACACCAGATGGAAGGACCCCTCTCTGTCGCGCCGTGAGGGCGCTACGGCGACCCTGTAGATAATGTTCGGGCCTTCCATCTGGCATCGGTATCTCATTTTAAGGACGGTGAGGACCACGACCAGTACGGCCGCTGGATCCTGTGTTTGCTATGGCCGAGAGTGCATTCCTTGACGATGGAAGCCATCTGGATCAGAATGAAACCAGCGCCTATCACAATCGGCGCAACGAGACTTGCAGGCCGTTTTCCGGTGCTGCTTCACGACCTAGGACGTTGTCGCTGACGATCATGCGGGGCTTGCCCCGCTCAGCGATCAGATCGGTCAGTTCCCGCACCAGCCTGCGCCCCGAAATCGAGGTATCTGGGACCGCCCGCAGGCATTCCCGGGTCACGTCATCTACAATGTTCAACACGCGAAACCGGCGCCCCGAAGCCAGTTGGTCATGGACAAAATCCAGGCTCCAGCGCTGGTTGGGCAACGCCAGAACCGGCGCCGGTGCCCGCGCACCTATGGCGCGGCGCCGATTGCGCCGTCGTCGAACTGCCAGCTTCTCCTCTCGATAGAGGCGCTGGGTTTTCTTGCGGTTGATCACGATACCCTCCCGCCGGAGCAGGATATGCAGGCGACGATAGCCAAACCGCCGGCGTTGCTGAGCAAGCTCGCGCAGCTTCCCCCGAAGCTCGGCATCATCATCCCCCTGAGGCCGGTAGCGCATGCTCTTGCGATCAGCGCCTATGACACGACACGCCCGCCGCTCGCTCATCCCCATGGACACCTGAAGATGGGCGACTGCCTCTCGCTTGGCAGCGGGCGTCACCAATTTTTTGAAAGAAGGTCCTTCAGACCAGCATTGTCGAGCATCGCCTCGGCCAGCAACCGCTTCAGCTTGGCATTCTCATCCTGAAGCGCCCGCAACCGCTTTGCTTCAGACACCTCAAGGCCGCCGTACTTGGCCTTCCAGTTGTAGATGGTCCCTTCCGATACGCCGTGGCGTCGAGCCAGGTCGGCGGTCTTCGCGCCTGTCTCCTGCTCCTTCAACACACCGATGATCTGCTCTTCTGTGAACCTTGCTCGCTTCATTCGTCCGTCCTTCCATCAGGCCGGACTCTAATCAAGCTTGGAGGAAAATCAGGGGGTCACGTCAGTGTCCGGTTGCACCCCAGGTATCGCCGTTCCTCTGTGGTGAAGTGAACGTCCGGATCTGACAGGAGCTGCCGATTGAGCGTCATCGAGCCGCCGGACGGAAGCCGCCCCCTTCCAAGGTGCAGAAGGCGTCGATCAGCCAGCACTGAAGCGGCCGTTTCGGCGGGACCCTCGGCAAACGGAGCATGGCCTGAATTGGACTTATCCATCGGGCCGCTTCCGGGAATAAGCGCGAGATAACGGATCGACCGCTTTTGCCCCCGGTCCGGGTCACGATAGCCAAAGATGGCATGCAATCCTGAGATGACGAAGTGGCTGTTGCGAGCCAGTCGTCCTGCCGCGCGGCTCCCTCAACCCGGCTTCATCGTGAATTGCGTTATTTACTTTTCATCATCACTGATCTAACTTCCCTGCATGGCTATCCAGACCGACTCTCCGAAGCGCGTCCTCATTGACGACGTCAGCGCATTAGCGGCTGAGCTCACGCTCGATCTGACGTCGGCGTTTGTCGTGACGAATGCGCAAGCCGCGCCCAAGGGACTACGCGTTCGGACTGGTGCTGGGCAAAAGCGTGGCACGGCCTCAACCGGAGAGAAGGTTGGGGAGTTCTTCACGGACCGAGCGTTCATTGAACGCATAGTGGGGACGGTTTTACGTAATAGGCTGAATCGTCAGGCCGTGGTGGTCGACGAGTCGCTGGATTTGCTCGCGCAGATTGGCCGGATTTTGCCCGACGTAAAAAGTAGGCATTCAGAGCAGACCATCGAGAAGCTCGTCGACGCGCTCGTCGAGACACATGATCCGCTCGCTCGCACGACAAAGCAGATCGATAGGATGAACGCGACCGCACGAATGCGCTTCATGGACAAGATCGAGACCCTGTCGAGCGACGAACTCGCGACCGCGGCTGGCCATTCGGCACGTAACCGCAGCCAGACGGCAACCCGGTGGAAATCGGAGAAAAAGATTTTCTCGATCCGTTGGCGGGGGCAGGAGCGCTATCCGGGCTTCCAGTTCAAGGATGGCAAGCCGCTAGCTGTCATTCAGCAGATCTTGGGCGCATTGCCGGATGACCTTTCTCCCTGGGAGACGGCCTTCTGGTTCGTATCGACCAACAGTTGGCTCGATGGCCGGGCGCCATATGAGATGCTGGATTCCGCACAGCGTGTGGTCAAGGCGGCGCACGAGCAAAGCGAAGCGGTTGACGGATGACGGCCGCCTCATCGGGCGGCATCACGCCGCCCACAGTGCCCCCGCCGCCGTCTCCTCTGTCGTGCAACCTTCATACGCTCACGAAAAGTACCGTGATCCATCGCATTCACGACAAGCGGTTCGGAGCGATTGATTTTAATCCAGGCTTTGGAAACACACGCTTCGCCCCATTCAGGGTCGGCGGCAAATTCGTGCCTACGGCCTACGCCGCAACATCGCTCGAATGCGCGATCTATGAGACCCTCTATCACGACATTGAGCCAGCAGCGCTTTTCAAGTCGGTCTATTGGACCGATCTCGCCAAGCTGGTCTATTCGACCGTCGAGGTGGCGCGCGACATCGACGTAGCGAAGCTCTTCACGGCTGACCTGCTCAAATGGCATATGGTCCGCGGCCAGCTGATCGATACTCCGAAATCCTGCTATCCGCAGACACAGCTTTGGTCGCCCGCTATTCACGGTTCTGGACCGACAGTGGGCGGGATGGTGTGGACGTCAAACAAATACGACGAGGACCGTGCCATGCTCCTCTTTGGCGATAGAGTTGCCATTGGCGACCTCAATCCGCTCTCTTCCGTGGACATTATCTCGGACCCGACGACCCTGCAGCTCGTGACCGACCTCGCCGCCCGTTCCGGGATCGATATCATCAAGCCGTGAGCGCGCGAAGCGGTCAAGCGCGATAATGACCAGCTCACCATGCCAAAGAACGGCAGCAACTGGTTTCGAACTCCTGCTCTTTTAACAGCTACAAATGGTCGCTAGCCGACCGACAGGTTATGCGCCGGAAGCCGCCAGACAGTTGAGCAGCGAGGGACGACGGGTTTCCACCATATTCCGACGATAAGCGCCGTTCCGGACACGACCCCATTGCGGACATTGATAAAGCTAGATAGCCATCAGAAATGGTTAGCCGAGTTTCCGCTCTTGTTGTTGCCGGGTTTTTACTGCTTCCTGCAGCGCTGTTCAATGCTATCGCGTGGGGTGGTCAGTGGCGCTGCGGTTACATGGGATGGCAAGCTGTCATCGGAGATGTTATCGGAGCCTGTGGTATCGCTCTTGGTATTCGCATGTGGCCATTTCCTAGCGCCTCGGTATCATTGCGGAAATTGCTCACCAAGGCAACTTTAATGCTGCTCATGGGGTGCGTGGCCTACATACTTTTCTTTGCACCAAATTGCCCATATGCAGCGCGTTAGAAACGTCCGCTCCCCCCAACATTCTGGCCCTAGAGGCCCCGGTCCTGCCAATCCAAAGCGGCTATTGGTTCAGGTTGTGGTCGAGACAACGAGCGGCCGGTTTCAGGGAAGCGCAACGGCGCCCTGAAGTCGGCTAAGGCAGGGGGAGCGGACGTCTTGCGCTATGGTAACCGGCCGAAATCAACATCTGACTGCAATGTCATGGTCGAAATTAATTTGACCATTTCGTCTTCTCGAGACGTGAATTCTTCGGACGTCCGGCCGACGGAGACGGCGCATCGGGCCTTCCCCGCCTGTATCATAATTTGAACGAAGTATTTTTACGGTCAAAATATCGCCAGACAAACTCCACACGCCATCTTCCATGTCTCCACCGTACCTGCCATCCGGTAAAAAATCTGATATGAAATCAGACAAGCAAGCGTCAGACTTTGTGTTGCCGTGAAGCACCGCCCACGTGCCAACGAGGTCACGAGGCGAGACTGACGTAGGCCGCATGCGGCTGACGCTCGGACTGGATAGACCAAGTGCAGCAGCGGCGAACAAAGCAAACTTGGTGCAATTGAAGTTCATTGTGAAATTGTAATGTACAGTTGGAACGTCCGCAATCGGGTCGTGCCCGGAAGAGCCGGTTTGGGCGACAATGGTGATGGGGTCGTCTTGTCTTATGACATTTCTACCTGCTGGGGCATCATGAGATGCCCGATCCGGGGTGGCCACCCCGGATCGGGCGGAAGGGGATGGATCGAAGTTGTCTCGGTCATAAAGGACCGTCGATTAGTGTGATCACCCCTTTCTTTTCCAACAGGCCTGGACGGAAACCAGGGCTTCGGGCCCGGATGACAAGAATAGGACGGCGGGAAAGATGGAAAGCTCTCTACCACAGACGGTTGGCATCGACATCTCCAAAGCAACCCTTGATGTGTTTGCCTATCCTGCAGCCTGCGAACGACAGTTCACGAACACGGCCAAGGGTCATAGGGAACTGATAGGCTGGCTCGCCCAATGGAAGATTGAGCGAATCGCTTATGAAGCTACGGGGGGAGTGTCAGGAATTCCGTGTACGGGGCGGCGGTTGAACATCAGGCCGCCATGGCCCGAACGAAACGATCGCCGAAGAGAACAGCGAACT
>NZ_JACIDX010000017.1 GCF_014196525.1 Novosphingobium sediminicola | reverse complement strand
TTGAACTCACGGCTAAACTTCCTTCGTTGCATCGATGCTCTCCGTTCGATGAAAACACCTTATCTCGGTGTCCATCAAACCGGCAGCACCTCAGATCAACGAACTTGACCATGCATTCCCCGAACATCTCCAGACCCTCTACGGCGATAACCCCGCCTTCGTCGGCTGCCCATTCCACAAGGCGCTGATTTCGCGAGTTCCAGCCACGCAGCTTGAAATCGGACAGGAAGTGAAAATGCTAGAACGGGTGGCCGGTTTGCTAAGACTGTGAGGGCGACTATCTATCCAGGCACGACTGAACCATTCCGTGCTTAGAATTTTTTTATAGTTGAGGAGTCCCCTTTTCTGAACAGATTGGCTGCTAAGCTAATCTTGGTTGCCGTTCATCCAGCCATTTGGGTCATCAGAGGATTGGGGGGCATGCCCTCCAATCCTCTGATTGCGCGTTCCACACATAAACCTCGGCCGGTATTTACCCGGCACGACCGGAGTGCGATCGTAAGGTACTATACCGGCTCCTGAGGCGGCCCTAGGACGATATAAGCACCGGAAACCGATCCAGCATTTAGCCCTCGCCTTCTCCGTATTCGCAATATTCGGCCCAAGCCTCCATCAGTTTGCGACGCTTGTTAAACAGATCGCCCCGCCGATAGGCAGCCTCGGCTTTGCCGGGGATCGTGTGGGCCAGGGCCATTTCGCAGACCTCATTAGAAAAATTTGTTGTTTCTGCAGCCCAGTCCCGGAACGTTGAACGAAAGCCATGGACAGTGACATCGACTTTCATGCGTCGAAGCAGCATTGGCATCGCCATGTTCGTCAAGGGATTCCCATCCGCATTTCGCTTAAAGATTAAACCTCTGCGCTCCGCCTTGGGTGTCGCGAGCAGGATTTCCAATGCACGACCACAAAGCGGAACCCGGTGCTCACGTCCAGCTTTCATGCGGTCAGCCGGAACCACCCACAGGCGCTGCTCGAGATGGATTTCTTTCCAGTTCGCCTCAAGCAATTCACCGGTGCGCGCCGCTGTCAGGATCACAAACTCCAGCGCACGCGCGGCAACCGCAGGCCGCTTGCGCAATTCGGAAATAAATTCCTGAATGTCCTCAAATGGCAAAGCCGGATGATGGCTTTGCCGCCCCTTTCTCCGGCGTGGAAGAAGCTGATCGAGGTGGCCCCGCCATCTGGCCGGGTTTTCTCCCTTACGCAGCCCTTTCGCTTTGGCGGCATCGAGCACCTTCTCGATTCTGCCGCGTAATCTGTGAGCCGTTACCGGTATCTTATTCCAGACCGGCTTGAGCACTCCCAGAACATCATCCGTGTCGATTTCGTGGAGAAATAATGCCCGAATGGGAGCTGCATAGATGGTGAGAGTCATTCGCCACTGCGCAATATGCTTTGCGTTTTTCCAGCCAACTGAAATCGTATCAATAAGGTCATCAGCGAAAGCGCCAAAGGTTAGAGCTTCCGCTGCTTTTTCACGCTCGAGCTTAGGATTTTTCCCCTCGGCCAGTAGGGTCCGACATTCGGCAGCCTTCTCGCGAGCCTTCGCGAGAGGAAGGATTCGTGCACTGCCGAGGCCCATTTCCTTTTTGGTACCTCGCCAAGTGTAGCGGAATACCCAGTTCCTGCGCGTGGAATCGACATAGAGAAAAAGACCCCCTCCATCGGAGTAACGTCCCGCTTCGCGGATCGCCCGCACCTTTGCTGCGGAAAGGATATTGAGAGTACGGCTGGTCATGATCTTGAACTCCCGTTCAAGACCCCTTCCCGCCATGGGTCATGGTCTGATGTGGCAAAAAGGAATCGAATCGGACCCCTCTTTCGCGTTGTGATCAAAGGAGACGGTGTAACTATGCCTGAGACGCAAAAATCTTTCAACTTATTGAATTTAATATATTTAAGACACACTTTGAGACGTCTTGCGAAGTCTTGAAAAAGGGTAACTAGCGGGCACCCTGTCCGCCATCTCCCGCTTGATCGTGATGTGTACTTCCCGGCTCAAGCTCCTGCCTTGGACTGTCTTTTAAACACTTGCGCGGCGACTTGGGCAAAGGCCCGCACCGAAGGCGAGTCCTCACTGGTGCGACGACGGCGCAACCCGATCTTGCGATGCCCCGCCTCCGCCACGGGAACGGTGCGAACCGGGGCGGGCCAACCGCGGGCCGTGATACGATTGACCAGCGCGACAGCCCCGATCCGCGCAACAAGCTGATGAGTTAGGGCCACTGAATTGGTGGAAAATGTGCGCTTTGGCCAATCCACGCCTGCGTTCAGAAACATTGCCTGAGTATGCGCATAAGCCGACCCGCCCGGACGAGGCACGATCCATAATTCCTCGAGCGTATCAGCCAATGCCAGCCTAGGTCTGCCGCTCAACGTCGAATCCTCATGAACAGCCAGCAGAAAAGGGTCCGAGACAAGCAGGTCTTCCGCAATATCAGGCGAGGCGCCGGGCTGGCCCACAGAAGCCACCACCACGTCGAGTTCACCGGCCAGCAGCGCCGCATTCAAAGGCCCGTCCAGCCCCTCGATCACCGAAATCGCCAGATGTGGCAGATCGGTCAGCAATGTCTCCATGACATCCGGAATGAATTGCTCGACAAGGCTTGGCGTCACCCCGATGGTCAATGGTCCCATGCGCCCCCTGCGCATCAGGCTGGCCTCCTGCGCTGCGGCATCCAGCACGGAACGGATCTCGCGGGCGCGCCGCACCAGCGCCAGGCCAAGATCATTGACCACCGCTCCGCGCGCCGATCGTATCAGCACGGGCGCACCCAATCTTTGCTCCAGCACCGCGATGCTGTTCGACAGAGCAGGCTGAGACAGATTGAGGACCTGACCGGCCACACTGAGCGAGCCTTGTTCGTGAATGGCCAGCAGATGGGTCAGGTGTCGCGGATCGATCATGAATTACCTCGTGGATGGGGCATTCAAGGTATCACTCAGATCTATACCGTATTCAAGTTATACGATTTGACCTGATGGCCCTTTGGCCGCCAAATCTCTGCACATCGCCGGGCCATTCCATCCGGGCACCATCAATGAAAGCATTCCATGCAGGACCACGACGCCTCTACCCATGTTTCAATGTCGGGTGCCGACGCGGTGGTCCATATTCTGCATCGTGTCGGCATTCGGTCGGTCTTTGGCCTCGCCAGCGGCAAATTGTCGCCTTTGTTCAAGGCACTTTCGACCCGTGACGACATGCGCTTCATCGGTGTCCGCCACGAGGCCAGCGCGGCCTTCATGGCCAGCGGCATCGCTGCCGCCACCGGGCAGATGGCCCTGTGCCTGGGAGAAACAGGGCCGGGCGGCCTCAATCTGCTGAGCGCGCTGGGCGGGGCATGGGCCAATCATCTGCCGGTGCTGGCGATCACCTCCAGCAACCCTTCCGCGATCATGCACCCCCACCGAGGCGCTTTCAGTTCGACCGACAATGAATCGCTCTTTCGTCATCTTACCAAGTGGAACGCCCGCGTTACGGTGGGCGAACGCCTGCCCGAACTGATCCACTGCGCCTTGCGGGAGGCGCTGAGCGGGCGCCCCGGCCCGGTGCACCTCGATATTCCGGCCGAAATTCTGGGGGGCATTTTTCGTTTCAGCCGGGCCGAACTGGATGCGCCTATGACCAGCTTTATCGGCCGCCCTCCCGCCCCCCATGCGCAGGATATTGCCGTGGTGGTGGATTTGCTGCGTCAGGCGCGGCGCCCACTGATCGTTGCGGGGGGCGGTGTGGCGCGGTCCGGCAGTGATGCCTGCGCGGCTATGGTTCGTTTGCTGGACCGGGTCGGTTGCCCCGGCATCGCCACGCAGATGGGCCTTGGCGTCATCCCACAGGATCATCCGCAATGCCTTGGCCAAGGCGGCTTTGTCGGCGGCAGCGCGGTGGTCGAGGCCATGCAGCAGGCCGATCTGGTGCTGGCCTTTGGTTGCCGCTTTTCCTCCTTCCTGTGGGTGGACGGGCCGCCCCGGTGGGATGATCGCCCGGACCGCAAGCTGGTGCAGATCGACATCGACCCGGCCGCGCTGGGCCACGCCCTGCCCCTCACCCTTGGCCTGACAAGCGATGCCGGGCTGGCGATCGAGGCTCTTGTCCAAGCCCTGTCCGGCGTCGAGCTGTATCCGGCACCGGACTGGCTGCCCGGTCTGACCGCCAAGCGTGATGCCTATCGGGCATCTATCGACCTGAAGGACATAGACGGCCTGATCCATCCCGGCGCTTTGGCGCAAGGCGTGGCGCGTTTCATCGGCCCCGACGATCTGGTGACGTTGGACGGTGGTCACACCAGTTTCTGGAGCAATGAATTCACCCCGGCGCTGGTCCCCTCCACCCGCTTTCACGAACCCGGCATGTCCCATCTGGGCTTTGGCCTGCCAGCCGCTCTGGCCATGGCCGGCCATTATCCTGATCGGCGGGTCTTTTGCCTGACCGGCGACGGCGCTTTCGGTTTCAACCTGCAGGAACTCGACACCGCCCGGCGTTATGGCCTCAAGGTCATCACGATCATTCACAACAACGCCAGTTGGGGCGTCATTCGCGCCGCGCAGAACAAACATGGCTTTGAGATCGGCACCGATCTGGACGGCACAGATTACGCGGCCATCGCCCGCGCCTTCGGATGCCATGGCGAGCGCCTCGAACGGTTGGAGGACCTCGATGTGGTGATGGCCCGCGCCCTAGCCGCCGACACCTCTGTGGTCATCGATGCGCGGGTCGGCTGGAGCCCGCATCCTATGTTCCCAACCTTTGGCGCAAGCACCGCTCATCGGTTGTAACCGACTATTTCCAACGTTTTACCCCCAAAAGGCCAGCAGAGAACAGGCCGGGGAAGAGGGAGATGTTTATGCAGACGACGATTATCCGGACCTTTGGCATGGGCTGCGCATCCTGGCTGGCCATCAGCCTTGCCACCTCGGCGCATGCTCAATCCGCCCCGGCCCAAACCGGTGTCGCCGACATCATCGTCACCGCCCAGCGCCGCAACGAGAATATGCAGAAAGTGCCCATCGCGGTCACCGCCGCCAGCGCCGAAAGGCTCAGCCAGATCGGCGTCGCTTCCACCTCGGACCTGACGACGCTGGCGCCTGCGGTGCATGTCTCGACGGGTCTGGGCGGGGCATCCATTGCCATTCGCGGCGTTGGCGGCACGGGATCGGGCGCGGATGAATCCGCCAATGCCGTCTATATCGACGGGGTCTATCAACCCTCGCCCACAGCCTCGCTGTTTGCCTTCAACAATATCGCCCGGATCGAGATCCTCAAAGGGCCGCAAGGCACGCTGTTCGGCCGCAATGCCAGCGGCGGCCTGATCCAGATCATCACCCCCGCGCCATCGCAGGAAACCAATCTGAAGGCGCAGATCGGCTATGGCAATTACGATACCGTCACCGCCGGTCTTTACGCCACCACCGGGATCACGCCCAATCTGGCCATCGATGTTTCGGGCAATTACAACCATCAGGGCATCGGCTGGGGCAAGAACCTGACCACCGGGGCCGACGCCTATAAAGGCGAGTATGGCGGGCTGCGCAGCAAATTGCTCTGGACCATCGACAGCGGCACCAGCTTGACTCTGGCCGCGATGTATTCCCATGCCTATGCGCCTAATCTGCAAGGCGGCGCGCTGCTGCCGGGCGAGCTGACCGTGGTGGGCACGCCGGGCTACAACGGCTTTTACAATACGACCACCAACGGCAACCTGCGCACCGGCACCGACCAGCAGAACTATGCCGCCACCTTCAAGCACGATCTGGGCTTCGCCACGCTGACCAGCATCACCAGCCACGACTTTGTCCATTTCCGGTTGAACACCGAAAAGGACCTCTCCCCAGTCCCGCTGCTCAACCTCAACATCAACAGCCTCAGCTACTCCTGGACTCAGGAGCTGCAGCTCGCCTCCAGCGGGGATGGTCCGCTGAAATGGACTTTGGGCGCCTTCTATTACAGCAATGAGCTCAAGACCGTGCCGGTGCATGTGACCGGTCTGGCCGTGGCGCCGCTGGCCTATGCCGACACGTTCTCCTATGCCAATACGCAGAGCTTCGCCGCCTATGGGCAGGCCACCTATGAGATCGCCAGCGGGACCCGGCTGACCGGCGGCCTGCGCTACACGATCGACAAGCGGCACATTGATTTCATCACCGCGATCAGCGATCCCGCAGTCCCGGCCACGATCTATCCCCGCCAGACGCTGGAGGACAAAAAGCCAAGCTGGCGCGTGGCGCTCGACCATCAGGCGACGCGCGATGTGCTGCTCTATGCCTCTTACAGCCGGGGCTTCAAGAGCGGGCTGTTCAACGCCACCAACCCCAATCTGCCCTCGGTACGTCCCCAGACCGTGGACGCCTTCGAAATCGGACTGAAGTCGGATCTGCTGGACCACAAGCTGCGCGCCAACATCGCCCTGTTCGACAATGAGGTGAAGGACATCCAGATCCGCGGCATCCCCAACGGATTGACCACACCCATTTTCTACAATGGCGCCAACGCCTCGTTCAAAGGCGTCGATGTGGAACTTGAGGCCGCCCCCATGCAGGGCCTGACGGCACAGGCAAACATGTCATGGCTGCATGGCCGCTATGGCTCGGGCTTTACCAATGCGCTCTTCTTCACATTGCCCGCTGCGCCCGCCGGGGGGCTGGTCGCGTCGGTCGGGGATGCCAGCGGCAAGGTTCCCGTGCTGGCCTCCAAACTGGTGTTCAGCCTGTCGGCCCAATATGCCTTTGCCACGCCCATCGGGCGCGCCACACTGGCCGGATCATACAGCTATAATGACGGCTTCTATTTCGATCCGCAAAACCGGGTGCGCCAGCCCGCCTATGGCCTGTTTAACGGATCGCTCAGCGTCGATGTTCTGCCCCGGATCGCGGTAAAAGTCTGGGCCGAGAACATCACCGACAAGCATTATTATGCCGATGTTCAGCCCGATAATTTTGGCGATGCCTATTTCCCGGCGGCCCCGCGGACCTTCGGCGTGACCTTGTCCTATGCGATGCGTTGAGGAACCACATCCCATGACCTCCCGTCCCTCCGAAACTACGGTCGCGCTGATCCTTGCGGGATGCTTTGGCACCGTAATGCTCGACCGCATGGAACAATTGTTCCTCGGCCCCGATCTGGAGCGCAGCCTGCATCTCTCGCCCAGCCAGATCGGCCTGCTGGCGGGCGCTGTGTCGGTGTGCTGGGCCATTTCAACCTTCATCTTCGGCATGGTGTCGGACAGGGTTGGGCGCAAGCGGGTGCTGGTTCCGGCCATGGTGGTCTTTTCGCTGCTCTCATGGGTGTCGGGTCTGGCACGCAATTTCGAGGAAATGCTGCTGATCCGTGCCTTGCTGGGGCTGGCTGAGGGGCCGTGCTGGTCGGTCATCATGGCCACCATGGAGGACCTTTCCACGCCCGAGCGGCGCGGGCGCAATGTGGGCATCGTGGTCTGCGCCGGATCGCTGGTGGGGTCGGCCATCGGCCCGGTCTTTGCCACCCAGATTGCGGCGCATTTCGGTTGGCCTGCGGCCTTTTTTGCCGCAGGCGTTCCCGGCCTGATCCTGGCAGCGGTGGTGGCGCGCCATGTGCCCGAACCTGCGCGTCAGCCCCATGCCCCGCGCGCCGGCCTTGCCGCAGCGCGGGCTGTGCTGGCCTCGCGCGATATGTGGCTGTGCTTTGTCGCCGCGCTGATGCTCACGGTGTGGATCTTTGCCTTCAACGCCTTTGCCCCCCTGTTCATGAGCCAGACGAAAGGCTTTTCCGGCACACAGATCGGCTGGATTCTGGGAGCATCGGGGCTCGGCGGCTTCCTCTATTGCCTGACATGGCCCGCGCTGTCGGACCGGATCGGGCGGCGTCCCGCCTTGCTGACGGCGGCAACGATTGCCACGCTCCTCCCGCTGCTCTTTCTGGTGCCCGGTATTGATGCAGGATTGCTGATCCCGGCCGGTATGTTGACCTCGGCCGGTCCTGCCATTGCCGCGCTGGCCATGGTGCTGGTGCCGATGGAACTGGCGCCGGTTGGACAGACCGCCACCGCCGTCGGCTTTGTATCAATCGGTGGCGACGCATTGGGCGCGACGCTGGGGCCGATTGTCGGCGGCTATCTGGTCGAGCGTTTCGATCTGACCGCGCCGCTCTGGCTGGCGGCCGGGGCGGGACTGGCCATCATTCTGGCCAGTCTTTTCCTGCGCGAAACCAGACCAAAGCGAGAGGCGCGCACGGGCAACAGATGAGAATTTTCGCTGCCATCGACCCGCCTCATTTGCGCGGCCCGGCCATGATGATTTTCATATGCCGATCGCCGGGCATTCCTTCAGGTCAAATTTGATTTGCGGGCGAAGGGCCAGTCAAAACTCAGGGCTTTCGTCCCGCAACCGCGCCCAGCACAAAACCGTCATATCCCGTCGGGAACGTACCACTAACTCCGAAGAAATAGGCCATTTCGGCCGCTTGCGGGCCCAAAAAGCCCCCGGCGAACTGGCCTGTCATAGTGGCATTGGTTGCCAACAACGTCCCGGCGAAAGTGGAGCCGGTTGAACTGATCGTTCCCGACCCGCTCAGGTTCACCAGCGGTACCGCCGTAGTGCTGTAGATCGGCAGCCCGTTGCTGATCCCTGTCTGGGGAAAGGCATTGAGATTGAGCGAGGTGCTCAGGGTGTTGGCCCCAAAGTTCGCCGTGAAATTAACCGCCGACGTGGCCTGATCGACGCGGAAGTTGGGAAAGGTCCCGCTGTTCTGGGTGGCGCTGGCATTTATGGACGTGGTGTAGCTGGCCGAGCCGCTGCGCGGCATGTCGCTGGCCAATGTCGAGACGCCAAAGATCCCCGTAGCCGTTTGATAACCGCCGTAATTCGTGTTCCAGATCGACCACACGCCGATACGTGTATAGCTCAAATCCACCCCGCCCACGCTGGGCGTGTTCACGGACAACCTCTCACTTGCCAGTGTGGGCTGATTGACAATCGAGCCCACACCTTTTTGATAGGTGGTGGATGCGCTGGTCTGGCTGACAATATCGGCCGAAGTGAAGTCGGAACTGCGCCCCTGCGTTCCGGTCAGCGAGACCGAGCCGGTGGTGGCATTATAATTGGCAGTCGCAATGGCCGGGTCGGAGGCTTCGACCGTCAGCGTGACAGCGTTGTTGATAAGGCGCACGTTATAGAGCAGGCCAGCCGCTTTCATGGTCTGCGGGCCGCTCAGATCGTTGAACTTGGTATAGGTCGCCGCAGGACCGGACGAGGCGCTGTTTACGCCGCCCTCAGATCGCGCGTGGGGTGCCCATCCATCGCCTCGATCCGCGCCAGTTCCAGCCTCACCCCTGCCGCATCGGGCTTTTCATCTAGGATCAGCCGCAGTTCCGCCTCGGGATTTTGCGCCAACAGGCGATAAGCCTTTTCCGCAAAGGCGAATTGGCCCGATTTGCTCCATTCATCGGCGACCTGAAACAATTGCGCCGCCGTCATCTGCTGCACATTGTCCGGCGCAGCACAGGCATGGCTGGCCGCCGCAACCAGGGCAAAGCACAGGGCTGATTTAAGCGCAGCGTATTTCAGGTTGTGACAAAACATTGCTGCGCGGACTATCCGCACACCGGGATTTGTCAAGAAAACCTGAACCGAAAATTAACAAAAAAGCATCGTAAACCGATCAAGTTCCGATCAGCCCTGGCTTTGCCAGCGTTACGCCTGTTCTCAAGCGACCTTGGGCGCCAGATGCCAGACAGGAGGGGCCTCTTTGGACAAAAGGCGGCGCATTTCGGTGGCGATGTAATCGCGGGTCATCGGCAAGGCGTCCTGCCGCTTCACGTTCTGGATATGGAAATTGACCATATTGCCCTGACGGAATGCCTGCTCGGCCCCGACCAGATAGAATTGCCACATGCGTAGCAATTCCTCGTCATACATGGCCGCGATCCGGTCGGCATGCAGCGTGGTGCGCCGATACCATTCGGCCAGCGTATCGGCATAGTGATAGCGCAGCACTTCGATGTCGCCGGTTTTCCACCCGGTCCGCTCTATGGCGCCGATCAACTCGCTCATCGCCGGGATATAGCCGCCGGGGAAGATATATTTGCGCGTCCACGCATCGGTGAAACCGGGCCCGCCTGCGCGCCCTATCGTGTGGGTCAGCATCACGCCATCATCGGCCAGCCGGTCGAACGTATGGCCGAAATATTCGTCGAAATGGCGCGCGCCGACATGCTCTATCATGCCCACGCTGGTGATCCGGTCGAATGTCTCGGTCAGATCGCGGTAATCGACGAGGCGGAACTGCACCTTGTCGGCAACGCCTGCGGCCTGGGCGCGCTCCTGAGCAAAGGCGACCTGATCGGGGGCCAGCGAAATGCCCAGCACCTCGCAGCCGTAATGGCGGTTGAGGTAAAGCCCCAGCCCACCCCAGCCGCAACCGATATCCAGCACCCGCATCCCGCGTGCATCGGCGGGCAAATGCAATTTGGCCGCAATCAGCGCCTTCTTTTCCATCTGCGCCTGTTCCAGCCCCACCTGAGGCGCAGAGAAATAGGCCATCGTATATTGCCGGTCCTCGTCGAGGAACATTTCGTAGAATTGGCGTGTCAGGTCGTAATGGTGGCGCACATTGCGGCTGGAGCGGCGGCGGTCGTTGAACTGATCGAGACGCCATGCCGCACGGTCGATCATCCGGCTGAACCGCCCCGGCGCGTCCATATGGGTCTTGGCCGCCTTGGCCTCGGCGCCGATCATCAGCACCAGGTCGCGGATATCATGGGGCGGCTCGACCACCATCCAGCCGCGCATATAAGCCTCGCCCGCGCCCAGCGAAGGGTGGCGGGCGATATGCAGCGCCGTGCGCTTGTCGGTAAAGCGCAGACATAGGGGCGCGCCCTGCCCCGAACCGTAAAGGTGAACCTTTCCATCCGCATCGGTGATCTGCAAAGGCCCGGTGCGGATCGCACGGCGGAGGAAGCGGTCAAGCAGCCACATATCTCATCCTTTCGTCCCGTCGCTAACCAATGCCGCAGACGCGGCTTCGGTTCCTCACCTGCGCCAAAAACACTTAACGGCGGGACGAAAAAACACGAAAATATACTAATGTCTTATGCGGAAGGCTCTCTCAGGCCGGTTGGGCGCGAGCCTCGCGACGCTGGCGCTTTTCCAGATACATGGCGGCGTCGGCGTCCTGAAGCGCCTGATCGACGGTGGTCTGGCGCGGATCGGCGCTGATGATGCCAAGACTGGCGCCGGGATAGTCCATCGCGCAGCAGGGCAGATCGTAATGCCCCTCGACCAGCGCAGCCAGCCGCCGCCGCATCGCCGCCACGGTCAGTTCGCTGTCCTGCCCCTGCGCCGGGCCGAGCCCCGCCAGCACGAATTCATCGCCGCCAAGCCGCCCCAGCAGATCGCTGCCCCGCATGCCTGCAGCCAGCCGCCGCCCGACCTCGATCAGGAAAGCATCGCCGGTTTCATGGCCATAGGTGTCGTTGATCTGTTTGAACCCATCCAGGTCGATAAAGGCCACGGTTACCCTCCGCCCTTCGCGCTGGGCCAGACTGAACAGACGGCCCAGCTCCTGAAAGATGAAGCGGCGGTTGGGCAGGCCGGTCAGCGTATCGGTGAAGGAAAAGCCCTCAAGCTCGCGATTGGCCCTCTGAAGCTTTTCCAGCAGGTTTTCGCGCTGAATATGCTGCTGGATCAGGGTGCCGAACAGCAACAGCACCTGACGCCCCTCTTGTGTGATCGGGCGCTTCTCCGAGCTGGCGGCGCATAGCGTGCCGAACAGGCTGCCGTCCTCCATTCGAACGGGGGTGGAGGCATAGGTGCATATGCCCAGCGCGCGCGCCGCATCCGAATCGCCCCAGCACCCCGCCACATCGTCGGTAAAGGGCTGTCCGGCGTCCAGCGCACGTTTGCACAAAGTGTCGCCCCACGGCACACTGAGCCCCTCGGGGATCTGCATCACCTTGCTGTTGCGTGCATAGAGGATGCTCTGGACGCCTGCCGTCTCGTCGATCCGGGTCAGATAGGTGCTTTCCAGCCCCGTCACCAGTTCGAGCATGGTCAGCAAGGGGCGCGTGAGCTGTTCGACCGTCTGCGCGCTTGCGACCGTTTCGGAAATCTGACCCAGCAATGCGTCCGACATGGCAGATCCTCTTTCAGATGCGAGCCTTGCGATGGCCCTGTTTAGGCCCGCACCATGCCAAAATCCACGCATTTGGCATCAGGCAAAATGCTGAGTTGTGGGATAATTGCCATCGACTTGATCGGGGCGCTCCATCCTGCCTATACCTTGCCGCCATGAAGCAACTGTCTCGCGCTCTGTCGCCCCTCGCCCTGCCCCTGTATTCTCTGGCGGCCCTTTCCCTGATCGCGCCCGCTCATGCTGCCGCCCCGGCACGCAAGCCTGCGGCGGCAAAAACGGCGGCTGCGGCCAAACCGGCGCTCGGCGCGAACAATGGCATCATCCCCCTGCCGCTCAACCCGATCCTGCCCCCGGCCCAGCGGCTGTGCGGCACCAAGACCTCTTCGGGCGTCAGCTTCACCATGCTGCGCCCCGCGACCGGCCCGGTCCCGGCCGAAGAGGATTACGTGCTGGTCAATTATATCGGCTATCTGGCCGCCACGGGCGCGGTGTTCGATCAGGGGATGCAGGCGACCTTTCCCGTCGCAGGCGTAATCCCCGGTTTTTCGCAAGGGCTTCAGATGGTGCCCAAGGGCGGCGTCGCGCGTTTCTGCATCCCGGCGGCCATGGGCTATGGCGCGCAGGCCGCAGGCCCGATCCCGGCCAATTCCGATCTGGTGTTTCAGGTCGAGCTGCTTGATTACAAGACCGGCGCCGAGATCGAGACCATGCGCAAGGCCCGCGCCGCCGCATCCGCGCCCGCAGCATCGGAACCCGCAACCGCGCCTGCTCCTGCCGGCAAGCCGCAGCAATAAGGCCAAGTCGAGCGTTGCGCCGGGCCCGTGGTCGGGCGCAACCTTGCAGCTATTTAAAGGAAACGGTGGTGGACAGGGCTAGATTCGAACTAGCGTACGCTCTCGCGGGCAGATTTACAGTCTGCTGCCATTAACCACTCGGCCACCTGTCCACACCGTTATGCCTTTTTCAAGGCATTCGAGCTTGGGGGTCTCCCCCCGAACGGCCCCATTTGGATGGAGCCGTTCAGCCGAGGTCCGCGCCTATGGGGGTGTTGATCACATCTGTCAACAGGCAGAAATCATTGTGGATAAATTGTCTGCCGAATGCCGCGACAGGTATGGCGGCAAAACCCGGGCAGCGGCCAAGCCCCTTGGGGCCGATCACGATCATGTGTCTGGAAAAAACTGCAACGGTGGTGGACAGGGCTAGATTCGAACTAGCGTACGCTCTCGCGGGCAGATTTACAGTCTGCTGCCATTAACCACTCGGCCACCTGTCCACACCGTCAGGCCTCTTGCGAGGCTATCCAGCTTGGGGGTCTCCCCCCGAATGGCCCCATTTGTGTGGAGCCGTTCAGCCGAGGACCGGGCCTATGAGGATCTTGCCCTTGCCTGTCAACACTCGAATTGGCAAAGGCGGAGAAATTTTTGCCAGAAAGGACAATTCATGAGCCGCCACAGCGACGACGACACCCAACAGGGCGGGCGCGGAAAGGGCAAGGCCATGCGGGGCCGCGCAGGGCGCATGCAGGGCGGGCGCGGCTCGGGCCGGGCCAGCAAGGGCGCAGTGCGCCTGTGGGGCCATCACGCGGTTGAGGCCGCCTTGAAGAACCCCGACCGCCGCCACCGCAAATTGTGGGCAACGCGTGAGGCCATTGCGAATCTGGATGGCGAGCTTCCTGCTGATTTCACTATCGAATATGCGCAGGCTGCCGATCTTGGCCGCCTTGTCGCGCGCGATGCACCGCATCAGGGGCTGGTGCTGGAATGCGATGCGCTTGAGGATGTGTTCCTCGATGATGTGCTGGACGGCGATCCCTCGCGCCCGATCGTGGTGCTCGATCAGGTGACCGATCCGCATAATGTCGGCGCGATCATGCGCTCGGCCGCCGCGTTCAATGCCGCCGCCATCGTCACGCAGGACCGCCATGCGCCGCCCGAATCGGGTGTGCTCGCCAAATCGGCCAGCGGCGCTCTGGAGGTTGTTCCATGGGTCCGCGTGGTCAATCTGGCCCGCGCGCTCGAAGAAATGGCGGAGGCGGGCTATTGGCGCATCGGTCTGGCCGGTGAGGCCAAGGCCACGCTGTCGCAAGCGATGAGCGCCGGACCTGTCGCGCTGGTGCTGGGCGCCGAGGGCGAAGGCATGCGCCACAACATCACCCAGCATTGCGACGCTCTGGCCCGCCTGCCGATCAGCGAGGCGATGGAATCGCTCAACGTGTCGAATGCGGCCGCCATCGCGCTCTATGCCGTGGCCACGCGCGAAAGCGGCGAATAAGGCAAAGGGGGCCTTTAAAGCCCCCTTCCCGGCCCCAAACAAAAACGCCGCCCGGATGATCCGAGGCGGCGTTTTTCTTTCTGCTTATGGCTGCGAGGCGTTTCAGCCATTCAGCAGTCAAAAACGGGTGATCAGTTCACCGCGTCCTTCAGGCCCTTGCCAGCCTTGAACTTGGGCTGAGCCGAAGCCGAGATCGCCAAAGGTTCGCCGGTGCGGGGGTTGCGACCGGTCGAGGCCTTGCGCTTGGCCACCGAGAAAGTGCCAAAACCGACCAGACGGACTTCATCGCCGGCCTTCAGAGCAGCAGTGATCGATTCGAACACGCCTTCGACAGCCTTGGTCGCATCATTGCGGGTAAGGCCGCTGGCTTCGGCAACCGCGCCGATCAGTTCGTTCTTATTCATTTGGGTACCCCCGGAAAGGACGTTGAGAATATCTGTTTGAGTCGCCTCGACAGCGGGCGGAATTGAGCGATTTTTCATGCCCCTGTCAAAGCGAAATGCGGTTAAAAGCCCGCAATTATCCCCGAAAATCGGGGGTTTTTCGACGAATGGAAGTCTAAACTCGACCCGTCGCGCCCCAAGGGCAATCCGCGACAAGGGCGTAAACCCGAGTCGCGGCATTGCAGCAAAATCAATGCGCCGTGGCGGTCGAAGGCGCAGCCCCGCCTGCGGGCGTCGCACCGGGTTGGCTTGCCAGATCGTCGGCCTCGGTCCATTCGATGGCCTGCGGCACCTCAACCAGCGCGCGCGCCAGCACCTGATCCACATGAGACACCGGCACGATCTCCAGACCCTCGCGGATGTTGGCGGGGATCTCGGCCAGATCCTTGGCGTTTTCCTCGGGGATCAGCACGGTCTTGATGCCGCCGCGCAGCGCGGCCAGCAGCTTTTCCTTGAGGCCCCCGATCGCCAGCACCCGCCCGCGCAGCGTGACCTCGCCGGTCATCGCCACATCGGCGCGCACCGCAATGCCCGTCAGCGTGGAAACCATCGCGGTCACCATGCCGATGCCCGCGCTCGGCCCATCCTTGGGCACGGCGCCTTCGGGCAGGTGGATGTGCAGATCCTTGCGGTTGAAGATCGACGGCTTGATGCCATAGGCGGGCGCGCGCGCCTTTACGAACGAGAACGCCATCTGCACGCTCTCGCTCATCACCTCGCCCAGCTTGCCCGTGGTCTTGACCGCGCCCTTGCCCGGCACGGTCACGCTTTCGATGGTCAGCAATTCGCCGCCCACCTCGGTCCAGGCCAGACCCGTCACCGAGCCGATCTGATTTTCCTCATCCGACACGCCGTGACGATATTTGCGGACACCGGCAAAATCGGCCAGGTTTTCCGGCGTGATCGTCACGCCCTTTTCCTTGCCTTCCAGGATCTTGCGCAAGGTCTTGCGCGCCAACCGGGCGATCTCACGCTCCAGCGTGCGCACGCCCGCCTCGCGGGTGTAATAGCGGATCAGATCGCGCAGCGCGGGCTGCGTCAGGGTGAACTCACCCTTCTTCAACCCATGCGCCTCAACCTGCTTGGCCACCAGATGGCGCTCGGCAATCTCGACCTTCTCGTCCTCGGTGTAACCCTCCAGACGGATGATCTCCATACGGTCCAGCAAAGGCTGGGGCAGGTTCAGGCTGTTGGCCGTGCAGACGAACATGATGTCCGACAGGTCGATGTCCAGCTCCAGATAGTGGTCCTGGAACTTGGAATTCTGTTCCGGATCCAGCACTTCGAGCAGCGCCGAGGCGGGATCGCCGCGGAAATCCTGACCCAGCTTGTCGATCTCGTCCAGCAGGAACAGCGGATTGCCCGTGCCCGCCTTCTTCAAATTGGCCACGATCTTGCCCGGCATGGAGCCGATATAGGTGCGGCGATGCCCCCGGATCTCGGCCTCATCGCGCACGCCGCCCAGCGATTGGCGGATGAATTCGCGCCCGCAAGCCTTGGCGATGCTCTTGCCCAGCGAGGTCTTGCCCACGCCCGGCGGGCCGACGAGGCACAGGATCGGCCCCTTCAGCTTGTTCGTCCGCGCCTGAACCGCCAGATATTCGATGATCCGGTCCTTGACCTTGTCGAGCGCATAGTGATCGGCATCGAGCACGGCCTGCGCCGCGCCAATGTCCTTCTTCAGCTTGCTCTTCTTGCCCCAGGGCAGGCCTAGCAGCACGTCGAGATAATTGCGCACGACGGTCGCCTCGGCGCTCATCGGCTGCATCGTCTTGAGCTTCTTCAGCTCGGTCTCGGCCTTGGTCCGCGCTTCCTTGCTCAGCTTGAGCTTGTTGATGCGCTCCTGAAGCTCGGCGATCTCATTCGCCCCGCTCTCATCACCGCCGCCCAGCTCGCTCTGGATCGCCTTCAACTGTTCGTTGAGGTAATATTCGCGCTGGGTCTTTTCCATCTGGCGCTTTACGCGACCACGGATCCGGCGCTCAACCTGCAAAACGCCCAGTTCACCTTCCATGAAGCCATAGACCATTTCCAGTCGCTTCAACGGATCGGTTTCCGACAGCAAAGCCTGCTTGTCCGCCACCTTGGCGCTGATATGGCTGGCGATCTGATCGGCCAGAGCCGAAGCGTCCTCGATTTCGGACAGCTGGTCGCCTGCATCCTGCGAGAGCTTCTTGTTCAGCTTGGCATATTCGCCAAACTGATCGACCACGCTGCGCATCATGGCGGCGACTTCGGGCCCTTCGGCCGTGCCGCTTTCCACCGGCGCCAGTTCGGCGCGCAGCATCTCGTCCTCTTCGCTCAGACCCACCATCCGCGCGCGCCGCGTGCCTTCGACCAGCACGCGCACCGTGCCATCAGGCAATTTCAGCAATTGCAGGACCGTGGCCACCACGCCAACATCATAAAGATCGTCGGCATGGGGATCATCGCAGCCCGGATCAAGCTGGGCCAGCAGGAAGATGTCCTTGTCGCCCGCCATGGCTGCTTCGAGCGCGGCCACCGATTTTTCGCGGCCCACAAACAGCGGCACAACCATGCCGGGAAAAACCACAATATCGCGCAGCGGCAGCATCGGCAGCAACTGGGGCAGCGGCGCAATCACATTCGAGGGAGTGTTCTCGTCAGTCATAATCTTCCATTCAGGCTGCACCTAAGAACGGCGGCCCTGCGTTGTTTTTGAGGATATGGGGAGCAGATGCGCGCGGCGCAATGGGGAAAAAGGCCGCAATCGCGCCATCCTGCAATTTGCCCACAGAGACAGGCGCCTATTTCGCCTCGCCAATCAGCTTGCGCAAACGCTCAAGCGGCACCGCCATGCCCAACAGATCGCCGCGATCCTTGGCCCCGCCCAGATGCAGCCCAAGCACCCGGCCCGCCCCATCGACCACCGCCGCCCCGCTGCTGGCCGCAAGCGCCAGCGTGTTATCGACAAAGGCATATTGCAGCGCATCAGGCCCATTATAGGTCACCCGCGCGCCATAGCGCCGAATGCGCCCATCCCCGCCCATCGAGGCCACCACCCAAACCTCATCGCCCGCCACCGGACCCTTTTCGGCCAGCTTCAGGCGGGTAGCGTCCTTCAACCCGGCCGGATCAGCGGCAAAGGCGGCCACATCACGAAATGGCAAGGCCATCGGCACCGCCCCGGCAATCGCCAGCGTGCGCCGCGCGGTCCAATGCTGGCCATCGCCGCCGATACAGGCGTCCATCTTCACATGGTCGGGCAAATGTTCGGATTCGATTTGCGCGGCCAGTCCGCCATTCGGCCCGAACAGATGCAGCGCCGTCACCAGAAACAGCGCGGAAGGGCGCGGTGCCAGCGGGTTGCTCGCGCTGGGCGGCTCGGTCATGTCCAGCACAAAGGCAGTTCCGGCCGACAGCGTCGCGCCATCGACGGTAAAGGCGGGATGACAGGTCGCGGTGATCGGATCGGGGGCCGGGGCAGCCTCTTCGGCCTGCGCAACCGGCGCGCCCATAATCAGCATGAGGGCCATGGCGCCACGCCACAGCCCCATTTGCATTTTCATGATCAGAACGGCAGCTTGAAGCCCGGCGGCAGACCCATGCCGCTCTGCGCCTTGGCCAGTTCGGCCCCGGCAACTTCATCGGCCTTGGCGCGCGCATCGTTAAACGCGGCCGCGATCAGGTCCTCCAGAATGCCCTTGTCGGCAGGCACCAGCAGGCTGTCATCAACCGAGACGCCGATCACGCGGCCCTTGGCGCTGGCGCGGATCTTGACCAGACCGCCCCCCGCGCTGCCTTCAACTTCCATCGCGTCCAGCTTCGACTGGGTTTCATTCATCTGTTTCTGGATCGTTTCGGCGGCCTGCTGGGCGGCCTTGATCATTTCTTCCATCGACTTCATTTAACGGCTCCCATAGGACTGGCGGCGCTGAAAACCGCCAGACTGTCCTTCATCGGTAATATCCTGCGCCCCCGGAAAAGCGGCCAATGCGGCCTGCATCAGGGGCGATTGCTGGCGCTGGCTGACCTGCGCCTCGCGGGCCTTGGCTTCAACCTCCATCAAGGTCGGTTCGCCGCCTTCGCCGCGCTGCTCAACCTCCCACAGATCGCCGGTCACCTCGCGCAGGATCTTGCGCAGGTCCTCGACGATATTCATGGCGAAGCCCGGAGCCTGCTCGAAAACCAGCCGCGCGGGGGAAAGTTCCACCACGCGCACCTGTCCGCGCATCATCGCCCCCATCGGGATCGAGTAATGCTCGACATGCTCGACCAATTCGCGCCAGTTCATCGCCGGAGCGGCAGGGGCCTGCGCCGGTTCGCCCGGAGCGCGCGCCGGCATGGCCACGGCCTGCGCGGCCAGACCTTCCAGCTTTTTCACCAATTGCCCCGGATCGGGCATATCGGCTGCGTGAAGGCAACGCAGCAGCGCCATTTCCGCCGCCACCAAGGGCGCGGGCGCGGTCTTGACCTCGTCATGCCCCTTGATCAGCAATTGCCAGAGACGGTGCAACTGACCGGGGGGCAAACGCTTGGCCCAATCCTCGATGGCCTTGCGCTCATCCTCGGAAACGGCCTTGACCTCGCCGCGCCCGACCTGCGCCACGGTGATGCGGTGGGTGATTTCCATCGCGCTGCGCATTAGGGCGATAGGTTCAACCCCCAAAGCGAATTGTGCCGACACCAGATCGAGCAAAGCGCCGCCATCGCCATTCAACAAGGCGGCGAACAGTTTGCGCTGCACACTCTTGTCGGCCAGCCCCAACATCTCGCGCACGCTCTCGGCGGTGACATTGGTATGGTCGGAATCGCTGGCCAGATCAGCATGGGCAATCGCCTGATCGAGGATCGACAGCCCGTCGCGCGCCGAACCTTCGGCCGCCTCGGCAATCATGCCGAGCGCTTCGGCCTCGATGGCCACACCTTCCTTTTCGCAGATCGCGCCGAAATGCTCTGCCAGCAATTTGGCCGGGATGCGTTTTAGGTCAAAGCGCTGACACCGCGACAGGACGGTGATCGGCAATTTGTCGACCTCGGTGGTCGCGAAAAGGAATTTCACATGCGCAGGCGGTTCCTCAAGTGTCTTGAGCAATGCATTGAAAGCATTGCGCGACAACATGTGAACTTCGTCGATGATATAGATCTTGTAGCGCGCCGAAACCGCCGCATAGCGCACCGCCTCAATGATCTCGCGCACGTCGTCCACGCCGGTATGGCTGGCCGCGTCCATCTCGATCACGTCGATATGCCGCCCTTCGGCAATCGCCACGCAGGGCTCGCACACGCCGCAGGGCGAGATCGTCGGGCCGCCCTTGCCATCGGCCCCCACGCAATTGAGCGCCTTGGCAATCAGGCGCGCGGTGGATGTCTTGCCCACCCCGCGAATGCCGGTCATCAAAAACGCATGGGCCAATCGATCACGCTTGATCGCATTGGCCAGCGTCTGAACCATCGCGTCCTGACCGATCAGCTCGGCAAAAGTCTGCGAGCGATACTTGCGCGCCAGCACACGATAGGGCTGAGCCGAAACCACGGGCGCGGAGGTGGGCGCCGGATCGGGCGCGCCAAACATGCTTTCCTGCCCCGCGTCTTCCAGTTCCGCCGCGCTGGGCTGCGCTTCTGGCGCGTCATCGTCCCACGGCAGATCATCGCCGTCATCGTCGCCGCCGAACATGTCAGAGGAATCAGTCATCATGTCTGTCTAACTAGGGCTTGGGGAAAGGTTTGTCGAATGGGTTGCAGGGAAAGAAGAAGGGATAAATGCGAGGGCCTAGACCCTCGCGCTCCCATTACTGTCTTTGTCGCGCCCCAATGTAACGAAGCGCAACGCCGCACCGCCGGAGGCTATAAATAAAGCGCTTCGCGCAAAACCGCATGGTCGCAAACCAAGCACCACCCCAGTCATGGGATTGCAAAGGGTCGAGACCCTTTGCCCGCCAGAGGCATAAAGCACCCGCCGGAGGCATAATCCCGCCGCACAAACAAAAAAACCAGCCCGAAAGCTGGTTCTTTGTAACGTAGGAGCCGGCCGACCCGCGGCATTTCCGTTGTGGCTGCTTCCTTCCGGACCTGACCAGGTTGGCGGACGCAACGTCCGACCGACTCCCGGAGCGGCCTATGGCGAGGCTTGCCGCGAAAGGCAAGCCCCTTTGATGCTTAGCGGAAATTATCCGCGTAAGCCTGCAGCTTAAGGCGGCGCGGCGGGGTAGCGTGGATGGTGGCGAGGATGCCATGCTTGTCGGCATAGGCTTTCGCTTCATCCAGCGAGGCGAACTTGAGGTTCACCTGATTTTGCGTGTCGGCGCTGCCGGGCCAGCCCATCAGGGGGTCGGGGCGGCGGGCTTCGTTGGGCGCGAATTCGAGGATCCACTGGTCCAGCAGGGCCTTGCCGGACTGCATGGCGTTCTTCGGGCGCTGAAAGATACGTGCGGTCATAAGCGCTGCCATGCCAGCGAATCGCGCCATAAATCAAGTGCGACGTTGGGCCTGAAACGCGTTTTTCGTCTTCAGGCTGGGGTCTTCCGCCCAAGGTTCGTCAGGCCAGCGGTGTTTGGGGTATCGCCCCTTCATATCTTTGACCACATCGCGCCACGATCCGCGCCAAAATCCGGGCAGATCCATCGTGGTCTGGATCGGCTTGCCCCCCGGCGAGGTGAGCAAAAGCCGCAAGGGTTGGGGCGGATTGCCGAAGGTGGGATGGCGCTCAAGGCCAAACAGCGCCTGCACGCGCACCTCGACCGACGGCCCGCCTGCGTCGTCATAGTCGATGGGATGGGTGCTGCCCGCCGGGCTGCGAAATTCACCGGGCACAAGCCGGTCGAGCGTCTGCTTCCCATCCCAGCCTAAACGGTCGAGCAGCGCCTGATGCAGCGCGCCCGGTTCCACCGTATCCAACCGCCGTTTCAATTGCGGCCCCGCCCAATCCTCCAGATCGGCCAGCAAGGCATCCTCGCTCAACGCCTCCACCCCGGCAAAACGTGCTCGCTTGAGCAGGGCGAGGCTAGCACGCCCCAAAGGCAGCAGGCCCAGCCCATCGGCCCTGATCCGCTCGCAAAGGAAAGCCGTGATTGCGGCGGGATCAGGCTTGGGATCGCTGCCCCGCATAAATACAAAGGCGCCCAGTCGCCGTTCGAGCAAAGCCTCGACCCGCCGCTCATCGGCCACCCAGCGCAGGGTGGAGCGCCGCTCGATCCGATGGGCCAGATGTTCCAGCACTTCCGCCTCGGTCAAGGCAATCGCGCCGGTGATCCGCGCGCCTTTAGCGCTGCCTTGCGCCTCGCCCACGGCCAAATATTCGGCGCGGGCCAACGAGGACAGGCCATCGAGCACCAGCCCCCTGCCCCCCGCCGCCAGCCATTCCTCGCCGCTGACATCACGCCGCTTGGCCAGATTGTCGGGGAACCCTTCGGCCAGCAGCACCCCCGCAGGCGGCGCCTCGCCTGGGAAGCGCGTGACCAGCTTTTCGGCCCGCCGCGCCCATTGTTTCGCCATTTGCCGCGCCGCATCGCCCTTGGCCGAGCGATCCGTGCGCCAGCGATCCAGCCGCGTCAGCAGATCCTCGCCCCGCCCGCCCAGCGCGCGCTCTTGAAGCAAAAAGGCCAGCATAGCCGCCGTCTCCCCCGCCCCGCGCGCCGCGCCATAGAGCAGCATGTGCGCCTGTTCCGGCCCCATCGGCAGGCTGGCCATCGCGCGGCCATGATCGGTGATCCGGTCGCCATCCAGCGCGCCAAGGCTGACCAATTTGGCCCGCGCGGCCGAAAGGGCCGCCGCAGGGGGCGCATCGATCCACGCCATCGCGCCCGGATCAAGCGCCCCCCATTGCGCCAGCGCCAGCGTGAAAGGCGCCAGATCGCTGGTCAGCATTTCGGGCGGATCGAAGGCAGGGCGACCGGCATGGGCGGCCTCCTCCCACAGACGATAGGCCACGCCCGGCCCTTGACGCGCGGCGCGGCCCGCGCGTTGGGCGGCGGCGGCCTGCGAGGATCGCGTGGTGATCAAACGCGTAACGCCCGCCGCCTTGTCATATTCCGGTCGGCGCGACAGGCCGCAATCGACCACCACCGACACGCCATCGAGCGTCAGCGAAGTCTCGGCAATGCTGGTGGCCAGCACGATACGGCGGCGGCCATCCGAATCGCGGCGGATTGCGGCGCGCTGGTCCTGCGGCTCGCATTGGCCGTGCAGGGGCAGGATCGGCACATTCTTCAACCGCTCCTCCAGCTTTTCCGCCACGCGGGAGATTTCGCCAACGCCGGGCAGGAAGGCCAGAATGTCGCCCTCTTCCTCGCGCCACGCGGTCAGGATGGCGCTGGCCATCTGCTCGTCGATGCGCGCTTCGGCTCGCGCGCCCAGCCAGCGGATAGTCAGCGGCCATGCCCGCCCCTCGCTCTCGATCACCGGCGTATCGGGCCCGAGCAAAGCGGCGAAACGCTCGCCGTCAATCGTGGCCGACATGGGGATGATACGCAGATCCTCGCGCAGAACCTGCTGACACTCTACCGCAAGAGCGAGGCCTAAGTCACTGTCAAGATTGCGCTCGTGTGCCTCGTCGAACAGAACTGCGGAAATGCCGCCAAGCTCCGGGTCGGCAAGAATGGTGGCAACGAAAATCGCCTCCGTCACGACCAGAATGCGCGTTGCAGCCGACTGCTTGCTGTCCAGACGGGTCAGATAGCCCACTGTCTGACCCGTCCTCTCGCCCATCATCTCGGCCATACGCTCGGCCGCCGCGCGGGCGGCAACGCGCCGGGGCGAAAGCAGGATCACCTTGCCATCGCACCACGGCTCGCGGATCAACGCAGGCGCCACGCTCGTCGTCTTGCCCGCACCGGGCGGCGCGATCAGCACAGCATTGGGGCGATCGCGCAGGGCCTTCAGGAGTTCAGGCAGGACGGTATGAATGGGGAGGTCTGGCACGGGTTTGCGTCATATGGATTTTAGGGGAAAAGGGAAGTCGGGCTTTTAGATGCCTCCGGCGGGCAAAGGGCGGGGTCCCTTTGCAATCCCGTTATGGGGTTGCGCGATGTTTGCATCGAGGCACTGTTCCGCGAAGCGGTTTAATAGCCTGCTGCGCTGCAAGGTCGCGCAAGGCTGAACCTATAGCCCAACATATACAGTATCGGGATTGCAAAGGGTCAAGACCCTTTGCCCGCCGGAGGCCAACTACCTCTTAATACCGCCGCGCCACCGAAAACAGCGCAGCCTCTTCCAACGCCGAACGCATCTCGCCGGCAGGGAAAATGCTCAACGCATCAATCGCCTTCTGTGCATAATCGGCCGCGCGCTGACGAGTAGCCTCGACGGTGCCGTGGCGGGCGATGATGGCGATGGCTTCGGCCAGATCCTCATCCTCGGCGCGGAAACCGGCGATGGCGTCGCGCCAGAACTGCTTTTCGTCCTCGGTGCCGGCGGCATAGGCGAGGATGACCGGCAGGGTCATCTTGCCGTCGCGGAAATCG
Organism: Novosphingobium sediminicola; assembly: GCF_014196525.1. Lineage (GTDB taxonomy): Bacteria > Pseudomonadota > Alphaproteobacteria > Sphingomonadales > Sphingomonadaceae > Novosphingobium > Novosphingobium sediminicola. The sequence goes on along the minus strand of NZ_JACIDX010000017.1, from coordinate 94,210 downwards.
TCGCCCTTGCCCTTGCCCATTTCGGCGGCTTCGGAGTCGTAATCGATGGCATCGTCCACCAACTGGAACGCCACGCCAAGGTAGCGGCCATAGTCGTCGAGCGCCTGCTCCTCAGCATCGCTGCGCCCGGCCACAACCGCTGAAATACGGCAGGCGGCGGCGAAGAGCGCGGCAGTCTTGGCGGCGATGATCGAGAGGTAGTGTTCCTCGCTGGTCTCGATTTTGCGCTGGGCGGTCAACTGATCGACCTCGCCCTCGGCAATGATCGAGGATGCACGGCTGAGAATATCCAGCACCCGCAGCGACCCAGCCTCAACCATCAGTTCAAACGAGCGGCTGAACAGATAGTCGCCCACCAGCACCGTGGCCGGATTGCCGTAAATAATATTGGCCGCCGCCTTGCCCCGGCGCAGGTCCGAGCCATCGACAACATCGTCATGCAGCAGCGTGGCGGTGTGAATGAACTCAACCGCCGCAGCCAGCGCATATTGCGCGCCGCCGGTATAACCCACCAGTTCCGCCGCCGCGACCGTCAGCATCGGGCGCAGACGCTTGCCACCGCTCGAAATCAGATGCCCGGCAAGCTGCGGGATCAGCGGGATCTCGCTTTCCATCCGGCTCAGAATCACGGCGTTCACCTCGTCCATCCCCTTGGCCGTCAGCGCCAGCAAAGGGTCGATCGAGGGCTGGGGCGCGTCCATGGGCACCCCAAGTTCAGTCAAGGAAACGGGTTGGGCAGTCATCGGGCCCGCATTGCGCCGCATCCTGCGCAAAGGCAAGGCTGGAATCGACCATTGTCTCATGCTAGCGGCGCTTTATGGTTGAAACGTCACATCAGGGCAGCCTTGTTGCCACCACCGATCCGGTTCTGGCCTCCTTTCGGTCCAGCATCGATAATATCGATGCCGCGCTGATTCACATTCTGGCCGAACGATTCCGTATCACCAAGGCCGTGGGCGAATATAAAGCCACCCACACCCTGCCCGCCAGCGACCCCGGCCGTGAAGAGCGCCAGATCGCACGCCTGCGCAAACTGGCCGAGGACGCGCAGCTCGACCCTGATTTCGGGGAGAAATTCCTGCGCTTCATCATTGATGAAGTCATCCGGCATCATGAGAAGGCCAAATTGGGCGAGTAAGGGTTAGGGGTTAAAGATGCCTCCGACGGGCAAAGGGACTCGGTCCCTTTGCCCGTCGGAGGCACCTCTTCCCCAACTATCCCCTCGCCCTGGGCAATCGCAACTTCACCAACAACCCGCCCAAATCCTCACTTTCGTCCAGATCGACATTTCCGCCGTAGATTTCCGCCACATCGCGGACAATCGCCAGCCCCAACCCGGTCCCCGGCTTGCCCGTATCCAGCCGGGCGCCGCGGTCGAAAATGCGGGTGCGCTCAACCTCGGGGATGCCCATGCCGTCGTCCTCGACCCAGATTTCGACCAGCTCGCCCTTATCGCCCGCATCGACGGTGACAAAGACGCTGCCTCCGCCGTATTTAGCTGCGTTTTCGATCAGATTGCCCAGCAGATCGTCCAGATCCTGCCGCTCGATGGCGACCTGTGCGTCATGCGATCCGTCCAGATCGAAACGCGCATCGGGATAGAGTCGCTCGACCGCGCGCATCACCGATTTGGCCGCATCCCACACCGGCGTGCGCGCCTGCCCCGCCCCGCGCCGCCCTACGGCGCGCGCGCGGGCAAGGTGGTGTTCGACCTGTCGGCGCATAACCGCCGTTTCGCGCGCCACCGATTCGGCCAGATCGGGCTCCTTGGCCTGCGCCGCGTTGAGCAACACCGTCAGCGGCGTTTTAAGCGCATGGGCCAGATTGCCCGCATGGGTGCGCGCCTCTTCGGCCTGACGTTCGTTATGCGAGAGCAGGTCGTTCAATTCCTGCACCAGCGGCTGCACCTCGACCGGCAGCGGATCGCTGACCCGGTTGGCCCCGGTGCTGCGCATATGGGCAATGGCCAGACGCACGCGGCGCAGCGGCGATAGGCCATACCAGCTCTGGATCGCGGCCATCAGCACAAGGCCAAGGCCCAGCACGAGAAAGCTGTCAATCAGGATCGTGCGGATACGGCGGATCTGCGCGTCCAGTTCATGTCGGCTCTCGGCCACCACGAACCACCATGTCGTATTGCTGCCCGGCAGAATGATCGAGCGCTCCATGATCCGCAGAGGCTCGCCGGAAAACTGGCTCGAATCGAAGATATGGGCCTGCGTGTCCTGATGATCGGCCGAGATCTTCAGCGTGCGGTCCCAGAGCGAGCGGCTGGGAAAATCCTCATGCCCCTTGCCGCTGATCTGCCAATAGAGGCCGCTGTTCGGTTCAAGGAAGCGCTGATCGCCAAGGGGACGGTTGAAGAACACCTCGCCATCGGGGCCGATTTCGGCGCTGCCGATCATGCCGGTCAGCATATAGCCGAGCTGTTCGTCGAAATTGCGCGTGACCATCGCGGTCATCGCCCGGTCCAGCGCCAGACCGCCCGCCAACAGCAGCACCAAGATCCAGCCCACCGCGATCAGCATCATGCGCCGCGCAAGGCTGCCGGTGTATTTTATCCCGTCAACCTTGCGCGTATCGCTCTTTGCTGTTTCCGGCGCTTGGGCGCTGGCCATGGCTGTTTATCCGCGCGCAGGCTCGTCAAGGCTGTAGCCCAGCCCGCGGATCGTGGTGATCACATCGGCGCCCAGCTTCTTGCGAATGCGCGTAACAAACACCTCGATAGTGTTTGAATCGCGGTCGAAATCCTGATCGTAAATATGTTCGATCAACTCGGTGCGCGACACCACCTTGCCCTTGTGATGGAGCAGATAGGACAGCAGCTTATATTCCTGTGCCGTCAGCTTCACCGGCTCGCCCGCCAGCGTGACACGGCCCGAACGCGTATCGAGACGCACATCGCCCGCGATCAGCTCGGACGAGGAATTGCCCGAAGCGCGGCGGATCAGCGCGCGCAGGCGGGCGATCAGTTCCTCGGTCTGAAACGGCTTGGCCAGATAATCGTCGGCGCCGCCATCAAGGCCCGCCACCTTGTCCGACCACGAATCGCGCGCCGTCAGCACCAGAACGGGGAACTTGCGCCCCTCTTTGCGCCACATCGACAAGACGGTCAGCCCGTCGATTTCGGGCAGGCCAAGGTCAAGGATCACCGCGTCATAATCCTCGGTGCTGCCCATGAAATGGCCATCCTCGCCATCGGTGGACAGATCGACCGCATAGCCGGTCTGCTCCAGCGTGGTTTTCAGCTGGCGGCCCAGCGTGGGTTCATCCTCGACGATCAGGATCCGCATCTGGCACTTCCTTATTATTAGGTCGGATTAACAAAGGGAGATGGGCGCGAGGCCGCGCCGCGTCAAGCGCAAGGGAGCAGGGATCAGCGCCGCTGGCGCAGGATTTCCCCGGAACGCGCATCGACATCGACAAAGACCACGCGCCCGTCCTTCACGAATTTCAGGCGATAGGCCATGGCCAACGGGTCGTATTCGGGGCCCAGATATTGCGCGCCCGCCATCATCGGCAAAACATGCGTTTCAATTTCACGCAGCGAGCGCACATTGCCCGCGCGCATTTCACGGCGGGCCTCGCCCTGCGCCTCGCCCGGCCCGGCATGGGCCATCGGCACAGGCGGCAAAGCCAGCGCCGACACCACCGCCCAGAGCGCCAGAGGGGCCATCATCATCATAGAGGTGAGCCGTGTGAACATGAAATGCGGGTTATCCGTTTGCGATTGAACGCGATGTGAATAGAGAACATAGCGATTGTTCAGCCAGCCATAGAAGGCAAGAGGGGGCGATAAAAAGACGCGAATTGCTTGCCTTCCCGTCGGGCACTGCCTAACGCGCGCCCATGGCAGTTGCACCTATTCTCAGCTGGGAAGGACTGAGCCTGATCCAGGGATCGGGCTGGCTTTTTCGCGACCTCGACATTTTCATCGGCCCGCGTGATCGGCTCGCGCTGATCGGGCGCAATGGTGCGGGCAAGACCACGCTGCTGCGCCTGATTGCGGGGACGCTGGACGCGGACAAGGGCAATCGCAGCATCCAGCCGGGCACCAAGGTGGTCGTGCTGGAACAGGACCCGGATTTTGCCGGATGCCCGCGCCTGCTTGACTATTGCCTGGAGGGGCCGGACGCCCCGCCCCAATATGAGGTGGAATCCATCGCCAGCCAGTTGGGCATCGACCTGATGCGTGAGGCTGCCAGCGCCTCGGGCGGCGAGCGGCGCCGGGCGGCGATCTGTCGCGCGCTGGCCAGCGAGCCGGACCTGCTGCTGCTGGACGAACCGACCAACCATATGGATCTGGCGGCGATCGACTGGCTGGAAAGCTGGTTGCAGCGTTATACCGGCGCCTTCGTGGTCATCAGCCATGACCGCACCTTTTTGACGCGCCTGACGCGGGCGACGCTCTGGCTGGATCGCGGGTCTATGCGGCGGCGCGAGGTAGGCTTTGGCGGCTATGAGGCGTGGGAAGAGGAGGTTTACGCCAATGAGGCGCGGGCGACCGAAAAGCTGGACGCCAAGCTGAAGCTGGAAACGCACTGGCTTTCGCGGGGCGTCACAGCGCGGCGCAAGCGCAATCAGGGGCGTTTGGAAAAGCTCTATCAGATGCGGGCGCAGCGCGCCTCGATGCTGTCGGTGCAGGGCGCGGCCAAGATGAAGCTGGCCAGCGACGATGTAAAAACCAAATCGGTGATCGTGGCCGAGAATGTGTCGAAGAAATTCGGCGACCGCACGATCATCCGTGATTTCTCCCTGCGCATCCAGCGCGGCGACCGGATCGGCCTTGTCGGCGGCAATGGTGCGGGCAAGACCACCTTGCTTAAAATGCTGACCGGAGAATTGGAGCCGGACATCGGCACGGTCAAGCTGGCCCAGACGCTGTCGGGCGTGATGATTGACCAGCAGCGCAGCCTTTTGAGCCCGGAAAAGCGCATTCGCGATGTGCTGGCCGAGGGCGGCGACTGGGTCGATGTGCGCGGCGAGAAGAAGCATGTTCAGGGCTATCTCAAGGACTTCCTGTTCGACCCCGGCCTGATCGAGGCGCGGGTGGGTACACTGTCGGGCGGCGAGCGGTCGCGCTTGCTGTTGGCGCGCGAATTTGCGCGAACTTCCAATCTTTTGGTACTGGACGAACCGACCAACGACCTCGATCTGGAAACGCTCGACCTGCTTCAGGAAGTGATCGCCGATTATGACGGCACGGTGCTGATCGTATCGCACGACCGCGACTTTCTGGATCGCACCTGTACGGTCACGCTGGGGCTGGATGGTTCGGGCCGGGTGGATATCGTCGCGGGCGGCTATGCCGATTGGGAAAAGCAGCGCCAGCAGCGCAATGCTCCGGCGGCCAAGAAGGCGGCTGTGGCGGACAAAGCCGAGGCCGCGCCCGTGGTCATGCCGGCGCGCAATAAGGTCAAGCTGAGCTATAAAGACCAGCGCGATTACGACCTGCTGCCCGCGCGGATCGAGGCGCTGGACGGCGAGATTGCCAAGCTGGAGGAGGCGTTGGCGGATGGGGATCTCTATACCCAGAACCCGGCGCGCTTTGCTCAATTGACAGCGGCGCTGGACAAGGCCCGCGCGGAAAAGGATGCCTCCGAGGAGCGTTGGCTGGAATTGGCGGAGATGGTGGAGGGATAAAGGGCGGGAGGTTTTTGCCTCCGGCGGGCAAAGGGACTTGGGTCCCTTTGCGATCCCGTTAATTTGGCGCTTAGATTGCTAGAATGCGCTGTTCCGCGAAGCGGTTTAAAAGCCTGCGGCGCGGCAAGGTTGCACAAGGTTGATCATAAGCACAACGAATACAGTAACGGGATTGCAAAGGGTCGAGACCCTTTGCCCGCCGGAGGCACAAAAGCCCCTCCCCCCTCACCCGATCCGATAGAACCCCGCCACCCGGTCAAGCGCCAGCTTCAACACCAGCTTGCCCGACCGCGCAGGCCATTCGAGCGCCTTTTCGGCTACGGGCAGACTGTCGCCCGCGCAGACGACACGCCAGAGGATGTCGGAGAGGCCCTTACCCGCCTCCGCAAGCGCACCGTCGAAACGGGCCTTGGCGGCAATCTGGCGCTCGGTGGGGTTAAGATCGCGCTCATGACGGCTGCCCCGGATAGTGACGGGGTCCCAGCGCATTGAAATATTGGGGCTGAGCTGCGCCATTTCCCAATCGGCGCGCAGCCGCTCGCCCGCATCATATTCGTGATCGGTCAGATGACCGCGCGCATGGAGCCATGTGAGGGGCGATTCGCACAAATTAACCGTCACGCTGCGCCCCAATCGGCGAGATTTTCCGCGTCCCGCCCCCTGTGCGGTTAATTCCCGTTCGACAAGTTGACGATTCATAGTACTATCTCCTTAGGTTTGTTCCGCCATTCCCTGCAAAGAGTTTGCCAAACCGGGCGAATTGTAGGAAAGTGAAAAAACCGGATTGGTTCGAGGGGTCGGCTAGTCATGATTAACCGCATACGTGATATTCGCAGACAAAAGGGCATGACGCTGGCCGATGTGGCCGCGCGTTGTTCACCGCCCACAACGGCGCAGACGATTGGCAGGCTGGAAACCGGCACGCGCAATCTTTCGCTCATCTGGATGAACCGGATTGCCCTCGCACTTGAGGTTGATCCGGAGCTTTTGGTGCGCGGCGATGCTGCCGAACAGGCCAAAATGGTCGCTCGCCTGACCGATGTCGGGGCCGAGGCATTGACCACACCGCGCGATGCCATCCTGCCATCCGAATTGGTGGGCGAAGGCACGCAAATGGCCATGTCGGTGGAAACCGGCGCGGGCGATTACCGCAGCGGCGACCAGATCTGGCTGCGCCAGATGCAGCCGGAGAGTTTCTCCAAACTGGTTAACCGTGACGTGCTTGCTCCGCGTCCGGGAGGGCGATTCGTTTTTGGCCGCCTGATCGATCGCGACGAGCATCGGATCGCGCTGCTGCCTCCCGGCATCGGCCATCGCCAGTTGGTGATCGACAGTCCGCCATGGCTGGCTGTTGCCGAAATGTTAGTGAGGAAGCTGTAATCACCCGCGCATGATGCGCGTCCTTTCCATTTCCACCCTGTTCCCCTCGCCCGTGCGCGGGGGGTTCGGCAAATTCGTCGCCAATCAGATGGCGGCACTTCACCGGCTGGGCGGGGTTGATCTGACGATGATCAACCCCATCGGCCTGCCTCCTTTTCCGCTCAGCCTGCGCCAGCCCTATCGGGATTGGGCGCAATGCCCTGCGCAATCGGAATTGGGCGGGCTCACAGTCTTGCATCCGCGTTTCACGCTGATCCCGATGATCGGGAGCGATAGCAATCCGGCGCGGATTACACGCGCAGTGCTGCCTCTGGTGCGGCACCTCCATGCCGAAAAGCCCTTTGATCTGGTCGATGCGCAGTTTTTCTTTCCCGATGGCCCCGCCGCCGCGATCATCGCGCGCGAATTAGGCCTGCCGCTGACGATCAAGGCGCGGGGATCGGACATCCATTACTGGGGCGGGCGACCGGCGGCGCTGGCGCAGATGCTGGCGGCGGCGGATCAGGCGTCGGCGCTGTTGACCGTCTCGGGCGCTCTTGGGCGCGACATGGTGGCGCTGGGGATGGATAAGGCCAAGCTGCGCGTGCATTACACCGGGCTGGACCGGGAGCGGTTTACGCCCACGCCTCGGGCGCAGGCGCGTGGCGCGTTGCCGGAAAAGCTCGGCCTGACGATTCCCGATGGCGCGCCATTGCTGGTGTGCCCCGGCGCGCTGATCGCCATCAAGGGGCAGGCGCTGGCCATTGGCGCTTTGGAGGAATTGCCCGATGCGCATCTGGCGCTGGCCGGTACCGGTGCTTATGAAACCGTCCTGCGTCAGGTTGCCGAACCTTTTGCCGCCCGCGTTCATTTTCTCGGACAGGTCAGCCATGACGCCCTGCCCCTGCTGATGAGCGCCGCCGACGCCGTTGTGCTGCCATCCGAACGCGAGGGATTGGCCAATGTCTGGATCGAGGCGATGGCCTGCGGGGCGCCTCTGATCATCCCGGATATTGGCGGCGGGCGCGAGGTCATCACTTCTCCGGCGGCGGGCCGGATTGCCTTGCGCACACCTCACGCCATTGCAACGGCGGCTCGGGAATTGCTGGCCGCGCCGATTGATCAGGCAGATGTAGCTGCGCAGGTGGCGGGGTTTAGCTGGGAAGCCAATGCGATGAAATTGAGGGAAATTTGGCAGGAAGCGATTTAGCCTACGGCGGGCAAAGGGTCTCGACCCTTTGCCCGCCGTAGGCAAATTTATTTAAGGCGCCTCATCCTTGCTCCCCTCACCCGGCACAAAGCTGGTCGGGTTGACCTTGAGCCAGATCAGCATCGGGGCTGCGGCATAGATCGAGGAATAGGTGCAGACGAAAATCCCCAGGATCAGCGCCGCCGAGAAGCCGAAGATCACCTTGGGCCCCAGCAGCAGCAGCGCGATCAGCGTGATCAGCATCGTGCCCGAGGTCACCACGGTGCGCGCCAGCGTTTCATTCACCGACAAGTCGAGCAATTCTTCCAGCGGCATCTTGCGGAACTTCTTCAGGTTCTCGCGGATGCGGTCATAGACCACGATCGTATCGTTGAGTGAATAGCCGATCACCGTCAGGATCGCCGCCACGATGGTCAGGTCGAACTCCATCTGTGTCACAGCAAACAGGCCCAGCACCAGCGAAACGTCATGTACAAGGCTGACCAGAGCGCCGACGCCGAATTGCCATTCAAAGCGATACCAGATGAAGATCGAGATCGCGAGGCTGGCAAAGCCCAGCGCCTTGAACGCGGTCCAGCCCAATTCCTTCGAGACCTTGCCCGACACCGAATCGACCCCATCGACGCGCGCGTCGGCATGGTTCTGCTTGATGTTGGCGGTAATCTTCTTGGCCATCGCATCGGCCAGAGCCGCATCCTTGTCCGACCCTTCGGGCAGGCGCAGGCGGATCGAGATCTCGTTGGGCTTGCCAAAGGTCTGGATGATCGGTTCGCCATAGCCCAGTGTTTCGACCTCGCCGCGCAATTGCGCGATCGGCGCGGTCGGGCTTTGCGTAAAGGTCACGCGGATCATCTGGCCGCCCACAAAGTCCACGCCCATGTTCAGCCCGTGGGTGAACATCAGCGTCCAACTGCCCAGCATCAGCAGGACAGAGATGATCGTGGTCGGCCACTGCCACTTCAAAAAGTGGAGATTGGTGTTGTCAGGGACGAGTTTAAGCAAACGCATGGAAAATCACCCCTATCAGATATGCAGGTCGGACGGGCGCGCGCGGCGCAGCCAGCCCGCCACCCACATGCGGGTGAGGAAAACGGCGGTGAACACCGAGGTCGCAATACCGATCATCAACACCACGGCAAAACCCTTGATCGGGCCGGAGCCGAATTCGAACATCAACACCGCCGCAATGATATGGGTGATGTTGGCGTCAAAGATGGTGCGGCTTGCCTCTTTATAGCCCAGCTCGACCGATTGCACGACCTTGCGCCCGCGCCGCCGCTCTTCGCGGATGCGCTCGTTGATCAGCACGTTGGCGTCGACCGCCGCGCCGATGGTCAGCACGAAACCGGCGATGCCGGGCAGCGTCAGCGTGGTGTTGAACACCGCCATGATGCCAAGGATCATAAGCACGTTGAGGATCACCGCCGTATTGGCATAGATGCCGAAGCGGCCATAGGTGACGGCCATGAAGATCACCACCAGCGCCGTGCCGACCACCATGGCGATCATGCCCTTGTGGATCGAATCGGCGCCAAGGTCGGGACCGACCGTGCGTTCCTCAACCACCTTCAGGTCCACCGGCAGCGCGCCCGAACGCAGTGCAATCGCCAGTTGGTTCGCGCTTTCCACGGTAAAGCTGCCCGAAATCTGGGCGCTGCCGCCCATGATCGGTTCGTTGATGTTGGGGGCCGAGAGTACCTTGCCGTCCAGAATGATCGCAAAAGGCTTGCCGACATTCTGGCTGGTCAGGCGGGCGAATTGTTCGCCGCCCTGATTGTCGAAGGTGATCGAAACGACCGCCTCGTTGTGCTGGCTGAAGCTCTGCGTGGCATTGGTCAGGCGATCGCCCTTGATGCCGCCCAGGCGCTTGACCGCAATCGCGCCCTGCCCATTGGCAAAGGGCACAATTTCATCGCCTGGGGCCGCAACGCCGCCCGCCATGCCGTTCTGATCCACCAGCTTGAATTCCAGCTTGGCGGTCTGGCCCAGCAGGGCCTTCAAAGCCGCCGGATCGGACAGGCCGGGAACCTGCACCACGATGCGATCTGCACCCTGACGGATGATGGTCGGTTCGCGCGTGCCCATGGCGTCGATACGCTTGCGCACCACTTCGGTGGCGGTTTCCATCGCCTTGTCAATGGCGTCGGCAATGCCTTCCTTGGTCGGCGTCAGCACGAAACGGGTGGTGTCGACCACCTGAATGTCCCAGTCACGCTTGCCCGAAAGCCCCGCGCCCGTGGTCAGCGGCACCAGCACTTCGCGCGCGGCATCGACCTCGGCGTTGCTGGCCACCATAAAGGACAGCACACCGCCCTTGGTGGAAATGTCGCCATAATGCACGTTGCCGGCCTTCTTCAGGGCGGCGCGCACTTCTTCTTCCTTGCCTTCAAGGCGCTGCGAAACCACCTGATCGGCATTGGCTTCGAGCAACAGGTGGCTGCCGCCGGCAAGGTCGAGGCCAAGGTTGATCTTGGGATTGGGCAGCGAGGAGGGCCAGTTGCCCCCGGCCCATGACACTATCGAAGGCACGGCGGCGGCCACGCAAAGCAGCGTAAGCGCCCAGTACCAAAGCTGTTTCCAGCGGGGAAAATCGAGCATGGGTTCATCCGGCTCTAGAAATGAAAAGCGGCCCGCCCATGGATTGGGCGCGGGCCAGAGCAGCGCACATAAGAACGCCCCGATGCACGTTCAAGCACGGGGCGCCTATGATGTCAGTCGTTGGCGGGCTTGCCGGTGCCGGGCATCACCACGTCCGAAATCGTCGCCCGCACCGCGCGCACGCGGGTGTTGGGGGCGATTTCCAGTTCGAGATAATCGTCGTCGGCCTTGACCACCTTGGCCAGCAGGCCACCGGCGGTAATCACCATGTCGTTCTTCTTGATGCCTTCCAGCTTGGCCTTCTGGGCCTTTTGCTGGGCCATCTGCGGGCGCAGGAACAGGAACCACATGACAATGCCCATCAGCACCAGCGGCAGGAACTGCAGCCAAGCGGGGGGCTGGCCACCGGCGGCGGCGGCGGAAAGAAGCGAAAGCGTTTGGATCGACACGGGAAAACACCCTTGCGCAGGAATAACAGGAATGGGATCTGGCCAAGCGGACAGGACAAATCCCGCCTTCTCGCGCCTCCCCCGAAGTGACCGAGCGCCTAGCAGCTTATCCGGATCATATCAATGTAACGGGAAGTGTGCGGCCATAATGCCCGGAATGCCTGGGTTTTGATTCAAACCCTCATCAGCAAGGCAAAAAAATTGCCAGAAAAATGCAAAAAGATGATTGCCATGCCGAATAAGCCCTCCTATAGGCGCGCCTCCGGCAGGGCAACGCCCCACCGGAAACAACCAAGGTCGGGACGTAGCGCAGCCTGGTAGCGCATCACACTGGGGGTGTGGGGGTCGGAGGTTCGAATCCTCTCGTCCCGACCAATTGGTTTCAAAAAGGCGATTGCCCATCGGGCGGTCGCTTTTTTTGTTGCCCGAAGCTGGTGCAATTTTCCTACGAAAACCGATTTGGTTATCACCCTCCTTAACAGGAGAGCAACCATGCCCGAATCAGCCGATGCCCCCGCCGCCCAGATCGAAGCAGCCTGTCACGACCGCTATATAAGTCGCGCCCGGCCCAGCTTTCTCTATCTCATGTATGGCATGATCCTGCTCAGCCTGCCGATGGGCCTGCTCTCGGCGATCAGCGCACCGGTGGCGACGGCTATCACCAATGGCGTCAAGCTTTGGCTCAACAGCCTGCCCGATGGGCTCTATGCTTTGTTCGGCACCGGATATCTGGGTTATACCGCCGCGCGCCAATGGGGCAAAGTGGCCGGAACGGACCGCTAACCAGTAAAGTGGCGGGAACCGACCGCTGAACCTTGCCCGCTTCACGCGACATAGTATGACGCCTGCAACGCAAACAGTTTCAGGCAGACATTTCCATGGCAACGACCATCTTCGTCCTCAACGGTCCCAATCTCAATCTGCTGGGCACGCGTGAGCCGGAAATCTATGGCCGCGACACGCTGGCCGATATTGACGCCAGCCTGGCCGCGCGGGCGGCGGAGCTTGGCGTTGCCGTGGATTGCCGCCAGTCGAACCATGAAGGCGATCTGGTCGACTGGCTGCACGAGGCCCGCGCCACCGGCGCCAAGGCGGTGCTGCTCAATGCAGGCGCGTATACACATACGTCGGTTGCGCTGCATGACGCGATCAAGGCGATCCAGTTGCCCGTGATCGAGGTCCACCTGTCCAACCCCCACACGCGCGAGGAATTTCGCCATAAAAGCTATATCGGCATGGCAGCCAAGGGCACCATCGCCGGTTTTGGCGCGAAATCCTATCTGATCGCGCTGGATGCGGCGCTGATCGTGTAAGCGGTGATGCCGTAAAATAGCGGTAAAATCGTCGGAATTCCGGGCTTACCTGTGGCTTGGCGGTGGTAAACAACCGCTTTCCCCTTGCCTGTCCTTTGCCAGAGGGATAGGGGCCAAGCCTGATAATCCATCGCCAAGGGGTATTTCATGGGCGACAAAACTGAAACGGGCCGCGACATCCAATCCGGCATGAACGTCGATGCAGCGCTGGTGCGCGAACTGGCGGTTCTGCTGGGCGATACGGGCCTGACCGAAATCGAAGTGGCCGATGGCGGCCGCAAGATCCGCGTTGCGCGCAACATCACTGTTGCGCCTGCGGCTCCTGCCTATGCGCCCGCGCTGCCTCTGGCTCCTGCAGCTGCGCCCGTTGCGGCTGCTGCGGCGGCGGCCCCGGCTCCGGCCGCTCCTGCCGTGGTCGAAGGCACGCAGGTCAAATCGCCGATGGTCGGCACCGCCTATCTGGCGCCCGAACCCGGCGCGCCCGATTTCATCTCCATCGGCAAGGCGGTCAAGGCAGGCGAAACCCTGCTGATCGTTGAAGCGATGAAGGTGATGAACCCGATCACCGCGCCTGTGGCCGGCACGATCAAGGCGATCAGCATCGAAAACGGGCAGCCGGTCGAATTTGACCAGCCGCTGGTTGTGATCGGCTGATAGAATTATGGCCATCAAACGCATCCTGATCGCCAATCGCGGCGAAATCGCTCTGCGCATCCATCGCGCGGCGCGGGAAATGGGCATCGAAACGGTGGCTGTGCATTCGACGGCGGATGCCGATGCGATGCATGTGCGGCTGGCCGACCATGCGGTCTGCATCGGCCCGCCCGCGGCCAAGGACAGCTATCTGAACGTGGCGGCGATCATCAGCGCGGCGGAAATCACCGGCGCCGATGCGATCCACCCGGGCTACGGCTTCCTGTCGGAAAACGCCCGCTTTGCCGAAATCGTCGAGGCGCATGGCCTGATCTGGATCGGGCCCAAGCCCGAACATATCCGCACCATGGGCGACAAGGTCGAGGCCAAGCGCACCGCTGGCGCGCTCGGTCTGCCGCTGGTGCCGGGCTCTGACGGCGCGGTCTCGGAAATCGAGGACGCCAAGCTGATCGCGGAAGATGTTGGCTATCCGGTCATCATCAAGGCGGCCAGCGGCGGCGGCGGACGCGGCATGAAGGTCTGCACCGGACCGGACGAGCTCGAAACGCTGATGCAGCAGGCAGGCAGCGAGGCCAAGGCCGCCTTTGGCGACGCCACGGTCTATATCGAGAAGTATCTGGGCAACCCGCGCCACATCGAATTTCAAGTGTTTGGCGACGGCAATGGCCAGGCGATCCATCTGGGCGAACGCGACTGCTCGCTGCAGCGCCGCCACCAGAAGGTGCTGGAAGAAGCCCCCTCGCCGGTCATCGGTTCAGAAGAACGCGAACGCATGGGCGGTATCGTGGCCAAGGCCATGGCCGACATGGGCTATCGCGGCGCGGGCACGATCGAATTCCTCTGGGAAAACGGTGAGTTCTACTTCATCGAGATGAACACCCGCCTGCAGGTGGAACATCCCGTTACCGAAGCGATCACCGGCGTCGATCTCGTGCGTGAACAGATCCGCATCGCCGATGGCCTGCCGCTGTCGGTGAAGCAAGACGAGCTGGAATTCCGTGGCCATGCCATCGAATGCCGCATCAACGCCGAAGATCCCTTCACCTTCGCTCCATCGCCGGGGCTGGTGGAGAATTTCCACGCGGCGGGCGGCCTGCATGTGCGCGTCGATAGCGGGCTCTATGCCGGCTATCGCATTCCGCCCTACTACGATTCGATGATCGCCAAGCTGATCGTCTATGGCCGCACCCGCGAGGGCGCGATCCTTCGCCTCAAGCGCGCGCTTGAGGAAATGGCGATCACCGGGCCGAAGACGAACATCCCGCTCCATCAGGCGCTGCTGGACGTGGATGACTTCAAGACCGGCAATTACACGATCAAATGGCTTGAGGAATGGTTGGCTAATCGCTGATATTCTTTGAGTTATCGGAAGAAGAGGCCGGTGGGGAGGAGACTTCTCGCCGGTCTTTTTTGTGCCTCCGGCGGGCAAAGGGTCTCGACCCTTTGCAATCCCTTTAATGAGGCGTTTGGTTTGCGGGCATCGCGCTGATTGCGCGAAGCGGTTCAATAGCCTGCAGCGCGGCCATCTCGGGCAATGTTGATCCGTTGGCGCAACCTAGACAGTAACGGGATTGCAAAGGGCCCCGCCCTTTGCCCGCCGGAGGCACCCTTACCTAAACAAACCCCGCTCTAAATCCCGCCAATCTCTCCACCGCCTGATCCAACGTCTCGCCCCGCTTGGCATGACACAGGCGCAGATAGCCCCGTTCAGGCCGATCGGCATAGAAGGCCGACACCGGGATCGACCCCACCCCCGCCTCGCGGACCAAGCGCTGCGCCAAAAGCTCATCCTGCGCAGGCAGACCCGAAGCCGCCAGATCAACCGTCACAAACCACGTCCCCGCACAAGGCAACACACAGAACCCGGCCTGCGTCAGCCCGCTCACAAGCCGCGCCTTGCTCTCGACATAGCGTGCGCGGTGCGCGGCAAACCAAGCCTCGCCCAGCGCCAGTCCCTCGGCCACCGCCCATTGCAGCGGGGTGGGGGTTGTAAAGGTGATGAACTGATGGCTGGCCGCAACGCGCTCGGCCAGTTCGGGCGCGGCCACGGCCCAACCGATCTTCCACCCGGTCAACGAAAAGATCTTGCCCGCCGAGCCAACCTTCACCGACCTTTCGCGCAGGGACGGAATATCCAGCACCGAAAGCGGCTTGCTGCCATCCAGCACCGTCGCCTCCCACACCTCGTCCGACAGCACATAGATCCCATGCCGCTGCGCCAGTGCGCCGATCCCCTCCAGCGTCGCGCGATCCAGCACCGTGCCGGTAGGGTTATTGGGTGTGTTGAGGATAATCAGCCGCGTCTTATCTGTAATCGCCTCCGCCAGTTCGTCCAGATCGAGGCTCCACGCCGGAGGCCGCAGATTAACCAGCCGCGCCACGCCCCCCGCCCGCGCCACCAGCGGCAAATAGGCGTCATACAAGGGTTGAACGCAGATCACCTCGTCACCGGGCCGCACCAGCGCCAAAATCGCACTGGCCAGTGCCTCGGTCGCGCCCGAGGTCACGATCACCTCCGCCGCCGAAACGCCATACATTCCCGCCACCGCCCCGCGCAATTCGGGCAGGCCGCGCATCGGCGGATATTGGTTGCTGCGCTCCACCAAGGCCCGCTGCGCCGCGCCGATCACCTCTGGCGGCTCCTCCATATCCGGAAAACCCTGCCCCAGATTGATCGCGCCCAGTTCGCGGCAAAGCCCCGACATCACTTCAAAAATCGTCGTCTGGCTCATAGATCCCCGCTCACAAATCCCCCAGGGCGTGCAGCGCAAAGCGGCGAAACTGCATCAGCCTTTCATCCCGGCTTTCGCGCCCCTCGCGCCTTGCATCGCGCGGCGGCACATCCAATGCGGCGGCCGTAACGAACCGAATCCGCCAGCCCAACGTCGCCTCATCCACCCCCGGCAAAGCAGCAGCCAATCGCGCCTTTACCTGCGCCACGCCATCGGCAAACATCGCCCATATCTCGTCATGCAGCGCAGGCACGGCGCGCGAAAAAATCTCATCCAGAACCACGATGGCGCGATAATCCCCGCTCATAGCCGCTTGAGCCCATAAAGGCTGGATCAGCGCATCGACGCTGGCCTCAAACCCATCACCGCGCGCCAGCCAGTCGGCTCGCTCCTCGGCAATCATCGCCCCATTGCGCAGCGCCAATTCGCGCAGCAACCCGTCTGTGCCCCCGAAATGATAGCGGATCAACGCCGAATTGGCCCCCGCCGCCCCGGCAATCCGCCGCACGGAAAGGGCATGAACACCCTCGCCCACAACAAGCGTTTCAGCCGCCAGCAACAGGCGCGCGCGGGTTTGGGCTGGGGTGTCTTCGGCCATGCACGGCCAGCCCTATCAAACCGCGCGCGCGCCGCCAATCCCGGTCAACCTTTCAAACAACACACGATCATGGGACAGCCTCTCCATAATGTAGGCCCGATCCGCTGCATCGGGCGAGGCGGGATAATCCACATCCGCCCGCGCATTACGCCGCAAAGGCGACACCGCGCCAAACGGCCCCACCCCGACAAAAGCCGCTACCCGCGCCAACACGCCCGCATGATCGCGCGCCAATTCCGCGCTTTCGATAAACAGCAATTGCCGCCGGGGAAACAGCGCCATGGCCCGCGCCGCCTGCATCCCATAGGCGCCCCGCTCGACATAGGAATGATGGCGCATCCCCGTCTCTCCCGTCGCGATCCGGCTGCGTTCTTCGCGGATGGCGCGGGCGAATGGCATCGCCTCATCCCCCCGCGCATATTCCATGCACCATTGCGACCATGCCCGCTCCACCGGATCGCGCCGCAGAAAAATCAGCCGCGCCGCCGGATTGTATCGCGCGATCCGCTCCAGCGCGCCGGGCCAGAAACCATAGATCGGCGTGGCATCGACGCGCATCCCCGGTCCGTCAAACCGCGCCTCATAGGCGGCATAGTCGTGCCGCGCCCAATCCACGCCCTCGTCGTCAAAGAAATGCAATTCCTTCGGCCCGGCACAGAACCCCGGATGTTCCGCCAGATAGGCGTGCAGGCTGGTCGTCCCGCATTTCTGCCCGCCTGCAATGAACAGGTCGATGCGGCTCATCCCTGCCCCCGCGTTGTGACAATCCTGCTGACCCGCCGCACGCCATCGCGCCGCTCCATCTGCACCACCACATCGACCACTGATCGCGCATAATTCACAATATCCCCCCGCCCCAGACCCAAACCGGCCTGCAGCACGATCAGCGCCAATTGCTCAATCGCGCCCTCCGGGCTGTCAGCATGGATTGTGGTCATCGAACCGGGATGGCCGGTGTTGACCGCGCGCAGGAAACTATAGGCCTCCCGCCCCCGCAACTCGCCCAGCATGATCCGGTCTGGCCGCATACGCAGCGATGCCTGCAACAGATCCTCCACCCCCACCTGCGCCTCCCCCATCGCGCCGCGCACTGCCAGCAGGCCCACTGCGTTGGTATGAGGCACACTCAATTCGGGCGTATCCTCAATCGTCACCAACCGCTCCCCACGCGGAATTTCCCGGATCAGGGCGTTGAGCAAAGTTGTCTTTCCGCTCGATGTTCCGCCCGAAATCAGAATGTTGCGCCTCTCACGCACCATCGCGGCCAGATAGTCGCCCATCCCCTGCCCATCCACCGGCGTTGGCACAGGCGCAGGCGGCGCCATCCCCTGCCGAAACTGCGCCCCGTCAAACATCCCCTGCGCGCCCAGATCGTCCAGCCCCAGATCGACCACCACATGCTTGCGGATCGCAATCGCCATCCCTGCGCGCGCGGCGGGCGGGGCCACCACCTGAACCCGCGCGCCACCGGGCAAGGTAGCGGCCATCAGCGGATGCTCGCGGCTGATCCCCTGATGGCTGATCCCCGCCACACCCCGCGCGATCAGCCACAGCCGCGCCTCATCCACCTCGGGCAGGACATGGCATTCCATCCCCCCGCCCATTCGTTCCACCCAGATCTCTCCGGGCCGGTTGACGAAAATATCGGTCACATCCCCCTGTGCCAGAAAGGGCGCAAACGGCGCCAGCCATGCCGTCAGCATCAGCGCACCCCCGGCGTTCCGGCGAAATCCAGATCATGCGCGACCAGCACCGCAATCACCGCCCCCTCGCTTACCTTCACCGTGGCAGGGCGATTAACCGAAGGCACCAATTGCTGCCCCAGACTTTGCCCCGCGCCGCCCAGATAGACCGAGGTGCCGCCCCGGCTGACCTCGGCCGTGGCGACATTGACCCCCAGCGTCAACGCCGATTGCAGCACTGCGCTGCCCAGCCTTTCGATGGCATGGGTATCCACCCGCCCGGCAACACCCGCCCCGCCCATCGCATCCGTGGCGGGCGAGGCGATCCGGATCGCCACCCCATCGGGCCGGATCAGCCGGTTCCACACCACCATCACCCGCCGCTTGCCCGCGCTGCTGTCGGCCTTGAACTCGCCGATCAACCGGCTGCCGCGCGGGATCAGCACGCGCGTGCCGTCAAACCCGCGCACATCGGCGCTGATGATTGCGCGGGCCAAACCGGGCCGGTCGGAATTGAGCGGCGTTTCCAGCGTGGCGGCCATAATCGTCCCCTGGGGAATCGTGCTGGCGCGGCTGCGGATCATGGTGGCATGGGCGGTGTCATCGACCGGTGCGGAACTTTCGGGCTTTGCGCCCTGAACCGCCGCCCCCGCGCCCGCCGTATTGTCGATCACCAGCGCAGAATCCCGATTGGCCAATGGGCGAACCGGCGCGGGCGGCGCATAGACAGGCGCCGGGAAAGCCGCCGCGGGAGGAAAATAGGCGACCGGCGGCAAAGCAGGCGGAAGCGATGGCGCGGTCCGCCGCAACACCACCGGGCGCGGCCCCACCACCGGAGCCCGATCAACCGGCAGTCCCAAAGGCGGCGGCGGCACGCTCAGCATAACCTGCGCCTGCGGATCGGGCGGCGCTTTCCTTTGCCCCTCCATCCACACGAACAGGCCCAGCCCCAGCGCGCCCGCT
Organism: Novosphingobium sediminicola; assembly: GCF_014196525.1. Classification (GTDB taxonomy): domain Bacteria; phylum Pseudomonadota; class Alphaproteobacteria; order Sphingomonadales; family Sphingomonadaceae; genus Novosphingobium; species Novosphingobium sediminicola. Next base: position 75,009 of record NZ_JACIDX010000017.1, on the reverse strand, counting down.
ACCCCCAGCATCACCGGCAGGGGCAGCATATCGCGCGGCGGAGCCACCTTTGGGCGGATGTCGCGCCCGCTCATGGCGCGATCCTCCGCCCCTCGGCCCGCGCATGGCCCGCGATGAAGGTCAGCCGCGCATAGACCCCTTCAACCACATAGAACCCATCACGCATCGCGCCATTGACCAGCGCCCGCCCCCCTGCTCCCACGCCATAGACGGCGGGCATCGCCGACCCCTGCGCCCAGCGCATCCGCGTCACCGCACCATCATCGCCAATCTCCACCGGCCAAAGCGCCCGATCTCCGTTCAGCCGATAGCGCCCCGCCGTCACCGGCCCCGCCGTCACCGGCGCGGGATAGGTAAAGCTGAGGAGATAGGGCTGAACCCCTTCACCCGGCGCCGCGCCATAAAGGGTGAAATTATAGGCCCGCGCATCGCTCAGCACCGTCAGATTGGTGGTCGGCGCATAGCCAACCGGCTTGATGATCAGGCTGTCGGCCCGCTTGTTGGTCTGCACCACCCATCCCGCGCCATCGCCCAGCGTCACCGTTTCGATCCGCTCATCCGCGCCAAAGCGCACCGTCAGCGCAAAGCCATTCGCCACGCGCAGCGCCACAACTTCATCCGGGTCATAGGGCACGGTCTGCACATGGGGATCGCCGCCGCCCGCGCGCGGCGTGATTTCGGCCATCGCAGGCGCGGGCGCCATCAGGGCTAGAGCGAGCAGCAGGACACACGGCCGCCGCATCATGGCTCACCCCCGCCCGGCTGAACGATCTGGGGCGACAGGGCGCGTCGGGGATTGCGGAAAGGATAGGGCCGCGGCTGCGCCACCTGTGTCGCCGTGGGCGCAACATCCCGCGCCATTTCCGCAGGGGCCAAGGCCACGGGCCGCGGCGCAACCGGCGCGGCAACTGGCGCAACCGGCGGCGCCTCCTGATCCCGGCGATAGGCGAAAACCTGAAAGCCCAGCGGGTTGATCCACCGATCCTCGATCCGCTGCGGCGCGCCGGAAAAGCGGTAATGCACCAGCGCCACCCAATAATCGCGCCCATCCGCCCGATCCGCCCAATAGCGCACCATCGCCTGTCCCGCGCCCATCGACGTCACGCTCTCCACCCCCACGCGCAGAGCCTTGCTCCGACCATAGAGGCTGATCGGCCCCTGCGGATTGTCCGCCTGCATCAGCGCCAGATAATCGCGCCGCGCCGCATCGGCAGACCACAGCGCAACCTTGCGATATTGCTCCTCAATCGTGGCGGCGTCATAGGCCTCGCGCGCGACGACATATTGCGCGAGCAGCGATTGCGTCAGCGCCGCATCGGGGCGCACCGTCTGGGGATGCGTGCCCTCCAGCATCTGGGTAAAGCCGGTATGGCTGTCGACCAGCAACGTATAGGGCACCACGGTTTTCATCGGCGCCAGCGCGATGATGGCCAGAGCCTCGAGCCCCGCCACGCCCACCGCGATGCCCGCCACGATCCACGCCCGCCGCGCTGATCGGGCATAGGTCGTATCACGTTGCCGCGCCCAACTGTCGGCCTGCTGATAATAGGCGATCCGCGTTTCCTCGCTCATGCCGCGCCATTTCTGTTTTGCGCTGCTGGCGCGTTGTCCCGATTTTGTGCTGCGCCTGAAACACGGCGCATCCGCCGCCCCGCCGCGCCGCCGCTTTGCCCCAAAGGTGCGCCCAAGAGCGTCGATGCTGCGCCCGTCCGCTCGCTCGTCCGTTCGATATGCATTTCCTCGCGGCGCAGGCTGCGCATCGTGGCCTGCGCGATATGTTGTGCTCGAGTGGGGCTGGCCTGCTTAGTGTGGTGCCGGCTGGCCTCATGCGCCGTTGTTTCTCGATGGGTGATGGAGGACAAAGTTTCCCCCACCGCGCCCTGCGGCAAGCGTATCGCCCATGCCGCCCGCATCACCCCCAAAGCCACCGCCCCCAGCAAAGCCGCAAACAGCCCAGCCCCCGAGGCAATCCTCCCCGCTATGGCATTGGCCCCATCGCCGCCCAGAGCGCCAAGCAGCCCCGCCACCTGCGGCCCGATCACCGCCAGTTCCAGCCCCAACACCATCGCCCCCGCCACCGCAGCCAGCATCGCCCCCACGCAGGCCCGCAGCCAGCCCACAAACAACCCCTGCGCGCCCGTCAGCAGCAGGGCGCCCACAAACAGCGGCCCCAGCCCCAGCAACAGCGCGATCACCAGACGCGGCGCCATCAGCCCCGCCAGCGCCGCCCCCGTCAGCCAACCGCTGGCCCATGCCACCTGCCCGCGCGCCTCGCTTGACAGGACATGGCCGCCCGGTTGCACCTTGTCCTCGGCGGTCTGAACCCCATCCACACGCAGGGCCTCGTCCAGATCGCCAGCGATCCCGTCAAACCGCGCCGCCATGCCATAGCGCGCACCATCCGCGCCGATGACCGAGAGCGCGATGCTCTCCGGCCCCTCGATCCCCACGCGATAGGCCACCGCCTCCCACGCGGGCCATTGCGTGGTCAGCGCCAGCACCACCCCCATGCGCAGCGCCAGCATCAGCCCGTCCCGCCCCCGCGCCTGCCCAAGCATCAGCCGATAGCCGATCAACGCCACCGCAATCGTCAAGGCGGCCGTCAACCAAGCCCCGTCGCCCCCGGTTTGGCCAAGCACCCGCCAGCCATCCTGAGCGAGCCCCAGCGCCCGGCAATCAGCCAACGCCAACACCCCGCCCACATAAGGCCCGGAAGGATCAAAAGCCCCGCAATCACCCATCATCCGTCCCCCAGCAGGCGCGGCAGCCAATGGGTCGGATCATCCCCCACCTCAGCCCGAATGGCATCCAGCCGCCGCACATGCGCCTCACGCCCCGAAAGCACCATCAACCAGCGCGCCCCGCCGTTGAGCGCAAGGCGCAAGACCACGCTTTCCCCGCCCTGCTTCACCAGAAAACAGCGCGCCGCGTCGGGCATCGCACGCACGAGTTCGAACTCATGCGGGGTCAGGCCAAAGCCATCGACATAATCGCACGCCCGCGCCTTGGGGTTGGCGGTAAAGATCTGGGTCGCGGTCTGCTCAACAATCGCCCCGGCGATCCGGCTGGCCAAGGCATCCTCGGCATTTTGCGTGACAAAGCCCAGAATGCCGCCCCGCTTGCGGATGGTCTTCAACCAGTCGCGCAACCGCCCGGCAAAGATGTCATCGTCCAGCGCCTTCCACCCCTCATCCACCACGATGATCGCGGCCGTGCCGTCCAGCATGGCGTCCACACGATGAAACAGCGCCATCATCAAAGGCGTGCGCAAAACCGGATGGTCCAGCACCAGCGTCATGTCGATCCCGACCACATCGCGCGTCAGATCGAGGCTGTCCGCCCCCTCATTGTCGAACAGCCATGCGTTTTCGCCCGCGCCCCACCATGGCCGCAGCCGCGCCGCCAGATCATCGGGCGTAGGTCGCGCGCCGCCACGCAGCAGAGCGGCAAAATGACAGAGCCGCCGCAATTCGGGCGGGGCCAGATAGTTTGCCTCCACCGCCTGTCGCATCACCTCCATTTCCGCCGAATCGCGCAGCCCCCCCACAAGGCAGCCCAGCCAATCGAGCAAAAACGCCCGGTTGCCCGCCGTATCGGGCAGGCGCAGCGGATTGAGGCCCGAGGGCCGGTCGGGCCGCAGGGCCTCATAGGCGCCGCCCATCGCGCGGATGAAGATTTCCCCGCTGCGATCTTTGTCGAACAGCACGATGCGCGGGGCAAAGCGGCGGGCCTGCGCCAACAGGAAATTGGTGATGACGGTCTTGCCGCTGCCGCTGGGGCCGATCACGGTGAAATTGCCCAGATCGCCATCGGCGTGAAAGTTGAAATGATAAGGCCCCGCCGCCGTGGTTTCGAACAGGGCCACCGCATCGCCCCACGGATTGCCCCGCGCGCGGCCCAGCGGAAAATTATGCCCGCTGGCAAAGGCGGCGAAATTGGCCGATCCGATCAGCGCGCGGCGGGTGATATAGACAAAATTGCCGGGAAACTGAGCCCAGAAGGCTGGCTCCATCCCCACATCCTCGCGCACCGCCACGATGCCCAGATCGCCCAGCGCCGCCAGCACCTCGGCCACGCCCGCATCCACCTCGCGCTGGTCCTCGCCCATAATCTGCACGCTCAGGTGGTGTTCGCCAAAGCCGGCGCGCCCTGCGGCCACCTCATCCTTGGCCTGCGTCAGTTCCTCGCGCAGGCTGATCGCCTCATCATCGGCGGCGCGCATCCGGCGCAGCGCGCGGTTCATCCGGCCAAGGCTCTCCCCCCGGTCCACAAAGGCAAAACTCTGGCTGATGCTCATCGCAAAGGGCAGGCGCAGCAGGTCGTCGAGCATCCCCGCTGTGGTCTGGCCCGGATAGTCCTTGATCGAGACAATCGCGCCAAAGCCATGCCCCATTTGCAGCGTATCCTGACCAAAGGAGACGCGGGCGCGGGGCAGATGATGCCCTACATCGCCATGGGGCAACAGCATCGGCGCCATATCACCATGGAACAGCGCACCCAGAAATTCCAGCAGCTCGCTGCACACGCCATGGCCCGCGTCATAGGCCCCCAGCCGCCGCGCGCCATAGGGGGCCAGCGCGGCCAGCACCTGCTCCACAGCCGCCTCCAGCGCGCGTAATTCGCCAGCCATTTCCGGCCCCTGCGCGCGGCCCCACAGGCGCCGCGCCCGCGCCGGGCGGCGGATCACGGAGATGAACAGGTCATTGGCATAGAGCCGCCGCGCCGCCAGCCTTTCGCGCCATGCCGCATTCAGCCCCGCGCTGAAGGCGTCAGGGAAAGTTCCCTCCAGTTCCGGCTCTACCCGGCGGCGCAGGATGTGGTGATAGAGGGCAAAGCGCGAGGAGCCGATCGCGCGCAGCATCGCCTCGCGCATGTCCTTGCGATAGTTCAGCGTATCGCCATCGGCGGTTTCGAACATCAACCCGTCGATCCTGATCACCTGCGCCAGTGATCCATCGCGCAGCGCCAGCGTGGCATCATCGACCAGATGCGAATAGGGCAGATGCGCGCCCGCCGCCGCCTCTCCGGCATAATCGGGCGCCTTTACGGCCGATAGGAATTGCATTGCCAGAACCGGTAATGGCGCACGCGCGGACAGCGCATCGCGCGGGTCATCCAGAGATCGAACCGGCGCGGTTCATGCAGGCAGGCAAGCGCCCCCAGCCCATGCACGCCCAGCGCCAGCGCCATCACCCAGATCGAGCGCAGCAGCAGGAAAGCCTCAGTTGAAATCACCAGATTGAGGACGAAGAAGGACCATGTGACGCCCGCAAACATCTGGGGACGGGTAAGCCCCACAAACAGCGTATCACGCGCCAGAGGGGTCGTCTGCGCGCCCTGTCCGCGCCCGCTCATTGACCCGCCGCCGATTGGATGCCCGCCACGATGCTGGCTGCGCCGAACAGGACGAAGCAGCCAAGGATCACGCTGGCCCCGTATCGCCAGTTAATCCGCCCGGTCAGCATCATCATGCCCACCACCGCCACGGCGACCACGGCGGCCACCGTGGCCACCGAGCCCATCAGCGTCCCCTGAACCCAGCGCAACGCGCCGACGATGGGGCCGGAGCCCGCCGGATCGGTAACGCCGTAAGCCTGAGCCCAGGTGGGAACGGCCCAAAGCGCCATCAAAAGCCCGGCCATCCGGCGATAATAGGGGAGCAGATCCTGTTTCATGCTCATGAGGCTAAAAACGGGCCGCCCCCCGCGCAACGCGGATTGCATCGGTTTCCAATCCGATTTTTTACCTAAATGCGCCAGACATATCCTTCAATCTCGACAAAGCATGTCGGACAAAGGTTGATGCCGGGCCCCGCTTCGGTTAAAGGCCCGCCCTTTCCCGGAGTCTGGCGGTAGTTTTGCCGTGTGTTCTGCATTCCGGGGCTTGCCTTTTGGCGGCGCTGGGCGCCAAAGGCATGTATCGCCGATCCAGTCAGGAATTAGGGGAAAGCCCATGTCGCGTCGCCGTCAGATCTATGAAGGCAAGGCCAAGATCCTTTACGAAGGTCCCGAGCCGGGCACGATCATCCAATATTTCAAGGATGATGCCACCGCTTTCAACGCGCTCAAAAAGGGCACGATCAACGGCAAGGGCGTGATCAACAATCGCATCAGCGAATATGTGTTCACCCGCCTGAACCATATCGGCATCCCGACCCATTTCATCCGCCGCCTGAACATGCGCGAACAGCTGGTGCGCCAGTGCGAAATCGTGCCGATCGAGGTGGTCGTGCGCAATGTGGCCGCGGGTTCGATTTCCAAGCGCCTTGGCATTGCCGAGGGTGAGCCGCTGCCCCACACGCTGATCGAATATTATTACAAGGACGATGCGCTGGGCGATCCGATGATCGCTGAAGAGCACATCGCCTGCTTCGGCTGGGCCAGCAACGAGGAAATGCAGGACATTTCCAGCATGGCCATCCGCATCAACGATTTCATGTGCGGCATGTTTGCGGCGATCAACATCCGCCTGATCGACTTCAAGCTCGAATTCGGCCGCATCTGGGATGGCGATTACAGCCGCGTGATCCTGGCCGACGAAATCAGCCCCGACGGCTGCCGTCTGTGGGACATGACCTCGGGCGAGAAGCTGGACAAGGACCGCTTCCGTCAGGATCTGGGCGGCGAAGAAGAAGCCTATCAGGAAGTCGCGCGCCGTCTGGGCCTGCTCGACAATGACGGGCCGAGCGAGGTGCTGGACCTGAACCACCATCGCAAGCTGCGCGGCAAGTAAGCCGGGCGCTCAAGCCAAACAAAAAGGCGTCTCCAGCGATGGAGGCGCCTCTTTGTTAATCGGCCACCCAGCCCCAGCGCTTGGCTGGAAACCAATATGCCTTATCGGCAGGGCGCATGACCATCTCCGCCCAACAGCGGCATTAGTACAAATACGCCTTGCGCGCGCCACCGACAGGCCTTGCCCGCGACAAATGTCCGCTTTCCCTGCACGCCAATCCCTTTTAGCATGGCGTCATGAAGCAGCCTCGTCATCGCCTTGTTCTGACCGCCCTTTTGGGAGTCGCGCTCCTGCCGCTCGCCTCGCATATCGAGGCAAGGACAGGGCCGGCGGCGGCGCACGCGGCGCATCAGGCCGTCCCGGCGGTCTGGACATTTCAAAAGAGCGATATCACGCCCGATCCGGCCTATCGCTTCGGGCGGCTGGCCAATGGGATGCGCTATATCCTGCGCCACAATGAAACGCCCAAGAACGAAATCGCGGTGCGGATGCGCTTTGATGTCGGCTCGCTGGACGAAGGTGAAAGTGAGCGCGGCTTTGCCCATTTCGTCGAACATATGGCGTTTCAGGGCAGCACCCATGTGGCGCAGGGCGAGATGGTGCGCCTGCTCGAACGCAAGGGGCTGGCCTTTGGCGCGCATACCAACGCCTTCACCACCTATGAAACGACGACCTATCATCTCGACCTGCCTCGCAACACGCCCGATCTGATCGACACGGCGCTGATGCTGATGCGGGAAACGGCGGGCGAACTGACCATTTCGCCCGAGAGCGTGAGCAATGAGCGCGGCGTGATCCTGTCGGAAAAGCGCGACCGCAACAATTGGCAGTATCGCGAGGCGCAGGACCGCTACGCCTTTGTCGATCCCAAATCGCGCTATCTGCAACGCAGCCCCATCGGCACCGAGGAAACGCTGGGCGGGGCCACGGCCGAGACGCTGCGCGCGTTCTGGCGGCGCAATTATGTGCCCGAAAAGGCGGTGCTGGTGATGGTAGGCGATTTCGATGTCGCCGCCGTCGAGGCTGAAATCCGCGCCCGCTTTGGCGATTGGGCGCCATCCCCAGCCACGCCGCAACCTTCGGCAGGGCCAATTGACGGGGCCGATACCGGGCGCAATTCGGTCTATCTCGACCCTTCGCTGTCCGAACATATCACCATCACCCGGCGCAGCGCATGGCGCGACGAGCCCGACACATGGGCCAACCGCCGCAAAAGTCTGGCCACTACGGTGGGCTATGCGATCATCAACCGGCGGCTCCAGCGGCTTGCGCGGCGGCTCGATCCGCCTTTCCGCGCCGCGCAATTCGGCACAAATGATATTTTCCACGCCGGACGCGATACGGCGATCAACGTCGATTCGATCGACGGGCGCTGGCGCCGTGCCCTGACCGCCGCGACCACCGAAGTGCGCCGCGCGATGGAGCAGGGCTTTACCCAGCGCGAAATCGACGAACAGGTGGCGGTGCTGAACAGTCTGGCCGAAACAGCGGCGGCGCGGGCCGAAACACAGGGCAGCGTGGCGCTGGCCAATGCGGCGCTGGGCATGTTGCGCGGGGGCGCGATCCCCTCCGATCCGGCGACCAACATGGCTTTCCTCAAGGCGCAGACGGCGGGACTGACGCCACAACTCGTGCTGGCTGCGGTCAAGGCCGATATGGCCACGCTCGACAATCCGCTGATCCGCTTTACCGGACGGCGCGCGCCCGAAGGCGGGGCCGAGGCCATCCGCACCGCCTGGAACGAGGCGTCGACCACCCCCCTGCCCACGATCATGGAGCCGCCGCCCGCACCCTTTGCCTATACCGATTTCGGCGCGCCGGGCCGCGTGGTCGAGGACAAGCGCGAGCCCAATTTCGGCATCCGCCAGATCCGCTTTGCCAATGGCGTCCGGCTGAACCTGAAGCGCACCACGCTTTCGCGGCAATCGGTGCTGGTGCATATGGCGATTGACGGGGGCCAGATGCTGGCCACCAGCGACAATCCGCTGGCGGTGGAAATGACCGCGATGATGGGTACGGGCGGGCTTGGCAAACATACGCTGGACGAGATGCAGTCGCTGACCGCGGGCCATATCGTCAGCCTTGGCCTGACGGCGACGGGCGACAGTTTCAACGCTTCGGCGGGCACCCGGCCCAAGGATCTGCTGCTTCAGCTTCAGATGATGGCCGCGCTGATCACCGATCCGGGCTATCGGCAGGAGGGTGAGAACATCTTTCACCAGAATGCCAACACGATGTTCCTGCGCCTGCGCGCCACGCCGGGCAGCGCGCTGCAAAGCTCGATCGGGGGCATTCTGTCGGACAATGATCCGCGCTTTACGCTGCAACCCGTCAGCGCCTATCGCGGCCTGACCTTTGCCAAGTTGAAGCGCGACATCACCGAGCGTTTGCAACATGGCGCCATCGAGATCGGCCTGGTGGGCGATCTGGACGAAGAGGCCGCGATTGCCGATGTGGGGCGCACCTTTGGCGCATTGCCGACGCGCGAGGCCGAGTTTCGCAAATATGATGACCAGCGCAAGCGGCCCTTCACCACGCAGCGGGGGGATCGCGCGCTCACCCATACCGGGCCGGCGGATCAGGCGCTGATCTATGACGTCTGGCCCACGCGCGATGATCGCGACCCGGCGGAAAAGCAGGTGTTCAACATGCTGCAGCGCGTGCTACGTATCCAGTTGACCGAGACGCTGCGCCAGAAACTGGGCCGTTCTTATTCGCCCAGCGCCAGCAGCGATCTGAGCCGCGTGTGGCGCGATTACGGCACTTTCGCGGTGTCCGCCTCGGTCGATGTGGGCAGCGTGGATATGGCCAAGCAGGCGATTGACGAGGCGGTGGCGGCGCTGGCCAAAACGCCGCCTTCGGACGATCTGATGCTGCGCGCGCGCCAGCCCTTGCTGGAAACCATCGACAACACGCTCCACACCAATGGCGGCTGGCTGGGCATTGTCGCGCTGGCGCAGAGCGAGCCGGATCAGATCGAGCGGCAGGTCCATGCCGCCGAAAGGCTGCGCGCCGTTACGCCCGAGGCCGTACAGGCTCTTGCCCGGCGCTATCTGAGCGCGCGTGATGCGGTGCGGATCACAGTCCTTCCCGCCCCCCCTTCGGACATTCCGCAAGGGCCGTCTCAAACAGCGCAGCCGGTCACAACGCATGAGGGCGTTTTTGTTTCCCGCGCTGATGGAGCCGGGTCATAATTTTCATGAATGGCGGGAAAGTGAGCCAAAAAGCGTACGCCTTGCGACAAATAATTACCCTTTTTCCGACATTCTGCTCCTTTGGCACCCTTGACGTTTGCGGCGTGTGACCGGAAAGCCGCAAGCTATAGAACGATTGTATCAGTACCGGGGGCCTTTCATGTTTCATAGCCGTCGCCTTGCCTCCCTTGCGGGTGGGCCTGCCATGCTGGCTGTCAGCCTTGCGCTGGCGCTGTCCGCGTGTTCGGGCGCCCCGCAACGCGACAAAAAGACCCCGCAGGTCGGCTTTTCGCAGGTCACGCTGACCGATGTTCCGCTCGAAATCGAGCTGCCGGGCCGCACCGCGCCCTTCCGTCAGGGTCAGGTCCGCCCGCAGGTGTCGGGCGTGCTGATGCGCCGCCTGTTTACCGAAGGCCAACTGGTGCATCAGGGCCAGCCGCTGTATCAGATCGACCCGAGCGTCTATCGCGCCGCCGCCGATCAGGCCGCCGCCAATCTGGTCAGCGCGCAGGCCAGCGCCGAGGCCGCCAAGGTCAAGGCCGACCGCTACAAACCATTGGCGCAGGATCAGGCCGTGGCCCAGCAGGACTACACCGACGCCGCTGCCGCCGCGCGCACCAGCGCCGCCTCGGTCGCGCAATATCGCGCCGCTCTGGCCAGCGCCAAGGTCAACCTGCGCTTTACCACCGTTCCCGCGCCGATCACAGGCCGCATCGGCCGCTCGCTCTATACCGAGGGTGCGCTGGTGACGGCAAACCAGACCGATCCGCTTTCGGTGATCTCGACGCTGGACCCGATCTATGTCGATATTCAGCAGAGCAGCGCCAGCCTGATGAAGCTGCGCAAGGAATTTGCCGATGGCGGCATCAAGGAAGTCGGCAAGGTCAAGCTGATTCTTGAAGACGGCAGCGAATATCCGATTCCGGGCACTCTGGAATTTTCCGAAGTGACGGTCGACACCACCACCGGAACGGTCGCGCTGCGCGCCAAATTCGCCAATCCCGATGGCACGCTGCTGCCCGGCCTGTTTGTGCGCACCCGCGTGTCGCAGGGCAAACAGAGCAAGGTCGTGATGGTGCCGCAGGGCGCATTGAGCCGCGATCCGCGCGGGGGCGCCACGGTGATGGTGCTGGGCACGGGCAACAAGGCGGAAATCCGCAAGGTGACCGCCGACCGCACGATCGGCGATCAATGGGTGGTCACCGATGGCCTGAAACCCGGCGACAAGCTGATCACACAGGGCCTTGGCAAGATCCGTCCGGGTCAGGTCGTGATCGCCGTGCCAGACAGCACGCCGCAGGGCATCAAGGCCCACGACAAGTCCTCACCCCAAAAGCCCTCAGCAAAGTAAGAGACGGGAAAAAGCGTCATGTCGCGCATCTTTATTGACCGTCCGATCTTTGCATGGGTGATTGCGATCATCATCATGCTGGCCGGTATCGCCGGGGTTTCGACCCTGCCGGTGCAGCAGTTTCCGGACATTGCCCCGCCTCAGGTGAACATCAACACCACCTATCCGGGGGCGTCGGCGGCCATTCTGGAAACCAGCGTCACGCAGGTGATCGAGCAGCAATTGACCGGCCTTGACGGGCTGCTCTATTTCTCGTCCACCTCCAGTTCGTCGGGTTCGGTGTCGATTTCGGCCACGTTCGAAAAAGGCACCAACCCCGATATCGCCCAGGTGCAGGTCCAGAACAAGGTGCAGCAGGCCCTCTCGCGCCTGCCGTCGGTGGTGCAGCAGCAGGGCGTGCGCGTGACGAAGTCGAACCCCGACTTCCTGCTCGTGGCCTATGTGGCCGACACCTATGACCGCACGACCAACATCGACGTCTCCGACTTTCTGGCGAGCCGGTTGCAGGAGCCGATCGGGCGCATCGAGGGCGTTGGCCAGACCAACGGTTTTGGCGCGCAATATGCGATGCGCGTCTGGATGGACCCGAACAAGCTGGCCGCCAATCAGTTGATGCCTTCCGACATCATCACCGCGATCACCGCCCAGAACGCAGAAGTGGCGGCGGGCGAAATCGGCGCGGTCCCCTCGCCTGTGGGTCAGATGCTGGACGCCACCGTGACGGCCCAGTCGCGTCTGACCAGCCCGGCTGAATTTGCCCAGATCGTGGTGAAGAGCGCCAGCAGCGGCGCGACGGTGCGCCTGTCGGACGTGGCGCGGATCGAACTGGGTTCGGAATCCTATGGCGTGGTCAGCCGCGTCAACGGCCATCCGGGGGCAGCGCTGGCCATTTCGCTGGCGCCGGGCGCGGACGCTCTGGCCACGGCCAAGCTGGTCAAGGCCAAGTTCGCTGAGCTCTCCAAGAGCTTCCCGGCGGGCTATACCTACGGCTTTGCCAATGACTCGACGCGCTTCATCTCCAAGTCGGTAGCCGACGTGGTGGAAACGCTGTTCGAAGCCATTGTGCTGGTCGTCATCGTGATGTTCGTGTTCCTGCAAAGCTGGCGCGCAACGCTGATCCCGGCGATTGCGGTGCCGGTGGTGATGCTGGGCACTTTCGCGATCTTTGCGGTGGCGGGCTATTCGATCAACACGCTGACGCTGTTCGGTCTTGTACTGGCCATCGGCCTGCTGGTCGATGACGCCATTGTGGTGGTGGAAAATGTCGAGCGGTTGATGGCCGAAAATCCGGGCATGACCCCGCGTGAGGCGACCATTGAATCGATGAAGGAAATCTCCATCGCGCTGATCGCCATCGCGCTGGTGCTCTCGGCGGTGTTCATGCCGATGGCTTTCTTTGGCGGTTCGACGGGCGTGATCTATCGCCAGTTCTCGCTGACCATCGTTTCGGCCATGGCGCTTTCGGTGGTGGTGGCGCTGGTGCTTTCGCCCGCGCTAACCACGACGATCCTGCAAAGGCCGGAGGATGAGGATGAAACCTCGTTGATCGGGCGGGCCAGCCATTGGATGCGGGTCAAGTTCGAGCGCTATTTCGGGCGTCTGCTCGAATGGTATCACCCCAAGGCGAGCTGGGCCGCGACGCATAAGCGGATCCCCATTCTGGCCTATGGCGTGGTGCTGGTGGCACTGGTCGTGCTGTTTGTGCGGATGCCTACGGGCTTCCTGCCTTCGGAAGATCAGGGCATGGCCCAGATCAGCTTCCAGTTGCCCGCCGGCGCCACGCTGGAGCGCACGCAGGAAGCACAGCTGGCGATCGAGAAATATTTCCTCCAGCACGACAAGAAGAACATCGACGCCGTGCTGGTCGTGGCGGGCGGCGCGCAAGGCGGCGGCAGCGGCCAGAACGCGGGTCGCGGTTTCGTCTCGCTGACCGATTGGGACCAGCGTAAGGGCACGGAAAATTCGGCCGAAGCCATCACCCGCCGCGCGACCGCTGCGATCAGCGGCGGCTATCGCGATCTGGAATTCTATGCGCTGCAACCGCCTATTGTGCGCGGCCTTGGTCAGGCCACCGGCTTTACCGCCGAGGTGCTGAACAGCGGCGGCATGGATGCCGAGGCCTTTGGCAAGCTGCGCGACGAAATTCTGGCCGAGGCGCGCACGCTGCCCCAGCTCTCGAACGTTCGCCTGACCGGCCTGCCCGATCAGCCGACGCTGAAGATCACCACCGACACGGCCAAGCTGACCGCGCTCGGCGTTGCGCCTTCGGATGTGAACACCACGCTGGCCGCCGCTTGGGGCGGGCGTTATGTCAATGACTTCGTGGATCGCGGGCGTGTGAAGCGCGTCTATGTAATGGGCGATGCTGAATTCCGCTCGCGCCCTGAGGATCTGTCGCAATGGCAGGTGCGCAACAGCAGCGGCAAGATGGTGCCCTTCTCGGCCTTCGCCAGCTTTACCTGGAGCAAGGCCCCCAACGCCACCTATCGCTTCTCCGGCACGCCCAATTTCGAAGTCTCGGGCCAATCCTCGCAGGGCTATTCCTCGGGCGATGCGATGAATGCGTTCGAGGCTCTGGTCGCGCAATATCCCGATGTGTCGATCGCATGGTCGGGCGCCTCCTATCAGGAACGCCTGTCCTCGGGTCAGGCGCCGCTGCTCTATTCGGTGTCGCTGGTGGTGGTGTTCCTCTGCCTTGCCGCGCTGTATGAAAGCTGGAGCATTCCCTTTGCCGTGCTGCTGGTCATTCCGGTGGGTCTGGTGGGCGCGGTCGCTCTGGTCACGCTGCGCGGGCTTCAGAATGACGTCTATCTGCAGATCGGCCTGACGACGACGATGGGTCTTGCGGCGAAGAACGCGATCCTGATGATCGAATTTGCCGAACAGGGCGAAAAGGCGGGCAAGGACCCGATCACGGCCGTGCTGGATGCGGCGCGGATGCGGTTGCGGCCTATTCTGATGACGTCCTGCGCGTTCATCTTCGGCGTGCTGCCGCTGGCCATTGCCACCGGGGCGGGCGCCAATGCCCGCATCGCAATCGGCACTTCGGTGATCGGCGGCATGTTGACGGCAACGGGTCTGGCGATTTTCTTCATCCCGCTGTTCTTTGTGCTGGTGCGCGGCGGTTTCCGTCAGTTCCGTCGCAAGAAAGCCGACGATCATGGAGTGGTGGCATGAAGAACCTTTCCCTGATTGCGGCTTTGGTTTTGGCTTTGCCCGGTGGGTTGCAGGCGCGTCCGCGCGCCGATCAGCCCGCTGATGCCGCGCCTCTGCCCATCCCCGCCGCATGGCCCAAGGGCGAGGCCTATGTCCTGCCCGGCGATGCGGCGCTGCCGTCTTATTCCTATGCGCAGGTTTTGGCCGATGCGCGTCTGGTCAAGGTGATTGATCTTGCTTTGGCAAAGAATCAGGACCTTGCCGTGGCGCTTGCCAATATCGAAACGGCGCGGAACCAATATCTGGTGCAGCGCGGCGCGCTGTTCCCGGAAATCGACGCCAATGGCGGTTTCACCCATGCGGGCGGCGATGGCACGCGCGTGGCGGGGGCGACCACCAAGGGCGATTCCGCCAGCGCGACCGGCACTCTGGCCAGCTATGAGGTCGATCTGTTCGGACGCGTGCGCGGCCTGACGGCGGCGGCCAAGGCCACCTATCTGGCCAGCGAGGCCGGATCGCGCGCCACGCGGCTGACGCTGATCGCCAATGTCGCCAATGGCTGGCTGACCTATGCGGCGGATCGAAGCCTGCTGAAACTGGCGCAGGATACGGCGGCCAGCGCGGAAAAGAGCGTGGCGCTGACCAAGCGGCGGGTGGATGGCGGGATTGGCCTGCTGGCCGATCAGCGCAAGGCGGAACTGACGCTGCGCACAGCGCAGGCCGATGTCGCGGCCCAGACCAATGCGGTGGCGCAGGATCTCAATGCGCTGCGTCTGCTGGTGGGCGATGATGTGCCGGGCGATCTGCTGCCCGCCTCGATTGACGATGCGGCCGCGCATCTGGCGCCGGTCGCGGCGGGGCTGGATAGCTCGATCCTGCTGCGCCGCCCCGATGTGGCGCAGGCGGAATTTTCGCTGCGTTCGGCCTATGCCAATGTCGATGCGGCGCGCGCGGCGCTCTATCCCAAGATCACGCTGACGGGCGTGGCGGGTGTGGCCACCACCGCGCTCTCCAGCCTGTTTTCGCCCGCGAATTTCGCATGGGGTCTGACATCGGCAGCCTCGTGGCCGATCTTCAAGGGCGGGGCGGCCAAAGCGTCCTATCGCGTCAGCCAGGCCCAACGCGACGCGGCGCTGGCCACCTATCGCAAGACGGTGCAGAGCGCCTTTGCCGACGTGGCCAATGTGCTGGCGCGGCGCGGCACGATTGAGGCGCAGATCGAGGCCGTGCGCGCCGGGCGCGATGCGGCGTCCGACAATTACCGTCTGGTCAATCGCCGCTATGAAGGCGGGATCGGCACATGGCTCGATGCGTTGACCGCGCAGCAATCGCTCTATTCCTCGGAAAAGACGCTGGTCTCGGCGCAATATACGCGGGCCAGCAATCTGGTCGGCCTCTATCGCGCGATTGGCGGGGATAGCGCCGCAATTGCACGGCGTTAAGCGGATGGGGGCTTTTTGAGGCCAAAAATGCCCCCTACCCCTTGGCTTTTGCGCCATTGCGCGCCATAGGCGGGGCCGATTCTACCATGATGCATCATCGGTGCATCGCACCCGATCGGGTGCCATAACAGAAAGGCCGCCCAGCGATGAAAGTGCGCGTTTACGTCAGCCTCAAGAACGGGGTGCTCGATCCGCAGGGCCGCGCGATCCACCATGCCATCGAAGGCCTTGGCTTTTCGGGCGTTTCCGACGTCCGCGCCGGCCGTTTGATCGAGCTGGAAGTGGACGAGACGGTCAGCGATGCAGCGCTTGAAGAAATGGCGCAGAAGCTGCTCGCCAATCTCGTGATCGAGAACTATCGCATCGAGAGGGTGTAAGCCATGCGTTCGGCAGTCATCACCTTCCCCGGATCGAATTGCGACCGTGACATGGCCGTGGCCGTCGAACAGGTCTGCGGCGGCGAGGTTCACCGCGTTTGGCATGGCGACGCCGCCCTGCCCGAAGGTCTGGACTTCATCGCCTTGCCCGGCGGTTTCTCCTATGGCGACTATCTGCGCAGCGGCGCGATGGCTGCCCGCAGCCCGATCATGCGTGCCGTGATCGAAGCGGCCAATCGCGGCGTCAAGGTGCTGGGCGTGTGCAACGGCTTTCAGGTGTTGACCGAGGCAGGCCTGCTGCCCGGCGCGCTGATGCGCAATGCCGGCATCCGCTTTGTCTGCCGCGAAGTGAAGTTGACGGTGGAAAACAACACCAGCGCCTTCACGCATCGCTATCTCAAGGGTCAGACGATCACGATCCCCGTGGCGCATCACGATGGCAATTTCTTTGCCGACGATGCCACGCTTGACCGCCTCGAAGGCGAAGGCCGCGTGGCGTTCCGCTATGCCGAGGAAGTCAACGGCTCGGCCCGCAACATCGCGGGCGTGCTGAACGAGGGCGGCAATGTGCTGGGCATGATGCCCCACCCGGAACGCTTCATCGAAGCGGCGCAGGGCGGCATCGACGGTCGCGCGCTGTTTGAAGGCGTGACCAAGGCGCTGCTGAGCGCCTGATCGCTCAGACCGAAGCGTTTAGAAGGGCGGGTTGACCAGACGGTCAGCCTGCCCTTTCTTCTTGGGCAACAGGCACAGGGCGCGTGCCGAACAGATCCTGCACTTCCTCCACCCCGCGCGCATCGCCATAGGCCAGCCCCTGAAGGCGACGACAACCCAATTTGCAGGCGATTTCCAGCTCTTGCGGGGTCTCGACACCCTTGGCGATGGTGATCATTTCCAGACTGTCGGCAATCGCCACGGCCGCACGGATCATCGCCATGCTTTCCGCATTGCCCGAAGCCGCACCCTTCATCAGCGCCCGGTCCAGCTTGATCGCATCGAAACGCATCTCGCACAGGATCGCGACCGAGGCCTGACCCGCGCCGAAATCGTCCAGAATTACCGAGCAGCCCAGCGCCGTCAGCCGTTCGATTGTCGCGCGCGCCAGCGCGGGATCGCGCTGAAACAGGCTCTCGGTCACCTCGATTTCCAGCCTTTGCGGGGCCAGATTGCTGACCGCCAGCGCAGTGACGACATGGTCGATAAAGGCCGGGTCCAGCGCCTGCTTATCCGAAACATTGACCGAAACGCGCAGGTTTCCGGGCCATTGCGCAACCTGATGGCAGGCTTCTTTCAACACCCATGCGCCAATCGGCAAGCTCAGGCGTGTGTCTTCGGCCAGCGAGAGGAAGCGGTCGGGCGAAACCCGGCCAAGTTCCGGGCTGTTCCAGCGCAGCAGGGATTCGAAACCCACCAGACGCTCGCTGCGGGCATCAACCACCGGCTGATAGAACATCTCAAATTCCTGCCGCTCAACCGCCGCGCGCAGGGCTTCTTCCAACCATGCGCGTGCCTCGGCCTCGGCGCGCAACGCTTCGTCAAAGGCCGAATGCATCCCGCGCCCGTTGCGCTTGGCGCGATAGAGCGCGAAATCGGCATTGCGCATCAGCGCAGGCACGCTGCCCCCATCGACCGGGCCGAAGGCCGATCCGACCGAGGCGCCGATCGTCAATTCATGGCCGTCGACGAAATAGGGCTGGGAAAGATCGGCAATGATCGCCTGCGCCAGACGGGCCACCAGCGTGCGCTCATTGGCCTGACGCAGCACCACGCAAAATTCATCGCCGCCCAGCCGCCCGCACAGCGAATTGGGCGTCATCAACACTTTCAAACGCTCGGCCACCTGACTGAGCAACTGATCGCCCACCGGATGGCCCAGCGTGTCATTGACCGCCTTGAACCGGTCAAGGTCGATCATCAGGAAGGCGCATTGCCCATCGCCCTCACGCGCGGCCACCAGCGCATTTTCCAGCGCATCGATCACCATCATGCGATTGGGCAGGCCGGTCAGCGTGTCATAACGCGCCAGATAGGCGATCTTTTCGCTGGTTTCCTGCTGCTCGGTCACATCCGAGGCAACGCCGCGAAAGCCTATAAAAGCGCCAGCATCGTCAAAACGCGGCGCGCCCGACAGCGACCAGTAGCGCCGCGTGCCCTGCACCATCACCCGCACCAGCAGGTTCGAGAAGCTCTCGCGCGCCTTGAACTTCTCTTCCAGCTCCATCAAGCCGGGGATCGTGCCGCGCTCAATCCCGCGTCCCTCGCCCGAGCGCGGATCGCCGCCCGGCCCCAGCAACAGCGAGAGAAAGCCCGAGCCTTCGATCTCGCTGGGCGCCATGCCCATCGCTTCGGCAAAACGGGCCGACACCGCGCGCACCCGGCGCTGGGCATCGGTCTGCCACAGCCAGTCGGCCTCATCCTCGTCAAATTCGCGCAGCAGCAGGCTGACCACCTCGTTGCGTTCGGCCATGCCCGCCACCGCAAGGCGCGAGGCAAGGAAATGGCGCGAAGCCTCGATCGTGCCCAGCGCAATGCTGGCCACGAACAGCGCCGCCACGCCCGCCATGCCCGGTTGCAACAGCGTGAAAAAGCCCACTACCGAGCCGCAGCCGACAATCGTGGAAAACAGCAGCGTGGACAAAGGCACCGTGGGCACGATCACCGCCGAAACGGTCATCAGCATCGCCAGCACGGTCCAGAATTCATAGCGCAGATGGACCGGCGCCTGCGGCAGGAAAAACAGCAGCGGCGAGGCCCAGACCATCGCATTGATGATCGTGCCCATAGCCTGGCGGCGGAATTCATTGCTGGACATGCCGCGCCGGTCGGCGTCGCTCAATTGCCCTTCGTTGCGCACGCTATAGGTTAACGAAGCGCACAAAGCGCCCAGCCAGCCACCGATCATCGGATGGCTGACATAGGGGGCAAACAGCAGGACCGAAACAATCGCGGCCAGCGCTTGCGCCCAGATGCGGGCGCGCGCCACCAGCGCAAGCTGGGAATATTGCAGCCCGCGCAGGCGCGCCCATTCCTCTGAGCCTTGGCCGGAAAGGCCCAGCACCGACCAGATGCTCAGTTCGCCAATTGCGGGGGAGGAAATCGCGTGAGTCATTGCAGTGAAACCTACGCTGCAATGCCTATCGCCATGTGTAATGGATGTGGTAAACGGCGCGTCAATACTTTGCCGTTTTTCTAATAAAAACGGGGCGGAAACAGACAGATATTCTGCCGCCTCCGCCCCGGTAATTGCGTCAATTATTCCACCGTCACCGACTTTGCCAGATTGCGCGGCTGGTCAACGTCCGTACCCTTAACGCAGGCCACGTGATAGGCCAGCAACTGCACCGGCACCGCATAGACCAGCGGCGCGATCAGCGGGTGAACCTGCGGCATCTCGATGGTGGCCATGCAACCCTCACCGGCCTCGGCCAGCCCTTCGGCATCCGAGATCAGCACGATTTTGCCGCCGCGTGCCCGCACTTCCTGCATGTTCGAAACGGTCTTTTCAAACAGCGGGCCCGAGGGCGCGATCACGATCACCGGCACATGCTCGTCGATCAGGGCGATGGGGCCATGCTTCATCTCGCCGCTGGCATAGCCTTCGGCGTGGATATAGCTGATTTCTTTCAGCTTGAGCGCGCCTTCCAGCGCCAGCGGATAATCCTGTCCGCGGCCCAGATAGAGCACGTCGCGCGCCGGGGCGATCAGATGCGCCATGGCCGCAATCGCATCGTCATAAGCCAGCGCGGCATTGAGCGCGGCGGGCGTTTCGATCAGATTGCGCACAACCTCGCGCTCGTCATCGCGCGTCATGCGCCCACGCTTTACCGCCAGATGCGCGGCCAGAGCGGCCAAAACGGCGAGCTGACACGTAAACGCCTTGGTCGAGGCGACGCCGATTTCCGGCCCGGCATGTGTGGGCAGCAACAGGTCTGCCTCACGCGCCATCGAGGACGTAGGCACATTGACCACCACCGCGATGGTCTGCCCATTGGCCTTGCAATGGCGCAGAGCGGCCAGCGTATCGGCCGTCTCGCCCGACTGGCTGATGAAGATGGCCAGACCGCCCGGCTCCAGCACCGGATCGCGATAGCGGAATTCGGACGCCACATCGATGTCCACCGGCAGGCGGGCGAAATGTTCAAACCAATATTTGGCCACCAGCCCCGCATAGAACGAGGTGCCGCAGGCCACGATGGTCACGCGCTTGATGGCCGACAGGTCGAAGTCGATCTGGGGCAGAGCCACACTCTCATCGTCGCGGCGCACATAGCTTTGCAGCGTCTGGGCCACCACGGTCGGCTGATCGTAGATTTCCTTCTGCATGAAGTGGCGGAAATTGCCCTTTTCCACCGCTGCCGCCGAAGCGCCCGAGGCCACGATCGGACGTGTGACAGGATTGTTGTCCTTGTCGAAAATCTCCACCCCTTCGCGGCGAATGACGACCCAGTCGCCTTCCTCCAGATAGGTGATGCGCTGAGTCAAAGGCGCCAGAGCCAGCGCGTCCGAGCCGAGGAACGTCTCACCCTCGCCATAACCCAGCACCAACGGCGAGCCGAGACGCGCGCCGATCAGCATGTCGGGATATTCACGGAAGGCAATCGCCAGCGCAAAAGCCCCGCGCAATTGCGGCAACGCGGCCTTGACCGCATCGACCGGCGAAAGGCCGCCTTCGACCAGATCCGACACCAGATGGGCCACCACCTCGGTATCGGTTTCCGATTCAAACACGCGCCCCTTGGCCTGCAACATTTCGCGCAAAGGGCGGAAATTCTCGATGATGCCATTATGCACCAGCGCCAGCTTTTCCGTAGCATGGGGGTGGGCATTGGCGGCCGTGGGCGCGCCATGCGTGGCCCAGCGCGTATGGGCGATGCCCACCAGGCCCGGCGCGGGATTAACTGCCAGTTCCTTGACCAGATTGAGCAATTTGCCCGGCGCGCGGCGGCGGATCAATTCGCCGTCATGCACCGTACAAACGCCCGCCGAGTCATAGCCGCGATATTCCATCCGGCGCAAACCATCGACCAGACGATCCGCCACCTCTTCCTTGCCGACAATGCCGATAATCCCGCACATATGTTCAGCCGCCCCTTTATCCATCCGTGACCGGGACATGCCCGGTCATTGCTTGCGGCCCCTATTAAGGGCCAAACGCTTTCTGTCCGATTAAGCGGGCTTAGCCCTGCTTTTCGGCCTTTTTCTTCTTCATCGCATCGTGGAAACGGTCGGCCCAGCCGGGCTTGACCATTTGTTCGGCGCGCACCAGCCGCAATTCGCCATCGCCCACATCGCGCGAAACCGCGCTGCCTGCGGCCACGATGGCGTCCTTGCCGATCCGCACCGGGGCGATGAGCGCGCTGTTTGAACCGATGAAGGCGCGTTCGCCAATCACGGTCTTGTATTTGAAATAGCCGTCATAATTGCAGGTGATCGTGCCCGCGCCCAGATTGGCGCCCGCCCCCACTTCGGCGTCGCCGACATAGGAGAGGTGGTTGACCTTGGCGCCCTCGCCGATAACGGCTTTCTTGATTTCGACGAAATTGCCGATCTTGGCCTTGGCGCGCACATCCGCGCCGGGGCGCAGGCGGGCATAGGGGCCAAGCTGCGCCTTGCTGCCCACGGTTGCGCCTTCCAGATGGCTGAAGGCATGGATCGTGACATAATCGGCCACAGTAACGCCCGGCCCAAACACTACATTGGGCTCGATCAGCACATCGCGGCCAATCTGCGTGTCCCAACTGAACCACACAGTTTCGGGCGCGATCAGCGTCGCGCCGTCGGCCATGGCCTGCGCCCGGCGGCGGTCCTGCCAGCGGCGCTCGGCATCGGCCAGTTCGGCGCGGCTGTTGATCCCGGCTACCTCGTCCGGGTCGGTGGTCACGACCACAGCGGCGTGATCCCCATCGGCCAGCGCGATGTTCACAATATCGGGCAGGTAATATTCGCCCTGCGCATTATCATTGCCCACCCGCGCCAGCAACGCAAAGAGATCGCCCGAACGCGCGGCCAGCAGACCCGAATTGCACAATTTCGTCGTGCGCTCGACCTCGGTGGCGTCCTTGAATTCGACCATCTTCACAATGGCGTCGCCGTCCGCAATCACCCGCCCATAGGCCAGCGCATCATCGGGCGCAAAGCCCAGCACGACCACCTTGGGCGCATCATCCGCATGCAGGCGCGCAATCATCGAACGCATCGTCTCGGCGGTCACAAACGGCACATCGCCATACAGCACCAGCACATCGCCATCAAAATCGGCCAGAGCATCCTGCGCCATCTGCACCGCATGGGCGGTGCCATGCTGGGGGTCCTGCACGGCGATGGTCGCCCGCGCGCCCAGCGCCTTTTCCAATTGATCGCGGCCATGTCCCGCCACCACCACCTGCCGCGCAGGCGCCAGTTCCGCCGCGCTGGAAAGCAGGTGCTCGAGCATCGGCCTCCCGGCGATGGGGTGCAACACCTTGTGGGTGTCGCTTTTCATGCGGGTTCCCTTGCCCGCGGCAAGGACAACGACGGCGAGCGGTGTCGGAATATTTGTCATATCGCCCCCATGCCAGCAAATCCTTGCAGATTCCATACGGACACGGCATCGGCGTCAGTCATGCACAATTTTCCTTTCGATATCGTCGGATTCGACCT
The DNA here is from genome assembly GCF_014196525.1 of Novosphingobium sediminicola. Taxonomy (GTDB): domain Bacteria; phylum Pseudomonadota; class Alphaproteobacteria; order Sphingomonadales; family Sphingomonadaceae; genus Novosphingobium; species Novosphingobium sediminicola. The sequence continues at coordinate 52,118 of NZ_JACIDX010000017.1, read as the reverse complement.
CGACGGCACGCTGCTCGACACCAAACTCGACCTTGGCGTGGCGCTCAATCATGCGCTGGAGCAAGGCGGCTTTGCGGCGGTTCCGCTCGACATGATCCCGCGCCTTGTCGGCGGCGGCACGCGGGTGCTGATGGAGCGCGCGCTGGCGGTTCAGGGGGCGACGCTCGACGATGACGGATTGACCGCAATGGCGGCTGAACTGGTGCGCTATTACGACGCCAATATCGCGGTCCATTCGCGCCTGTTTCCGGGCGGCGCGGAGATGCTCGACGATCTGGCCGGGCGCGGGGTCAGGCTGGCGGTGGTGACCAACAAGATGGAGCATCTGGCGCGTAAGCTGTTTGGCGAACTGGGGCTGACCGAGCGATTCTATACGATCATCGGCGGCGACACGCTGGGGCCGGGGCGGCAAAAGCCTTTGCCCGATCTGCTGCATCTGATGGTTGAACGCTCGGGCATGGCCTCGCCGCGCACCGCCTATATCGGCGACACCCATTTCGACACGGGCGCGGCGCAGGCGGCCAATATCCCCTGCGTGGTGTGCAGCTTTGGCTTTAATCAGGGCCGGACCGAGCATTTGGGCGCCGATGCGGTGATCGACCATTTCGACGCGCTGGTGCCCGCGCTGGAGCAATTGGGCGGAAAATGAAGCAACTGGGCCTGATCGGCGGGATGAGCTGGGAAAGCTCGGCCCATTATTACCGGCTGATCAATGAAGGCGTGCGCGCCGTGCGCGGGGCCACCACTTCGGCGCGCTGCATCCTGTGGTCTTTCGATTTTTCCGAAATCGCCGCCCTGCAACATGCCGGAGACTGGGACGCGCTCTCGGCCCGGATGGTGGAAGCCGCAACCGCCTTGGAGCGGGCGGGCGCGCAGGCGCTGGTGCTGTGCACCAACACAATGCATCGCCTCGCCCCGGATATTCAGGCGGCAACGCCCCTGCCCCTGCTGCATATTGCCGATCCTGCGGCGCGGGCCGCGCTGTCGCTGGGCGCGCGGCGGGTCGGCCTGATCGGCACGGGCTTTACCATGGAGCAGCCCTTTCTGCGAGATCGTCTGGCCACTCATGGGCTGGAGGTCATCACACCGGAGGCGCCTGATCGCGCCGAAATCCATCGCATCATCTATGACGAACTGATCGCGGGCATCGTCTCGCCGGCCTCGCGCGCGAGCTATCGCGCTATCCTGCATCGCCTGGCCGCACAGGGGGCCGAGGCGATCATCCTTGGCTGTACCGAAATCATGCTGCTGGTCGATGAGAGCGACAGTCCGGTGCCGCTGCTGGACACCACCGCGCTGCATGCTGCCGCGGCCGTGGAACTCGCACTGGGCGATTAACCCTCGACGATCTTGACCAGCCGCCGCTCGATAATACTGAGCACGCCCGCCAATTCATGGCCGCGCTTGAGAACCTGCCCGGCCTCGCCATAAAGCGCCCACATGCCCTGTTTTCCGCGCAGCGAGGGGCGCTTTTCGATCCGCGCCTGCGGCCTTTCGGCGCTGCGTTTAAAGGCAGAGAAACTGGCGGCTTCCTTGCCGAAATCCATCGCATAATCGCGCCACTGGCCCGCCGCGACCATCCGGCCATAAAGGTCGAGGATGCGCATCAGTTCGGCCCGGTCAAAGGCCACCTGCAAAACCGGGCGGGGAAAGGCAACGACTGTAGGCGGCTTCTCCGGCTCCATCGCGCCGGATTACCCCTTGGTCCCGTCATGACGCTGATCGGCGGCCAGCAGATCGGCCACCTGCGCGCGCAGATCGGCGATTTCGGCCTCCAGCTTACAGATCCGACCCACCGCCGGTTCGGCATCCGCGCAAGGCTCCTTGCAGGGCGTGCCATACGGGATGAAATCCTTGGCCCATGTCTCGGCCGCCACCAGCGTGCTGCGCGCCTTGACGCCCACCATGGTCGCGCCCTCGGGCACATCCTCGGTCACCACCGCATTGGCGCCCACGCGGGCGCGGCGGCCAATCGTGATCGGGCCCAGAATCTGCGCGCCCGAACCGATGATGCTGTCATCGCTCAAGGTCGGGTGGCGCTTGCCGCCGACGCCATTGGCCGGATTGGTCCCGCCCAGCGTCACGCATTGATAGATCGTGACATTATCACCGATTTCGGCCGTTTCACCGATCACGGTAAAGCCATGGTCGATGAACAGATGCCGCCCGATGGTCGCGCCGGGATGGATGTCGATGGCGGTGAAAAACCGCGCCAGATGGTTGACCGCGCGGGCCAGAAAGAACAGCCGCGCCCGGAACAGGCGATGCGCCACGCGATGGAAACCCACCGCCCAGAGGCCCGGATAAAGCAGCACTTCCCAACGCGAGCGCGGCGCGGGATCGCGCGCGACAATCGAGTCCAGATAGGCGATCAGACCTGAAACCATCCCTCAAAATCCCTCTGCGCGCCGCAGGTAATCCTACGTCCGCCTTTATCGCTATGTTTTACAACATACGCGGTTCGGCAGATCCATTCAACTCCTCCAGCGCGTCCCGCAAGATCGCCTGTCCCGGCGGCGCCTTGCGCTCCAGAGACAACCGGTCAATCGTCGCCACCAGACGTTCAGCAACGATATGGGTACGCTCACACCGGCTTGCAAGATAGCGCGCGTGATCGTCGGTCAAAGGCAGCAGGCGCGTTTCGGCATGGGCCGCGATCAGGTCGGCCATCATCTCGTCATCGGGCGCCTCAATGTCCAGCCAGAGCGCGGCCCCCATACGCGAGCCAAGGTCGGGCAGCGTGATCTTCCACCCGCCCTCACGCGCGGTGGTGGTCAACAGCAGAGGCGTCTTTTCCTCCTGCGCGCGGTTCCAGCGGTGAAACACAGCGGTTTCGTCCATCGTGTCGGCATCGTCCAGCGCCACGCCGCCGCTCTCGGCAAACCATGCAGCCAGCAGGCTCTTGCCCGAACGCGGCGGGCCGGACAGGATCGCGGTGCGGAAAGGCCAGCTTTCCGGCGCGGACAGCGCGGCAATCGCCGAGGCATTGCCCTCGCCCACGACAATGCGCGCGGCGCTGGGCGACTGATCGGGGGCCAGCGGCAGCGCGAACTGACTGGATGCGTTTTTTTTCATAATTTTGCTCATAAATCTCTATCGGCGGATGCGCAGCGCGGCCCCTGCCACGCTGACCTGCCACCCTGCCTTGCGCAAAGCCGCCGCCAAAGCGTCGGCATTGCCGTTGAACTGCGCGCGCATCACCGAGGTTCCGCCAATCGCGATCGAAGTGGTGGCCGCATTGTCCACCCCCGCCACGCCGCGCACCGCGGCCAGCGCCTGATCCACCGCGCGCGCATCGGGCGAAGCGAATTGAATGGTCAGCGCCGCGCCGCCCGGCTTGGGCTGGGGCGCAACCGGTTGTGCGGCAACAGCCTCGGCGGCGGCGGCCTCATCGGCGGCATGTTCGGCGGCGGCCTGCGCGGCGGCGGCGGCCTCGGCGGCGCGGCCTGCGGCGATCAGCGAGGCCAGCCCCGGCTCCATCGTGGGATGATCGACCGAGAGCGTGGGATCGGGCCGCAACAGCCCGCGCGTCAGCGCATCGGTATAGATCTGGTCCATCCGCGCCAGCGCCTGCGCCAGCATCGCGGGCACGGCGCTGTCATCCGAAGCATTCAGTTCAAACGAACCCAGCGCAATATTGTCCGGACCATAGCGCGCGGTAAAAAAGCCCTTCACCGGCCCGCCGGGCCATTGCCGTTCGAGCCGCGCGGCAGGGATCAGCACATCCGAGGCACCGAACTGGTCCAGCAGACCGCGCCACCAGACGCGGCTGCGGCGTCCGGGCTGGCCCGCGTTGATCAGCAGCGAATCGGCCCCGCCGCCATTGGCGCGCACATAATCAATCGCGCTGGCCCCGGTGCGATATTCGGCCCAGACCTTTTGCCAAGGGCTGCGCACTTCAAACACCTGTCCCACCCCGCCCGATGTCAGCACGGGAATCACCAGCATCGGCGCCGAACGCACAGCAACGCCGCCATTGCCCGCACCATATTGCCCGGCGCGCGCGCGGTCGAAGGCAATCACCAGCTTTGCACGATAACGATGCGGCCCGATTTCCTCGCGGTCCACCACCACGCCCGCCACGATGCTCTCGATCGTGCCAACGTCCAGCGCGGGGCCATGCGCGGCTTCCCAGGCCTTCTTATAGGCCTCGCGCCAGCCATTGAGCTTGGCTTCCTGCGCATTCTTGCCGGTGGCGTCGACCTCGATATTGCCGATTTCGATGTCATTGCTGGCCACCACCGGGGCGATGCCGCGCTCGCCCTCGATTTGCGCCAACAGGCGATCAGGGCCGACAAAAGCCACCGCGCCCGCCGCCAGCAGACCCGCCGCCAGCGCGCCGCGCGCGACAAAACCACGGGGAAGAAGCGCGATCAGGCCACGCTGTGCGAGAAGATTTGCCGGATTTGTCATGTTCAAGGGTCGCTATTGCCCAATCGGGCATGGAAATCCAAGCAGGAAAGCGCTAGGCGGCGCGCAAACATGATTTCTTCGTAAGCGAGCAAGACCCCATGACCGACACCACAGCCTCTGGCCCCACCAATTACACGTATGAGGACGCCGGCGTTTCGATTGCCGCCGGCAATGCGTTGGTGAAGGCCATCGGCCCGCTGGCCAAATCGACCCGCCGCCCCGGCGCGGACGCGGATCTTGGCGGTTTCGGCGGCTTCTTTGACCTCAAGGCAGCGGGCTATAAAGATCCTCTGCTGGTGGCGGGCAATGATGGCGTTGGCACAAAGGTCAAGCTGGCTATCGACCATGACCGCCATGACAAGATCGGCATTGACCTTGTCGCCATGTGCGTCAACGACCTGATCGTGCAGGGGGCCGAGCCGCTGTTCTTCCTCGACTATTTCGCCACGGGCAAGCTGGAAAACGGCGTGGCCGAGCGCGTCATCGCCGGGATTGCCGAAGGCTGCCGCATCGCGGGCTGTGCGCTGATCGGGGGCGAAACCGCCGAAATGCCGGGCATGTATGCCGCCGGTGACTATGACCTTGCCGGTTTCTGTGTCGGCGCGGTGGAGCGCGGCGAGCAACTGACGGGCGACCGGGTTGCCGCGGGCGATGTGCTGCTGGGTCTCGCCTCGTCGGGGGTGCATTCGAACGGCTATTCGCTGGTGCGCCGTCTGGCCGCCGACAAGGGTTGGAAGCTGGACCGCCCCGCGCTGTTCGATGCCGACCGCCTGCTGATCGACTATCTGATCGAGCCGACTCGCATTTATGTGAAGACGCTGCTGCCGTTTATCCGTTCGGGTCGCATCAACGCTCTGGCACATATCACGGGCGGCGGTTTGCTGGAAAACGTCCCCCGCGTGCTGCCTGAGGGGCTTCATGCCTTCATCGACGCAGATAGCTGGGAACAGAGCCGCCTGATGGCCTTCCTTCAGGCGCAGGGCAATATCGAGCCGGGCGAAATGGCACGTACCTTCAACTGCGGCATCGGCATGGTGCTGGCGGTGAAGCCTGAGGAAGCCGAAGCGCTGGCCGCGGATCTGGCCGCTGTGGGCGAGACGGTGTTCCGCATCGGCGAAATCCGCGAAGGCGCGCGCGGCTGCACCGTTTCGGGCAGCGCCGAGGCGTGGAGCGCACGGCAGACATGGACCGCGACCCACAATGCATAAGGCAAAGGTCGCCGTCCTGATTTCGGGCGGGGGTACGAATATGGCCGCGCTGCTCTATGCGAGCCGCGCGCCGGAATGCCCCTTCGAAATCGTGCTGGTGGCCAGCAATAACCCTGAGGCGGGCGGCCTGAAACTGGCCGCCGCCGAGGGCGTGCCAACCTTTGCCCTGCCCCACAAGGGCATGGCACGGGCCGATCATGATAGGGCGATGGACGCGGCGATCCGGGCATCGGGGGCGGAATATGTCGCGCTGGCCGGTTATATGCGCATCCTGACGGCGGAATTCGTTTCCGGTTGGGCGGGGCGGATGGTCAATATCCATCCCTCGCTGCTGCCCAAATACAAGGGGCTGCACACCCACGAACGCGCCATCGAGGCGGGCGACAGCCATGGCGGCGTGACTGTCCATCTGGTGACGCCCGAGTTGGATGACGGGCCGATTCTGGGCCAGACGCCGGTGGCGATCATCCCCGGCGATACGGCCGAGAGCCTCGCCGGGCGCGTGCTGTTTGCCGAGCATCAGCTCTATGCCCGCTGTCTGGCCGAACTGGTGACGCGGCCCTATCGCGCCGACTGGCTGCTGGCACGCGTGTCGGAACTGGCCGCCGCCCTGCCCGAGGTTGAGGCGCGCGAGAGCCACGGGTCGCCCGCATGGTCGATCAAGGGCGGCAAATTCTTCGCCTATTTCAATGATCGCCACCATGGTGAACAGCATATTGCCCTGCTGGTGAAAACCAGTGGGCAGGATGAAATGAACGCCCTGATCGACGCCGATCCCGAGGCTTGGTTCCGGCCTGCCTATTACGGGGCTTCGGGCTGGGCAGGGTTGATCCTGAACCGGGCGGATGTGGATTGGGATCAGGTCAGCGATTGGCTGGCGCGTAGCTGGCGGTCGGTCGCGCCTAAGCGGTTGACGCGGTTGATGGATGTGGCGGAACAGTTTTAAGGTTTAAGGGCCTCCGGCGGGCAAAGGGTCTCGACCCTTTGCAATCCCATGAATGGGTTGCGCCAAATTTGCCCGGAAAAGCGCTGTTCCGCGAAGCGGTTTAAAACTGCAAGGTCGCGCGACGATGATACGAAGCGCAACAAAGACAGTATCGGGATTGCAAAGGGACGAGACCCTTTGCCCGCCGGAGGCATAAAACCCACAACAAAAAAACCGCCGGAAAGGTCATTCCCTCCGGCGGCTTTTTCATACCGTCAAACCGTCAGGAATTAACCGACGATTTCTTCCGGCTTGAAGAAATAGGCGATTTCGATCGCAGCGTTTTCTTCGCTGTCCGAACCGTGGACCGAGTTGGCTTCGATCGATTCGGCAAGTTCCTTGCGGATGGTGCCGGCGTCAGCGTTGGCGGGGTTGGTGGCGCCCATGATGTCGCGGTTGCGCTTCACGGCGTCTTCGCCTTCCAGAACCTGAACCACGACCGGGCCCGAGATCATGAACGAAACCAGGTCGTTGAAGAAGGGGCGCTCGGCGTGAACGGCATAGAAGCCTTCGGCCTGTTCCTTGCTCATCTGGATGCGCTTGCTGGCGACGACGCGCAGGCCGGCTTCTTCCAGCATCTTGGTGACGGCGCCGGTCAGGTTGCGGCGGGTGGCGTCGGGCTTGATGATCGAGAAGGTGCGGGTAAGCGCCATGACATAAGTTCCTTGCGTTGGACGGACCTTGAAGGCCCTGTTGCGCGGCCCACTAGCCTTTCGCGCCGCCTCCTGCAAGGGTGACCATTATCCCGCTTGCGTCCATTTCCGGCCTTCCCGGCGAAAGAAGCGGCATTGCCACCCCTCGCGGGTTTTCAGCAGGCGCCATGTTTCGCGCGCGGCCACGCGTTCGGCCTCGCCAAAGACCAGCAGGACGCGGTCGAAATCCCCCTCGCCCGGCTCGCGCCAGACGCCATCGGCCAGAGCCAGAAACCGCGCGCCATTGGCCGGGGCCACATCAGGCGCGATCAAGATGGGCTGGCGCGCATCATGGTCGCCCCCGGCAACGCCATTGGCCAGAAACCGCTCCGGCCCGGCGCTCCACAAGGCCTGCGAGATCCGCTCCCGCGCCCCCGCCTCGCCCGCCACCACCAGCAGACGGCCGCCCGTCTCCAGCACCTTGCCCGCAAGCGGGGCAAGGGCCAGTTCCGGGCCGCCGGATTCCAGCAGGTAGAAGTCGGCCTGCATTTAGGCTTCGGTGTCGCGGACCAGAGCGTCGAGCAGGCGCACGCCAAAGCCGGTCGCACCCTTGTCCCATGTCGCGCCCGGCTTGTCGGTCCACACCGTGCCCGCGATGTCGAGATGCGCCCAAGGGGTGCCCTTGTCGATATAGCGCGCGAGAAACTGGGCCGCCGTGATCGAGCCACCGAAACGCCCGCCCACATTCTTCATGTCGGCAATCGGGCTGTCGATCATCTTGTCATAGACCGCGCCCATCGGCATCCGCCACAGCTTGTCGCCAGTGGCCGCGCCCGCCTTGGTCAGATCGGCCGAGAGCGCATCGTCATTCGAGAACAGCCCGGCATATTCATGCGCAAGGCTCATGATGATCGCGCCGGTCAGCGTGGCCAGATCGACGATCTTGGCAGGCTTATACTCGCGCTGAACAAAGGTGAGCGCGTCGCACAGCACAAGGCGGCCTTCGGCATCGGTGTTGATGACCTCGATGGTCTGGCCCGACATGGATGTGACCACATCACCGGGACGCTGGGCATTGCCGTCGGGCATGTTTTCAACCAGCCCCAGAACGCCCACGACATTGGCCTTGGCCTTGCGCCGGGCCAGCGTCAGCATCGCGCCCGACACCGCGCCTGCGCCGCCCATGTCCCACTTCATGTCCTCCATGCCCGCGCCGGGCTTGAGGCTGATGCCGCCGGTGTCAAAGGTCACGCCCTTGCCGACAAAGGCCAGCGGGGCCGCGCCCGCCTCGCCCCCGCGCCAGTCCAGCACCACCATCCGGGGCGGCCGCGCCGAACCCTGCGCCACACCCAGCAGCGAACCCATGCCCAGCGCGCGCATCTCTTTTTCGTCCAGCACGCGGATGTCGACGCCCGTCCCGGCGAAGCGCTGACGGATGCGCTCCACAAAGCTTTCGGGATAAAGCACATTAGCCGGTTCAGTCACCAGCTCGCGGGTGAATTCGACGCCCTCGGCAATGGCGGTGGCGGCGTCCCATGCGGCCTGCCCGCCGTCGGCGGCATTCATCACCACGATTTCCTCAAGGCTGGCCTTTTCATCATCCTTGAGCGTGGTGCGGTACGAATCCTGTTTCCACAGGCGCAAACGCAGCGCCAGCAAGACCGAGGCCAGTTCATCGGCCCCCAGACCCGCGCCATCCAGCAAAAGCTGCGCCGCGCCAGAGGTGCGATACTTGGCCGCCAGCGCGCCGCCCGCCTTTTCCAGCGCGGCGCGGCGATCGTCGCCATCGCTTTCGCCAAGGCCCACCAGCGCCAGACGGCTGACCACGCCATCGACATCGGCAAAGCCTTCGAACAATTGCCCCGTGCGCCCCGCAAAGCGCGCCGCCCGCGCGCCCGCCGCGATCACGGCGGGCAAACCTTCGTCCCATCCCTCGCCGCCCACGAAACGGGCGACCGGCGCAAGGACAGAAGCGGGCGGGTTGGCGAGGAATGTGACGATCATGGTAACTCCTTGCAGGCCGGACGAGCGGCCCGTTCAAAAGCATTGGGCAAAAATCGCGATGCGGTGGACCGATGCCAATCTCATCGCCTTCATGGATTGCAGTTAGGCATCCCCTCTGCGATAGGCAAGCCATGCCTGCGTTGATTGGGCCTCTTGCGCCCCTTACCAAACCGAACCTTTCCATTGTCCTGCGCCAGATGGCGCCATGGGCGGCGCTCTGCGTTGCGCTGGCCGCCGATCCGGCATGGGCGGCCGCGATGCGCGATGACGCAGTCGGGGGCGGCGCGTCTGCCGAGGCGGCGGGCCCTGCGTCCGATCTGCCCCTGCGCACGCGCCATGACGAGGACAAGATCGACTTTGCCGCCGATCAGGTCGATTATGACGACACCAATGATGTCGTCGTGGCCACCGGCAATGTATTCCTGCGGCGCGGCGAACAGACGGTGCGCGCCAACACGGTGCGATGGAATCGCAAGACCGGCCAGATCATGGCGCAGGGCCAGCTTCGCGTAGTCGATGCCAATGGCAATGAATTGCTCACCGACCAGATGGAGCTGAGCGAGGATTTAAGCGTTGGGCTGACGCATAACATGCTGATGCTGATGCGCGAGGGCGGGCGTCTGGCGGCCAATGAAGGGCGGCGCGATTCCAACGGCCATTTCGTGCTTACTCAGGCGGCCTATACGGGCTGCGATGTGGTGGACAGCAAGGGGTGCGAGAAAAAGCCGATCTGGAAGGTGACGGCGCGCCACGTCGAATATGATCCCGACAAGAAGATCGTGCGCTTCAAAGGCGCGCGCCTGTCGCTGTTCGGGGCCTCGATCGTGCCGCTGCCCAGCTTGCAGGTGGCCACCGATGGACGCCCCCTGCCCGGCTTTCTGGTGCCCGATTTCCGCACATCGGCGGCCAACGGGTTTGAATTTTCCAGCACCTATTATGCCCGCCTTGCCAATAACAAGGATCTGGCCATCACCGGCTATGCCTTTACCAAGGCCAATCCGATGGCAAAGGTGCATTACCGCCAGTTGGGCGATACCGGCGCGTTTCAGATCACCGGATACCTGACCCGTTCGGCGGCCACCGACGTTTCGGGCCTGACCACCCAGCAGAAATGGCGCGGCTATTTCGACGCCAACGGCAAATATCAGCTTTCCGAAAACTGGAGCCTCGATTTCTCGGGCCGGTTTGCTTCTGACCGCACGTTCCTGCGCCGCTATTACATCTCGTCGGATGATACATTGCGCTCGAACATCAATCTGGAACGTATTGGCCAAACGTCGTATTTTTCGCTTTCGGGCTGGGCGTTCCAGACCCTGCGCGCCACCGGCACGCAAGGGCAGGTGCCGCTGGCCGTGCCGATGATCGACTATCGGCGGCGGTTCAACGAGAATGTGCTGGGCGGCAAGATCGAACTGCGCGTCAACACGCTGGCCATCACCCGCAGCGCCGGACAGGACATGCAGCGCGCCTTTGCCAGCGCGGAATGGAACCTGCGCAAGATGACGCCCATGGGCCAGATCATCACGCTGACCGCGCTGGGCCGAGGCGATGTCTATCATTCGAGCGACAATCTGCTGACCAGCACCGCGATCTATCGCGGCACGGCCGGATGGCAGGGCCGCGCCACGGCAACGGCCGCCGTGGACATCACATGGCCGCTGGTCGGCCCGCTGTTTGGCGGCACGCAGGTGCTGACGCCCCATGTGCAGGTGGTGGCCGCCCCGCCCACGCGCAACATGGCCATCCCCAACGAGGATGCGCGCGCCATCGAACTCGAAGACGTCAACCTCTTCGCGCTCAACCGTTTTCCCGGCTATGACCGGATCGAGGATGGCAACCGCGTCACCTATGGCATGGAATGGCGGCTGGAGCGGCCAAGCTGGCGCATCAACGCCAATGTCGGGCAATCCTATCGCCTCAGCAGCGAGCCGACGCTGTTGCCGCAGGGCACGGGCCTTTCGGATCGCATGTCCGACATCGTCGGGCGCACCGAAATCCGCTATCGCGATTTCTTCAAGATTACCCACCGCTATCGGCTGGATCACGACAGTTTCGTGTTCCGCCGCAACGAAGTGGACGCAGCGCTGGGCAGCGACACGACCTATCTGGAGGTCGGCTATGCACGCCTGAACCGCAATATCACCACCAGTCAGGAAGATCTGGTGGACAGCAACGAATTGCGCACGGCGGGACGAATCGCCTTTGCCAAATTCTGGTCGGTGTTCGGGTCGGGCGTGTTCGACCTTTCAGACAAGAGCCTGCTGGCCAACACCAGCACCGCCTCGTTCCAGCCCTTGCGCACAAGGCTGGGCGTTTCGTTTCAGACCGACTGCTTTCAGTTCGATCTGAACTGGCGGCGCGACTATGTGACGATTGGTGACGCTGTGCGCGGCAGCAGCTTTGAATTGCGCTTTTCGCTGCGCAATCTGGGTTTCCGGTAAACGACTTCAAGCATCTGTTGGCAGGGCCAGACAAAGGCGCTATCGCCTGCGCCGAAGCAAGGCCGACTGCCCGCAAATACGGCCGGATCGCTGCTGGCTCAGCCGGGGTTAAGCCCGGATGGTTCAGATGCAGGGCGACAAGAACAGGATCGAGCGCAAGATTATGGTGGTGACGAAAAAGGCAGGATCTGGGTCGGCTGTGGCGCGCGCAAGGACGGCGGCCCGGATGGGGGCGCTCGTCGGCCTGTCTCTGGCGCTGGCCGCACAAGGTTTTGCGCAAGCTCCCGCGCGCACCAAGGCCCCTGCGGCAGCCGCCAAGACGCCCGCCGCCAAAGCGCCCGCGGCAAAGCCCGCCGAAGCGGCAGCGCCAACGGCCAGCGATCCTTTCGGCATTGGCCAGAATGTGACCATGCTGGGCAAGGATAATCCCAATCTGCGCCGCGCCACCGCCATCGTGAATGGCGATATCATCACCGGCACCGATGTGAATCAGCGTCTGGCGCTGATTCTGGCGGCCAATGGCGGCAAGGTCGCGCCTGAGGAAGTCGAACGTCTGCGCGCGCAGGTGCTGCGCAACCTGATCGACGAAACCTTGCAGATTCAGGAATCGAAGAACGCCGACATCAAGATCGACGAGGGCGAGGTCGATGGCACCTATGCCCGCGTCGCGCAGGAAAATTTCAAGCAGGAACCGGCCGCGCTCGACGCCTATCTGGCGCGCATCGGCTCTTCGCCCAATTCGTTGAAGCGCCAGATCCGGGGCGAAATGGCCTGGAACCGCGTGCTGCGCCGCAATGTTCAGCCTTTCGTCAATGTCAGCCAGCAGGAAGTCAAAGAACTGCTGGAGCGGATGAAGGCCTCGAAGGGCACCGAGGAATATCGCCTGGGTGAAATCTACCTCTCGGCCACGCCCGACAGCCGGGGCATCGTGGCCGAAAACGCCCAGCGCATCATGAGCCAGTTGAAGGAAGGCGGCAGCTTTGCCGCCTATGCCCGCCAATATTCCGAAGCCTCGACCAAGGCGGTGGGCGGCGATCTGGGCTGGATCCGGCTGGCGCAACTGCCCACCGAACTGGCCGCCTCCGCGCGCGAGATGCAGACCGGCCAGTTGGTCGGCCCGATCGAAATGCGCGGCGGTTTCTCGATCCTCTATCTGATCGACAAGCGTCAGGTGCTGACCGCCGATCCGCGCGATGCGGTTCTGGCGCTCAAGCAGATCACGCTGGCCCTGCCCGCCAATATTGCCGAGGCCGAAGCCAATAAGAAGATCGACGAGTTTTCCACCGCGATCAAATCGGCCAAGGGCTGCGGCGGCGTTGATGCGGTTGCGGGCAAGCTGGGCGCGCAGGTCGTGGCCAATGACCAGATCCGCGCGCGCGATCTGCCCGCCCCGCTTCAGCAGTCGCTGCTGGCGCTCAGCCTTGGCGAAACCACGCCGCCGTTTGGTTCGGTGCAGGAAGGCATCCGCATGCTGATGCTGTGTGGCCGCGACGATCCCAAGGCGGCCAGCGGTCCCTCGTTCGAGGAACTGATGTCGCAAATGGAAGAAGACCGCGTCAACAAGCGCGCTCAAATGTATATGCGCGACCTTCGCCGCGACGCGATCATCGAGTATAACTAAGGACAAGAACCGTGGCCCAAGCAATCCTTCCATTGGCCGTTTCGCTGGGCGATCCGGCCGGTGTGGGGCCGGAACTGATCGCGGCGGCATGGTTTGCCCGCCGCGTTCATGCCCTGCCCGCCTTTTGCGCGGTGGGGGGCGCGGGTTTGCTGGCGTCGGCGGCGCGGGCGCGGGGGCTGGACATTCCGGTCGAACGTGTCGGCTCGATGGAGGAAGCGGCGCTGGTCTATGATCGCGCTCTGCCCGTCATCGGCGATTTCGATGGCGAATACCGCCCCGGTGCGCCGGATCGCGAGGGCGCGGTGCTGGCGCTGGAAAGCCTGACGCAGGCCACCGCTCTGGCCGTGTCGGGTCAAGCGGGCGCGCTGATGACCGGGCCGATTGCCAAATCGCGGCTGGCCGAAGTGGGCTTTGATTATCCGGGGCAAACCGAATTCGTGGCCGCCGCGGCAGGCGTTGAGACCGAGGATGCGGTGATGATGCTGGCTGGCCCCAATCTGCGCACGGTGCCGCTAACAGTCCATGTCGCGCTCTCGGCCGTGCCGGGGCTGATTACGCAAGACCTGATCCTGCGCCGGGCGCGGGTGGTGGCGCGCGCGCTGGAGCGTGATTTCGGGCTGGCCCACCCACGCATCGCGATTGCCGCGCTCAACCCCCATGCGGGCGAAGATGGGCGCTTTGGCGACGAGGACCAGCGCATCGTGGCCCCCGCCATCGAACAATTGTGCGCCGAGGGCATCAACGCCAGCGGCCCCCATGCCGCCGATGGCCTGTTTGCCGCACGGGGGCGGGCGGGGTTTGATGTGGCCATCTGCATGTATCACGATCAGGCGCTGATCCCGTTGAAAGCGCTGGATTTTGACCATGGCGTCAACATCACGCTGGGCCTGCCGATCATCCGCTCCTCGCCCGATCATGGCACGGCCTTCCCGATCGCGGGCAAGGGGCAGGCCAATGTCGGCGCCACGGTTTCGGCGCTGCGCCTTGCCGCCGATTGCGCGCGCAGCCGCGCGGCCCTATTGGCCGCATAATGAGCGATTCCGATTTACCGAGGCCTGACCTGCCCCCCCTGCGCGAGGTTATCAACGCGCACGGCCTCTTCGCCAGCAAGGCGCTGGGCCAGAACTTCCTGTTCGACGAGCAATTGCTCTCGCGCATCGCGGCCATCCCCGGACGGCTGAAGGACCAGAATGTGCTGGAGGTCGGCCCCGGCCCCGGCGGCCTGACGCGCGCGCTGCTGCGCGCAGGGGCGAAGGTCACGGCCATCGAGATGGACAAGCGCTGCATGGCGCCGCTGAGCGAGCTGGCCGAGGCGTTTCCGGGGCAATTGACGGTGATCGAGGGCGATGCGCTCAAGATCGACCACGCCAACCTGTTTGATGGTGAGCCTTATGCGATCCTGGCCAACCTGCCCTATAATGTCGGCACGGCGCTGTTCACAGGCTGGCTGTCGGGTGAGGCTTGGCCACCGCGCTGGACTTCGCTGACGTTGATGTTTCAACAGGAAGTGGCCGAGCGGATCGTGGCGTCATCGGGCAGCGATGCTTTCGGGCGTCTGGCCGTGCTCAGCCAATGGCGCGCCGCCCCCAAGATCGCGATGAAGGTGCATCGCAGCGCCTTTACCCCGCCGCCCAAGGTGATGAGCGCGATCATCCATGTCAAACCCGGCGATATGCCCGAAGGCGTCTCGGCCCGGATGCTGGAGCGCGTGACCGAGGCCGCCTTTGGCCAGCGGCGCAAGATGCTGCGGCAGAGCCTGAAAGGTCTGCCCGGTGCGCTGGAGGCATTGGAGACATTGGGCATCGACCCGGCCCGCCGCGCCGAAACGCTGTCCGTGGCCGAATTCGTCAGCATCGCCAAAATTCTGAGCGCCTGAAGAAAACCCCCGGAGCATCGGCCCCGGGGGTTTCTTGCATCAGACCGTTTCGAGTTGCCGCGCCGCCTGCTTCTTCTTCAGGCGCCATGCGTGCAGCAAAGGTTCGGTATAGCCGCTGGGCTGCTCCACCCCGTTGAACACCAGATCGCAGGCCGCGCGAAAGGCATAGCTTTCCTCCCAGCGACCGGCCATCGGCTCATAGAGCGGATCGCCCGCGTTCTGGGCATCAACCTTGGCGGCCATACGCTTCAACGAATCCATGACCTGCTCGCCCGTGGCCACGCCATGCAGCAGCCAATTGGCCATATGCTGGCTGGAAATACGCAGCGTGGCGCGATCTTCCATCAGGCCGACATCGTTGATGTCGGGAACCTTGGAGCAGCCGACCCCCTGATCGATCCAGCGCACGACATAGCCGAGCAGGCCTTGCGCATTATTGTCCAGTTCCTCGGCTACATCCTCGGCCGAGAAATTAGTGCCCAGCGCCAGCGGGATCGTCAGCAAAGGCTCCAGACCCGGCACCGGTTGTTCGGCAATCTCGCGCTGGCGGGCGAAAACATCCAGCCCGTGATAATGCGTGGCATGCAGCGTGGCCGCCGTGGGCGAGGGCACCCATGCAGTGTTGGCCCCGGCGCGCGGATGGCCGATCTTCTGCTCCAGCATGTCGCGCATCCGGTCGGGTGCGGCCCACATGCCCTTGCCGATCTGCGCCTTGCCCGACAGGCCGCTGGCAAGGCCGATGCCGACATTGCGCGCCTCATAGGCCGAAATCCATGGCGAGGCCTTGATGGCATTCTTGCGGATGACCGGGCCAGCCTGCATCGAGGTGTGGATTTCATCGCCGGTGCGGTCAAGGAACCCGGTGTTGATGAAAACGATCCGCTCCTTCACCGCTTCGATACAGGCGGCCAGATTCACGCTCGTCCGGCGCTCCTCGTCCATCACGCCGACCTTGATCGTGTGGCGCGCAAGGCCCAGCAGATCCTCAACCGCGTTGAACAGGTCGTTGGTGAAGGCAACTTCCTCCGGCCCATGCATCTTGGGCTTGACGATATAGATGCTGCCCGTCCGGCTGTTGCGATGGCGGCCCGTGCCGTTCAGATCCTGCATCGCAATCGCGCTGGTGATGACGGCATCCATCACGCCCTCGGGGATCTCGCGGCCATCGGCCAGCAGGATCGCTGGATTGGTCATCAGATGGCCGACATTGCGGATGAAGAGCAGGCTGCGCCCCGGCAGGGTCAGAGAACCGCCATCCAGCGCCGTCCATTCCCGATCCGCCGCCAGTTCACGGTGCAGGATCTTGCCGCCCTTTTCAAAGCTTTCGGTCAGATCGCCGCGCATCAGGCCCAGCCAGTTGGCATAGGCGGCGATCTTGTCCTCGGCATCGACGGCCGCGATCGAATCCTCAAGGTCGCAGATCGTGGTCAGCGCCGATTCGAGGATGATGTCGCTGATCCCCGCCTTGTCGGTCGCGCCAATGACATGGGTGTGGTCGATCACGATCTCGATATGCAGGCCATTGTTGACCAGCAACAGAGCGCCCTTGTGACCATCGCCGCGGCGGGCGACCAGTTGCTCGGGGCGAGCCAGCGCGGGCAGAGCGCGTTCGGGGCTGATGCCATCCCAATCGGCCCACGAACCCTCGGCCAGAGGAACTGCCGAATCGAGGAAGGCGCGCCCCGCCGCGATCACCGCCGAGCCGCGTTCAACGTCATAGCCGCCCTTCCTGGCCGCCGGAGCATCGAGCGCATCGGTGCCGTAATAGGCGTCATACAGGCTGCCCCAGCGCGCATTGGCGGCATTGAGCAGGAAGCGGGCGTTGAGAACCGGCACGACCAGTTGCGGCCCGGCCATCGTCGCGATTTCCGCGTCCACATTGCGCGTGGTGATGGCAAAGGGCGCCGGTTCGGGCACGATATAGCCGATGGCGCGCAGGAAGCCCTCATATTCGGGCATGTCCACGGCCACCTTGCCGCGCGCACGGTGCCAGCCATCGATGGCGGCCTGCAACTCATCACGGCGGGCCAGCAGCGCGCGGTTGCGCGGCGCATATTCGCCCAGCAACGCGGCAAAACTCGACCAGAAGCGCGATGCATCCAGCCCCAACGGCGGCAAAACCCGATTTTCGACGAAAAGGGCCAGTTCGCCATCAACCTGAAGGCCAGCCCGGTCCTGATACTTGCTCATCATCACTCACCCTCATCCAAGGTGCCGCGCAAGCAAATGCCTGAGCGACATAAAGGCATGCGCGTTAAACGCATGGCATACATGGACTCCGGGGAGGAGAGACAGATAGACTTATGACCGATGCCGCCGCCTTTGGCAACCGGCTTGTCAAACCGAGCGCGTTTTCGCACGCCCTGCGGGTTTTATCCTAAGGCTGGGCCCCAAATGTCCCAAAGACGGACATTTATTGGTTAACACCATTTTTACCACTCTTGCACCTCATAGGGGTTATGCCAGAGTGGAGCCACAGGCCGACACGGACATTCGCAGGATTGTGAACGGCACAGCAGAGGTTTGGCTTATGTGGCAAAAATTCGCCCGTCTTTTCGTCATCAAGACTCGCCCTGAGGCGTTTCTGGTTATTTTCGCGCTGGCCAATGGCGCGGTTCAGCGCGGACAGGTCTATCTGGGCCAATATCCAGGTTTCGGCGGCAAGCTGCTGTTTCTGGCCTGCACCGGATCGGTGTTCATGGCGGGCGCCAAGATCCTCGACTGCATCAAGCATGAAGCGGCCAAGGCCGAGCCGGAAACCGCGAAAGCCTAAACCTCTCTGAACTCTCCCTGCGCCAATCCATCCAGCGACCATTCCCCCACGCGCCAGCGCACCAGACGCAAGGTCGGGTGCCCCACGGCGGCGGTCATGCGGCGAACCTGACGGTTGCGTCCTTCGTGAATGGTCAGCGAAATCCAGCAATCAGGCACCGTTTTGCGAAACCGCACCGGCGGATCGCGCGGCCACAGGTCGGGCGCGTCAATCCGCTCGGCCTTGGCGGGCAAGGTCATGCCGTCTTTGAGCCGCACGCCGCGCCGCAGAGCCTCGAGCGCCGCCTCGTCCGGCTCACCTTCCACCTGCACCAGATAGGTCTTGGGCGCCTTGTAGCGCGGATCTGTGATCCGCGCCTGAAGCCGCCCATCGTCGGTCAGCAGCAGCAGGCCCTCGCTGTCGTGATCCAGCCTGCCCGCCGGATAGACGCCGGGGCGGTTGATAAAATCGGCCAAGGTCGGGCGCGGCGGGCCATTGGGTTCGGGAGTGAACTGGCACAATACGCCAAAGGGTTTGTTGAAGAGAATCAGGGTCATCAGTCCTCCTC
The DNA here is from genome assembly GCF_014196525.1 of Novosphingobium sediminicola. GTDB lineage: Bacteria > Pseudomonadota > Alphaproteobacteria > Sphingomonadales > Sphingomonadaceae > Novosphingobium > Novosphingobium sediminicola. The sequence continues at coordinate 33,618 of NZ_JACIDX010000017.1, read as the reverse complement.
CTCAAAACCAAGGCTGCCTTGATTGATGAGCGCGGCGAGCAAGGCCAGAGCCTCCTCGCTCGGAGATCCGCTCCATTCGTTCCCTGCGCACAGGTCGCGCGCCAGTTGGGCGGCCTCGCCCCGGCATTCACGGCACACGCCATCGACGAAGAACAACACCCCCTCGCCCGCCGCGATAAAGGCGAAGCGATGCGCGGGGTTGCGATGCAGCCCATGCCCCTCGCCCAGCATCGCGGCGACCTCTTCAGCCTCCATCTGCTCCTCAGGGCGCCAGTCTGTTTCGGCATATTTGGACAGGCTGTTATAATGGCCAAACCAGCGGGCAAAGGCATCGCGATCCGCCAGCGAGGCCAGCACCATGCCATGCAGGCGATCAAGCGCCTCGGCCGTGATCTCGCCGGGATGCGCCTGCAGGCTCAGGTCCGGGTCGCCATAGCGGTCATCCTCGGCCATGGCGTCAACCTGATGCGCGGTCCATGCCTCGGCCAATTCGGCGCGCGAGGGGGCGCGAAAACCCACCGAATAGGTCATGCAATCATCGCCCACGGCCACGCCATCATGGGCAAAGCCGGGCGGAACATAGAGGATATCGCCCGGTTCCAGCACCCAATCGCCGGTCGCCTCGAAATCCTCGATCAGACGCAGATCCTCATGCGGGATCAGCGGGGTTTGCGCATCGCATACCGGCCCAACGCGCCAGCGGCGGCGGCCAAGACCCTGAATCAAAAACACATCATATTGATCGAAATGCGGCCCCACGCCCCCGCCGTCATTGGCATAGGACACCATCACATCGTCGATCCGCCAATCCGGCACGAAACGAAACGGCTCGATCAGCGCGGCCACGTCGGGCACATAATGGTCAACCGCCTGCACCAGCAGCGTCCACGGCTCCTTGCCCAGCGTGCCAAAGCGTTCCTCGGCAAAGGGGCCTCGTTCCAGCGCCAATTTGCCGCCGCCCTGCTTGCCGCCACTCGTAATCAGACGCGATTCGACGCCCTCCTCGCAGGCAAGGCCCGCCAGTTCATCCGGCTCAAGCGGATTGGCCCAAGCCTTCCAAGGGTTGCGGATCAGCAGCGGGCGCTTTTGCCAATGGGCGTTGAGAAAGGCGGCGACATCGAATTGGGCGAATTGCATCGCGCGCTCATGCGCTTTCGCGCGCGGTCTGTCAAAATGTAGGGGAGATAGGTGGGGTGGTTCTGTTGCTAGGCCCACCCCGGGCCCCCGAATTCCCTTCTGTTACCCGGTGGGTTCAACCGTGTTCTAGGTTTGTAACTTCAGCCCGTTAAGGCCTAGAATTACGCAGCCAGAGCAAGTGCTTCGTTGTCGTTGGCACTTATGAGTTTTGAGCCTTTTACAGGTTACTCAGCCCGGGCAAAAACAGCGCTTTTCAACACACGTCGATCCTAGTTCGGCCCCATCAACACCCTCGCGACAACGAGGCCCCGAAACAGGTTCGGGTAGTGATGGTGGAGCCGCCGGGTACCGCCCCCGGGTCCGCTGCATCTATTGCACGCCGCAATTTATCACCATAGCCGGTCGAAACCGGCGAGGGGTGATATAGGGGTAATTTTGCAAAAGAAAAGGGGGCCGCCCGGATTTCCCCAGCAGCCCCCTTGGTCATGATCGCAGGTCTTAGCGCGCCTGTTTCAACGAGCCTGTTTTAACGAGCCTTCAGGGCATCGCGGATTTCGGCCAACAGTTCGACCTCGGTGGGGCCTGTGGGCGCGACCGGGGCCTCGGGGGCGACGGGCTTGGCGGTGGCCTTGTTTGCGCCTTTGACGATCAGGAAGATCACGAAGGCCATGATAAGGAAATTGATGATCGCGGTGACAAAGCTGCCATAGCCCAGCATCGCCACGCCCGCCTTTTTCAGCGCGGCATAATCGGTGGGCGATCCGGTATAACTGGCGGGAATATCGCCCAGCAGGACGAATTTGGACGAGAAATCGATGCCGCCCGTGACCTTGCCGATCACCGGCATCAACACATCATCGGTCAAGGAGGAAACGATCTTGCCGAAAGCGCCGCCGATGATCACACCGACCGCCAGATCCAGCACATTGCCGCGCGCGATAAAGGTCTTGAATTCCTGAAGCATGATGCCCCTTCCCTCTTTTGCCTGACCCAGAATTGCCACAGGGCGATGTTAACCACAACCGCCTATCAGTCCCTTATGCCTGCGCGTTAAACCTGATGCCTTGCACTTTGCCCCAAGCGGTGGTTAGCCGACAAGATGTTGCAACGGAGCCTTTGATGACCAAGGAAAAGATCGTCCAGACCTGGCGCGAGAGCGAAGAGCAGGTGGTCTGGCAAGGCCGGTTCATCGCGACCAAGCAGCGCGGCAACTGGGAATATGTCAGCCGCGCGCGCAACATCCGCGCCGCCGTCATTCTGGCCATCGACGAGGCGGATCACGTCCTGCTGGTCGAACAATATCGCGTGCCGTTAAAGCGCACCTGCCTCGAATTACCCGCCGGCTTGGTGGGCGATTCTGACGACAATGCCGATGAAGTGGCTACCGATGCCGCCCGGCGCGAGCTGATCGAGGAAACCGGCTATGACGCGGCGCGCATGGAGGTGGTGGGCGAATTCTACTCCTCACCCGGCATGGTGACCGAGAGCTTTACCCTGCTGCGCGCCCATGGCTTGACGAAGGTCGGCCCCGGCGGCGGGGTGGATGACGAAGAGATCATCACCCACCGCGTGGCCCTTGCCGACATCGGCGCATTTGTCGCCGCGCGCCGCGCCGAGGGCATGGCGATTGACGTGAAACTGTTGATGCTGCTCGCGCCTCAGATTATTGCGCGGGGGTGAAATCGACCGTGTGGCCCAATGGCCTCTGGACAAGTGATAGCAAAGAGGGCCAAGACCGCCGCCATGGGGGAAGATGATCGCCACAAAACCGCAAAGCTTCATTCGACCGACGAGGCCGAAACGCTGATCGACGCCTCCAAGGCAAAGAAGCGTTATCGCGTCACCTCCTTCGATGTAGCCGCCGAGGCGGGCGTCAGCCAGTCCACGGTCAGCCGCGCGCTGGCGGGCGACCCGGTGGTCAGCGAGGCGACCCGCGCGCGCGTGGCCGCTGCCGCCGCCAAGCTGAACTATCATGTGGACGAGAATGCCGCCCGCCTGCGCACGGGCCGGACGGGCACTCTGGCCGTGGTGGTGATCTGCCGCCCGGATGAAGATATCAAGAACTTCAACCCCTTCCACTTCGCGCTTCTGGGCAGCGTTTGCGCGGCGGCCTCGCGGCGGCGGCATGAAACGATCGTATCGTTTCAGGGCGCGTCCGACCACTTGTGGGGCCTGTATCAGGAACAGCGCAAGGCCGACGGCTTGATCGTCATCGGCACCAGCGAGAATTGGGATGCGTGGGATTACTTCCACTCCATCGCCGCCGAGGGCGCGCATCTGGTCTGTTGGGGCAGCCCGCATGAGGATCTCGACTGGGTGCGGTCGGACAATATCGGCGGGGCGCGGATGGCGACCCAGCATCTGATCGATTCGGGCTATCGCAACATCGTTTGCATCGCCTCGGAAACCTCGGCCCAGCGCCAGTTCAAGGAGCGCTATGAAGGCTATGCCGAATTGCTGCGCGAACAGGGGATGGAGCCGCGCCTGATCACCTTTGAGGAGGGGATGAGCCGCGATGAACAGGGGCGCCGCGCGGCGGTGGAACTGATCCGTTCGGGCGTGCCTTTCGATGCGATCTTTGCCTGCTGTGACGAAATGGCGCTGGGCGCGCTGCGCGTGCTGCGCGAACAGGGGATTTCAGTGCCCGAACAGGTCGGCCTGATCGGCTTTGACGGCATTCGTGCGGGCGCGCATTCGGCCCCGCCCCTCTCCTCGGTCGAGCCGGATTTCCAAACGGCTGGCGAGGTGCTGGTGGACCGGTTGCTGTCCGTGATCGCGGGCACGCCGGGCGAAAAGAAGCGCGTTCCGGTGCGCTTGCTGCCGAGGGGCAGCAGCCGGAGATAAGAGGGGCCTGATGCTGTTTGCAGTCGTGCTGGCGGCGCAGGCCGCCAATGGCAGCGCACCAGCCCCCCAAGACGCATCAACCGACCTTTCCCGACCTCCGATCCTCAAGCCCGCGCATTTCGTGAGGGGCTACCCCTCACGCGCCTTCCGCGAAAACCGAGAGGGAAGCGCATCGTATCAGGCGACCATCGACCCCAAGGGCAAGCCACGGCCTGTATGATTACGCAATCGAGCGGTTCACCCGATCTTGATGCTGCAAGCTGCGCCTCGGTTATGAAGCACCTGCGTTTTCAACCCGCACGCGACGCTCAAGGGCATGCGATCGAAGGCATCTTTGCCAGCAAGGTCATCTGGAGCCTGCCGCGCCGTTAACCCTCAAACGGATTAACCCGCGCGCAGGACAGCCCAATCATCCCAGCGCGGAAACGCCCAGGAATTCGGGAATCGGCCCGTTCCATTCGCCCGGCTTCGTCGGCGGATCATTGTCGCGCCAGCGGCCACGGCTGCGCTCTTCCTGACGATGCTCGTGCCGATGCTCACGGCGAGGGGCGCGTTCTTCGCGCGGCGCACGTTCTTCACGGGGCGCCCGCTCCTCGCGTCGCGGACGCTCTTCGCGCGCCGAACGTTCTTCACGCACAGGCCGTTCTTCGCGCGTGGCGCGTTCCGGCGCCTTGCGATCACGCGGCTTATGCGCGGTTTTCTCAGCCTTTTCCTCGGCCTTCTCAACCTTGGGATCGATCTCCAGCTTGATTTCCGGGATCGGCCCGCCGGTCAGCTTCTCGACATTCTGGATCGCTTCCAGATCGGCGTCGCAATAGATCGTAAAGGCGCGACCCGTGGCGCCGCCGCGACCGGTGCGGCCAATGCGGTGGACATAATCATCGGGATGCCAGGGCGTGTCGAAGTTGAAGACGTGCGAAACGCCCTTCACATCCAGCCCGCGCGCGGCCACGTCCGAGGCGCAAAGGATGTTGATCGAGCCGTCCTTGAACCGGTCCAGCTCGGCAATGCGGCTCGACTGGTCCATGTCGCCGTGAATTTCACCAGCGGCAAAACCGTGGCGCTTCAGGCTCTTGGCCAATTCGCGCACGGTCGTCTTCTTGTTGGCAAAAATGATGGCCGTGGTCACATTGTCGTGACGCAGCAGATGGCGCAACACTTCGCGCTTCTGCTTGGGACCGCATTTCACCTTGTGCTGGGCAATGCTGGTGTTGTTGCTGGCCGGGCGGGCAACCTCGATATATTTCGGGTTGCTCAAAAACCTGTCGGCCAGCTTCTTGATCGGTGGCGGCATCGTCGCGGAAAACAGCAACGTCTGACGCTGAGCGGGCAGCTTGGAGCAGATCGTCTCGATATCCGGGATAAAGCCCATGTCGAGCATACGGTCGGCTTCATCGATCACCAGCAGGTCGCAGCCCGTGAGCAGGATCTTGCCCCGCTCGAACAGGTCCATCAACCGGCCCGGCGTGGCGATCAGCACGTCCACACCATCCGAGAGCGCCTTGACCTGATCGCCCATCTGCACGCCGCCAATCAGCAGCGCCATCTTGAGATCATGGTTCTTGCCATATTTCTCGAAATTCTCGGCCACCTGCGCGGCCAGTTCGCGCGTCGGCTCAAGAATGAGCGAGCGCGGCATCAGCGCGCGGCGGCGGCCATGCGCGAGAATGTCGATCATCGGCAGCACGAAACTGGCGGTTTTGCCGGTGCCGGTTTGCGCAATACCGATAAGGTCGCGCATCATCAGCACGGAAGGAATAGCCTGTGCCTGAATCGGCGTGGGCGTGTCATAGCCGGCAGCGGTAACGCTTTGCAGCAATTCGTCGGAAAGGCCGAGATCGGCGAAACTCATGGGTTTGGGGTGTTTCCGCAAGTGGGGGCATCCGCCCTACCCGTGGCCGGATGCACAAAACCGCCGCCTTGGCGGACAAGGCGGCGCGGGTGTCGGGGCATTAGCGCCAAATCGCGACGAAAGTCAAGAAAATCGCCCGAAACCGCCTTAACGGCGCACCGGAACTTCGACCAGAGCGTGTAAATCGTGAATCAGGCAATTGGCGCCGGAGCGCGCATGGATCTTGTCGCGCTCGATACAGATCTGGCCATCAGTGTTGCGTTCGACGTAAAAACCGGAATAAAAATCATGTGCATGGCATGATTTATCCAGCCCCGCCGTCACAACGCGCGAATCGCGCAGAAAGAACAGCAGACGGTTGCGCGGCGCGCTCTGCACACTGACGATGGAGGAGGCGGGCAGGCATTTGCCCATATTGCGCTCTTCCAGACGGGTCGAACGATCTTCCTGATCGTTTTCGATGACAAAGACCGGCGGGGGCACCGGAGGCCCCGGCGAAATGCGGATCGAAAACTGCTGCTGGATGCGCACCTGTTTGTAATCATCATCCAGATCGAGCCCGTGCGCTTGCATGGCATGCCATACTTTCTCGCCCGTATCGACCAAAGGCGCGGCCCCGGCGGGAGACTCACCATGAAGCAAAGCGACAAGACCCAGCGCCGCCACAGCTCCCCCAAGCACCCAACGCCCCCGGCGCAAGCCGGAGCTGACGCCAGTCATGCGCCGCCAAAGGATCGGAAAGGGAAGCCTGACCATATATTTGCATGGTTCAACCCGCCCATAAGGCAGGCCAAACGTGTAACCCTCATGTCTGTTTGTCGGTCTTGTGACATAATCACATTTGTTTGAACAGCCGCTTAACCTCCACCTTCTGGCCGCGACGCGGGGTCTGTGGCATAGGGCGGGCCATGACGCAGAATGACACCTTTCTCGCCGCCGCCGCCGCCCTTCTTGGCCCGCGCGGATTGACTTGTGATCCTGACCTTCTGGCGCCCTGGCTGACGGACTGGCGCGGGCGCTATACGGGGGCGGCCATCGGGCTTGCCTCACCCGCCGACAGCGGCGAGCTGGCGCGATTGGTGGCGCTGGCCGGAGAGCATAATGTGACGCTGGTGCCGCAGGGCGGCAATTCGGGGATGAGCGGCGGGGCGACGCCCGATGCCAGCGGGGCCTCGTTGCTGGTGTCGCTGCGGCGGATGAACACTATCGGGCCCATCGATCTGGAAAATCGCCGCGTGACCTGCGGGGCGGGCGTGGTGCTGCAAAACCTGCACGAAGCCGCCGAGGCCGTGGGGCTGCGTTTTCCCCTCACGCTGGGCGGCAAGGGTTCGGCTACGGTAGGCGGGCTGATCTCGACCAATGCGGGCGGCACGCAGGTGCTGCGCCACGGCAATATGCGTTCGCAGGTGTTGGGGCTGGAGGCCGTGCTGGCCGACGGCTCGGTCTATTCCGCGCTGACGCCGCTAAAGAAGGACAATCGCGGCTTCGACCTCAAGCAGTTGTTTATCGGCTCCGAGGGCACGCTGGGCATTGTGACGGCGGCCACGCTCAAGCTGGAACCGGCGCGGGCCGACCGACGGGTGGTCTGGGCCGGGGTGGAAAGCATTCAGGCCGCGCGCGCGCTGCTGCTCCATGCCGAAAAGGCGGTGGGCGAAGCGCTGGAAGGGTTCGAGGTGATCCCCCACCCCAGCCTTGAGGCCGTGTTCGATTACGCGCCCGACATGCGATCCCCGCTGGAGGGCGCTCATGAATGGTATGCCCTGATCGAGGTGGTGGCCGATGCGGCAGACGCGCCGACGCTGGGTGAACGGGTTGAGACGATGTTGGCCGAAGCGTTTGAGTCCGGACTGCTGCAGGACGCGGCCATCGCCAACAGCGAATCGCAGGCCGAGGCTTTCTGGGGCCTGCGCGAGACAGTGCCCATGGCCGAGCGCAGCAAGGGGCCGGCGATGCAGCACGATATTTCCGTGCCGGTGGAAAAGATGCCCGACTTCATTACCGATGCGATTGCTCGCGTCGAAGCAGCCTATCCGGGCGTTCATGCGGTGGCTTTCGGGCACTTGGGCGATGGCAATGTGCATTTCCACGTAATCTCTCCGCCGGGCAGCGAACGCGCCACATGGGAGGCATCCGACGGCAAGGCGATCAGCCGTTTTGTTCATGATCTGGTCACTCAATGGGGCGGCTCGCTCAGCGCAGAACATGGCATCGGCCAGATGAAAGTAGGGGAATTACAACGCCTTGGCGATCCGGCCTCGCTGGGCCTGATGCGCGCGGTCAAATCCGCGCTGGACCCCAAAGGATTGCTCAACCCCGGAAAGCTGTTGCCCTTGGTCTGAAACCGTGCAGGGTGGCCTTGCCTTGGGCAAAACCGCGCCCTATGGCCTGCAATCTGAATATTGACCTTGTGGGGCCTTTATCGCCCCAGTTTTCGGAGAGACCTCATGGCCAGCGCGCCGCAGAACGCCAACCTGCCGCTGTTCTACAACGACCTCGTTCCGCTCAACAGCCGGGACCACGCCAATTTCAAGAGCCAGAGCACCGACAAGGCGACCTGGTTGATTGGCCAGCATGCCGTTCCGCTGACGGTTGAGGAATTCCCGCAGGCCGCGCGCCACTTCCCCATCGTTTTCTCCAGCGGCGATCAGCCGGTTCCGCTGGCGCTGATGGGCCTGAACGAAGGCGTGAACGTTTTCGTCGACGCCGAAGGCAAGCTGACCTCGGAAGTCTATGTGCCGGCCTATGTCCGTCGCTATCCCTTTATGCTGGCCCGCCTGACGCCCGACGCGCAGGAACTCTCGCTCTGCTTTGACCCCACCACCGACCTGTTGGGCGCAGAAGTGGACGGCGCGCCGCTGTTCGATGGCGAAGCGCCCAGCGAAGCCACCAAGAACATGCTGCAGTTCTGCGAAAACTTCGAAGAAGCCGGTATGCGCACCGCCGCTTTCGTTGAAGAGCTGAAGAAGCACAGCCTGCTGATGGAAGGCGAAGTCGCCATCCAGCAGGAAGGCAATGAGCAGCCCTTCGTTTATCGCGGTTTCCAGATGGTCGATCAGGCCAAGCTGCGCGAAGTGCGCGGCGACGTGCTGCGCAGCTGGAACCAGTCGGGCCTGCTGCCGCTGCTGTTCGCCCACCTGTTCAGCCTCGACCTGCTGCGCGAAATCTTCGCCCGTCAGGTTCAGCTGGGCCTTGGCCCGGTGGTCGTGCCGCAGGTGGCCCCGGTCGCCTGAACGCGTGACGCCCCATAACGCGTAACGCCATGGCCTGATTGCGGGCCATGACTGAAACAGACCCCGCCCGGCATATGCCCGGCGGGGTTTTGTTTTGAGCGAACCAAAAAGGATAAATTTCAACTCGTCGCATTTTCTTTTTTGAGTGATGCATTTTATCACTAAACGCTTGCGGCGGCGAAAATGTCAGGGTAATACACAGTCATCCGGTTGGCGCTTCCCTCATGGCCCGACTGGATTGGTGCAACTTCGGTTGCACTTCCTCCCTGAACCTTGGCCACCTCGCGCATCGCGCGAGGTGGTTTTTTATGTGCGACATGGATCATGCGGTGCCCGGATGATGCGCGCGCCTTTATTCCGCCGCTTCGGACCACGCCTCTCCGGGACGCTGGCCACCCATGGCCGCCACCTGCGCGCCCAGAGCAAAGACCAGCGAGGACAAGAGCCGCGCCATCGCATCGAAGCCATCCCCGGTTTCGATCAGTTGCGAATCGAGATAGGCCGCCCGGTCCACCTCCAACTGCATGGCATGGACACCCCGACGCGGCGCGGCATGGTGATCGAGCGCGAATCCTCCCGCATAGGGCCGGTTATGCGCCGCCAGCATGCCCGCACCCGCAAAATGCGAAAAAGCCCGCGCGACCAATGCGCCATGGCAACTGGCCCCGAAACGATCTCCCACGACAATCGTGGCCGATTCCTGCCCCATGATTCGCGGCAGAGGCGGCATCGAATGCAGGTCGATCAACAGCACCGCGCCCCAGCGTTCACGCTCCTGCGCCAACAGATCGGCCAGAGCGGTATGGTAGGGCCTGTGAATCCCTTCGATTCGCGCCTCAACCTCGGCCCATGACAGGCGCCCGCGCCAGATCTCGCCCATGCCCGGCAGGCGCCGCGGCACCAGCCCCAGCCCGCTGCGCGCGCGGCCGTTGGCAGGCGCAGGCCCCGGCGCGACAAGGCCGAGCATATCCCAATCGACATCATCATCCGCCCGGTTCAGATCGAGCATCGCACGGGGCGCATGGGCCGTCATCAGCGCCGCACCGGTTTCGCGCGCCACTACTTCGGCCAGACGATCAACGAGGCGGTCTTCAAGCCGCAGCGTGGAAATATTGGGATGGCGCATCCGGGCCAGCAGATCGGACGGATAGCACCGCCCGCCGTGGGGCGCGGCAATCACCACCGGCAGGCGCGATACCGCCGGTGCCGAAATGGTAAACGCAGGACCATCATGCCCCGGAATCGCGCCACCATCGCGGCGGGTCACACCCTGCGAATCGCCCATATCAGCCCGAATTTCATCCATCCCCCACACTGCGGCTTTCCCGGCCCGCTGTCAAAAGTAGCACATCGGCCGAGGAGTGTTTCAAAACAGGGCATGGCGGAAATGGCAGAAGAACTCTGCTTCGGGCTGCGCTATATAAAGAGGCAACGATAAAGAGAGTTAACGCCATGATCCGAATCCTGCTTGCCGAAGACGAAGCCGCCATGCGCACATATCTGGCCCGCGCGCTGGAAAATGCCGGTTATGACGTGGTGGCGGTGGATCGTGGCACGGCGGCGCTTCCGTTTCTCGAACGAGAGCATTTCGATCTTCTGCTCTCCGACATCGTGATGCCCGAAATGGACGGCATCGAACTGGCCCAGCGCTGCGCCGAGGTGAGCCCGGACACCAAGGTGATCTTCATCACCGGTTTTGCAGCCGTAACCCTCAAGGCAAGCCGCGAAGCGCCCCAGGCCAAGGTGCTGTCCAAGCCCTTCCACCTGCGCGATCTGGTGGCCGAAGTGCAGCGCGTGTTTGGCCAGCCCAGCCAAATCAGCGTCTAAACAGGCCCTTACGCAAAAAAATTGCAATATTTCACATTAGGCTCTTGCGCTAATCGAAGACCACCGTTAGAGGCCGCGTCACACCCGGCGGACGCCAACAACGCCAACCGGGATGGACTTGAAAGTGTGGGCGTATAGCTCAGTGGTAGAGCACTGTGTTGACATCGCAGGGGTCGGAAGTTCAATCCTTCCTACGCCCACCATTCAAAAAAGCCCGCTAGGTCAGTGACTTAGGCGGGCTTTTTTCATGCCTTCAAAACGGAAATCTTATCGCAGTTTTGCGTGAGTTTTGCGTGAAGCGCCGGGCCAGCCATCTTTGTCAGGTCCGAAACTACATCCTCAATCCCCTGCTTAATGGTGCCCAGATAGTCGGGATCGAAGATCGCATAGGCGCTGCTGGTCTTGCCCAGCACACGGTGGCCAAGGGCCATTTCAAGCTCCATCAGATTGACGCGACGATTTGCTAGGATGGTGGCCATCGAGTGGCGCAACAGCTTCGGCCCCCACCCGGCCGGGATGCCGAGGTGCTGGCGCGCGCCGGTCCACGCGCTCCGAATCGCATCCACGCCGATCTGGCGCATTACGTCGATCTGCTGCTGATGGTCATATTCGACCACCTCGCGGCAAACGAACCAATCATCGGTCGCCTTGAACCACGAATCGAGCAGGCCGACCACCGGCAGAACCGGGCGAACCTTCTTGGTCTGGATGCGGCCGGACGGGTTCAGATTGATCAGCCCGGCGTTGCGCATCCATTGCTCACGATCAGGGTTAACGCTCAGGTCGAAAATCGCATCAGGCCGGGCCAAGGTGCAGATGCTGGCGATCAGATAGCGGCGCAGCGGCAACAGCCGGTCACTATGCCCGCTGTAATTCCCCGCACCGTTCAAGCTGTAATCGAGCAATTCGCCTATGGCCTCGATGGATAGCCGGTAGGTCCGCTTGGCCGTCACCTGATCGCGCGTCTTGTGCTGGATGGGCGGGACATATCTGGTCCGGCGCTCTTTATACGCATGGTTAAGGGCGGCCTTGATCTGGATAACCGATTCTTCGACCGTCGCGGCGCTGCGAGGACGCGATTTGCCGTCGATCCAATTTCCCTTGGCATCCTTTTTTCGCGCCACAATCGGGACGGTGACGCCCCATGCGCGAAAGCGCTCCACCATGCGGTCTGTGATGGCATCCGGCATGAATGGATCCGGGAGGCGCCCCGCATCATCCTCGGCTTGCAGGAAGCGCTGGAACAGCTTGAGACGGGCCTTGATGGCATCGGCGCTGGTCTGCATCTGGCCATGCTCGATCCAGTAATCGGTCATCGCATCCTGGACGGTATAGGCCATCTGGTCTGCCGCCGTGGGGTTGTGAGACGCCAGATAATGCTCATCAAGGCGTTCGCACGCTATCCGAACATCCTCTGTGCGCGTGCTTTTGCGCTGCTGCCGCTTGGCGAGGGCATCATACCACCAGATATACCAGCGATTGCTGGTGGGCTTGCCATCTGTGCCTCGGACGAGATCAAGCCAGAACTCGCCGCGTTGATAGATGCCACCCTTAATTGTCGGCACAGGGCCTGCTCCTTCAATGCTTTCGCCTTCGAATCGGCGACTTGTTCAATCATGCCGAGGCTGGCCAGCAATTCGAGATCACCGGCTTCAAGCCTGATGCCCCTGCCGACAACCAGCGCACGCGAGAGTTTGCGGTCCAGTTTCACAAGGGCTTCGCATGGGGACAGGACGCTCAAGCCGCCCTCCCCATCTGCAAAACCTCAATCTCTGCGCGCAGGCGCTTGATGATCCGCCGCTCATGCCCGTCGCGGGTCAGGATCGGTTCTTCGCCCAGCGCCAGCACGCGGCGCTCAATGTTCTTCATGCCCAACCGGCAAACCATGATGCTCTTTTCATGGCCCCGAAAGCGGGCGTCGCTGTGGGTTCCGGCGATCTTGGCCGCCTCCACCTCGCTCACAAGCCGGTCGAACTCGGCGTAGAAAAGGCCGTGCCACTGGTGCAGGAGGTCGATGCTGGTGCAGCCCGCGATGACGGTGGGGGTGATTGTGTAGGGCTTCATGCCGCCTCCTGTTGCTCTTTGGTTAGATCCTCGACCATCTGAATGCGCTGGCCGATCCAGGCCATGACCGGCACGGCCATGCTGTTGCCCAGCGCCTTGTAGCGGGGGCCATCGGCTGCGGGCTTGCCGCGATATGGGACATGAGTGTATCCATCCCGGAAGCCAAAGCAGCGCTCAACCTCAACTGGGGTCATGTGCCTGGGGGTCTGGCCCTCAACAATGTATGTTTCTCGGTCATCGAGAGAGCCCGGCCCGCGCCGCGTGATACAAACCGACACGACCTCCTTCGATCTCTTTGCAGAACGCCTTGCAAAGCTCTCTCGCTCAAAGAGTACCGCGATGGGGGCCCCGGCGTTTCCAAGATATCCAACAAGGATGAGGCGCGGGCGTTGCTGGGGGACACCGAAGTGCTGAGCGTCCAGGATTCGATAGGCCCACCCATACCCGAGTTCTGCCAACGCCCCGACGATGGAGCCAAATGCCCGCCCTCTGTCAGTTGACAAGGCGCCGGGGACGTTCTCCCAAACCAGCCAGCGGGGCCGTTTTCGATCAGCCAGGCGGCAATATTCGAGCGCAAGGATGCCGCGGCTATCATCCAGTCCCTTTCGCAGTCCACCGATGCTGAACGATTGGCAGGGGGTTCCGCCAACAAGAAGGTCAATTGGCCCATAGTCATCGGCTCCGATGGTGGTGAAATCCCCATGGCAAGGCACATCGGGGTAATGGTGGGCGAGGACGGCGCGCGGGAACGGCTCGATTTCAGAATAGAAGGCGGCGCGCCATCCCAGCGGATGCCAGGCGACAGATGCGGCCTCGATGCCGCTGCATACGCTGCCATAGGTCAGCGTTGCGCCAGTCGTTGTGGGGGGCATAATCTCTACCGGGCGGCTTGTTGGGCCTGCCCGGCTCCCTTGGGGTGGTGGGTTAGGTGGCCTACGTCTCGAACGGGCTCACTTGAGCAACGCGGCGCGCTTGGTTGCGACAGCATCCGTCAGCCTGCCCCAAACATCGTCGGGCAGCGCTTCTTTGTTGCGATCCATGTCGGCTTCGACCGCGCGCAGATCGGCGGGTTTCGTGGCGGCCTCGATGCGCTCGAATGTGGTTTCCAGCCAACCGGCATAGGCGGGGGCCTCGTCGCCTCCGTCATGCTGGTCGCCGTGTTGGTCATCGGCGCGGCCTTCGGCGGCGGCGGAATTGTCCTCGGTCAGCGCTTGGTCATTGGCGGGCCGGATCTCGACAACCTCGCCTTTGGCCTGCTCGATCAGCATGGCGCCGGTCAGGGGCTGGCCATCCACGGCTTGCGCGTTTGCAGCGCTGGCGTAGTCGCGCGCCTCTTCGGCAATGTGAAGCCCCTTGAGGACATCAGAGAAGCCATCACGCATCGCCCAAGCTCGTGCGCGCATTTGGCGCATACGGGCAGGATATTGCGTCCACGGCCCCGCTTTGCTGGCAAGGCCCGCCTTCTTGGCATCGTCCATGCTGAATGAGCGGACAATGGGCGTTGAGCGGCCGATGCGGTTGAGGCGGCAAGTTGCGGTGCTGCCATCGTCGGTTTCTTCCATGTCCTCCAAAAGCCCTGACGCCTGCACCAGAGCCAAGGCACCATCCCCCCACAGCGAGGGATTGTTGCCGATGACGGCAATGGATTGGAGTGCAGCAAACGGCGTGAGGCCAACCTCTGCACCGGCCATGATGCCGACCATGATTTTGTTCTGGTCACTTCCGTAAGCCTTGGGCGTCATGCCGGACGCGGCCAGAGCGCCAGACAGGCGCCATGCCTCTTCCATGGTCTGCGGGACAAAGGCGGCGAGTTTACCGCCGGTGGCCACGGCAACCTTTGCAGGCGCCTTGGGTTGTTCATTCGTGGTGACAAGCTGGGTTGCCATTGGACTCTCCTTCAAGCTGCGGCGGCAAAGGCCATTTCTTCGGGGTTCAGATCGTCGATCCGCATCCGCGCCCAGATCGGCAGGCCGACCTGCTTGGGATCGTCGGCGTAACCGGGCCACTTCCCGCTTTGCAGGCAGCGGTCGAACAGGTTGATTGCGCGGCGGTTCAGCACGCGCCCGCGCTCAATATCCTCGCCGGGAAGCTCGTAGAGAGCCACGCAATGCGGTGCATCGCGTTCGATCACCACATGCACCCAATGGGTCGGATAGTGGCCGTAGATCGCCTTGATGCCGTCCATGTAAAACGCGGCGCTCTGATGATAGCCGAAGTTTTCGATGGCCCGTTCAAACCCCTTGGGGCTGGCATGGCTTTCGGCCACGAATTTGAGATCCGAAACGACCATCACTGCGCGTTTGGTCAAAATGCTGTTGGGGCGAAAATCAGGGCGCGCGCGGAGCCACACGCCGGTCTGAGGATCTTGCCAAACCAGCGTTTCCTCGGTGACGCCATTGGTGAGGGTCGCCACCGCCAGATCGTTCTTGCGGATCGCTGCGGCAACCTGCTTGACCGTTTCGGCTTGGTCGAAAGACAGCACCACCATGCCGCTTTCCTGCGCGGCATCAGCTTCGGCAATTTCCAAGGCAAACTTCTTGCTTGCCGCGCGCGTGAAGCCCTCGGGCAGCACATGGTAAAACTCATTCCAGCGGCCCGGCAGCAGGATCATGTCATGCGCGGCCTTGCCGAAATTGAAGTGCGCCTTCTGCACCTCGACGCGATGCGCGTTCATTGGGCTGGCGTGCCAGAAATGGAAGGGCGATTTGGCCAGCAGCAGTTTGGCCCCGCTGGACGACAGCGATGGGCCGGGCAGTAGGTCAAGGTTGCCGTGATAATCCTCGGCGGGAATGTCGGGATAGGCGCCCGGCGTGGTGATGATGGGCATGGTCAAATCCTCGAAAGGGGGTGCCGGTGGCCTGTGGGTGGCAGAGCCACCGGCGTTCGGGCTGGATCAGGTGCCCGAAATCAGTTGGGGGTGACGAACCAAAGCCCGGCAATCGTGCCAAAGAGCGTCCCGACAATGAGCAGACCGGCGACCATTTCGGCGGGCGTCTGGCTCATGAACTCTGCATAGGCGGCGCGCAGGTTACGCATCGGCCTCGTCCTGCGCCTGACGGGCAAGGAGGGTCATGCGGCCCACTCCCCTTCAAGCTGGGCGCGGCGGGTGGCGGGCATGGCGGCAAGGTGGGCCTGTGCATCAGCCAGCGCGCGGTCAAGCTCGTCCTCGTAGGCGTCGATCTGGGCCAGCAGCGCGGGCTTGGTCAAAGCCCAAAGCTGTTCCTCATATTCGCCGTTGAAAGCGGACCAGCCAACAAGCCCTGCCCCGTCCAGCGCCCACCCGCGATAGGTCGGCGCGTTATAGGCGCTGCCCTCGATGTGGGGCAGCGTGAAAGCGTGGTGATTGCCCATTATGCAACCTCCAGATTGACGATGCGGTTGCGGTGAAAGGCGACCTTCCAGCGGCGCAGGATCGGCGCGATTTCCATCGCATCGACGGCGGCGGCGATCTCCTGCGTGAACTCGCGGAACTCGTCATTGCTGAGCCAACCGGCCAGCGAGGCGGCGCGGATGATGGCGATTTGATTTTCCATTACGCCGCCTCCGCTTCGATGCAGTTGGCGCGCTCGATCAGGTCAAAGCAGCCCTCGGCGCTGTCCTCAAAGCCCTGCAAGAGGCCCCTCGCCTCTTCGGCAAAGGCGGTGTCGTTCAAGCCGTCTGCGATGCGAACGAGGTTTTCAAGGTTCTGGCGGGCGGCGCGCAGGTAGTGATCGAACACCAAGCCGGTGGCGATCATCGGAACCTGTGCGGGAAAATGGGTGTGAGCGTTCATAGGTGAAACCTCCATCGAGGCGGCGAGGTCTGCGCTGGTGGCTCACTCGCTGCTGATGGGAGTTGGATAGTTGGATATATCCAGCTTGTCAAACTTGAATTTGGATAATTCCAACTTTTGGCAAGCTATGGCATCCTTCCCTACGAAAAAGGCCCCGCATGGGGGCCGTGGAGAAGTGGAATGCGAAGGATCATGGAGCCGATCTGGGCGTGGCTGCTGCGGGCTGCGCCAACCTATGCGCTGCAATACGCACTCAATGGGCGCCAGGGCGTGACAGCGCGGTTCCTGTTGCCGGGAGAAGTGCTTGACCTGAAAGCCGAGGGTGCGCGCTGGGTGACGGTAAATGAGGATTAACAGTGGTATCGATCAGCTATAAAGGCGTTGAAATATCGCCCCGGCGATCCAGCCGATAGGAGGCCTTGCCAGATTTCCGGCGGCACCCCGCAATAATCATAGCTGTGTCCCTGAGGAAACCAGATCGTGAGCCGACCTGTTGCATCATCGTACTCAGCGCGTTTGATTGCTGATGAATTGAAATATGGCATTCATGCCCCCTCAATCTGACCAATTCTCGGTTAACATAGCACACTTGAGCATAGAAAACCCCGTCGAGCGGGAGCTGGACGGGGTGGAGCGAACTTGCGCGGCATTGACGCCCATGCGATTATCAGGTCAGGAGCTGCCCGCCGTGTTCATCAAACTCATCCTTAGCGGATTACGCGACCCATTGGTGGTGATAGCCACCATCATTATCGCTGTGTGTACTGTGGCCTGCACATTACGATGGCCGATCCAGACAATAATTATTGCCTCAATTATCACCACAGTCAGCGCGGCAATTGTAACTTCTGGGACAAAGAACTAAAAGCTTGGCGAAATTACCTTGTCGATTTTATAGGTCCCTTGAACAGGAACCCAAATTTGCCCTTCAAGACGTTCTCTATATGAAACGTGGACTTGCATCACCACGCCTTCTTGGATGGCAATGGGAAGAGTACCATTTCTTATCCCTGCGATAAAAGCCTCATCCGCCATCTTTGCGCGAAATGGGAGACCATCCCTCATAAATCCCCACATCAGAGGCTTTGCAATGGCGACCGGATGCGTGACCACCACGCTCCAGTTCCCACCGCCATCCCTCTCTTGCACAGGGGCATCCTGCGGCTGCCACATCCCACTTCGTTCTGCAAATTCCGCGCGATCAACCTTTAGGATAGGCGGGCCATCCCGGCTCTCTCGCACCACGACGTTTTGGATAGATTTTTCCGACTGAACAATTCTGTAAAAGGATTCCACTCTTTCTTTTACGGCTGGAGAGGACGCTATGACCTTTTTTAACTCCGCCAAAACAGGATCTTCTGGCTTCAATGCCTCTGTGACAAGACCTGCAACAACTGCGCCCGGTATCACGAGTAGGTTAAGCGCGATCAACTTCTTTATTCGTGGATATTCATCAAGTTTAGCAGACGCCTTCCCCAGAACATCCTGTTCTATAAATTTCAAAATCGTTGAGAAACGTAGGCAGGCGGCCTCCGCACTAACTAAATCAACTGCTACGCTGGAGCTTGGATCTATGGCCTTGGCGGCTGCATTTAGAGCCTCAACCCACTCGATAAGCGCTTGAGCTGCAATCTTTGCGTCAACATTCGCTCCGTCAACCAAGCCGAATTCTAAAATAGCAGGTGCTGATTGCATGGCCCCTCACAACATGATTGAAATCGGAAAATAGGCAACGAATCGCCCCAGTTAGCGCCAGCATACCAACCGTATAAATACTCGCCACTCCTGTTAGTATTGATAAACCTCCCGCCTCGGTTACCTTAACTTTTCCACTGCGCCCAAATCAACTCCCGCCGCCTCCAGTACCGTCCTCACCCCCTCACCGATGCGGCCCGCAAGTCCGATAGGTGCTGCGATGCCCTCCCCTATGGCTCGAACCACCGAACGATCCAGATAATGGCCAACGCGCCTGACATTGCAGCGTTAGCTAACGAAGTAACACCGCCCCCGCGAAGCGGTAATCAACCGAAAAATATCACTCCAGTAATGCGCGTGAGATCTACAAGGCAGCCAAAGGCTTCCTTCCGCCGACAGCGCGATACAGCTGATATTCGCTGGCGATTTCCTCACGACACCTTTCAATATATTCGCCAGCCCGATACAAAGTTTGTTCATTCACATATCCAACACTACGCCCAATTCGTCGCTCACGCTCAACCGTCATTTTAGCGCGATAAATTTGATCCCTAAGGTGATAGATACGATCAATATGAGTTTGGGGGAGGCTCTGAATTCGCTTCTGTTCGACCGCTTCACGCTCAGCAACTCGCTTCCGGAGAACAAGTTCATCAAAAATATCATGAACTTTTTTTTCAATTCCTTTGGATTCTTCAAGCTGAGTCTCGTGCTTAGCGATATCAATAGCATGCTTCTTTTCTTCCGAAGAAGCACATGCATATGCTATTTTTCTTATATCAACGTACAAGCAATAATCTTGCATATACGTTTTCCGGCCAAGACGATCTGTATTATACACAAACCACTCCAGCGGCGGATCATCCATTGGCGGAGTGCGCTTTGCATCAAGCCCCCAAGGAACAAAGCTCCCTGCAGTAACTTGTGAGTTAATATTTAAAATTACAAAGAACATTATTGTATATTTTTTAATTTTACCGCTTTTCATCGCCAAAACTTCCTTAGCATATAATGCCGTCAATCAATATTTTTCAAAAACTAGTAAATCTATTTTTCAACACTGACGATACAACATCATAATGCGTGAAAGACGGTGGGATCTCCCAGAGCTCCAACTCGAAGGAATTGAATATGTCACGGCATAGAGAGCTAAAAAAACAACTCTCCCAATCGAAAATAGTGTAATTAACCCAAGCGTATAATTAAAAATTTGGCGTTCTGATTTCCGACAAAATGCCTCAAATGACGCATTTTTACAGAACCACACCGGAGAAATAATTGCTGCAGCAATGTAAAATAGGCCGTACCTGCCGTGCCGAATGCATAGAATGCGAGTTGCGTGAAAGTCATCTTCCACTCCTCACATCCTGCGCCCTATCCAAATGACCCGGCCTATGATGTGCATCTCACCGTCATGCGCCTCCAACGGGCGCACAACCGGATTATCGGGCATCAATTGAATGCCGCCGCCTGGCATCTGACGAAGCCTACGGATCATCCCCAAATCGCCGTAACTGACAGCCCAGACCACATCCTGCTCATCAAGGCGTTGGCGCGAGGTATCCACCAAAACAAAATCGCCATCACGGATGGTCGGCTCCATACTGTCGCCGCGCCCGCGAACAATCTTTAGGCCAGCAATTGGCCCTCGATAAATCTCCCGCAGCCAGTCCATCCTAAAAGGAATAATCCCCAGGCGTTCAGGCAATCGGTTCGCGTCTAGAAAGGTTGCCCCCATCCCTAACGCAAGGTCGATTTCCTCAATCAGCGCCCAGCCCTGCTCCTCGGCAATCGTCTCAATTGAGATCGGCCGGACATTTTCAACCAATGTTGGCTGCACACCGCCTGCCACAGAATAGAGCTCATCTTCGGTTCGCCCAATCTGTGCCAACAATTTGCGCAGACTGTCAGACCGCACCGCGCCATTTCCAACTTTAAGATTGCTAAAAAAGCCTCGATTAACTCCGGCCTGAAGCGCCCAATTGGTTGGCGACAGGCTTTCAGGCTTTAATTTCATGAGCGCTTCGTAAAGCGCCATGCCGCGAAGATCTTTGGTGTCGGACATTCCCAACCGTACCAGTTGGGCCGGATTTGCCGATAGATTGAAGTTTCCTACTTGCATGGCTGGAAATATCCAACTACGTTGGAAGTTATGACCACGAAGCTGGCGAGCGACGCAGACATCCTTCGAAAGGTTGAGGATTTTTGCTGCCTAATGGGGATGGGCGTAACCACATTTGGGCGCAAGGCTATCGGAGATCCCAATCTGATTCCGAATATGCGCAACGGCCGATCGCTCACGCTGCGCAACGCCGCACGTGTGCTCAATTTCATCGCCGCGTATCGGCCGCCCCATCCCTTGCCTCGATCCACCGAAAAGGCGGCATGACCGGCTATGCCGCGTTTAGCAGGCGCGCGCGTAAAAACTGCTCCGAGCCCGTCTCGGGTCGCTGGGGTGGGCAGAGCGTCAACGCCGCCCACCCCAATTCGCTCATTGCTGCGAATGCTCAATCTTCTTTCCATCATGCAGCAATAGCTAGCAAATTCAGGACTCAAGATCATGGCGCACGATAACGACATCTCGTGCCAGATGCGCCAGCGTCAGGTGCATCTGCGCATGGCTCTGGATCGCCGGGGAATAGCCCTCAAGGCCGTCAGCGCGGCCAGCGGTATCTCTTACAGCACGTTGCTCAGCTACTTCCCCTTGGGCCGCGATGCGATCCCTGCGGTGATGCCTTTGACGGCGCTGGTGCAACTGTTCGGCGTGATCCCTGACGAACTTCTCTCGATCCTGACCGAGCCTGAGGGCCGGTGCTTCGCCGCCTTCGCCAATGATGACGATGGCCTGAAAGAACTGATGGACGCCCGCGAGAAGCTCGATGCCGCCATCACCAAGCGTCAAGGAGGCCGCTGATGCAAATCGATGGCCTCACCCCCTCCGAACCCACGCTGGAAAGCATCGAGGAGATTATCTCCTGCGCTGAGCGCCGGGTGAAGCGCGCGGGCCTGCGCCTTGAGCGGGCACAGGAAGAACTTGGCGGCGCTGCTGCCGCACTGGTGCGGGCGCGTGAGGACAAGGCGGCTTGGCTGCTGGCCAATCCTCAGGACCAATTGGAAATGTTTGAGTGATCTCCCTCCCCTTTCCACCCTCCAGCCTGTCGAGCCATGCCAAGGGGCATTGGCGCGGGAAGGCGGCTGTTACGGCCAAGTGGCGCGCGTGGGCCAAGGCTGCTGCTCTGGCGGCCAAGGCGCAGGCGCCCGATGCCGGTGACATTGCCGTGCGCGTCCGGTTTATCCCGCCGGATCGTCGCGGCGACCGGGTGAACTTTCCCAACCGGATGAAGCCGATCTTCGATGGCCTCGCGGATGCGTTGAAGGTCAACGATAGCCGGTTTCTGCCCAGCTTCGAATTTGCGGCCCCTGAAAAGCCCGGCCGGATCGAGATTGAGATTTTGCCGTGAGCGATCTCCTTGCCCGCCTGATTGCCGCTGGCACGCCTGCGGATCTCGTTGCCGAAGTGGCGATGGAGATCGCACGCGCCGATGTTGTGCGGCGCCAGGAGGCAGAAGATGCGGCGCGCAAGGAAAAGAAGCGCGCGGACAATGCCCGCCGCCAGCGGGAGTTCAAGGAGCGGAACCGTCCCCCGGTAACGCAAGGTAACGCCGATAACGCGTTACCCGCGTTAGTTGCCGTTACCTGCGTTACCTCCCCCGCCCTTTCCCCCTCCCCCAATGAAATTAATTCTAACCCCCACCCCCATACCCACCCGGAAACAAACACCGCGCGCACACGAGGCACGAGGCTTCCGGTCGATTGGGTTCCCGAACCGCTGACGGGGGATTTGGCCAAAGCCATCGCCCAATGGCCGCCCGGCGCCCTTGAGCGCGAACTGGCCCGGTTTCGGGATTGGGCAGCATCCACCAGCGGCCCCAACGCCGTGAAGAAAGATTGGCAAGCGGCATGGCGAAACTGGCTCCGCAAAGCTCACGATGAAGGCAGGTATCTGAAACATGGCAACCAAGACCGAAACCAAAACCGTTGGTCAGCATCTGGCCAGCCTTCCGGCACCGCGCTTGGACAAGTCCTGCGGGACAAAGGGGTCTATGCCGACCTTGGCTTTGACGGCTGAGCAGCGCCGCGAATTGTCGGCCATCGCCTCGGCCCCACTGCCCGCGCTGCGCCCTTGCTCTGACCAAGCCTTTGATCGCTGCATGGCGGCCCTCAATGTGCTGCCCTCGCGCCGTGGCGGGGCTGATGAGGCCAAGGTGCTGCTGGAGATCTACCGGCGCCAGCTTGGCCACCTGCCCGGCGCGCAGCTTGTGTGGGTGGTCGATACGGCGCTGGTTCGCCTCAGGTGGTTTCCCACCATTGCCGAGCTTCTGGAGATCGCGGCGGAATGGCGGCGGGATGATGAACACGCCCGCGCGCAGGCCCGCGCCGAAGCCACGCTGCGCCATGATCGGCAGGCCCGGTATGATGGGGCCATGGCCGCACTTAGCCGCGGCGAAATGGATCAGGGGGCGATTGATGCTCTCCCGCTGTTGTGGGCGCAGGCTGCGGCGCGTCTGGGCTGGCTGGTGGAGAGCGGGGGATGCTTCGCCCTGCCCCGCCCGGCGGCTCAGCGGATCGACGGGGAGGCGGCATGACCGAAGCGCAGGATCTCTTTGCGCGGCTCGGCTTCGATCAGCGCGGGCGTTTGGCTCCCCAGCCTGCACCTGCCCCGGCCTCCGCGCCTGCCGCCACCCTCTCGGAATATATCTGCGACCTGTTCGTGAAGAAGCTGACCGACGACCAGTTGGGCCAGCGCCGCGCATCGGGCGCCTATCGCACCATCCGGCCCGCATATCTCAAGGGCTATCATCAAGCAGCAAGGGGGAAGTGATGAATATCCATAGCGCCGGGCAAATGGACCTGTTTCCGCATCGGGCCGAACTGAGCCCTGCCGAACAGGTGGTTTACCAGATGATCTATGAGGCGGCCGAGAACGGCCAGCCCTGCCCGGTCAACATCGATTTCGAAGTCGCTGCCGGTTTCAATTCCAGCAGCATGGGTTCCGTCACCGTCGCCCGCCTTGAGGCCAAGGGGCTGATCAAGGTCGAGCGTTTTCAGAAATTCAGGGAGGTTGAAGTGATTGCAACGGGTAAGCGCACGGCGCGGGCGGCGAATATGCACGTGGTGCGTCCGCATGTGGCGCGTGGATATGGGGCTGGTGCGCGCTCTCCGCGTCCGACTGAGCGCAAGCATTACAAGCGGGGGCTGCCGCGTGGCTGAACTGAACGACAAGCAGGCGCGCTTTGTTGATGAATACCTTGTGGACCTCAATGCCACTCAGGCGGCGATCCGGGCGGGGTACAGCGCCAAGACCGCAAAACAGCAGGGCCAGAGACTGTTGACCCATGTTGACGTTCAGGAGGCCATTGTAGGGCGGAAAACGCAAAGGTCGGTAAAGACCGGCATTGATGCCCAATGGGTGCTGATGCGTCTGGCTGGGGACGCAGAGGCGGATCTGGCCGACCTTTACGATGATGCAGGCGCGCTCAAGCCGATCAGCGAATGGCCCGCCACCTTTCGCAAGGGGCTGGTGTCGGGTGTCGAGGTGGAGGAATTGTTTGAGGGACAGGGCGAGAACCGCAAGCATATCGGCCGGGTGCGCAAGATCCGTCTGGCCGACCGCCTCAAGGTGATCGAGCTTATCGGCAAGCATGTCGATGTGCAGGCCTTCAAGGAGCGGATCGACCATGGCCTGAGCGATGACCTTGCCGCCGCGATCATGGCAGGCAATGCGCGGGTGGCGGGCGGCTGATGGCGGAGGTCAGCCCCAAGATGGAATTGGCGCGGCGGATTGGCGAGTTTCGCTATTCGCCCGTCAATCACGCACTGTTCGCCTATCCGTGGGAGACGGAGCGCTTGCCCTCGACCGGGCCGCGCACATGGCAGCGCGAGATGTTCCAGCAGATCGAGGAGCATTTGAGCAGCCCGGCCACGCGGCACACGCCCTGCCGGATCGCGGTGGCATCGGGCCATGGCATCGGGAAGTCGGCCGGCATCTCGATGGTGAACAAGTGGGCGCTCGACACCTGCGTTGATACGCGCGTGGTGGTGACGGCCAACACCGAGGGCCAGCTTCTGACCAAGACCGGGCCGGAACTGACCAAATGGTGCCAGTTGGCGCTGACCTCGGACTGGTTCAAGCCCAGCGCCACCAGCATCGCCTCGCTGATGCGCGGGCATGACAAGGCATGGCGCACCGACCTTGTGACCTGGAGCGAGAACAACACCGAGGCTTTCGCGGGCCTGCATAATCAGGGCAAGCGCATCGTCCTGATTTTCGACGAGGCCTCAGGCATTGCCGCCAAGGTCTGGGAGGTGGCGCTTGGCGCGTTGACCGACGAGGACACTGAAATCCTGTGGCTGGCCTTTGGCAACCCCACCCAGAACACCGGGGCTTTCCGCGAATGCTTTGGCAAGGCGCGCAATCTTTGGAAAACCAAGCAGATTGACAGTCGCACGGTCGAGGGGACGAACAAGGCCTATCTGGATGAACTGGTGCGGACCTATGGCGAGGAAAGCGATATTGCCAAGGTACGTGTGCGCGGGCTGTTCCCCTCGGCCTCCTCGATGCAATTCATCGCGCTGGATGCGGTCGAGGCCGCGCAGAAGCGCCAGCCCTTTGATGCACTGGGGTCTGAGCCGGTTATCTTCGGCGTGGACTGCGCGCGCATGGGCGATGACGAGAGCGTTCTGGCCATTCGTTGCGGGCGTGATGCCGTGTCGCGTCCATGGAAGCGCTGGAGCAAGATGGACAGCATGACGCTGGCGGGCGACATTGCCTTGGAGGCGGACAAATACCATCCCGATATGATCTTCGTTGACGCGGGCAACATCGGCGCGGCCATCGTGGATCGGTTGCGCCAGTTGCGCCCTGATGTGCCGGTGATCGAGGTCTGGTTTGGCGCCGAGGGGCGCGATGCTGAATTGGAGCCGGGCGTGCGCGTCCACACCGCCAACAAGCGCGCCGAAATGTGGACCAAGATGCGCCACTGGCTGCGCGGGGCCTGTATCCCGCCGGAGGATCGCCTGCGTGATGACCTGATCGGGCCGACATATTCGTTTGGCGGGGATGACACCTCGATCATGCTGGAGCGCAAGAAGGACATGAAAAAGCGCGGCCTGCCATCGCCCGATTGGGGTGATGCGCTGGCCTGCACCTTTGCCGAGCCGGTGATGCCGCGCGCGGTGCCGGGCTATCTCAATCCAGACAATTACGAGGGAAGCGGAGGGGATCGATATGCGGAACTCGACTGATGATTATGCGGTTTTCATCCATGGGATGATCGCCCTTGGCCATGATCGGCATTGGCTGCGCCGGAATGAGGTAGCGTTGCGGCAGAGGTTTGCGCGCGATGCGATGCCGTTTCCGCCGGTTGAGGCGCCGGAGCCGAGGGGGCGGGATCGGTATGAGGAGATATGACGGGGGAAGATCTGGCGTTGGGCCGGGAAGCTGCCCCGCTCTATGCCTACACCGCATTCTCCAGCATTGTGCAGCCCTCAATGCCCCTATCGGGCATCGCGCTCTGCTTCCCGAATGTCCGCCGCCGTGAATGGGTCGCCTTCTGCGCGGAGCGTTCCGATAACGTATTGCGGAATCTCCTTACAACGCATCCAGTGTTTTTCGGCTTCAGTGTGCGATCCACCCCAGCACCAGCCTTTTTCTTCGAGAAGAACAAGGGCCCGATGGCTCAGGTTACACCGACTTGGACCGCTCAAGCCGTTATATTTCTGGCCGTCCGCCAAGCCGCGACAAGCGCCCTGCTCACTGTCGGCTCTTTGCAGCAAGGATTGTATTGACCGGGGGAAGGATCGATACTTTTTGATCGGGTAATAGCGGCGCATGTCCGCCATATCTTGCGCGGAGGGAGGCGGAAGATATGCCTGCACGGGCATCAAGGAGCTAGAGAGACGGCGGGACCGCGCCATTACCGATCCGCCCGATTGGACCGTGGCGAATATAGCCAGCACCGATATGGCGGCAAACGCGCGTGATAGTTTTGCCATTACGTCATTCCCAAGGCTGATCTCTGCGATAACCCAGATGAGGGCACATACTCCCCACCCCCGCGATTCAAGCCCCACCGCATAAACGATAGCCAGCCTCCTAACCACAGGAGGCTCCTATCTGTTCCACCCCTGACATTTCGACGCCTGCTGAGCGGCAGGCCACGAAGGTTCCCGATGGCGGCGCGACGAATGCCGGTGTCGATACCTCCAAGCTGCGGCGCGCGGCTCTTGCTGGCCTGATGACCAGCCCGGCCGGGACGCTGAGCGCGCCCACCGTGGCCAAGCCGACCCTCGGATAATGGATCGCGCGGCGGGCCAGAGCCTGCGCCAGAAGCTGGAATTGCAGCTTGGCGGCATGAAATCCATTCGCGCCGACTATGAAGGCGAATGGTCCGATATTGCGCGCTTTGCCCAGCCTGCGCGCTCCCGGTTCCTGACCAATGCGCGCGACCGGGGCGGGCGACGGCGCATCCGCAATAATCGCCTGCTTGATCCCAAGGGCATTGAGGCGTTTCGCACCCTGACCAACGGCATGACTTCGGGCCTGTCGAGCATTTCGCGGCCGTGGTTCATCCTGACCATTGGCGACCCGGAACTGGCCGAACATCCCGATGTAAAGGCGTGGCTGGCCGAGGTCGAAAAGCGGCTGTACGACTTCCTTGCCCTGACCAACTTCTATGGTGCGCTCAAGGCCGGATATGCCGAATTGGGCCTGTTCGGCGTTGAGGCATGTGTGATGGTCGAGGATCGCCAATTCGGCGCGGTCTGCCATGCGATGACCGTGGGCGAATACTGGATCGCCATCAGCGCATCGCTCAAGCCTGACACGCTCTTTCGCTATTGCCCGATGGACGTTCGCCAGGCGGTGCAGACCTTTGGCAATCGCGTGGCGCCATGGGTGATGCAGGCCTATAATGGCTCGAACTATACCCAGACGGTTGAATATTATCAGGCGATCCAGCCCAACCCGGATTACAACCCGGAGAAGCTGGGTTCCAAGCCCTATCGCTCGGTCTATTGGGATCAGGGCGACCAACGCGCCGATGGCATCACGCGCATTTCCGGCTTTGACGAACAGCCCTTTTGGGCGCCGCGCTGGGACGTCATCGGCGGCGATACCTATGGCGTCTCGCCGGGCATGGACGCCCTGCCCGCGCTGCGCGAATTGCAGATGCAGACCAAGCGCCGCAATGAGGCGATTGACGCGATGGTCAAGCCGGAGAAGATCGCGCCGCCTTCGATCCGCCTGACCGGGGAGCCGGGGCGCACCGTGCGCGGAACCGGCATTACCGCCGATCAGATCATCATCCCCTATCAGATCCCCTATCAGGCGGTTGCGGCCATCGGCGGCGAGATCGACAAGATCTATGCCCAGATCGACGCCCTCTCCTATGCCGAACTGTTCAACGCCATCACCAACATGCAGGGCATCCAGCCCCGCAACATGGAGGAGATCGCCTCGCGCAATGAGGAGAAGCTGACCCAGCTTGGCCCGGTGATCGAGCGCGTTTCGGACGAGAAGCTGCAACCGGCCATTGATCGGGCCTTTGGCATCATGGATCGCGGCGGGATGCTGCCGCCGGTTCCCGCCGTTCTGGCGCAGCAGGCGGGTATGCCGATCAAGGTCGAGTTTATCTCGATCCTCCACCAGATGCAGCGCATGATCGGCATTGGCCAGATTGAGCGCGTGGTGGGCTTCATCGGCAATCTGGCGGGGGCCGATCCCAGCGCGCTCGACAAGCTCGATACGGACGCCACGATTGACGAATATGCCTATCGCGTGGGCGCTCCGGTCAAGATGCTGCGTTCGGACGAAGATGCCGGGCAGATCCGCCAGCAGCGCGCGGCCCAGCAGCGGCAAGCCCAAATGGCGGAGATGGCGCCAGCAGCGCAGCAGGGCGCACAGGCGGCCCGCCTGCTCTCCGAAACCGATGCGGGCGGCCAGTCGATGCTTGACCGGCTGATTGCCCAATGAGCGGCTTTGACAGCGAGGATGCCGAATATCTCCTGAACCGGCCGGAGTTTCTGCGCTTCCTGTTCACCGCGATTCAAGGCGCGGGCATCCTCGGCCAATACGCTTCTGCAAATGGGCAAATGGGGCGCGATCTCGGCCATTTCGAGGGGCGCCGGAGCCTGGGGTTTGAATTGCTCATGCTTGCCGATGCCGGTCAGCCTGAGCCGCTGCGTTCGCCCGAAGCGCTGGCGACGCTCGATCTGATCCTGCGCGAAGCCCTGAACCCCAAGCCTAAACCCAAGGACAAGAAACGTGACCACCGAAAGCCAGACCCCAGCCTCGACCGATACGCCGCCCTCGGCGGGGACGACTGACGCGCCCGCCGCCGCGCCGGAAGTTGCGCCCGCTGAGTCCGCGCCCGCTGCTGATGAAGGCGGCGATCTTGATACCGTGCTGGGGGGCAAGGCCCCGGAAGCGCCGGTTGAAGGCGAAGGCAACGAGCCGGTAGCGCCCGAAGGCGAGGAAGCCCCGCCCACCGGTGCGCCCGAAGCCTATGAACTGGCGCTGGAAGGCGTGGCGCTCGATGCCGATCTGGTGGCCGCCGCAGAGCCGATCTTTCGGGAACTGGACCTGACCAACGATCAGGCCAACGCCCTGTTGCCGCTGGCGCCGCAGATCATGGAAAAGGCGCAATCCTCGGTGGTGCAGCACCTGATCGAGCAAGGCGCAGCCCAGCGCAAGGGCTGGCACGATGCCTTCAAGGCTGATCCCGACATTGGCGGGGCCAAGATGGAGGAAAGCGCCCATCTGGCCGCCAAGGGGCTGGATGCGCTGGGCTTCAAGGCCACCGGCTTTGGCGAGGATGGCAAGGCCCCTCACCCGTTCCGCGCCGCGCTCAATGAAACCGGGTTTGGCAACCATCCCGACATGATCCGCGCCTTTCGCGCCCTTGGCGAGATGCTGGGCGAGGATGGCCTGTTTCCCCGCGAAGGCGCCGCGCCGCGCGAAAACACCTCAATCGACAAGATCCTCTATCCGAACGAAGGAGCCTAAGCCATGGCGATCATGGGAACCACCTTTCTGAGTTTGCTCGATGTGCTGAAGGCCAAAGACCTTCTGGCCGAAGCGAGCATTGTTGAGGCCCTGCACCAGTATTCGCCCTTCCTGAAGGACGCGAATGTTCTGACCTGCAACAAGGGCACGCGGCACGACATTTCCATTCGCACCGGCCTGCCGCAGGTGTCTTGGGGCGCGCTCTATCAGGGCATCACCCAAAGCAAGGGCGGCTATCAGACCGTTGAGGAAACGACCGGCTTTGTCGAGGGCCTGTCGGGCATCGACACGCGCCTGCTCAAGCTCAAGCCCGAACAGGCGGGCAAGCTGCGCCTGATGGAGGCGCAAGGCTATATCGAGGCCATTGCGCAGACGCTGGAATCGGCCATCTTCTATTCGGACGTTCGCACCGCGCCCAAGCAGTTCCACGGCCTCGCCCCGCGTTACAACACGCTGGCGAACCCCAACGTGATCGACGCGGGCGGCACCGGATCGGACAATATGTCGATCTGGATGGTGACCCATGGCGATATGCAGACCTCGATGCTGCTGCCGGAAAACATTCCGGGCGGTTTGCAGCGTGAGGACAAGGGCGAACAGCGCGTCCTCGATGCCGATGGCAAGCCGTTCTATGTCAAGGAAGAGTCCTTTACCCAGCACGCGGGCCTTGGCGTCAAGGATTGGCGCTATAACGTCCGCATCGCCAATCTCGATGTTTCGGACCTGATCGCAGGCACGGTCAGCCTCAATGCCCTCCTGCGCAAAGCCTATCACAAGTGCCAACGCATCCATGCCTATAAGATGGACAAGCCCGGTGTCGCATCGCCGGGGCGCACCGCCATCTATATGAACCGCACCGCCTATGAGGCGCTGGATGCGGAAAGCACCAATTCGCGCGCGGTCGATAACTTCATCCGCCTCACGCCGATGGAGATCCAGGGCGAAGTGGTGGATTCGTGGCGCGGTATGCCGATCCGCTGCACCGATGCGCTCAACAACGCCGAAACCCGCGTGCAGTAAGGAACAACCGCGATGCTCTATTCCAAGATCGAAATGTTCAGCGACAATCAGGCCGTTACGGCCGATGCCGCCTCGACCAACATTTATGACCTCGGCGCCACCGGCACGCCCTTCGGCGGCTCGGCGCTGAGCCGCGACATTGGCGGGGGTTGCAAGGTTCCCATCTCGGTTCTGGTGACCGAAACCTTCAACAACCTGACCTCGATGAACGTCAAGGTGGACCGTTCGGCCGATGGCGTCACCTGGACCACGGTTTACCAGTCGGGCGAAGTGCCGGTGGCTCAGTTGGTGGCGGGCTATCAGTTCAAGTGCCCGGCCGAACTCGGCCTTGGCGTCAACGCGCGCTATGTGCGCCTCTATTACGACATCACCGGCACGGCGCCCACCACCGGCAAGATCACGGCGGGCATTGTGGCCTCGCGCCAGACCAACAGCGCCATGGGTGTGGCAATCTAAGGAGGCATGACGATGGCAACTTATCGCGCCAATGGCAGCACGGTCTATCTTTGTGGTGAAGGGCGGATGGTGGCCGATGGCGGCCTGTTCACCACCTCGGCCATTCCCGGCAAATTCTGGGAGCCGCAGGATGCGGAGGCGCTGGCTGCATGTCAGGCCCGCTTTCCTGATAAATATCCCTCGGATCAAACGGAAAGCGATTCCGATGATGCCGATGCTTCGGCTGACACCGTGAAGGCTGGCCGCAAGGCATCCTGATTTTGGGGAGGGGCTGGGAGCAATCCCGGCCCCGATTTTCTATGGCAGAATTGAATTTTGGGCGCGCACCGATGCGGCGCAGTCAGGCCCCTACCGATGTTGGCTTGACCGATTACCAGACCGAGCAGGCCCGCGATGCCATCGGCGGCGACAAGGTGAGCAAGGTCGATCCATCCGCATGGGCGGCCCCCACCGGGACAATCGCACGAACAACTTTTGCCGCCTATGCCGCCCCGGCCATCAGCGATCCGCCGACAAAGGCCGAGGTGCAGGCCGTGGCGAATGCCTTGCAGGCCCATTCGCAAAGGCTGGCGGCGCTGGTGACGGACCTGATCGCGGCAGGCGTGATCTAGGCGGGGCAAATCAATGCCGAGCTAAATGATCGGCAGCTTTGGGGATTGCAGGTGCGGCCGCTCGATGGCGGGAAAGTTAGGGGGAGCGGACAAAGCGTGGCTCAATCCAGTCGGTCATTCTTTCGGCGGAAATATGAAACGGTGTCATTTGTGGAGCGAATAACACGCCGGAATCCCCGCCAAACGAACGCATAAAAGAACCAAGGAGCAGCCACAATCATGCCGAACGCAAGCATGGCATCGGCGGAATCTGCACTTGTACCAAATCCGAGAGCTGCACCAAATGGCAGAAAAGGAAGCACGATTAGCATTAAGCTCCATGGATGAGCGTGATTGAGATCATTATCGATCCAACGCCATAATTTTCCGAAGTTCATGCTGCATCCCTTTACCGTGATGCCTTGATTATCATTCCAACGAACGACCGCAACGGTGTCGTGTCCTGAACGGCGCTTATCGTCGAGATATGGTGGAAAGCTACCCTTCCGGCTTTCATGAACAACGGGCGGCTATGGCCCCTCTCGCGCAACGTTCGCTACAGCAGGAAAGGCGTGGATTCCCGCTATTCCCGTTATGACCAGTTTATTGTCGGCTCTGGAATGACAATAATTTTCGTAACGCAAGGATCAACCTTGAATAATTGAAACAATAAGGCATCCATTTCTTGCATTTATTTGCATTACCATTCGGCCAATCCCGCCCTCTGTAAATCCATATATCTCCCAAACATCCCGAGAAATCATCTTGGCTTGTCTCGGTTCAAATATATTTGCTTTTTCCATGCCGTAGATCGAAGCGGCATAAATCTTCGCAATTGCAAGGGCATCTTTGCTTGTTTTGACCGCGCTGCCCTTGCGATCGACTGAGGCCTGCTTTGGGCATTTTTCGCGCGGAAGGGGTGCGGCATTCGATTGACCAAATGCCAATACACTGATGGCGAGTCCAGTCGCGATAGAAAAACGGATCATTGGTAAAACTCCGCTCCTCCAGAAGTCCGGTTCCACATCCTGAGCTTGAATCACAAGAGGCACCGCCGCCCAACCCATTCTCAAACGGATATTCAGCAGGCTAGGATAAACGAACGATGTCAGCAACGGCGTCGTGTCTGGAACAGCCGTTTCGGGCGAGAAATGGTGGAGAGCGGAATAGCAGCTTTCAGCGTATCGGAGGGCGAAACGGACGCTACACGCCCAGCATTTCCACTCGCTCGTCCTCTGTAAGGAGCGCGATAGTCCCTATCGTATGCTGCCCTTTGGCATGAGCGACGACGGCCAGAGCGCCCCTGACGACAAGGTCGTCCTGCGCCTCCGCAAGGTCTCGTAATGCCATAGGGAGGATGGCGGCCCAAGCGTTTTCGTAATCCTGCTTGAGTTCGGAAGGGACAGGTGGATTTCCATCGGCCAAGCGCGCTTCCTCGATTGAAGCTACCAGCGAATAGGCGCTCCAATCAGGCTTCGATTGCTCCTGCATCATCATAACGATTTCGCCAACCGCCGCATATGAGGCCGAATTAACCGTCCCCTGATGGTAGAGCTTATCCCATAGTTCCTGCGTGGCATCCTCGACTTGCCCGGCGCGCCAAAATTCAATCGCGGGCCGAGGGTCATAAGGTTCACCATATGCGCTTAGCCACGGATGGTCGTGCACGTGTCTCTCCTGCTACGAACGTCCGCTTCTAGCGCCAAAGCGCAAGCTGCGGAACGGCTAAGACTGGGCGCGAGCCGCCCGTCTCATTATGGTGGCTTGCGGACCTCGGCGTCGCCTCGACGTTCAGCCTTGTTGCGTGCTCCACACCACACGCGGTGGCCCCACGCTCACTACATCAACGCAGTGATTGAGCGTAGTAAGCGACCAATGCTCAAGCGGCCCCGGATATTCATCGTCGGCGAATGTGGTCGCGGAGACATACCGGAAGAATGCTGAGTTGGAGCGCCGCTCAAGCATCTTTCCTCTGAGGTGCTGCCGGTTTGATGGACACCGAGATAAGGTGTTTTCATCGAACGGAGAGCATCGATGCAACGAAGGAAGTTTAGCCGTGAGTTCAA
>NZ_JACIDX010000016.1 GCF_014196525.1 Novosphingobium sediminicola | reverse complement strand
CCGATTGTGGCGGCCAGTTGCGCCGGGTGGGTGAAGACGTCAGCGAGATGCTCGACATGATCGTCGCCCAGCTCAAGGTGATCGAGATAGCACGGGTCAAGAAGTCCTGCCGTGGCTGTGACAGGATGGTGCAAGTCGCGGCACCGAGCCGCCCCATCCCCGGCAGCATGGCCACGGCTTCATTGTTGGCTTACATTCTGGTCTCCAAATTTGATGACCACCTGCCGCTCTACCGGCTGAATGAAATCTTCGCCCGTATGGGGGCGGACATTCCTGACACCACTCTGGTCGACTGGTGCGGTCGCGCGATGAAGCTGCTTTTGCCCTTGGTTGAGCGGATCGAGAGCCACGTCATGGCCAGCGATCTGCTGCATGCCGATGATACGCCCATCCGGGTGCTGGATCGCAGCCTGCGCAACCCGGATGTCGCTGGAAACCTCGGCAAGGGTGTTCGCAAGGGGCGTATCTGGGCCTATCTCCTCGACCAGCGCCCCTGGGCCGGGCCAGCGCCGCCCGGCGTTGCCTACAAGTTTGCCGCCAACTGGAAGGAAGAGCATGTCCTTGGGCATCTGCGGCATGCCAGCGGCATTCTGCAGGCCGATGGCTACAAGGGTTATGGCAAACTCTACGCCCCCGCTGCCGATGGTATCGCGCAGTTCCGGGAGGCCGCCTGCTGGGCACATTTGCGTCGTGATTTCCATGATTTATGGGTTGGCAGCAAGTCGCAAATCGCC
This sequence comes from Novosphingobium sediminicola, assembly GCF_014196525.1. Classification (GTDB taxonomy): domain Bacteria; phylum Pseudomonadota; class Alphaproteobacteria; order Sphingomonadales; family Sphingomonadaceae; genus Novosphingobium; species Novosphingobium sediminicola. Next base: position 127,022 of record NZ_JACIDX010000016.1, on the reverse strand, counting down.
CGCGAAGCCCTGGATCGCATTGGCGCTATCTACGACATCGAAGGCCAGATCACCGGCCAAAGTGCACAGCTTCGGCTTGCGGCGCGCCAAACGCAAAGCAAGCCCAAGGTCGAGGTGTTCCACGCCTGGGCGCAGGCCCAGCTCACGAAGCTCCCCGGCAAAAGCGACCTGGCCAATGCCTTCAGATACGCGCTCTCACGCTGGCCGGCCTTTTGCCTGTTCCTCGAAGATGGCCGCGTGGCCATCGATAACAATCCTGCCGAAAGAGCCCTGAAGCCCATTGGAATCGGCAGAAAAAACTGGTTGTTCGCTGGCGCTGATACCGGTGCCGAGACCCTGGCGCGCGCCATGACCATCATTGAGACGGCTAAGATGAACGGCCTCGACCCCCAAGCCTATCTTGCCGACGTGCTGGCGCGCATCAACGATCACAAGATCAACCGGCTCGACGAATTGTTACCCTGGAATTGGAGCCCGTTACTCCCGGAAGCCAAGGCTGCTGCCTGATGCCCATCGTCAGCCATGTCTTCATGCTCGATTATGTCGCCGACATCCTGGGCGAGCACCCTGAACTCATCGACGCCATCGTCAGCAATGACGATAATCTGACCTACGGCTCGATCATCTCCGTTGGTTTGGGGCCGGACGAATGGCGCACTGCACTGACTGACGACGCCATCGACGAATTACGCAGCATGATCGCCGACGCACGGCGCTCTCCTGAAGAATGGGACCAATTCCTCCAGGACTTTGTCTCCGATCCTGCCACCATCGAAATCGTCAAGACCTATAAGCTGCGGTAGCAATCGGGCGGTTACGGTGCGGTAACGGCATCGTCGTTTGTAGCTGCGATCGAGAATCCGGCAAACTTCAAAAAGTCGCGATCAGTTGGCGCCTGGATCGGCTTGACCACCAGACGCTACCAGTCGGGTGAGGTCGATTACGACGGACATATATCCCGGCGCGGCGACAATCATCTGCGCGGATTGCTGTATGAAGCGGCCACCGTGATCCTGACGCGTGCCATGGCTGACAGCGCGCTGCGTACCTGGGGTCTCAAGCTCAAGGAGAAGATCGGCTTCAAGCGCGCTGCTGTTGCGGTCGCGCGTAAGCTTGCCGTTATCATGCATGCTATGCTCCGGACAGGCGAATTCTTCGACCGCTCCGTCGTGGTTGAAGGCTGACATGAGCGACAAGATACCAGAGGCAACGCGCTTCTGAACTGACCTTGCTATCGTTTGCGTCCACGCTGTGGATGCGCCGAGCCGTCCCTGTCGGGGCGCGGACAGGATCATTCCGCTATGTGGGCTGCGCTTGCTCCCAGTCTGGCAGCACAGTGCGTTAATTACATTGGAAGATTCGTCCCTCGAAGACCTATCCTGCGGCGGGCATGTCTCGACCGCGCAAACGACCCTGTACCCGACAAACGGCATTGCCGGCGTGGCCAAAGCTGAAGGCGGGCTAACCCCGACCACCATACCAACTACGATGACCCAATCGTAGTACAAGTTTGGCCGTCCAAATTACTCCTTGACGGGCCATCGATTAAACGACCCACCCCCTGATTTGAGCTGTATCGCCTTGGTACCTTAGCCTTAGGCAGTCAGCAGAACGATCCACGACCGCCAAACTGTTTCTGCGGCAAGCCAAGTGCGGCTACAATGGCCTCAAGCCGCTTCGTAGCCGCTGACGTGACCTCAATAACGATACCCGTTTCATGCCCCATTCTGGCTTGCCCGCAACGCCATAGGAATGCTTCAAAAGGATTCATTCCTTCCGATCAATCCACTAACGGGGTTGCAATTTACGCATAAGGGGAACTTCAATGTTTTTCCAAACTTGCCATGCCGCAACGAAGCACACAATGCATGCTATCAATACCACCAACACAAGCGACAGCGTACTTTTTCCCGCGATCCGCTCTGTAACCACAGCAATCAATCCCAACAGAAAGCTGTGCGTAAGATAAAGGCTGTAGGATGCGCTGCCAAAAGCCTTAGAAAATCGTTCAAAGGCTGTGCTGGCTTCTTCCCGAGCCTTCAGCAATGTAGCTGTCATCATAGTCACCATAACGGCAACTAAGCTAACAAAACTGACACCTGGGCCCGCAAAGCGTACTCCAAGCAACATGCACGCGACACCGATCAGTCCCATGCCCCAAGCAGGCAGCGGCACCTCTCTGCACATCCCCTGACGACGCGCCACCCCCAACATCATACCAATCACGAAATATAGCAGTAGAGGTCGAGTGAAGAAATACAGCGGCACAGGGGTACCCACGATGGTGAGCGGAGCATCGAGCGCCAGTCCCAGCGCTGTGGCGCCCAAGAGGAATGCGGTCGCGACAATCATGCCTTTGCGCAGAGGCATCAGCATAGCCAACGCAAATACTGCGTAAAACAGCATCTCATATTCAAGCGTCCATCCAAGGCCATACACAGGGTGAGCGATCCCATTGACATCAATGTACGGTAAAAACATGAATGACATAACGATTTGATAGAATGTCGGGGCAACATAGATTTTATTGGTACTCAAATGAAACGTCGCGAAGGCGAAAATAACAGACAATATTGTCGTAACATAATACATTGGAGCAACGCGGACAAATCGACGAGTAAGGAAACGCCTCCCACCCAGTAAACTTCCAAACTCATTGCCGGTAGTATGAACCATAATAAAACCACTGATGGCAAAAAAGGTCGCCACGCCCATTTCACCAAATGAGTGAGTCCAATCAGGCAGTGGATCCAAAAAAGCCCCTCGCTTGACCAGACGATCTAGAAAGTGAACGGTAACCACAAAAGAGGCCGCAATGCCGCGAAGAAACTGAACGGGTACAATCACGCCCGCATGGACATGCTTATCTGGTCGCACACTTGCCATGCCTACCCCTTAATCATTTATCCGCCACAGATAGGCCACGTTTGATTTCGTAGGTTTTTTCCTATGTCCGATGTATTCACACAAATCGAATGGAAACAGAATCCTGAAATTAGATCGTGAACCCGCAAATTGGATTCGGTGAATCTGACTTTATCGCCAGTTGACATGATCGTCGAGGAAGTTGGCTGGGTTAACCTGAACAGCGATTGGCCACAGATAAGTGGATCGCCAGCCGGTTATCGTTTTTACATGCTGGCGCGGGGAATCTTGGAAGAAAGACGAAGCCCGACTGAAAAGAAGCCCACACCGGCGGCTAAAGTCATGCTGTGTGTTGTGATTATGAAGAGTCGCCTGCTCGCTTTGGCTCTTGCCTGAAGGCTAATTCTTGCCGTCCGGCAGAAAACCCGCCTATTCGCCGTCCAGTTTTCCTAATCCACCTCTGCCAAGAAGGGCGCGGCCGCCTAATATGCCACGCCCTTCTTTAAACTCAAATATTAAAATAAAATTTCTACTTGTCAGATTGCCCGTTATAGTAGCCAGTGTACTTGTTCGTATAGTAATAGTACGATCCATAGGTATGCGACGATGTATCCACCATCGTGTACATCGCACCAACAAGATTAGTGCCATCCGACCTCAACCACCCCACTGCGGAATTTACTGCCTGCAACGGGGTTGAGTTCCACTTGATCGCCAGCACCACAGCATCGGCCAAAGCCGCCAGGAAGCGGCCATCGGCCAGACCCACTAAAGGCGGAAGATCAAGCACGATGACATCAAACCGGGCCGAGAGATCCTCAATAATATCGTGAATATTTTGCGAACCGAACAGGTTATCTGAAGTGAAGTATGGTTTATTAACCGAAATACTCTTGAGGTTTTCCAGACGAGTGTCACGGATCACCTCATCAAGTGTGGCTTCGCCGCGCAACAGCTCCACGGTACCAGCACCTGACGTATCACTATCAACGATATTGCGCATCTGCGCGCGACGCACGTCGACATCAAAAATCACCGTACGCTGTCCATTTAGCGCCATTGTGCGGGCCAAAGCCAGCGCGGTCGTCGTCTTACCCTCGCTTGGTAGCGAAGAAGTCAGGGCGATAACCTTGGGCGCCAATTCTCCCTTGACTCCCATAAGCGTGGCACGCGCATTACGCAATGCTTCGGCAAAGGGCGAAGTAGGCTTGGAGATCAGCATGTCAGCTGGCATTTCCGTGCCGCGCAGCATTGGAATTGCCGCGATCAGAGGCATACCGAGATCTTCCTCCACCTGTTGCGCACTAAGCATGCCGGTGACCATCAGTTCCTGAATGGTGATGACGATCAGACCAATGGCAAAGCCAGCCAGCACCGACATGGCATAAAACAGTCCGCGCTTAGGCCAGTAAGGAATCATCGGAACCTTGGCGACGTCGATTATGCGAGCCTGCGCGATCGAGTTCTGAGCTTGCTGACGCGCATCGGTGGCGGTCTGCGACATGCGGTCATAGGCACTGTGCTTGTTATCAGCGTCACGCTGCAAGCTTTGCAAAGTCACGGATGCGCGAGCGTCGGCAGCCTGCTTATCCTCTAGACGCTGCATTGCACCACGAAGGCTAGCTGCGCGCGCCTCGGCCGCGTCAGCATCCGCCTTGAGTGAGCGAACGACACGGCTAGCTTCTTCGCGCAACTGCGCATCGATGGCAGCAAGCTGTTGATTAGCTTTGACATAATCAGGGTAGCGCGGACCATAACGTGTTTGCATTTCAGTCAATGATTGCAGAATTAGAGTGCGCTGGCGGCGCAAATCCTGAACCGTTGCCGAATTACGGACATCCGACACAGAATCAATTTGGCCATTAGCAATCTGGCCTTGTGCCGAAATTTGCTTCGAGCGCGCCTCGGCAGCAACCGATTCTGCGCTCGCCATCTGCACGGAAAGCGGGCCGACCTGCTGATCCGTCACCGTCTCACCGTTCTGAGCATTGCTTCGCACGATGCCAGCCTGAGCCGCAAACTGGGCTACCTTTTCGTCGGCGGCGCGAGCGTCGTCACCCATACGGTTCAATTGAGCTTCAAAAAAGTCGGCCTGCTTAGAAGCCGTACCGATATTGGTCCCAACCTTGGTGTCCATATAGGCCGAAGCGAACTCATTCGCGATCCGTGCAGCCTTCCGGCCATCGCGCGAGGCAACCTTAATCGCAAGGATATAGGTCAGCTTTTCTCGCGAGACGTCAGTCATGCCCGCCAAAAGCGAGGCCGCGACGTCAAGCTTCTGATCGGCAGTCGCGCCAGGCTTCATGCCCCCAGTGAAATCGGGATCATCGAGCAAATTCATCCGGGTGACCACTTTGCGGGCCATATCGAGCGAACTAATCACCGAAACTTCAGTTTCAATCGCCTCGGTGGCCAATTGCGCCTGGGCTTCGCCCTGATTGCGGGAGAGCGGATTTTGCTTCGGGTCGATTTGAAGTCGGACCACGCCTTGATAATAAGGCTTGAGCGTCATCGTAATGCCCACGCCGATGATCGTAATCAATAACGTGGTCGCCAACAAAACCTTGAAACGCCGTCGCAAAACATCTCTCACCTTAGCGATGACATCCGCAAGGCGGGCTTCATAGGATGCGGTAGAGACTTTCATGAACGAATACCCTTGCCTCTAGGTGACGCTTGAGCGCATTTGAAAATAATTATATACAATTTCATCAACGCCGCGCAGTAACCGAAAGGCCGAATAGCAACCCTTCATATGTTGTGCCCTGCGATGCCGTAGACGGTTCCGAATAACGGTAGCTAACCTCAGCCTGAAAGCCCAGCCATCGGGTCGCCTGATAGCGCAGCGTCGACTGAAGCTGACGACTTAAGCGCATGCCATCGACCCCCAAATATTGCTGTCTGGCAACAGCTGCACTGACGATCAGAATAATATTTTCTCGCAATGACTGATCGACTTCTGCACTTACGCGCGTATCGACATAGGCCAAGGAATTAAGCCCCGAATCCTGCACCAGCCTTTGCGCGATGAAGGAAACCGTAGTCGTCTGATAGGGAAACAAATCCACCCGTGCCTGCGCTGAAAATGCCCCGACAACAGGATAAGCCGATGCAGCATAGTTGCGGTTGGAATAGCCAACACCGATGATGCCGCGCATCACCCCGGCCAGATCAAAGCTTACCCCACCCAGAACGCTCTGACCCGAAGATGTGCGAACCGGGGTATTGATATTCTGGGCCTTCGAATAGTCCGTTCGATCAAACGAACCGGCTAGATACAGCGCAACGCTAGGCGAAAGAGCGACCTCGCTTTGCCCAGAAAAGCGATCAATGATGCGGTTGCGATAGACCTGCTCCACAACCAACCCATTGGGAAAATGCAGCGTTGCGAAATCATAGCTAGAATGATCATAAGCGGCGCTAAGCCGAATCTGGCCACCGGTGTAGATCACCTTAAGTAGTCCGCTCGACCGGGAAAAATTCGAAAGCACCTGCGCATCGGGACTAAGGTCATTCCCGTATGGCGATTCGAAATAGCGTCCGGACCGCCCTTCTACCTGAAGTACCAGATGTGATCCTAGATCAGCCCGTCCCGTGGCAAGCACATCCCAGGAATTCAGGTTACGGCGCAATTGCGTTGCATAGCGCCTGACATCCGAGCTGGCCTGGAGCTGCAGCGAATGGCGCGACCAATCCGACATTAGCGAAGCCGATGGCTGAAGCACTAGAGCGACATCGCGGTCCTTATTGGACTGCGTGGCATAGACGTTGCTGTCGAACAGCGTGCCGACAGTCATCTGAGGATGGAGTACAAAAGAACCGATTTGGGCACCTGGTGCTTGGTAATCGGGATGCCATTCTTCGAGAACCGCGACATTGTGATCGCGATTAAAATCGGGCGAAAGCACAGGACTAACCAATGTTGTGAAACTGTTAGGGCCAACCAAAGGCGTGTTGATCACGCTGCCGCTTTGCGCAAATGCCGGATTCGCAAAAGGGAGGGAGCCCAAAAGGCTCAAGGCCAGCACAAAAGGACTCCGGCTCAGCCTTTCACAAACGCCGAACCGTTCCTCCCGGAACCGAGCCCTTCTGGGCGCACACCCGCTCATCAGGCCCCTCCAATCAGAAAAAGCGCTCGGCAACTCGAATGGTATCGCCCGGCCAGACCCGCAGATCCGGGGTCAGCCGATAGCGCTCCTCCTTAGCCTCACCATATTTGCGAATGAAGACGTAGGAATCGCGCCCTCGCGGTGTCAGCCCTTGGGCTACCGCCACCGCATTCCATACAGTCAGCCCGGCGGAATAAATATACTGCCCGGGGAGGCGCACCTGCCCAACAATAAAGAACGGGCGATACTGGGAGACCTCCACGGAAACCCGAGGGTAGCGCAGGAAATCCCGGCCCAGCAACTGCTCATAGTCTCCGGCCACTTCAGCAGGAGTCTTACCAAGCACCAGCACATTGCCGACCAGCGGCAAAGCGATCGATCCATCAGCTCCAACCTGGTATTCGCCCGACAACTGGAGTTCGTTGAAAACCGTCACCTTGACTTTGTCGCCAGCACCAAGCTTATAAGATTCAACGACCTTTTGTCCGTCGACATATCTGTCGCCAGAACTGATCGCAGAAACTTTGGCATTGGCCGCAGCTTCCATCTGGGGTGACAAAAGCAAGCACAAACCCAGGCCCAGCAGATTCGCCTTCTTCACCAGTGTTCGCCTTTCAAAAAACGAGATCGCTTGCGCATACCCTTGCAGACACATTCGATCAAGATCAAATAAAAATCCGGAAATGAACCGACGAAATGTCCAGCAACCTTCAGCGCAACCCCCGCGCATCGCAAAAAAACACCAGCTTTGAATTAAAATATATTTTTGTGTATATTATCAATAAACCTCAATTCGATTTTGCAATGTCGAATTACATACAAATATTATTACAATACCCGAAATCAACGCGGAAAAATCTTTACAAACAAACCTCGTCTTGACACAGGAAATTCAAAACGGCGCCTTCGCACTTGCACAATATATCCGAGGAAACCACTCAAGAACCTGTCTCACAACTAGCGGAGAACGAAACAGGTGCTGCCCGCCGCCAAAGCGCCCGCCTTGCAAGGCGCCGGTTCACCCCAAATCCATCCCGAGCCGCTATAGCCCAGATAGACCCGTCCAAAGACATCCGGATCGGCCGCCACCACCGTCACCTGATCCAGCGTGCCGACCGGAAACTCCGCGATCTGTTGCCAGCTTGCCGCATTATCGAGCGAGCGCCAGACGCCATAGACCCCAAACACGCGGCCCGAGATAAAGATTGTGGGATAGGTCTTACCCGGAGCTGCCCGACCAAAGGCAATGTCATCGACATGTTCGACATGAGGTACAAGATTCCAGGTAACGCCGCCATCGGTGCTGCGGCGCAAGACCGTGTCTGTGGTATGGAGGAATGCAGAAGTGAAGAATAAATGCCCGGCATGGCCGGGAACCGAACGCAATTTGGCCGCCATATTGCTAGCCGGTGCGATTTCACCGACATAGACATGCTGCCAGCTTGCCCCGCCATCGCGGCTGCGCCACAGGCCAAGCAAGGCAAGATTGGGCGCCTCGCCGCTGTGATAGAGATAGAACACCCCGGGATCGGATTTGTCCGCCGTCAACGTCTTACGCTGATAATACATCTGCTCAAACGATCCGGTCTTGTCGCCGCGCTGCCCCTCCAGCACCACTGGCTTCCAGCTCTTGCCCCGGTCGGTCGTATAAAAAGGCGTCCGGTTAAAGGCAGGCTCCCAAACGATATTGTCCACATCGCCCGACGAAACGGCGATCGTGCCAAAGGACATGCGCCACGGATAATCATCCTTTTGCCCGGCGGGTGTGGGCAAAGACCCAAATTTCTTCCAACGCCGCCCTCCGTCGGTACTATAGCCAGCCATCACCGCATTGCCATCCTCAGCGCAACATCCCATCCTCGCATCAGACGCATTGGTGACAACAAAGGCAGGATTCGCTGGCGACCAGTCAATCTGCTGTACAGACATCAACGAACGCTCATTCGGCCCGAACGTCGAGGAATAAGCATTGAGGTTATCCTTGACATGCAAGCCAAAGTCCCAGCCCGCAAAGATTGGTGACTGCCCTGGCGCTTGAATAATGTCATTGGCTACCAGTTCCTCAATCCCGCGCGACTGGCTGACCCAATTAGCCACCGAAGTCCCCGGCGCGAAATCGGCGTAAAAGACGCCCATACCGCCAGCCACCCACAAGCGATTAGGAACGTTCGGATCGAAATGGATATCCCCCATCGCAAAATAGGCTGAATCCGCAAAGCGCAACCACGGCGGATCACCCGGCCCTGCCGCGCCGCTATGGGAGACATGGGTCCAGTTCTTGCCGCCATCGACGGTCTGATAGCCTTCTCCGCCCTGATCGAAAATTACGGTCTGGCTGGCGCGCGGATTGGAGGCCACGACAGCCCATGGCGCCACAGGCAGTCCCGCCTCCTGCGTCAGATTGTGCCACCGGTCACCATAATAGGCCCAGGCCAGCTTGGTTATATCGTCCACGCCATAGAAAGTGCCTTTGGTATCGAAGGCGCCGCGCCGCAACGCCATCGGCTGCGTCCCCACAGCGGGCAGGGGTCGGAAATTCACCCCGCCATCTTCCGAAACCGTCATGCCGTGGCCCGAAGACATCGCAAAGATACGCCCAGTGAATTTCGCCTTGCCTGCAGGCTGTTCAAACCAGACGATGATGCCCGGCGCCTGAACACCGGGCGATGGATCGCTATCGACGCTGCTAGCGACGGAGGCAACGTGCTGCCACGTCACCCCGCCATTGGGCGAACGCCACAACCCATCGCCGGGCGTCCCCAGAAAAACCAGATCCGGGTTTTCAGGTGAGACGGACAGGTAGGGGCCGCCTAACCGGAAAGCACTGTTCGCATCCCATGTCAGCGGGAAAGGGTTGCCGGCGCTGGCCAGCGCCCAATGGGCGCCCCGATCATCACTGCGATAAACGTTGCCCTTGATCGCCATATAGATCCGATCCGGGCGTGAAGGGGCCACCGCAATTTCATAGGCACCGGCAGCAAGACCGCCCTGTGTGCGATCAGCGGCGGGCATGCTGGGCGCATTCACCAACTGTATCCAGCGATCAGCCTGAGGCGACCAGATATAGGCCCCATAAACGTCCGTGCGCACAACAAAGGTCTTCCCGGACGGGTCCATCGACAGGCCGGTGATAAACCCGCCCGCGCCCACCGCGACATGATTCCATTGATAGGCCTCGCCAGCCACCGGGCCTCCCGCACTGGACAGAGCCGGCGGCGGAGTATGCACCTCGTGATCCACGGCCATATAATAATAGGCTCCGCCACCGGCCGCCCCCAGCCCCAAAAAGGCCAGCGCCACCAACGGCCAAATGCGCCGCCGCTTTTTCACGAACTGATCATAACGGATCTCGCGGCGGCGAGGCATCTGCCCGTCGTGATTGTCGATAATTTTGCTCGAAGATCTGGTCGAACCGGACAAAGCAGGCCTCAATCTTTGGTTTTGGTGAACAGATGATAGATGGCGCGCGGATTGGTGACCAGATACCGCCACCCCAGCCGAACAGGTTCGCGCGCAGCACGATAGAGCCATTCCAGCCCAGACGACTGCATCCATTGCGGTGCGCGGGACACCCCTCCGCCGTAATGGTCAAAAAGGCCCCCGCATGTGCGTATCCACGCCAGCCCGGCCAGATGTTCGCGCGCCTGTGCGGCAAAATGCTCCTGATAGGGTGTGCCAGTCCCCACCCACAACACATCGGCCCCGGAATGGCGCACTGCCTCGCAAATCGAGGGAATGTCGGCGTCCTGAAAATAGCCGTGGCGCACACCCACGATCTTGAGGCCGGGAAACCGGCTGCGCAAATTTTCCGCCGCGCGCGCGGCCACACCGGGTCTGGCGCCCAGAAAATAGAAACGGACCCCATGCTGGGCAGCAGCGATTGCCGCATCGATCAAAAAATCCGTGGTCGCGATCCGCTGGCGAAGCGGTTTGCGGCAAAACAAGCGGCTGGCAAAAACCAGCGGCATGCCATCGGCATCGACAATATCGGCTTGATCAATGGCTTTTCGCAAATCGGGATTAGCATGGTATTCGGCGATGACGCTGCCATTTGCCGACGTAACAAACCTAGGCAGACGCAGATCCCCCGTGCGCGCAGCAGCCACATCGGCCAGCATGATGGCGCACAATTCTTCACAGCCGGTTCTGGTTATCTGCAAGCCGCCAATTGTCAGTGTTGGCAATACCATCTTTTCCCCCAAGAGACTTTCGGTCGCCACTTCACGCCCATCGGTCAAAGCCTCTTGCCGATTTCAACGGCTTGAAACTAGATTCGATAAATACCGCCATACTCCGAGCTTGCCAAGGCGGCGCATGCTTATGCCCGAATACGTCGCTAGCGTCCGCGAGAAAAAGCAGGTATCTTCCAGTTCAGGTACGGCAACGGCGCCAAGCCAATTAGTGCAATGGCAATTGTCAAGAATAACTGATCGACAGCCTTGCCGTCTATAAACTGGCTTTCGGCGAGATTATTCCATGCGCAAAAAGTAATCACGGTAAAGAACAGCGAACGGCAAGACGCTGGAATCATGCTTGCCCCCAGTAACCGGTATAAAGGGATTATAACTAGCGCCAGAACCGCCAAAACTAGACCGGGATAGCCGATCGTCGCTTGTAGATCCAGATAACCATTATGGCCAGACGGTATGATCTCGGCCACCCATCGTTCACCTACAGACAAAGCCGGTGTAGCATCACCCACCCGCCAAAAAGATCCATATCCCGCTCCGGTCCAGAAATGATCCTGCGCATAGAGGATCAGAGTGGACCAGATCCGCACCCGTCCAGTAAAGGCATAGGGATCAACGAGCGGTTCAAGACTAGATGCAAAAAAAACCGCAGCCAATGGTAGCGCAAAAGCAAAGAGGATCATCGAGCGAATGGTGGCCGCATAATGCGAGCGCGGATCGTAAGAATGGATCGCCAATCCTGCGATCAGGGCAATAAAGAGGCCACTCATCGAAGATTTCGATTGAGAAAATCCCAAAAAAACAAGCGCCAAAACAATAATTACCCACCGAACATTACCTCGAAGCCCCCTCTTATCCATCGCAAAAAATATGACAGTAAAGGCACATATTGGCCCAGCCACATTTTTGTTGTTCAGAATCCCTCGCCAACTCCCAATAATGTCGGCCTCATCACCCAAAATATAGTGATGAATACCATGATCCAAAAAAATAACTGCGAAATAATTCATGGCTAGGACGATCACCAAGGTCAGGCGGACATACCATAAAGTCCGCGCATAACCCAATTCGGCACTGGCCCGCCACAGTACCCATATCGAAATGATCGCCTGCCCCCATCGGCGTATCGCAATATCGGGCACCGCTGACCAGCTCACCGACATCAGAGTATAGGCCGCCAGCAGCAGAACCGGGATGGACAAGGCAAGATTGGCCGCGACCTGCCCCCGATGCCACGTCGTAAGCATAAGCAGCAAGGCCAGACCCAACGCGGTCAACTGGTTTAAAGCAGAACCGTCGCTGTTCAGCGCATTATGACCATCCGCCGCCAGAGGATCGAGGCCGACAATTACATATAGAAGATAGGCTACAAGACAGAAGGCAGCCCAATATCGCCGCGTGGTAGCGGCGCGCGCATTTTCGCTCTGGATGGCCGGATCGGCCCCGAACATGCCGATCATGCCATGGCCTTCCGGTTGGGATTGTGCCGACCATGGCCGTCGGGCAAGACGCCATGCTCGGCCATCAGCGCCGCATAGCGATCTATCAGCGCCCGACTGCTACGCATTTGCCCCAGACGGGCTGAACGCTGTGTCCACATATGATAGGCTTCCGTATCCTCGATCAGACTGGACAATGCCGTTGCCAGAGCACGATCATCCCCCAGCGGCACTGCTATACCGCATAATTGGCCTTGTGCATCGGTTATGCCCTCGACCTGCTCATCCACCCGCGACACCACAAGCGGCAATCCCAGCCTCGCAGCTTCGATCAGGGCAAGGCTATGACCTTCAAACAGGCTAACCTGCACAAACACATCCGCCTGCGCCACCCGCCGCAAGGTTTCCTCACGCGCCAGTTGCCCTGAAAGGGTAACGCGTTCATCAAGACCAAGCTGCGTAATCAACCCGCGCAAATCAGCCTCATCCTCGCCCGCGCCGATGATTTCGAGCCGCGCCGGAAGCAGATGCGCCATCGCCCGGATCAACTGCGGATGATTCTTCTGGGCCGACAATCGCCCGACAGCAATGATGCGCCCTTGTCCCGACAATCCACCCGGCCGTGTGAAGGCAATAGCATCGGCCAGTCTTTCGATCCTTTCGGGCAGCGAATTATGGATCGTTACCTGCTTGGCCCTGTAACGCGTGGGCCAGCCAGCAAACGAGGCCTCTACGGCATTCGAAACGCTGATAACCCCCACCACGCAAGACCGACACCCCGTCCAACGATCGATGCGATTCAGCAGAGGCTGATAGGTGGAGGAGGCGGTATGATGCGATAGAATGACCCGGGTTCCTGTCCTCGCCACCGTACTGGCCAGCGCAAAAAGCACATTGCAAAGGGGCATGCCCGTTATCACCACATCAGGCCTTGTCCTGCGCAGCCAGCCGATGACGGCCCATAACAGACCAAGCCTCGCCCATGCTTTGCGCACCGCAACAGGCCTAAGGAAATGCCAACCCTCGCCGCTGGCCTCCTCCAGTTCTCTGTCGCGCGGATAAAGCGCGACAAGGCCCGTCCGATACCCTTCGGCCCGCAATCCATGGGCCACATCCTGCCAGATTTCGCGCAGGCCGCCCGGTTCGGTATGGGTAATGGCAAAGACCACCTGCGGCGGTGCGGCGGATGGATCAGGGGCAGCAGCCCGGCTCATACGCCAACCCGTGACAGTAGCGGGGCAACCTTGTCCGCGAGATATTGCGTGGCCGCAATTGCTCCGGCGCGGTTGAGATGCACCTCATCCTGATAGAACCGGGGGTCATTGCGCAAATGAACCGGCAGAAAATCCGGCCCGAACCGGCTGAAATAGGCAGGGTTGCGCGGTTCATCACGCGGCCCAAACATCGGGAGGCCTATAAAGGCCAGAGCAACGTGATGATCGCGGGCCAGACCGGCGATGGATTCCATATAGGTATGGTCGATCGACAATTGCCATGCCTCTGGCAAAATGGACATGTGCAGCAAACGAAACTTGCCTCTTTCGGCTATTGTAGCTTGCGCCCTTGCCAGCAGTTGCTTTGGCGGCATAACTAGTTCGCCATTTCGCTTATGACCGGAAGGCAAGCGGTAACCTAATGTTCGGTCCAAATCACTTCCAAGATAGTTGTCTGGGCGGAACACGGTGTCCACACCAAACCAACCGGGCAGGAGCTGTTGCGCCCCATTGAGGAGATTGCGATAAGGAACGGCCAAAAGATTAGCGAAGTATGATTTGTTGATCAGTATTGGGGCTGAGGCAATCTGCGCAACGCTAGCCATTTCCTGAAACATCGGATGAGTATCAATCATGAAGCCATCATCAGAAAGGATAATCATCCTGACTTCGGGGTGAGTTGCCAGCAAATCGCGAACCAGCAAATCGTGGTAATCTCGCCCAGGCTTGACCAGAGCCAGATTGACAACGTGAATCTGGCGGTGAAACTTAGCGCTCAGGATGCGGGCCATCAGGTCAGAACTGATTCCGGCCTCAACCCGCGAGGAACCGATGATTGCGACGTCAACGGGCGTCGGATCGAAATGCAGACGTTCATAGATCCAACGGGCATGAAACATCTCGCTGTCCGCCGCTCGTTGAGAAGCAAGGTAACGGTCAAAAGGCAGGCACAGCAGGACAAGCAACAGCCCCAGAAATCCCACCGCCATGCCCAGCGCATAGCGGCCATGGCCGACAGCGTCATCCCTGTCCTGTTGCCCGCTTGCCAAAGCCAAACCACCCATCCTCAAAAGCTGAAATAGACAAAGCTGTTGCCACCCCGGCTAACAAAAGTCAGCCCCAGCAGCAACATTGCACCAGTCACAATGCCCCAGACGGCATTGGGGCGCCAGACCAGCGGTATAAGCCCGCGCGCAATTTTTTCCGCTCCGGCAAAGGGCAGCGCAATATCAAGCTGTTCAAGCCACTGAGCCGTGTTGGGCAAGACATAGACGATAGCGAGCGACAAGGCCAGTTCCAGCGCCACAATCGCCCCACCCACCGTCGGCATAACCGGCCATGGCAACCAAACGCCTGCCCCGCCAATCCCTGCCATCCCGGCCCAGACCCTTAACGCGCTGGCCATATCGGGGGCACGAAAAGGCACCAGCGCGATCAATACGCATAGCATAGTCAGCACATGACCCCGCACATGCGCCAAACGCGACGTTGGCGGCGCTCGTTTGCGTTTCCGGTTCTTCTTGCGTAAGAAAATCCAAGCCTCAGCCACCACCATGTAAAAGGCATGCAGCAGACCAAAGGTGATATAGGTCCAATTGCCGCCATGCCATGCTCCGATCACAAACATCGACACCGCTGTCGGCACCAGCACGCCCAGCACCACCCCTCCCCAGCGCCCATATCCGCGCATCATCGCCATCCGCGTCATCGGCAAAGCAAGCGACTGAAAAATATAATCATTAACAAAGCGCCCCAGACTCATGTGCCACCGGCGCCACCAGTCCATGATGTTTGTCACCCGAATCGGCGAGTAAAAATTGAGCGGCAAGCGCACCCCCAGCAACCGGGCCGTTCCCGCCGCCATGTCCGAATAGCCCGAAAAATCGAAATACATCTGGAACAGAAAGCCAAGCACCATCACCCACGCCTGAACCACCACAGGCCGGTGGCCCGCTGCAACATCGGCAAACATCGGATCGACCCAAAGCACCAATGTATCGGCCAGCACAGCTTTCTTGAACAAACCTGTGGCAAAAAGCGTAAGACCAGCAATGCCATCCCGGACGGTATCGCGAGTTTCAGTTTCCACCTGCGGGGCGAATTCGCGGAAATAGGTAATCGGCCCCGACACCAGATAGGGAAAGAACAGGATCGACGCCAGATATGTGAGCGGACGCAGCGATGTCACCAGCCCGCGCGACAGATCCACCAGCAGCGAGATCTGTTGAAACGTGAAAAACGAAATCCCCAACGGCAAAGCTAGCTCGCGCAACAAAGGAGGGCCGGGGATCAGCAGTGCCAGATTGGCCCCCATGAAGCCTGAAAACTTAAGCGCCACCAACGCCAGAACATTGGTCCCCACCCCCAACCTCAACCAGCAGCGACGTATATCCCCATTGCTGGCGATAATCATTCGGGCCACCAAATAATTGCCCAGCAGAGAAGCCAGCAGTATCGGCAAGGCCCATGCGCAGGCTATGACATAAAAGGCCAGACCCGCCGCAATAATGACCATCAAACGCCCACGGCGTCCGGCAAACCGGGCCACCAAACCATAGATCAGCCACACCACCGGCAAAAACAACAGTGCAAAGCCGTATGAATTGAAGGCCATGGTCAAGACATTTCCGCTGATATAATAGGAGCTTCATGACAAATAATTATAAAAGTCATTACGCGAACCGATCGCATCCAATTGTTATCTTGATATTTTCTTCTGCGATATTTCCTTCTTGAAGTGTACATCACAGGAGAAAAAGTCCCCCCCTTTCAGCCGCCCAGCAAAACAACCAGATCGCCCAATTGCTTCAGCCCCTGCCAATCGCCAATGGTGAATTTGCGCCCAAAAGCCTGTTCCACCGCAACCATAAAGCGAATATTACTCAGGCTGTCCCAGTCCGCAACATCGGCAGCGGTCAGGTCATCGCGATAATCGATCTGATCCTCGTCGAAAGTATCGGCAAAAACATCCATCAGTTTTTCAATGATTTCTGCTCGTTCCATCTGTCATTCACCTTGAAGAGACAGGCATTCGTCCGGCCTGTCATGTTGTTTGGCTAAGGGCGTTCTTTGACATCCAGATACGATCACTTTCATCGTCATTCATCCAGTGGTCGATCAATTCGCCCCATTTTATCGGGATCTGCATTCTTTGCCAGGCTTGCGCGGCGCCCTGCGAAATATGCGAATAAAGCACGTTGTCCGACAACAGGCGCTCGATCTGCTGCGCAAGCAACGCGCTGTTTCCAGCCGGAAAGACCAGCGCGCCACACTCATGCTTGATATGACCGGCAAACATCGGGTGATCCGACGCGATCACAGGCGTGCGCGAAGCAAGCGCTTCATAAAGGGTAAGCGGGATGCCTTCGGGAAAGCTGTGGCGGCTGGGCACGATCACGGCGGCGCTGGCATGCATCAGGTTCATGACCTGTCGGTTTGGCACCAGTCCAAGAAATTCGATTCTGTCGGCCACACCCTTGCGCCGCGCCCGCGCTTCAAACCGGGCCTGCTGGCCGATTCCTGCCACCTTCAGGCGGATGTCGGGGCGATGCCGAAGCAAGGCCATCGCATCGATCACATCGCCGATGCCCTTTCGCCGCCCGATTGAACCGACATAGAGCAAATCATGAGGCGCCGTGCCGGGATCGGTCTTGACCGGCCATTGATCGGGGCGCCGGGTTTGCGGAAAATCCCACGCGACCACCTTTTCCGGACGCACGCCCAGCTTCACCAGCGACCTTGAGGCATTGACTCCATGATTGCCCACCAGCGTCACGCCCGGGTCGTTGAGCAGGCCCGCCAGCCGACCAAACCTGAACCAGCGATCAAGCGGATGCATAGAAAAACTGTCGGCCAGAATACAGCCGACGCGCAAACCCTGCTTCAGGCCCCAGCGCAAAAGGGGATTCATCGGCCCATGCACGATCAGATGGGTCGGCGCATATTCAGCGATCATCTGCAGCACAGGCGCTGGCCGCCTAACCCCATCCGTGTTAGCGCCCATTAAAGTGACGCCTCCCTCAATCGTTTCAACATAGGACGGCGCATGACAGCACAGAAACGCAGCCTCGCCATGACGCTGCGCCAAATAGGTCATCTGGTCCAGCACATAGCCGTGGCCGTAATAGATCTCGCTGCCATCCTGGCTCCGCCGGCGATAGGCCTCGCGATAATCGCCGGCATTATGGACAATCAGCAAACGTTTCATGGCACCACCCCGCCGATTTGCGGAAACGTCATACCGATACCCAAGGCATAGCGAACCGCACAAGTCCCGCCAAGGGTTGCCAGAGCAAGCCCCCCCGCCACAACGTCCTGACGCCAATAACCTTTGCCCATGCGCCAAAGGCCCAGTCCGATGTACCCATACTGACATATCTCGGTAAAAGCGATCGCTAGCACAGCGCCGGGGAAACCCCACCTGCCGAGGCCAATCGGCATCCACAGAGCCAGAGTACAAAATCGCGCGGCGTTGGCGAGACTGCTCAGCACCGGTCGCCCCGCGCCCAGCATAAGCGCCTCGTTGATATTGGACAGCACAGCGAAGATCGCGCCCACCAGCAGAACACTCAGAATCCAGCCCGCCGAGACATAGCGAGGGTCATAAAGCAGAGCGATAACCCAATCAGCCACCCCCGCTCCGAAACCAAGCCCTAAGCTTACCGTCAGCACGAAGTAAAAGCGCGTGAGTGCCATGGACTTCTCGCGCTCTTCTGCTCCTTGCGACGCCGAGGCAAGAGCAGGAAAAATGATCTGATAACCAAGGCGCCGGGCTAGATTTGTTGGTAATTCAGCCATGGCGCGCGCGATGCCATAAATACCGACCAACGCCAGCGGAATCGTTCGCCCAAGATACAAGCGGTCAAGATTTGTGGCCGCATACATGACAAGTGAGGTGACCATGATCCATTTGCCGAAATGGATAATCCGCGCCCTAATTTCCGAATCAAGGCAAAATGTTTGGCGGGGGTCGGGTAACAGATAGCTGAACGAGGAACGAATGGCGACCCCGCACACCAAAGCCACAGCAGGCGCCCAAACAGATCGAAGAATCCACGCCAGCCATACGGACACGAAGAAAGCCAGCAATTCGCTGCCCATTTCGAACTGGTTGCGCCGCCTGACCTCCATCTGCTTGACCAGTACAAAAATGGCGGTGGAGTGCAGGCCACCAATGACCGGCGAACATGCGGCCAGCAGAAAAATCCCAATATTGATATGATAGATCGCTGCAAGAAACGGCGCGGCTGCAAGGAACAGCAGGCTTAGGAACAGGCCGCGCAAGACCTGCATCGTCCATGCCGTATCACGAAAATGGCGCTCCGCCCCATCTGGGTGGTGAATGATGTTCTGTTCGATCCCCACATCGGTCAGTAATTCTATGCCCAGCCGGACCGAATTGACGACCAGCATGACCCCCATTACCTCTGGTGCCAATAGGCGCGACAAGATGATGTTAAGACTGAAACGAAGAATTGACGAGGCCAGAAAACCACTAATCGTCCACCAAAGCTTGCCACTGAAACTGCCTCCGACTCCCGTCACGCCACCGGTTCCTGCAAAACCGTCATATCCAGAGGTAAGTCTGGTTTCACCCGCGCCCTCATCAAACCTTGCATCAGGCCGACCCCGTGCATGTTCCACGTCGCCAACGAATAGGCGCCATGGCGCAGCGAGCGGCGGCGATAACTAAGAAAGATTCCCGGCAAGACTGTAATGCTGACCAGAGCCCACCACCAGCCCGAGAGCAAGCAAGCCAATAACACCAACCACCAGCACACGACCATCACCGCATGGCGCAAATGGGAAAAACCACGCAATAACATACCCATCCGGTGCTGCTCCAATGCCGCCCTCACCACCTCGCCGGTTCCCCCCGCATAGCCGCTGACAATACGGCGCCAGACCAAAGACAACGCGGCCATTGAATGGCCTCGATGACGGACCGCAGGGGCCTCGATCCGGCCCAGCTTCCATCCATTTGCAACAAGCCGGGCGCCCAAATCGAATTCCTCGAAAGCATGCAGATTACGATCCGCGAAATACCCAAGCTGGCGCAGCGCGCTCATGCGATACAACCCGCCGCAATCAAGGCGATCGACGTCGCCCGTATTGCTCTCGCGTTTGGCCAAATCGTTGCGTGCACGGGCCTCAAATTCGATGCTTTGCACATTCTCCTCGATCACCTTGCCTCCCACACCGGCATAGTCAGGATTACCGCGCAGGAACTCCATGCCCGCTTCGAGAAATCCGGAGAGCAACGTCATATCTCCGTCGATGAGATAGAAAAAATCATCTCCACTATCCGCCGCCTGAAACGCCAGTTGAGCCCCCGCACCGCAACAGCGCTGAGCAGGATCAGCCAGTTGAACGATCCGCACACTGGCAAAGCTCCGGGCGATCGCCACGGTGTGATCCGACGAACCGCTGTCCGCCAGCACGACATGTCCGCCCAGTTCCTTGGCCTCACCAATCACGCTTTCGAGACAAGACGCAATATTGGCTTCCTCATTCAGCGCCTTGATCCCTACCGTTATGGTCATGTCGCTTTCTCCGCCAAACAGCCTGCCAGCGCCCGATACTGCTCCAGATAGGCCGACAGCATTCGATCAGGGGCGAACCGCTCCCTTAGGGCTGGCCTATGACGCAAGGCCACATCGCGCGCAGCCTCAATATCGTCGACCACCGCCGCCAGCAGTTTGGCCAGCACAAGCGTATCCTCAGGTTCGCAGGCCAGCGCATAATCTGCGGGAAGAACTTCGGCCACTCCTGGAACCCGACAAGTAATCAGCGGAAGCCCGGCCACCAAAACTTCCAGATGTAAAAGACTGAGCCCTTCGAACCGAGAAGGCAGCAAGTATATATCATAATCATCAAGCCGGTGGGAAAGCCCGCTAATCGGATCGATCATCTTAACCTGCCAGCGCCCCGACCATCCCGCAAAAGCAGCGCTCAGTTCCTGCTTAAATGCACCATCCCCGGCAATGATGACCTCCACATCGCAGCGCCGCGCATTAGCCTGTGCTCCTGCAATAATCGCAGGTAACAAGTCCGCCCCTTTCTGATGCACCAGTCGCCCCGCGAACAGGATGCGCAGCGGTGTCCGCGCTCGGGTCGAAACCATCGGGGGTGGAGAAGGCACCGCATTGTAGATTACCTCGGCACGAGGACGGTGATTACCTGTATCTATGGCCAGATCGGCCTGTGCGGCGGCATCGGACACGGCTATCGCCCTGCCATGCGCCAATCTGCGTGTCACCAGTTGACCGATGCGACCCCACGAAATCCATAAAACGCTGTTATGAACCGTACGCAGCAAAGGAATGCGCGCCACTGGCGGCCAGATCATGCACGCAACGGCCAACGTAAGTTCAGGAATTTCAGTGTGCACATGGATTACATCGGGGCGGAATTCGCGCAAAGCCCGCACAAGTCGCCATGCGGCCACAACAACGCCGCCAGATTTGAAACCGCGACCTGTTCCAAAATAAACAGATGCGCCCGCATCATAAGCTCGACGGGCCATATCCAGCCCTATGCTAGAAGACGCTCCGGCCTGCAGCACCGCAAAAATGGCCGCGACAACTCGTGGATGCAATCCTTCCAGTAATTGCAGGGCCACACCTTCAGCTCCCCCCAGGTCGAGATGCGTAATGATATGCATCACCCGGACGGCATTTAGCTCCTTTGCAACAGCCATATCTGCCCGTCCAATCTGGGCGCCATGAGAGCCGTCGCCCCTGAAACCCCCACTATGGCCTACGAAGCCTATAGCCCGCCGAGGTCAATAGCCGTAACGATAGCTATAGGCATAATCGTATCCGGCCATCTTCGTATCATATTTGCTAACAATCGCACCGATGATATTTCCCCCTGCCCGTCGCAGACGCATCACAGACTGCTGCGCCGCCTTGACCCGCACACCACCAGTCTGAAGCACGAAAACAGTCGCGCTGGCTTCAGCTGTCAATTCCATGGCATCCGCAATCGACAGGACCGGCGGGGCATCAAGTACCAACAGATCAAAGCTGCCACCGACCTCGGCGAGAAATTCACGCAGCGATGTGCCCGAAAACAGATTAGCCGGATCGGGCGGGACCGGCCCGCTAGCCAGAAAAGACAGATTTTCAATTAGGGTAGGCACCACAGCATCTTGAAAGCCTACCTTGCGCGCAAGAACCGAGGAAAAACCATTAACGCCCGGATCGACGTCCACAATGCGATGAAGCGTCGGGCGGCGCAAATCTGCATCGACCAGAAGTACGCGCTTGCCCTGCAACGCAAAGTCGCGGGCTAAAGCATAGCTGCTGGTCGACTTCCCCTCGGACGGGCTGCTACTGGTCAACAGCAAGGATTTGGGTAGGCCCACGCTCGACGACAACTCGATGGAAGTTCGAATCGCATGATAGGCCTCGGCAATATCGGATTTCGGGCTGAGCAAAGTGGTCAGCGGGCTACCGCCCAGATCCATCGGCACTACCCCCAAAAGAGGAAGCGCCAGCCTGCGTTCGACGTCGCGCGGATCATTGATTGTGTCGAACAAGCGCGAACGAAGGATGACAGCAAGCACCGCCGCCCCAGCCGCTAAAATGATCGACAGACCAATGTTAATAAGCACGCGCGGCGATGTCGGTTTACGCGGTGCTTCGGCCACGTCGATCTGAGAGATGTTGTTGACCGTTACACCCGCTGCCGCACTCACTTCCTTATAACGCTGGAGAAGGCTGTCATAGAGCTGACGGTTGGTGTCCACCTCGCGTTTAAGAATATTATAGCGAACGCCGCGATCCTGCTCTGAAAGGGTTGCGCTCTTCAGGCCGTTGACCGCAGACTGCATCGCCCCGTCCTGACGCGCAGCCACCATATATTGGTTCTTGATCGAGCCACGGATGGATTCTGCAATGGTCCTGGCCTCATTGTCCAGTTCGTTAAGTTGCGTCGTCGCCTGAACAACGCTGGGGTGATCAGCCTTGAGATGTGCCCGCAGTTCCTGAAGTTTAGCGGCCTGTTCCGCGCGCTGCTGCAACAATTGCTGCACCGCATTGTTCGAGAGGACCTCGGGCAATTGCATCAGAGGCGTTCCGCTCGCCTGATGCCACCGCTCCTCAGCCTGAAGGCGATTAGCTTTGGCTTCGGCCGATCGGTCATTCAATTCAACCAAATTGGCAGTGACCAGCGATTGCGGCCCCTGAGCAATCCCCGTCTTGCCCGCCATGCCTGCGCTTGTGTCAATCAAGCTGGCCGTGCGCGAATAAGTGATAAGGGTACGCTCCGACTCTTCAAGTCGCCTCTTCGCCACGCTTAGCTGATTACCTAAAAATTCAAGAGAATAGCTAGAAGCCGAAAATTTTCGCTGGATATTGCCCTTAATGAACTCAGCGACAAACGTATTGGCAACTTTTGCAGAAAGTGCCGCATCGCGACTCTTGTACATAACCCCCACGACGCGGGAATTATGCGGGAGATCGACATCAAGATTACGCTGCAATGTGTCAATGACGCGGTCAACACGCTCTCCGGGGGTCAGACCGCTTGGAGCGCGTCCGGTTGACTGCTCCAAAAAAGTATCGCTGGCAGCCAGCCCCAGCGCATCGGAAACTCGCCGTGCCATCGCACGACTGTTGAGAATATCGACCTGAGTTTGCAGCATGCGATCAGCTTCCGAACCATTAGCAAGCGGTTCGCTGTCTTCGGTGCCTAGCACCTTGCGGGCCTGCTGATCGATCTGAATGCTGGCCCGTGCAGTAAATATGCGCGGCATGAAAACGGCCGAGGCGACACCCACCAGCAACCCCCCAGCCATAATCCCCAGAATCATCTTCCGATTGATTAGAAACGCCAGCCGCATCGCCTCGAAATCGAGGAGATCCCGCGTGAGCCCCGAAGTGGCCGGGCCAAAGGTCTCCCCGTCCCGATGCGCGCTGCCGTCATCATGGAGATGATCCGGGACGTCTCGAAAGGCCAGATGCGCCTTCATTCGCTCGATGCTCCGCAAATTAAGATTAGAATTGTGCAAATACGTTCAGCAACGGCGCCGCCCTGAGCAAGTCATGCCACATGCGCTTGCCAGTCGAATTCCCTACGATGACAACATCGCGTGGAATCAACTGAGGGTCCTTGTCCTCACCTCGACGAATTCGATTCAGATCGAATACAGCGCCAGTGCGCTTTCCATCTTGGACTCGTACCACAGCAACCTGACGCACCGATGCATTCTCGGTTTCGCCCTTAGCTTGGGCTATGGCATCAAGCAGCGTGGTGGTGCCCCGCATTGCGTAAATCCCCGGCTCAGTCACCTGACCTTCAACAGTTACGCGTTGCGAAACGGAGCCCGATACCGACACTGTGACCTGCGGGTCGACATAATAGCGCTCCCCCAGGCGATGCGCCAGCATATCAGCTAGCTCCATCGATGTGTAGCCAGCAGCCTTTACACGGCCAATCAAGGGCATGGAAATGTTACCTGCAGCGTCGACCTGCAAACCTTTTACCGAAATATCGGGTTCCTGAAACACGTTGATATCGACTGAATCAGCTGGCCCGATCCGATATTCAGGAATGCTGCCATCCCCGGCTGCAGCCGGGATCACCGCAAATGCAGACTTGCCCTGAGCCAAAGGCGCCTGATGATAGGTGCCAGCACAACCACCCAGCAAGCCAGCCAAGATAGCCAGACCAGATAACTGCCGCGTCAAGATTATCAGATTTTTGGTCACACTTAATCCTGATGTTGCCGACATGAGCATATTTCAAGATTTCAGCAACAGCTGGAAATCTAGTGTGCACTTGCACCACGATCGGCGACCGTGTCAACTCGCAAAAACTTAACGGAATAAGCTAAATGCTGCCCTTGCGAAGAGCTAAGTACTAGAGCCAAATCCTGACCGTCGCACTGGGAGTCGACCGAAAAATAGCTCTGCCCAGTTTGCGCTTTATCACCTTCGTCGCGCCATAATAAAGGCAAAGCAAGGGCTTCCCCTCCACGGCAGGTCAGCCGAAGCGAGAGATTCGCATTGTCAGGCCCATCCCACTGGCTCATTCGCAGTGTCACCCTGTAACGTCCTTGCGGTAAAGCCAACGTCTGCGCCAGCACTACCCCGCTAGCGACACCGTCGCTGGCAATCGTCACCCCGTTTGCAAGCTGGGCGCCCGAAAGCTGGTCGAGATTAATACTGACTCCCGGTAAAGGCGGCGCGCGCCACACCATGGGGGCTGCAACTGGGGGTAAAGGTCCACCTCGCATATTGAATTCAGGATGGCCGACAAGCCCCTGCCCTCCCCCTAGTTTCCACAGGCGGGCAACTTTGCGGAAATCACCCTTGTCAGCGGCGCTCCAGCGCATCAAGGCCGTCTCATCTTCATTGACCGGCGCGCCCGCCCGCGCAAGATCGATCAGCAGCACCTCGATGGCGTCAAACTCTTCAGACACATCTTTGGCCAGGTAGTTGAGAAATCCCACCCGCCAGCCGGGACGCTCGGCCAGAGTTTCGACCAGCGCAGCGCGCCCGCCGGGCTTCTGCAGCAGCATGTTCAACATGGCGAAAGGACGATCGGACGGCGCATGAATTCGCAGCAATGCATTAAGCCCGTGCGCCGTTATATCATACCGCTCTTGAGCTATTCCCTGATCGACCAGCCAAGCCTGAACTATTGGATCGCGCCATCCCAACTGCGCGCCCGCCAGCATCACCGCCGCCGCTCCTGCTGTATTGCCCGCGCGTAGGCGCGCTATTGCTAAATTGCTGATCGCTTCAGCATCCATCGGCTCGATACGCAGAGCATGCAAAGCAAAGGCCTGGGCCTGCAGAGAGTCTCCAGCAAGCTGGCGCTGCGTGGCATAGGAGCTCCACGCAGAAGCGATCCATGGCGCAAGACGAACAGATAAACCACTTTTATTATTATATAATGCATACTTAGCTCCACCCACGAGTATCACTGGGACCGCCAGCAGCAACCCCATACCGGCCGCCAGTGCTACAGATATTCTTGCTCGCGGGCGAGGCGGCTGAAAAGATGCCGGCATGATCAAAGCCAACATCACGCCGCCCAAAACCGCCAGCGCAGGCATACGCAGGGGGAAATCGGTCATGCTGCATGCCATCAGAACGAGCAAACCAATCAACCCTGCCTGAGCCATAGCCACGCGGTTACTATCCCCGGCATGATGCATCACCATCTGACGAAAGCCCACGACCACGACGATCAGCAGCGCCAGCATCACCACAATCCCCGGCCAGCCCATTTCAAGCAGCCATTCCAAGTAGTCGTTATGCGCATGCTCAACATATTCGACCTGCACCTGCGCCAGTGGCTCGGATGCGGCATAAATCTGTCGGTAGCTCCCGCCGCCGCCGCCCGATGGGAATATTTTCCCCAATAAATACAATGTATTGTTCCAATAATCCAGACGACTGTCATCGGCGACGATAGAAAAGCGCGCTAGGACTAACTGGAAGGCTGGCGTAAACCAGACCAGCGCTGCAAAACCGACCATTGCGAGTAAGGCAGCTCTCAATCCTGTGCGGTTATACAGCGTACCAACCTGATACAACAGACTGCATCCGACAATGGGAAGCAGAAATAGTCCAGTCCGCGATGCCGTCGCCACGACGCCCAATGCAAGCATCACCAAAGTCGCAAAACCCGCCCAGCGCCACACTGCGTCTCGAGCTGACCGCGCAATTGTTAGGGTCAGTGGCATAGCCATCAGCAGAAAACATGCCTGATGATTACGATTAACGAATAACCCGATGCCGAATTTATCATGTGTCGTTTTAAAGGGCAGCAACAGACTTTCACCTCCAGAAGCGAGCTGAAGAATTCCAAGTAGCGCCATCGCCAGCGCCAGCGCCGCAATCAGCGCCAGCAACCTTTTACGCTCGTCATCACGCAGCAGAACGCCGCCCATCACCGCCGCCAGCGGCGGCAGGAGTGCCAAAATATAGGCCCCCGTCACATCGGGCGTCAGACTGAACGGGCGCCAGACCGACCATCCGATCGCCGCATCGATCTGTGCGGGTATCGCTCTTTCCGGCAAGGTCTGCCATAGTGAAGGAGGCAAAGGTAGCATTTGCAAAGCAAACCATCCTGCCGCAGCAGCCGCAACCAGTACAAGGCCGCGTAAAGCACCTTGCAAAAGTGGTCGGTTCGGCGCGACCATAACACGAAACAGCACCGCCAGCGCCAACAATTGCAGAACTGTTTCCAGCAATGGATGGTTACGCCCCGCCCCGCCCAGCATCAGAGATGCCCCGACAAATACCAAGATCAGACTATCGGATAGGGTTTTACGCCAGCTCGCCGCGTAGTTGATCAGCCTCATGCGATTCTCTCCGCTCTCCTGCGCATTAGATGATCTCCGCGCGATAATGCCTTGCCGCTTAGCGCTTAAGTAGGGATGCTAAGATATGACTCGCCCTGCCACACTTCATTTATGCCATGTCCGTAACGGAACTTTGCGAAAGTCGTTCCTAGCTGGGTCATGGCTCTTCGCAATGTGTAACTTACCGACGGGCCACGAATCGCTTCTGCTCGCCGCCATGCCGTTGGAAAGAAGCGAGCTTTCTCCTATGCAGCAAGATCTTCTGGCAAAGGGTATCTATAATCGCCTTGCGTTGACCAATTTGGAATGCTGTCCGCAAACCGAACCTGTTACAGGCATGATGCTGCACGACATCGCAAGCTACAATCTCGCCGCACGCCCGACTATTGAGAGACGATATGCTCTAGGCAATGATTTAGGTGTTCTGGCAGTAGTGCCAGGCACTGCGGCCGAACGGGCGGGGCTACTCGGCGGGGATAGGATCCTATCAGTTGGATCAACACCAACCTCAACACTATATGGCAATCTCATCAGAAAAAAAGCCAGTTCCGCAAGGACGGAAGCGTTAGAGCTATGGCTTGCGAAGCGTTTGCAGGAAGGGGCCCAAAAATTGGCGGTGCAGCGACAGGGTACTACAGTGGGGATTACGCTTGTCGCTCCCATCGGCTGTGCTGGGCACGTGCAGGTCGAGCAGGCGGGGGGCATTGATGCCTGGAGCGACGGGCGCAACAGCGTGATTGGCGCGGACTTATTACCCTATCTTACCAGCGACGACGAAGTCGCCTTTGTGATCGCACATGAAATGAGTCACAATCTGCTCAATCAAGTTGCAGCGATCAAGGGCAACCTAGCAGCCCCAAAGTGTCTTATTAAGGTCATACCCTTGAAGATTAGCCAGGAATCCAAAGCCGATCTAATCGCCACAATAGTTTTGCGCAACGCCGGATATAGGCCTGAAGCCGGGCTAAACGTGCTCAAAAAAATCACCATACTTGCTTCCAAAGGAAATACTTCACGCGAGCAAAAGATGAAACGTAGGCAGGTTTATTTGCAAGGCATTCTTGCAGTTGGTGAGAAAAACAACGACAGGCAAGAAAAAAGGCCGCCAGAAAACTGACGACCTTCCTAATCATTCGTAAAAATAATTAGCTCGGACTGCCGCCAGAGGAGGCCGCCACAATAATACCCGCTGTAACGATAACCCCGCTCAAAGCAAGACCAAGTCCGGAAAGGCCTGGCACGCCAAAAATATCATTGCGCTTGGCAACACGAACACGAGCCGGAGCAGGCGTTTCAGCCGAAGCAGCAGCAACAGGCTTAAGCGTCACAGCGGAAGGGCGAACATCCTTAGCCATCGCGTTCTGCGTGGTCGCCAAAACAATCAGAGCAGCCGTTACGGCAACTGCCTTTTTCAGCATGTGCAAAACTCCTGAGCTTTCCAAGCAAAAATTCTAATCGAAATATGCGGATCTCTTTAGCAATTACCTGTTGACCTGTCAATTGACGGCTCGACACTTTCTCGCCGCACTGCAGCAAGCACTGCAGAAGGGAAATGCATTTTTTTCCTACACTTCCTTCACCTGAAGCACCTCGCGCTGATCACCCTCAAGATAAAGCGCGGTCAAAATGCCACTCATATAGGCGCCAGTATCGATCCCGATTCGATTGCGGCGGATCTCTACTTGCGGATTAATCGTATGGCCATGAACCACAACCGCGCCGAAATTTGAATTATCCTCAAGAAAACCTTCTCGAATCCACAACAAGTCTTCCTTCGCCTGCCTCTTGAGCGGCACGCCGGGCCGCACCCCAGCATGACAGAAGAAATAATCGCCGGATGATGCCGTATTGGGCAAACGCCGGATCCAGTTCATCAGCGAAGGAGGCATGGTCCGACGCAGTTCCGAAAGGCAGGCGTCAAGATCGCCATCTGGGTCCGGCGGCGCTATGCCAAGGCTCTGGAGCATCTGCGCCCCACCATAAGATAGCCAATTACGGAAAATCCGCAAATCACCATCGAGAACCTTAAGCAAGATTTCTTCGTGATTCCCCTGCAACACGATAATACCCGCGACCTTGCGCTGCGCATCATACAGATATTCCAATACCTTGAGGCTGTCTGGCCCGCGATCAATCAGATCGCCCAGAAAGATGATGTGCAGAGATGAGCTGGGCTTGAGTCCAGCGTTGTGCTCCGCAATCTTTGCCATCACCTCTAGCAGCAAATCGAAACGCCCGTGAATATCTCCAACTGCGTAAATCCGATCTCCCCGATCAGTCGATGGCAAAGAGGGCTTTCTGCGGGGAAACTGCATCTTTATTCGATCCCAATCCTACGCGTGCAAATGATCTCCCTCCCGCTCCTGCAAGATGGCGTGTGCCGAAACGGCATAGACAATAAGTCGTTTCGGGACAAATCCATTTGCAAGTTGACTGGACTATCGACTAGGCTATCTCTGATTGTGAGTGCAGGGTGGGGGACCAATGCAAGAGCGCCGTGAATGGCATAATTTGAAGCCCCGTCAAACCAATGATCAGATCCAAAGGACGGATCCAGACCTGACCGGAGCAACGAACAGGTGATCCCGCCGCATTATTCAACCCAGCATTCGCCCACTCGGTCCAAGCGGGTCGCCCTGATAGCTTCGGCTGGCGGACATTGGATCGAACTCACCCGTTTTGCTGGTGCGTTCATGGATTATGAATGTCTATTCATCAGCACAGCGTCGGGCTTGGCAGCGCCGGTGGGAGATCGTCCTGTGGTTCAAATTTCAGATGGATCGCGAGATACGATTTATCTGCTATTTAAATCGGTTTTCGGAATCTATAGAGCCCTTCGCTCCTTTCAGCCCGATGTCGTGATTACGACCGGTGCCGCGCCTGGAGTGATCGCACTACTGGTGGGCAAAATTCTAGGTGCAACGACGATATGGACCGATAGTATCGCCAACAGTGAGGAGCTTTCCTTGAGCGGCAAAATTGCCAAGTGTTTTGCCGACCTGCGCCTCACCCAATGGGAACATCTTGCCGACCCAAAACACAATATATGTTACATGGGTCGTATCATATGATCCTTTTATCCGTTGGAACACAATTACCCTTCGATCGCTTGGTAGAAGCCGTTGATCAATGGGCGTCCCGGCACCCGGAGGTTGAAGTGATTGCCCAGATCGGGCCATCGAATTATCGCCCGACGGCAATGAAAAGTTGTGCATTTTTTGAACCGGATCGGTTCCGCAAACTTCAAGCACAATGCTCATTGATGGTTTCCCATGCAGGGATCGGCTCGATCATCAACGCACTCGAGCTAGGCAAACCCATCATCATTCTGGGCCGTGACCATCGACGCCATGAACACCGCAATGGGCACCAAATCTCGACCATTACAAGATTCGGTGATTTGCCCGGTATTTATGCGGCACGCGACGAAATCCATCTGATGGAATTGCTCGACCGGGTAGATCTACTGGCTGGTAAAAACATCCTCCCACCTTCCGCACCGGAGGATTTCATCAAGAACATTGAAAATTATGCAGCCAATGCAAAGGCTCTGCCATTTTGGCGGATCCTATGGCGACTATTTTTCCCATAAGCATAAATGAATTAAGCAAATTCCATAATAACGCCAGACGCTTCATGATCTGATCCCGCAAAACTGGATCGCTTCGCGTTAGAGTATCCGTGATGATCAGCCAGAGATTGGTATCAGATCACTCGTTGGCAGTCTCTACATCAGAATAAGGGACCTTTAGGCGGGCAGATCAATCGAGTCTGGACCCAACTGACTGGCCATTGAGAATGCGCATGGGGGCTTCTGGTCTTAATTTATCGGTGGCCCAGCGCCACCGGGTTTCGCCAGTCTCTTGTGCACCCAATGCTTCGAATCCCAACCGAGCATAGTGATCGCGCACCATCATATTGCGATCACTGGGGATATAGATCCCTTCGAGCCAACGGATGCCGCGCGCACGTGCCAAACGGCACATCTCGTTTAGTACCGCATCCTCGACCCGCCGTCCAAGGACTCGGCAACTCATCAACCACAAATCGATCTGCCAAGTATCGGGCGCACCAGATAATGGATCTTCGCGCAGTACAATGGTACTGATCATGCCATTGTCACCAAAACGATCCTTCAATCGCACCTGAAGCGTGGCATGGGCCGGATCTTTGATCATAGCATCGACCTCGACCACAGTGTAACGCCGCGTAGTCAAATTGAACTGGTTGCTCTTGTTGATAAGCTGAACAATTCTTTCGCGCCCAACACTGTCGAAGGGGGCAAAATGGATTTCCATGTCGAGCGAAGCGAGATAGCTGTCGAGATCGTCGCTTGCTTCCTGTAATTGCACGCGCCGGGCATTGTCGCGATAAAAGGCGGTACGCGCAGCATCTTCAGCAGAAAAACCAATGGCCTCAAAATAGCCTGCCGCAGCCAGCACGCGGGTATAAAAAGAGGAATCTTCGGGAAGCTCCGGCACAGCTACTTCGGGCAAGTGCTGACGCACAGCGGCCCGCTCGGCCGGATTGTCATCCAAAAAGACAAAGGAAGAGAGACCTAATGAAAGCTCCTGGGCAATAGCACGGATGTTACTGGCTTTGTCACTCCAATTGGCCTGAAACACCGCGATATGCTCTTCACGCAGGATCATATCGGGGTGTTCACGAAACACCTGCCGGGCGGTGCCTTCCTCATTTTTTGAACAGACGGCAAGAACGACGCCTCGATGATAAAGTGCTAGAGCATAATGCTGCACTGCAAGATGCGCTTCGCCCACCGGGTCGCCTTGACCCAACCGTATGCCATCCAGACCATCATCACCGATGATCCCGCTCCACAGTGTATTGTCCAGATCGAGCACCAGACAGCGCCGTGCCTGACCGCGCATCGCACCGATAACACGGGCAACGTGGTCGGCATAAAGCGGCTGACAAGCCATCGAGACGGGCAATTTGGCCAAATTCCACTCGGCCAAAGAAAACCAGTTACCCGTACCTACAGTGTGGGCAATCGCAGCAACATCAAGCAAAATATCGACGCTATCAGCGATTTCAGCTATTAACGCTTGATTAAAGGCACGCACCCTTGCAAGCAGAGAGGCTGAGTGGCGAGCGTCAAAATGGCCAAATAAGGGCTCATTAGGCTCCGGCAGCGTCTGGACAATGACCACCGCGCCGCCATGTTCGCGCAAGGCGTTACGTAGGCCGCGCACAAAATCGAGCGACGCCGCTACTGAGTCATACCCCTCGGTCTCCCCCGCCTGAGAGAGCGGCAAGTCGCGGTGGCCCAGCGCAAGCAGAACCGCATCGCAATGCCCCTTATTAAGGGTCGAGGCAGGATCGAAAGCCTGCTGGGCAATCTGGCCGAAAGGCGCGCTCACGCATTTCAGATTGATACCGTGACGCAGGGCGCTACCCACTAGTTGCGGAACCAACAGGTCGAGCGTGCCACTTCCCATCACTCCCAGACGGAAGGGCGAAAGCGGCGAGAGGTCGCTCCCTTGATGTTGAAAACCGTCAACCACCTTGGCCAACCGGTTGAGTTGATTTGGTCCCAGCCCATAACAACTCAGAGCCCTAAGATCGGCACCACGCGCCGCCGATGTGAGCAGACCTTCGACCCGGCTGCGGAAATCATCCGGACATGGCAAAAGCCATTCTAGCCCAATCTCAACACCAAAAGAAGCCATGCCCGTCATCCGATTAAACCAAAAATCTTAAAAATGGCACAAATGGCGAAACCCATCGCCGCACTTTTCATCAATTCACGCGCGGTCACAGGAAGATTGGAGTTGAATATCACGGTGAGTATTGAGGCCAGCCCAGCAGAGCCAAGCAGCACCCACCAGCGCGGGAAAACCTCATTGGGCGTGGGGGCAGGCCATTCCAGCACCAGCGGCAAAAGGCGGTTAAGCGAAAAACCGAAGCATGACGCGATCCAATGCGACAAAACCCGGGCGCGGGATTCGCCAAGCTGGCTGTCCGATGGCTCTATCATGGATTGGGGATGTCCTTCGCTGCCGATTGCATATCGGAAATCAACGCGCCGACCAGACATTCAAAGTAGCGATCATGCTCTTCCACGCCGTCGGCTTCCTGCTCCGCTCTGCGTCGGGCTGCCCGGATCTGCCATTCGACCATCTCGCGCCATGTCGCCAGATCGCGCGCAGCGATCACCTGCTGGGCCCATGCGATCAGCATCACCAATAGACCAATCAGAGCAATTAAAAGTGCGGCCGCGTAGGAACGCTCATAATGCACTCTTATACCAATACAGTAGATCGTTGTCCCAATCATGCCGATAAGCCCCGCCAAGGACAGAAGATCGACAGCCTGATCATACATACGAAGTATGGCCGGACGGGATCTCGCGCGCGACACGTCAATCATAGGGACCCTTATGAAGATAACGGCGGCAAGCGCAAGTCGGAAATGGCTTTTCGCGCCACACCCTCCGGCGCAATTTGGCAGTTAACGCGGCCACCCGCAGGTGCATGACCATCTAGCGATTTCCCCTGCCATAATCGATCATTGCATCCCGCAAGCCACTTTTCAAATCTGTGAGCAATCGCCAGACGGCTGCCTCGGAAGGCTGGCAAGTATGGCAATTTCTTGCGGTTCCGCAGGTGAGCGTGCGGATGGATGCTGCCGTTGCGCAGGCCGAGGCGATGGCTGCTTCCCAATCCTTGACTACGCGGCCGCATCGGCCGAGCCGTGGGAAGGCTCGTTCGACAAATCACCGACGCGGGGTGCCCCGGAAGCCCTTGGTCTTGCCTAACCGCTTGATGATCTCGATAATCCGGTGTCCGCTCCGGCGATGGCATCACGGAACTTGTCTCCCGCACCACCACCATCGGCAAAGACATGGCGTAGCCAGGGAAAGCACCCTCCGTACGGCTTTGAGGACGTCGACGGCGCAATCGCGGTCCTGAACATCGGCGGTGTGCACGAGGGTTGAGATAAGGAACCCGCAGGTATCGGTCAGGATGTGGCGCTTACGGCCTTTGAACTTTTTGCCCGCATCATAGTCGCATGAGCCACCGCTTTTGGTGTTTTTCACCGACTGACTGTCGATCACACTGGCACTTGGGCTCGCTGCGCGCCCCTGGATCTAGGCGCGCCGAACTTCGTTTCACGTAGGTTCATGACCGACACTGTGTTCTTCGCATCCGTGGCCCCACATTGCGCCAAGCGTAAAAAGCGCTGAACTATCAAAATCAGCGGCAAGCATAAGGACAGAAGCCGCCAGACGCAACCGCTCGCCGCGATACAGAGCAAGACGTTCAGGACTTCGCGCGTATTCGTTGTTCAACGCCCCCCCCGCTTGGCCGCAAAGATAAGCGGCGCTGCTGACTGCCACTCCTGGTCCGCCATATCACCGGAATAGCACAATGCTTTTCGGCTATGCTCCTGCGCGGGCGATACCAGTCCATGCCCTGATTTACTCCATCTCGCAGAACGGTATAAATCACAACATATTGGTATTGTTCAGCAACCTTTGTAGCCAGCTCTAAAGTAGAACAGCCTGCGCATTAGGCTGCGAGCCTTGTGTTTGCATCTTTGGCAAACACATCAACACCTGCGAGACTCCAATCCTTTGCGCCATTGATAAAAACATCTCGGGCAAGA
This sequence comes from Novosphingobium sediminicola, assembly GCF_014196525.1. Lineage (GTDB taxonomy): Bacteria > Pseudomonadota > Alphaproteobacteria > Sphingomonadales > Sphingomonadaceae > Novosphingobium > Novosphingobium sediminicola. Next base: position 92,255 of record NZ_JACIDX010000016.1, on the reverse strand, counting down.
GCCCCCACGATCACGTCCCGACCAGTCGAAAGAAAGGGTGTGATCCAGACACTGATGGGTTCGCTAACCTGTGCTGAGCCCATAGCCCATATCTAGAAACACACAGATCTGACGGATCAAAACGCCCTGTCATGAACTACTACACGAAGCGTCATCAACATAATCCAGATGTCGCGCCAAAGCGACCATCCATGGAGATATTCCAGATCGGCATAGAGCCGGTCGGTCAAATCCTCCTCGCGGTCGGTCGCCCCGCGATAGCCGCGAATCTGGGCCAGCCCCGTCAGACCGGGCTTGAGCGCATGACGCTCCCAATAGCGCGGATCGACCTCCCAGAACAACTTACCCCCGGCCGTCGAGCCAGTGGCGTGCGGGCGAGGGCCAACAAGGCTCATATCACCACGCAGAACGTTGATAAGTTGCGGCAATTCATCGACACTGGTCGAACGGATAATTTTGCCGACGCGCGTAATCCGCTTATCATCCCTGGCCGCCGACTGGGTCCCATTCTGGCCGATCTTGTTCACGCTCATGCTGCGGAACTTGAAGATCGGAAAGAAACGGTTGCCCCGGCCCACGCGGCGCTGGATGAAAAAGACCGGCCCGCCATCCTCCAGCTTGATCGCCAACGCGACGAGCAACAGGATCGGCGACAGCAAAAACAAAGCCGAACCGGCGACAAAGGCGTCGAGCATCCGCTTCTGCAACCTGTCGCGCAAGCCCATCGGCCCCACCGAAACCAGCAGCAGCCCATGCCCATTGGCGATCCGGGCGCCCTGCGCCGAGAGTTCGAGCACGGTGTCATCGACCACTTCGCCCGCGACATTCGCGCCCTTCAGGATGATCGACCAGTTCGCGCGCCGCTCAGGCACCGAGCTGATCACCACACGATCGGCATTGCGGATAATCATCCCGATCCGGTCCAGCGCATGGGGATCATCGAGCACCGGAGCCAAAGCAAAGCTCTGCGCCGAAACGTGAAAAGCGCCGTGCAGGGTAATATCGGGCCCGCCATCGTCGATCACCAGCTGGTTGATCACCGACACGCCGCAGCGCCAGCGCACAAAGCGCCGCATCGCCACGCGGTTGACCAGCACGAACAGCGCCGACACCACCACGCCGACGGTAAACACCATGCGCGAATAATTGTCGGTCGAGCGCGCGTAAAAGGTTACGAAGGTAACCGTGGCCGCCGACAGGCCCAGCGCCAGTAAAGAGCGGGTCGCGCTATGGCTGGTGCTGCGCAGGGATTCGATGGAATAGGCGTCGTTATACAGCGCAATGGTAAGATAGACCGGCAGAACCAGCTGCGACAGCATCGCCGTGGCGCCGGTGAAAGTTTCGGCGCGCAAATAACCGGCAATCGCAAATCCTGCGAAAATCGCCAGAACATCGCCCAACATAAATGTCAGGTAGCATTGAAGACGACGCTGCTGCAACGAAGGCATCAGCGGCATACGCAATGCTTTTACTCTTGCCTTGGCCCGTTTGCGCAACGAACCGGACACACGTGCTACTGGCGCGTTCATGCTTGCTCCACCCTGCTAACTTTGCCGCATCAACGCCGGTTCGTGACGAGCGCTAGGCCCCAACACTTCCGGTCTTGTCACCCTAAGTAAAAGCACTAACACACCGCTGCATTGCAGCAAAATTAAAAATTCATTGAACCTCAACTCGGATCTCTAATGCTTTCCGAAAAGGTTAAACAAAACAGCGTCTAGCAACGGGATTTGGCATAGCGGGCAATTTCCGCAAGCTCTTGAGCAAGCAGCAATTCTGCTGTCTGGTTATTGACCATCAGGCTGCGGTGGAGAGCCATCAGGCGCTGGGCGAGTCGGGCAAGAGGGCGGCCACGCCAGATCCGCAACTGGCGGCTAAGGTCCGGAACATCTTTGAAAAAAACCCGTCTCGATGCCTTCTCGCCCTCCATAAAGACGGAAATATCCGGGTTGGTTCCGAGTCGCCCGGCCAATTGTGCCAATTGGGCAACACGCCGCTCAAAAGCGAGCAGCAGGCCAACCGGATTAAGCTCCAGTTCAGCCATGCGGCGCAACTCAGCCTTCAGCCTGCCGCTGTCCCCATTCAGGACAGTATTCACCAATGTGGTGAACCCATCCTCTTCGGTTTTGGCCCCCACCGCTTCGAAGGCCTCCAGCGTGGCCGGACGCGGCCTTTCCGGGGTGGCATCCAGATAAAGCGCCAACTTGGTAACTTCAGAGGCCGCCAGGCGCGTATCCAATCCTACCGCAGCCGCGATACGCTGGGCCAACTCGCGATCCATCGGCGCCCCGGCCGCATCGGCCATCTGGCGCACCGAGGCCGTGACCGAGGCCAGATCGGGCGGATAGAACATTGCCACCAGCGCATCATCGCGCTTTTCCAGCAACTTGGCCGTGCGCGACTTGTCGCTGGCATTGGCGGCCTGAATGATGACCGGACAGGGCGTCACATCGCTGGAGATCAGGTTTTCGACCGCATCATGCGCCTCGTCGCCCGAACATCGTACCCAGATATGGCGCGTATCACCAAACAAGGATGTCGAGCGCGCCTCATCGCCCAGCCGCACCGGATCGCGCTTCAGCTCGGCCCCGGTAAACTCCACCCGCTCGCCCGCATCGGGCAGCAAGGAGGCGATGCGAAAGGCCGCGTCCTGCACGCTGGCGTCATCGGTGCCGCAAAGGAAGAAGACGCGCATGGTCTGCGCCGCTCTGGGCGCCATCGAGCCAAAGTCGCGCTGGGTGGCTTTCATTGCCTCGCGCGCAGCTTAACGGCCAGATTGGTTACGATTCGCCCAGCCACAACGCGCGTCAGGTTCTCCAATGCGGTCTGCTCGGCCGCCACCGTTGCATATTCGGACGAGACAACATCCATGCCCGCATCCGACCCCGCCGTGGCGTCCAGCAGGATTGCCCCGCTGGCCGCATCAATCAACTGATAGCGCGCGCGCAGGATGCGCCGTTCTCGCCCCACCGTGTTGTTCGACAGCAAGCCCAGACCCAGCAACTGATCGTCGAGCCGGACCTCCAGCCGATAGCGCGGCGTGGTACCCTCGGGCGCCGTGCCAAGCTGATCGACCAGCGCATTATGCATCAGCCACCCGGCCTTGCCCTGAATGGGCGAGACCGAGATCGACCCCAGCCCCTGCGCCACACCGGCCTGCGCCCCGCCCGCATAGAGCGGTTGCAAAGCGCAGCCCTGCAAGGCGGGCAGCATGGCCAAAAGACACAGGGGCAGGAAAGGACGCATATCAGACCACCAGATTGACGAGGCGATCGGGCACCACGATCACTTTCTTGATCGCAGCCCCTTCGAGCGCACGCTGCACCTTTTCGGACGCCAAGGCCAGCGCTTCCAGCTCTTCTTTCGCGGTCCCCTTGGCCACGGTCAGCGTATCGCGCAGCTTGCCCTTGACCTGAACCGCAATGGTCACCTCATCATCGACCAGCAGCGCAGGATCGACCGCAGGCCATGCGGCATCGGCAATCAGGCCCTCGGAAATCGAAGCCCAGGCCTCTTCGGCCAGATGCGGCATCATCGGCGCGATCAGCAGCAGGACCGCCTTGATCGCGGCGCTGCGGCTGGCGCTGGGCGCGGCCTTTTCGACAACGCCGGTCAGTTCGTAAATGCGCGCCACGGCCTTGTTGAAGCTGAGCGCCTCAATATCGGCGGCAATGGCATGGACGGTCTGGTGGGCCTTGCGGTCCACCGCCTTGTCCTCGCCGGTTGCGGCGGCGTCATATTGGCCAAACAAACGCCACAGGCGCTGCACGAAGCGCGCGCAGCCCTCGATGCCAGCCTCGCTCCACGGCAGATCGCGCTCGGGCGGGCTGTCGGACAGCATGAACCAGCGGATCGCGTCGGCGCCATAGGTGGCGACGATCTCGTCGGGGTCCACCACGTTCTTCTTGGACTTCGACATCTTGATGACGCGGCCAATTTCGACCGGAGCGCCATCAGCCTTCAGCGTCGCGCCTTCGCCGGTACGAGTAATGTCGCTGGGCGCATACCAGATCGGCTGACCATTGCCGGGATCGACGCGGCTGTATGTTTCATGCGTCACCATGCCCTGTGTGAACAGGCTGGCGAAGGGTTCGGTCACGTCGATCTTGCCGATGCGGGCCAGAGCGCGGGTCCAGAAGCGAGCATAAAGCAGGTGGAGGATCGCATGTTCGATCCCGCCGATATACTGCCCCACCGGCAGCCAGCGCGCGATTTCGGCCGGGTCAAACGGCGCATCGTCAGGCTGGCTGGCAAAGCGCAGGAAGTACCACGAGCTGTCCACGAAAGTGTCGAGCGTATCGGTTTCGCGCCGCGCCGCGTGGCCGCATTGCGGGCAATCGACATGCTTCCATGTGGGATGGCGGTCCAGCGGGTTGCCGGGCACGTCAAAGGTCACATCCTCGGGCAGGGTCACGGGCAGGTGCTTTTTGGGCACCGGCACCACGCCGCAGACCTCGCAATGGATGAAGGGGATCGGCGTGCCCCAATAGCGCTGGCGCGAAACGCCCCAGTCGCGCAGGCGCCACACGGTCTTGCCCTCGCCCCAGCCTTCTGCCTCAGCCTTGGCGATGACGGCGGCCTTGGCGGCCTCGACTTCCATGCCGTTGAGGAAGCCCGAGTTCACCAGAGTGCCCGCGCCCGTATAGGCCTCATTGCCCTCAAAAACGGCGGTGGTATTCTCACCATCGGCCACCACGCGCGTGACGGGCAGGCCATATTTGCGGGCGAAATCAATGTCGCGCTGGTCATGCGCGGGGCAGCCGAAGACCGCGCCCGTGCCATAATCCATCAGCACGAAATTGGCGATATAGACCGGCAATTGCCACGAAGCGTCGAGCGGATGCGCCACACGCAGGCCGGTGTCAAACCCCAGCTTTTCCGCCGTTTCCAGCTCAGCCGCGGTTGTCCCGCCCTGCTTGCACAGCGCGATGAAATCGGCGACTTGCGCATTATCCACCGCCAGCTTCTGGGCAATCGGATGATCGGCGGCGATGGCGACAAAGCTGGCGCCGAACAAAGTGTCGGGGCGGGTCGAATAGACCTCGACCTCTGCGTCACCCTGAAACTTGAACTGCAATCCCTGCGATTTGCCGATCCAGTTTTCCTGCATCAGCTTGACCTTTTCGGGCCAATGCTCAAGCCCGTCCAAACCTTCGAGCAATTCGTCGGCAAAGTCGGTGATCTTCAAAAACCACTGGTTCAGCTTGCGCTTTTCCACGAGCGCGCCCGAACGCCAGCCGCGCCCATCGATCACCTGTTCATTGGCCAGAACGGTGTTATCGACCGGGTCCCAGTTGACCGTCGATTCCTTGCGATAGACCAGGCCCGCCGCATAGAGGTCCACGAAAAGCGACTGTTCCTGACCGTAATATTCCGGCTCGCAGGTCGCCAGTTCGCGGCTCCAGTCGAGCGCGAAGCCAAGGCGCTTCAACTGCGCCTTCATATTGGCGATATTGTCGCGGGTCCATCCGCCGGGGTGAACGCCCTTTTCCATCGCGGCATTTTCGGCGGGCATGCCGAACGCGTCCCAGCCCATCGGATGCAGCACTTCAAAGCCCTGCATCTTCTTATAACGGGCCAGCACATCGCCCATTGTGTAATTGCGCACATGGCCGATATGGATGCGTCCCGAAGGATAGGGAAACATTTCCAGGACATAGGAACGCGGCTTGGCGCTCTTGTCATCGGCCCGGAAGCTCTGCTTCTCGTCCCACACGCGCTGCCACTTGCCATCGGCAACACTGGAATCGAAACGCTCACTCATTGCTCATGCCCTTTATACCAGAAAGCCCCCCGACTTGCCGGTACGGGGGCAAGGCGGGAGGCAAACGGTCAGAATTGATGTTTACTTGATCAGCGTGGCCTGACGCAGATCGCGCGCCTTGGTCAGGATCACGTCCTCCAACCGCTGAACCGTGGCGGCGGCCACCGGCGCATCGGTCCAGAACCCGTCCTTCGACACCTGACGCGAGGCGCTCACGCGCAGCGCATCGGTACGCAGATCCTTGTCGAGGATCGCAATCGTCAGCTTCATCCGCTCGCCCGGATTCGACGGGTTCGAATACCAGTCGGTGACGATCACGCCGCTGTTCGCATCGCTTTGCAGCAGGGGCATGAAGGACACCGAATCGAGCGCCGCGCGCCACAGATAGGCATTCACGCCGATCGTGGTCAGGTTCGAGGGCGGCAGCGTCAGCGTGGTGCGGGTGACGCGGTGATGCTTGATATGGATCGGATTATGCACGCGCATATTGCCGACCTTGCACCCGCCCAGCGCCAGCAGGGCCAGGGCCACCGCGCCCCCACGCAGCATCGGGCTGATCAACTTACGGGCAGGAGCCTTGCTGGCCATCATCGGTTCTGCACTTTCCGTCCAAAAAACCCAAATGCTTGGGTCCCAAAAAAACTGGTTCGTCGCCATCCTGCCCGCACAGCGCGCGCGCATCGGTTGGCAAGTCTCTATAACCGCCAAAAAGCGCGCGACAAGGGGCGTTGGGCACGCTTCTTTCTTGGCCAGCGACGGCGTGAACCTTGGCTGAACATGAGAATGGCGTGCAGCCAAGGTTCATCATGGCGCGCTTACAATTTGAGGTGTATGGAATATCCGATGCCGGAAAGGAATCCGGCCCCGATGTAAGCGACGATGATGCAGGCCATTCTTTCTTCCGCCCCGCGCAGTTCGATGCCCGCTCTGGTAATGGCCGGGGCTGTCGGGCTGCTCGCGTTGCCCAGCGCGGTGCTGGCCTTTTCGACGCGGTTTGAAACCGTCGCCGAAAGCGCCGATTCCGGCGCCGATCAGGGCAATTTCTCGTCCAGCGAACTGGACCCGCGCGCCGCCCGCGCCATGGCCGCGCGCCAGCAGGCCCAGTTCATGCAGGGCAAGGAAGCGCTGTTTCATTTCACCCCGGCGGGGCTGGCCACGCGGCCTGACCGGTCGGTGACGGTGGCGGTGCGGGTGGATGCCGAAACCGCGCGGGCGATTGTCGTGCGCGGCCCAGCCCAGCGCATTGCCCCGGCCGGACCCAATACGCGCGTGGCGCCCAATGCCTATAATCTTGGCCTGTCGCGCGGGTATCAGAGCTTTTCGTCGCTGACATCGACCTATTCGCTGCCCGGCAACGATCATGCCAAGCATGAAATGCCCGACCTCTCGGCCTTTCCCCGCGTCGAGAGCGGCAGCGATTCGCGGCTGGCGCCCCATATTCAACTGGTCGACCGCGAAAGGGCGGGCCGCGCGCCGCGCACGCTGGAAAGCTTTGGCGAACAAAGCGTCGATGTGGGCGGGTCCTATCGCGTCACGCGCAATTTCGACGTGACGGCGGGCGTGCGCTATTCCCAGGACCGCGACCGATTGAAGCCCACCAATGACACCAAGTCGGACAGTCAGGCCGTCTTTGTCGGTACGCAATTCCGATTCTGATCCGCCCAGTGCTATTTGACCGACAATTGGCGCGCGAAATCACGTAATTGCGCCCGAATTGTACGTGACCCATCCAATGCTGCAAATGCGTAATTTGTAAATTTACTTCGCATATGCAGCATATATCGCAATTTACCTCCACTCTTGCGCTAAACTGCGCAGTTTTTGCGCGAAACGCGCCGCCAACTTACTTGCCACTGTCGCATTGCGCCGATAGCACTTGTGACTTGGATGTTCTCTGGCCAACATCTTTTGGAGGAAATGCATGACGCGAGTGGCAATCGTTACAGGTGGTACGCGGGGCATTGGCGAGGCGATCAGTCTCGCACTCAAGGATCTGGGATATACGGTTGCCGCCAATTATGCGGGCAATGATGAAAAGGCCAAAGCCTTTACCGAGGCGACCGGCATCGCCGCCTATAAATGGGACGTGGGCGATCATGAAGCCACCCTTGCCGGTGTGGCGCAGGTCGAGGCCGATCTGGGCCCGGTCGATGTGGTAGTCAACAATGCCGGCATCACGCGCGACGGCGTGCTGCACCGCATGACCTTCGAAAACTGGAACGAAGTGATCCGCGTCAACCTTGGCGGCTGCTTCAACATGGCCAAGGCCACCTTCCCCGGCATGCGCGAACGCGGTTGGGGCCGCATCGTCAACATCGGCTCGATCAACGGTCAGGCGGGTCAGTATGGCCAGGTCAACTATGCCGCCGCCAAATCGGGCATCCACGGCTTCACCAAGGCGCTGGCCCAGGAAGGCGCCAAGTTCGGCGTGACCGTCAACGCCATCGCGCCCGGCTATATCGACACCGAAATGGTGGCCGCCGTGCCCGCCCCGGTGCTGGAAAAGATCGTTGCCAAGATCCCGGTGGGCCGCCTTGGCCATGCCGAGGAAATCGCACGCGGCGTGGCTTTCCTGTGCAGCGAGGACGCAGGCTTCGTCACCGGCTCGACCATGAGCATCAACGGCGGGCAGCATATGTATTGATCGGATCGCCGTTTGCGTGATCGAAGGGGCGCGGGTCGAAAGGCCCGCGTTTTTTTAAGGCAGGTGATATCACTAGGGGCTAGCCTCTCGTGGCTCCCGATACTGCCTTTGTTCCGCGATGGGCTCGAGCTCGGGTGCCGAACGCAATGATTTATAAAACCTGCGGCGCAAACAGGGATAACTCCCCCGCGCCGCAGGCTTTCAAACATCACCCCAAACACACCCTATGCCCTCTGGCAGTCCCCCATTAACGGGATTGCAAAGGGACGAGTCCCTTTGCCCGCCGGAGGCATAAAACGCCCGCCGGAGGCACCTATCCCTTCCCCTCCTCCACCTCTACACTCCCCCCATGCGCACCCCGCCCTATCACCCCCCCGTCAAACGCTCGGTCGAGATTGCCGGGCACAAGACCTCAATCAGCCTTGAACCCCTGTTCTGGGACATGCTGCGGGAGGCGGCCGCGCGTGAAGGCGTCTCGGTGAATACGCTGGTGGCGCGAATCGATGCGGAAAGAATTGCCTGCGAAACGCCTCCGGGTCTGGCCGGGGCGGTAAGAATTTGGCTGGTGACACAACCGTTCGTCGCGGTTGATACACGGTCTGCCCTAGGCTAAAATACTGGGATTAACCATAGCCATCGCTTCGGAGGCCTTCGGCATTTCCGTAATTTTGCGATGACGGGTGAAACGGAGGGGGATTTTTCATGCGCAAGATTCACAGGATTTCGAGCCTCGCCCTGCTCGCTTTCGCGCTTTGCAGCCAGCCTGCCTTGGCCGCGACCAAGAAGAAGGTCGTCAAGCACAAGCCGGTTGTCGCGGCCAGCGCCCCTGCGCCCGCACCGGCCCCCGCTCCCGCGCCGGTCATGCAGAAAACGCGGGTTTGCGACACTACCAGTTCGACCACAGGGGCCGTGGCGGGCGCGGCCTTGGGTGCGGTGCTGGGCAACAAGGTGATCGACAACGGTATTCTGGGCACGGCAGGCGGTGCGGCCGCGGGCGCCTTTGCCGGACAGGCCCTTGAGCGCACGCTGACCGCCAAGCAGCGGTGCCGCGATGTAGAAACGCCGGTCAAACCTTAACGTTCAGGAACAGTTCGTCGCAAAAACCGTTCATCTTGAGTTGAACTTGGTTGGCGCTTTATGGCGCCAGCCAAGTCAAAACAGGAGATGCCTTATGCCGAATTTCATCAAGTTGATCGCCATATCCTCGGCGCTGGCGGTGGTGGCAGCGCCCGTGATGGCCGAAGCCCGCCCTGCCAAGCGCGTGGTCAAAGTTTGCCGCAAGTCGAGCGGCACTGCGGGTCTGATCGCGGGCGGCGCGGGTGGCGCGCTGGTGGGTCATGCCGCGCTGGGCGGTCCGGTCGGATTGGTGGCGGGCGCGGTGGGCGGCGCCTTTGCGGGCCGCGCGATTGACCGCACGATCACCGCGAAAAAGCGCTGCCGCTATGTCGAGGCGCGCCGATAATACAGGTTTGACCCGGCGATCCAAAAACCGCCGGGTCCTTAACTCAATCGCCGCCGACGCGCTCGATTTCGGCGCCCAGCAGAGCGAATTTCTCTTCCAGCCGCTCATAGCCGCGATCAAGGTGATAGAGGCGGTGGACCGTGGTCTGCCCTTCGGCGGCGAGCCCTGCAATCACCAGACTCATCGAAGCGCGCAGGTCGGTCGCCATCACTTCGGCCCCCGTCAGACGCGGCACGCCATGGACGATGGCCACACGACCCTTGGTCTCGATCCGCGCGCCCATGCGGGTCAGTTCCGGCACGTGCATATAGCGGTTTTCAAAGATCGTTTCGGTCAGCACGCTGGTGCCCTCGGCACGGGTCAGCATGGCCATCAACTGGGCCTGCATGTCGGTGGCGAAACCGGGATAGGGCGCGGTTGAAACGGTAACGGGGCGGATCGGGCCATTGGCGGCCACGAAAATGCTGTCTTTGCGCGGTTCGATATGCACGCCCGCCTCGCGCAGCGCGGCCAGCGTTGCGTCCATTTCATCGGCGCGCGCGCCCAGCAATTCGACCTCGCCCCCGGTGATCGCGGCGGCGCAGGCATAGGAGCCGGCTTCGATACGGTCCGGCATAACCTGATAGGTTGCACCATGCAGGCGCTTGACACCGTGAATGGTGAGTTCCGAAGTGCCGATGCCCTCAATCTGGGCGCCCATCGCCACCAGCAGATTGCACAGATCGACGATTTCGGGTTCGCGCGCGGCATTGTGCAGGCGGCAGGTGCCATTGGCCATGCTGGCCGCCATCAGCGCATTTTCCGTCGCGCCCACCGAAACCACCGGGAAGGCATAGCGCCCGCCGGGCAGCCCGCCATCGGGCGCAATCGCGCGGACATAACCCGAGGTCAGCTCGATGGTGGCCCCGAATGCCTCCAAAACCTTCAAATGCAGGTCGATCGGGCGATTGCCGATGGCGCAGCCGCCGGGCAGCGACACGGTCGCCTCGCCCGCGCGGGCCAGCAAGGGGCCCAGCACCAGAATCGAGGCGCGCATCTTGCGCACCAGCTCATAAGGCGCGGTCGTGCTGGTCAGGCGCGTGGCCTGAAGGGTCATGACTCGACCAAAATCCTCTGGCCTTGTCCCCGCGATGGACGTAGAAACGCCGAACTGGTTCAACAAGTGCTGGAACCCGTCCACGTCGGCCAGACGCGGCAGATTGCGCAGGGTCAGGGGTTCCTCGGTCAGCAGCGCACAAGGCAGCAGGGTGAGGGCCGAATTCTTGGCTCCCGACACCGGAATGGCTCCGGAAAGTCGCTTGCCACCGCGAATGATGATTTTGTCCATACGCCACCGTTTAGGAGCCATTTGTGCTGTCGGCAATGGGCGGATTGTGAAAGGCTGGGGGCGGATTGTGAAAGGCTGGGGGCGGATTGTGAAAGGCTGGGGGCGGATTGCGAATAGGCAGGTCGAAAAAATTAACCAAGTTGTAGAACTTGTATTTTAGGTAAACCTACAGCTAATTCGGCTAAGAAGTCGGGAACGAAAGCGAGAGATGATGATGCATTCGCGTGAAATCAAGCCCGTCCGCAAGGCGGTATTTCCAGTGGCAGGCCTTGGGACGCGCTTTTTGCCCGCGACCAAGGCTATCCCCAAGGAAATGCTGCCTATCGTCGATCGTCCTTTGATCCAGTATGCCGTCGATGAAGCGCGCGAAGCGGGCATCGAGCAGCTGATCTTTGTGACCGGCCGCGGCAAAACCGCCATCGTCGAACATTTCGACACAGCCTTTGAACTCGAAGCCACAATGGAAGGGCGCGGCAAGTCGCTCGACGTGCTCGAACCCACCCGGATCAAGCCGGGCAATCTGGTCACTGTGCGTCAGCAGGTGCCGATGGGCCTGGGCCACGCGATCTGGTGCGCGCGCGCCGTGATCGGCAATGAACCCTTCGCCATCTTCCTGCCCGACGAGCTGATGATCGGCAAGAAGGGCTGCATGAAGCAGATGGTCGAGGCCTATCACAAGACCGGCGGCAATCTGATCTCGGTGCTCGAAGTGCCGCGTGACGAAGTGTCGTCCTATGGCGTGATCGCGCCGGGCAAGTCCGAGGGCGATCTGACCGAGGTGACCGGCCTTGTCGAAAAGCCCAAGGTGGAGGCGGCGCCTTCGAACCTGATTATTTCGGGCCGCTATATCCTTCAGCCCGAAGTGATGACCGTGCTGGAAACGCAGGGCAAGGGCGCTGGCGGCGAAATCCAGTTGACCGACGCCATGGCGCAGATGATCGGCCACCAGCCGTTCCACGCCGTGACCTTTGAGGGCAAGCGCTATGACTGCGGCTCGAAGGTCGGCTTTGTCGAGGCCACGCTGGCTCTGGCGCTGCAGCGCGAGGACATGGGCGCCGAAGTGCGCGAAATGGCCCGCAAGCTGCTGGGCGAATACGCTCCTGCATAATTAGGCCGGCACAATTAGCCGACAGCTCAGGCAAGGGCGCGGGAAAGGGCCAATCCCTTTTTCCGCGCCTTTTGTTTTGCCTCCTGAAAAGGCGCGCGGCGGGCATAGAAAAAGGCGCGAAGGGATCGCCCTTCGCGCCAATTCTTAACCTTTTATCGCAACGAATGTATACGCGGCGATCAGGCCGCTTCCTTATCCACCCACTCGGGATAGAAGGCCGGTTCGCGCGTGGACCAGCCCGGCGCAGTGGCCGCCGCCTCGCTGATCGATTGCAACAGCTTCTTGCGCCGTTCGGGGCGGATCTGGGGCAGCGCCGCGGCCGCGCAGAAAGCCGAGGGCAACCAGGGCCGCACATCGGCGCCCAGCAGGCGCTCATACAAGAAGCGATAGGCCGAAAAGCCGGTGATCTTTTCCTGCGCCAGATCGAAAGCGGTCAGACGCACCAGCTTGCCCAGAAAGCTTTCCAGCGCATCGAGATTGGTCTCGCAGGGTTTTTCGCCGCGCAAGGCCTTCAATTCCTGATAGATCACGTACTGGCTGCGGATGCTGGCGTTTTCCGCCGAATCGCGCGCCCACAGCTTGAAAGCGTCCTGACGCCCCAGCCCCACATCGAGGCTGCGCTTGATGTAACGCTGCTCGCAAGGCGTAAAACCGGCAAATTCGCGCAGTTCGGCGATTGCGAGCGTGGCCGTACCCGTATGTGCCATCTTCGTGATCCCTCGGCCCGGACGATTCCCGGCCTCAGGTTCAAATTGCGCTCAATGCATTTAAAAAGGCGTTAACCATCTGATTGAAATTATTAAGGGGCGCTCATTAGCGCCCCCGGATGCATTTGTTCAGATCAGATCATCCCCGCCAGAGGACTGGACGGGTCGGCATATTTGCGCGTGGGCATGCGCCCGGCCAGATAAGCATCGCGCCCGGCCTGTACCGCCATCCGCATCGCGCGGGCCATGCGGATGGGATCACGGGCCTCGGCAATGGCGGTGTTCATCAACACGCCGTCCACGCCCAGCTCCATCGCCACGGCGGCATCCGAAGCCGTGCCCACGCCCGCATCGACCAGCACCGGCACCTTGGCGCCCTCGACGATCAGGCGGATCGTCACCTTGTTCTGAATGCCAAGACCCGAACCGATCGGCGCGCCCAAGGGCATGACCGCCACGGCGCCCGCTTCTTCCAACTGCTTGGCCGCGATCGGATCATCGACGCAATAGACCATGGGCAGGAAGCCTTCCTTGGCCAGCACTTCGGTCGCCTTGAGCGTTTCACGCATGTCGGGATACAGCGTGCGCGCCTCGCCCAGCACCTCCAGCTTGACCAGATCCCAGCCGCCCGCCTCACGCGCAAGACGCAAAGTGCGGATCGCATCCTCGGCGGTAAAGCAACCGGCGGTGTTGGGCAGATAGGTGACCTTTTTGGGGTCGATGAAGTCGGTCAGCATCGGCGCCTTGGGGTCCGACACATTGACGCGGCGCACCGCCACGGTAACGATTTCCGCGCCCGATGCCTCCAGCGCGGCGGCGTTTTGGGCAAAATCCTTGTATTTGCCGGTGCCCACGATCAGGCGCGAACGGAAAGTGCGACCCGCAACGGTCCATGTATCATCAGCACTCACGTCACCACCCCCTACAAAATGCACGATCTCCAGCACATCGCCATCACCCAGCGTCACATCGGCCAGCGTGCTGCGCGGGACGATGAGCGCATTGCGCTCGACCGCCACCTTGGCCGGATTGAGGCCGATATCGGCCACGAGGTCGGCCACGCTGGCGCCATGGGCAATCCGGCGCGGCTCGCCATTCACTGTCAGGGAGATCGTTTTGCTCATGCCTCGCGCTATTGCGCGTCAGGCCGCGTGGCGCAAGTTCCGGATGTGGGCAAAAGCGAGAAGAATGACGCCCGGCATGGTCATCGCCACTTCGGGCAGGCCATGCGGCACCACCAGCCCCGCCGCCATCAGCACCAGTCCCGCGCAGCCCATAATCAAAGGCTCACGCCGCCCATGCCGCGCCACGCCAACACCAAGGCCCAGCGCACCGATCGCAATCGCCGCCGCCAGCCCATATTCATGCACCCGCGGATCAAGCAGCACCCCGCCGCCAATCCCCAGCAAGCCGACCAGCACCACGCCCGACACGCAATGGATCAGGCACAGCGCCGAAAGCGCAACGCCAAGGCGGTCGAGCCGGGCGCGAATCAGGGCAAGGGCGGGGGCGAACATGCAGGCTCCGATATGTGATAATGTATCATGTGGCAAGGGATTACGTTTTTTCAAGCCTGATCATTTTTTTAAAACCGCCCCGGGCAGGCACTTGCGATAAAAAGCCATTCATTGGATCAAGGCCGCCGCCCCTGCCCGACGCAGGCATGGCCCAGAACGCAGGATCAAGGAATGAAACAAGCCTCCAACGCCCGTCCCTTGCTGGTGGCGCGCTGGCTTTGGGCCGTGGCCGCGCTGGTGGCGGCCATTGTGGTGGTGGGCGGGATCACGCGCCTGACCGAATCGGGCGTCTCGATCACCGAATGGAAGCCTGTCAGCGGCGCCCTGCCCCCTTTGACCCAGGCCGCGTGGGAGGCCGAATTCGCCAAATATCGTGCCACCCCGCAATATATATTGATCAACGGCCCGGCGGGCATGACGCTGGCCACCTATAAGATGATCTTCTTCTGGGAATGGGTGCACCGGCTGCTGGCGCGCGGGATCGGGATGGTCTTTGCGCTGCCTTTGGCGATTTTCTGGATTCGGCGCCAGATTCCGGCGGGCTATCATGGGCGCCTCGTCGCGCTGCTGGCGCTGGGCGGATTGCAAGGGGCGGTCGGCTGGTGGATGGTCAAATCGGGCATCGCCCATGATGTAAAGGTCAGCCACCTGCGGCTGGCCACCCATCTGGGCGTGGCGCTCTTTACGCTGGCCGGGCTGGTGTGGACGGCGCTCGATCTGCAGGCTCTGGCGCGTGGACAGAAGCGCAGTCGGTTGACGGGCCTTGGCGCGCTGGCCGGGCTAGTGCTGGCGGTGCAATTGATTTGGGGCGCGTTTACGGCTGGCCTGCGCGCGGGGCATGTCACCGATGAATGGCCCTTGATGAACGGCCATATCTGGCCCGGCCCGACCCAGACCGGCGAGACCTTCCTGCAAGCTATCACCGGCGATCCGGCGATTGTCCATTTCCTGCATCGCTGGTGGGCGTGGGTGGTGGTCGGCGTGCTGGTGGTGCTGGCGCGGGCGCTGAAACAGCGCGGGCGGCGTGAACCCTCGATCGCGATTCACAGCGCCTTTGGCACGCAAATCCTGCTGGGTATCGCCACGGTGATGAGCGGCGTGTCGATCCCGCTGGCGGTGGCGCATCAACTGGTGGGCGCGCTGCTGGTGGTGGCCACGGTCTGGGGTATGCATGCGCTGGGCAGCGAGCGCTGGTCGTGAACGTACCTGTTCCTGTGCTGGTCTGGTGCCCCTTTCCCGAGGCTGGCAGCGCAAAGGCCGCCTCGCGCGCGCTGGTCGAGGCGGGCCTTGCGGCTTGCGCCAATATCCTGCCTGCGATGGAATCGGTCTATGCATGGCAAGGCGCGGTGCATGAAGGGGCCGAGGTCGGCGTGCTCTTCAAGACCAATGCCGATCTGCGCGAGAGGTGCATCGAGCGCCTGTCCGAGCTGCACCCTTATGAAGAGCCTGCGATTCTGGGCTGGGAATGCCCGCTCTCGCTGCCCGCGACCATGGCATGGCTGGGGGCGTTGAAGGGGTGAAAAAGGCGCGGTATTATTTTACCGTGGTCTGAAAAGCCCAGAATGCTTGACTCTTGGGGCCGTTTGCAACATTAGGCCCGCCACACCCCCCGCCGCGACAGCGTGGCGGGGTCGTCATTTATACGGGAACCAAAGCCATGAAGGCTCTCACCAAGGTCACCCGGTCGGTCAAGCCGGCTGAGGTGGAAAAGAAGTGGCATCTGATCGATGCCGAAGGTCTGGTGCTCGGCCGCCTTGCCGTCATCGTCGCCAACACGCTGCGCGGCAAGCACAAGCCCACCTTCACGCCCCACGTCGATACCGGCGATCATGTCATCGTGATCAACGCCGACAAGGTGCGTCTGACCGGCAACAAGCTGAAGAACAAGGTGTACTACAAGCACACCGGTTATGCCGGCGGCATCAAGGAAGTGACCGCTGCCAAGGTTCTGGAAGGCCGCTTCCCCGAGCGCGTTCTGGAAAAGGCTGTGGAACGCATGATCCCGCGCGGCCCGCTGGGCCGTCAGCAGATGCGCGCCCTGCACCTCTACGCTGGTGCCGAGCACCCGCACGCCGGCAACCAGCCTGAAGTGCTGGACGTCGCTGCCCGCAACCGCAAGAACAAGGTTGGTGCGTAATGTCTGAAGAATTCTCCGCTCTGGCCGAAATCGGCACCGCAGCTCCGGTTGCCGCTGCTCCTGCCACCCCGCTGCGCGCTCGCGAAGTCGACGCCCAGGGTCGCTCGTATGCCACCGGCCGTCGTAAGGACGCCGTGGCCCGCGTGTGGATCAAGCCCGGCACCGGCAAGATCACCGTCAACGGTCGCGATCAGGAAGTTTACTTCGCTCGTCCGACCCTGCGCCTCGTGATCAACCAGCCCTTCGGCGTGGCTGACCGTTCGGGCCAGTACGACGTGGTCGCCACCGTCAAGGGTGGTGGCCTCTCGGGTCAGGCCGGCGCTGTCAAGCACGGCATCTCGCAGGCTCTCTCGAAGTTCGAGCCCGCGCTGCGCGGCGTGGTCAAGGCCGCCGGCTTCCTGACCCGCGACTCGCGTGCTGTCGAACGTAAGAAGTACGGCAAGGCGAAGGCTCGCAAGAGCTTCCAGTTCTCGAAGCGTTAATCGTTTCAGGCTGTTTGCCAAACAAAGGGGCGGTCCGGCAACGGGCCGCCTTTTTGCGTTTCTATCCGCGCTGCGACAGCAGATGCGCGCGCTCGGCCAGACGCTCGATCAGATCGGCGTGGATCGCGGGCGCCGACACGGCCACGCCAAACACGCGCGGGTCAAGCTTGTTGTAATTGAGCTTGCCCCCCTGCGCATCGCTGATCGCGGCGCCCGCCTCGCGCGCGATTAATGCGGCTGCGGCAATATCCCACTCATAGCCCCAGCGCAGAGTCGCCACCAGATCGGCCCGGTCGGCAGCCACCATGGCGATGCGCAGGGCGATGGAATTGGGCTGCTCGACCATCGCCATATCGGCATCCTCGGCGGGAAGAACACGGGTGGGAACGCGCGCGCCCGACAATTGCCCCCGTGTAGAGGCGGCAAGCGGCGCGCCATTGCAAAAAGCGCCATGCCCGGCTTCGGCCTGCCAGAATTCGTCGCGCGCCGGGGCGTGCAGCATCGCCAGCAAGGGCCGATGATTGCTGACCAGCGCCACCGAGATCGCCCAGCCGGTGCGGCCCCGGATGAAATCGCGCGTCCCGTCGATGGGGTCGACCAGCCAGACCAGCTCTCCCTCGCGCTGATTCGGCGCGTCGATGGTTTCTTCCGACAGCCAGCCCGCACTGGGCAACAGGTCGTGCAATTGCGCGCGCAGAAAGGCATCGACCGCCAGATCGGCGCTGGATACCGGTGTTCCATCCGATTTTCCGAAAACTTCCAGAGCCTTATTATCACCCGGCCATTGCGCCATGGCGATCTCTCCGGCGCGACGGACAATGGCCTCAAGGCGGGCGCGATCAAGCATGGGCGGGGCCCTGATAGGAAAATTTGCAATTAAGAATGATTAGCACATCTTTCCCTTCCCATCGCCCGCCACCTGTGCTTAGCCCGCCGCCGACCAAAGGGCCATGAGGCCTGCAATAGCGAGAAGCACCGATGAACGTCCATGAGTATCAGGGCAAGGAACTGCTGGCCAAGTTCGGCGTTGCCATTCCGGCGGGCTATCCGGCCCTGACCGTTGAAGAAGCCGTTGCAGGCGCCAAGCAGCTCCCCGGGCCGCTCTATGTTGTGAAGTCGCAGATCCACGCCGGTGGCCGCGGCAAGGGCAAGTTCAAGGAACTGCCTGCTGATGCCAAGGGCGGCGTCCGTCTGGCCAAGAGCCTGGAAGAAGTCGAATCGCACGCCAAGGAAATGCTCGGCAACACGCTGGTGACCGTGCAGACCGGCGAAGCGGGCAAGCAGGTCAACCGCCTGTATGTGACCGACGGCGTTGACATCGCCAAGGAATATTACCTCTCGCTGCTGGTCGACCGCGCCACCGGCCGCGTGGCCTTCATCGTGTCGACCGAAGGCGGCATGGACATCGAAACCGTTGCCCATGACACCCCGGAAAAGATCGCCACGATCGCCATCGACCCGGCCTCGGGCTTCCAGCCCCACCACGGCCGCTCGATCGCCTTCGCTCTCAAGCTGAAGGGCGACACCAACAAGCAGGCGCAGGTTCTGGCCAAGCAGTTGTATGACGCCTTCGTTTCGCTCGACTGCGAAATGCTCGAAATCAACCCGCTGGTCGAAGACGTGAACGGCAATCTGCTGGTTCTCGACACCAAGATGAGCTTCGATTCGAACGCGCTGTTCCGTCACCCCGACGTGTTCGCGATGCGCGACGAAACCGAAGAAGATCCGGCCGAAATCGAAGCCAGCAAGTATGACCTGGCCTACATCAAGCTCGACGGCAACATCGGCTGCATGGTGAACGGCGCGGGTCTGGCCATGGCGACGATGGACATCATCAAGCTCAATGGCGCCTTCCCGGCCAACTTCCTTGACGTGGGCGGCGGCGCCACCACCGAGAAGGTGACGGCGGCGTTCAAGATCATTCTGTCGGACCCGGCGGTCGAAGGCATTCTGGTCAACATCTTTGGCGGCATCATGAAGTGCGACGTCATCGCGGCGGGCATCATCGCTGCGGCCAAGGACGTCAACCTGTCGGTTCCGCTGGTGGTTCGCCTTGAAGGCACCAACGTCGAACTGGGCAAGGAACTGCTCAACAATTCGGGCCTGCCCATCGTGGCGGCCAACGATCTGGGCGATGCGGCCAAGAAGATCGTCGCGGAAGTCAACAAGGGCAAGTAAGCCCTTCGCGAGTTTCGGGAAAAAGGCCCCGTGGCGCATCAGCGCTGCGGGGCTTTTTGCATCGGCGGCATGACGGCGGCGACAGGGCCTTCGGAATGGTTTGCGGTGACGATGCTTTCTTAAACTTTTGCATGGCAGGTTGCGCCCATGAGTGCCCGAGTCCGCGCCTTGCTCCTGAAATATTTTGGGCAGAGTCTGCTGCTGTGCCCGATTTATTTCGCCAGCGCACTGCTCGCCCTGCAACTGACGCGCTTTAACGGCGGGGTGGCGATTGTCTGGCCGGCGGGCGCGGTGCTGTTCTCGGCGCTGGCAGCGATGCCGCATCGGCGCTGGTCGGCGGCGCTGCTTTTGTGCTTTCCGGCGGGCGCGCTGGCCATCGGGCTGCGCGGGTTTGGCGGGGTCCATACGCTGCCCCTGACTCTGGCCGGATTGTTCGAGGCATGGCTGGCCGCCAGCCTGCTGCGCCGCATCGCCCCGCGCTTCACCCGGTTTGAATCGGTCCGTGATGTGGCCAGCTTTCTGCTGGTGGCCGGGTTTATCGCGCCCGCCGCCTCGGCCTTTATCGGCGCTTGGGCGGCCCATGGGGCCACGGGCATCCCCTTCTTCAACGCCTGGCGCGACTGGTTTGGCGCCCATGCGCTCAGTCTCGTCACCTTTGCCCCGCCGATCTTTCTGGTGCTGCGCCGCCGCCGTCTTGATACGGCCAAATTCAACCGTGAACGCCTGCCCGAAGCGCTGATCCTGCTGGGCGCGGTCTGTCTGGCCACGCTGGCCACCTTTGGGCAAAGCCGCGTTCCGCTGGTCGTCGTGCCGCTGGTGCCGATGGTGGCGGCCACCTTCCGGCTGGGGCGGATCGGGGCGGTGGCCTCGCTGCTGGTGCTGATCTGCGGCGGGTTGATCGGCACAATGACGGGCCATGGGCCAACGATGCTGCTGCATCTGGATATGGCGACCAAGCTGCTGGTGCTGCAGATCTATTTCGCCTGCGTGGTGTTGATCCTGCTGCCGGTGGCGGCCGAGCTGGAATCGCGCCGCCGCCTGATGCAGAATCTGCGCGATGCCGAGGCGCTGCACCGGCTGATTGTCGAGCGGACCGGCGATGTCATCATGCGAGTCAATATTGACGGCACCTTGCGCTCGGTATCGGACGCCGGGGCGCGGCTGTGGGGCTATCAGGCCGAGGAACTGGTGGGCCGCTCGGCCTATGACCTGATCCATCCCGAGGACGAACAGGCGGTGTTCGACGCCCGCTTTCAGGCGCTGTGCGAGCCGCAGGGCACGGTGGCGGTCGAATGCCGGGTGATTGGCAAGGATGGCGGATCGACATGGGTGGAAAGCCATATGTGCGCCACGCTGAACCGGCGCGGTGTGCCCAATGGCACGGTGTCGATCATCCGCGACAATTCGGCGCGGCGACGGCTGATCGAAAATCTGGCGCATGAGGCCAACACCGATCCGCTGACCGGGCTTGCCAATCGGCGCGCCTTTGACCGGGCGCTGGCCCGCGATGTGGCAGAGGGCAGGGACTCTTGTCTGGCGCTGTTCGACCTCGACCATTTCAAGCGGATCAACGATGTCCACGGCCATGCAACGGGCGACCGGATGCTGACGCTGTTTGCCACTTTGCTGTGCGGCACGGTGCGCGCGGGCGATGTGGTGGCGCGGCTGGGGGGCGAGGAATTCGGCGTGCTGCTGCGCGATGTTTCGCTGGAACAGGCGGGGGTGATTTGCGAGCGCGTGCGCACCCGCCTGGCCGAAAGCGAGGGGCGTTCGGTGGTGGGCGAGCTGGTGCGCGCAACCGTCAGCGTGGGGCTGACCCGGCTGAGCGTCGACCTGCCGGTCGAGGAGGCATTTCGTCAGGCCGATGCCGCGCTTTACAGCGCCAAGCGGGCCGGGCGCAACCAGATGGCCATCACAGCTTAAACCGCCATGCGCAGGTCATAGGCCACCTGCGCCTGCGCCACCGCGCTCATCCGCGTTTCGGCCCAGTCAATCAGCCATTGCAGCGCCCCCAGCAATTCGCGCCCCAGCGGGGTGATCGCATAGGTCACGCTGACCGGCACGGTGGGTTCGACATGGCGCGTGATCAGCCCGTCGCGCTCCAGCGTGCGCAGGGTCTGGGCCAGCATCTTTTGCGAGATACCATCGACCCGGCGCTTGAGCGCGCTGAACCGCATCTCCCCCTCCCCCAGCATGCCGAGCAGCAGGATGCTCCATTTATCGCCCACCCGGTCGAGCAGCTGGCGCGTGGGGCAATTGCGCGCGAAAACATCGCCCCGTTTTGAGGTGGTTACGTTGGGGTAATCTAGTGAAAGAAAAGTGCCGTCTTGCATGATGCGTTCCCATAGCACACTTGGTTTCCATTAGAAACCTGATGGAGCATCAAAAATGAAAGTTGCAGTGTTGGGCGCCAGCGGCCGCGCAGGATCGGAAATCACCAGGGAACTGAGCGCGCGCGGGCATCAGGTGGTGGCCATCGCCCGCAAGCCCGAAGCGATTCCCGCCGCCGATGGCGTGAGCGCGGTGCAGGGCGACGCCTCGGACCCGGCTGCTCTGGCCGGATTGATCGCAGGCGTCGATGCCGTCATCAGCGCGCTGCATTTCGACGTTTCGGCCGAAACGCTGCTGGGCGCGCTGCGTCAGGCGGGGGTGGGCCGCTTGCTGGTCACGGGCGGCGCGGCCAGCTTGAAACTGCCCTCGGGCGAGCGCCTGATCGACGGACCGGATTTCCCCGAAGCGTGGAAGGGCGCGGCCATGGGCGGCATCACCTTCCTCGACGATCTGCGCCCCGTCACCGACATTGACTGGACCTTCTTCTCGCCCGCCGCCTTCATCTTCGAAGGGCCGCGCCTTGGCACCTATCGCGGCGGCAAGGACGATCTGGTGGTGGACGAAGCGGGCGAGAGCAAGATCAGCTTTGCCGACTATGCCATCGCCATGGTCGATGAACTGGAAGCCCATAACCACCCCCGCGCGCGCTTTACCGCCGCCTATTAATCCAGAATGCGATAGGGGATGAAGCCGCGCTGGTTGGTGGTGATGTCGATGGCTTTGTCATTGGGCGGATAGGCGCGCTGATGGCAATCGTGGCGCGAACAGATACGGCAGGAAATGCCGATCCGCGCCACGGCCTCCTCGCATTCCAGATTGAGCGTGTCGGCATAGATGAACTCGCTGGCCAGCGTGACTTCACACCCCAGCACCACCGCATAGCGGCGCGGCGGGCGGAAATAGGCGTCCGAGGGTTTGACCAGCCCCTTGGCAAGGAACACAAAGCGCCGCCCCTCGGGCATCTCGGCCACTTGCAGATGGATGCGGTCGGGAATGGCCACCGCCTCATGCGCGATCCATAGCGGGCAGGCGCCGCCGAAGCGGGCGAATTGCAACCCGTTGGCCGCGTGGCGCTTCGTAATATTACCTGCCATGTCGATCCGGCAAAAGGCGATCGGCACGCCGCGCTGGTGCGGCCTTTGCAGGTTGGACAGGCGGTGGCAGGTCTGTTCGAAACTGGTGCCGAAAATCTGGCGCAACCCGTCAATATCATGGCGCAGCCGCCGCGCGGCATCGCGAAACGGGCGATAGGGCATCAGCAAAGCCCCCGCCGCATAATTGGTCAGCCCCACGGAAAGCAGATTGCGCGCGGTTTGCGTTCGCATCCCGCCCTTCTCCACCGTCTCGGCAATCTCCTGCGCCAGCGCGATGGCGCAGAGCTGATAGGCCAGTTGAAAGCGCAGACTCTCATGGGGCTGGCCCGCGTCCAGCGTCAATTCGCGGCGGGCCTCGTCATAGCGGCGGATCGGCGCGCCCGGCAGATGGCGCAGGGTGATGCCCTGTCGGTCGAACCATGCGGTCAATTGCGCGGTGTCGGGCGTGGGCAGATGGCGGGCAAGAGCGCCGGCCATGGCCTCGGCGCTGGAGTCGATCAAATGGACGTAATTGTCGGCCAGATGGAACCAGTCGCGCACCTCCTCCCACGGCAGGCGCCCGCCCGAAACGCTGTCGGCCCCCAGCGCCTCGTCCATCGCGGCCAGACGTTGGGAATCGCGTTTGTGCAGGCGGTAGAGATGGGCAAATTGCTCGGCAAATTGCGGGAACTGGTCGGCCACCCGCTCGATCTGATCGGCGGGAAGATCGCGCAGCAAAGGATCGGCGGCGGCCTCCAGCAATTCAGTGACGATGGGTTCGACCGGGGTTTCGGCCATGTCGGCCCAATCCACCGGGAAGATCTCGCGCACCCTTTCGGCCAGCGCCAAAGTCATGGGCCGCGTGTCATTTTCAAGCTGCGAGAGATAGGGCGTGCTGATCCCCAGCCTTTGCGCCAGCGCGCCCTGTTTCAGGCCATGATCCTCGCGCAGGGCTTTAAGGAATCGCCCCGCATAGAGCCGCCTTTTCATGCCGTCCTCTCGCTAATTTTTGCAAATTCTTCCTTTGCAAATTTGCAACATTACTGTGGACGGGTCAAGCGCAATGGCGCATCGCGGCCTCACGTGGTTTGACAAGAGGATACCCGATGAGCGCGAATGTGGCAGAGATGGAGCGGCGGCGGGCGGCGGCCCGGATGGGCGGCGGCCAGAAGCGGATCGATGCCCAGCATGCCAAGGGCAAGCTGACCGCGCGCGAACGCCTCAAGGTTCTGCTCGACGAGGGCAGCTTTGAAGAGGTCGACATGTATGTCGAACACAATTGCGTCGATTTCGGCATGCCCGACAACACGATCCCCGGCGACGGCGTGGTCACCGGGTCCGGCACGATCAATGGCCGCCTCGTTTTCGTGTTCAGCCAAGATTTCACCGTGTTTGGCGGGGCGGTTTCCGAACGCCATGCGATGAAGATCTGCAAGATCATGGATATGGCGATGAAGGTGGGTGCGCCTGTCATCGGCCTTAACGATTCGGGCGGCGCGCGCATTCAGGAAGGCGTGGCCTCGCTTGGCGGCTATGCCGAGATTTTCCAGCGCAATGTGCTGGCCTCGGGCGTGGTGCCACAGCTTTCGCTGATCATGGGCCCTTGCGCGGGCGGCGCGGTCTATTCGCCCGCCATGACCGACTTCATCTTCATGGTGAAGGACAGCTCCTATATGTTCGTCACCGGCCCCGATGTGGTCAAAACCGTGACGAATGAAGTGGTTACGCAAGAGGAACTGGGCGGCGCGATCACGCATAGCACCAAGACCAGCGTGGCCGATCTGGCGCTGGAAAACGATATCGAGGCGCTGCTGACGGCGCGCGAATTCTTCGACTTCCTGCCCCTGTCGAACAAGGAAGAGGTGCCCGAGCGCCCCAATGCCGATCCGTGGGACCGCCTTGAAGACAGCCTCGACACGGTGATCCCGGCCAGCGCGACCCAGCCTTATGACATGAAGGAAGTGATCCGCAAGACGCTGGACGAAGGCGATTTCTTTGAAATCCAGCCCGGCCATGCGGGCAATATCATCTGCGGCTTTGGCCGGATCGAGGGCAAGACGGTGGGCGTCGTCGCCAATCAGCCTTTGGTGCTGGCGGGCGTGCTGGACATCAATTCGTCGAAGAAGGCGGCGCGTTTCGTGCGCTTCTGCGATGCGTTCAACATTCCGATCCTGACCTTTGTGGACGTTCCCGGCTTCCTGCCCGGCACCGCGCAGGAGCACAACGGCATCATCAAGCATGGCGCCAAACTGCTGTTTGCCTATGCCGAGGCGACCGTGCCCAAGATCACCATCATCACCCGCAAGGCCTATGGCGGGGCCTATGACGTGATGGCGTCGAAGCATCTGCGCGGCGACCTGAATTACGCATGGCCCACCGCCGAAATCGCGGTGATGGGCGCCAAGGGCGCGGTGGAAATCATCTTCCGCGGCCTGCCCGCCGAGGCGCAGGCCGAAAAGGTCAAGGAATATGAGGACCGCTTCGCCAACCCGTTTGTGGCAGCAAGCAAGGGCTTCATCGACGAGGTGATCCACCCCCATTCGACCCGCCGCCGGATCGCTCTGGGCCTGCGCAAATTGCGCAACAAGGCGCTGGAGAACCCCTGGAAGAAGCACGACAATATTCCGCTCTAAGCGGGGAGGATGCCATGAAACTCGGACGCCTCAACCATGTTGGCGTGGCCGTGCCTGATATGCAGGCCGCCATTGCCTATTACCGCGATGTGATGGGTGCCACGCTGATCACGCAGCCTTTCGACATGCCCGAACAGGGCGTGAAGGTGGCCTTTGTGAACACGCCCCGGCAACCGGGCGCGCTGGGCACCGATGGCGGGACGCAGATCGAACTGATCGAACCGCTTGGAGAAACCAGCCCCATCGCCGGTTTCATCGCCAAGAACCCCGCAGGCGGCCAGCACCACCTTTGCTATGAGGTGGAGGATATCGAGGCCGCGCGGGAATGGTTCACCGCCCAAGGCAAGCGCATCCTCGGCCCCACGCGCATCGGCGCGCATGGCACGCCCATCTTCTTCCTGCACCCCAAGGATATGCTGGGGCAGCTGACCGAAATCATGGAGAGGTCGCATGAGCAGCATTGATAACTGGCAGTCGCTTGCCGCCAAAGAGGTGAAGGGGCGGGACCTGAACTGGCAGACGCCCGAGGGCATCACCGTCAAGCCGCTCTACACCGCCGATGATGTGAGCGTGGACCCCGGCCTGCCCGGTTTCGCGCCCTTCACGCGCGGCGTGCGCGCCAGCATGTATGCGGGCCGCCCCTGGACGATCCGCCAGTACGCAGGCTTTTCCACCGCCGAGGAATCGAACGCCTTCTATCGCCGCAATCTGGCGGCGGGGCAAAAGGGCCTCTCGGTCGCTTTCGACCTTGCCACCCATCGCGGATACGATTCCGATCATCCCCGCGTGGTGGGCGATGTCGGCAAGGCGGGCGTGGCCATCGATTCGGTCGAGGACATGAAGATCCTGTTCGACGGCATTCCCCTTGGCGAAATGTCGGTGTCGATGACGATGAACGGTGCGGTGATCCCGATCCTCGCCTTCTTCATCGTCGCGGGCGAGGAGCAGGGCGTTGACCGCAAACTGCTCGACGGGACCATCCAGAACGACATCCTCAAGGAGTTCATGGTCCGCAACACCTATATCTATCCGCCCGAACCCAGCATGCGGATCATCAGCGACATCTTCGGCTATACCAGCCGCGAAATGCCCAAATTCAACAGCATTTCGATCTCCGGCTATCACATGCAGGAGGCCGGCGCGACGCAGGTGCAGGAACTGGCCTTCACCATTGCCGACGGCATCGAATATGTGAAATATGGCGTGGCGTCTGGCCTCGACATCGACAAATTCGCCGGGCGGCTCAGCTTCTTTTTCGCCATCGGCATGAATTTCTTCATGGAGGTCGCCAAGCTGCGCGCCGCGCGCGTGCTGTGGCACCGGGCAATGACGAAACTGGGCGCAAAGGATGAACGCAGCAAGATGCTGCGCACCCATTGCCAGACCAGCGGCGTGTCGTTGCAGGAGCAGGACCCCTATAACAACGTCATCCGCACCACGATCGAGGCGATGGCCGCGATGCTGGGCGGCACGCAGTCGCTCCACACCAATGCGCTCGATGAAGCCATTGCGCTGCCCACCGATTTTTCCGCCCGTATCGCGCGCAACACGCAGATCGTGATTCAGGAAGAGACGGGCATGTGCAATGTGGTCGATCCGCTGGGCGGGTCCTACTACATTGAATCGCTGACGCAGCAGTTGGTCGACGCCGCGCAAGGCATCATCGACCGGGTGCAGAATGAAGGCGGCATGGCCAAGGCCGTCGCCGCCGGTTGGCCCAAGGCGATGATCGAGGAAGCCGCCGCCGGGCGCCAAGCCCGCGTGGACAAGGGCGAGGATGTCATCGTCGGCGTCAACAAATATCGTCTGGCGACCGAGGACCGGATCGAGACGCTGGACATCGACAACCATGTCGTGCGCGAGGCCCAGATCGCCCGGATCAAGGCAGTGAAAGCCGCCCGCGACGAAGCCGCCTGTCAGGCCGCCCTGCGCGCCATCACCGAAGGCGCGCGCGGCAATGGCAACCTGCTGGCGCTGGCCGTCGAGGCCGCCCGCCACCGCGCCACGCTGGGCGAAATCAGCAGCGCGATGGAGGAGGTCTTTGGCCGCCACGGCACCGTGCCGACCCCGGTCAAGGGCGTCTATGGCGCAGCCTATGCGGGCGATGACCGCTATCAGCAGATCCTCGATGGCGTCGAGGCCGTTTCCCGCCGTCTGGAGCGCAAGCCCCGGATGCTGGTGGCCAAGATGGGGCAGGATGGGCATGATCGCGGGGCCAATGTCATCGCCTCGGCCTTTACCGACATGGGTTTTGACGTGACCTCCGGCCCGCTGTTTCAGACGCCGGAGGAAGCCTGCGCGCTGGCGCTGGAAAAGGGCGTCGATGCGGTGGGGGCTTCGTCCCTTGCCGCAGGGCATAAAACCCTGATCCCGCAACTGATCGCCCTGCTGCGCGAGGCGGGCCGGCCCGACATCAAGGTCGTCGCGGGCGGCGTCATCCCGCCGCAGGACTATGAATTCCTGCGCGAGGCCGGGGTTCAGGGCATCTATGGGCCGGGATCCAACGTGCTCGATTGCGCGGCCGATATGCTGCGCCTGTTGGGCCACAATATGCCGCCGCTGGGCAGCGAACTGGAAAAGGCGGAGTAAGACGCATGTTCAAGAAAATCCTCATCGCCAATCGCGGCGAAATCGCCTGTCGCGTCATCAAGACCGCACGCCGGATGGGCATTGCCACGGTGGCGGTTTATTCCGACGCCGATGCCCGCGCGCCCTTCGTGCAGATGGCCGACGAGGCCGTGCATATCGGCCCCTCGCCCGCCGCGCAGTCCTATCTGATTGCCGACAAGATCATTGCCGCTTGTAAGCAAACCGGCGCCGAGGCGGTGCATCCCGGCTATGGCTTCCTGTCGGAACGCACCTCCTTCGCCGAGGCTTTGGCCAAGGAAAACATCGCCTTCATCGGCCCGCCTGTGGGCGCGATTGCCGCGATGGGCGACAAGATCGAATCGAAGAAGCTGGCCAAATCGGCGGGCGTCAATGTCGTCCCCGGCTTTGTCGGCGAAATCCGCGACACCGATCATGCCGTCGAGATCAGCAATGAGATCGGCTATCCGGTGATGATGAAAGCCAGCGCGGGCGGCGGCGGCAAGGGCATGCGCCTTGCCTTTTCCGAAAGGGACGTGCGCGAGGGCTTTGAAAGCGTGAAGCGCGAGGGGCTGAACTCCTTCGGCGATGACCGCGTCTTCATCGAAAAGTTCATTCAGGACCCGCGCCATATCGAGATCCAGATCCTGGGCGATCAGCACGGCAATATCCTTTACCTGAACGAGCGCGAATGCTCGATCCAGCGCCGCCACCAGAAGGTGGTGGAAGAAGCCCCCTCGCCCTTTGTCAGCCCCGCGATGCGCAAGGCGATGGGCGAGCAATGCGTCGCCCTGTCCCGCGCGGTGGGCTATTACAGCGCGGGCACGGTCGAACTGATCGTTTCGGGCGCCGACAAGACCGGCGAGAGCTTCTACTTCCTCGAAATGAACACCCGCCTTCAGGTCGAACACCCGGTCACCGAGGCGATCACCGGCATCGATCTGGTCGAACAGATGATCCGCGTGGCCTATGGCGAAAAGCTGGCCATCACGCAGGATGATGTGAAGATCGACGGCTGGGCGATTGAAAACCGCGTCTATGCCGAAGATCCCTATCGCGGATTTTTGCCCAGCACGGGCCGCCTCTCGCGCTATCGCCCGCCGGTAGACGGATGGACCGACGATGGCGCGGAAAATGGCCGCCGGGGGATCGACGGCGTGCGCGTCGACGATGGCGTCTATGAAGGCGGCGAAGTTTCGATGTTCTATGATCCCATGATCGCCAAGCTGATCACATGGGGCGAAACCCGCGACGAGGCCGCCGACAAGCAGATCGCCGCGCTCGACCAGTTCGAGATCGAGGGGCTGGGCCACAACATCGACTTCGTTTCGGCCATCATGCAGCACCCCCGCTTCCGCAGCGGCGAGCTGACCACGGGCTTCATCGCCGAGGAATATCCCGAGGGCTTCCACGGCGCGGCGACCGACGCGCAGACGCTGGCCCATATCGCGGCGGTTTCGGGCTTTATCGCCACCGCGCGGGCCGACCGCGCGCGTCAGGTCGATGGGCAACTGGCCCATGTGCTGGCCCCGCCCTCGGAATGGGTGGTCCGCCTCGATGGTGAGAAATTCGCCGTCAGCGTCGATACCGACAGCGTGCGCGTGAATGGCGCAGAGGTCGATCTGGCGATGGAATATACGCCCGGCGACCACCTGATCGTGGCCGAAGTGGGCGAGGAAGTGCTGGGGCTGAAAATCGAGCCGACGCGCACCGGGCTGAAAGTGACCACGCGCGGCGCGATCCACAAGGTCGAGATTCTGCCCGCCCATGTTGCGGCTCTGGCCGATCATATGATCGAAAAGATCCCGCCCGATCTGTCGAAATTCCTGATCTGTCCGATGCCGGGGCTGCTGGTGTCGCTGGGCGTCAAGGAAGGCGACAAGGTCGAAGCGGGGCAGCCGCTGGCCGTGGTCGAGGCGATGAAGATGGAAAACATCCTGCGCGCCGAAAAATCGGCCACCATCGGCAAGATTAACGCCAAGCCGGGCGAGAGCCTGCCGGTCGATTACATCATTCTGGAACTGGAATAAGTTAAGGCGAGGCGGCGGGGGACCTTTAAAGGGTTTCCCGCCGTTTATTGGCCCGAAAGCTCGGCGTCCAATTCGATCAGGCGACGACAGGCCGCCAGCGCGCCCGGCTCATCGCCTGCGGCCAGATGGGCGGCAAAGGCGGCGCATTCGCTCTGTCCTTCGCGGGTTTTCTGAAACCCCGCCACCATGGCCAGCGGGCGCAGCAAGTCCACCCGCGCGCGCCAGTCTTCACCCTCGCGGCTGAGCAGATCGAGCGTTTTACTGTAAAGGCACTGAACAGCATCGCCGCGTTTGCATGCGCCCATACAATCGCAGTTGATGGCCTGAGCAGTAGCCTGCACATCTTTTAAGTCAAAATTAATCATGTTGACTGTAATCCCGCTCATCTGCGCATCACAGATTGCAACCCTCAACGCATGAGGCGCGAAATTGTTCCTATAATAGCTTCTCTATAGAGTGAAGCAGCAATCCGACGATTCCACCTACCAGCGTGCCATTGATGCGGATAAATTGCAGATCGCGCCCCACCGCGCCCTCAATCCGTTCCGAAACGGTACGCGCATCCCACCGGCGCACCGTGTCCGACACCAGTTTCACAATGCCCGCCCCATGCCGCACCGCCAGCCCGGCCAGCGAACGGCGCGCGAATCGGTTAACCTGATGGCGCAGCCGCGCGTCGGTCTGGAGGCCCGCGCCAAACCCGGCCAGCCCCGCGCCCATCCGCCCCTGCAACAACCCGCCCGGATGGCTCAGCGCCTCAATCGCCGCGCCGCGCGCACGCTCCCACAGCCCATCGATCCACGCGCCCATCGCGCGATTGGCCAAAATCTCGGCCTTCATCCGCGCCACCTTGGCCTGCATCGCCGGATCATGGCGCAGATCATGGGCAAGACCCGCCAACAGATCCTCCAGCTTGGTCCGCAACGGATGCTGCGGATCGACAATGCATTCGGCCAGCATCTTATACAGGCCATCAAGGATCGTATTGGCCAGCGTCTCGTCCAGCCCGGTCCAGCGCAGCAGCGTATGTGCCCGGTCATGGATCATCTTGCGCAGCAGGTCTTCGTTGGCCTCCAACGTGATCCCCGTCCAGCGCAGCATGGCCTCGATCACGCCACGATGGCGGCCATCGGCCATCGCCCCTTCCAGCAATTGCCCCAGCAAGGGCGCCAGATCGAGCCGTTCCAATTGCCCGCGCACGGTGGATTTGAGCATATCGCCCAATTGCTCGCCCGGCAGCGATTGCAACATATCGCCCAGCAGGCCCGCCGCGCCCTGACGTAGGCGCGGTTCTCCGCCTTCTCCCGGATCGGCCAGAAAACCGCCCAGGGCCCCCGCCACATCCAGCCCCGACAAACGCCGCGCCACCACCTGAGGCGTAAGGAAATTGGCGCGCAGAAAGCCCGCCATGCTCTCGGCAATCTGGTCCTTCTTGGCCGGGATTATCGCCGTATGCGGGATGGGCAGCCCCATCGGATGACGAAACAGCGCCGTCACCGCAAACCAGTCGGCCAGCGCGCCCACCATGGCGGCTTCGGAAAAGGCCTTGGCCCATTCCCAGCCGGGATGGAGCGGCGCAAAATGGCGGGACAGCAGGTAAAGCCCCGCCATCCCCACCAGCAACCCATGCGCCAGCCAGCGCACGCGAACAGCCTGCCGGTTTCCGGCCCCGCTCTCCACGCCCAGCCAGCGCGATAAACTGCGTTCCTGTCTCACTCGGCCGGGGTTACTCCAGCATGAGCATCGCGTCCATGCTCCGGTTCATAGGTCAGCAAGCCGCGCCGCAATTTCGGGCCGATCCGTTTCTCAAACCCGTCGGCCAGACTGAAAGCGGCAGGCACGATCAGCAGCGTCAGCACCGTGGAAAGCGTCAGCCCGCCGATCACCACCACGCCCATCGGCGCGCGAAATGCCGCATCGCCCGACAGCGACATGGCCGCCGGGATCATCCCCGCCGTCATCGCCACCGTGGTCATCACGATGGGCTGGGCGCGCTTGTGCCCCGCCTCGATGATCGCCTCGAACTTGGAGGCGCCGCGCTGCATCTCCTCGATGGCAAAGTCGATCAGCAGGATCGAGTTTTTCGCCACAATGCCGAACAGCATCAATATGCCGATATAGACCGGCATCGAGATCGGCATGTCGAGCAGCGCCAGCAGGAGCAGCCCGCCCAAAGGCGCCAGAAACAGCGAGGCCATATTGACCAGCGGCGAGACGACCCGGTGATAGAGCAGCACCAGCACCGCAAACACCAGCCCAATCCCCGCCGGCACCGCCAGCGCCAGATTGACGATCATCTCCTGCTGCCACTTGGCCTCGCCATAGGCCGTGTTCGACACGCCCGCGGGCAGGTTCTTCATGATCGGCAGCGCTTTGACCTTCTTTTCCGCATCGCCCTTGATGACACCCGGCGCCAGATCCGCACCGATGAAGGTCCGGCGCTCCTGATTATAGCGCTGGATGGTCGAGGGGCCGGAGCCGAAGGTGATGTCGGCCACGCGGCTCAAAGGCACCGAGCCGCCTGAGGCGGTCGGCACCGGCAGATTGGCGATGTTCGACAGATCGCGCCGCGCTTCTTCGGGCAGGCGCACGCGGATCGGCACCTGACGGTCGGAGAGCGAGAATTTGGCCGCGTTCTGGTCGATCTCGCCAATCGTGGCGATGCGGATCGCCTGGCTCAGCGAGGAGGTCGAGATGCCGAGGCTGGCGGCCAGATCCATATGCGGCACGATCACCACT
The DNA here is from genome assembly GCF_014196525.1 of Novosphingobium sediminicola. GTDB lineage: Bacteria > Pseudomonadota > Alphaproteobacteria > Sphingomonadales > Sphingomonadaceae > Novosphingobium > Novosphingobium sediminicola. The sequence continues at coordinate 59,537 of NZ_JACIDX010000016.1, read as the reverse complement.
TCGGGGCGTCGCATATCGCCGCTGATGCGCGGGGCGACCAGCTCGTGCATCCCCTTCATCTGTTCGACCAATTGCGCCGCCGTCTTGTCCAGCAGCGCCGGGTCCGAACTCGACAGCATGATTTCCAGCCCGCGCCCGGTGGACGAACCGCCGTTGTTGCTGGCCTGGAAGGTGATGCGCGCATCCGCAATGCCCTGCACCGTGGGGGTGACTTCGCGCTCAAACTGCTTGGTGTGGATCTTGCGATCCTTTTTCAGCATGATCATGACGCGGGCGTTGCCCTCGTTCACCCGTTCCAGCACCTGATCGGCCTCGGGCCGACGGCGCACGATGGCGGCCACCTGATCAGCCACCGCCTCGGTCTGGGCCAGCGTGGTGCCGGGGACCATTTCGATGCGCAACTGGGTGAAATCACTGTTCTCGTCAGGGAACATGGATGTCGGCATGGCGATAAACAGCACGATGGTCAGCGCGAAACAGCCCAGCGCCACGCCGATCATCCAGATGCGATGATCGCGCAGCCGGGCGCGCAGATGGTCGCGCCACGACAAATGCCCCTTTTCCGCCAACAGCCGCGCCCGCAACGCCCGCGCGCCCGACACATCAAGCGACCAGTGCAGCACGCGCAGATAGAAATCCATCATCCGCCCGCCGCCATGCTCGGCGGTGCCATGGCTTTTGAGGAAATAGGCCGCCACCATCGGCGTGATCATTCGCGCCACGGCCAGCGACATCAGCACCGAAACTACCACCGTCAGGCCGAAATTCTTGAAAAACGCTCCCGACACGCCCGGCATCAGCCCAACAGGCAGGAACACTGCCGCAATCGAACAGGTGGTGGCCACCACCGCCAGCCCGATTTCATCGGCGGCATCAATCGCGGCCTGATAGGCGGTTTTGCCCATGCGCATATGCCGGACGATATTCTCGATCTCCACGATCGCATCATCCACCAGCACGCCCGCGACCAACCCCAGCGCCAAAAGGCTCATCGTGTTGAGCGTAAAGCCGAACCACACCTTCATAAACCAGAAGGTGGGGATGGCCGAGAGCGGGATGGCGATGGCCGAAACCACCGTGGCGCGCCAGTCGCGCAGGAAGAAGAACACCACGATCACCGCCAGAACGGCGCCTTCGACCATGGATTCCATCGAGGATTCGTATTGCTTCTTGGTATAGGAAACCTGATTGAACAATTCGGTGAAATGGACGCCGGGCCGCTCCTTGGCGATCTTGGCCAATTCGACCATCGACTTGTCATAGACCGACACGTCCGATGCCCCGCGCGCGCGGGCAATGGAGAAGGTGACGACCTGCTTGCCGTTGACCTTGCCCAGCGAGGTGATTTCGCCCCATGCGTCGCGCACCGTGGCAATATCGGCCAGTTTGACCACGCGCCCCGCCACCGGAATATCGGCCTGGCTGAGCGCAAAGGCGTCCTGCGCATTGCCCAGCACGCGCACCGATTGGCGCGTGCCGCCGATTTCCGCCTTGCCGCCTGCCGCGTTCAGGTTGAGCGCCCGCAGCGCCGCATTGACCTGCGGCGCGGTGACGCCAAAGGCCTGCATCCGCGCCGGATCGAGCGTGACGAGAATCTCGCGGTTCACGCCCCCGTTGCGCTTGATTTCGGCCACGCCCTCCACGCCCAGCAGGCGCCGCGCCACCGTATCGTCAATGAACCACGAGAGCTGCTCGATGGTCATGTCCTCGGCGGAAACCGCGAAATAGGCGATGGGGTTGGTCGACGTGTTCACCTTGAACACCTGCGGCTCAAGGATGCCGTCGGGCAGATTGCCGCGCGCCTGATCGACCGCGTTCTTCACCTCGGCCACCGCCGCGTTAATGTCTTCGCCCAACTGGAATTCCACCATCGTCTGGCTGTTGCCTTCCGATGCGGTCGAGCTGATCGAGGAGACGCCCGAGATCGTGCGCACCGCGCCTTCGATGCGCTGGGTGATCTGGGTTTCGATTTCGGTCGGGGCCGCGCCCGGCTGGGTGATCGAAACCACCACGATGGGAAATTCGATGTCGGGCTGGTCCTGGACCTCCATCCGGGCAAAGCTGATAACGCCCATCAGCATCATCGCCACAAAGATCACGATGGGCACCACCGGATGCCGGATCGACCATGCCGAAAGATTGCGGAAGTTCATGGAGGCGCTCCCGCTCAGTTTTGCTTGGACGATGACTGGGGGGGCTGGCTGCGCGGATTAACCGTTTCGCCCTCGGTCAGAAACGCGCCCGCGCGCAGCACCACCCGCTCGACGCCCGAAAGGCCCGAGGCAATGGCCACGCCCTTTTCAGTCACCATCGCCACTTTGACCCGGCGGCGCACCGCCTTGTTGTCGCCGGTCACGACATAGACATAGCTGCCCTGTGCATCGGCCTGCAGCGCCGATTCGGGCAGCAAAGGCGCCGCCATCGAACCGCTGCGGATTTCCGCACTGGCAAAGCCGCCGGGGCGGATGTCGCGGTCATAGGGCAGCGCGATGCGCGCCACACCCTGCCGCGTGGCCGGATCAATCACCGGCGAGACCTGCCAGACATGGCCGACAAATTCACGCTCCGAACCCACAGGCCGCACCTTGACCTCCTGCCCCAGCGCCAGATGCGCCAGATTGCTCTCGGACAGGCGCGCGCGCATTTCCATCTCGCCCTTGTCGGCAATGCGGAACAGCACGCCATTGCCGGGGCTGACCACCTGGCCCACCTCCAGCGCGCGGTCGAGTACGAGGCCATCGGCGGGCGCAACGATGTTCAACCGGCGGATCTTGGCCTGCATCTCGCCCGATTGCGCCTGCGCCACGCGCACCCGCGCATTGGCCGCATCGCGCACGGCGGTCAGCTTGTCGATGTCGGCATTGGAAATGAACCCATTGGCCACCAGTTTCAGCCCGCGATCCAGATTGGCCTGCGCGATGCGCGCATCGGCCTGCGCCACGCCGATATTGGCATTGCTGCTGGCCTGCTGCTGGTTCTGCACCTGACGGTCGATCACGGCCAGCAATTGCCCGCGCTTGACCCATGCGCCCGGTTCGACCAGCACTTGCACCACGGTGCCGCCTTCGCCCACCACGCCCACGGGCATGTCATGGCGCGCGGCCAGCACGCCGCTGGCGTTGATCGTGCCGGCAACCGTGGCGATGCCCGGGGCCGATACGGTGACCAGAGGGGCCTGATTGGCGCGGGCGGCATCGCCGCCGGGGTTGCGATGAGTATAGGCCCAGATGCCGCCGATGGCCAAAAGCGCCGCCCCGGCCCCGATCAACACCTTGCGGCGGGGGAAGGGCTGAGCGTCCCCACCTTCATAGGGCCCATCATAGGACTGGGCCGCCGGATCGGACTTCACCTTGGCCTCGACATTCATCTCGCTCACCACCCCATCAGTATGACGAACCGGGTCTGCGCCCGGATCATGCGGCAAGCGTATTACCCGTGTATATCACCTCAGGCAAGCGGGCTTTTCGGGCAATCGGGCCGAATATAAGCAAAAGGGCGCAAGGAGCCCCCCGCTCCTGCGCCCTTTCAAGCCCTGATCCGGGCCCGGTAATAGGTATTTCAACCCATCAATATTTTAGCTGACGCTCATAAAGGTCGCGGTAATGCTGGATTCGCGTGACGCGCAGACCCTGCATGCCCGAACGATCCACCGCGCGTTGCCACGAGGCGAATTCCTCCAGCGTCAGGCTGTAGCGCTCGCAGACCTCATCGATGGTCAGCAGGCCGCCATTGACGGCTGCGACCACCTCGGCCTTGCGGCGCACAACCCAGCGCGTGGTGTTGGGCGGCGGCAGCGATTCCAGCGTGAGCGGTTCGCCGAGCGGGCCAATGACCATGGCCGGACGGATTTTCTGGTTCTCGATCATTTCATTCCTCGATCGCCGGGATGACGGGGACCGGCAACGCCGAATTCAATGCCAGACATCGTTTTTCGAACCCCTCTAGGAACAGGGTTAACATCATCGAAAGGCCTGTTGCAGGAAGCACTGAGGCCGTCCCAAACCGGTGCATAATCATTGACCAGCCGCGCCACATGGGGGTCAAAACTGCCCCCTGCCAGCATGGCCGGAGCCTCGCCGCAACCGCGCTGAAAGGCGTGCGCGGCCGCCAGCCTTGTGGCCAGCCCATGCCAGTCCGTTGCCAGACGATCGGCATTCGCGCCGGTGGCAAAGGACTGGGCCAGCCAGTCTTCATGATCAAATCGCAGTTCCATTACCCATGCTATAGGCGCAACATGGTCAAGAGGGGGTAAAGGCGGGGTTTACAACTTGTTGACCATATTTAACCCTAGGGGTCGGCGCCATCTGGCGCCCCCCCTAATCGCGCAAGGCGGCAAGAATCTGCCGATTTGGCGCTGGGGCCGGGTGGGTGTATGGGGCCGGTTATGGCCCATGATTCCCCCTCCGTGTTAACACCCGCCGCGCTCCTCGATCTGTTCGATCTTGGACAAATGGTAAAAATGCGTCGAATCGTTGTGGCCATGTCGGGGGGCGTAGACTCATCCGTGGTGGCCGCCCTTGCTGCACACAGCGGGGCCGAGGTCATCGGCATCACGCTACAGCTTTACGATCATGGCGAGGCGGTGAAGCGCAAGGGCGCGTGCTGCGCTGGCGATGACATTCGCGACGCGCGCGAGGTGGCCGACCGGCTGGGCATCGCGCATTACGTCTATGACCATGAGAGTGCATTTCGCGAAAGCGTGGTCGATCGCTTTGCCGAGGATTACCTCAACGGGCGCACGCCGATCCCCTGCATCCGCTGCAACATGGGGCCAAAGTTCACCGACCTTTTGACCATGGCGCGCGATCTGGGGGCCGATTGTCTGGCCACGGGGCATTATGTGCGGCGCGTGATGGGAGCCGCAGGGCCTGAATTGCACCGCGCGCTCGACCCCGCGCGCGACCAGTCCTATTTCCTTTACGCCACCACCGAGGCGCAGCTCGATTTCCTGCGTTTCCCGCTTGGGGGTATGCCCAAGCCGCTGGTGCGCGAACTGGCCGACCATTTCGGCCTCAAGGTCGCGGCCAAGCCCGATTCGCAGGACATCTGTTTCGTGCCGGAGGGCGATTATGCCAGCGTGGTGCGCAAAATCCGCCCCGAGGGCGAGCGCCCCGGCGATATCGTCCATGCCCAGACCGGCGCGGTCCTGGGCCATCATCGCGGCGTGATCCACTATACGGTGGGCCAGCGCCGGGGTCTGGAAATCGGCGGCCTGCCCGAACCGGTCTATGTGGTGGGCATTGATGCGCCCGGCGCGCGGGTGCTGGTGGGGCCGCGCGCGATGCTGGCCGTCTCGGCGGCGCGGATTGTCGAAACCAACCGCATCGGGCCCGTGCCCGAAGGCGCGGCGCTGACCGCCAAGGTGCGCTCGCTGGCCAAGCCGGTGCCGGTGACGCTGGACGGACCGCTTGGCGATGGAGCCGATACCACGATCCGCTTTGCCAGCCCGGAATATGGCGTGGCGCCGGGACAAGCGGCGGTGATCTATGCGGGCGACCGGGTGATCGGCGGCGGCTGGATAGAGGAAACCTTTGCCGCGTAAGCCTTACTGCTCCCATTTCTCCAGCACGCAGCCTTCACCGGGGCGAAAGGTTGCGGTCTGGGCCGCGATCAGGGGAACGCGCGCGGTGACGCTCTTGGCGCCCTCATCGGCGGAGAGCATCACCATGCTCATCCCCGGCTCGAAATCGCTCTTGCACTGATCCAGAGTACGCCCTTCGACAAAGCGGCACGAGCAGGCGATGCGCGCGCCAAAGGCCGCGCCCGTTAACGCATCCTTGGCCAGCCGCGGCCCCTTCCACAGGCCCAGCACCAGCGCCGCGATCACCCCAAGCCCCAGCAACACAAGCACAATCCGCAGCCGGACACCGCGACCGGGGGCCGCGCTTTCGCGTAACCATGTGAGCTTGAAACTTGCCATCGGGAACGACCTTGCGCATGGAGGCATCGTGATGGTCACGCGCCGCCCCCCCCTTATCGCGCCCAAGCGCCGCTTGCCAACCCCGCTGGTGGCGCTTTCGCTCGCCCTGCTTGCGGGCTGCGGCGGCGGGGAAAAGGCCGAATCGCCCCTCTCGGCGCAGGCCATGGCCGCCATCGGCCAGCGCCCCGGCGCCCCGCGTGAGGCTCTGGCCCGCGCAGTGGATGAATTGTTCACCGATCCGATGCTGGGCGAAACGCGCGCGCTGGTGGTGATGCATCGCGGGCGAATCGTGGCCGAACGTTACGCTCCTGGATATGGCCCGGACACGAAGCTGATCGGCTGGTCGATGTCCAAGACCATCACCGGGGTGCTGATCGGCCTGCTGATTTCCGACGGGCGGCTGACGCTCGACGAATCGGCCCCGGTCCCCTCGTGGCAGCGTCCCGGCGACCCACGCGGCGAGATCACCCTGCGCCAGTTGCTGCAAATGCGGTCCGGCCTGCGCCATGTAGAATCAACCACGCCCGCCGGCGATGCCGACACCGTGCGCATGCTCGCGCTGGATGGGCGCGACGATATGGCCGCCTATGCCGAGGCCCAGCCGCTGGTCAGCGAACCGGGCAGCCATTGGGAATATTCCACCGCCACCAGCGTCATCCTCGCCGACATCGCCGCGCGCGCGCTGACCGACAGCCGCGATCCGGCCGCGCGCCGACAGGCCGTCAGCGATTATCTGCGCAGCCGCCTCTTCATGCCCGCAGGCATGCCCAGCGCCACCCCCGAATTCGACGCCGCAGGAACCATGATCGGCGGCAGCATGATCCATGCCACCGCCCGCGACTGGGGCCGGTTCGGCGAATTTCTGCGCAGCAACGGCACCATCGGCGGCGTGCGCATCGTGCCCTCCGACTGGGTCGGTTTCATGCTGGCCCCCGCGCCCCACAATCCCGGCTATGGCGCGCAAGTCTGGCTCAACCGCCCCCAGCCCAGCGGGCAGGAAGAACTCTTCCCCGGCCGCGGCAAAGCCAATATCTTCGCCGCCATCGGACACCTTGGCCAATATGTCATCGTCTCGCCCGATCAGGAGCTGACCGTGGTCCGGCTGGGCAAGACCGACCACGCCATGCGCCCCGCGCTGGTGCGCAAGCTGGCCGATATTGTGCAATTGTATAATCAGGATTGAGGGTTAGCGGGAGGGAGGGCAAGGTTTTGCCTCCGGCGGGGGTTAAGATGCCTCCGGCGGGCAAAGGGTCTCGACCCTTTGCAATCCCCATACTGTCTTTGTAGCGCCACAGCGGCGGCGTTGTGCAAAATGGGCGGCGTTCGAAATTAAAAGCCTGCGGCGCCAATCAGCCCAACTTCGCCGCGCCGCAGGCTTTAATCACCATGTCGCCAAACGCCACGATGCCATCCAGCACCACCCATTAACGGGATTGCAAAGGGCCCCCGCCCTTTGCCCGCCGGAGGCATTTTAAACCCTTAAACCACCCCATCCTGCAAAATATCCCGCCCCGCCACACCGCGCTCGTCAACATGGCCCTCGGGATCGGGATGAATCAAAATTTCCACATCGGGAAATTCGGCCAGCAGCTTGTCCTCGATTTCGTCCATCACGCGATGGGCCTGCGTCACGGTCATATTGCCGTCGACCCAGACATGGAACTGGACGAAATCGCGGTTGCCGCTGGTGCGGGTGCGCAGATCGTGAACGCCGCGCAGTTCGGGGTGGCGGCCAAGGACTTCGACGAAGCGGGCCTTCTTGTCCTCGGGCCATTCGCGGTCCATCAATTGCTCGATGGCTTCCTCGCTGGCGTGATAGGCGCCCCAGCCCAGCCAGAGCGCGATGCCAAAGCCAAAGAGCGGGTCGGCGCGGGTCAGCCCGGCATACTGGTCGAGCAGCAGCGCAATGATGACCGCCACATTGAGCAGCAGGTCGGATTTGTAATGGAGGTGGTCAGTCGAAATCGCCACCGAGCGCGTCTGGCGGATCACATATTGCTGCCACGCCAGCAGCGCCAGCGTGCCCGCGATCGCGATGACCGAGACGAGGATGCCATCGCCTGCCGAACCGGTGCGCTCGCCCGACATCAGTTGCTGGACCGAATGGATCGCCAGCGCCAGCGCCGAGGCCCCGATCAGCAGCACCTGAAACATGGCGGAGAGCGCCTCGGCCTTGCCATGGCCAAAGCGGTGATTGTCATCGGCGGGCATCCCCGCCACCCAGACCCCGGCCAGCGTGGCCAGCGAAGCCACCAGATCGAGCAGCGTGTCGGCAAGGCTGCCCAGCATCGCGGTCGAACCGGTGGTCCAAGCCGCCCAGCCTTTCAGCCCCACCAGCAGCAGGGCCATGGAAATGCTGGCATAGGCAGCGCTGCGGTTTAAGGCGGAATGATCGTGTTGGGCCATGATGATGCCTTTTACGGGTAAAGCAGGGTGCTGGTCCAGCCCTGCGCCTCCCGCATGAAGCGGCGGCGTTCGTGCAGGCGAAAGGCGCGATCCATCCAGAATTCCATCGCATCGGGCACAAGGCAGAAGCCCGTCCAATGCGGCGGGCGCGGCACCGGCCCGATCAGATGGCGCGCGGTCACGCGGGCGATATCGGCGATAAAGGCCCCGCGCGAGGACAGCGGCGCGGACTGGTCGCTGGCATGGGCGCCCAGTTGCGAATCGCGGCTGCGGCTGGCGAAATAGGCGTCGGCCATCTCGTCGGGCACCTGATGGATCGCGCCTTCAATGCGGATCTGGCGGCGCAGGCTCTTCCAGTGAAACAGCATCGCGGCCTTGGGATTGGCCAGCAATTCGCCGCCCTTGCGGCTGTGGCTGTTGGTATAAAACACGAAACCACCCTTGGGGCCGAGCAATTGCGGCCCGTGATCCTTCATCAGCACCATGCGCACCGAGGGGAAGGCATCGGGCGTGGCCGTGGCCACCGCCACCGCTTCGGGGTCATTGGGCTCGGATTTCTTCGCCTCGGCAAACCATGCGTCGAACAGGGCGAAAGGATCACCGCCGACAATCGCGTCTGATTCCGAACTCATATCCGTTGATTCCCGTGAGAATTGCGCCTGTCTGCGCCGTTAGGCCAGTTTGCCCGATCACGAAAGCGGCGAAAAGGGCATCAGGCATTTGATCTGATACCTTGCAGCGCGGCTTGTCTCACCCTAGCTAGGCAGCCATGGCACAAGATCCTTATGCAATTCTGGGCGTATCACGCGGCGCAAGCGAGAAGGACATCAAGTCCGCCTATCGCAAACTGGCCAAGGAATTGCACCCTGACCACAACAAGGACAACCCCAAGGCCGCCGAGCGTTTCAGCGAGGTGACGCGCGCCTATGACCTGTTGACCGACAAGGACAAGCGCGCCCAGTTCGACCGGGGCGAGATCGATGGCGAGGGCAATCCGGCCGGATTTGGCGGCGGCGGTTTCGGCGGGAGCGGTTTCGGCGGAGGCCAGCGCGGCTTTGGCGGTGCAGGCGGGGCCGGGCCGGAAGGCATGGATTTCGGCGATATTTTCGAAGGCATCTTTGGCGGGCGCAGCGGCGGTTTCGGCGGCGGCGGTTTTGGCCGTCAGGCCCCGCCCAAGGGCGCCAACCGCGCCTATCGCCTTGCCGTATCGCTGCCCGATGCCGCGCTCTGCGCCAGCCAGCGCATCACGCTGGCCGATGGCAAGACGATTGATGTCAAACTGCCCAAGGGCGTCGAGGACGGGATGCAGATCCGTCTGGCGGGCAAGGGCGAACCGGGCCCCGGCGGCGCGGGCGATGCGATGATCACCATCGCCATCCAGCCCCACCCCTATTTCCGCCGCGATGGCGACGATATCCGCGTCGATATCCCCGTCTCGCTGAACGAGGCGGTGTTTGGCGGCAAGGTCAAGGTACCCACCGCCGATGGCGCGGTGATGCTGACCGTGGCGCCGGGCAGTTCGAGCGGCAAGACTTTGCGCATCAAGGGTCGCGGCTTTACCCGCAAGGACGGCACGCGCGGCGATCAGTTCGTCACGCTGGAAATCGCGCTGCCCGAGGGCGACTCGGATCTGGCGCAGCGACTCGAAGGTTGGCGCGACACGCGCGATCTGCGCGCGAAATTCGGATAAGTCCGTGCAGGACGCGGGCAAACGGGAGGGGGAGGCAAAGGCTTCTTCCTCCTTGCCCGGCGGGTTCATCCTCAACACCAAACTGCACGATCTGACGCCCGAGGCGCGGCGGCGGCGCGTTGCGCGCCTTGATGGCGATCTGGCCGACCGGCTACGCGAGCAACTGGGCCATCGCGGTTTTACCGTGATCCAGCGCGTGGTGACGGGCGTATGGCGCGACGGGTTCATCCATGCGGGCAATCTGGCCTATATGGCGGTGCTGGCGATCTTTCCCTTTTTCATCGTGGCGGGCGGCCTGTTCTCGCTGGTGGGCGAGGCAAGCGAGCGGGCCGATCTGGTCCATGCCTTTTTGCGCATTACGCCGCGCGTGGTGGCCGCTGTGCTGGAGCCGGTGGCGCGCGATGTGGTGGTGATGCGCCATGGCTGGCTGCTGTGGGCGGGTATGGCGGCGGGATTGTGGACGGTCTCCAGCCTGATCGAGACGGTGCGCGATATTCTGCGCCGCGCCTATGGGACGCCTGTGCGGCACAAGAGCTTCTGGCGGCGGCGGCTGATCGGCACGGGGCTGGTGATGGTGGCGGTGGTGCTGCTGCTGATCTCGCTTTATATGCAGGTGGCGATCAGCACGACCCTGCAGCTGATTCCGATCCGCACGATTCGCGAACAGGCCATGGTGGCCAATCTCAGCCTGTCGCGGCTGGTGCCGATGGTGGTGCTGTTCGCCTCGCTCTATTTGTTGTTTTTTATTTTGACGCCAAGCACTTATCGCGTACCTGCCTATCCCAAATGGCCCGGCGCGCTGTTGGTCACGCTGTGGTGGGCGCTGGTCAGCCTCGTGCTGCCATGGCTGCTGCGCTGGCTTTTTTTATACGATCTGACCTATGGCAGCCTTGCCGGCGCCATGATTGCGTTGTTCTTTTTCTGGCTTGTCGGGCTAGGACTGGTTACAGGCGCGGAATTGAATGCGGCTCTGGCGGTGACGCCCGAAGAACGCGACTGGTTAGGGCAGGCGGATAACCGCGCCTCCGAAAACATGAGGGATGATTACGAATGACCGGACTGATGCAGGGCAAGCGTGGCCTGATCATGGGGCTGGCAAACGATAAGTCGCTGGCATGGGGCATTGCCCAGAAATTGCACGAACATGGCGCGGAGCTGGCCTTTTCCTATCAGGGCGAAGCGCTGAAAAAGCGCGTCGGCCCGCTGGCCGAGAGTCTGGGCAGCGATTTTCTGATCGATTGCGATGTGTCGGACATGGACGCGCTGGACGCGGCCTTTGACGCGCTCAAGGAGCGCTGGGAAACGATCGACTTTGTCGTCCATGCCATCGGTTATTCGGACAAGACTCAGCTGCGTGGCCGCTATTACGACACCACGCTCGACAATTTCCTGATGACCATGAACATCTCGGCCTACAGCCTGGTGGCCGTGACCAAGCGCGCGCAGGCGATGATGCCCAACGGCGGCTCGATCCTGACGCTAAGCTATTATGGCGCGGAAAAGGTCGTGCCCCATTACAATGTGATGGGCGTGGCCAAGGCGGCGCTGGAAACCAGCGTCAAATATCTGGCCAATGACTGCGGCCCGGACAATATCCGCGTTAACGCCATTTCGGCAGGCCCGATCAAGACGCTGGCCGCCAGCGGGATCGGCGATTTCCGCTATATCCTGAAGTGGAACGAGCTGAATTCGCCGCTGCGCCGCAATGTCACCATCGACGATGTGGGCGGCGCGGGCCTCTATCTGCTCTCCGATTTGGCCAGCGGCGTGACGGGCGAGATCCACCATGTGGACGCCGGTTACAATGTCGTGGGCATGAAGCAGGAAGATGCGCCCGATATTGCGCTGAGCTAAATCCCATGGGGCGCGAGGCACGCTTTGCCCCTTGCGCCCCATTTCCCCTTATCGGCAAACGCGGCATAAGGGCGGCCGATGTCCGACCCAACCTTGCTCTCCGCCCTGATCTCCGCCTTGGCGATGACCGCCATCGTCTCGCTGCGCTATCTGTTGTCCAGCGGCGGTTTTGCATGGGCCACGCGGGTTCGCCAGCCCGGCCTCTATGCCCCCCTGACGCGCCAGATTCGCTCTGAAATCGCATGGTCGCTGCTCTCCTGCGCGATCTTTGGCATTCCGGCGGGCATTGTCGCATGGGGGTGGCGCGCGCATGGTTGGACACGGATCTATGAAGACGTTCACGCCATGCCCCTGTGGTACTGGCCGCTCTCGATCCTGATCTATCTGACGATCCACGACACATGGTTCTATTGGAGCCACCGCTGGATGCACGCCCCGCGCGTGTTCCGCATCTTTCACGCCGTCCACCATGCCAGCCGCCCGCCCACCGCCTGGGCCGCGATGGCCTTTCATCCCACCGAGGCGCTGACGCAGGCCTTTGTTATCCCGCTGCTGGTGTTTTTTGTGCCGATTCACGTGGGCGCGCTGGGCGTGGTGTTGACTGTGATGACGGTGATGGGCGTGACCAATCACATGGGCTGGGAGATTTTTCCGCACGGAATCGTCCATGGGCGAGTCGGGCAATGGATCATCACCGCCACCCATCATCAGCGCCATCACGACATCTATCGCGCCAATTTCGGCCTCTATTTCCGCTTTTGGGACAAAGTTTGCGGAACCGACAAGGGGCTGGGAGAATTTTCACCCCGATAGACGCATCACCGAATGGCGCAACTTAACCGGAATTTTACCCTGTTGCGCGAAAGTTGGCCCGTTGGAAACATGGCGGGAGACACGAGATGGACGGCGCCCGGAGCTTTTTTGAACGCAATGCCGGAACCGGTTCGATCGCCCCCAATCCGGTGTCGGACGAGGACGAGGACGCCTCGCCCGATCTGCCCCCCGTGGTGGTGGCCGAAGGCGAGCGCCGGTTGCAGATCCGCGCCTATGACCATTGGACCCGGTTGCTGGGCACCAAGGCCATGCCGCTGATCGCGGATCTGAAACTGGACCAGATCGGCAATATCGCCCAACATGCGGTGCTGATCGATTTTGCCGACAGCGCCGCCGACCCGCGCATCAGCTTTGTCGGCGAGATGCTGGCGCAGGAATGCAATGTCGGGCGCGACATCACCCGTCTGGACCAGGTGCCCGAACATTCGATGCTGGCGCGCCTGACCGGGCAATATATGCAGATCATCGCCAATCAGGCGCCCATCGGCTTTGAAGAAGAATTCCTGAACGCGCGCGGGGCGATAATCGCCTATCGCGGCATGCTGCTGCCCTTTGCCGAGGAAGCGGGCGGGCCGATCCGCTATGTGCTGGGCGTGGTCAACTGGAAGGAAGCGGCCGATGCATCGCTGAGCGAGCAACTGGCGCGCGAATTCAACGCTTCGTTTCACGAGGATGGCGATGCAGGCCCCGCACGCCTCAGCCCCGAACAGACCGTGGCGCAATGGGCCGCGTGGGCCGATGGGCCGCAAGCGGCCGGGGCCGAAGGGCCGCAAGCGGCCGGGGCCGATGGGCCGCAAGCCGGGATGGACGCCGCCCCGGCGCGCGATCTGGCCGACTGGCTGCGCAGCGCGCGCGATCTGGCCTATGCCGCCGGCATCACGCAGGATCGCCCGCGTCAGGCGCTGTATGAGGCCATCGGCCGAGCCTATGATTTCGCGCTGATGGCGCGGGACAAGCCGGGCGAACTCCACGAACTGATGGTGGAGGCAGGCCTTGTAGGCCAGCCGCGCGCGCCGCTGGTGCCCATCGTCAAGCTGGTGTTCGGCGCCGATTATGACAAGACGCGCCTGACCGAATATGCCACCGCGCTCGCGCATGGAATTCGGCTGGGCCTGCCGCAGGGCGCAATGGCCGATCATCTGGCGCAGGCCAGCGGGGGCCTGAAAGGCGTGGTGGCGCAGGAGCGCCGGTTGCGCCGCGATGAAAGCGCCAGCGAGGCAGAGAGTGACAATCCGCTCGACCGCCTGACCCCTCGCCCTCTGGCCTCGCTGAGCGCCAAGGGGCCGGAATATGCGGTCGTGCTGGTGCGGCGGATGGCGGATGGGACCATCGCGCTGCTGGGCGATCTGGGCGATGATCCGGCGCTGATGACGCGGGCGACAAGGCTGCTGACGCCCGAGTGATTCTTCAGGCGCGGTTCAGTGCGAAACGTGTTAGGTCTGGCCCCAGCATGTCAGTTCGTTCCGCGCTCGCCTCTGCCCTCCGCTCCATGGCTACGGTTGCCGTATGCCTGTTGGCCGCGACGCCTGCGGCGGCGCAATCGGTGCTGCGCGACGCGGAAACCGAGGCGCTGTTTCGCGATATGGCCGCGCCTCTGGTGCGCGCGGCGGGGCTGGACCCCAAGAATGTCGATATCGTGCTGGTCAATGATTCCTCAATCAACGCCTTCGTGGCCGGGGGTCAGGCGGTCTATATCCATTCGGGCCTGATCAACGAGGCTTCCTCCGCGCTCGAAGTTCAGGGCGTGATTGCCCACGAATTGGGCCACGTTGTCGGCGGCCATGCGATTGATGATCGCGGGGCCAAGATGGCGGGCAATATCTCGATCCTCTCGCTCTTGCTGGGCGCGGCGGCGGCGGCGGCGGGCGGGGGCGCGGCGGCGATGGGCGTGTTCATGGCCGGGCAGCAGATGGCGATGGGCAAATTCCTGGCCTATACGCGCGGCGAGGAAGAGGCCGCCGACGCGGCGGGCGCGTCTTTCCTGTCCAAGGCGGGCATGTCCGGGCGCGGCTCGCTGGAGTTTTTTCACAAGCTGCTGGTGATGGAAAACCGCTATGGCATGACCCATAGCGACGAGGCGAGCTTCTGGTCCACCCACCCGCTGACCGATGAGCGCATCGCCTATCTGGAAGACATCTACAAGAAAGACCCGGCGTGGAATGCGCCCAGCAATCCCGCGCTGGAGGAACGGTTCCAACGGGTGAAGGCCAAGCTCTACGGCTATCTGGCCGAACCGCCCAGCACGTTTCAGGCCTTTCCCGAGTACATGAACAATGTGCCCGCGCTCTATGCCAGAGCCTATGCCTATCACAAGGAAGGCTTTCTGGATAAGGCCACCACGGAAACCGACAAGCTGCTGGCAGGCGACCCGCGCGATCCCTATTTCCTTGAGCTGAAGGGGCAGATCCTGCTGGAGGCGGGCAAGCCTGCCGAGGCGATTGCGCCCCTGCGTCAGGCCACAGCCCTGACCGGCAACCAGCCGCTGATCGCCACCACCTTTGGCCATGCGCTGATCGCGCAGGACGATCTGGTCAATTCGCGCGACCATCTGGACGAGGCGCAGAAGGTGCTGAAAGCCGCTTTGGCGCGCGACCGGGAAAATCCCTTCGCGTGGTATGTGCTGGGCATCATCTATGCCAAGAATGGCGATCTGCCCCGCGCACGTCTGGCCAGCGCCGAACAGGCCTCGCTGTCGGGCAATTGGGGCGGGGCGCTGGTCAATGCCGAAGCGGCCAAGAACGGGCTGGCGGTGGGTTCGCCCGACGCCATCCGCGCCGAGGATATTGCGATGGAGGCCAGAAGCTATCTGGCGAAATCGAAGAAACGGAAATAAGGGCGGCTAGGCCTCCCGATATAAGGATTTTCCATGTCTCAGTTCCGCACCATCGCCCTTGCCTCGCTGTTCGGACTGGCGGGCGGTCTGGTGGGCGCGTCCATCGCTCCGATGCTGCCCTTTGGCCATGCCGGACAGGTCAAGGCGGTGCGTGAGGCGCTGCTCGAACGCCCCGAAATCCTGAGCGAGGCGGCCGAGAAGCTGAAATCGGGCGAGGCGGAAAAGCAACTGGCGCAGGTGGCCCCGCAGGCGTTGAAAGCATGGCCCGGCGCAGTGATCGGCAATCCGCAGGGCAAGCATGTGCTGGTCGAATTCATGGATTACGCCTGCGGCTATTGCCGGGCCAGCGAGGAGGATGTGGCCAAGCTGGTCGCCGCCGATCCGCAGGCGCAGGTGGTGATCCGCCAATTGCCGATCCTGACGCCCGAGAGCGTGGATGCGGCCAAGATGGCGCTGGCAGCCGCCAAGCAGGGCAAATATGCCGCCTTCCACAAGGCGATGTTTGCCGCCGGGCGCCCCAATGCGCAGACCATTGCGGCGTCGGCCCAAACCGCCGCGCTCGACATGGCCGCCGCGCAAAAGGTGATCGCCGACCCCGCCACGCAGGCCGAAATCGAGGCCAATCTGGCCCTTGCCCGCCATCTGGGCCTTGGCGGCACGCCAAGCTGGATCGCGGGCGGCAAGATCCTTGGCGGGGCGGTGGGCTATGACGCGCTGGCAGCCGCCATCAAGGGCTGATTTTTCCGGCCCCTTTCCCTTGGGCGCGGCTTCTGCGATAAACGCGCATCATGGCCGTGCTTCCCTTTCGTCCCTCACCCTTCTTTGCCAATAAGAACAAGGCGTTCTGGCGATTGCAAATGCTGGGCTGGTCAGGCGCGATGCTGCTTCGCGCGATGTCCAGCCTGGCCAACAACCAACCCGCCAGCTTTCTGGTGCTGGTGCTGATCGCCACGATCACGGGCTTTTCGATCTCGCTGCTGCTGGCGGTGGTCTATCATCAACTGATCGGTCAAAGGCCGCTGATGACATGGGGCGTGACGATGGTGGTGCTGCCTTTTGCGGTGTCGCTCTATGCCTTCATGGATGGCTGGGTGATCGCGCTCTATCGGCCCGACAGCATCGCCAGTTTCGCGCAATTGTTCATCGGCGTGTTCTATCTGGACGCCACGCTGCTCGGCGCTTGGTCGGCGCTCTATTACGCGATCAACTTCTTCCTGCGGATCGAGGAGCAGAACGACCAGTTGATGCGGCTGGAAAATCAGGCGACCAGCGCGCAACTGGCGATGCTGCGCTATCAGCTCAACCCGCATTTCCTGTTCAATACGTTGAATTCGATCTCCACGCTGGTCCTGCTCAAACAGACCGATCAGGCCAATGCGATGCTCACACGGCTGTCCTCCTTCCTGCGCTATACGCTGATCAACCCGCCCACGGGCCGCGTCACTGTCGCGCAGGAGGTCGAGACGCTCAAACTCTATCTGGACATCGAGCGGATGCGGTTTGAGGAAAGGCTGCGCACCACCTTCCGCATCGACGAATCCTGCAAGGACGGGCTGCTGCCCTCGCTCCTGCTGCAGCCTCTGGTTGAAAATGCGATCAAATATGCCGTCAGCCCGCAGGAGTCGGGCGCCGAGATCACCATCGCGGCGGGCCTGCTGGGGCAAAATCTGCGCATCACCGTGTCCGACACCGGGCCGGGCATGACCGCGCAAAATGCCGAAAACCGGTCCAGCGGCATCACCTATGACGGGCGCGAACAGGTCTCGACCGGGGTGGGCCTTGCCAATATCCGCGACCGTCTGGTGCAGGCCTATGGCACCAGCCACCGCTTCGATATGTACGAACCGCCCGAGGGCGGATTTGCCGTCACCATCGAAATACCGTTCGAAAAGCGCCAGTCGTCGAGTGCGCCCGCATCGGTCACCCCACGTTCAGCCTTGGCGGTGTGAAGGAAAAGGAGTTACAACGACTCCCGATCCGCAAAATGCGGCAACAAGCAGGATCCCATTGCATGACCATCCGCACCATTCTCGTCGATGACGAAAAGCTGGCCATCCAGGGCCTGCAACTGCGGCTTCAAAAATTTCCCGACGTGGAAATCATCGACACCTGCAACAATGGCCGCGAGGCGATCCGCAAGATCAAGACCGAAAAACCGGACCTCGTTTTCCTCGACATCCAGATGCCCGGCTTCGACGGCTTTGCCGTGGTCAAGGGCGTGATGGAAATCGAACCGCCGCTCTTCGTTTTCGTCACCGCCTATCAGGAACATGCCGTGCGCGCCTTTGAGGCCAACGCGGTGAATTACCTGATGAAACCGGTGGACGAAGATCGCCTTGCCGATACGCTCGACCGCGTGCGCCAGCGCCTTGCCGACAAGCGCTCGTCCGAGGAAGCTGAAAAGCTGAAAAGCGTGCTGGCCGAGGTCGCCCCCGATGCGATGGACGCCATGGAGGACGAACCCGTCGATACGGGCGCGGACCGCTATGAAAAGCTGCTCAACATCAAGGATCGCGGCCAGATCTTCCGCGTCGATGTCGACACGATCGAGCGCATCGAGGCCGCGGGCGACTATATGGTCATCTATACCGCCGACAATTCGATGATCCTGCGCGAAACCATGAAAGACCTCGAACGCCGACTCGACCCGCGCGTGTTCCAGCGGGTGCATCGCTCGTGGATCGTGAATTTGAACCTTGTCCGTCAGGTGAAGCCCCATACCAATGGAGAATGCTTCCTCGTGCTGGAATCCGGGGCGGATGTGAAGGTTTCACGCTCGTACAGGGATGTGGTGGCGCGGTTTGTGCATTGATTGATGGGTTTTAAGGGGTTTTGCCTCCGGCGGGCAAAGGGACTTGTCCCTTTGCAATCCCGGTAATGGGGGTGGCGCTTGGTTGGCGGCGAAGCGTGATCGGCTTTAAAGCCTGCGGCGCGGGGGCCTCGTGCTGATCGGCGCCGCAGTCTTTGCCGCGTCCGATACCCAACGTCGCCCCTATCGCGCGACAAAGACAGTAATGGGAGCGCGAGGGTCTAGACCCTCGCATCATCCATCTTCTATAGCCTCTTGCATGACCTTCACGCTCCAAGGCTTTGACCTGCCCGCCTTCATCCACTCCACCCTCGCCGAGGATCTTGGCGAAGGCTGGCCCGGCGGCGGGCATGATGTGACCAGCGAGAGCGTGATCCCCGCTGAGGCCCGCTTTATCGGCGTGATGGACAGCCGCGATGCCATCACCGTGGCGGGCCTGCCGATTGCGGCAGCGTTTTTCCGTCATCTCGACCCTGAAGCGGAAATCGAACTGCTGGTGCAGGACGGCGACCGCGTGGCCCCCGGCACCCATCTGATGCGCATCACCGGCATGGGCCGCGCCCTGCTGACCGCGGAGCGCAGCGCCTTGAACACGGTGCAGCATTTGTCGGGCATCGCCACCATGACGCGCGAATATGTGGACGCCATGGGGAATACCGGCGCGACCCTGCTCGACACGCGCAAGACCATTCCGGGCCTGCGCGTGCTGGAGAAATACGCGACACGCATGGGCGGGGCCACCAATCACCGCATGGGCCTGTGGGACGCGGCGATGATCAAGGACAACCATGTCGCCATCGCGGGCGGGGTCGGCCCTGCGGTCGCCCGCGCCAAGGCGGCGGGCATCGCCAACATCATTTGCGAGGTCGATCACCTCAACCAGATCGAACCGGCGCTGGAGGCTGGCGCGACCCATCTGCTGCTCGACAATATGGGGCCCGAGATGCTGGCGCGCGCCGTCGAGCAGGTTTCCGGCCGTGCGCCTTGCGAGGCCAGCGGCGGGGTGCGGCTCGACACGATCGGGGCGATTGCCGCTTCGGGTGTGGATTACGTCTCGGTGGGCCGGTTGACGCAAAGCGCGCCTGCGGCGGACATCGGCCTTGATTTTGAGGAGGTGTAAATGCGTCTGATCCTGACCACGCTTGCCCTTTCGCTGATCCCCGCAGCCCTGATCCCAGCACAGGCCATGGCGCAGCAATGCGTTGCAGCCCAGGTGGACGCCTTGCCCAAGATCTCGCGCCCCGCTGCCGAACCGGTCAAGCCGGTGGCGAAGCATCCCATCAATGTCTACAGCTTCGTGATGAGCTGGACCCCGTCCTATTGCGCCGGTCTGAAAGGGCCGCTGAAAGATCCGGGCGACAAGCTGCAATGCGGTCAGGACAAGCCGCCCTTCGGCCTCGTCGTCCATGGCCTCTGGGGCGAAACGGATGGGACCAGCTGGCCGCAATGGTGCGCGACCAAGGCCCCCGCGCCCACTTTGCCGCAATTGCAGAAGCATCTTTGCATCATGCCCTCGGCCGCAACGCAGATGCATGAGTGGAAAAAGCACGGCGCCTGCGGCCCTTGGACCAGCGGCGGCGCCTATTGGCAGAGCGTGGCGCGGCTTTATGCCAAGCTGAAAAAGCCCGACCTCTACAAGCTGGCCAAGGACGGGCGGATGGTGTCGGACGCGGTGGTCCATGCCTTTGTGGACGCCAACCCGATGTTCAAGGACCATGAAAAGGCCATTCAGGTCCAGACCATGCCAGCCGCCGACGGCTCGGGCAAAGTGTGGCTGAAGCAGGTCCATCTGTGCTTTGAGCCCAAAGATATCGAGAAGGGCAGCTTTGTGCCCAAGGCCTGCCCCGCGCCGTCGAGCAGCGACCTGTTCATCATCCCGACGCTGCGCAAACCCGCTTAACGGCGGGCTGCAAAAAAATCCCGCAGCATCTGGGCCGCCTCATCCTCGCCCATCCCGGAATAGACCTCGGGGCGGTGCAGACAGGTGGGTTGGTCAAAGATCCGCCCGCCATGCGCCACAGCGCCGCCCTTGGGGTCGGCGGCGGCATAATAGAGCCGGCCGATGCGGGCATGGACGATCGCACCCGCACACATCGCGCAGGGCTCCAGAGAGACCCACAAGTCGCAGCCATCGAGTCGTTCGTTGCCCAGCGCCCGCGCCGCCTCGCGAATCGCCAGCACCTCGGCATGGGCGGTGGGGTCGCATCGGGTGCGCGGCAGGTTATGCGCGGATGAAATAATCACGCCATCCTTGACGACCACCGCGCCAATCGGCACTTCTCCGGCGCCCGCAGCCGCCCGCGCCTCGTCAAAAGCCCGGCGCATGGGGGCGGGAAGTGGCCATCGCGTCATAAAGGCAAGGGCTAGCGCAGCGAAAGGTCCAAGGCAACTTGACCTTTTCCACACGAATCGTTATGCGCGCCCCCTCACCCGCCTTTTATGCGGGTCATCGGATTCTTTCTTAAGCGAGTAGCACCCATGTCCCGTATTTGCGAACTGACTGGCAAAGGCCGCCAGGTCGGCCACAACGTCAGCCACGCCAACAACAAGACCAAGCGCGTGTTCCTGCCCAACCTGCAGAACGTCACGCTTCTGTCGGAAGGTCTTGACCGCAGCTTCAAGTTCCGCGTCTCGACCCACGGCCTCCGCTCGGTGGAACACGTGGGCGGCCTCGACAACTGGCTGCTCAAGAGCGCCGACGACAAGCTCAGCCCGCGCGCCGTCAAGGTGAAGCGCGAGCTGGCCAAGAAGGCCGCTGTCGCCGCCTGATTCTTCCCCTTTGGGGTTGATGTGAAAAAGCCCGGTGGGGGATTCTCCGCCGGGCTTTTTCGTGTCTGAGATTTGAAGGAAAGTTGAAGATGCGAGGGTCTAAACCCTCGCGCTCCCATTAATGTCTTTGTCGCACCATGGGTTCGGCCAAGGGGTGTCGGACGCAGCGTTTCAGGAATAAAGCCTGCGGCGCGGACAGCGATGCCTTTGCAGCGCCGCAGGCCTTAAACACCAGCCCCAAACACCCCGTGGCCAACCTTCCCCAACCCCATTACCGGGATTGCAAAGGGACCGAGTCCCTTTGCCCGCCGGAGGCCCCTACTTCCCGCTTTTCAAACTCGCATCGCGAATCCCGCGAAACTCATCACTCTTGTGCCAGTTGGGCCACATCGCCCCATCAGCCAGAATCCGCCCCAACTTATAAAAGACCTTCACGTCCTGCGTGATGCCCGACCAGTCCCAGCTATCCGAATATTCGTCCGACGGCTGGTGATAGCGGTGCTCGACATAATCCTCGGTGGCCAATGCGCCCGCCTTGGCGCCGCCTGCAAACAGGTCCTGCCCGCGCGCGATGTCGAACATGGGCACGCCGCGCTTGGCGAGGCTGAAGTGGTCCGAGCGGTAGTAGTGGCCGCGTTCGGAATGGTCCTCGGGGCTTTCATACAGGCCTTCCTGCTTCAGCACGGCGCGGAAAATGCCGGTGAGGTCGGATTTGTCGCCCCCGGTGATGGCGTAATTGCGCGCGCGGCCGATCGGGGCCAGCGCGTCCATATTCACCCCACCCACCGTTTTGGCCAGCGGATAGAGCGGGTTCTGGCCATAGAATTCGCTGCCCAGCAGGCCCGATTCCTCCAGCGTGAGCGCGACAAACACCTGACTGCGCCGAGCGGGGCCAGCCTTCACATTGGCCTTGGCCAGCGCCACCAGCGCGCCCACACCGGTCGCATTATCCACCGCGCCGTTACAGATGCCATCGCCCTTGGCATCCTTTTCGCAGTGCCCAAGATGATCCCAGTGCGCCGAATAGAGCACCACCTCATCGGGCTTCACCCGCCCCTTTTGAAGCCCCACGACATTGTGCGATTCGGCCCGGCGCAGCGTGCTGTCAAACGACAGGCTGGCCTTCAGCCCCAGCGGCACGGCCTTAAAGCCCTTCTGCTTGGCCGCCTCGGACAGTGCCGCGAAATCCTTGCCCGCCGCGGCAAAGACCTTTTTCGCCACGCCCATCTGGATCCAGCCATTGGCCTCGGTCTGGTCCATCGCATTGTCGGGCCGCGCCACATAATATTCCGAGCCCGACCAGCTCGACTGCACCACATTCCAGCCATAGGCGGCGGGATAGGTGTCATGCACGATCAGCGCCGCGCGCGCGCCCTGCCGGGCCGCCTCTTCGTATTTATAGGTCCAGCGCCCGTAATAGGTCATGCGGCGGCCCTTGAAGAGGCCCACCTCGTCCTTGGCGGCATAATCGGGATCGTTGATCAGGATCACGGCCACCTTGCCGTGCATGTCCACCCCGGCATAATCGTTCCACCCCAATTCGGGCGCGTTGATGCCATAGCCGACAAAGACCAGATCGCTGTCCTTGATCTCGGTATGGGGCACATGGCGGAAACTGGTGGCGACAAAATCGCTGCCCCGGACAAAGCCGACGCCGCCGATGGTCAGCGGGCTGCTTTGCGCCATGGTCATTTCGACGGTGGGCACGGTTTGCAGCCACCCGCCCTTTTCGCCGCCGGGCTTCAGCCCGGCTGCCTTGAAACGCGCAATGATCGCATCCAAAACTTTCGGCTCAACGGCGGTGGAGGGGCCACGCCCTTCCATATCATCGGCCGAGAGGGTTTTGACCGTGTCTTTCATCAGCGCCACGTCAATCGGCGGCACCTTGATCGCAGGAGACGCCGCCAAGGCAGGCGCAGCCGCGCCCAGCAGAAAAGCGGCCAGCAAGGGCGAATATTTCATGTCTCAAACCTTCTGATAGGGGGAATTTCAGTCGATCAGGCCCTTGGCGCGCAGCATCGGCGTGACCGAGGGATCGCGCCCGGTGAAGCCTTTGTACATGGCCGCATAATCCAGCGACGACCCGCGCGAGAGCACCAATGCGCGGAAACGCTCGCCATTGGCGCGGCTCAGGCCGCCATGGTGGACGAACCAGTCATAGGCGTCATGGTCGAGCATCTGGGTCCACAGATAGGCGTAATAGGCGCTGGCATAACCATTGGCCCAGATGTGGCGGAAATAGCTGGAACGATAGCGCGGCGGGACATGGGCGGTGTCCAGCCCCGTGGCGGCCAGCGCCTTGGCCTCGAACGCATCGACATCCTGACGCGGCGCATCGGCAGACAGCGCGTGCCAGTCCATATCCAGCATCGCGGCGGCCACCACCTCGCCCAGATCATAGCCCTGATCGATGCGGCGCAGGTCTTTCAATTTTTCCACCATGGCCGGGGGCATGGGCGCGCCGGTCTGATAATGGCGTGCATAATGGGCCAGAACCTTGGGATCGGTGGCCCAGTTCTCATTGAACTGGCTGGGGAATTCGACGAAATCGCGCGCGGTGTTGGCGCCCGACATGCTGGGGTAATACTGGTCCGAGAACAGGCCGTGCAGCGCATGGCCAAATTCGTGGAACATGGTGATCACATCGTCGAAACTGACCAGCAGCGGCTCTCCTGCCGCCGGTTTGGCGAAATTTTCGACATTATAGATGACCGGTTTGGTGCCCATCATCCCTGACTGGCCGACGAAATTGCTCATCCATGCGCCGCCCTGCTTGTTGTCCCGCTTCCACGGGTCCCAATAGAACAGGCCCAGCTCCTTGCCGCCCTTGTCATAGACGGTGTAGGTGCGCACATCTTCCTGATAGACGGGCAGATCGGTGCGGCGTTTGAAGCTGATGCCGTAAAGCTGGTTGGCGGCGTAGAAAACGCCATCCTCCATCACCTTGTTGATCTCGAAATAGGGCTTGGCCGAGGCGGGATCGAAGGAGAGCTTGGCCTTCAGGCTTTGCCCGGCGTATTTCTGCCAGTCCCACGGCTTGACGCTGGTGTCGCCCCCGTCCTTGGCGATCAGCGCCGCCAGTTCCTTGACCTGCCGCTCCTGCGCGGCCTTCAGCGCGGGGGCCAGCTTGGCCATGAAGGCGCGGGCGTTGGCGCCGTTCTTGGCCATCTGGTCATAGAGCTGATAGTCGGAAAAATTCTTGTAGCCCAGCAGCTTGGCCTTTTCGGCGCGCAACTGCGCCATTTCGGTGATCATCGCGCGCGTGTCATGGGCATCGCCGCGCTCGCTGCGGGTCCAGCTCGCCTCGAACAAGGCCTTGCGCGTCGCGGAATCGGACAGGCTTTCCAGTTGCGGCTGCTGCGTCGTGTTCTGCAAGGGCAGCACATAGGTGCCCGCGGGCAGCTTCTTGCCCTCGGCCGCCTTGGCCGCCGCCGCAATCTCGCCCTCCGACAGGCCCGCCAGCGCCGCCTTATCCTTCACCACCAGCGCAGCATCACGCGTGCCTGCGGTCAATTGCTGCGAAAATTCGGTCGACAGGCTGGCAAGGCGCTGGTTGATCGCTTTCAGCTGGGTCTTGCCCGCCTCGTCCAGCAGCGCGCCGCTATGGGTAAAGCTCTCATAGGTGCGGTCGAGCAGGCGACGCTGGACGGGCGAGAGCTTAAGGCTGGCCGCCTTCTCATGCAGCACCTTGATGCGGGCGAAGAGCTTCGCATTGAGCGACACTTCATCATTGAGCGCCGCCAGCTTGGGCGCCGTGACCCGGTCCACCCCGTCCAGCGTGTCATTGGTGTTGGCGCTGGTCAGCGCGGAAAACACCTGATTCACACGGTCGAGCATCTGGCCCGCACGCTCCATCGCCTCGATGGTGTTGGCAAAGGTCGGGGCGGCAGGATTGGCGGCAATGGCATCGATCTCGGCCCGTTGCAGCGCGATGCCGCGTTCGATGGCGGGCTGGAAATCAGCGTCCTTGATGCGCGAAAAATCGGGCGCGTGGAACGGCAAAGGCGAAGGCGCATCAAACACCGTCTGCGCCCCCGATGCCGCGGGAATCATCGCCAAAGACGCCGCCATCACCATCAAACGATGCTTCATCAAACTGCTCCTTGTTTAACCCAGATTTCCGGCAGCCGTTTCCTGCGCCACGATGGCGCGCACGGCGTCGCGTTCCCCCGGCGTCAGATCCGGGTGCCAGATGTCGAAAATCATCACCACGCGCAGATGGTCGCTCGGGTTCATTGCCTCATGCTCGATCGTATCGTCGAACACGAAAGGCTCTCCCTCGCGCCACATCCGCGTTTCGGCCCCCACCCGGAACCAGCAGCCATCGGGCACCACCAGCGGCACATGGCACAGCAGCCGCGCATTATTGACCCCCACATGAGGCGGGATCGCCGTATGGGGCGCCAACAGGGAAAACAGCGCATTGGCCGAAGCGCCCGGAATATCGGGCTGGGGCATGCGCGAGAGCAATTCCATCGTGACCGGACATTGCGCGGCATTGGCCGAAACCATCTCGCCCCGGCGGATCAGGTGGATCGCGGTCCAGTCGGGATTGTGGTTCAACGGCTGCCACTGGCGCAGCGCCTGATGCTCGGCATATTGGATATAGGGGGCCAGTTCGGCGCGGTCAGAACGCATCACGGCCAGCATCTCGTCGCGGATCGCCTCGGTCGCGGCGGCAAGATCAGCCAGCCATGGGAAGCGCTCGGCCGGGTGATATTCGCGCATGCTCAGGCCGGGATAGAAGAAATGGGTCGGCTCGGAATAATAGGGACGGGTCTGGCGCAAGGTGTTGCTGCGGAAACGGGCGATGCGCCATGCCTCATCGCCCCCCACCGCTTCGCTGGCCTGCGTGGCCTGCGCCATCTGCGCGGCGCGCGCGGCGCGCCATTGATCGCGCAACGCTTCGCCATGGGCCATCGCGGCCAGCAGCGGCGGCGGCAGATCGCCCTCCGGCCTTTGCGCCAGCGCCTCGTCCCACGCGCGGCCCACGCCGGGATCGCCGATGCCCTCCAGCAATCCGGCGCGCATACATAATGCCATAAAATCAAGCGGCGCCAGCGCCAGTCCCGCCTCCACCGCGCGCAGGGCCCGGTGCGGTTGGCGCAAAGCGCGGCGCAGGCCCGCCAGTTGCAGATAGCGCGTCAGGCTTGGCTCCTCGCCTAACGCCTGCTCCAACTGCTCCGCCGCCCCGGCCAGATCGCCCGCGCGAACCATGGCCTCGACAGCGCTCATGCCTGCGGCCCCTCACCATAGCCAAAACGTTCGATCCAGCCCGCAAGGCGCGCGGCCACCGGGGCCAGATGCGCCTGATAGTGCCGCCACCGCCCGGCGGCGCGCTGATAGATCGGCTCGGTCACCTGGGCATAGCTGGCGGTGATGACGGTGCCGCGCGCGCGGGCGGCCTCGCGGTGATCCACCCCGCCATCGGGCCAATCCAGCCCCAGCCAGTCGAACAAGGGCCGCAATTCGGCGTCTTTATCCTCGACAAGGCGTTCATAGACCACCTCGCCCACGGGCAGATCGAGCAGCGCCCGCGCCTTTTCCCACTGGCCAAAGGCGGCTTCATACAGCGCGGCAGCATCCTCCAGATCGAGGAAGCTGGCCATCGCATTGTTCAGCCGGAAATTGGTCAGCCAGCAGGACAGCACCACATCGCAGGGGTGGCGCAGGGCAAGGATAAACCGGCTTTCGGGAAACAGGCGAGCGATGGTGGGCGCATGGCGCAGATGCATCGGATGCTTGTCCAGCACGATGCTGTCGGGGCCCAGATCGGCCAGTTCACCGGCACGGGCGAAATAGAGCGCGCGGGCCTCCTTGATCTGATCCGCGCTCAATCCCGGCAGGGCGGCGATGCCCCCCAATTGCGCCTCGATCTCGGCTATGATCGGCGCTTCCTCCAGCACGCGCACGCGCGGCTCGGCCATCAGCATCGTGTCGAGCAGCGTTGTGCCCGAACGCGGAAAGCCCAGCAGGAAGATCGGCGCGGGCCGCGCGCGCGAGGGCGTAAACGCGCCCCACCCCGCCCGCCATGCCGGGGTCAGCAAAGCTGCGCCCGCCTCGATTTCCGCCCGATAGCGCGCCCCGCGCCCGCGCGGATCGGTGGGGTCGGTGGCAAATTCGGCATTCATCGCAGCAAAACTGGCAAAGGCCTCATCATAGCGCCCCAGTCGGTCGAGCAGTACCCCGCGCAAGTGATGGCGCTGCCCCGCCGTCACCGTTTGCTCGCCCGCCGCCTCCAGCGCGGCCAGCGCCTCGTCATAGCGATGGGCGCGTTTATGGCGCAGCGCATCGATGAAGGAGAGCGAGGCGGCATCGACATGGGCCACCGCCTCGGCGCGCAAAGGCTCGATCTCATCCTCGCGGTTCAATCGTTCCAGCAGGCTGGCCAGGCCGACCCACGCCGGGGCAATCGAGGGGTCGATCGCCAAAGCCTTGCGAAGCGGCGCCTCCACCTCGTCGAACAGACCCATCATGGCGCAATGCTGGCCCCAATCGGCCTGAATCTGCGCATCATCGGGGGCCAGACGCGCCGCGGTGGAAATCGCCTGATGCGCCCCATCGGCATCGCCCGCCCCGCGCAGCACGTCAAACATCGCGTAATGTGTGGCTGCCTCCTGCGGAAATTCGCGGACCAGCGCGCGCAGCAAAGCCTCGCCTTCCTCGCCCCGCCCGGCCTCGATCAGCGTCTTGCCCAGATTGAGCCGCACCGGCGCGGAATCGGGCGCCAGCGCCGCCGCCCGGCGCAG
This sequence comes from Novosphingobium sediminicola, assembly GCF_014196525.1. Classification (GTDB taxonomy): domain Bacteria; phylum Pseudomonadota; class Alphaproteobacteria; order Sphingomonadales; family Sphingomonadaceae; genus Novosphingobium; species Novosphingobium sediminicola. The sequence continues at coordinate 31,673 of NZ_JACIDX010000016.1, read as the reverse complement.
CGCCGACACCGCCTCATCCCAATCCTCCAGCGCGCCAAGCGCATTGCCCAGATTGTTCCACCCCGACCAATCCCGCGCATCGCCATCCAGAGCGATGCGGTAAAGCGCGGCGGCGCGGGCGAATTCCCCCGCCTCCTGCGCCAGATGGCCGCCGATCCGCGCCAGGCGCAAGGACCGGTCCGCCCGTGCCGCATCCTCTTCGCACAGCGCCAGCGCCGCATCCCCGGCCCCGGTGCGATACAGCGCCTCGGCCAGATTGGCGCGAACCGTATTGTCGGCGGGCTGAGCGCTATGGGCAAAGCGCAGATGGGGGATGGCATCGGCAAATTGCCCGCGATGAAACTCTACCGCCCCGGCCAGCGCAGCAAACACCGGCCCGCCCGCCCCGCGCGCGGCCGCGCGGCGCACCGCAACCGCCGCCTCGTCCATACGCCTGCCGCGCGCAAGGGCGACAATCTGCGCAATCGCCTCCTGCTCGTCGGCCTGTGTCATCCCGCCAGCGTCAAGGCTCACGAAAATTCCCCTTCTATCATAAGCAAACGGCGGCCCCTCCCGAGGGAGAAGCCGCCGCTGCCGATCACATTATGCGCAAAGGGTCAGAAGTTGACCGTCGCGCCAACGAACAGATAGCGACCCAGCGAGTCATACACGCCCGGATAGGTATTGCCATTGCAATAGACCGACTGGCAGGAGCTAAGAATGGAACCGTCCGAGGCGCCCGAGGAAACCAGCGGCGGATCCTTGTCAAAGATGTTGTTCACACCGGCACGGACCGACAGGTTTTTGCCCACCTTGCCCGTCACGAACAGGTCGAAATAGCTCATGGCCGGAAGCTTCGCGTTATAGGTGCTGTAGTCCGTTGCCGCGAGCGTGGGCGAGGGGTTCGTATATTCGACCTTGGCCGAACCGACATAGCGCCAGGTCAGCGACACATCGATGTTCTTGGGCGTCGACCAGGTAAGGCGGGCCTTGTGGCGCCAGTTGGGCGCCGGAACCCCGCAGGTGCTGCCATAATAGCCTGCGCAGTCATAGGCCGGCGACAAGCCATTATAGGTGGACTTTTCGCTCAACGCCGTACCCGTCAGGCTGGCGTTAAGGCGGCCCCAGACGCCAAGGTTCTTTGAATAGCTTGTATTGACTTCAAAGCCGGCCGTCTTCACCCAGCCCACATTGTTATCAAGATCGGTGACATAGCCATCGGGCGACAGCCACAGCGAACCAGCCGCATTACGCTTGATCAGACCGCAGGCCAGTGCGCTGCCCGAGTTGCACGCACCCAGGATGGCGTCGGCGCCATAGGCCTGAATGGCCTGATTGATCTTGATGTCGAAATAATCGACGCTCATCGACAGGCCCGGCACCTGATGCGGGGTGATGACCACGCCCACGGTCTTGGTCGTGGCCTTTTCCGGGCGCAGGTTGGCATTGCCGCCCAGATAGCCGTTATATTGCGCCGCCGGATTCGAAGCCACAGTCTGCCCCACACGCAGGCCCTGGGCCAGACAGCCCGTGTCGGCGGCGGTAATCGCCGTGCCGGCACAAGGATCGGTCACGCCGTCAAGGCCGACATAGTTGGCGCGGAACAGCTCCTGAATGTTGGGCGCACGCACCGCGCGGTTAAGGCTGGCGCGGATGCGGATATCCTCGATCGGCGTAAAGTCCAGTTCCAGCTTGTAGGTGCCGGTCTTGTAACCCTTACCGTTGTTGATCGCATAATCCGAATAACGGAAACCGCCGTTGAAGGTCAGCATCCGGTCGATCACCGGCACCGCTATTTCGCCAAGGAACTCGGTGACGTGATAGCCGCCGTTGATCGGCAGGGTCGGCGCGCCCTGGCCGGTCAGATCGCCCGACTGGAACGCATTGTCGGTATTGAGCACCAGCTTTTCGGTGCGGCGCTCGATGCCCAGCGCGATGTTCACGCCATCGCTGGCCAGCGGCGATTTCAGGCCATAGGTGCCAAGGTCGCCCGTCAGCGTGCCGGAGATCACCGTCTGGCTGGTATAGCCGTTCTGGAATCCGGTGGCATTGAGATAGGCCAGCGAGGCAGCCGAAGGCGATCCCGACCAGATGTTATAGGGAACGCAGCCCGACGAAGGATAGGTGAGCGAAATGCGGCACACCGGCGTGCCCGAAGGGCCGGTCACGACATCAAGCGCATAACCCAGACGCTGGGCCGAAAATTCGTTCGAATAGACCTGATTATAATTGGTCCGCCCATACTGGAAATAGGCGTCATAAGCCCAGCCATGGCCCAGTTCGCCCTTCGAGCCGACCACCGTACGGAACGAGGTATGCTGAAGATCGCTGACACGGGCGCCGCCTTCGACGTTGCGGCGCAGCAACTGGAAGAAGGCCGTGTAATTGTTGGGGGCCAGCGTCGCCTGGGCCTGCGTGGCAGGAGACAGCCCGTTATAGACCGAATCCACCAGCGGGAACGTGCCCAGATAGTGGTTGACCATATTGTCGGACGTACAGATCGCATTATGCTGCGCCGCGCTCATCAACGGATTGTCGCAGTTGATCGTCAGCGTGTTGCCAAAGTCACCCGAGGGGGCGATCTGGGCCACGGTGTGATCGTCCATGAACATGAATTCAAGATAGGGATGCAGCGCCGAATTCACTTCATAATCGGCGAACAGACCGGCGGTATAGCGCTGGTCAGGACGCTGGAAGTAATTGAGCGGGGCAAAGTTGTAGCGCGTAGGGGCCCCGCCAAACGTACCATTGCCCAGGGTGCCGACCGTCGAGGACACATTGCCCTTGCCATCATTGGCGTAATAAACCGCATTGCCATTTGCCGAGATCGACGAACCGCCGCACCGCAGATTTGAAGCGCTGCCGGGCACGTTCTGGACCGTGCACTTGGAAAAGTCGCGCGCGGACTGAAGCAGCGCATTGCTCTGGCGATAGCCGAAATAGGCCATCACATGGCCCGCGCCATCGGCAAACTTGGTGCCATAGGAAATCGTGGCGTCGACATTGTTGCCGCCCCAGGTGTTGCCCGTGGGATAGTCAAAACCCGACAGCCCCGCGGCCGTTCGCGCGTTCAGCAGGCCCTGCACCATGGTCGAGCCATTGTTGTGCTGATACAGGCCATCGTTGACGTCGATGCGCAGGCCGTTGAGGTCCTTGTCCATGACAAAGTTGACCACGCCCGCCACCGCGTCTGCGCCATAGGTGGCCGATGCGCCGCCGGTCAGCACGTCGACGCGCTTGATCAGCGAGGCGGGGATGAAGTTAAGGTCAGCCGCCGAGCTGCTGGTCGGGCTGGGATCGCCCGCCATCAGGCGGCGGCCGTTGATCAGCACCAGCGTGCGCTTGGGACCAAGACCGCGAAGGTCGACTTCGGCCGTGCCGCTCGCGCCATTGGCCAGCGTCGAGGATTGCGCGGCAAAGACCTGCGGCAACTGGTTGAGGATGTCTTCCGTACGGGTCGTGCCCGCCACTTTCAGGTCAAGCGCCGACACGGTGGTGATCGGAGCGGCTGACTTGAGGTTCGGATTGACGATGCGCGTGCCCGTCACCACGATGGTGGCCGAAGTGTCGACCGGCGCGGCGGGGGCCGGCGGCGGACCATCGACGATCGAAGCCTGTTGGGCATAGGCGGGACCGGCCAGCATCGCGATGCTCATCACCAGCGGCGCGGCGCCATGCCTCAGTGCGTTTGCAAGGTTCGTTTTCATGTTCACCCCTTTGTTACGCGCGCTGCGCGTGCGGCCAGCCGCCAAGGATTGGCCCGGACAAAGCTCCGTTCGTTCGGCAAGCGTTGAGGCCCGACTTCCTGATGCCCCGGAAGTTTGCATGGCGCGCCCCCGCACGGTGACAGAGCAATGGCGCTGTCTTGCCGCTGTGGCGGGCCGGGGTAAAGAAGCTGACACTTCTGTCAGTTAAATATTGCGCCAATGTTGCAATTCAGTCACATTTGTTGCATCAAAGCAGCGGGCGCAAAGACCGATAGTTGCAAGTACATGAAATAAAATGCCATTTTATACGCTGTTTATGGCGCATTCCATATCAATAGATGCATACTTGAGAAACAAACCTGCAAATCAGACAAATGCGGCCTCGGACGGGCAAAAATCGCGCCGGATAAGGGCCAGTCCGTATGTTTCGGCTTTGCAACAAAGCAATTGGGCAGGCCGCCCTCCTGCCACAGGATCAGGCGGCGCAAATCGTCGCCCCGCCAAATGAAAAGCGGTCGCCTGATTTTATGCAGCATTCAGAGATAAGGATGCCCCGGAGCTGTCGCCCGGACCTGTCTCAGATCCGGCCCGATCAGCGATCAGGCATTGAGATCCGCATAATGGCTGGGCGGCTGGATCACTTCCATCCGTTCGGCCAGCAGGGGGCGGAAACTGGGGCGGCTTTTGAACACCGAATACCATGTGCGGGCCTGCTCATGCCCGCTCCAGTCCAGCCCGCCCAGATAGTCGCAGACCGAAATCTGCGCCGCCGCGGCCAGATCGGCCAGCGACAGTGTCGCCCCGCCCAGCCATGGCCGCGTATCGACCAGATAATCGATGTAATAGAGGTGATCGTGGGCCAGCCGCATCGCCTCGCGCAGCACCCGCGAGTCGGGAGACTGGCGCAGCACCAGCCGCTTCATCATCCGTTCCTGCAACAGAGGCCCGGTGACATCGGCAAAGAATTTCTCGTCGAACATCGCGACAAGCCGACGGATTTCCGCCCGCGCCGCCGCCGTGCCAATGATCAGCGGGCTGCGCTCGACGGTTTCTTCCAGATATTCACAGATCGCCCGGCTATCCGACAGGGCCAGCCCTTTTTCCGGGTCCTGAAGCACCGGGGTGCGCCCCGCCGGGTTCAGGTTCAGAAACTCGTCGCGCATGTCCCACGGATTTTCGCGCCACAGCTCATAGGCAATCCCCTTCTCGCCCATGACGAGACGGACCTTGCGGGAGAAAGGACAGAGCGGAAATTGATAAAGGCGCCACATGGACCATTCCCTTGCCCCATCGGATGGGCATACCGCAAGAGAGCGCGCCGATTTTGACCCGGATAAGCGCTCAAACTATCGCGAGGTGACGCAAATCACACTATCGTTCCGCGCCAGAACCCATAGCGAGAGCCCCGCATCGCGCGCACGCGCCACCGCCAAAGAGGTGGGCAGCGAAATGGTCACCAGAGTCATCGCCCCGGCCTTGACCGCCTTTTCAACGATTTCATACGAACATCGCGCGGTGGAAAACAGGAAGCCATCGCCCAGCGAGACACCCGCCCGCGCCACCGCGCCCACCAGCTTGTCCACCGCATTATGCCGCCCGACATCCTCGCGACAGGCAAGAATAGCGCCATCCGGCGCACAAAAGGCGGCGGCATGGGCGGCCGATGTGGCGCGGCCCAGCGCCTGATGCTCGCGCAATTCCTCGCCCGCCTCGAATATAGCCTCCGGGGTGATCGCGGCATGGGGCGCGACCTGCGGCAGGGGCCGGGCCACGACCTCCAGATTCTCCATCCCGCACAATCCGCAAGAGCTTTCCGCCACCCGCGCCCGCACGCGCTCGGACAATTTCGCCGCGTCCAACCCGTCGATCTGCGCCCGCAAAATCCAGCCGATGTCGAGATGCGCCACGCCGATCTCGCCCATCTGCGCGGCGTCCGAAATCAGCCCCTCGGCCAGCGCAAAGCCGGTGGCGTAATCGATCAGATCGGACGGGGTGGCCATCATCACCGCATAGGCAAGGCCATTGAATTCCAGCGCCACCGGCGCCTCGGGCACCCACAGGCGCCCGGCATAGGCCACCGATCCATCGCGCCCGTACACTTTTCCCCCGCTGTCGAGCGAAAAGGGCAAGGGTTCGGGCGCGGGGATCATGTCACATCAGGCCGGACGATAAAGCGCGCAAAGCTTGTGACCATCGGGATCGCGCAGATAGGCCAGATAAAGATTGGCCGCCTCGCGCAGGCCCGGCGGATCTTCGCAGGTGGTGCCGCCATGGGCCACGCCGGCCGCATGCCATGCGTCGACCTGCGCCTCATTATCGAGAGCAAAGCCGATGGTCCCGCCATTGGCGACACAGGCGGCTTCGCCATTGATCGGAATGGCAACGATGAAGGCCGCGCCCTTATGCACATAGACCAGACGGTTCTTGGCCGCGTCAACCACGCCTTCCGGCCCGCCTACGGCCGCAAACAGCGCATCATAAAAGGTCTTTGAGCGGGCCAGATCGGTGGATCCGACGAAGATGTGGCTGAACATGGCTTGCCTTTCCTTTTGATCAGAGTTTGGGCAGGGTTACGCCGCGCTGGCCCATATATTTGCCCGCGCGGTCGGCATAAGACACCTCGCAAGGCTCATTGCCCTTGAGGAACAGGAACTGGCAGGCGCCCTCATTGGCGTAAATCTTGGCGGGCAAAGGCGTGGTATTGCTGAACTCCAGCGTCACATGGCCTTCCCAGCCCGGCTCCAGCGGGGTCACGTTCACAATGATGCCGCAGCGCGCATAGGTGCTCTTGCCCAAACAGATCACCAGCACATCGCGCGGAATGCGGAAATATTCCACCGTGCGGGCCAGCGCGAAACTGTTGGGCGGGATCACGCAGACATCGGTCTTGCGGTCCACAAAGCTGTTCGCGGCAAAATCCTTGGGGTCCACCACCGCCGAATCGACATTGGTGAAAATCTTGAACTCATCGGCCACGCGCGCGTCATAGCCATAAGAGGAGAGCCCGTAGGAGATCACGCCATCACGGTGCTGCCGCTCCAAAAACGGCTCGATCATCCCCTGCGTCTGCGCCGCTTCGCGGATCCATTTGTCTGAAAGTATCGCCATAGCGTGGCTTCATGGCGGATGGATGGGTTCGGGGCAATGATTTTGAGAGGTAGTAGGGTTATGCCTCCGGCGGGCAAAGGGTCTCGACCCTTTGCAATCCCGTTAATGGGGTGGGGGGAGGTTTGCGGCGATGCGTCCGCCGCTATGTTTGAAAGCCTGCGGCGCGGGGAGGTTGCGCAAGACGCGCCGCAGGCTTGAACATTCAAGCCTCGCGTCCGACACTTTCGGCCGAACCCTTAACGCAACGCAGACAGTAATGGGAGCGCGAGGGTCTAGACCCTCGCATATCGTCCCTTAAATTCTTCCTGCCAAAATCAACGCCAAGGCGCAGCCCACCACCAGAAGCAGGCGCACTGCTTCCAAACCATGATCGAGAATAAGGGCGCGGGTTTTGCTCATCGGCCAACCCTGCGCCCAAAACCTCACCGAATCCTTAAATTGCCGATGGCATCTGCTGGCTGGAACAATGGAACGACCCGCCCCCGGCCAGAATCGCATCCGCCATAATGCCCACGGTTTCGCGATCCGGGAACAACTCGGCAATCGCGGCCACGCCATCGGCATCATGCGCGGTGCCATAGATCGGCACGACGACCAGCTTCGAGGTGATGGCAAAATTCATGTAGGAGGCCGGTTCGATCCGCCCATCGCGCTCCACCCGCCCGGGCGAGGGCACGTTGCGCACGATCACGCCCGCCGCCTCTGCCCGCGCCTTGGCATCGGCATAGATCGCGGCATTGGGATCATCGGCCCCGGTCGCCATGGGCAGCGCCAGCACATTGTCGGCCACAAAGCGCGCGAGGTTATCGACATGGCCATCGGTGTGGTCATTGATCAGCCCGTCGCCCAGCCACAGCACCCGGTCGAAGCCCAGATCGCGCTTCAGCCGCATTTCCTGATCGGCGCGCGACAGATGCGGGTTGCGGTTGGGGTTGAGCAGCACCTGTTCGGTCGTCGCCACCAATCCGGTGCCGTCGCAATCCAGAGCGCCGCCCTCGATGATCCAGTCGCTGGTGGTGATCTCCAGCCCGGCGTCGCGGGCGATTTCCGCGCCGATGGTCTGGTCGCCCTCCATCAGATATTTGCCGCCCCAGCCGTTAAAGCCAAAGCGCCGCGCCGCACGCCCGCCATGCCCGTCCAGCACCACCAGCGGCCCGGTATCACGCAACCACACATCGCCATAGACGCGCCGCTCGATCACGACCTTTTCGCTGCACAGAGCGCGGGCGCGGGCCTCATTGGCCTCGTTGCGCACGATCAGGCGCACCTCCTGCCCGCTCTCGGCCACGGCATTGGCAAAGGCGGCCATCTGTTCCTGCGCGGCCTCAAGGAAGCCGGGCCATTCCTCGCCATCATGGGGGAAACCGATCCACAGCCAGTCCTGCGGATGCCATTCGGGGGGGAAGCGCCAGTTGGGGGTCAGGTTCGTCATGGTCGGGCCTTTAGCGTCTAACCTCCCTTGCGAAAAGGGGCGGATACAGGCCATGAGTGGCATGGAGAGTGAGGAGTTTTTATGACTGACTGGCAATCGGCTCTGGCGCGGGCCGAGGCACATTCGCCCTTTTTGTCGCGGGCGATGGGGCGTTTGCCCGATCTGGTGGCGGTGCTGGCCTCGGGCGATGGGGATGCGGCGCTGGCCCATGCGCGCCGCGCGGGCGAAGGGGTGGCCGACCTTGGCGTGGCCCTGCGGCGCGAGAAACTGGCGCTGGCGCTGGCGCTGGGCGTGGGCGATTTGGCGGGGGCGTTTGATCTGGCGCGGGTAACGGGCGAATTGTCCGATCTGGCCGACCGGGCGGTGGATGCCGCCATCGCCCATGGCATCCGCAGCCGTGCGCCCGATGCGGAAGCTGTCGGTTTCACCGCGCTGGCGCTGGGCAAGCATGGCGCGCGGGAATTGAACTATTCCTCCGACATTGACCCGATCCTGATCTACGATCCGGCCACATTGCCCCGCCGCGCCCGTGATGAGCCGGAGGAAGCCGCGCTCCATATCGCGCGCACGGTTTTGCGGCTGGTTTCGCAGGCTGATGGCGAGGGCTATGTGTTCCGCGTCGATCTGCGCCTGCGCCCGGCCAGCGAGATCAGCCCGCTGGCCCTGCCCATCGACGCCGCGCTGACACATTATGAATCCAGCGCTCTGGCATGGGAACGCGCCGCCTTTATCCGCGCGCGGGCGGCGGCAGGGGATGTGGCGATGGGGGATCATTTCCTCCATGCGATCCGGCCTTTTGTGTGGCGCAAATCCTTGGATTTCGGCGCGATTGCCGAGATCGGGCGGCTGACCCGCCGCATCCGCGCCCATCATGGCAAGGTCGAGGCCGTCGGTCCCGGTTTCGATGTCAAACGCGGGCGCGGCGGCATCCGCGAGGTGGAATTCTTTGCCCAGGTCCATCAATTGATCCACGGCGGGCGCAAACCGGCGCTGCGCCTGCGCGGCACGCGGGCCACGCTCGATGCGCTGGCCGCCGAGGGGCTGATCGACCCGGCGGACGCGGTGATGCTGGGCGAGAGCTATGACCGCCTGCGCCAGATCGAGCATCGGCTTCAGCAGGTGTCCGACCTGCAGACCCACAAGCTGCCGCGTGACATGGAAGGCATCGACAATGTCGCCGCGCTGGATGGCCTGCCCAATGGCGCGGCGCTGATCGAGGAGCTGGAGGCGATCACCTCCCGCGTGGGCGCGCGCTATGACCGCCTGATCGCGGCCAGCGCGGGCGAAGGCACCAGCGTTGCCGTGCCCAACCAGCATGAGGGCGACGATCTGGCCGCCGAGCTGGAGCATCTGGGCTTTGCCAAACCGGCGGAATTGGCCGGGCGGATTCAGGGCTGGCGCTCGGGCAGCGTGCGATGCCTGCGTTCGGGCGCGGCGCTCGCGGCGCTCGATGCGGTGCAGCCTGCGCTGCTGGCCGCGCTGGCCGCCGCGCCCGAGCCGGACCGCGCGATGGTGCGCTGGGAACAGATGATCGCCCGCTTGCCCAGCGCGGTGAACCTGTTCCGCCTGCTGGAGGCCCGGCCCGGTTTGCTGGAGGTGCTGGTGCGGGTACTGTCACTGGCCCCGCCGCTGGCCGATGCGCTGGCGCGGCGGGCGGATCTGCTCGATGCGTTGATCGACGCCACCGCCTTTGCCCTACCGGGCAGCGTGGCGGATCTGGCCCGCGAATTTGGCACGACCGAGGCGGGGGACGATTACCAACGCCTGCTCGACCGCGTGCGGCGACAGGTGGGCGAGAAGCGCTTTGCCCTTGGCGTGCAATTGATCGAGGGGGCGCAGGACCCGCTCGACATTTCGGCGGGCCTGTGCCGCGTGGCCGAGGCGGCGCTGGACGTGCTGGCCCGCGCGACGATTGCCGAATTCGAGGCCACCCATGGCCGCATTCCGGGCGGCGAGCTGGTCATTCTGGGCCTTGGGCGGCTGGGCGGCGGGATGCTGACCCATGCCAGCGATCTGGATCTGGTTTACCTGTTCACCGGGGATTTTGCCGCCGAGAGCGATGGGCGCAGGCCGCTGGGCGCCACGCTCTATTTCAACCGTCTGGCCCAGCGGGTTTCCGCCGCGCTGTCGGTGCCCACGGCCGAGGGCGCGCTTTATGAGGTCGACACCCGCCTGCGCCCGCAAGGCACCCAAGGCCCGCTGGCGGTGGGTTTCGAGAGCTTCGCCCGCTATCAGCGCGAGGAGGCCTGGACCTGGGAGCATATGGCGCTGATCCGGGCGCGGGTGTTGTTCGGATCGGATGCGGCGCGGGCCGAACTGGACGCGATCATCGGCGGCGTGCTGGGGGCCGAGCGCGATAAGGCCAAGGTCACCGCCGAAGTGCAGGAGATGCGCGACAAGATGGCCGCACATAAGCCTGCCAAGGGCGTGTTGGACGTGAAATTGCTGCGCGGGGGGCTGGTGGATGCCGAATTCATCGCCCACGCCCTGCAATTGCGCGAGCGCGCGGGCGTGCGGCCCGATATGGCGGGCGCGCTGGGCGAACTGGCCGCGGCGGGGCTGATCGCGGGCGATGTACCGGGTGCGTTTGATCTGCTCTCGCGCGTGCTGGTGGCGGCGCGGTTGCTGGCTCCTGACGGCATCCTGCCCGAATCTGCACCTTGTGCCAGTCTTGCCAAAACATGCGGCTTTGGCGATTGGAATGCGATGATCGATGCGATGGAGGCCGCGCGCGCCGCCATCGCCCGCCAATGGACCGCCACCTTCGGCCAGCAATTGGAGATGCAAGCATGAGCACCTTTCCCGGCGTGGGCGACAAGATCCCCGACATCGCCATGACCGCCACCGACGGCAGCGCGGTCAAGCCTTCCGATTTTGCGGGGCGGCGGCTGGTGATCTTTTTCTATCCCAAGGATGACACCCCCGGCTGCACCACCGAAAACAAGGACTTTTCGGCGCTGGCGGGCGAGTTTGAGGCCGCCGGCGCGGCGCTGCTGGGCGTTTCGAAAGACCCGCCGAAAAAGCACGCCAAATTTATCGAAAAGCACGCGCTGACCGCCCCCCTCGCCTCGGACGCCGATGAAGGCGGCCTGTCGGACGCGCTGGGCGTGTGGAAGGAAAAGTCCATGTATGGCCGCACCTATATGGGCATGGAACGCAGCACCTATCTGGTTAGCGCAGAGGGCGTGATCGAGCGGATCTGGGAAAAGGTGAAGGTTAAGGGCCATGCGCAGGAGGTGTTGGGGGTAGTTAAGGGGTAAAAGGGCTTGCCTCCGGCGAGCAAAGGGACTCGTGCCTGTCCGCGCCGCAGGCTTTCAAATATTGCGTCCGACACTTTTGGTCGAAACCCGGGCGCCACACAGACAGTAATGGGAGCGCGAGGGTCTAGACCCTCGCATTTTCCCCTTCCTTCTTCTAACGCCCCCAAATGCAATCCCTCTCCGAATCCATCCGCACCGCCCTGCTGACCGCCGATCCGCGCGAAAAGGCGATGGCCGCCCGCAAACTGGTGCGCGACTGGCGGCTGGGCAGGCTGGCATGGGATTTCAGCGCGGCGATGCCCGACCGGCCCGCGCGCCCGGAAAAGCCCGAACTTCTGCCCCCCAACCGGATGCCCAAGCGCGGGCGCGGCGGGTCGGAGCGAGCACGCATCGCGCTGTGGCACGCGCTGGCCCATATCGAATTTGTCGCGATCGATCTGGCGCTGGACATGGCCGGGCGGTTCGGGGCGCAGCGCGGGCGTCAGTTTGTCGACGATTTCCTGACCGTGGCCGCCGACGAGGCGATGCATTATGCAATTATCGCGCGACATCTGGCGCGGATGGGGGCGGCCTATGGCGATCTGCCCGCGCATGACGGATTGTGGCAATCGGCCGAAGAAACCGCGCATGATGTGGGGGCGCGTCTGGCCATTGTGCCGATGGTGCTGGAGGCGCGCGGATTGGACGTGACGCCCGCCACTTTGGACCGTGTTCGCGCCAGCGGAGATGAGGCCGGCGCGCGCATTCTGGAAAGGATTCTGGCCGATGAAATCCGCCATGTGCGCTATGGTTGCGATCACTTCGCCAAGGTAGCGAACGAACTTGGTGATTCTGCGGAAAAACTCTGGCAAATGTTGGTTACGCGTTATTTCAGGGGCAACGTTAAGCCGCCATTCAACGACTCAGCGCGCGAGTCTGCCGGTCTATCGCGCATGGCGTATGAGGCGCTTGCCAGCCGCGCCTGACCTGGGATAGCAGAAACCAACGAGACGGCGGGGGGTTCCGACCATCTCCAACAATTTCCTGCCTGCGGGAAATCCGCAGGTGTCATTTCCCATGTCCAACGGCCATTTGGGGGGCTGAAGGGCGCAAGAATAAAGGTGTTTTGGAGTGGTCGCGCTTCGTATTTCTACCAAGTTTCTTCTCGGCGCCCTTGCCGCTGTTGTCGCCCAGCCCGCGCTGGCCAACAGTGCCGCCAACGCCGATATCGCCGCCCCGCTGCGCGCCGCCCAAGCCGCGCCGATCTCGCAGGACAATGGCGATCAGAATTTCCGTCAGCTCTTCTCGTCCTGGCGTTCGATGGAAGGCACCGGCAACAAGCTGGTTAACGCCACCATCGGCAACAATGGCGGCGTTGCCGGCATCGTCAACCGCGCCATGTCGGTCCCCTCGCGCTCGCCCATCGAAGGCCTGCGCATGAGCAGCGATTTCGGCATGCGCAGCCACCCCGTGCTGGGCGGCATGCGGATGCACAAGGGCATCGACCTGTCCAGCCCCACCGGCACCCCCGTCTATGCCACCGCCGACGGTGTCATCAGCCGCGCCGACTGGTTCAGCTCGTATGGCCTTTACATCTCGATCGAACATGGCGGCGAAATGCAAACCCGCTATGGCCACCTGTCGCGCCTGAACGTGGCCGCGGGCGATATGGTCCACAAGGGCGACCTGATCGGCTTTGTCGGCACCACCGGCCGCTCGACCGGCCCCCACCTCCATTATGAAGTCCGCGTCGATGGCGTGGCCGTCAACCCGGTTCCCTACCTTCAGGGTGAGGGCAACCCGCAATTGGCGCTTGCTTCTATCGCTCATCACGATAAAGGTGATGAGGACGGCGAATAACTCACACAAGTTGAGTCTGAAGCGAGATAACCAAGCCTGAGAAAGAAGGGCGGAAAACAAGCCCAACAGGCATTAGCATCTTGGAGAGGATGCGGAAAAAGCGGCGGGAAACTGCCGCTTTTTCTCGTTTAGGGATCAGGAAGGTTAAGATGCGAGGGATGGCTTTTAGATAGCCGATTTGTCGAGACAAATCGGTTGGCCCTTCGCGCTCCCATTACTCTCTGCGTGGTGCAATGGGTTCGGCCAATGGGTGTCGGACGCAACCTTTCCGCGCCGCAGGCTATAAAACGATAACCCCAATCACCACGCCGCCAACCTCCCACCACCCCATTAACGGGATTGCAAAGGACCCCCGCCCTTTGCCCGCCGGAGGCAAACCCTTTTACCCCTTATACAACCCTTCCAACCGCGCCCCATACCGTTCCTTCAGCTTATGCCGACGGATTTTCAAAGAAGGCGTCATTTCCTCATTATCGATGGCAAAAGGCTCATCGGCAAAGGTAAACTGGCGGACCTTTTCGATCACCGAGAGGTCGCGGTTCACCCGGTCGACCGCCTCACGGATCGCCCCGCGAAAACTGGGCAGTTCCTGAAGCGCGCGCACATCGGCGCCGTGATGGCCATTGACCACCGCCCATTCGCGCGACCATTCGGCATCCGGCACGACCAGGCCGACGATGTAGGGCCGCTTGTCGCCAAACACCATCGCCTGCGCGATTTCCGGCTGGAGGGTCAGCATACCTTCCAGCTTCTGAGGTGAGATGTTGTCGCCCTTGTCGTTGACGATCATATCTTTTTTACGGTCGGTGATGACGATTCGCCCCGCCGCGTCAATATGGCCGATGTCGCCGGTGTGCAGCCAGCCATCCTTGAGCACGCGCGCCGTCTCGGCCTCGTTGCGCCAATAGCCATGCATCACCAGTTCGCCGCGCAGCAGGATTTCGCCATCCGCCGCGATGCGCACCTCGGTGGCGTGGAGGGGCGTGCCCACCGTGTCCATTTTGATCCCGGTTTTGGGGCGGTTGACGCTGGCGATGGGGCCGCTTTCGGTCTGGCCATAGCCTTGCAGCAACGTTAGCCCAACGCCTTGGAAAAACAAGCCGATTTCCGGGTTCAGCGGCGCCCCGCCCGACACCAGCGCCTTGACCCGCCCGCCGAAACGCGCGCGGATCTTGGGGCGCAACAGCTTTTCCAGCACCTTGTCCAGCGGCCAGTCGAGCAGCTTGCCCTTGCCCGCCCCGCGCCGCGCCGCCAGCGCCACCGCGCTGCTCAGCAGGCCCGAGGCCAGTTTGCCCTGCTTTTCCACCTGCTTCATGATCCGCGTGCGCAGCACCTCGAACAGGCGCGGCACCACGACCATGATCGTCGGGCGCACCTCTTCAATATTGCTGCCCAGCTTGTCCAGACCCTCGGCATACCAGATCTGGCCGCCAAGGCCGATGGGGAAGAATTGCCCCGCCGAATGCTCATAGGCATGGCTGAGCGGCAGGAAGCTGAGGAAAACCTCCGGCTCGGCGCCGCTCGGGTTCCAGCCGAAATCCTCGACGATGACATGGGCCGCGCCCGCAACATTGTGCAGGATCGCGCCATGATGCTGCATCACCCCGCGCGGCGCGCCGCCTGTGCCGCTGGTATAGATCAGGCAGGCCGTGTCATTGCGCGAAATGCCGCTCATCCGCGCCTCGACCGCCGCGCGGGCGGCCACCGCATCGCCCTCCAGCATCGCATCCCAGTCGTGATATTCCACCGTGCTGGCCTGCGCCATGCCCAGCGGCTCCATCGCGATCAGATGGTTGGCCCCGCCCGAGCGCATGACGGCGGGCAGCAGCGGCTTGGCCAGTTTGGCGGTGGAGACGATCACCCCGCGTGATCCGGAATTTTCCAGAATATGCAGATGGTCACGCTCGGTGTTGGTCGTATAGGCCGGGACGGTGATGCAGCCGGCCGCCATGATCGCCAGATCGGCGATGCACCATTCGGGCCGGTTTTCCGACACCAGCATGATCCGCTCGCCCCGCGTATAACCCAGCCGCACCAGATTTTGCGCCAGCACCACCACCCGCCGCGCAGCCTCGGCCCATGTTATCGCCTGCCATCCCTGATCGGTCTTGGCATGGAGAAAGGGGCGATCGGCCAGCAAATCAGCGCGCGCCAGAAACAGCGTGACCAGATTGGGGCTGGTTTCAATATCGAGGATGCGCAAGGAATTATGTCCTCTGCCCGGAAAAGTGCATTAGGCTTTTGTTACGCCCGATTTAGGCTTTGGCCGGGGCTCTCGCAAGGGGAGGAAGCGGCCCGACCGCCTCAGAGCGGGACATCGGCCCCGACCGCTTCGGCCACATTGGCAAAACCATCGCGCGCCAGCAGGCGGGCAAGCCCGGCCCCGATCTTCTCGGCAATGGCATGGCCTTCGTAAACCATGGCGGAATAGAGCTGCACCAGGCTGGCCCCGGCGCGGATGCGGGCATAGGCATCGTCCGCATTGGCGATGCCGCCCACGCCGATCAGGGGGATCTGTCCTCCGGTGGCGCGGCGGAAATCGATCATGCGCTGTTGCGCCAGATCGCGTAAGGGCGCGCCAGACAGGCCGCCCGTCTCGCCCGCGTGGCGGCTTTGCAGCGAGGGTCGGCTGATCGTCGTGTTGCTGACGATCAGCGCCCCCAGACGGCGCGAGATGGCGATGCGGGCGATCGCCTCGATATCGGCCGGTTCCAGATCGGGCGCGACTTTCAGGAAGACCGGCGGGCGATGTCCCGTCTCGTCGCGCGCGGCAATCACCCCGTCGAGCAATTCGGTCAGCGCCGATTCGTCCTGAAGCGCGCGCAGGCCCGGCGTGTTGGGGCTCGACACATTGACCGCCAGATAGGAGGCCAGCGGGGCGAACACCCGCGCGCCATAGGCATAATCGGCGATGCGATCAGTGGCGTCTTTATTGGCGCCGATGTTGATGCCCACGATTCCGCCGCGCGTCAGCCGCGCGCGAAGGCGCTTTTCCGCCTCATCCGCGCCGCCATTGTTAAAGCCCATGCGGTTGATGACGGCGCGGTCCTCCTCCAGCCGGAACAGGCGCGGCTTGGGATTGCCCGATTGCGGCAAGGGCGTGATCGAGCCGACCTCGGCAAAACCGAAGCCGAGGCCGAGCAGCGCGTCGGGCACTTCGCCATCCTTGTCGAATCCGGCCGCCATGCCCACGGGCGTCGGCAAGGTCAGGCCCGCCACCGTGCTGGTCAGCGGCCCGCCGGGCGCGACAGGGGCGCCGGCGATGGGCAGATATTTGAGCGCGGCCAGCGCCATCCCATGGGCGGTTTCGGCATCCAGACGGAACAGGGCTTTGCGGATCAGGGCATAGGTCATGGGAACAGGCCTATGGCAAGAAGCGGGGGACTTGTCGATTGCCTGCCGCCCCTGCGATTCGCGGATTTCTGCGTGATTCCCGAATATCTGTTCGATTCTTGGGCGCCCATGCGGTGCGACGCCCGGCCATGATGTAAGGGCTGCATGACGGAGGTCTATGAAATCCTTTGCATGACCCCGTAATAGGTAAAACTACTTGAAAACGCTCCTGCGGTTTGACGCAATCTTACAATTATCTTCCCCCGCAATGCTTTATCCGCCTCCTTGCGACCCGAAGGGCTCGTGGTTTTCACCACAGAGTTCTCGAAACTCAAGCGGCTCCCTTGGCGACGGGGGAGCCGTTTTTTTATGCGCTGCGCATTTCCGCCACCGCCCGATTCCGCCTGCCCCCCTTGCCCGCGCGAGGGCAAAGCCTTAGGGGCCTTTAAATCGGATTGATTCGGTCTTATTTTAATCTGACCGTCTTGAGTATCGATGGCTGACGAAAGGGATTCGCGCGATGCGCTTGTCAAGCATGGCCGATTACGCCGTGGTGGCGATGGTGGCGGCGGCGCGCCAGTGCCCGACAGCGGGCGCCGATGGCGATGCGCGCGCGCGCGCGAATGCCGGGCAACTGGCGCTGGAAACGGGCCTGCCCGCGCCCACGGTGCAAAAGCTGGTCAGCCGACTGGTCGCGGCGGGGCTTTTGACATCGGCGCGGGGCGCGGGCGGCGGATTGGCTCTTGCCCGCGACGCCCATGACATCAGCCTTGCAGATATTGTCGAAGCGGTCGAAGGGCCGATTGCGCTGACCCCTTGCGTTGAAGGGATCAGCCATGATTGCGCGCCGGGTCTGGGTTGCAGCGTGCGGCCGCATTGGCCGGTGGTGAATGAGGCGTTGCGTCTGGCCTTGTCGGGGGTTCCCCTGACCCGGTTGATGACGCCGCAGGACGATGTGGATATGGTGCAATGAGCGAAGATATCGAGATCAAGGATCAGGCCGCGCGTGAGGCTGCCGCAAAGGTTGCCGAATACGAACACGGCTGGGTGGCCGATATCGAGCAGGAATATGGCCCCAAGGGCCTGTCCGAGGACACCGTCCGCTATATTTCGGCCAAGAAGGACGAGCCGGAATGGATGCTGGAATGGCGTCTGAAGGCCTATCGTCACTGGCTGACCATGCCGATGCCGGATTGGGCCAAGCTGAACATTCCGCCGATCGATTATCAGGAGGCCTATTACTGGGCCGCGCCCAAGAAGAAGGACGGGCCGAAGTCTTTGGACGAGGTCGATCCCGAAATCCTGCGCGTCTATGAAAAGCTGGGCATTCCGCTGGCCGAACAGGAAGTGCTGGCGGGCGTTGAAGGCGCGCGCAAGGTGGCCGTGGACGCGGTGTTCGACTCGGTTTCGGTGGCCACCACCTTCCGCAAGGAGCTGGAAGCGGCGGGCGTCATCTTCCGCTCGATCAGCGAGGCGATCCGCGAATATCCCGAGCTGGTGAAGAAGTGGCTGGGCCGCGTGGTGCCGATGGCGGACAATTATTTTGCGACGCTCAACTGCGCGGTGTTTTCCGACGGGACGTTTGTTTACGTGCCCGAGGGCGTGCGCTGCCCGATGGAACTCTCCACCTATTTCCGCATCAATGCGGAAAACACAGGCCAGTTCGAGCGCACGCTGATCGTGTGCGACAAGGGCGCCTATGTGTCCTATCTCGAAGGCTGCACCGCGCCCCAGCGTGACGAAAACCAGCTCCACGCCGCCGTGGTCGAGCTGGTCGCGCTCGACGATGCCGAGATCAAGTACAGCACGGTCCAGAACTGGTATCCGGGCGATGCGCAAGGGCGGGGCGGCATCTATAATTTCGTGACCAAGCGCGCATTGTGTCAGGGCAAGCGGAGCAAGGTGAGCTGGACGCAGGTGGAAACCGGCAGCGCCATCACCTGGAAATACCCTTCGTGTGTGCTGAACGGCGAGGACAGCGTGGGCGAGTTCTACTCGGTCGCCGTCACCAACAATTATCAGCAGGCCGACACCGGCACCAAGATGATCCACAATGGCAAGGGATCGCGCAGCACGATCATCTCCAAGGGGATCAGCGCGGGGCATAGCCAGAACACCTATCGCGGGCTGGTCCGCGTGGGCGCCAATGCCGAAGGCGTGCGCAATTTCACCCAGTGCGACAGTCTCTTGCTGGGCAAGACCTGCGGCGCGCATACCGTGCCCTATATCGAGGTGCGCAACCCCACCGCCACCATCGAGCATGAGGCGACCACCTCGAAGATTTCCGACGACCAACTGTTCTACGCCATGCAGCGCGGGCTGGATCAGGAAAGCGCGGTGGCGTTGATCGTCAATGGGTTTGCCAAGGAAGTGTTGCAGCAACTGCCGATGGAATTTGCGGTGGAAGCGCAGAAGCTCTTGGGGATCAGTTTGGAAGGGAGCGTGGGGTGATGCTCACGCTGGCGCTTGCCGCTTCTGTGCCGTTGACCATGCCGGTCGCGATGCGTGGCGATTGGGATTTGCCCAGCCATTGCAAAATGCCCGGCGAAGAGAGTGATTCACGCGCCGTTGTTCGCAAGGGCGAGGTGGCCTTCGGCGAAACCGTGTTCACGCCCAAGCGGATCGTGGTGGCCGAACAGACCAACTGGACGGCCACAGGCGAGTTCTATGACGAAGGCGAAACCTCCAAAGGCCGCCTCAACCTTCGCCTGTCCAAAGATAGCAAGACCCTTGCCTATACCAATTCAGACAATCGTATCGTCCGCCTGACGCGTTGCGGGAAGAAGTGAAATGACCATGCTGACCATTGAAAACCTCCACGCCTCTGTTGCGGACAAGCCGATCCTCAAGGGTCTGAACCTAACCATCAACGCGGGCGAGGTGCACGCAATCATGGGGCCGAATGGCGCGGGCAAATCGACCACCGGCTATGTGCTGGGCGGGCGTCCGGGCTATGAAGTGACCGAGGGCTCGGCCACGTTCAACGGGCAGGACCTCTTCGCGCTGGACCCGCATGAGCGTGCGGCATCGGGCCTGTTTCTGGGTTTCCAGTATCCGGTTGAAATCCCCGGCGTGTCCAACCTGCAATTCCTGCGCGAGGCTTTGAACAGCCAGCGCAAGTTCCATGACCTGCCCCCGCTGTCGGGCGGCGAGTTCATGAAGCTGGCCAAGGAAAAGGCCGCGCTGCTGCGGATGGACATGGACATGCTGAAGCGCCCGGTCAACGTGGGTTTCTCGGGCGGCGAGAAGAAGCGCGCCGAGATGGTGCAGATGGGCATCCTCGACCCCAAGCTGGCGATTCTGGACGAGACGGACTCAGGCCTCGACATTGACGCGCTGCGCATCTGCGGCGAGGGCATCAATGCGATCATGCGCAAGCCCGACAAGGCCGTGCTGCTGATCACCCACTATCAGCGCCTGCTCGACTATGTGAAGCCCGATTTCGTGCATGTGCTGGCCGGTGGCCGCATCGTCAAATCGGGCGGGCCGGAACTGGCGCTGGCGCTGGAAGAAGGCGGCTACGAAGGCGTCGCGGCATGACGACCTTGCCCACCAGAAAGGCCGAGGAATGGCGCTATGCCGACCTCGGCGCGCTGGAAACGCTCTGGCCCTTGCCCGATGCGGAAAGCGTCACCGTTGCGGCGGGCGGCGAATTTGCGCGCGCGATTGTGAACAAGGGCGGCGTGGTGCGCCTCTCGCTGGTGCTGGAGGCCGGGGCCAAGGCCGCCGTCCATGTGCTCAACACCGCCGACACCTATGCGCGCATCGAGATCGAGGCCACCCTGCATGAGGGCGCGGATTTCCATCTGGGCGGCGTGCAATTGAGCAGCGGCGATCAGACCGCCGAAATCGTGACGACCGTGCGCCATATCGAACCCAATGCGCGCAGCCACCAGATGATCCGCTCCGTTGCGGGCGGCACATCAACCGCCAGCGTGCTGGGCAAGGTCTATGTGGCCAAGGGCGCGGATGGCACCGATGGATCGCAATCGGTGCGCGCGATGCTGCTGGACCGCACGGCGCAGGCCAATGCGCGGCCCGAGCTGGAAATCTATGCCGACGATGTCAAATGCGCCCATGGCTGCGCGATTGGCGAGCTGGATGCCAATGGCCTGTTCTATCTGGCCGCGCGCGGGATCGAACCGGCGCGGGCCAAGGCGCTGATGCTGCAGGCCTTTATCGCCGAAGCCTTTGACGGGGCAGAGGAAGAGGACAATCTGCAGGCCGCCGCGCAGGCCGCTTTGGAGGCTTTGCTATGAGCGTGGAAACCCTCACCTTGGATCTGGCCAAAATCCGCGCCGATTTTCCGGGGCTGGCTGGTGGCTGGCATTACCTTGATTCCGGCGCCACCGCGCAAAAGCCGCAATCCGTGATCGACGCCACGGTCAACGCCATGGGCCGCGACTATGCCACCGTGCATCGCGGCGTTTACGCCCGCAGCGCCAATATGACGCTGGCCTATGAAGAGGCGCGCCGCAAGGTGGCTGCATTCATCGGCGGACTGGAAGGCGAGATCGTGTTCACGCGCGGCGCGACCGAGGCGATCAACCTTGTCGCGCAGAGCTGGGGCGGGGCGAATCTGAAGGCGGGCGACCGCATTCTGATTTCGACCCTTGAGCATCACTCGAACATCGTGCCCTGGCAATTGCTGCGCGACCGGGTGGGCGTCGAAATCGACGTTTGCCCGCTGACCGCCGATGGCCGGATCGACCTCTACGCGGCGCAGCGCATCCTGACGCCCGCGCACAAGCTGGTCGCGCTGGCCCATGTGTCGAACGTGCTGGGCAGCGTGCTGGATGTCGAACGCGCCGTTGCGCTGGCGCATGGCGTAGGGGCCAAGATCCTGATCGACGGCTGTCAGGCCGTGCCGCGCCTGCCCGTTGATGTGGCCGCGCTAGGCGTCGATTTCTACGCCTTTTCCGCGCATAAGCTCTATGGGCCGACCGGCATCGGCGCGCTCTGGGCGCGGGCCGAGATTCTTGACGCCATGCCACCATGGCAGGGCGGCGGGTCGATGATCGACCGCGTCACCTTTGAAAAGACCACATGGGCCCCCGCCCCGACTCGTTTTGAGGCGGGCACTCCGGCCATCATCGAGGCCATCGGCTTTGCCGCCGCCGTCGATTATGTGCAGAGCATCGGCCTTTCCGCCATCCATGCGCATGAGGCCGGGTTGGTCAAAACCCTGCGCGGCGCGCTTCAGGCGATGAACGATGTGACCGTGTTCGGCCCCGAGGACAGCGCCGGGATCGTCAGCTTTGTGATCGACGGGGTGCATCCCCATGATCTGGGCACGATTCTGGACGAGGCGGGCCCAAAACATCAAAGCGTGGCCATCCGCGCGGGGCATCACTGCGCCCAACCTTTGATGGACCATCTTGGCGTGCCCGCCACCGCCCGCGCCAGCTTTGGCCTGTATAGCGACGAAAGCGATATTGCCGCGCTGATCGCCGGCATTGAACGCACGAAGAGGATCTTCGGCTGATGACTGACACGACTTCCGATGACACCCCCCGCTTCACCGTGGAAGAAGTGAGCGATGCCCCCACCCCGCCGCGCGCGCGGGTGGATGTGTCGGCCCAGATTCCCGGCGCCCCGGCGCTGGGCGCTGATGGCGAGATCGAAAAGATCGCCGACAAGGTTGCGCGCAAGGCCGACTACCTCGAAGGCTTCCTCTCGCAGCAGCCCACCGGCTTGACCCCGCATGAGCCGGGCGGCGAACTGTATGAGGGCGTGATCAACGCTCTCAAAGAGATCTTCGACCCCGAAATCCCGGTCAATATCTACGAACTGGGCCTGATTTACGGCGTGGAAATCACGGAGGAAGGTTCGGCCAGCATCACCATGACGCTGACCACGCCGCATTGCCCGGTGGCCGAATCGATGCCCGGCGAGGTCGAATTGCGCGTCTCGGCGGTGCCCGGCATCCGCGACGCCGAAGTGGCCCTCGTCTGGGATCCGCCATGGGACCCGGCCAAGATGAGCGATGAAGCCCGCCTCGAACTGGGGATGCTGTAAGATGACAACAACCATGCGCAAACCTCGCCCCGCCGCCGTCCTGCTGACGCCGAACGCAGAAGCGCGCGTGGCCAAGCTGATGAGCGAAGCGCCCGAGGGCGCGATCGGCGTCAAGCTGTCCACCCCGCGTCGGGGCTGTTCGGGTCTGGCCTATTCGGTCGATTACATCAACGAAGCCGGTCCGCTGGATGAAAAGATCGAGACGCCCGGCGGGCTGTTCTTCATCGACAGCGCCAGCGTGCTTTACCTGATCGGCAGCACGATGGACTGGGTGGAGGATGATTTCACCGCAGGCTTCGTCTTCGCCAACCCCAATGCCAAAGGCACCTGCGGCTGCGGCGAGAGCTTTACGGTCTAAACACACCAGATCCGGAGGCCCCCTCATGGGCCTCCGGGGTTTTTCAAGCCATTCTCGCCTCCTGCACCTGCAGATATTGCATCAGGCGCTGCGGCACGCGCTGGGCTTTGACACAGCAGCGCTGCAACAGGTTGAGGGCGGCGGGCGAATTGACCTCGCCCCCCTCGTCGATCCGCTCGATCAGCCACATCGCCTTGGCGTCATCGACCACGCCATGCGGAACGCGCTGCTCCACCAGCCAGTGCGAGAGCGTCTCCCCAATAAAACTCACCCATTCGGGCGAGGGCGAACGAAGATGCGCGTTGATCGCCAGCAGTGCTTCGGCATCATCCGGGTTCAGTCGGGCCGGATGATAGCCGGGCAGATCGCTGCCATGAAAGTCGTTAGACGAGTTCGACATTTGGAGCATTCCTTTCGGTTTGCGCCCCCAAAGCCGAAATGACGAACCGCGCCTTGCCGCCCAATGAACCAAATTGTCAGAAGCGATAAAGCGTTATTTGCGCCGCAAGGCCGCCACGCAGGCAGCCCGGTCCACATCCTTGGCGTCGGTGCTGCGCCGCGCGTCGACATAGGTGGCATGCGCCTCACCCCCGCCCGCCTGCGGATAGAGATAGACATCCAGCACGCAGGCAGGCCCGACGAATTGCAGCTTGCGTGCATCGCCTTCCTGCACATCCAGACGCGGCGGACCGAACAATCGCGCAAGATCGGCCGCGCGTGCGCCGATCACCCCCTCCAGCCCCGGCGCGCTATGCACCACCGGCGCGGGCACAGGCTGACGGCGCGGGGCGACGGGAACCTGTGAAGGCCTGACAGGCGCGCGCGGCGTGCTGGCCACCGGCCCCTGCTCTCCGCAAGCGGCGATCAGCGGGACGAGCAGCAGGGGCAGGAGGAAAAAGCGCATGGCGCCTGCTCATGCCACGGCCAAGGCCCCTGTCAATGCCGGTTGCGGTCAAAGCCCGCCGCCGCTAGGGCAAGGCGTTCAATCACACAGCAGGAAGCAGCCCACACCCATGTCCGAGCCCACCATCGACGTCATCGCCATCGGCAACGCCATTGTCGATGTTCTGGCCCCCGCATCCGAGGAACAGATCGCGGCTCTGGGTCTGGCCAAAGGCGGGATGACGCTGGTGGAGCCCGACCGTGCGCGTGAACTTTACGCCGCCATGGGCCCCGCGCGTGAGATTTCGGGCGGCAGCGCGGCCAACACGCTGGCGGGTCTGGCCCAGCTTGGCGCACAATGCGCCTTTATCGGCCAGGTGGCCGACGATCAGTTCGGCCATGTCTTTGCCCATGACATCCGCGCCGGGGGCATCGGTTTCGATACGCCCGTGCGCAATGGCGAACCGGCCACCGCGCAATGCCTGATCTTCGTCACCCCCGATGGCCAGCGCACGATGAACACCTTCCTTGGCGCCAGCCAGTTCCTGCCCGCCGACGCGCTGGATGAAAGCGTGATCGCCTCGGCCAAGGTGCTCTATCTCGAAGGCTATCTGTGGGACCCGGAAGAACCGCGCCGCGCAATGCGCCGCGCCATTTCCGCCGCGCGCGGGGCGGGCCGCGAGGTGGCCTTCACCATGTCGGACGCCTTTGTCATCGCCCGCCATGGCGACGATTTCCGCGCGCTGATCGAGGAAGGCCAGATCGACATCCTGTTCGCCAACGAACACGAACTGGCCGCGCTGACCGGTCTTGAGGATTTCCACGAAGGTCTGGACCAACTGGCCGCCAAGGTGCCCTGCGTTGTGGTCACCCGCAGCGAAAAGGGCGCCCATGCCGTGCGCCGGGGCGAGGTCGCCCATGTTCCGGCCCAGCCGATCGACAAGGTGGTCGACACCACGGGCGCGGGCGATCTGTTCGCCGCCGGTTTCCTGTTCGGCCATGTGCGCGGCATGGCGCTGGACACCTGCCTGACGCTGGGCGCGATCTGCGCGGCGGAAATCATCTCGCATTATGGCGCGCGGCCTGAGGCTGACCTGAAGGCGCTGGTGGCCGACGCAGTCGCGTAAAACGCCACCGCGCATAGCTGCTAAAAAATCTGACCGCCGGGCTTAAAAAGGCCCGGCGGTTTTCGTTCTGTCGTATGCGCGCCAAAGATCCGGCCGGGATGGGGCAATCCGGTCATGATCTTCTGCGCGATTGGGACAAGCCGGTATCGTTCCGGCCTCAACAGGACGAAAGCAATGACCGCAGGAGTATCGCCCGTTTCTCCCGTTGTACACGGCACCCCGGCCAGTCGGACGGTGTATGAAGCGACCCCGCTGACCCCGGCTGTCGAAAAGGCGACCGCGATGACCAAGGCCGAACCGCCCAGCGTCACCGACCCCAGCCAGACCACGCCGCGCCAGCCCAATGATGGCTTCACCGGTTTCAGCACCTACGCTTAAAATCGAGAGGACGACCCCATGACCATGAGCATTTCCAGCCCCGCCGCCCCGGCTGTGGCCGCCAACAATGCGGCGCAGGCCGCCGTGGCCGCCGCATCGGCCGCCATCGCCACCGGACAGGCCAATGGCGGCAGCGGCGCCCCCACGCCGCCTCCCAGCGGCCCGTCAGGCGCAACTTTCTCGGTCTATGCGTAAATCCGCGCCGGGAGCGCCGTAACGCTCCCGGCAAAGCGCCTTATTCGGCCTCGCGCGCCACTTCGCGCCAGCCAATGTCGCGGCGGCAGAACAGTTCGGGCGCCTTGATCGCATCCACGGCGGCATAGGCGGCAGCCTGCGCGGCGGTCACATTCGCCCCGCGCGCCGTCACGTTCAAAACGCGCCCACCGGCGGCCACCAGCGCGCCATCGGCCATCGCCGTGCCCGCATGGAACACCTTTGCGCCATTGGCCTGCGCCGCCTCGATCCCTTCAATCGTACCGCCCTTTTTCGGCGTGCCGGGATAGCCATCGGCAGCCATCACCACGGTCAGCGCGGTATCATCGGAAAATTGCGGCGCAGGAATGCTGCCCAGCCGATCCGTGGCGCAGGCGAACAGCAATTCGCCAAGGTCGCTGGTCAGGCGCGAGAGCATGACCTGGCATTCCGGATCGCCAAAGCGGGCGTTATATTCGATCAGCTTGGGCCCTTCGCGCGTCAGCATCAGGCCTGCGAACAGCACGCCCGAATAGGCCATACCCTCATCCGCCAGCGTCTTGACCGTGGGGGCGATGATGCGGGTCATCACCTCGGCCTGAAGCTTGGCGGTCAGCACCGAGGCGGGCGAATAGGCGCCCATGCCGCCGGTGTTCGGCCCGGTGTCGCCATCGCCCACGCGCTTGTGATCCTGCGCGGATGCGAAAGGCACGATGGTCGCGCCATCGGTGAGAGCAAAGAAGGAGGCCTCCTCGCCCTCCATGAATTCCTCGATCACGGCCTCGGCATCCCCGAAACGCCCGGCGAAAATATCGCGCACGGCGTCCTGCGCCTCGTCCATGGTCATGGCCACGGTCACGCCCTTGCCCGCGGCCAGACCGTCGGCCTTGACCACCACCGGCGCGCCGAACTGATCCAGAACGCTCAGCGCCTGTTCGAGCGAGGTCACGCGCTGGTATCCGGCGGTGGGGATATTGGCCCGCGCGCACAGATCCTTGGTGAAGCCCTTGGAACCTTCCAACTGGGCCGCATCCTTGTTCGGCCCGAACACCGGCACGCCCGCCCCGCGCAGCGCATCGCCCAGCCCGTCGACCAGCGGCGCCTCCGGCCCGACCACGACGAAACCGATCTGATATTCTTCACAGAAAGCCAGCACAGCGTCATGATCGCCCGCATCCAGCGAAATCAGATCGGCATGTTCGCCAATGCCCGGATTGCCCGGCGCGGCAAAAAGCTTTCCACCGTTTGCCAGAAGCGAGGATTGCGATAGACGCCACGCCAGAGCATGTTCACGCCCGCCCGAACCCAGCAAAAGGATATTCATGCCTGCCTCTTTCGATTCCGATGATGATCTCTCCGGCGCGCTCGTAGCGAAAGCCGCGCGCGGCGACAACGCGGAACCCCTCTCGATCAGCGAGATTTCTGCGATTTTGAAGCGAACGGTCGAAGATCGCTTTGCTTTCGTGCGCGTGCGGGGCGAATTGTCGGGGGTAAAGCGCGCGGCATCGGGCCACCTCTACCTCTCGTTAAAGGACGAGGGCGCGCGGTTGGACGGCGTGATGTGGAAGGGCAGCGTTGCCCGGCTGGGTTTCCGGCCTGAGGATGGGGTGGAAGTCATCGCCACCGGCAAGCTGACCACCTATCCGGGGCGATCCAATTATCAGATCGTGATCGACCGCATGGAGATCGCGGGCGAAGGCGCCTTGCTGGCGCTTTTGGAGAAAACCAAGGCGCGGCTGGAGGCCGAGGGCCTGTTTGATCCGCGCCGCAAGCGCCGGTTGCCGTTTTTGCCCCGCGTGATCGGGGTGGTCACTTCGCCCACGGGCGCGGTGATTCGCGACATTCTGCACCGTCTGGCCGACCGCTTTCCGTCCCGCGTGATCCTCTGGCCGGTGCTGGTGCAGGGCAATGGCGCGGCCGAACAGGTGGCGGCGGCGGTGCGCGGTTTTTCGGAGCTGGCCCCCGATGGGCCGATCCCGCGCCCCGATGTCCTGATCGTCGGGCGCGGGGGCGGGTCGATCGAAGATCTGTGGTCGTTTAACGAGGAAATCGTGGTCCGTGCGATTGCGGAATGTTCGATTCCGGTGATTTCCGCCGTTGGGCATGAAACGGACACCACGCTGGCCGATTTCGCCGCCGATATGCGCGCGCCCACACCCACGGCGGCGGCCGAAATGGCAGTGCCGGTGCGCGAGGAATTGCGCGCCTTTGTCGGCGATCTGGGGCTGCGTTCGCGCCGCGCGGTGGTGCGCCCGGTGGTGCTGGGCCGCGAAAGGCTGGAGGCGCGGGCGCAGCGATTGCCCACGCCCGAAGAACTGATTGCGGCCAAGGCGCAGGCTTTGGACGAGGCGAGCGAACGCCTGCGCCGCGCCTTGGGCAATGTGGCGCAAAAGGCGGGGATGCGGTTGCAGCGCGCCGCCGGACCGCTGACGCCGGGCCTATTGCAAGCCCGCCTGCGCCATGCCGAGGCGCGTCTGTCGGCCCAGCGGCTGAACCCTGCCCTGCTGGCCCAGCGTCTGCGCCATGACCGGCAAAGGCTGGATGGCGTGGCGCGGATCATGGCCAGTTTGAACCCCGACAATGTGCTGGCGCGTGGCTATGTCCGCGTCACTGCGCCCGATGGCCGCACCCTGACCAACCGCAGCGCGGCGGCGGGGGAAAGCCATCTGACGCTGCATTTCCGCGATGGCCTGCTGGAGGTCGCGCCCGGCGACGCACCGACCCCCGCGCCGGAACCTGCGGCAAAACGCCCCGCCCCCGCGCCTCGCGCCAAATCGCCGCCATCCGCGCAGGATGATTTGTTCGGCTGATCGTGCTATAGAAAGTCCATGTTGATGAACTCCCCGGATCGCGCGGCGGTGCTGCGCTATGAACCCAATGGTTTCACTATGCTTTCGCGCGGCAACCATGTCGTTTGCGCCGTATCGGGCGAGGCGATTGCGCTTGAGTCGCTGCGCTATTGGAGCGTCGAGCATCAGGAGGCCTATGCCACGCCCGAACTGGCAACGAAGCGTTTACTGGGCCAGTGATAACACGCCGCGTAGTGCTGGGTGGGCTGGCCTCGCTGGCCCCGGCGGCGGCTTATGGCTTTTCGCTCGACGTTGGCCCGATCACCTTTCCGCGCGGCGAAACCACGCAAGGCGGCTGGGCGCAGGGACAGGCGCCCAAGGGGTGGCAGATCGCGCTCGATGGCGCGGCGCTGACCACCGATCCGCTGGGGCGCTTTCTGATTGCGTTTGATCGCGATGCGGGGCCGGTGGCCAAACTGACCGCATCGGCGCCGGGTGGGACGCAGGCGGTGCTGGGGCTGGACATTGCCCCGCGCGCATGGCGCATCGAACAGATCAACGCCCCCTTTCGCCCACCCGCAATTCCCGAAGGCGAATATGCCCGCATCCGCGCCGAGGAAGTGGCGCGCATCGACGCCGCGCGCCGCGCAGGGGCTTTGTCCGAGGGTTGGCAGCAACAATTCATCTGGCCGGTCAAGGGGCGGATTTCGGGCCTGTTCGGATCACAGCGCGTCTATCGCGGCACGCCGGGCGCCTATCATTCGGGCAGCGATGTCGCCATGCCCGCTGGCACGCCCTATCTGGCCCCCGCCGATGGGGTGGTGGTGCTGGCCGCAGAAAAACCCTTCACGCTGGAGGGCCATCTGTTGATGATTGACCACGGCATGGGGCTGGTCAGCGCGTTCCTCCATTCCAGCGCCTTGCTGGTGCGCGAGGGCGAGCGGGTGAGCCAGACCCAGCCCATCGGCAAGGTCGGCATGACCGGGCGCGCGACGGGGCCGCATCTGCACTGGGGCATGCGCTGGCGCGAGGCGCGGTTGGACCCGATGCTGTTTGCCGGACCTATGACCTGAACCAGCGGTCGAGATAGAGGCCCATGGGGCGTGGGGTGAGACCCAGCGCGGCAAAACCCTGCGCGCCATCACCCACCACGCTGCCCGCCTTGAGCAGGGCGATTTGATCGGCCGAAATCGGCGTGCCGGGCAGCGCGGCAAAGATCCGCGCCGCCAGATCGGGCATCGGCAGCAGGTGAATGCCGCCGCCCACCGCCCGCGCGATCCGCTGGTTCAGCTCCAGCATGGACACCACCTCCGGCCCGCCCAGCTCATAGGTCTGCCCGCCATGACGCCCCGGATCGGCCAGCGCGGCGACAATCGCGCGCGCCACATCATCGACCAGCACCGGCTGCAACAGCCCATCAGGCACAAACACCGGCAACAGCGCGGGCAAGGGCAAAGCCTTCACCATCCGCATCATCCGCGCGAACATGTTGAGGAAATTGTCGTCCTGACCAAAGATCACGCTGGGCCGCAGGATCGTGGCCCCCGCAAAGCCTTGGCGCACAGCCTCCTCGCCCGCCGCCTTGCTGCTGGCATAGGACACGCTTGAGGCAGCATCCGCGCCAATGGCCGAAATATGGACGAAGGCGCGCGCTCCGGCCTGATGCGCCGCGCGGGCGAGGCTTTCCACCCCGCGCCCCTGTACCGCATCCAGAGGCCCGTAAAACAGCCCTACCAGATTGACCACCGCGTCCGCCCCCGACAGCGCCCGCGCAACGGCGGCCCCATCGCGCAGGTCGGCACGGGCAAATTCGACCTGCCCCGGATCGCCCAGTCCTCGAATCATCCATGCCTTTTCCGGGTGGCGGCTGACGATTCGCAAACGCGCCCCGCTGCGCAGCAAAGCATGGGCCAGATGCCCGCCGACAAATCCGCTCCCCCCCGTGACCACCACCAGGGCATCGCGCAAAAGGTCACTCATGCTCGCTCTCCCCAGCAATTGTGCGGGCTCAACATGGTATGGCGGACCATCCGATGCAATCGGGCCAGAGGGGCAAATCGGGGGCGCGCAAAAAAACTTTTCAGTTTCGCGAAAAAAATGTCCTTTTTGCGTTGACAGGATTCGAAGGTCCGCTTAGAGGCGCGGTCCTACCCGGCGCGGGCAGCAACCGAAAGGACGCTAAGCCTCGGCGCCAAAAAGCAAATGTGCCCAGGTGGCGGAATTGGTAGACGCACTAGCTTCAGGTGCTAGCGCTCGCAAGGGCGTGGAGGTTCGAGTCCTCTCCTGGGCACCATTTGCACTCCCGGCCAGCGGCCGGGAGGATCGATAAAACCCCTGAAATATGGCACTTTCTTCTCGGTTCTGTCCCGGGATGTGTCTTCGTATCTCACCACATCTCAGAGCAAAACGGGCCATGAAGTGGGCCACCGATGGCCCGCTTCAATCTCATGGCCCGTTTGCCGATGGCCCACCCTTTTTGGGGGTCATCCATGCGGGTTTCCGCAGGCGCTTTCCGGGCCAGAACCGATCCGAAGAAAGGAACGGTGATGGCCCTCAAGGATGTCGAGATTCGCGCGCTGAAGCCCGGCGACCGCGTTTACAAATGCACGGACAGCAACGGCCTCTATGTCGAGGTCCATCCCAATGGCTCCAAGCTGTGGCGATACAAGTTCAGCCATCTCGGCAAAGACAAGCGGATCGCCTTGGGACGCTATCCCGATGTAGGCTTGGCCGAAGCTCGCCGCAAACGCGATGACGCCCGTAGAAAACTTCATGACGGCATTGATCCGGTCGCCGAGCGTAAGCACAACAAGCTGGTTGCGGTCTACAAGGCGGCCAACACCTTCAGCGATGTCGCCAAGGAATATATCGACAAGATGGTTGTCGAAGGTCGGGCCGATACAACGGCCACCAAAGCCAATTGGTTGCTGGAGCAATTGTCTCCCATCGCGAGGAATGCAGTTGCCGACCTGAAGCCTATTGATGTTCTGGCCGCGCTGAAGCGCATAGAAGCCCATGGGAAACATGAGACGGCTCGCCGGTGCCGATCCTTTGCCAGTCGCGTCTTTCGCTATGCAGTGGCCACGGGACGCGCCGAGACTGATCCGACATCGGTTCTGCGCGGTGCGCTCATTACTCCCAAGACCAAACATCATGCCGCCTTGCTGGAACCGGAAGGGGAGTGTCAGGAATTCCGTGTACGGGGCGGCGGTTGAACATCAGGCCGCCATGGCCCGAACGAAACGATCGCCGAAGAGAACAGCGAACTGAG